>CAWFUF010000016.1:0-123689 GCA_963818775.1 uncultured Alphaproteobacteria bacterium | reverse complement strand
TCGACATGACCAATGGCGTCATTTGCAGTCAGCGTGCCGGACGCGACCGCATCGAGCGTTGCGCGGCGATGTAACGGCAGCAGGTCGGCCAGTTCAGTCGAACAGTGTTCGAGGCATGCGATCGCCTGATCGGGCGCCGGCGATGCATCCGTTCCGGCAGAACCTACGCCGAACGGAGCCGACTGCTCGGTGGGCCGAGGCTCCTCACTCTTCGGCACGGGCGAGTGCACGAGGAGAGTGGCAATCGAAGACGCGCTTCGCATGGCTTTCGCGCATAGTTCGACGGCGCGTCGCTCATCAACGTCGTCCGTTCCCGGCTCGATCTTAACGTTCTCCTCGATCGCGTCGGCCAATCGAATTGTGTGCTCCAGGGCGTGCAGCGTGCTAATGAACCACCGCTGCTCCTCGTCCGACGGCAACTGGTCGGTCACATGTGAAAGAAACTCACGCGTCGCGTGCAATGCATCCGACGTCTGATGCAACGTCGCATTATCAATGGTGTACGCGGCTTCGCCGCCTCGCAGGGTGCTCTCGAGCCAGCTAGCTGCGGACGAGCAAAGCAATCCGAGCACGCGAGCCACTGTCCGGCGGCCGGCCTCCACGGCGACGATGGAGGAGGTCAGTGACGCGGGATCAAGGCCTAAAGTAAGCGGATTGCCCCGCTCTGGCACGAAGCGCTCAATCATCCTGGTGAAGGGAACGATCAGAGGCAGCAGAATTGCGACTCCAACGACATTGTACCCTGTATGATAAATTGCCAGGAGTGTGACGGCGTCGACATTCGCCGACGCTCGAGTCATGAGCCGAACGATCGGAAGGAAAAGTAGCAGTGCCACGACGGCGGCCACTAGCTTGAACGCGATATACGCCACAGCCAGTCTCTTCGCCGTGCTACTTGCGCCTACGGCCGCCATCGCAGAGCTGGTCGCTGTGCCAATGTTCTGGCCAATGACCAGCGCCACAGCCTGATCCAGCCCGACCGCACCGGCATACAAGGCAGATAGCGTAACGGCGATCGCGGCCGTCGAAGATTGCATGACCGTCGTCATTAGGATCCCAGCCAGTACCAACACCAGGACGCCCAAAATTCCAGACCACCACGCCACGCCGGCCTCGCCGATGACGCTGGGCAGATCCGCGGGGTTCAGTTGCTCGGCCAATCCACCCATGCCTTGTTGCAGCGTTGTCAGACCAACCAGGATCAACGCAAAGCCCGCAATCGCGCTGCCCGCACCTGCCCAGCGATCTCGACCCACGAGTTTGAGGAGTGCTCCCACGAAGACAATCGGCAGCGCTGCGGCGGTGAGTGAAATCCTGACGCCCAACAGCGCGACCAACCACCCCGTTCCGGTCGTACCGATATTCGCTCCGAAAACAAGGCTCAAGCCTTGAGGGAATGTCAGCAGTCCTGCACTGACGAGGCCGATGGTAGTCATGGTCGTGGCGCTGGAGGACTGCACAAGGAGGGTGATGATCGCACCCCAGATTGTGCCGCGCATGGGCGTCGCGGCCGCTTTCGCCAGCACTCCGCGCAAAGCGGAGCCAGCGAGTGCTTTCAAGCCGTCGGTCATCACGGCCATGCCCAAAAGAAAAAGGCCCACTCCACCAAGGATGGAGATCATTGTTGCCAAGGCGTATCCCCCGAGTAGTGTTCATTGTATCAACGCGCCCATTGTCCGCAACCACCGTGAACCAGCCGGCGTCTCTGGACGCGGCACTTCGGCGTTCCTCCGCAGATTATTGTTGACCGGGTGAATCGGCTGCACCAGCGGCCGCTTCCTGCTTCAAGCCTTGCCGGCCCAGCAACGCCTCGCCTCTGGGCGTACATCCGAATGCCAAGCTATGGATCGGGAGACGCATCTTGGTCATCAGCGCCCCGCAGTACGGGTGTTTGCAGGATTCTGAGCAACAAAATCGTTGCCACCAACCTCTGGCGACGACTACCGTCTGCAAAGCCGTCGGCCACCTGGGAAATGTCGCCTAAAATGTCGGAGAGCGCTCATGCTGTTTGACGGGGGTTTTACATTCACGAATTTCGTGGCTGATGCCTTCACTGTTTTCATGTTCATCTTGTGGCTCTGGTTGCTGATCACGATTACCAGCGACCTGTTCCGCCGTCCTGACGTGTCCGGGTTCACCAAGGTGCTCTGGGTGATCCTTCTGATCGTATTACCCTACATCGGCATATTCGCCTACCTGTTGACACAGGGACGAGGCATGGCCGAGCGAAACCAGGCACGTACCCAACACGCGCGTGAGGAATTGCGCCACTTGGTAGGCTTCAGCGTCGCGGACGAACTTGAGAAGCTCGACCGGCTTAAATTGAGCGGCTCGATCTCGGCGAAGGAATACGCCGCGCTGCGGGCTCGCTTGGTCCCATAGCTGACAGAATGGCGATTGGGTATCTCCACCGATACGTCGCGCGTTTTGCACAAAGCGGAGATCCGCAACACACCACGCTTTGAGCGACCAAAAGCACGAACTCCCCGGATGAGTCCGATGCTGGATCATTGGGCTCCGAGCGGCGGCGCCGAAGCAGCAGGGCGCTCAGCAACTGCTCCGACGGCACCGATGGTCGGCCGTCTTTCCCGTAGAGCCGGGCAAAGCTTCGGCTCAACTCGGCCAATACATCACGCGCCAGGCCACGTATCTCGGGCAACGGATGCCCCGGCGAACGGGGCGCGGCCGAGGGGTCGATTTGCATGGGGGTTTCAGAGGATAGGCAAATGTGCTGGTCAGACCCCTATACGCGAAGGGGGGCAGTACCTGCGTCCCAACTCACGGACCCGTGCCAGGGTGGCACCGGCACCCCCGCCGGATGCGCAGCCATTTCGGTACATGGCTGGTTTTGCTTATCCCAGTGAAAGGAAGGTAACTCGGCTGCCAAGGTCGAGCCGCACCGCTCTGAGGCAGCGGTAACCGGACCGGGCTCGCCTGTAAGCGAGCACTTTCCGCCCGAGTTTGTGCACGGCTGCACACGCCATGGCGTCTACCGGCGATGGAATGCATAGTTCCCGAAGTCGCGGCAGCGCAGGCAACGGCATCAATCTTCGAGGCAAATGAGTTGACGCACTCGGCAACCAAAGACCACTCGCCGAATTGGCAGCTTCGCCGAAGCGTGGGCCGCAGTGTACTTGCAGTTGGCGGTGACTGGATAGCGCAATCAGGACGTATTCCCGAATTCTCCACGAGTGATCTGCGCGTCGGTCGCGCCGGCGACTTGCTTGTCTTTGACACAGTCAGTCTGGGCAAGTGGGATACTGGGTTTGTTGTTTTCCTCTGGGATGTCAAGCGCGCCGCGGCGAACGCGGACCTCGCCGTGGATGACAGTGCTTTACCGGATGCCGCCCGCAAACTGTTGGACCTGCTGCCCGACCAGCTTTCCGAACCACAGAAACTGCTGCGGCGTGGCTTCCAGCCATTCAACTGGCTGGGCGGCAAGACGATCGGCGTATTCTCCGAACTCGGTGCGGTCAGCCAGTTACTGGCAGGGACCGCCAAAGGTGGTCTGCGCGCCATCGTCGCGAAGGCGCTGATACGCGCCGTTGATCTGATCGCGAATACGCGCGCTGCCGGACCGTCCGCCCTGGTCATTGTGAGCGTCGTCAATTTCCTGATCGGTGCCATACTTGCCTTCGTGGGCGCTGTGCAGCTCCGCCGATTTGCCGCCGATATCTTCGTTGCGAATATGGTCGGACTTGCAGTCGTGCGCGAAATGGCCGCCGTGATGACTGCCATCGTCATGGCTGGCCGCACCGGTGGCGCCTACGCCGCGCGGATCGCGACCATGCGTGGCAACGAGGAGCTCGATGCCCTCGAGGTCGTGGGCATTCCGCTTTCTGATTATCTCATTCTACCATCGGTCCTTGCCCTCGTCTTCGCTATGCCGCTGCTTTACCTTTACGGATGCCTGGTCGGCATGTTCGGCGGTTTTGTGGTCTCCATCTCGATGCTCAACATCACATCCCTAGGCTACCTGCATCAAACGCTCGACGCAGTGCCGATCGATCAATTCATTTTTGGCTTCATCAAGACGATCGCCTTTGCGGTCATGATCGGGCTGATAAGCTGCCGGATTGGCCTTACGGCAGGACGTAGCGCTGCGGATGTCGGCGTGGCCGCCACCCGGGCCGTGGTGGCCGGCATTGTCGGCGTGATCACGATGGACGCGATGTTCGCTGTGGCTGCGGATGTGATAGGGATTTGACGAATGAGCGATCCGCGCCGCACGCCACTGGATGAGATCCCGTTATTGTCCATGCGCGGCGTGACCCTTTCGTTTGGGCCGAAAATTATTCAGCAGAACCTGTCATTCGACGTACGGCGAGGCAGCATTTTCGCGGTCATGGGGGGCAGCGGCTGTGGCAAGAGCACCGTGCTCAAATCCATGATCGGTCTTCTGCGACCGCGCGTCGGCCATTTCTTTGTCGAGGGCGAGGATTACTGGGCGGGCGGCGAATTGCTGAGGACCGAGATCGGTCGGCGGCGCTTCGGGGTGCTGTTCCAGAACGCGGCGCTCTGGAGCGCGATGACAGTTGGCCTGAACGTCGCCCTGCCGATGCAGATGTTCACCAGTCTGGATGAAAGCACCATTCGTCGTCTGACGATGCTCAAGCTTGGCCTCGTGGGCATGGAGCATGCCGTTGACCTGCTTCCGTCCGAACTCAGCGGCGGCATGCGAAAGCGCGCTGGCCTTGCCCGGGCGCTAGCTCTCGATCCCGACATCCTTTTCTTCGATGAGCCGTCCGCGGGGCTCGACCCGATTACATCGAGCCAACTCGACGATCTCATCGTCAACTTACGCGATGGTCTCGGAGCCACCATAGTCATGGTCAGTCACGAACTACCGAGTTTGTTTGCAATCGCCGACGACGGGGTGTTCCTCGATGCGCAGACCAAAACGGTGATCGCGCACGGCTCGCCATCTGTGCTTCGAGAAACCTGCAGCGACCCGCAAGTACGGGCGTTTATGCGGCGCGAGCAGGCCGACACCGCCGTTGCCGACAAAGGGTGAATGCGATGATACTGGACAGGCAGACGGCCATCGGTGCTTTCGTGTTCGGCGGGTTCATCCTGGCGCTGGGGGCCGTCATCCTGTTCGGCAATTTCCGTCTGTTCAACCCGACCGTACGGGCGGCGGTTATCTTCCAGGGTTCGGTCAGCGGCCTGTCCGTTGGCGCTCCTGTGACGTTTCGCGGGGTACGGGTCGGCGCCGTGGAAGGCATCTTGCTACAATTCGATCCGCAGACACAGGCTGCCTATATCCCCGTGACACTCCAGCTCGAGCCTGAGCGCGTTCGTGTTGTGGGAGACGACAGTGCCGCTCGTAAGACGCTCGAGCTGCCGCCCCTCGTGACGCGCGGCCTGAGGGCACAGTTGATCGCGCAGAGTTTCGTGACGGGCCAGTCACAGATCGACCTCGACTTCGACCCGTCATCTTCCCCAGTCCTGCACCCGAACATCACCGGCCTGCCGGAAATTCCAACTCGGCTGTCGACGGTGCAGCGAGTCCAGGAAGAGCTCAGCCAGCTCCCTCTGGCCGAGTTGGTCGGCAACGCCAAAGGTGCACTACAGAGCATGCACGAGCTGTCCGAGAGGTTGGCTCACGACCTGCCGACGCTGATCGCCAGCCTACAGACAACGTCGGAACGATCAACTCGCGCAGTCGATATTGCCGCCGACGCGATCACCGATCTGCATGGCCGGCTGGACGACACTCTGACCCACGTCACGCAATTGGTCGCCACAGGCGATCAACAGATGAGCCAGCGTGGTGCGGATCTCCACGCGCTGCTGACGTCCTTCAACCAGACCGTCCAGCAGGCCCATGACATGCTGAACGACTTGAAGAGCCTGACGTCGAGCCGAGGAGAGTCCCGTGCCAACCTCGATTCGACGCTGCGCGATCTTGCTGCAGCTGCGGCGGCGTTGCGAGGCTTTTCCAACGACGTCGAGCGTAATCCGCAACTGCTCCTGACAGGGCGCCGTCCGTGAGCCACGTACTGCTGAGGAAGCATCGAGGTGCCGCTGGGACCCTGCTCGTCGCACTCGCATTGCTCACCGCGTCGTGTGCTTCCCCGCCGCTGTCCCTTTACACGCTGGAGCCATCCGACCTGCCTTCACAGGCCGCGCCGCTGGCTCGACGGTCGATAGTGATCGAGATCAGGCGAGTGTCGGTTCCCGATTATCTAGATACACAGGATATCCTGGTTCGGGACGGGAGCACGCTTCAGCGCAGCGCGCATGGACGCTGGGCCACGCGCCTCTCGCTCGGTGTTACCCGCTATTTGACCGGCCTTCTGGCCGCACGTCATCTGGGCGCGTTGGTCACTGACCAGGCACAGATCGAGACGCCGGATGCCAGGATTTCTGTCACGATCAGCACGCTGGATATCACCAGCGCCGGTGTGGCGACATTGGAGGCTGACTGGACGCTCGTGCCCCGCGATCCGGCTCGGCCCACGCGCCGGCAGCGCGCTCAATTCGTCGCCAGAGGGCCCGTGGCAACCGATCAAGACGTCGTCAATTTGATGCAGGGGGTGCTAACTCAACTCGCCGACGCAATCGCTATCGGCCCCCTTCGTTCGTAGAGCTGCTGCCCACAGCCGCTGCGGCCGTCGGCTCAGCCAGCACCCGCTCGCCAGTGTTAGAGGTGGTGCGAGAAACAGTGATATGCGCGGCCGCCAGGACCCTACCGGGCGACCGAGAACCGGAATGTCCGTGACGCCGTCTTGCCTGACGTGTTGGCGATCGAAATCGTCACCCTGTGATCACCTACCGGCAGGTCTACATTTTCAGCCACGAGACTATCCGGCAGCTTGGTGGCGTGTTCCAGCAACCGACTGGTGATATTGATCCCAAGCCAACCGTACGTCGCTCTGAAAGACGACATGTCAATAGCCGGGCCGGAACCGGACGCAAATCGAAGTTCGATTGCTATTGGATTCTGAACTGGCTTGGAGATATCAGCAGGGCGTACCAATTCAATCACAGGAGGTGCAGGCAGATCGCTTGGGTCCGGCAGACGGGGAGCGGCGCGGTCGCGCGCATCCTCCTCGGGAGTTATGAGATCCCACTGCGCCTGCGCGACAGGCGGCAGTGCCAACAATGCGAGGGTCAAACCTGTGATGGCGAGTTTCGAGGTCATAGTTCCTCGTAAGGAGGCAACAGCCAGGATAGTTGATCAAACCGGGGCGCAGGCGCAACCCCTCGAAATGCCTCGGCTTTGCCTGGACAGCATTTGCGTCGCGAGATCGCACATGCGCTCAATTCTTGAGCCAGAGCCGTGTGCCGCCGGTGAGCACGTGGGCCACGCAGTGCCGCTGCGTTGGCATACTATCTCATTCCTATACCGTAGTAAAACGGGCGTTATGGCCGAACCCGGTTGGCGCCGATCTGCCGCCCATTGAGACCGCACGGCAAGCAGGAGAGCGCAAGTGGTGAAGGTCAGGCGGCATTGGCAAGACAACAGCGGTTCCCGCGTGTCGACCGGACGGTGGGCCGTACGGATCGACGGCATTTGCTATCCGACCATGACCGGTTCGCGCCGCGGTGACGGCGACGAAGAGCATCGTGGCAGCACGCAGCCCCTGTCGCGACGGCGTGGCAACGGGCTTGTTGCTAGGGCCTCAAAGAGGCGGCGTCACGTCGCCCGCCCGCCTCGCGATTGGACACGCAGGCTAGGCTGGTCAACATGACGAGGCCTATACGAATGCTACATCCGACCTCGGGCCGACGGCACCGGTGGATCGCGTGCGGCCGACACGGATAGATGGAGCGAGAACGACCTTGCTCGTGCTACAAAGTCGCGTCAGGCTCGCTTCACATCTCGCGTAAGCGCGAGCTCGATAACGGTCATGTCGCTGCCGGCAATCGCCCGATGAGGCGCGCGCCAGGTGCTCAGAGGGGAGGTTCGCATGCTTGCACTGTGGGTGAAGGTTCGCGTCAAAGCCAGAGGAGCGCCAACGGTTCCTGAAGGCGATCGAGGTAGACGCCGTTGGCTCCGAGCCATCCAAGTGGCAGCTTGACAGGCGCTATCCCAAGCCCGTTGAACTCGCCAGCCTTTGGATACCCCTGCCGCGGGGCTGCGTAAGGGGCACTTACTGTAATTTGATCGCGTTCAACGGGAGAATAGCGACGGTTCGGACCGGTACTGCCTTTTGAAATGAGAAATGCCGGCCCGGAAATAAATGAGAATTCGGGGCGACCAAAGTCTCCTTCCAGGCGGAGTTTTCTTCGCCGTCGCGCGGCACTTCAGCCTGTGCCAACGTTGCAGCAACGTGCAGGGGAAAATCTCAGTTCAACGCAGCACGACGTGGGGTTTTCTCATTCCAAGCTGCAATTCCTCGTTTTAGCAACAACCGGAATGGTCTGATTTCGTTGGAAGGCCTTGTCACTCCAAGCCAACGCGACAGCGGCATCTCGAAGGAGAATCGCCGTCATGAGCCGTGGCCTCTCGTTGGCACCGTGTGGGCTCGTTATCGAGCGCATCGAATCCGGAAAGCGGATCCAGGTCTTGCGGATGCCGGTCTCGCCGTCTGGCAGGCGCTCGAGGTGTGAAGTCCGGTCCGGTCGCTGTGGCCGGGTTGAGAAGGCCAAGCAGTTCCTAGCGTCAGGCAAGGGCGTGCGACAGGTCGCCAAAATGGCAGGGATTTCCCCAGCATCGGTGTCTAGGATCAAGGCCTCGATGACCGGCGACGTCACCAGACTCTGACTGGCAGATGGTGCCGGCGTGACCAGTATTCGATCAACGAGCTGGTCCTGCCGGGCAATGGGAGTGTAACGGCTATGAATGGCGTTGACGTTCTGCGGGACAAGTACGGAAACAGGCTCGGCGAAATTCAGATCGATGGCTCAAAGCAGGTCTTGGTTGACAGGTATTTCGTTCGGCTCGGCTCATATGACGCGCACGACAACTTGACTCCCGACAAGTACGGAAACGTTGTTGGCAGAGGAAACATCCTCGTTAGCTTGCTGAGGCAAGAGTTGGCATCTTCGCGTTGTTGGCAGAATCTGCGGCGAGTAGGACAGGTCCAAGAGAATCTGGTGATGATCCAGGACATCTGCACCAGCGTGAAGCCAACTCATGTTGGATGGTCGGCGCTGCCACCACGATCGCGGTGCGATCGAGCGACATAACGAATGTAACCGGCCCGATGAGGAAGAACATCAACCGCCACCGACAGGCTGTGGGTTGTCGTCGTCACTGTTGGTCCCCCCTTCCAGCTGAGCAACATCGCGAAAGACGGGGAAGGTGGAAAGACCTGAGCCGTGGCCGCGCTGAAGTGCGGAATGGTCGCTGTGGGCGGAAGCCGTTCGACTCTCGGGCCAGGCGATCGAAAGACAGGTGCTGGCCGACAACGGTCATAGGATTGCAAACGGGAACCGTCGACCCTTCTCGGACGTTCAGCAGCACACTCCCAGATGGCAGTCCCCGATCTGAAGCGACCATTGCTAGATCAGGCTCAGGACCAAGGCGCCTCAGCCACGAAACAGCCGGCCGCTACGCACCACATGTATGGAGCAGCGCTGTTGCCTCCTTCAGGTCGGGCGTGTCGAAGCCCTCGGTGAACCAGCCATAGACCGGCGCGAGAATGTCGCGCGCTTCCTTGTCGCGGCCCTGGTCGTGGCGGAGCCGGGCGAGGCTCGCGGCGGCGCGCAGCTCCCAGAGCTTCGCCTCCTGCTCCGTGGCGATGCTCAGGGCTTTGCGATACAGTTCCTCGGCGGCCTCGGAATGCCCCTGCCGCAGCAGCAGCTGGCCTTTGTGTCGGTTCAGCTCAGCCGCCAGCCAGCGCCCCCCTTTCTTCTCCACAGTCTGTAAAACATCGTCGAGCAGGGTCACGGCCTCCTCAATATGCCCTGCGACCTCGTACGCCCTGGCCAAGACGGCGGTATCATGAGGCATCCACGTCTCGGCCCCGGTGGCGCGGTAAGCCGTCGAACCGCTGCGCAGGAGAGAGATTCCCTCTGCCACATCGCCATTCTTGACTTTGGCCCAGCCGCGAAAGGTCACACCATTTGCACGCATCTGAGGGAAACTCTGTTCGGTACCCACCGAAATCAGCTCGCCCGCCCGCTCATCCAGGGTTACGGCATCTCCAACTAGCAGAAGCAGCCGGGCGCTGTGTCCAAGGCTAGCAGCCAAAGATGGCAGATGAGGCAGCCTTCGAGCCTCCGCGATTGCTGCGTTGCTCCGTGCCAGTGCCTGGTCGGGAAAGCCGAGACAAAATAGGAGGATCCCCAAACTAGCTTGTGATGCCACCAGAGGGTGGATCCCGGCCTGATGAGCAAATGAGCTATGGCCGATCGGATCATAAAGCGAAAGCGTCCGTTCCAGATGCGATCGGGATGACACAAGTCTCCCAGCAAACATCAGGGTTCGGCCGCAGGCGTAGTGACCTAGAACGAGCCCACCAGAGTCATTGCGGTGACGGCTCAGATTCAGCAAATCTTCAGCCAAGCGCTGCGCCGAATCGAATTCGCCTCGGATAACGTGATAGAGAGAGAGCCCATAGGGAACCCGAAGGAACTCCGAGGGGGAACCCAGCTGCTCCCACAGCTCCCGGGCGCGGACATAGGCGCGACCCGTTTCCGGTGCGGCCTGGCCTTTGGCCGCGACCAATACCGCGCCTAGGGCACTCAAAAATTCGAGCTCCTGGCGCTGGCGCTCCGGGCCACCCTGCAACACCGCCAGCTGGTCCAGCCCTTTTTGAAATTGCGCCGCCGCTTCCGCCATTGCGGAGCGGGCGGCAGACCTATGACCGGCATTGCGCCAGCAGGCGACTGACTTTTCGACGAGCCCGGCCTCGGCGTAATGCTGCGCGAGGAGCTCGGGTCGACTGTCCACCAGCTCGTGGAAATCGGCTTCAAGTGCTTCGGCGATTTGCGCGTGCAATTGTTGCCGGGCACTGCGCAGCAGGCTGCCGTGGGCCGCATCCTGAACCAGCGCGTGCTTGAAGCTGTAGGCAGCGTCAGGCGGCGTGCCCCGCTGGAAGACCAGCTCGGACGCGACGAGGCGAGCCAGAGCGGCTTGCAGCTCGTCCTCGGCAAGGCGGGATACCGCACGCAACAATTCGTATGAGAACTCGCGTCCGATCGCCGCACCGATCTGTGCAACATGCCGCACCGAGGCCAAGCGGTCGAGCCGCGCCATCAGCGAGTCGTGCAGTGTGGTTGGGATTGCGAATGGCGGCAGCGCGCCGTCGAGTACGTAGCGATCCCCTTCCTCGCGCAGCAGCCCGCTCTCCAAGACGCTCTTGGTCAATTCCTCGATGAACAGCGGTACGCCCTCGGTGCGATCGGTAATCTCGCGGACAACCTCATCGGGCAATGCCTTGCCGCCAGCGGTCTGCGCGACGAGAGCGGTCCTGTCGCGACGATTCAAACGATTGAGCGCCAGCATCGTCACCTGGGGCTGGCCTGTCCAAGGTGGTTGAAACTCGGGGCGGAATGTCACGATCAACAAGACCGGGAGACTACCGACCCGCTCGACGGCGAGGTCAAGCAGCTCGCGCGAGGTTGGGTCCGCCCAATGCGCGTCCTCAAAGACGGTGACCACCGGCTGCCGGTGCGCCAGACCTTCTAGCTGCCGGATCAGCGCATCAAGGGTCCTTTCCTTCTTCCGCCGCGGACTGAGGCTCGGCAGCGGGTAGCGCTCCGAAGCCGGCAATGACAGCAGGTCGGCAAAGAATGCTACATCTTCGCCCGGTGCGGCGGCACGCGCCAGCTGCGCTTCGAGCTTCTCCAGCTTGGCCGCAGCCGAGTCGTCGCGCACAAAACCTGCGGCGCGGCCGAGCTGGTCGATAAACGGGAACAGCGCGCTATCTTGATGATAGGGCGAGCAGAAATAGCGCAACCGGAGATGCGGCTCGACTTGGAGGCGCTCCTCCAATGCTGCGGCGATGCGCGACTTGCCGACCCCAGCCTCACCGGAGAGCAGCACGACCTGGCCGTCGCCGGCCCTGGCGCGCGCCCAGCGGCGCAGCAGCAGCTCGATCTCCTCGTCGCGGCCAATCAATGGGCCGAGCACCGGTCCGTGCAATGCTGCGAAGCGGCTTTCAAAAACATTCGAGCGCAGCACCTGCCACGCCTGCGCAGGTTCAGGGATGCCCTTCAATGCAATGGCGCCGAGATCGCGATACTCGAACAGATCTCCGAGCAGCCGGCGTGTGCTCTCGGAGATGACGATCGTGTCCGACCCGGCCAGGGCCTGCAGACGGGCAGCGAGATTGGGGGTTTCGCCTATCGCTGTCTGCTGTCGTGCCTCGCCCGTTCCGATCGGCTCTCCTACAACCACCAAACCTGTCGCTATCCCAATACGGACCTGCACGCGTCCGCTGAGCGCTGTGGCCGAACCGATCTCCGCAATTACTGCAAGCGCCGCACGGACGGCCCTCTCGGCATCCGTCTCGCTGGCTTGCGGCCATCCGAAGTAGATCAGCACGCCGTCACCGACATAACGGGCTATGAACCCGTTGAATTGAGAGATCACCGTGGCCACGCAGGATTGGTAACTGCGGATCAGCTTGCTTAGATCCTCGGGGTCCAGGCGGGACGACAGTTGGGTGAAATTCATCATGTCGCAGAACATCACGCTGACCTGGCGGCGCTCGCCGGCACGTTGAGGGGATCTATGAGGTACATCGTCGACGGGGCTGATTGTTGGTCCGCGAGCATTCCCGTTATCGCGCAATGTCGCGATGGCTGCGAGGAGTTGACGGCGATGGCCGACCGAGGCGACGCCGATCTCCTTCAGATCTTCCGCCGTCAGACTGGGAAGAACCGCAATACCAACGTCATTTTCGCGGAATGACGCTTCGTAGCGTTCTAGACCCAACTGTCGCAGCCAGTCTGCAACGTCCATTGCCGCTCTCCACCTCATCGCCTCCTCAAACTGTAGGATGCAGAACGCTGACAACGATGTCCAGAATGAAGACGGGAATACAGGACTGCTGCGCCCTATGTTGGGCGGATCCGTCCGGACGCCTGGCGTCAACGGCCACGCAAATCGGGAACAACTGTCAGCCACACACAGCAGGCATCCGAGCAGTTACCTCCGCACTTGGCCGAACGTCTGCATTCGAGCGACCGCCAAGCGGCATGGAACAACCGGCATGGGCGCAGAGGATGCGAGACGCAGCCTTGCGCGAGTTCCTCGCCGGTAGTGTCCTCGATTGGCAGAACTAACCGTCAATTCGGCTGCTCCAACGCGCCGGTGCGAGAGGAGTGCAATAACGTCACGCACGCTTCAAAGTCGGCGCGACAATGGTCCATGGCGCTACGCCTGACGTGAAGCGCCGCGTCAGAAACTCCAGCAACACAGCGACCCGGATAGGGCGCGGACCGCCGGCCGGTGTAACCAGGTGCAGCGCGAGCTTCGGTGCTGCCCAGTTATCGAGTACCGGCTACCAGTCCTCCCTCCTGGACCGCGTCCCAGACCAGAAAATCCGGCTGCAGTGCTATTCCCAGCCCGGCTTCGAGCGCAGAGCCGAGCGCTTCGGCGTTGGTGGCGCAGAGTGGGCCCTTCACCGCCACGGCTTCTTCCGCGCCTTCAGGATCGGTAAAGCGCCAAGTCTCGCCGCTTGCGAGATAGGCATAGCCCAGGCACGCGTGCTCCCGCAGATCCCGCGGTCGAAGGGGTGTGCCGTGCCGCGCGAAGTAGTCAGGCGAACCGACCACCCAGCGCCGCACTGGACACAGCCGACGCGCAACCAAGCTGGAATCGGGCAGATCGGCGATGCGCAATGCGACATCGATACCGCCGGCAACCAGATCCACCATCCGGTCATCGAGTTGCAGCTCTACGACGACCTCGGGATAGGCCGACAGAAAGTCTGGCAGCGTCGGTGCCACATGGCGCACGCCAAACGACATCGGTGCGGCCAAGCGCACCCGGCCGTGTGGAACTGCAGACGCAGCGTGGGCTTCGGCCTCTACTGCCTCGCCCTCAGCCAGGATGCGGGCCGCGCGCACCGCCAGGACGCGTCCAGCCTCTGTCAGCGCAAAGCGGCGCGATGTGCGATGGATCAGTCGTTCACCCAGCCGAGTCTCCAACCGCTGTATTGCCTTCGACACCGTCGGTCCAGACAGGCCGAGATCCGCGGCGGCCGCGGCGAAGGAGCCGGTTTCGGCAACCTTGGCAACGATCGCCCAGGCTTCCAGGTCAGGCAGGGACAAGGGCTGGCGCGTGCAGGCGACGGCGCCAAGAATTGCGTTACCAAAATTGGCAACGATGAGTTTCCATCCTTTCTGTTTTCGCATGCCATCGCCGATCACCATTTGCGGCGGTGATCGAGGACCACGCCTCGCATGCCGCGAAGGAGTAACTCCGATGATTGAACGCAGGAAATTCGCCGAACTGGGCGGTGCCGATCACGGCTGGCTCAAGGCGAAGCATCATTTTTCGTTCGCGAGCTACTACGATCCCCAAAGAATGGGCTGGGGCAATCTGCGCGTCTGGAACGACGACGAGATTGCCGCGAAGTCCGGCTTCCCTCCGCATCCGCACGCCGACATGGAGATCATTACCTACGTCCGCGAGGGCGCGATCACCCATAAGGATTCCATGGGCAACGAGGGCCGCACGGAGGCAGGCGATGTCCAGGTTATGTCGGCGGGTTCGGGCGTGCGCCATGCCGAGTATAATCTCGAAGACACGGCAACGCGGATATTCCAAATCTGGATCGAGCCGAACGAAAGAGGCGCGAAGCCGGCATGGGGTGCCAAGCCGTTCCCCAAGACTGACCGTTCCGGTCGGTTCGTCACGTTGGCCAGCGGGTTCGCGTCCGACACGGAGGCACTCCCGATCCGCGCCGATGCGCGGGTGATGGGAGCCACTGTCAAGGCTGGACAGCGCGTGACGATCGAACTCGATCCCACGCGGCACGCCTACCTTGTGCCTGCTACCGGTGCCGTCGAGGTTGGCGGGGTGCGCATCGAGGCGCGCGACGGTGCGGCGATAACGGACGTTGCGAAGGTCGAGATCGTCGGGATCGAAGACGCAGAAGTCGTCGTGGTTGACGCGGACTAGGTGCAGAGAGCCCACTGCGTCGCGGTGGGTTCTTCTTGTGGTGCAAGGAGGCGGACATGCTCGATCTGGTCATCGAAGGCACGCGCAAGGACCTGGGCGGCGGATTGGAAGTCGGCCGCGTTCTGCCGTTTGCGCGCCGACGGATGGTTGGGCCATTCATTTTTCTGGATCACATGGGGCCGGCCGACTTTCGCTCTGGTGAAGGGATCGACGTCCGACCGCACCCCCATATCGGCCTGTCCACGGTCACCTATCTGTTCGACGGTGAGATCCATCACCGCGACAGTCTCGGCGTCAGCCAAAAGATCCGCCCTGGCGAGGTTAACTGGATGACCGCTGGCTCCGGCATCGTGCATTCAGAGCGCACCGACCCACCGCTGCGATCGAGCGGCGGTCTGATGCACGGGATGCAGGCATGGGTGGCGCTGCCACGTGAGGACGAAGAGGTTGCGCCGGCCTTCGCGCACCACGCCGCCGATGCGCTCCCAGAACTGTCGGACCACGGCGTCTGGGCACGCCTGATCGCCGGCTTCGCCTACGGCCTGAACAACGCTGTGAAAGCCTTTTCGCCGCTGTTCTATCTGCATGCCGAACTCGGTGCCGGTGCCAGAATCGCGATGCCGACCGACCACGCCGAGCGCGCCGCATATGTGGTGTCCGGCAGTGTTACGCACGAGGGCGTGAGATACGAAGCCGGGCGCATGCTGGTCTTTGCGGATGGCGGCGAACCAGTAATTGCCGCCGAGGACGCGCCGGCGCGCGTGATGCTGCTCGGCGGCGCCAGTATCGGCCCGCGCCACATATGGTGGAACCTGGTGTCCTCGCGTAGAGAGCGGATCGAACAGGCAAAGGCCGACTGGAAATCCGGACGGATGGCATTGCCGCCTGACGATGATCATGAATTCATCCCGTTACCCGACGACCCGCCACCGCCGCCGGAACCAACACCTCCGGTCTGATGCCGACGATCGGAGGCGCAGCCTAGCCGGGCGCAAGCGACCATTACTCACAAGTCGGTAATATAGGAGACACTTGGTGCCTTGAAGAATGACCGTATCAACTCAGGCATGCGCTTGATGGCGCTGAGTTGCGCCTCGATCTTCGCCTGCAGCTTTTCGCCTCGCCGCAGCGGTGCTCTTGCTACCCCGGTGCGTTTCATGTGGCTCCAGACCAGTTCATCGGGGTTCAGTTCAGGCGCGTAGCCAGGAAGAAAATGCAGGGTCAGCATTCCCTTCGTGGAGGCAACATAGGTCTTCACCAGTGTGGTCCTGTGCGCGGGGAGCCCATCGAGCACCAAGTGCACCGGCTTCGAACGACGCCGCATCATGCGCCGTAGCAGCGAGACAACTGACCGTCGGCGCCTTGCAGCAGATAGAAGATGCCAGGTGAGCGTTCCGTCAGACCCACGATGACCTGTCGCAACGCGTCCGTGCTCTGTCCGCCGGCATCGGCCTGCACCTCCGCCAGTTCACTGGCGGTTGTTGCATCACTCTGCTCGGCCATCCGACCCTTCTCATACGCTGGGCCGAGCACTGTCAAATGCACCAGAGTTGGCCGAGAACTGACGGACCACTCCCAGATCAACCCCAGCGAAGGGCAGACATATGCCTCCGAACGGCATTCAACCGCTATCGATCCGGAGCCAAATCTTTTGCAATTCACACGTTGCAGCCACCGGTTGCACAGCAAGAGGAGCTTCAGAAGCTGTAGGCGACGACGATCGACTTCAGAGCGAAAGCAGATTTCGCTCACACCAGGCAGCCAGACACTACCGTGAGATGTTGACGATTTCCGAAGCTTCATCGTCGCTTGGTTTTGCCGGCGGCCGGCGGCACGTTCGTGGACGGCGCCGTCGTTCGGCGTTCTGTGTGTCGGGCGAGCTTTTCGACCAGGAAATCGGCGAGCACCTCGACCCGCTTGGGCCGCGGTCCACCGGGCGGCGCGACCCAGTAGACTGCAGCGGCTGGCAAAGACCAATCGTGCATCAGTCGTTCCAGCCGGCCAGCAGTGAGCGCGTCGCGCAAAATGAATTCTGGGAGAATGCCGACGCCGGTCCCGGCAAGCAGGGCTGGCAACATCGCGTCACCGTTATTGACGCGCAGCGGACCCGATGGCCGCACTGTCGCGGATTTGCCGTTCTTGGTGAAGCGCCAAGTTTCGGGCGTCATTGTATAGCTGTAACCGATACAGCGATGCTCGGCGAGGTCAGCTGGATTTCTCGGCCTGCCGTGCTTGTTCAAGTATGCGGGTGCGCCGACCAGATAGGGCTGCATCCCGCAGAGCCGACGCGCAACGAGCGAGGAGTCGGGCAGGATGGCGATGCGGATCGCCGCGTCGAACGCTTCGCCAATGAGGTCGACCATCGCATCGCTTAGGTGCAGATCGACAGACACCTCCGGATAGGTGGCAAGGAATTCCGGCAACAGGGGCGCGATGTGGAGCACTCCGAAGGACATAGGTGCGGCCAGGCGCAGCAATCCACGCGGCACCGCTGCTTGCGCGAGTGCAGCGTCCTCGGCTGCTTCGCCCTCTGCGAGAATGTTTGCAGCACGGCCTACGAGCTGCCGTCCGGCATCGGTGAGCGCGAGTTGCCGCGAGGTGCGGTTGATGAGCCGCGCGCCGAGCCGCGCCTCGATCCGGCTGACGGCTTTCGAGACGGTGGCTTTGGAAATATTCAGCTCCGCCGCCGCCCCGGCGAAGGAGCGAACCTCAACGACCTTGGCGAAGATCGCCAGCCCCTCGAAGTCCGGCAGGTTGGCCATGGGATATAATCTGAAACAATGAGTTTCGAAAGTTTCTATTTCTAATGCCCCGCTGTGTCCATAGCTGTCCCGACGAACGAAGAGCGCCGATGATCGAACGCCGGCCATTCAACAAGCCTGGGATCGAGGATCACAGCTGGTTGAAGGAGCGGCTCGCCGCCCGGCTTCCACACACAAAGCGATTGAGGAGAAGCTCATGTCTAAAGTTCTGGTGCTTTACTACTCTGCCTATGGCCATATCGAAGCGATGGCGAATGCGGTCGCTGAGGGGGCGCAGCAGGCCGGCGCACATGTCGACATCAAGCGCGTGCCGGAGCTGGTGCCCGAGGACATCGCTCGCAAGTCGCATTACAAGTTCGATCAGGTAGCGCCGATCGCAAAGGTCGATGATCTCACTGCCTACGACGCGATCATCATCGGGGCCGGCACCCGGTTTGGGCGAATGCCGTCGCAGATGGGCAATTTTCTTGACCAGGCCGGAGGACTTTGGGCGCGCGGAGCATTGCACGGCAAGGTCGGCGGCGCGTTCACGTCGAGCGCCACGCAACACGGCGGGCAAGAGACGACGCTATTCTCGATCATCACCAATCTCCTGCACTTCGGCATGGTGGTGGTCGGCCTCGATTACGGCCATGCCGGACAGATGACGCTTGACGAGATTACTGGTGGGTCGCCCTACGGTGCCACGACGATCACAGGCGGAGATGGCTCGAGACTTCCCACCGCGAACGAGCTCGAGGGAGCCCGCTACCAGGGCCGCAAGATTGCGGAGACCGCAAACAAGCTGCACGGGTGATCAAAGTGCATGGGAGTGGAAACGATAGACTCGATAGCGAGGCACTTGCACAGTTAGACGCTGCCAGGTGCCCGGGCCGCGGCAGCCCGCCCCGGGCCCCTCGCCGGTGCGCTCGGCGTCTTTCGTCACAATCGCAGCATCTGACCCGCCGTCGGACGCCTCGCTAGGTTGTAGGCTTTGGGTTAGGCTCTAAATGTCTCGAAGATGCCTTGATCGGTCAGGATCGAGCTCCACAGGCATAAGGGGTTTGGCATGGGCGATGCACCACCCTCCGTGCCAATGAAGATGAGACATGGCGCTGCCGGGAATTTAGACTTGAGGGCGCGGAAGGATGATCTCGCACATGCCCATGCAGCAGACACCTGATGGCGAGGCTGGCGCTGCCGCCAGCGGAGGCCGTAGGCCGACGGTGGTGACAGCGCCAGCCTCGCCATCACCCGAATTATCGGACCGTCCGCGCCGCCGGACGTTCACTGCGCAGGACAAGCTACGCATCCTGGCGGAGACCGATCGCGCCACGGCGCCCGGTGGTATCGGCGCGATCCTACGTCGCGAGGGACTTTACTCATCGGCTCTCACTGACTGGCGACGGCAGCGTGACGCCGGGGCCTTCACAGCACTGGTTCCCGGCAAGCGCGGCCCGAAGGCTACCGACCCGAGCCCGCTTTCAGCCGAAGTGACCGCACTTCAGCGCGATAATGCCCGTCTGGCACTGCGCCTGACGCGAGCCGAAGCCATCATCGATATCCAAAAAAAAGTTGCGGCGCTGCTGGGCATCCCGCTGACGCCCAGCGACGGCGAAGCTTGACCGAGGCTGTCGTTGCACTCGCACCCGCCCGCGGCATGACCGCCGCGGTCTGCGCCGCGCTTGGGGTGTCACGTGCCAGCGTCCAGCGCCGCCGCTCCCGCCTGGCCGCGCCACCGGCGATCGACCGCCAGCGAGCGAAGCCGACCCGGGCATTGAGCGATCCGCAACAGCAGGTGGTACTGGAGCTGTTGCATGCGCCGCGCTTCGCAGACCAGGCGCCGGCCGAAATCTACGCCAGCCTGCTCGATGAAGGCGTCTACCACTG
Organism: uncultured Alphaproteobacteria bacterium; assembly: GCA_963818775.1. Lineage (GTDB taxonomy): Bacteria > Pseudomonadota > Alphaproteobacteria > Acetobacterales > Acetobacteraceae > JAMXLO01. The sequence goes on along the minus strand of CAWFUF010000016.1, from coordinate 104,030 downwards.
CTCGATCCGCACCATGTATCGCATTCTTGGACAACACGGCGAAGTCCGCGAACGCCGCGAGCAGCTCCGCCATCCCGCCTACCGGAAGCCCGAACTTATCGCCGAACTGCCCAACCAGGTCTGGTCCTGGGACATCACGAAACTTATGGGACCAACGAAGTGGAGCTACTTCTATCTGTACGTCATTCTGGACATCTTCAGTCGCCGCGTGGTGGGTTGGTGCGTGGCTGATGCAGAGAGCGCCGCGCTGTTCAGGCCGTTGTTTGATGATGCCATTGCGAAACACAACGTGCTTCCCGGTCAACTCACCCTGCACGCCGACCGCGGCGGCCCGATGAAGGCCAAGGCTACCGCGTTGCTGCTTGCCGACCTCGGCGTCACCCTTTCACACAACAGACCGCATACCTCCAACGACAATCCGTTCTCCGAGAGCCACTTCAAAACCCTCAAGTATCAGCCGCGCTTCCCTCAACGCTTCGGCTGCATCGAGGACGCCAAAAGCTTCAGTCGCCGCTTTTTCGATTGGTACAATCAGCAGCATCACCATGCCGGGATCGGCTTGATGACACCGGACCAGGTCCACTACGGTCAGACCGCTGCCATTCACGCCGCACGTCAGAACACACTCGATCGCGCGTTCCGCAACAACCCAGAGCGCTTCGTCAACAAACCACCAACACCGCCTGACAAACCAACCGCTGCCTGGATCAATCCACCAGCATCAACGCTGAAGATCCAAGCCTAAATGCCGATCCCGGATGTATCAAAGTCGTTGACACGTTCCGCCAGACACGGACTGCGGATTAACCGACAGGGTTTTGAAGTCGTATTCCAGCATCGAAAACCTGCGGTGGTCCCGCTTGTTTGGACAGGTTCCGGGAAGAATAAGCTAAGGCCCGTCGCCGGCTGAAGGGTTGCACCTTTCCCGGAATCAAATTCAATCCTTGATGTTGCGGTGGCGCTGTGAAGCTTGTGGGCAGCCGCCGACCTGTGGGCAAGGTGGGGGAAACGCAAGGCGTTTTCCCCGGCTTGTCCATAGGGGACCGCGCCTGCGCGGTCAGGCGGGCATCGGCGCAGCCGATTGTCCACAAATTCACAGGCCTGCTCCGTCATTGCGTTACGCTGCCTCTGCCGCAACCGGCGCGATCGTGCCGAAATACGCCTCGTCCGGCGTCTGCCAGCCGAGCGCCTGATGGGGACGCCGTCGGTTATAGAAGGCGACAACAGAACGCCCATGTGACGGAGCGCCGGGACGTTCTCTACCCATGGCATCCCTGGTTTGGGCTGACGGTTCACATTCATCAGGTCGTCGAGAAGGGTCTGACCGGCACGTTGCGGTGTAGTGTGGACGGTGCGGGATCCGGACGTTGGCTCGAATTGCCGGCATGGATGTTTGATCGAGCAATTTGCCTGCCGATCACCGTGGCGAGTTCGCCACGGGCCCACTTGGCGGCGCTTGAAAGTCTGCGGAAGCTGTTGATCGAGCTGAGGCTATCACCGCCTGTGATCATTGCTGCCGGTTCTGGTGCACAGAGGAATTCTCGCCACCAGAATCGGAGAAGCGCCGATGCCCAGCCAGCGTCGCGGTTCGAGAAGCCGACAGCCTCAAGTGGTCCAATTCAGTCTGTTCGACAACCAACCGGTCGGGCCGCAATGGCGTCAGTTGCCGCCGGCGACTCGGTCGGCGGTGACCGAGCTTATGGTGCAGTTGCTGAGCGAACACCGGCGATCCGAGCGCCTGTACGTTGCAGGAGAACGGAGCGATGACTGACAAGATCGGGCCGCATCACCTTGAGCGGAAGGCGATGCTCTATGTCCGTCAGTCTTCAGCTCACCAGGTCCTGCACAATCGAGAGAGCCGCGCATTGCAATATGCAATGCGCGATCGCCTCACTAGCCTTGGATGGCGGCAGATCGAGACCATCGATGACGATCTTGGACGCTCCGCCGCCGGCAGTGTTGTCCGCGCCGGCTTCGAGCGCATGGTGGCGGAGGTCTGCCTGGGTAAAGTCGGCGCCGTAGCAGCACTGGAGGTATCGCGCTTCGCGCGCAACAGCCGTGACTGGCAGCAGCTGATTGAGATGTGCCGTGTCGTCGACACGGTGCTGGTCGATCAAGAGGCGGTGTATGCACCACGACAGGGGAACGATCGGCTGCTATTGGGGCTCAAGGGCAGCCTCAATGAGTACGAACTCGACCTGCTGCGACAACGCTCGCTGTCAGCACGCTATGAGAAGGCGCGCCGTGGCGAGTTGATCGTGGCTGCACCAATCGGCTTCGTGAAGGCAGGCGATCGGTTCGAGAAGGATCCGGATCGGCGTGTTCAGGAGGCAATCGCCTTGGTCTTCGCCAAGGTGACCGAACTCGGCAGCGCCCGCCAAGCGCTGCTTTGGTTCCACGAGCACAACCTGGATCTGCCGACACGGCCAGCCAACGGTGACATCGTTTGGCGTCGACCATGCTACGCCAGCATCCACCGAATGATCACCAACCCGATCTACGGTGGTGCCTACGCCTATGGGAAGACCGGTGTCGTCGCCAGCTATGACGGTATCCGCTCGCACGCCAGGAGCCGCCGGAAGCCACGCGAGGAGTGGCTGGCGTTGCAGCCCGACGCACACGAGGGCTATCTCGATTGGGAGCGATCGGAGACGATCCGCAGAATGGTCAGTGACAACATCCCGAGCAGCCGGCATCACGGCGCCGCCAAGCATGGTGACGCGCTGTTGGCGGGCCTGCTGCGATGTCGTCGCTGCGGGCGCAAGCTCACGCTGCGTTACACGGGCGCCAGGCACGATATTCCCCGCTACACGTGCAATCGTGGCTGGCTCGATCATGCAGAGCCTCGCTGCATTGCCTTCGGTGGACTGCGGGTCGATGACGCTACCGAGGTGGCGATCCTCAAGGTGCTCGAACCCGGCGCGATCGCGGCGGCGATCGAAGCCGAGCGGCAAGCGGCCGTCCAACGTGACGAAGTACGTGATGCCCTGAGCCGGGACCTCGAAGCAACGCGCTATGCTGCCGACCGTGCCTTCCGTCAGTACGACGCGATTGATCCGGCGAACCGCCTGGTGGCAACGGAACTGGAGCGGCGTTGGAACCAGGCATTGACACGGGTCAGCGAGTTGGAAGCGCGCATCGCTGCCCACGATCGCCGACAACCGCCTCGATCAGAAGCCACGGCCGCTTCATTTGCAACGTTGGCCGGCGACTTGAAGTCGGTCTGGGCTGCCCCAACCACAGATGCACGGCTGAAGAAGCGCGTTGTTCGCGTGCTGATCCAAGAGGTCATTGCCGACATCGATGCTGAGGCTGGCGAGGTCATCCTGCTGGTTCATTGGGCCGGCGGCGTTCATAGCGAATTGCGTCTGCCTCGGCGTCGGCGCGGTCAACGGAACGCCACCTCGCAAGACATTGTCGCAGCGGTTCGGCTGCTGGTCAGGATCGCCTCTGATGACCTGATTGCTGGCATCCTCAATCGCAACAAGCTCACGACCGGTAACGGCAACCGTTGGACACGAGAGCGCGTGACGGCACTGCGGTCGCACCACAAGATCCCCGTTCACCGTCCGCCACAGGACGGGAATATCCAGTGGTTCAACCTGACCAAAGCCGCGGCGCATCTTCAGGTGAGCGCGAAGACCCTTCGGCTTGCCGCCGAACGCGGTGACATCAGCGGGATCCATCCACTTCCAGATGGTCCGTGGCTATTCGATCGCGCTGTTCTCGACATGCCAGAGACCAAGGCCAGCATCCACCACGCAAGACAACACGCAAAGGACCCCACAAGACCAGCACTCGAACAGCAAAGTCTCTTCGCATCAATGACATAGCGAGATGGGTGGTAACTGGGGCAAAATCGTGGGCGGTGTCTGAGAAAATGGTTGCGCCGACACGGGACGACTCGATTCAACCTGGATGTGACCACCCCACCGGAGCTGTCTGGTCTGTCGCATGCGGAACTGCTGCAGCTTGTGGTGAAGCTGCTGGGTGAGGTGGCGGATCTCAAGCGGATGGTCGCCGAGCAACGTGACGAGATTGCGCGGCTGAAAGGCTTGAAGGGCCGTCCGGCGATCAAGCCGAGCGGGATGGAGCAGGGAACCACGCCGAGGCCGGCGCACCGCGGCAAGCGTCGTGGACGTGGCAAGTCGGCCCCGCGTGTCAGTGTGGAGCAGCAGACCCTGAAGGCTGCGGCACCGGCTGGATCGCGGTTCAAGGGCTACGCGGATTTCCTGGTGCGGGATCTGGTGCTGAACGCTCGGCTGATCCGCTATCGCCGCGAACGCTGGGTCACGCCAGCGGGGCACACCATCGTGGCTTCATTGCCGCCCGGTGTCAGAGGTCATTGGGGTGCGGAGTTGCGCCGCTTCATATTGTTGCAGCACCACCAAGGCCAAGTGACGGTGGAGCGGCTAACCGCGCAATTGCGCGCCGTCGGGATCAGCATCTCGAAGCGCCAAGTGATGCGTCTGCTGATTGATGGTCAGGACGACTTTCTTGCCGAAAACCGCGACGTGTTGCGGGCCGGCCTGCGTACGGCGGCCTGGATCACGGTGGACGATACCGGCGCGCGCCACGCCAGACAGAATGGCTTCTGCACCCAGATTGGCAACGACCGCTTCACCTGGTTCGCCACGCGGGCCAGCAAGAGCCGATTGAACTTTCTCGATCTCCTGCGCGCCGGACACACCGATTACGTGATCAATGACGCGGCCTTGAGCTACATGCGTGGCCGTTCGCTTGCCGGTCCCGTGATCAGCCAGTTGGCGGCGCAGCCCCGGGCACACTTCGCCAACCAGCTCGCCTGGCAGGCGCATCTCGACCGCCTCGGCATCAGTGCTCTGCACGTCACTCCAGACCCAGTGCAGATCGCGACCGAGGGCGCACTATGGGGCAGCATTCATGCCCACGGCTTCCTGCGCAACACCGTCGTCGTCAGCGATGATGCCGGTCAATTTGACGTTGGCCGACATGCGCTGTGTTGGATCCACGCAGAGCGATTGGTGCATAAGCTCGACACCTTCACCGAGCTGCACCGCAACGCACAGCAGCGCGTCCGCGGGCTCATCTGGTGGTTCTATGCCGATCTGAAGACCTATTGCGCGGCGCCGACAGTCCGACGCCGCGCCGAGATGCGCGCCCGCTTCGATCGCATCTTCTGTCGCCGCACTGGTTTTGCCACACTCGATCGCCTGCTGTTGCGGCTGCACGCCAATAAGGCCGAACTGCTCGCCGTCCTCGAGAGGCCGGAAATCCCGCTGCATACCAACGGCTCCGAGCGGGACATCCGCTGTCACGTCATCAAGCGCAAGATCAGCGGCGGTACCCACAGCGATGCCGGGCGCGACTGTCGCGACGCCTTCCTCGGCCTGATGCACACAGCCACCAAACTCGGCATCGCTTTCTGGGATTATCTCGGTGCACGGTTGCGGACCAGCCACTCACCGGTCGTTCCTTACCTCCCAGACCTCATCCGTTGCCGCGGACAACCCGTTTAACCTACTCGCCCGCGGTTTTGCCCCACTTACCTTCATGCGCATATACGTCGTCTGCCACATGTCGAGTGATGCAACGCGCGGGCGCAGCAGGTCCCAATATTCCACCGGGGACAATATCGCGGGAGCGGATGAGATGTCGCTCAGATACTCTGCCCACGGTTCCTTTGCGGCCAGGTCGTAAGGGATCCGCCGCAAAGGCGTGTCGTGCATTGCCGGCATCTGCACCGCCAGCATGCCTTTCGGCACGAGGAACGACAGCAGCTGCGGGAAGAGCGTCGGATGCCGGTCCACCCATTGCAACGCGGCATTCGAGTAGATCAGGTCGAGCGGCTCCGCCGGCCGCCACTGGAAGAAGTCGGCCCGCTCGAAGCGGCACTGAGGCACCGTGGCCCGTGCCTTCTCCAGCATTGAGGCCGACCCGTCCACGCCGACCACCTCCGCCTGCGGGAAGCGCTGTTGCAGGATTGCAGTGACGTTCCCTGCCCCGCAGCCGAGATCCACCACGCGCGCGGGCGCACTGAGCGGCGTCTGGGCCAGCAGGTCCCGTGCGGGACGCAGCCGCTCGTTGGCGAACTGTAGGTACTGCGCCGGGTCCCAGGCAGAAGCTGACCGTGCCATCTCAGTGTCGCTCCCTCCTACACATCGGCCGATGCTGCAGGGGCAACGCGGGATCCGTTCTGGGCGGCATCTGCTCGGCGCTCCGGTTCGGCCAGCCGCAGGATGAGCCGGAATGTGGTTCCGGTTGCGCTGGTGTTGAGCAACTCGATCTCGCCGCCGTGCGCTACCATCAGATCACGGGCGATTGCCAGACCGAGCCCGGTGCCGCCTCGCCGCGTGCTGCCCGCGAACGGGCGGAACAGGTCGGCGCGCACCGGCTCCGGCAGGCCGGGGCCGTCATCGGCGAATTCGATCGAGCACGTCGGGCTGTTGTGATGTGCCGACACCCGCACACTCCGGGCACCTGCTTCGGCGGCATTGCGCATCAGGTTGGTAAGAACGCGGAACAACTGGGTACGGTCGGCCCGCACCAGTGTCGTGGGATTGATCCCATTCTCAAGGTGCAGGCTGCCGCCGTGGGGCCGCACCGTCTCGGCTGCCTCGCTGACGAGGGGCGCCAGCGCGACCGGCGCAAGTTGGAGCGGCGGGGGTCCCTCGCGGGCATAGTCCAGGGTGCGCCTGACAAGCTCGGTCGCCCGGTCGACGACCTGGGCCAGCATTTCACCCGAACGCCGCACGCGGGGATCCGGGTTCAGCTGCAACCGCTCGGCGGTCATCAGCGCCGGGGTCAGGATGCCGCGCAGGTCGTGGCTAACCTTGGCGACCATAGTGCCAAGAGCGGCCAGCCTGGCATTGCGCCATAGTGCGGCGCGCAACTCGTGCTGCATTGCCGCGAGTTCCCTGCTCGCGACGGAAATCTCGTCGTTGGGGAGCACTGTGACTTCGTCGGGATCGAGCGGAGTTGTGCGTTCAGGGTCCGCGCGGAAGGCGGCGATGCTTCCGGTGATCCGGCGCATCGGACGGACGAGCAGCAGCAGTACCGCCAAATAGACCAGCCCGCCGGTCACTCCGGCGATCAGCGCCGCGAGGACCGCAAAGTCACGTGTGAAGTGCCGCAATGCGTCATTGAGGTCACTTTCGTTCAACCATATCTCGGCCGTTGAATACGGGTGGAACGGACTGTCGCCAACCACGTGCATCAACCGGCTCCGCCACAGTACGACGGCCTGGAGCGCTCGCCGAATGCGGACAGGCAGAGCTTCCGCCCGAAGATCGATCGTGGCATCCGGCGCCATCGCAGTGTTACCGACCGTTATCACGGCGCTACCGGAGGCGGTGAGTTGGATCGCCTCGCTCCCGGCCAGATGCAGCAGATCGTCGCGCTTCCCGACGTCCGCCGTCGCGCCGGATGCCGCGAGCGCGGCGATTGACGCGTCCTCGAGGCGGCCGATCAGCCAGGCGGAGCGTTCGTGGGCGATATACGGCAGAAATACGACGATCTCGCTCAGGAGCACCGCGAACGTGGCGATCAGCCAGAGACGCCCTGACAGGCTCTGGCGTGGCCTGACCCGTGGTGGCCCGGCGCTCGCTTCAGACATAGCTGCAAAATGGGTCAAACGGCGGCTTACGGCAACCGGGCCAGAAGGTGGACCAAGGCCTTGGTCCGTGGCCCAAACAGCCGGGGCAGGAAGAAACTGCCAGCGGCGCGCTTGCCCGCTTCCGTCCGCGTTGGATAGGGCACGATCAACGACGCCAGCGCGCTCAGTTTCATCCGCTGCGCGATTGCCAGGGTCCAGAGGCTGATCATCTCGCCCGCGTTCGGCGCCAGGATGCCAGCACCGAGCACGCGGCCCTTCGCGGCGACAAGCTTGACCAAACCGGCGGTATCCCGTTCTGCAGTGGCGCGGTCATTGTCGGCGAGCGGCCAGCGCAGGATCGCGACCCGATGGCCGGCGGCGATTGCCTCGGTCTCGGTCATGCCGACCTGGGCCAGTTCGGTCTGCGTGTAGGTGACACGTGGCAGCGCGGCGTAGTCGATCCGGGCCGGCAGACGGAACAGGGCGCGGCGGATGACGATACCAGCGTGATAGGAGCCGACATGGGTGAAGGCGCGCGGGCCGATACCCCGCGGATCCGCAATGTCGCCGACCGCGTAGACGCGCCGGTTGGTCAGGCTGCGCAATCCGCGATCGGTGGCAATCCCGAGCCTGGTGGTCTGAACATTGCCCACAGCGAGATTCAGCGCCTCAAGGTTAGGTCGGCGGCCGACTGCGACCAAAAGATGGCTGCCACTGATCCGCCGGCCATCGTCCAGCAGCAGCGTGGGGCCAGGCTCAACAGCACCCACCGCGACGCCTTCCAGTAGCGTGACGCCGCGCTGCGTGAGGCAATTGCGTAGGCCGGCAACCAGTTCGGGGTCCTCCTTGCCAGCGATCGCCGCCGCCTCGACGACGGTGACGCGACTGCCCAGGCCGACGAACGCATCGGCCATCTCCAGCCCGATCGGTCCTCCGCCAAGGATCAGCAGATGTTGAGGGCGCTCGGCCAAGGCAAAGATCGTGGCATTGGTCAGGAAAGCGACACGCTCGAGACCCGGTATTACTGGCACCGCCGCCGAACTGCCCGCAGCAATGACGGCGCGGCGGAAGGTGATCCTGCGGCCATCGACCAGCAGTGCGTCGGGGGCGACGAAGCAAGCCTCGCCGCGGAGTACTGTAGCGCCGAGCGCACGGAAGCGGGTCTCCGAATCCGTGGGTGCTATGGCGGCGATCACGCCGTCCATGTGCTCGCGCACGGCATGCCAGTCGATGTCCGGTTCCGGCAGGCGGACACCGAACCGCCCAGCCGCGCGCGCTGCCTGGGCGGTGTGTGAAGCGGCGAGCAGTGCCTTGCTGGGTATACAGCCGAAATTCAGGCAGTCGCCGCCCATGCGGTCACGCTCGATCAGCACCACGTGGAGGCCGAGCTGCGCCGCGACGGCGGTGATGGAAAGACCAGAAGCGCCTGCGCCGACCACCGCCAGATCGAAATCAGGCACTGGATCGCTTCCATCGACGCCAGACGACCGGCAACAGCGACAGTGCCGCAAGCCCGATCAGCGGCCCAAGAATGCGCGGTGAAAAGATTACCGTGAGATCAGGACTGCCGCCGGTCGCTAGCACATCGCCGAGGCCGGCTCCGATCGAGGCGAAGACGAAGGTGGCTGGCATGATCCCGATCACGGTCGCGGCGGCATACGGCAGCAGTCGCATTCCGCTCAAGGCGGCGCCGAGGTTGACGAGCCAGAAGGGGAAGGCGGGCACCAGACGAATGGCGAGCAGATAGCTGAAACCATCGCGTCGCAGGCCGAGACGGATGGCGTTGAGAAATCGACCGCTGCGGTCGGCAATGGCGTCGGCGAGGTGGTATCGGACGGCGAGAAACAGCGCGATTGCGCCGGCGGACGATCCCACGACCGCAAGAATGCCGCCGAACAATGTCCCGAACAGCAACCCGGCCGCGGCCGTGAGCACCGCTGACTCCGGCAGCGAGAGCAGCACCGCCCCAGCATAGATCAGGATATAGAGGGACGGAGCCATGATCGGATGTGACGCGACCCAGGCGAGCAGCACGGCCTCGTTGCGTCCGAGGGATTCCCAGCTGATTTGCCGGGTTGCCCCCGCAGCCCAGGCGGCCAGGATGGCCGCGAGCAGGAGTGCGATGGGCCAGAATCGGCGCACGGTCCCCATGGCTGAACCATGTAGTGGCTTTGCGCTGGCTGTCGCGTGACAATCTGGATGGATTGCCGGATGGCACTGTGATCGAGGCGCGATTGACGGCTTTTGGCCACACCCCTATAAGCCGCCGCCTGCGATGGGCGCCGGGTTGGGCGCCCGCGCCCGCGCTGAGGCGGGTATCCAGGCACCATCGGAGAACCGGCTGTGAAGCGCACCTATCAACCGTCGAAGCTGGTCCGCAAGCGGCGGCATGGGTTCCGCGCCCGCATGGCCACCGTCGGAGGCCGCAAAGTGCTGGCCAACCGGCGGACCAAGGGCCGCAAGCGCCTGTCGGCCTGATCGGGGGCCTACTTGGCCGGTTCGGGCCGCCTGACACGTCGTGCCGAGTTCTTGCGTGCCGCGGCCAAAGGACGCAAGGCAGCGATGGCCGGCGTGGTGCTGCAGGCACTGCCGCGAGAGGATCATGGTCCAGCGCGGCTTGGCTTTACCGTCACGAAGAAGATCGGCAATGCCGTGATTCGCAACCGAACCCGCCGCCGGCTCAAGGAGGCCGCAAGACTGGTGCTGGATGAACACCCGATGTCGGGTTTCGACCTCGTGTTGATTGGCCGGGAGGCGACGCGCAAGCGAAGCTTCGTGGCCTTGCAGGAGGATCTGCGCCGGGCGTTGGCAAGAGCGGGGGTCGCATGAGCCCAGCCGCTCAGCTCGCGATTGGCGCGGTGCGCGCCTACCAGTGGACAGTCCGCCCTGTGATCGGCGCCAATTGCAGGTTCTTTCCTAGCTGCAGCGACTACGCGATCGAGGCGATCCGGGGTCACGGCGCGGCACGGGGTAGCGGGCTGGCTGCGCGGCGTATCCTGCGCTGCAACCCGTGGCATGAAGGCGGCTACGATCCGGTGCCCGATTGTGACTGCGGGACGAGGGTGTGATGGACCAGCAGCGTCTGTTCATAGCGATCGCGATCTCGGTGGCCATTCTGCTCGGCTTTCAGTTGCTGATTGCGCCACATCTGCCGCAGCCGCCCAAGCCTCCGCCGCAGGTTGCCGGTGGTCAGACCACGCAGATGCAGGGGCCGAACGGACCGGCAACGGCTGCTCCGGAAGTGACGACGCCGAAGGTGCCCAAGGAGGTGCCGCGGGTGCAGATCGCCGCGCCTCGTCTTAGGGGCTCCATCAGCCTGTTGGGCGCGCGGCTGGATGATCTGGTGCTCAGTGACTATCGCGAGACGCTGGCGCCCAATTCGCCGGACGTGCGGCTGCTGGAACCGCTGTCGGAGAAGCAGCCCTACTATATTCAGTACGGATGGAGCGCCGGGCCCGGCGAACAGGTGAAGCTGCCGGACAATGACACTTTGTGGGTCAGCTCCGGAGGGGCCTTGGCCGACGGCAATCCAGTCACCCTTACGTGGGACAATGGCGCGGGTCTGACCTTCGAGATCAAGTTCTCGGTCGACGACAACTACATGTTCGGCGTGCAGCAGTCGGTGAAGAACGCGACGAACACGCCGGTGAAGCTGTTTCCGTGGGCGCGCGTTCGACGCGACTACACGCCCGCGGTGGCTGGCTACTACATCCTGTTCGAAGGACTGTTGGGCGTGGTGGATGGCACGCTACAGGAGACCACGTACGCCAAGGCGAAGAGCGAGGGCGAGAAGAAGGATGGCATTGCGTACAGCGCGGCCGCAACCGGCGGCTGGGCTGGCATCACCGACAAGTACTGGCTCGCCGCCCTGGTACCCGATCAGGCGGTCGCTTCGAAGGTAAACTTCGTGCATCGTTCGGAGGATGGCGACCACTACCAGGTCGACTACATCACCCAGGAACCACAGACGATTCCGGCCAACGGCGATGCTTCGCTGTTCTCGCATGCATTCGCCGGCGCCAAGATCGTGCGGCTGCTCGATCGCTATCAGTCCGAATACCACATCCCGAACTTCGACAAGGCGGTGGATTTCGGCTGGTTCTATTTTCTGACCAAGCCGATCTTCTATTGCCTCGACTGGCTGAACGGGCTGCTTGGGAACTTTGGCCTGGCGATCATGGCGTTTACCGTGCTCGTGAAGGCGCTGTTCTTCCCGCTGGCGAACTACTCGTATCGCTCGATGAGCAAGATGAAGCTGCTGGCGCCGAAGATGCAGGCGTTGCGCGAGCGGTTCAAGGACGAGCCGCAGCGCATGCAGCAAGAGATGATGGCGATGTACCGGACTGAGAAGGTGAATCCGGCGTCCGGCTGTCTGCCGATGGTGGTGCAGATCCCGGTGTTCTTTTCGCTTTACAAAGTCATCTTCGTCACCATCGAGATGCGGCAGGCGCCGTTCTTCGGCTGGATCCACGACCTGTCGCAGGTGGATCCGACCAACATCTTCAATCTGTTCGGACTGATCCCGTTCGATCCCACGACGATATCGCCGTTCCTGCATCTCGGCGCGTGGCCGCTGATCATGGGCTGCACGATGTTCCTGCAGCAGAAGCTTAACCCGCCGCCACCGGACCCGGTTCAAGCACGTTTGTTTCAGTTCATGCCGCTGATCTTCACCTTCATGCTGGCACGTTTCCCAGCGGGGCTGGTGATCTATTGGAGCTGGAACAACCTGCTGTCGGTCGCGCAGCAATGGCTGATCATGCGGCGAACGAACCTGACACGCCCGGGACTCGCGCGCACCTGACCGAGGATGACGACGCGCTGATCGAGGCGGGGCGGCTGCTGTTCGCCGCCGAGTGCCAGTTCGTGTACGCGGCGCAGCGGCTGGACCAATTGCCGCCGGCGGCGGGGCCGGAGGTTGCGTTCGCCGGACGGTCGAATGTCGGCAAGTCGTCGCTGCTGAATGCACTCACCGGGCGGCGGGCACTGGCGCGTGTGTCGGGCGAGCCTGGGCGAACACGGCAACTCAACTTCTTCGACCTTGGTGGGCGGCTGACGCTGGTCGATATGCCTGGCTACGGATATGCGCGCGCCGGCAGGTCGGTAAAGCAGGATTGGCAGGGGTTGATGTTCGACTACCTGCGCGGGCGTCCGACGCTGCGGCGCGTTGTGCTGCTGCTGGACGCGCGGATCGAGGTGAAGGCGGCGGATGTCGCCGTGATGGAACTGCTGGATCGCGCGGCGGTGACGTTCCAGCTTGTGCTGACCAAGGCCGATGGGGTGAAGCAGGAGGCATTGGCGCGGAAGGCGGATGAGGTGCGTCGGTTGGCGCGTGCGCATCCGGCGGCACATCCGGACGTGGCGGTGACCAGCAGCGAGAGCGGCGAGGGGATTGCGGAGTTGCGGGCGGCAATTGCCGCGTTGGTGGAGTGAGGGGGAGTGAAATCCCCGCACTTGCCAGTTCGGGTCTCGTGTCCTACATAAGCTGCCATTTTGTAGGACTATACGATGGTTGCTCCCGTTGCGCGTAAGAGTGCGTCGACGTTGAGGAAGCGGGTGCGCCGTGGTCGCAAGCAGGCTGACGGCGATACCGGCGGCGAGCCTCTGACGGATTTGCGGCTCAGATTCGCGTTTGCGGAACTTGAGCGTTCGGGGACTTTGGCAGGAGCCCGTTCGCTGAAACTGAGCACTCGGGTTGATCCAGGTCTTGTCGACGCAGCTCGCCGCCGAACTGGCCTGCGCAGTGACTCTGATCTGATCAACGCGGCGCTTGCGATCATCGCGGCGGGTGACGACTTCGGCGCTTGGCTGGTACGCCAGGCGGGACGCTTGCCTCAAGATTTCGAGCTTGCCCTCTAACCCGGGTGAACTGCTCGCCCGGCATGACCCCGCGGCCTGGACCCGTACGCTCGCCTATCGCGCACGTGCAAACCTGGCGTTCGATGCTAGAGCGATCGACGCCGCAACTCCGGTGATGCTAGACACCACGGTGTATCTCGACGCGCTGAAGGCACCGGGTCTGCCGACGGCGATCGCGACATTGGTTGCTCGGAATGTCGTGCTGCATTGTTCGATCGCGTGCGCCGAGCTGGCAGTGAGCGTGGGGCATCTCGATCCGGCGCATCCGCGGACCGCGGGACATCGTAGGCCGCTGATCGACGTTTTGTCGCGGATGGCGCCGACGCGGATCGTGGCACCCAGCGCGGATGCTTGGACCGAGGCAGCCGTGGTTGCCGGCATCCTGGCACGGACCCAAGGCCATGCACGGGAGGCGCGCAGAGCTGTCCTGCATGATGCCATGATGCTGTTGACTGCGGTGGAGGCAGGAGCGGTGCTGATCAGCCGTAACATACGACATATGGATCTGCTGCTGCGATTTCGACCCGATGCGCAGGTGCTGCTGTACGACCGGGCGGTTACGACGTGACGCTTGGTCAGTAGATTCCCAGGTGCTGGTGCAGGTCGACACCGTCGCGCTTCAGCGCAGCAACGGTGTCATCGACGACGACGCGGCCGCTGTTCAGGATCACGATGTCGTCGGCGACGTCGAACACCAGCCTGGCATTCTGCTCGACCAGCACGATCGACAGTCCATGCTCCTTGAGCTGACGTATCGTTGCCATCACCTCGGCGACGATCTGCGGCGCCAGACCCTCCGAGGGTTCGTCCATCAGCAGCACGCGCGGGTTCGACATCAGGGCGCGGGCGATCGCCAGCATCTGCTGTTCGCCGCCTGACAGATATCCGGCGTATTGATCGCGACGCTCGCTCAGTCGCGGGAAGGTCGCGCAGACCCGCTCAAAGTCCCACGGCGCGGCACCCCGATCGCGTGGGCGACGCGCTGCGACCGCGAGATTCTCGCGCACCGTCAGGCTGCGGAAGATGCGACGGCCCTGTGGTACCAGTGCCACGCCATGCGCGGCGATCGTTTCGGGCGCACGGCCGGTCACCGATGCACCACGCACGCTGACGGTGCCGCGGCGCGGCGGCAGCCAGCCCACTGCGACACCCATGCAGGTCGACTTGCCGGCGCCGTTGCGACCGAGCAGGCCTAGTAGGCGGCCTTCGCCCAGGCGCAGCGAGACGCGATGCAGAACGTGACTGTCGCCGTAATAGGCATCGATGTCGCTCAGCAGCAACGCGTCAGTCGCCAAGGTAGATCTCCCTTGTGCGCGGATGCTGCACCACCTCGGCGCGTGTGCCCTCGACGATCACCTGGCCGAAATGCAGGACGGTGATCCGCTCGGCGAATTCCAGCGCCACATCCATGTCGTGTTCGATCATCACGATGGTCACGTCGCGCGGTATGCTGCTGATCATGGACAGCACGTCGCGGCGTTCCTCGACCGACAGGCCGGCGAATGGTTCGTCGAGCAGCAATACCTTAGGGTTCTGCGCCAGCGCCATGGCGATCTCGACACGACGGCGTTCGCCATAGGAGGTCTGCGCCACGGGCCGATCGGCGAGATGTTCCAGCCCGACACGCACCAGTGCCTCATGCGCCTGGTCCAGCAGATCGCGCTGACCATTCAGACGGACAAGTGGGTTCCAGCGAAGGTGCGACAGGCCGAGTAGCGACAACGTTATGTTGCGCGCCAAGGTCTCGCCCGGGAACAACGTGATGATCTGATAGGTGCGCGCCAGTCCGAGATGAGTGCGCCGCCGCGCCGCGATCCCGGTGAGATCGCGGCCGAACAGCATGATGCGCCCGGAGTCGGCGCGCAGCTCGCCCGTTACCAGGTTGAACAGCGTCGTCTTGCCGGCGCCGTTCGGTCCAATAATCAGCCGTCGCTCGCCGGGTTCCACCGCCAGGTTCACCGTGACCGTGACGCGTAATCCGCCGAACGCCTTGTTGAGATCACGCAGCTCGAGCGCGGTCAACGGCTATCCTCGCGCTGGAGCACGCGTGGGGCCTGAGGACGCAACAGCGATATCCCCCACCGCCACAGGCGCACCGAGCCGGGAACCAGGCCCTCCGGCATGAAAACGACGATCAGCACGAAGATGGCGCCGAGGACGAAATTCCAGCGTTCGATGTAGGCGCTGGCGACGTCCTTCATGACGATGACGAGCGCCGCGCCGGCGATCGGACCCAGCAGCGTCGCGGTGCCACCGGCGATCACCATCAGCAGCGCCTCGGCAGATGCGCTCAGCGCGACGGTCTGCGGACTGACGAACTGGTTGTAGTAGAGATACAGCAACCCCGCGACGCCGCTCCAGAATCCAGAGAACAGGAAGGCAAGGAAGCGCGTCAGCCACACATTGTAGCCGAGCGCGGTCATGCGTCTTGGCTGGTCGCGCGTGCCGCGTACGGCTGCGCCGAACGGCGATGCGACGAAGATCGCCATGGCGCCGACCGCGCTCAGGAACACGACGAGCGTCGCCCAGTAGAACGCATCGGCCGATGCGAGCGACAGACCGAACGGGCTTGGCCGTGTGCTGATCGACATGCCGTTGTCGCCGTTGGTCAGGCTGATCCAGCGATAGGCGATGCCCCAGACGATCTGGCCGAGCGCCACGGTGATCATGACGAACCCGAGACCCGTGCCGCGCAGTGCCAGTAGGGCGAATATCGCGGTCGCCGCCAGTGTCGCCAGCAACGCGCCGATTGCCACGACGATTTGGTTTTGGCCCGCATTGATCAGCGTTGCGCCGGCGTAGGCGGCGATGCCGAACAGGCTGGCGTGACCAAGGGTCACCAGTCCGGCATATCCCACGAGCACGTTCAGCCCGAGCGCGAGGACTGCATAGATAAGGATCTGCGTGGCGACGTTGATGTAGTAGCTGTTGCCGATCCAGTAGGGTACCGTCGCCAGCAGCAGCAATGCGATTGCAAGCGCCAGACGCTTCACAGCGTGACCCGGCCGAACAGGCCCTGTGGCCTCACCACGAGGACCGATGAGCATGGGCAGGAAAAGGACGACGTAGGCGAGCTCGGGGAACATCACCTGGCCAAAGTTGTAGAGGAAGCCGACAACGAAGCTGCCGGCGAGCGATCCAAGCAGACTGCCGGAGCCGCCGAGGATCACCACGACCAGGGCAAGCGGCAACATGTCCTGATCGAGGCCGGGATAGACGGACAGGATCGGACCGCCGATCACGCCCGCGAATCCGGCGAGGCCGGCGCCCAAGGCGAACACGATGGTGAACAGATGCGACACGCGGATGCCGACCACGCGTGCCATGGCGGGATCATCGACCGCGGCGCGGATCATCGCGCCGAGTCTGGTGCGGTCCATCAGCAGCCACAACGCCGCAGCGATCACCGCGGCGATCAGGATGATGGCGAGCCGATAGGTCGGGAACGCCAGGCCGAACACCGCGGTCGCACCGCGCAGCGCGGGCGGCGTTTCCACTGAGATCGGATCGCCGCCCCACTGCATCAGGCAGACGTCGGCGACCATGAACGAAAGGCCGAGTGTGACGAGGACCTGCGCCAGTTCCGCGCCTGCGAGGCGGCGAAGCACGAACCGCTCGATGATGGCGCCGAACAGCGCGACGCCGAGGCCGGCCGCCACCGCGGCAGTCCAGAAGCCGAAACCCCAGGCGATGCAGGTCACGCCAAAATACGCGCCCAACATGAACATCGAGCCGTGCGTCAGGTTCGGGATGCGCATCAGGCCGAAGATCAGCGAGAAACCGGCGGACAGCAGGAACAGCAGCCCGCCCAGCGTGACGCTATTGACCGACAGGATCAGCCAGAGGTTCACGACCGAAGGTTCGTCAGCTTTTCAGGGGCGGATAGTCACGCGAATAGACAGGTTGGGCGAGGAACCACTTCTCGTCGAAGGTCCAGAACTGGCTGACGTTCTGGTAGGTCTTGATGGTGCGCTGTGCCAGCTTTCCATCCTGTTTCACCAAGCGGCGGATATAGACGCTGCCGACGACATTGCCGAAGTGGTCGAAGTGGAACGGGCCGCGCGGCGAGTCCTCGAGCGACACTGCGCGCATCGCCTTGATCAGCGCCTCCTTGTCGTCGGTGTTGCCGCCGGTCGTCTTCAGCGCTGCCTCGGCGACCATGCCGTTGATGTACATGCCGGCGGCATACAAGCCCGGAATGGCGCCGGTGTCGCGCACCATTCCGGCGATGAACTGCTTGTTCACCGGGGTATCGAGGTCGGAGCTGTAGGCGGACGCCGTGACCAGTCCGATCGCCTCGTCGCCGAAACTCTTGAGCAGCGCATCGTCGCCCGCGGTACCGCCGCCGAGCACTGGCAGAGTGGCACCGGCGTCCTTGTACTGCTTCATGAACTTGAGCGGGTTGGAGCCGGCAAAGCCCTGCACTACCGCATCGACGCCGCTGAGCTGGGCGATGTAGGGCGTGTAGTCGGGAGTGACGATGGGAGGCCAAAGCTTCTTCACCACGTGGCCGCCGGCATCCTCGAACACGCGCTGGAATCCGCCCATCTGTTCGTAGCCGAACGCAAAGTCCTCGCTGATGGTGATGACGCTCTTGTACTTCAGTTCCTTCGCGGCGAAGTCGGCCAGCGGCTGCATGTTCTGTGCCGAAGTGCCGGAGGCCCGCACGAAATACGGGTTGGGTTTGCGCTGTGACATGTCCTCGGCCGCGGCCAAGCTTAGGATCGGCGTTTTGTGCGCTGCGACGTAGTCGCTGATGGCGAGCAGTTCGAAGGCGGCAAGCGGGCCGAAGATCATATCGACGTTGTCGCGCTCGATCAGTTCCTGCGCCTTGGTCTTGGTGCCTGCGGGATTGCCGCCGGTGTCGCCAACCATCAGCTCGACTTTGCGACCGGCCAGCATGTTGTTGCGGTCTTTGAGGAAGAGGTTGGTGCCCTGCTCCATCTGGATGCCGCCCTGTGCCAGAGGGCCGGTCTTGACGGTGAGCAGGCCGATGCGGACCGGCTTGTTCTGTGCGATGGCGGGCATCGGCAATGCGGCAGCGGCGGTCCCGGCAAGGAACGAGCGGCGACGAAGCTTGGCACGCATAAACCGGTGTCCTCCCTTTGTTGAGCCATTGGTAGAGGGGTGGGTGGATGGCGTCCACCCTGACGCTGGCTCAATTCGATGGACGTTGCTTCGTCGCTACGCTTCTCGCAATGACATTAGGAACTCCACGAGCAGTGCACTGACCTTTTCAGCCTGTTCTTGCTGGACCCAGTGTCCGGCGCCATCGAGCAGGTGGCAACCGACCATGCGCGTGCAGGCTGACTCCTGCATGCGTTCGAACGCACCGGGTCGCTGGTAGGTGCCCCAGTCGCTGCTGCCGGCGATGAACATCGACGGTACGTCGATCGTACGGCCGGCGAACAGTTGCAGCTCTGACGTGTCGAGCCCTGTCGTGCCGCGCCGATACCATTGCAACCCGCCGGCGAAGCTGTTGCGCTCATACTCTGCGCTGTACACTGCGAGTTCGGTGTCGGGGAGCCACCGGCACGCGGCTATCTCCGCGGCAGACGGCATTACGTGTGCGACCGTCTGGGCCATCGTCTCGCCGAGGTCCATGATGTAGTAGGTCGGCATCTTGGCCAGTTCCTCGGCAGTCCAGCCTTGCAGGCGGAACGGCTTGTTCTGCTGCCAGTCGGCACTCTTGTGGTGGTAATAGGCGCGCAGGAACGCATGCACGCCCTGCTTGCAGTGCCACATGTCCTCGTTGGCCGGCCGCGTGGAATAGTACCATTGGTAGTGCTTGCGCGGACGCGGCAGGTTCGCCATTGCCGCCTGGACATCGCCACGCTGCGCGGTCTGAGTGAGTGCTGGCGGACCCTCGAACGGGGCGCTCATAAGCGCCACCGAGCGGAACACGTCGGGACGCACAAGCGCGCACCATGCGGCGACCGGCGAGCCGAAATCGTGCCCGACCACGGCGGCGACCGAGTGGTAGCCGAGGGCATTCACCAACCCGAGCTGATCCCGCACCGCGTTCAGTAGCCGGAACGAATGCAGGTCTGCATCCGAGTCGTAGTCAGCATTCCAGCCGGTGGTGCGGCCATAGCCGCGCAGGTCCGGGGCAACGACGTGGAAGCCAGCATCGGCCAGTATCGGCATGACTTTGCGCCACGAATATGCCAGCTCCGGAAACCCGTGCAGCAGGAGCACGCACGGCCGCCCGTCAGTCTGGAACCCGGCCTCCAGGATGTGCACGCGCAGTCCGTTGACGTCGGGTACGAAACGCGAGCGCACGCCGGCCGGGAGAACGGCGCCGTCGAGCGGCAGGAGTTCAGTCATCGTCTGTGTGTTCGGCTCCAGCATGATCCGCTCCCATTTTCCACCATCACGATGGTAGCGGTGCGTCACTGGGCTTGGCGAGCCACGCGCCATGGTTGTATTGCCTCATCGAAAGAGACTGGCGCGGTGTATGCCCGATTGGCACTTTCCTGCGAGGTGGAACGCGATGGTCGGTACCGCCAACTGTTGACCCTCTGCGCGCCCGCCCTTACACGCCGCGCATGAGCAAGACCGCAGCGATGGACGTCGCAGCCGCCACCGAACGGGCCCACGTGCTTGCGCAGGCCTTGCCGTTTCTGCGCCGTTATGCCGGCGCGACCATCGTGGTGAAATACGGCGGCCACGCGATGGGCGAGGAGCACCTGGCCGAGCAATTCGGCAGCGATATATCGTTGCTGAAGCAGGTTGGGGTGAACCCTGTCGTCGTGCACGGCGGCGGCCCGCAGATCAACGCGATGCTGAAGCGGCTCGCGATCCAGTCCAACTTCGTCGATGGGCTGCGTGTCACCGATGCGGCGATGGTCGAGGTGGTGGAAATGGTGCTGGCGGGCACCGTCAACAAACAGGTCGCCAGCCTGATCACTCGCGCCGGTGCGCTCGCCGTCGGCGTGTGCGGCAAGGACGGTGGCATGATTCGCGCGCGCAAGCTGACACGGACGAAGAAGGATCCGAACAGCAACATCGAACGGGTGCTGGACCTCGGTTTCGTTGGCGAGCCGGAGCATGTCGATGTTCGCGTGATCCATGCGTTGACCGGGGCGGGCCTGGTGCCGGTGATCGCGCCGGTCGGCGTGGGCGAGGACGGGCAGACCTACAATATCAATGCCGACACCGTGGCCGGTGCCATCGCCGGTGCGCTCCAGGCGACGCGGCTGCTGATGCTGACTGATGTCGCCGGCGTGCTCGACAATGAGAAGCGGTTGATCCCGGAACTGACGATCGCCGATGTCGAAGAAGGAATTCGCAGCGGCATGATCACCGGCGGCATGATTCCCAAAGTGGAGAACTGCGCCGACGCCGTGCGGTGTGGCGCCAAGGGTGCGGTCATACTCGATGGTCGCGTGCCGCATGCCTGTCTGCTGGAGCTGTTCACTGAGGCTGGTCCGGGCACAATCATCCGGGCGTAGCCATCGTCTGGGAGCACGCACATGGCCACACGTGAGCAACTGCGCCAGCAGGGCGAGGAGACCCGCCAGAGCCTGTTCGGCACGGCAGCGGCGCAGGAACCGAAAGGGTTCGGCACGCTGTTGACCGAGGCAGTGCAGGGCTCGATCTGGAACCGGCTAGGCATGGCGATGTCGGATCGCATGCTGTGCACGTTGGCCGCACTGGCGGTGTGGCCGCGGCTGCGCCAGCTTCGCCGGCATATCGGTGCGGCGTTGGACCTTGGGCTCTCGACCGAAGCGGTTCGCGAGGTGCTGGTGCAGGCGGGATTGTATGCCGGCTTCTCCGCAGCCGAGGAAACGCTTGCGCTGATGGCCGAGGTGCTCGCCGAGCGCGGCGTGCCGTTTCCGGCTGACCCGCCGGCGGAGGCATCGTTGGAGGAGATGGCTGATCGCGGCCGTTCAGTGATGCAGGACGTGCACGGCGAGCGCAGCCGCCATGGTTACGCCGCGCCTGACAACCCTGTAACGTACGCGCTGTATGAGCTGGCAATCCAGTACGGCTATGGCGAAATCTGGTTTCGACCCGGGCTCGATCACCGACAACGTGCGCTGGTCGCAGTTGCCGCGTTCACCGCACTGCGTCTGCCCGAGCAGGCGCGGCGCTTCGGTCAGGCTGCGCTGAACCTCGGCGCCTCGCGCACCGAGGTGCTCGAGGCGATCGTGCAGACCGCGCCGCATAGCGGCTTCCCGCCGGCGCTCAATGTGCTGAACGCGCTGTCCGACGTATTGCGCTGACGCGAGCGGGCGTGGCAGCGTTGTGCCACGACATAACACAGGGGAGACCGAAAATGCCTCAGATCGCTGGCGGCTGTCTTTGCGGCAAGGTCCGCTACAGCGCGAATACCGAGCCGGCATTCGTCGGTGTCTGCCATTGCAAGGACTGCCAGAAGTTCACCGGCAGCGCGTTCGCCGTCGTGATCGGCGTGCCCGAGGCGGAATTTTCAGTGCAGGGCAAGCTTGCGACGTACAGCAAGACGGGTGACTCGGGTCAGTCGATCGAGCGGCGCTTCTGCCCGGTATGTGGTTCGTCGGTTGCCGATGCCGCTTCGGCATTGCCAAATATTGTGATGATCTCATCTGGCACACTGGACGATGCGAGCTGGGTGAAGCCGGGGATGCAGATCTATTGCGACAGTGCGCAGCCGTGGGTGCATCTCGGCGATGAGATGAAGCAGTTCGCCAAGATGCCTGGATGATCACAGTCCGACGCCAATAGCGCCAAGGCCGGCCGCGATCAGCGCACCGGCAACCACCACGATCCAGGGGGACATCGCCCACATGGTCAGGGCGAGAAATGCTGCGAGCGCGAGGCCGAAGCCGGCCGGCGAATGCACGCCTGATGTCCATACGGGCGTATAGAGCGCTGCCAGCAGCACGCCGACCACGGCAGCGTTCACGCCCCGCAGCATCGCCTGCATGGTCTGGCGCCGGCGTAGGGTGTCCCAGAACGGGATCAGCCCGATCACCAGCAGGAACGAAGGCGCGAAGATTGCCACCACACAGAGCAGTGCGCCGACGGCCCCATTGGGCGGCGGGATCATCACCGCACCGAGATAGGCACTGAAGGTGAAGAGAGGCCCAGGCATCGCCTGTGCTGCGCCGTAGCCGGCGAGGAATGCGTCGTTGGTGACCCAGCCGGTCGGCACCACCGCTGCCTGCAGCAGTGGCAGCACCACGTGGCCACCGCCAAATACCAACGCGCCGGCACGATAGAATGCGTCGAACAGCCGCAGGGCCTGGTTGTTGATGGTTGTGGCGATCGGCGGCAGGAACAACAACAGGGCGAAGAACAGCATGATTGCGACGACAGCAACGCCGCGATGCAGTTTCAGGCCGAGTGGTATGTGATCGGCGTCGGCGGTGAGTGCGGGCTTTGGCAACAGCGCAATGCCTGCGATTGCGCCGAGCACGATGGCGGCGATCTGGCCAACGGATGAAGGGACCGCGAGGGCGAGCAGAGCGGCGGCCACTGCCACCGTTGCGCGCGGCCGGTCGGGCGCGAGGCTTTGCGCCATGCCCCATACGGCCTGCGCGACGACGGCGACTGCGACCAGTTTGAGGCCCTTCAGCCAGGCGGCGTTGCTGACATCGCCGAGTGCCTCGACACCGTAGGCGAAGGCCAACATGAGAAGAGCGGATGGAAGGGTGAAGCCGATCCAGGCAGCGAGCATGCCGAGAGGTCCAGCGCGCAGCAGGCCGATCGACATGCCTAGCTGACTTGAGGCGGGGCCTGGCATGAATTGGCACAGCGCGACGAGGTCCGCGAAGCTGCCTTCCGGCAGCCAGCGGCGGCGTTGGACGAACTCGGAGCGGAAATAGCCGATGTGCGCCACCGGGCCGCCGAACGATGTGCAGCCGAGGCGGAGGAAGACGAGGAGGACTTCGAGGACCCCCTCCCCCCATCCTCCTCCCGCGAGGGGAGGAGGAGTAGTTTGTGGAGCTTTCGTCTTCATCCGCCCGTCACAGCGCGTTCTTCACCAAGCGTCCGGCCAGCATGATCGCGGCGAGGTTCCTGCCGTCGCTGCGGAACACCGATAAGTCACGATACGGATCCCCATCTACCACAAGCAGGTCGGCGTGCGCGCCGGGGATGAGTTCACCGATCTTGCCCTCCTGACGCACGATCTCTGCGTTCACCAGCGTGGCGGAACGAATGATCTCTGGTGCGCTCATCGCCTCGCGGCGCAACATGAACTCGTGGCAGTGGTCGTTCTGCAACTGGCCGAGGAGGTCGGAACCGAAGCCGATTTTTACGCCCGCCTCGCGGGCGATCTCCAGCGAGTGCAGACCGGCATGCAGCACCAGTTCGTTCTTTTCCAGGCTGTAGCTCGAAAGTCCGTAATCGGGACCGCGGCGTTTCAGTGCATCGTAGGCAACCAGTGTCGGCACCAGGTAGGCGCCGCGCGTCGCCATGAGCTTCGCGGTCGGAGTGTCGATCAGGTTGCCGTGTTCGATGGTGCGGACACCGGCGGTGACGGCGCGTTCAATCGCCTTCGCCGAGTACGCGTGCGCACAGACATAGGTGCCCCACCGTGTCGCCTCATCTACCGCTGCCTCGATTTCGTCGATGCGGTATTGCAGACTTTCCAGCGGATCGGCCTGCGAAGCGACGCCACCTGAAGCCATGATCTTGATATGGTCTGCGCCCTTGCGCAGCTCGTCACGCGTTGCCTTCACCACCTCGGGGACGCCGTCAGCGATGCGGCCGGTCCAGTTCAGGCCGGAACAGCAGGCGCAGAAGTTGCCTGATTCGGTGCGCAGTCGCCGCTCGCCATGACCGCCCGTCTGACTGAGCGGCTGACCAGCGATGAACAGGCGCGGGCCTTCAAACAGGCCCTGTTCGACCGCCGCCTTGATGCCGTAGTCCGCGCCTCCGGTGTCGCGCAAAGTGGTGAAGCCGCGGTGCAACATAGCGCGCATTGCGACCGAGCCCTTCGCGGCGAGCAATGTCAGCGGCACATCGGCGAGCAGGCGCAGATTGACCTCGGTGAGCACGACGTGGATGTGACAGTCGATCAACCCTGGCATCAGCGTTCGACCGCGAAGGTCGATGCGAGTGGCGGACGTGCTGGTGATCGGACGGTCGCCGACTTCCTTCACGGTGCCATCTTCAATCAGGACCGAGATGCCGTCCTGTAGTTCATCCTTTCGCGGGTCGAGGAAGCGGCCGCCGCTGAACAGATAGCTGGTCACATTTGCACCCTCTCGCTTGCCCATGCGATCGTACCGCCCTTCGGTCCAGCAACCAATGCCCCTCCTCGAGGTCCGTGGTCTCACCCGCAGCTACTACGGCGTGCACGCGTTGCGCGGCGTTGATCTGTCGGTGGAGGCCGGGCGCATCACGGGGCTGATCGGTCCCAACGGTGCCGGCAAGACGACACTATTCAATTGCGTCTCAGGACTTGTGCCGCCGGATGCGGGCAGCGTGGGGTTCGCTGGCCTCACGATCACCGGCTGGCGGCCCGATCGCATCACGGGCGCGGGTCTGGTGCGCACGTTCCAGATCGCGCGCGGTTTTCCGCGGCTGTCGGTGCTGGAGAACCTGCTACTGTACGGGACGCGGCAACGTGGCGAACGTCTGGTTCAAGCCGTGCTGCGTTCGCCTGGCGCGCGCCGGCGTGAGGTGGAGTTGCGCGAACGCGCCCGCGCCATTGCGCAACGGCTGAATCTCGCGCGTGTGCTGGATCATCGCGCCGGCGACCTGTCCGGCGGCCAGAAGAAGCTGCTGGAGATTGGCCGCGCGCTGATGGCTGAGCCGAAGCTGCTGCTGCTCGACGAGCCGGTGGCCGGTGTCAATCCAACTCTTGCACGCGAGATCGGAGACCATCTGCGTGGGCTGCTGGCGGACGGCATTTCGGTGCTGTTGATCGAGCATCACATGGACACCATCGCGGCGCTGTGCGATCCGGTGATCGTCATGGCGGAAGGACGCCATCTGCGGCAAGGATCGTTCGCGGAACTAGCGAGCGATCCCGTCGTGCAGGAAGCCTATATGGGCCGGCGCCGGTGAGCCTGCTTGTGGTCAGCGACATCGTTGCGGGCTATGGCCGCGGTGACGAAATCCTGAAGGGTGTGCACCTTTCCGTTGAGGACAAAGAGATCGTCGCAATCATCGGTCCGAACGGCGCGGGCAAATCGACACTGCTGAAGACGATCGCCGGGCTGCTCCGGCCCGAGCGCGGCAGCATCACGCTACACGGTGCGCCGATCCATGGTCTGGCGGCGCGCGAAGTGAGCCGTCGCGGCGTTGCCTTCGTGCCGCAGGAACAGAACATATTTGCCACGCTGTCGGTGCGCGAAAATCTGGAGATGGGCGGTTGGCTCGAGCCTGCCGCGACGCGCCGGCGGATCGACGGCGTGTTCGCGCGTTTTCCGATGTTGGCGGAGCGCCGCGGCAGCGCGGCACGCACGCTGTCAGGTGGACAGCGTCAGGTGCTGGCGATGGCGATGGCGCTGATGGTGCAGCCGGTTCTGCTGTTGCTCGACGAGCCGTCGGCCGGGTTGTCGCCGATCGCTGCCGGGACGCTGTTCGCGACAATACAGGCGATCAATGGCGACGGCATTGCCATCGCCATGGTGGAGCAGAACGCCACTCAGGCGCTGGAGATCGCGCATCGTGCAACCATCCTTGTGGACGGGCGTAACAACCGCGATGGTGTGGCCGCCGTGCTTGCCGCCGATCCGGAAATTCGCCGCATCTTTCTCGGCGCGACGCCGACCGAACTGTAAGGGGAGACCTTGATGGTCCGCATCACCCGCCGAGGCTTGCTACAGGCGACGGTTGCCATCGCCGTTCCGGTCATCGCGCGCGCGCAGGGGACGGCGCTCAATCTTGGCGTGCTGACTCCGCTGACGGGCGCCGGCAGTTTCGATGGGCCGCGCATGCTGAAGGCGATGCAGGCGGTGGCGAACGACATCAATGGCGCGGGTGGCCTGCTGGGACGCAAGGTCGAACTGGTTGTCGAGGACGACGAGACCAATCCCGAAGCGGCGGTGCGCGCCGCGCACAAGCTGGTCGATGTGGACAAGGTGCCGGTCATCATGGGGACGTGGGCATCGGCGGTCACAACGGCGGTGGCACCGGTGTGCTGGGAGAGCAAGACGTTCCTCACCACGGTGTCCGGCGCGGATTCCATCACGCATCTGCCGCACCAGGGTTATCTCATCCGCACCCAGCCGAATAATCAGCTTCAGGCGACGAAGCACGCCGAGTTCATCATCCGGCATGGCTTCAAGCGCGTGTTCATCCTGGCGATCCAGGCGCCGTTCGCAGAGCCGACGCGGAAGTATCTGACCGACACGCTGACACCGAAGGGCGTGACGGTTGCGGGATCGTTGGTCTACGACAAGGACAAGACGAGCTATCGGTCCGAGGTCGATCAGGCGCTGCGTGGCAAGCCGGACCTGCTGTACCTGAATGGCTATGCGCCAGATGTTGCCGTGGTGCTGCGGGATCTGTACCGCGCCGGCTATGACGGCGAGCGGTTCTGCCAGTCCTATGCGCTCACTACGAAAGGCCTGGAAGAACTGCCGAAGGAGGTGACGCAAGGTGTCTATACCGTGCAGCCGTCGGCAGACGTGGACTCGCCGGCCTATGCCGCAGCGGCGAAGCGGCTGGGTATTGCCGCACCGGATTCCTATGAGGCGCAGGCGACCGACTGGATCAGCATTGTGGCATTGACCATCGCGAAGGCCGGGGAGGCCACCGGCACGGCGATCCGCGATAGCGTGCGCAAGATCACCAACAGCGACGGGATGCAGGTCTACACGGCGGTCGACGGGCTGGCGGCGCTGAAGGCGGGCAAGGAGATAAAGTACTCCGGTGCCAGCGGTCCGTGCACGTTCACCGATATCGGCGACATTTCCGATTGCAAGTTTCGCTACAATCGCGTCGAGAACGGGGCGTTCAAGTTTATTGAGGTGGGTTAGCGGGTAGGTGTTGACGGACACGGCCCAACTCGTCCTCAACGGCATCATGGCTGGCGCGATCCTGACGACGCCCGCCATCGGCTTCACCGCCGTCTATGCCGTGCTCCGGTTTCCGAATTTCGCGGTGGCGTCGCACGCAACAATCGGCGCGTTCGCCGGCTACTGCGCCAATGTCTGGCTCGGGCTGCCATTGCTTCCTGCCGCAGCGATCGCGTTTCTGGTGGCCGGACTTGTCGGCGTCGCCAGCGACACGCTGGTGCTGCGGCCTTTGCGTCCGGCCGGTCTGGTCACGACCACGATCGCTTCCGTCGCGCTGACCATTGCGCTGGAAAACCTCGTGCGTCTTGGCTTTGGCAACGCGCTGCGCAGCTACGACCTGCCGATAATGCGCGACTGGCGTTTCGGCGGACTGCGCGTCGGTCCGCAACAGATCGAGGACCTTGTAATCTCTACTGCGGCGGTGGCGGCGCTGTTCGCGTTTCTCGCCTTCACCCGTCTCGGCAAGGCGATGCGGGCAGTGGCCGACAATCCGACACTCGCGGCGATCAAGGGGATCGACGCCGACCAGATCGCGCGCATCGTCAACTTTGTCGCCATGGGTCTTGCCGGGCTTGGCGGGATGCTGCTGGGGCTCGATACGTCGATCGATCCGCTGACCGGGTTCCGCGCAATATTGGCGATCTTTGCCGCGGCGGTGGTGGGGGGTCTCGGGAGCATCCCAGGCGCGGTGGTCGGCGCGCTGACCGTCGGAGTTGCGGAGGAACTGTCGCAACTCGTGCTGCCGCCTGACTATCGCACAGTGGTGGGGTTCATCGCGATTCTTCTGGTGTTGAGCTTCCGGCCGCGCGGGATCCTGGGCGCGCGCGCTTATTGATGTGGAGTGTGGTATGGTCGCGGACGAGCTGAAATCTAAAGTCAAAGTCTGCATGTTCGACCAGTACGGAACGGTCGTGGACATGCAGACCGGGCTGGTGAAGGTTGCCACCCCATTCCTGCGCGCGAAGGGCTGGCAGGGCAATCCCAATTCCTTCGTCACCTGGTGGCGGCGTACGCATTTCGAGAACTCGATGATCGACGCGCTGCTGCACCGTGAGCATACGCCGTATCGAGAGATCGGCGAGCGCTCGGTCGCCTACGTGATGGATCGCGCGGGGATCAGCTACTCGATGGAGGAGGTGCGGGCGCTGGTGGACAACATCGTGCGGCTGCGGCCGTTTCCCGAGGTGCCCGCGGCGCTGGACCGGCTGCGGACGCGCTATCGGCTGGTGGTGTTGTCGAATGGTGATCCGGACATGCTGGAGGCGGCGAAGCAGTACCACGGCATCGCGTTCGAGCGCGCGATCTCGGTGGCGGAGGCCAATTCCTTCAAGCCGCATGTCGCGACCTACACCAAGGCGGCAGAGATCGCCGGCGTGCGGATGGACGAGGTGCTGTTCATCGCCAACCACGCGTTCGATTGTATCGGCGCGAAGGCGGCGGGCATGCGTACGGCCTTCATCGACCGAAGGCAACGGCCGTTCGGCGCGACACCGCACCAACCGGACCTGCTGGTGCCAAGCATGACAGCACTGGCCGACGCGATCGCCTGATGATTGCTTACCTCACCGTCATGGCGATCAGCGCCGGCATTTATGCGCTGCTGGCGCTTGGCGTGAACCTGACGTGGGGCATTGCGGGGATGATCAATCTCGGCCTCGCCGGGTTTTTCGCGGTCGGCGGATACACCACGGCGCTGCTCACCAAGTCTGGTGTTCCCATCCCTCTTGGCATTGGTGGGGGCGCGCTCGCCGCTGCTGCCACCGGCGCTGGGGTGGCGCTGATCACGGCGCGATTGCGCGCCGACTATCTCGCCATCGTTACGCTCGGGTTTTCGGAATCTGTGCGAATTGCGGCGGCGAACGAGATCTGGCTGACCAACGGATCCGATGGCATCGCCGGCATCCCTGGCCCGTGGCGTGGGACACTTTCGCCGCAGCAGTTCAATCTCGTGTTCCTGGCCATCGTGGTCGCGGTGCTGGCTGTGACATTCGTGCTCTTGCAGCGTTTGGCGCGGTCGCCATTCGGACGTGTTCTGCGCGCGATCCGTGACGATGAGGACGTGGCCGCAGTCGCCGGCAAGCACGTGCTGGCGTTCAAGGTGAAGGCATTCGCCGTGGGTGCGGCGGTCCTCGGCGTGGCCGGCGCGCTCTATGCACACGAGACGTCGTATGTCGCGCCTGACATCTTTGCGCCGCTGCTTACGCTGAACATCATCCTCGCGCTCGTCGCCGGTGGTGTCGGCAACAATGCGGGCGCCGTGCTTGGGGCTGTGCTGATCGTCGTGCTGCTGGAAGGCACGCGCTTTGTCGCGCCGTTCCTGCCTTTTCTGGGGCCGGCGCAGATCGCCGCAGTTCGCGAACTGCTGGTGAGCGTGTTGTTGCTGGTGATCCTGCGCGTTCTGCCCGCCGGCATCGTGCCGGAGCAAATCACCACGTAAGGTCAGGCGCGTTCCAGCCAGTCGCCATACTGCTCGCGCAGCCGAGTCTTCAGCAGTTTGCCGGTCGCGGTATGCGGCAGTTCGTCGACGAACACCACATCGTCGGGCAGCCACCACTTGGCGATCTTGTTCGAGAGGAACGTCAGCAGCTCCTCCTTTGTCACGTCCGTGCCCTGCTTGCGATGCACCAGCAACAACGGGCGCTCCTGCCAGCGCGCGTGGCGTGTGGCGATCACCGCGGCCTCCAGGACCGCCGGATGGCTCACCGCCAGGTTCTCGATCTCTATCGAGCTGATCCACTCGCCGCCCGACTTGATCACGTCCTTGGCACGATCGGTGATTGTGATGAATCCATCGGCATCCATGTGCGCGACATCGCCGGTGCGGAACCAGCCGTCGCCGTCCACGACCTTGCCGCCGGCGCCTTTGAAGTAGCCCGACAGCACCCACGGTCCGCGCACCTGTATCTCGCCGATGGACCGCCCGTCGCGTGGCAGCTCGTGTCCTGCGTCATCAACGATACGGACATCGGCACCGTAAATCGTGCGGCCCTGCATGAGATGCACCGGCATCCGCTGCTCGAGGTCCATGCCAACATGCCGCGCGAGTAGGCTGCCGCAGGTGCCCAGCGGGCTCATCTCGGTCATGCCCCACGCGTGCAGCATCGTGGCGCCGAAATACGCGTGCGCTTTTTCGATCACCACGCGTGGCACCGCTGATCCACCCGACAACACGCGCTTCAGCTTCAAACCGCGTTGATCGGTCGTGCTGAGGTACTGCTCCATCCAGGCGAACAGAGTCAGCCACACCGTCGGCACCGCACCGCAGAACGTGATGCCCTCGTCGCGGATCAGTTCGAACAGGCTGGCGCCGTCAAGCTTCATGCCGGGCAGTACCACCTTCGCGCCGGTGCCGGCGGCGGCGAACGGAATTCCCCAGCAGTTCACATGGAACAACGGCGCGCACAGCAACAGAGACTCGCGCGCCGAGATCGCCATCGTGTCGGCCGACATCAGTGCAAGACTGTGAAGCACCGCTGAGCGATGACTCTGCAGCACACCCTTGGGGTTGCCAGTGGTTCCCGACGTATAGCACAGCGCCGATGCTGTATTCTCGTCGAACACCGGCCACGCATAGTCGTCCGTCTCAGCCGCCAGCAGGTCCTCGTAGCACAGCAGGTTCGGCACATTGATGGATGGCAGCGCCTCGCGCGCGCACAACGCGACGTAGCCGCGGACCTTCGGCAGCTTGGGCGCAAGCTCCTCCACCAGCGTGGCGAATGTCACGTCGAAGAACACATAGCTCGCCTCGGCGTCATCGATGATGAAACGCACCTGCTCGGGGAACAGCCGCGGGTTGACGGTGTGCAGCACGGCGCCGCTGCACGTGACACCGAAGTAGATCTCCAGATGCCGGTTGTGGTTCCACGCCAGCGTGGCGATCCGTTGGCTTCGCGCAACGGCGAGCCGACGCAAGGCGTTGGCGACCCGTTTGGCACGCGCAGCGATCGTGCCCCAGTTGCTGCGGTGCAGGGGTCCCTCGACCGAGCGCGATACGATCTCGGTGTCGGCGTGATAGCGCTCCGCATAGTCGAGCAGCGACGAAATCAGCAATGGTCGCTGCTGCATCAGCCCAAGCATGGACGTTGGCTCCCTCGGTATCTTACCGACCTCAGCTCCGCACCAGCGGGCAGCCACCCTGGTCCAGTGGACGGAACCCCTGCTCGGCCGGGATCGTTCGCCTAAGGATGTAATAGTCCCACGGTTCCTTTGATTGCGCCGGCGACTTCACCTCGAACAGGTACATGTCGTGGATCACCCGGCCGTCGATCCGGACCTTGCCCTTGCCG
Organism: uncultured Alphaproteobacteria bacterium; assembly: GCA_963818775.1. Taxonomy (GTDB): domain Bacteria; phylum Pseudomonadota; class Alphaproteobacteria; order Acetobacterales; family Acetobacteraceae; genus JAMXLO01. The sequence goes on along the minus strand of CAWFUF010000016.1, from coordinate 72,351 downwards.
AACAGTGGATCGTCGGTCGGCATCGCCTTCATCTGATCGACTGCGGCACGTCCGCTGGCGGTCGCCTTGTCCACGCCCATCGCAGTTGCGGCCTTGAGGTAGTGTGTCACCGCTGAATACTGCCCGGCATGCACCGAGCCTGGCACCACGCCATTGAAGCGTGCCGTGAAGCGCTTGCTGAACTCGCGCGTGCCGGAATTCAGGTTCCAGTAGAACGGCTCGGTCAGCAGCACCCCTTGAGCTGAGGCAAGGCCGACACCGTGCACGTCGTGGATCAGGAAGATCAGGCCTGCGACCTTCTGGCCGGCCTTCATGATGCCGAATTCCGCGGCCTGCTTGATGCAGTTCACCGTGTCGCTGCCGCCGTTGGCGAGCCCGATTGCCTTGGCACCGCTTGCCTGCGCCTGCACCAGGAACGACGAAAAGTCGGTTGTGCCAGGGAACGGCGCCAAGGCCTGCCCGAGCACCTTGCCGCCGGCCGCCGTGACGAAGCTCGCTGCATCCTTTTGCAGTGAGTGGCCGAATGCGTAGTCGGCGGTGATGAAGAACCAGCTGTTCGCGCCCTCCTTGACCGCGGCGTTCACCACACCGTGCGGCATCGACCAGGTGTCGTAGACCCAGTGCAGATGGTTGGGACCGCAGTGGGCGCCGGTGATGTCGGCCGATGCGCCACCGGTGAAGATCGCGACCTTGTCCTTCTGCTTTGCGAGATCGCCGATCGCGAACGCCGCCGAAGACAGCGGTACATCGGTGACCAAGTCGACGCCTTTGTTGTCGTACCAGTCCGCCGCAATGGCGAGGGCGACGTCGGGCTTCAGCTGCAGGTCGGCCTGCACCACCTCGGCCTTTACGCCTGGATGCGCTTGCATGAAGTCCTCAACCGCCATCTGCGTGCCAAGTACCGACCCGGGCCCGGTGTTGGCGGCATAGGCGCCGGTCATGTCGGTGAGGACGCCGATGCGGATCGGCTTGTCCGCGGCGTAGGTGCGGCGCGGCAAGGTTGCGGCGGCGACGCCGGCGCCCAACAACGCGCGGCGTCCGATCGATGTCTGCATGGGTTTCCCTTTGATTCTTGTCTATCGAGCAACTGTAGACGCGTCCGGCAGCCCGCGCCTAGGCTTTGCCGAACGCCGTAGGGGAGGGGACAGATGCGAGCAGACCATGCCGTCGTGGAAATCCTGAAGCGTGAAGGCGTGACCACGCTGTTCTGCTTTCCCACGACGTCGGTGATCGAGACCGCTGTAGCGGGTGGGTTGCGGCCCATCATCTGCCGGCAGGAACGCGTCGGCGTCGACATGGCGGATGGCTACGCCCGGGTGACCAATGGTCGGCCGCCGGGCGTGTTTGCCATGCAGTACGGGCCGGGTGCGGAGAATGCGTTTCCGGGCATCGCCACGACATTTTCTGATTCGGTGCCGGTGCTGTTCCTGCCGCTCGGACATGCCCGCGAACAGGCGCAGGTGTTTCCGATGTTCCATGCCAGCCGCACCTATGCCTCGGTTACCAAGCAGGCCGAGCACATCATCGTGCCGGAGCAGGTGCCGGCGGCGATGCGGCGTGCGTTCAGCCAGTTGAAGAACGGGCGGCCGGGGCCGGTGATGGTGGAGCTGCCACGCGACCTGCTGGAACTCGACATCGGCAGCGAGACGCTCGATCACAAGCCGGTGCAACCGACGCGCGCTACGCCTGCCGCGCATGACGTCGAGGAGGCAGCACGGCTGCTGGTGGACGCAGCGTGCCCGGTGATCCTCGCGGGGCAGGGCGTGCTGTATGCCGAGGCGAGCGACGAACTGGTGAAGCTCGCTGAGCTGCTGCAAAGCCCGGTCATGACAACCGTGGATGGCAAGAGCGCCTTCCCCGAGGACCATGCGCTGGCGCTCGGTTCCGGTGGCAACGGCTTCACCGGTCACGGCGCGCATTTCCTTTACACGCGCGCGGATCTCATACTGGGGATCGGCACCGGGCTGAACCGCCATCCGTTGACCACGCCGCCGCTGCCGGCTGGTGTGCGCATCATCCACGCCACGAACGACACGCGTGATCTGCACAAGAGTTATCCGGCCGAGGTCGCATTGCTGGGCGATGCGAAGCTGGCGCTGGCGGCACTGGTCGATGCGGTGAAGGATCGGCTCGGCGGGCGTCTGCTGAATTGTTCACCTGCCGAGGAGATAGCGACGAAGCGCGAGGCCTGGCTGGCGAGATGGCAGGCCAAACTGACGTCGTCGGAGACGCCGATCACGCCGTACCGCGTCATCAATGAGTTCATGCGTGTGGTGGATCCCGCCGATGCGATCGTTACGCATGATTCCGGCAGTCCACGCGAGCAGTTGCTCCCGTTCTATCGCGCTACGCGGCCGCGCAGTTACCTCGGCTGGGGCAAGTCGCATCAGCTTGGCACCGGGCTCGGGTTGACGATCGGCGCGAAGGTCGCAGCATCCGATAAGTTCTGCGTCAACTTCATGGGCGATGCGGCGTTCGGCATGACGGGGCTGGACTTCGAGACCGCGGTACGCTGCGGCGTGCCGATTTGCACGATCGTGCTGAACAACTCGGCGATGGCGATCGAGATCCCGCACATGAAGCTGTCGCATGAGCGCTATCGTTCGCGCGATCTGGGCGGCAGCTATGCCAACCTCGCGCGCGATCTGGGGGGCTGGAGTGAGCGGGTTGAGGACCCATCGCAAGTGGCCGATGCGATCCAGCGTGCGCGTCGACAGACGGAGGAGGGCAGGGCGTGTCTGCTCGAATTCGTCACCAGCCAGGAGACAGCGTTCTCGCGACGGGAGGCGTGATGGACGAAGACCTGTTCGAGGTCGAGGAGCTGGAACGTGCCGCCGCGTGGCGGTTGCGCAAGGTGGATGCGGATCCGACCGATGCGGTCAGCCGCGAGGCGGCCGCGCGGTTGGAGATGCTGGCGGAGGAGGTGCGGCGGCTGCGTGGCTCGCCGCTGTTCCGCGAGTATGTCGCGGTCTGCAATTGGCTTGGCGAGTCGGACGGGATTGTCGATTTCATGGACATGGCGAACGATTACCGCGCTCGGATCGGGGTCGATCGTTCGCCGGAGAATGGCGAGGCGTATTTGCGTGCGCTGATCGAGCTGGCTAAGCAGACGTTCGGCGCGGGATGAAACGAATGGCGCGTACTTATGATGGAGATTGCTTCGTCGCTTCGCTCCTCGCAATGACAATCTCTTGCAGTAGCGCCTCGGTCGTGATCTGGCGGCAGTAGCCTTTGTTGTTGCGCAGTGCCCACTCGTGGCGTTCCGCGCTCAGGGTTGCGCAGGCGTCGGTCGGCACCGTCACCAGGTAGCCCAGATCGCATGCGTCGCGTACCGCCGAGTTGATGCACTGATCGGTCAGTACGCCGGCGATGATCAGCGACCGGACGCCCAGGTTTCGAAGCACGTAGTCGATGTTCGTTGAGATGAAGACTGATGAGGATGTCTTGGGCAGGACGATCTCATCCTCGGCTGGCGCAATTGCGTCCAGCACCTTGGCGTCCGGTGAACCACGCGGGACGAACAAGCGGCTTATTTTGTAGTCGAGGCTGAGATCGCGGCCGTCGCGGGTCAGTGCCTCGATCACCGTGTAGAGCACTTCAATGCCCGCTTGCCGGCAGGCTGTCTGGAGGCGCTGCATGTTCGGCAGCGCCGTCTCGTGCATCACGCGAAAGAAATAGCCATACCGGGCGTCGCGTTCTGCCGCGCTCATTCTGGTGTACGCGCCGCCATCCGGCCGGGCATTGTAGTTCTGCACATCGACGAACAGCAGCGCCGCATGGGTGGGATCGATCGGCACGTCGCGGCTGAGCGCGTCCCACCGACCGGTCACGACAGGCGACCTATGGCCGCCGGCAACAGACGTTCGAACCGCGCCGCCCAGGAGGCCTGACCGGCTACATCGGCGATCAGGTCCTGGCGGATCTCGATCTCGACGTGCGGCAGTCCGCGCCGTTCGGCGTGTACCGGAACGGTGAAGTCGGTGATGTCGCTGACCGCGTAAGGCGCATTGTCGCCCACCGTCAGATCGCCCTCGGCGCGCAACAGCTCCAGCATGATGTTCGCCAGGCGTGCGTCGCGATTGTAGAGGACTCCCACTTGCATCGCGCGTGATTCGCCCTTGAACACCGGCGTGAAGCTATGCATCGCGACGAACACCGTACGGCGCGCGGCGGCCGCTCGGGTATCGAGAAAATTGCGGATGCGCGTGTGATACGGGTCGAATATCGCCTGCCGCCGTGCGGAACGCTGCTCTGTCAGACAACCCGAGGTTTCCTGGGATCGGCGTGGTCTCGCTTATCTCCGGTATCGAGCTCGGCACGCCGGGGTCGCGATTGCAGTCGATGACGAGGCGGGAATAGGTCTGCAGCACTGCGGTGGCATCGAGTGCCGCCGACAAGCGGTCGGTGACGCCGGCGATGCCGATGTCCCAGGCGATATGCCGCTCCAGTTCGCTGTCCCGCAATCCGAGTTGACCCAAACTTCGCGGGATGGCGCGCCCGGCGTGGTCGGCGGTCAGCAGGAAGTCCGATTGCCCATCCTCGCGCAGTACACGTACGGGGGATGGTTCATCCGGTGTCAGCAAATCCGTCATCTCCGATGTACCCACCATTCCGCCTGGGATCCACGCAGGTCCACCATCCCCTCGCGTGATGCGCCGAGCTTCTCCGCCACGCGGATGGAGCGGGCGTTGTCGGGCCGGATAAAGCTCGCCAGCCGGTCGAAGTCGAGCGTGGCAAATGCCCAATTGCGTGCGGCGCATGCAGCTTCGGTGGCGATGCCGCGTCCCCAGAATGGCTGGTCGAGCGCGTAGCCCAACTCCGGTTCCGGCCATTCCAGTGGATGCAGGACACCGGCCCAACCGGCGAAGCTTCCGTTCTGCTCGACCGCGAACATGCCGTAGCCGCGGAGCGCCCACTGGCCCAGGATCCGCTCCATCAATCCCCAGGCCTGCACACGATCCAGGGTTGTCCCATTGCCAAGGAACCGGCGCACCTCCGGGTTCGCGTGCATCGCCGCGACGGCATCAATGTCGCCGGAGCGGAACGCCCGGAGCGTCAGCCGTTCGGTGCGCAGTGTCGGTATCTCGAATGTCGTCGTCGTGGTTCCTGGTCTAGTGTTCTCATCCTAACGATGGATTCGGTTTGGGTGAATCTGCCTGCATGAGGAAGGCAGAGGCAAGCATTTCGCTGTCGCCTTCGGATCGAGCGACCCGGAAGGATGGGCTTCGGGGCCGTTGGCCGCGCTCGATGTCGCCAGGGGCAATGTGATCGCTCAGTCCATGCCACGCCACCGCCACCAGGAATGGCTCAAGTTCCTGATGCCCGATGGTCTTTGGCTACTGCGTCAGCCGCAGGCTGGAAAGGTTGTTGCCGATCTGCGTGAACGCCGCCTGCAGGTCGGCGGCAGTGGGGGTCAGAAAATAGTCGCTGGGCGAGGAAGCGCAATTCTGAAACAGCGTCTGCGTCGCCGAGGAAACCGTGTCATGATTGAACAGGATCGTGTAGATGATGATCCCGTTTTGCTTGATGTTTGTGCACATCTGCGACATCCACGTGTTGAGCGTTGTCGTGATGTTGGCTGGCGTGACCCCTCGCGTGTTGGTCAGCAGTCGGCCATAGGCGGTGAAATCGGCGTTGCCGTCCGCGGTCCAGGCAGGCACGCCTGTCGGCGGCGTTGTAGACCAGGGGCAACCAGACGTTGGCGGGGTTTGCCCGGGCACACCGCAGTTCCAATCATACCATTCGTTGTTGCCGTCCGTCATGAGGACTATCACCTTCCTCACATAGGGTGTGTTGTAGGCGAGCGGCATCGCCCCGAGCTCCGGATCGGGGGGCGTGCCCCACAATCCCTGCCAGTTCGGGCTTAGCGTCCACCAGCCGGCTTGCAAACCGAGATTGATGAAGGTGCCCCCGCGGTAGACCGGAACCATTTGGTTGATCACCGCGGTGACCGTGGCGTTACTGGCGGTTTCCCGCAGGATCGGCAGTGACGGACAGTCAAGGTTTGGACCGACAGAAGTGTTGTCCGAGTCCGGTTCGTTATTCGTTGCTCGCCAAGTGGAGGTTTGCCAGTCATTGTCACCCGGGTACCAGTAAGTAAGCGTCTGCTTGTTCTTTCCGCTTCCTGTGGTGTATTGGATGCCGGCTGGGGTGGGGTACATGTGATAGGTGGAGGCGTACAGAAACGGCCAGAGGTAGTGCCCCGCGCCAGGTGGGGTGTCGTTGAAATCATCGCCGCTCGTCGCTCCCGTAACGACAGTCCGTGCCATCGTACAGCCCATCCACCTAGACGGTGAGAACGCGGCCTGGTTGAGACTTCCTGCGACGAGCCAGCCGGTATGGGTGTTGCCGATGTTGACGGCTGCTGCGAACGGAACGACCGACACCCAAAGATGTGGCTGGGTGTCGCTCCCGCCGTAGACTATACTCAGAAGCTGGTTCGCCGAGCTGATCACCGACTGGATTGGCCAACCCGCCATCGAACCGGTGTTGTCGAGTACCAGGGACAGCTCCATTCCATACGCAGCGGCCTGCGCGGTGGATGAGGCGTTCACCGTGATCGGGCCAAGTCCAATCACATTGAGCAGCGTCGGCTGGACGGTGGCGGTGCTCGTCATCTGCACTGCGCCGGCCACACCGCCGGCGTTGTTGGTTATCTGAGGGATGGTCGCTAACGTGCTCATATAGCCGGCGGTCGTAGCGTTGGGCGCGCCCCAGTTGGCCCAGAACAGGTTCGTCGCGTCGGTCGTGGGGGCGGTCTGGCCTTGGGTGGTCAAGATCTTTGCGGCCACCAGCACACCGGCATCGACCGACATCTGCAGGCGAGACCTCACCAGCCAGACCCGCGCGAGGTCGGTTGACGCGCCGACCATCGCGATCAGCGGAATGGCGAGCAGCGCGGCCATTATCGCGACACTGCCGCGGCGGGATCGCAGCAACGTGGTCAGACGGTATATCGGGGGGAGGCGCACGGGGCGGCTTTCCTCACACGGCGATCCGCACCGGATCGAACCACACGTGGATTAAGCAGCGGTTAGCAGCGGATATTGCGCGCCGACCAACGTACCTGCAGCATCATAACGGCAACACGATGCCGAACTCCGCCAGCCCGCTGCCTTCGCTCGACGCTCTGCTGCGCATGCCGGCGGCCGATGCGCTAATCGCACGGTTCGGCCGGACGGCGACCACCGCCGCGCTGCGTACGGAGCTGGGCGCCTGCCGCGCCGCACGCAGGTTCCCGACGCAGGCCGGCACCATCCTGGATGCCGCCGCGGACGCGCTGGCGCGCCGCTTCGCTGTCTCGCAGCGCCCCGTGTTCAACATGACTGGTACTGTGCTGCACACCAATCTCGGTCGAGCGCCGCTGCCTCAGGTGGCAGCTGCCGCCGCTGCCGAGGCGCTCGCCTCGCCAACCACATTGGAATTCGATCTTTCTACCGGGCATCGCGGCGAGCGCGACGAACACGTTGCGCGTTTGCTGCGCGAGATCACCGGCGCCGAGGCGGCCACCGTGGTGAACAATAACGCTGCGGCGGTGCTGCTCATTCTGAATACGCTGGCGCTCGGACGGGAGGTGCCGGTCTCCCGTGGCGAGTTGATCGAGATCGGCGGCGCGTTCCGCATACCGGAAATCATGGCGCGCGCTGGGGCCGTTCTGCGCGAGGTTGGCACCACCAACCGCACTCATGCGCGCGACTTCCGAGCGGCAATTGGGCCTCAGACGGCGCTGCTTATGCGGGTACATCAGGCGAACTTCGCGATCGCCGGCTTCACCGCCGCCGTGCCGGCGGCCAAATTGGCGGAGATCGCCCACGCGGCTGGGCTGTCGATGGTGGAGGATCTGGGAAGCGGCAGCCTGGTCGATCTGGCCGCGTGGGGGCTGCCGCATGAGCCGATGCCGCAGGAATCGCTGGCGGCCGGTGTGGACCTGGTGAGCTTCTCTGGCGACAAACTGCTTGGCGGGCCGCAGGCTGGCCTCGTGGTGGGTCGCGCGGAGTTGATAAGGCGCCTGAACGCGAACCCGCTGAAGCGCGCGCTGCGGCTGGACAAGGCGCGGCTGGCCGCTTTGGAGCGCGTGCTGCTGCTCTACCTGAATCCGGATCGTTTGGCCGCCGAACTGCCCACCCTGCGGTTGCTGAGCCGACCGGCTGAGGCGATCAAAACCACGGCCGAACGCGTGGCGGAGCGGTTGCGCGCGTTGTGGCCGGACCGGCCGGTGGCCGTGGAGACTTGCCGCAGCCAGATCGGCTCCGGTGCGTTGCCCGTGGACCTGCTGCCCTCGCATGCGGTCACGGTCGGGGGGAGAGCATTGGAGGCGCTGTCGGTATGGCTGCGCTCGCTGCCGCGGCCAGTGGTAGGCAGGCTCTCGGAGGGTCGCCTCTGGCTCGACTGCCGATGCCTGGAACCGGCCGACGAGGCGGCCTTCGTTGCCCAGTTGTGCGGGCCGATTGATACTCGCTGACGGAAGAGAAGCGGCTCCGGTGGGCCGGCCGGCCTTCAAAGCCGGTTGGGGCTGCTCGGCGGCTCCGGGTAGGTTCAACTCCTGCTCTCTTCCGCCTTGTGTGTCCTGCCTGCCGTGTCTGTTGCCCAACGGCCACACTGTGCCCAAAAACCATTGCCCCCCCTCGCGTTAACGGCCCTCCTTGAGGTATGGTTGGTTGATCGAAAGGGCGTTTTGTGCGCTCAACGGTACCCGCACGCGCCGCTGGCGCCGGCAGAACGAGGAGAAAGCAAATGCAGCTTCGGAGTGCACTCTTGGCAGCCACTGTGCTGGCCACGCCCATCGCGGCGAGTGCGCAGCCGGTTACTGGTCTTTATGTCGGCGGTGGCGCCGGCGTGAACATCATGCCGAGCGTGCAGGTCAACCCCAACACCATATTTGGCGTGGGGACGGCCAACCTGAAGTCGGGGGTTGGGTTTGCCGGCGTGGTGAGCATGGGCTGGGGGTTCGGCAACGGTTTGCGCGCTGAGCTCGAGGGCGACTATCGGAACAACCCCTTCAATGGCGGATCGGGCTTCCTTGGTGGCAACGTGAGTGGTCATGGGCGTGAGCAGAAGTACGGCCCGATGGTGAACGTGTTGTATGACTTCAACGGGCTTACACCCTGGTTCGTGCCTTATCTTGGTGTCGGCGCGGGTTACCAGTGGGCCAACGAGAACGGGGTCGCTCTGACCAGCTTCACGGGACCGAGCAGCCTGGCTTTGCAGAACACGTCGAAGGGCTCATTCGCCTATCAGGGGATCGTCGGCGCCGCGTTTCCGATGCCAGCGATACCAGGTTTGGCGTTCACCGCCGAATACCGCTACATGGGTCTGGCGGGCAGCCGTACTTATGGTGCTGTCGCAACGGTCGGCGCTGCGTCCAAATTCGGCAGCGTCAGTATGAAGAATGACCACAACAACACGATCCTGCTCGGCATCCGCTACAACTTCGGCGTAGCGCCACCGCCTCCGCCGGCCCCCGCGCCGGTTCCGGCAGCGGCGCCGGCTCGTTCGTACCTGGTGTTCTTCGATTGGGACAAATACAACCTGACCGACCGTGCGCGCCAGATCATCGCGGAAGCGGCGGCCAACTCCACCAAGGTGCAGTACACGCGGATCGAGGTGAACGGCTACACCGACACCTCCGGCACGCCGAAGTATAACCTCGGTCTGTCGATCCGCCGCGCCAATGCGGTCAAGGCCGAGCTGATCAAGGACGGCGTTCCAGCGAACGCGATCACCACGCAGGGCTTCGGCGACACGCATCTGCTCGTGCCGACCGGTCCTGGTGTGCGCGAGCCGCAGAACCGGCGCGTCGAGATCATCATCCGCTGATCTCCCGCTGCATAACGCCGACAACGGATCGGGGCGCCGCGAGGCGCCCCTTTTCGTCCTCGCCCGAGAAGGACACGAGGTATGCGCTTCCGTAGTCTGTGTCTGGTGATGGTTCTTCTCGCATCGCCTTTTGCGGCCCAGGCACAGCCGTTTCAGGGCCTCTATATCGGGGCTGGTGCCGGCGTCTATTGGCCCGAGAGCATCAATGTGCAAGCCGCCGTGCTCGGCAGTTCACGCACGCAACTGGATCCTTCGGTCGGCTTCGCGGGTCTGGCGAGCGTCGGCTATGCCTTGGGCAACGGCTTTCGCTTCGAGCTCGAGGGCAACTATCGAACAGCCGATATCTCTCGCGGTACCGGGCCAGGGTTGTCCACTTTCAGCGGTACCGCGCAGACTTATGGCGCGCTGGCCAACGTGCTGTTCGATATGGATGTGCATCTGCCATGGCTGTATCCCTACGTCGGTGGTGGCGTGGGCTACGGCTGGACACACTTGCGCAATCTCGCCGTGACGCCCGTGGCCGGGTCGCCGACCGGGGTGATCACGTCGAATGACACTGCGGGCGGGCTCGCTTATCAGGCGATCGCCGGCCTCTCGTTCCCGATGCCGCGCGTGCCGGGCCTTTCTCTCACCGCCGAGTACCGGTTCTTCGGGATCGCCGGCGGTCGGACATTTGCCGCCACCGTGACCCCGCCCGGTGGGCCGTTTCAGGTGAAGCTGCAACAGCAGTTCAGCAACGATTTTCTGTTTGGTGTGCGCTATGCATTCAACGTTGCCCGGCCAGTGCCGGTGCCGACGCCGGCAGCGGAGGCTGCACCTGCACCCGCACCTGCGCGCTCCTATCTTGTGTTCTTCGACTGGGACAAGGCGACGCTGAGCGATCGGGCGCGGCAGATTGTCAAGGAGGCGGCGGACAATTCCACGCATGTGCAGTACACTCGGATCGAGGTGAACGGCTACACCGACACGTCAGGCACGCCCAAATACAACCAGGGTCTTTCTCTCCGTCGTGCGCGCGCGGTGCAGGTCGAGCTGATCAAGGACGGTGTGCCGCAGAATGCCATCACCATTCAGGGCTTCGGAGACACGCATCTGCTGGTGCAGACCGGCCCTGGCGTTCGCGAACCGCAAAACCGTCGGGTCGAGATCATCATCCGCTGACGGAGCGCCGCCTTTGGCGGAGCGCGTCTCACGGGTCTGGATCACAACCCTTGCGGTTCTGACGCTGCTTCCGGTCAGTTGCGCCCCCCTGCCGCCGGGCGAGGAAGGTCGACGAGAGGCTTCGGTGCCAGCCGTACCACCGCTGGTTCGGCACCTTCCGAGCCCGCAAATCCATATTACGTGGACGTTCCGCTCCAGCGACGAGGAGTGCGTTGCGGTCGCTGGGGCGGCCGGCACATCGGTGCTCATAACCGTCCGCCGCGATACGCCAATTCGCCTTGCCATCTCCCTTGAGTCGCAACCGGTCCACGGACCGGTGACCGTGCCGCTTCGCTTCACCGGGCCGGCCGGGCTTTGGCAAGCCTCGGCCCGCCGGACCACCGCACACCGGTTCGCGGTCACGCTGGGCTCCGACGACAGGGCGCTGAGCCGCCTCCTGGTTCTGCTCAGCGGCGGGATGCTGGAGTTGGGAGAACCTGCCCAACCGATCGTCTCTCTCGCGATCAGCCCCTCGGATGCGCAGGGTCAAAGTTGGTTCGACTGCGCTCGCGGAAAGATGCTATAGCGCAACGCGGCGATAAAATCGGGCGAGTTTGAGCGTGAAACCAAGTCGTAGCGTTCCGCGACTAACTTGCTCGTCTCGCTGACGGAGGTCGCGGTGAAGCGCGTCGTCAATTTTCTTGTCGCGCCGCTACGCCTGATCTCGCGCCCGGTCGCCTTGCTGGTGGTGGCCTTGTTGCTGATCGGTGCCTGGGGCTTGACCGCGTTCCTGCAGACGGCGCAGGTGGCGCGGGACGCGCTCGCCAGCCTGACCATGTCAGCCGGTGCAGTCGCCGCCTCGATCGACATGCCGCTCGAACACTTCGCCGATACGACCGATGCGTTTCGAGCGACCGATTTTCAGGGCGACAAGGTTGCGCTGACCAGCCGACTGCTGCGACTTCAAGGCGCACTGTCGCCGGTCGGCGCGACCTTCGCAGTGAGTGCGTCGGGCCAGTTGCTGGCCTCCTCGTCACCGTTCTCGGTCAACGATGCTTCGGTCGCCGACACTGAGTGGTTTCGCCATGCGATGGGCGACAACGCGATGCCGGTGGCCCTGCAGCGCGCCGACTCCTGGCTGCGCACTGGTCCGTCAGTGATACTGAGCAAACTCGTGCGGGATACCTCGGGCAGACCCGCCGGGCTGATCGGCGCAGTTCTGCGATTTGAGGATTTCGACCGGCTGATCGGACGTACCTGGTTTGGGCCTGGGGTCACGATCGAACTCCGCGGCGTCGATGGTGTGCTGGCCCTGCCGCGCCACGATGTGCCGTCATCGCCGCCGACTGTTACGGGAGGCGAATCGGGCTGGAGCACGAGCCTGATGTCGACGGCCAGCCGGTTGCTGGGCATACCGGCGCGGTTGTCGGCTTCGGCGCCGCTGCGGACCGTCGATGCGACCGTGACCGCCCAAATGGATACCGACATCGCTCTGAGAAGTCATTGGCTCAGCAAGCGTGCCATCGGCGTGCTCGGGGCGTATCTGCTCGCGGTCTGGGTGACCTGCATAGCCCTGGCGGTATCACGCCGCTCGAACAGCGAGCAGCCTGCCGATGTGCCCTCAGGATTTGGTGCTGACTGGCAGGTCGAACTGGACCGACGCGGCTGCATCACGGCGGTCCATGGCTATTGTCCCGATCGGTTGCGCGAGGGGATTGGCCAGCCATTGTTGACGGCTCTTGGATTGGCGCCCTCGCATAAGGTTGCCGAGGCGCTGGAGGCGCGTTTTCGGCAGGATAACATTCAGGTCAACATTGCGAACGAGGATGGCCAGGACCGCGTGCACCGGCTTGGCATCGAGCCACTGCCCGACGGCCGGTACAACTGCGTCGGCCGCGATGTCACCAACGAGGCCCGTTTGGCGACGAAGTTGGACGCGGCATCGGCCGCCAGCCAGGCGGCGCAGGAGGAGGCCGCCACGGTGGCGCGCGACCGCGATCGGGTGCTCGCCGCGGTTGGCCACGATGTGCGCACGCCGATGAATTCGATCATGGGCATCTGCTCCCTGCTGCTCGACAGCGAATTGGAGCAGGAACAGCGACTTTGGCTGGAGCGCATCCGGGCGAGCTGCGAGGCGTTGCTTGCCATGCTGAACGGTCTGCTTGAGATCGCCAGCGGCGAAGTCGGCGGCTCTGGGCTGCAAATCGATGAGGTCGATGTAATCGCGCTGGTGCGCGAGGTCACCGGGACGCTTCAGCCGCAGGCGCGCGACAAGGGGCTGGAGCTGAAGACGCGCTACGACGATCTGCTGCGAGGTCACTGGCAGGTGGATCCGACCCGGCTGCGCCAGGTGCTGTTCAATCTGGTCGGCAACGCCATCAAGTTCACCGCCAACGGTCAGGTGGAGATCCGTGCGTCGGCGGTTGCGGACGCAATGGGCGGCGCGACCATCAAGCTTGCCGTGTCGGACACCGGGCCCGGCATTGCGCCCGAGGATCGTGCGCGCATCTTCGAGCGCTTCGAGCGCGGCCACGATCAGGCGAACTCTGGCCAGGCGGGCCTCGGCCTTGGCCTTGCGCTGTGCCGGGAGAACGCGGTGCTGATGGGAGGTGCGCTGACCGTGGAGAGCGCGCTCGGGGTCGGCAGCGAATTCACCTTTGAGTTCCCGTCCGAACGCATCTCGCAACCATTCGGCGGCCAGCGCTTCGCCGGCAGGACGGCGCTTCTGGTGGGTGACGAGGACGCCAGGGCCCGGACCATAGCGAGCCAGCTTGGGGACGCTGGCGTGATGGTGGAGACGGCGCCGGACGGTTATCTCGGGCTGGCGCTCGCCGAACGTATCGAGGCGCAGCGCGGCGCACTTGATCTCGTCATCGTGCAGGGCCGATTGCTCGGGATGGCGGCCGACGTATTCGTGCTACGCCTGCGGGACACGCCTTTTGGCCGGCGGACGGCGATGATCTGGTTCGGCGATGGTGGCGAGACCGCGAAGGTCGATGCGTGCATTCCGGCGGCGGCTGACCCGTATCAGGTGGCTTCGCTGGCGCAGCAGCTGCTGGCGAAGCACTCGCCGCTCGAGGCGCTGGAGCCATTGGCACCTGAGGCGCGCGGCGGGCGCATCCTGGTGGTGGAAGACGACAAGGTGAATCAGTCGCTGCTGATCGCGGCATTGTCGCGCCGAGGCTTTTCGGCATTTGTCGCCAATGACGGCGACGAGGCGGTGCGGCTCGCCAGCCATGACAGCTTCGATGCGATCCTGATGGACATCCAGATGCCGCATCGCGACGGCTTCGAGGCGACGCGGAAGATCCGCGGAATGAGCGGGCGTGCAGCGACGATACCGATCATTGCGCTGACCGGTCTGAAGGGTCCGGTGATGCACAAGCGATGCACCGAGGCCGGATTTACTGCGGTGTTGGAGAAGCCGGTCAATCTCGATCGGCTCGGAACGACGCTGCGCCGGTGGCTACCTGGTGGCGTGTCGGCGCAGTCGCCGCGCGACGCGATGTCGGTGGTGGCGCTGGACGATCAGCCCGCTGTTTCCTCCGAGGATTACGCTGCCGATGTTTCGCAGGTGTTCCTCGAAGAGATGGTGGCGGTCGTCGGGATGGACCGTGCCAAAGCATGCGTCGCCGAATTTGTCGCTGATGCGACTGCGCGATGCATGCGTCTTGGCGAACTGCTGCCGGGCTGGGAGGCGGGTGCGGTGGTGCGCAACTGCGAGGAGATCAGTGGCCTGGCCGAGACCTGCGGTGCGATCGGTCTCGGTGAGGTGCTGGAGGAAATCGCCGATGCCGTGACGCGCAACGATCGCTCGCGGACCGAGACGTTGGTGGAGAGACTTGAGACGGTGACGGCCCGCCTGGGCTTGGCGATGTCTACGTGTCTGGACGACATCGATCGGCGTTGGGGTGGACGTGGCACCAGAGCGGCTTAGCGTTCCGGTCATGTGGACTGCGGCTGGGCAAGACGGAGCGTGCTGAGCACCATCGCAAGCCCAGCGAACCCTGCGGCCATTCCAATCGCGAGCTTGGTGCCCAGTTCGATCGCCCCTTCGCCGCCGTGGGTGACGCCGAATACCAACGCCACCAGGGCGCTGCCCGTGGTCTGACCGAGCAGCCGGGATGTGGATAGCATGCCGCTGCCGGCGCCCGCCCGGTCGCGCGGCGCACTGGCGATCATCAGGCGGTTGTTGGGTGATTGGAAGAATCCAAAGCCGATACCGCACACGGCGAGACGCCAGGCCACATCGATCTGCGCGGGTCGTGGCGGCAGAAACAGCACCAGCAGGAGACCAAAGGTCATAACCGCCAATCCTAACCCGCCGAGCAGGCCGGCGGGGTAGCGGTCGGCCAGGCGGCCGGCGATCGGCGCCATCACCACCAACGCGGCCGGCCAGGGCGTGATCAGCACGCCGATCTGAATCGGCGACAGACCGCTGATGTATTGGAAGTAGAACGGGAGTGCCACGAATGCGATGAGCTGTGCGCCGTGTGCGCAAATCGCGGTGGCCACGGACAGTGCGAACACGGGCCGGCGGAACAGGTCGACCGGCAGCATCGGCGCGGCCAGCGAGTATTGGCGATGCACGAAGAACCAGCCGACCAGGATGCTGGCGACAAATTCGCTCAGCACGGTGGCGGGCCCCTGGCCACGGCCGATGCCGTCCAGCGCGGAGATGAACAGGCCGAAGGTGACGGCGTTAAGCACTGCGCTGAGGGGATCGAACGGATGGCCGGCGAGCGGCGTTCTCGGAAGGAAGCGGTGCGCCAGCCACAAGGACAGGATGCCCGCGGGCACCTGCAGCGCGAACAGCCAGGGCCAGGACAGTATCGACATGATCGCTGCCGCGACGGATGGGCCGGCAGCCGATGAACCCGCGACGATCAGCGCGTTGTAGCCGATGCCGCGGCCGAGTAGCGCACGAGGGAAGATGAAGCGCACCAGTGCGCCGTTGACACTCATGACGCCGGCGCCGCCGAAGCCCTGCAGGACGCGGCCGATCACCAGTACCGGGAGCGATGGCGCGAGTGCGCAGAGCAGCGATGCGGTGGTGTAGACGGCAAGGCCACAGATATACACGCGTCGATGGCCATAGATGTCGCCCATCGAGGCGAACGGCAGCAGCGTCACCGTCACCGCGAGCTGGTAGGCGTTCACCACCCAGATCGAGTCGGCAGGCGTTGCCGACAAATCATGCGCAATGGTGGGCAGCGCGATATTGGCGATTGATGTGACCAGCACCGACGTGGACACCGCAATCGCGACAGCGAGCATGGCACGCCAGCGCTGGTGCGGCGGCAACCCGTCGGTCACCTCCGTCTCGGGCATGTGGATCTGAGGCATCACGGCTTGTGTGCTTGACCATGTGCCGCTTCGTCAACAAGCTGCCGGCCAATGGAGATTCCGCAACTAAAGGCCGAGGTCCTGCCAGAGTGGATCGATGCCAATGGCCATATGAATCTGGCCTATTATGTCGTGCTGTTCGATCAGGCGACGGACCTGCTCTACGACGCGCTGGATATCGGGCAGGCGTATCGCGGTGCCACCGGAAACTCGACGTTCACCGCTGAGACGCACACGCTATACGAGCGCGAGGTGCGTGTGGGCGAACGCGTGCGTGTGGTGCCGCATCTGCTTGGCGCTGACGCCAAGCGGCTGCACTACTTCCACGAGATGTTTCACGCGGAATCCGGGCATCGTGTCGCGGGGCAGGAGTTGATTGCGCTGCATATCGACATGTCGTTGCGACGCGTCGCGCCGTTTCCGGCGGATGTGGCCGGAAGGCTCCAGCGGGCGCTGCGGGCACTGGGGGATCGGCCGCTGCCGCACGGCGTCGGGCGGCGAATTGCCATGCCGGGCTGACCCATGAGCACGGCCACTGCTGCGCCTTTGCTTCGGCCCACCGTGGCGCGAGGGCATGCCTACGCGCGGCGCTATTGGGCCTTCGCCGCTCCTGCCGCGGCGGTCGTGCTGCTGGTGATCCTGTTTCCCTGGGTGTTCACCATCTTCATGTCGCTGCACGACTGGAAGGTCACCGGCGAAACGCCATTCGTCGGCCTCGCCAACTACGCCAAGATGTTACAGGACGAGCGGTTCTTGTGGGCCATCGTCCGCACGGGCTGGTTCACGGCCGGCACCGTCATCGTCCCGATGCTGCTTGGCGTCTGGGCAGCGGTCTGCTTCGCGTCGCAGTTCAAGCTGCGCGGCCTCGCGCGGACGCTGTTTGTGCTGCCGATGATGGCGACGCCGGTGGCGATCGCGCTGGTGTGGACGATGATGTTTCACCCGCAGCTTGGCGTGCTCAACTACCTGCTGACGTCGGTCGGACTGCCGCCGTCAAGCTGGGTCTATGACAGCAGCACCGTGATCCCCACGCTGATCATGGTGGAGACCTGGCAGTGGACGCCACTGGTCATGCTGATTGTGCTGGGCGGCATCGCCAGCCTGCCGCAGGAGCCGTATGAGGCAGCAATCCTCGACGGCGCCGGCGCCTGGCAGATGTTCCGCCATATAACGTTGCCGCTGGTCTGGCCGTTCATCATGGTCGCCGCCATCATCCGGCTGATCGATGCGTTGAAGACGTTCGACACAATTTATGTGATCACGCTGGGCGGCCCAGGCACCTCCAGCGAGACACTCAACATCCTGCTGTACCAGACGGCCTTCGCCTATTACGATCTCGGCTATGGCTCCGCCATCGTCGTCGTATTCTTCCTGCTGATCCTGCTGATCAGCATGCTGCTGCTGCGTGTCCGACAGCGCGAGGCGTGGCGGTGAAGCGTTATCGCTTCCGGCGCTGGCTTGGCCGAGTCGGACTCTACGCCTCGGTCATCCTGCTGGTGTCGCCGGCGGTGTTGTTCTTCTTGTGGATGCTGTCGCTGTCGCTGAAGAACGAGCTCGACAACACCGCGTATCCGCCGGTGTTCATTCCGCATCCGCCGACGCTGGCGAACTTCGTCGACGTGTTCGAGAAGAACGACTTCCTCACCTACACGATCAATTCGGTGATCGTGTCGTTCTCGGCGACCGGGCTGGCGCTGCTGCTCGGCGTGCCGGCCGGCTACGGCATCGCCAAGGCCAAGGCCACCAAGGCGGCAGCGTTGATCCTGGTCGCGCGAGTCACGCCCGGTCTCTCCTACCTGATCCCGCTGTTCCTCATGTTCCAGTGGCTCGGCATGATTGGCACGCTGACGCCGCTGGTGATCACGCACCTGGTTATCACGGTGCCGATCGTGGTCTGGGTCATGATCGGCTTCTTCGAGGGTTTGCCCGGCGAACTGGAGGAGGCCGCGCTGGTCGATGGTGCGACGATCTGGCAGGCCTTCCTGCATGTCGCGATGCCGCTGGCGCGCCCCGGCATCATGGTTGCGACAATCCTGTCGTTCATCTTCTCATGGAACAACTTCATCTTCGGCGTGGTTCTGGCGGGCCGGACGACGCGGACACTGCCGGTTGCGGTCTACAACGTGCTGACCTTCGAGCAGATCAGTTGGGGCCCGCTTGCCGCGGCCGCGCTGGTCGTGACCGCACCGGTGCTGCTGCTGACGCTGCTGATGCAGAAGGAAATCGTCGCCGGCCTGACCGCGGGTGGCGTGAAGGGCGGCTGAGTTCTATAAGCCGATAGAGCCTGACAGGAGGAAACGAATGATCCGCCGCCGCCGATTGCTGGCAGCAGCCGCGTCTGCCCTGGCAGCGCCCGCCATCGTGGAGCGGGCCAACGCCCAGTCCGCCTTCGACTGGAAGCAGTTCAAGGGCCAGTCGGTCGAGGTGAACTACCAGCTCTCGCCGCGCGGCGATGTCGCCAAGGCGCATATCAAGGATTTCGAGGAACTGACCGGCATCAGGGTCGGCTTCGAGCAGATCCCCGAGCAGCAGCAACGTCCGAAGGTCGCCATGGAGATGGCCACCGGCCATCCCAGCTTTGACGTGGTCAATGTCGGTATGCACGTGCAGAAGCGACTGATCGAACGGGCCAAGTGGATGGAGGATCTCAATACCTTCATTGCCGACAAGACATTGACACCTCCTGACTTCGACCAGGCGGATTTCAGCAAGCCGTCGATGGAGGTGGCGACCGGTCCTGATGGCAAGCTCAACGTGCTGCCGTTGAACCAGGATTTGTTCATCATCTACTGGAACAAAGAGCTGTTTGCGCAGAAGGGTCTTCAGAAGCCTCCTGAGACTCTCGATGAGATGATGACGATGGCGCATCAGCTCACCGACGCGCCGAAGGGCGTGTATGGCTTTGTGGGCCGCGGCCTGAAGAACGCCAACATGACATTCTGGGACGACATCCTGCTGAAATGGGACCAGGAGACAGTGACGCCGGACGGCAAGAAACTGCTGACCGATACGCCGGCGGCAATCGAGGCGGCAGCCTGGTACCAGAAGATCATGCGTGAGTGCGCGCCGCCCGGGGTGATCGGTTTCAACTGGAACGAATGCCAGACGACGTTCATGCAGGGCAGGGCGGCGATGTGGTGGGACGGGATCGGCTTTTCCGCTCCCTTGATCGATCCGAACAAGTCGAAGGTGGTCGGCAAGGTCGGGTTCGCGCCGGATCCCGCCGGCAGGGTGCGCAACTGCGCGACCTTCATCGACGGCCTCGGAATTCCGGCTACCGCGAAGAACAAGAAGCCCGCCTGGCTGTTCGTGCAGTGGGTTACCGGCAAGAAGATGTTGACCGAGGTTCTGCGCACCGGTTCGGGAACGCCGCCGCGGTTGTCCTGCTACGCCGATACAGGCGTGGTCAAGGCAAGCGCATTTCCGCCGGAGTGGTTCGAGACTACAGCGACCAGCCTGAAGATGGCTCGATCGGGGTTGCCGGTCATCGTGCCGGTGACCGAGTTCCGTGACACGATCGGCACGGCAATCACGAATGTCGTCGCCGGCGCGGATCCGGCGACCGAACTGAAGAAGGCGACTGCGGCGTTTCAGCCGGTGCTCGACAAGTCGAACGAGGCGTAGGCCCCTCCCTTGCGGGAGGGGCCGGGGTTGTCAGCCGCCGAGGAACTTCTCGGTCCAGCTCTTGTAGTCACCTTCGCGCGTGACGCGCCGCATTGTCTCTGGCGAAGCTATGCCCTGAAGATCGCCGGGCTTGGTCCCTTCGCGCAGCGCCTTCAGCGTATTGTAAACCGCCTGCACCGCGGAGGAGAATGGCTGATGTCCCTGCAACGCAACCCGCACGCGGCGGCTCGCCATGTACTCGCGGTCGAGCCCATCGCGACCGCCGCCCATCATCAACGGCAATTTCACCGCAGAGGAGATTGCATCGAGCTGTTCGCGGGTGACGCCGCCGGCGAAGAACAGCGCATCGACGCCGGCCTGCTCGTATGCCTTGGCGCGACGCAGCACATCCTCAGTCCCGGCGATCGCTGCGGCGCTGGTGCGTCCGACGATGACGAATGACGGATCCTCGCGTGCGGCAACCGCGGCGCGCATCTTGCCAATGCCTTCCTCGAGCGAGATCAGGCTCGGCTTCTTCTCGCCATAAGCCTTCGGCAACAGCGTGTCCTCGATGCACATTGCCGCGACGCCCGCAGTTTCGAGTTCCTGCACCGTGCGCATCACGTTCAGCGCGTTGCCGTAGCCGTGATCGGCATCGACCAGCAGCGGCAGCTTGCCGGCGCGGTTGATGCGGTAGGCCTGTTGGGCGAATTCCGTGAGTGTCAGCACGATCAGGTCGGGCGCGCCGAGTACTGTAAAGGAAGCGATCGAACCGGCGAACATGCCGACTTCAAATCCCAGCTCCTCGGCGATCCGCGCGGATATCGGATCGAACACCGAACCCGGATGGATGCATTGATCGCCCGCGAGTACCGCGCGGAAACGTTGGCGCCGATCGGTCCAGTGCATGTTTGTCTCCTCCTGCCTGTCAGCCCGCCAACACGCCGGCGATCGCGCCGCTCATGCAGGTGGCGAGCGTGCCGGACAGGATCGAGCGCATGCCGAGAGCGACCACTTCATGCCGCCGCTCGGGCACCATCACGCCCAATCCGCCGATCACGATTCCCAGGCTGCCGAAATTCGCGAAGCCGCACAATGCGTAGGTCAGGATCAGCCGCGAGCGTGGCGTGAAGGTGTCGGGCGGCAGCGCGGAGAAATTCACATAGGCGACAAACTCGTTCAGCACCGTTTTCGTGCCCATCAGCGTCGCAGCGGTGCCGGCTTCGCTCCACGGCAGGCCGATCAGCCACATCACCGGGCGGAACGGCCAGGCGAAAATCCGTTGCAACGTGATGGCGCCGTCGCCCCAGTGCGGCAACTCGCCAAGTGCCGCGTTGACGAGTGCAACGAAGGCGACGGCGACCAGCAAGGTCGCGACGATGCCGACCAGCACGGGAACGCCATCGACGGTGCCCTTCACCAGCGCGTCCAGCGCGCTGAGTGGCGGATCCTCTATGACCAGTCGTTCCTCCGCCGCTTCCGCGGGACCGAACGGCACCAGGAGCGCCGCTACGGCGAGGCCGGCCGGCGTGCTGATCACCGAGGCGATCAGGATGTTGCCAAGCGCGTTCGGGATTAGCGGTGCGAGGAACGTCGCATAGATCACCATCACCGTGCCGGCGACACCCGCCATGCCGCAGGTCATCAGAGCAAACAATTCACCCCGCTGCATGCGGTCGAGATAAGGCCGCACCAGCAACGGCGCCTCGATCATGCCGACGAACACGTGCACCGCCGCACCGAGCGCCAAGGCACCGCCGATACCCATTGCGCGACGGAGCAGCCAGGCGAACGCGGCAGTGATCCGCTGCAGCACGCCCCAATAGAACAGCAGCGATGCCAATGCGCTGATCGTCAGCACCAGCGGGAGTGCCTGGAAGGCGAGAATGAAGCTGGCGCCCGGATGCGTCTCCGCGAATGGCAATGGCTGTCCGCCGAGATAGCCGAATACGAATTTGGTGCCGGCCTGTGTGGCATTCTGCAATGCGGTCGCGCCATCGTTCAGCAGGACGATCGCTGCATTCGCCGGCGGGAAGTAGATCAGCAGCAGTGCCAAAACCCATTGCAGGACAATGCCGGCGATGACCGTGCGCCAAGGAATGCGGCGTCGGTCCTCGCTCAGCGCCCAGGCGATGGCCAGCAGCGCGGTCAGACCGAGTAGGCCGCGCATTCGCGATCAGGCAGCGGGGCGTTGGTTGAACGGATAATAGGCGGGGAATTCGCCGACCGACGTCATGTCCACTTCGACGAGGCTTGGCCCGTTGTGTGCGATCGACTTTGCGACCGTCGCACCGAATGCATCGGCGGTCTCGACCTTCCAGAACGGAATGCCTGCGAGTGCCGCAAGCTGTCCAAGATCGGGCCCCTGCAGATCGGCAAAGAAGCGGCGGCCCTGCGCGGTCGCGTCCTGGATGCGCTTGATCACGCCATAGCCGCGGTCGTTCATCACGATGACACTGAGATCGAGCTTTTCCTGTACCGCGGTCCAAAGTTCGCCGATATTCAGGAAGAAGCCGCCGTCACCGGTCATGCAGATAGTCTTGCGGCCATTAGCCGCGGCGGCCGCGCCGAGACTGAGTGACAGGCCCTGGCCGATGCCGGCGCCGACCGGGAACACGCTCTGATGCGGGCTGTACACCGGGAAGATGCGATTGCCCCAGGTGGTATTGCTCTGAGTCACATCGCGCACCCAGATCGCGTCTTTCGGCATCACCGGCCGCAACTGCTCGGGGAATGTGCCATAGATGCCGAGCGTGGCGAGGAAGTCGGAGCGGGCGGTCTGCTTCAGCGTGGCGAAGTCGGTCCGATAGGCCGGATCGATCTTCATGCGGCCTTCGATGCGCGGCAGCAGCGCCTCCAGCGTCGCCTGCGCATCGCCGCAGACGAAATATGTATTGGCGTAGGTGCGGCCGTTGGCCAGCGGATCGACATCGATCTGGATGAGGTTGGTTGGCAGTTTGATGACGAAGTCGCCGGTCTCCTGGCCGCGCAGACGCGTGCCGACGGCGAGCATCAGATCGACAGTCTGATAGAACTGCTGGACCTTCGGCATGCCGTTGCCGTGCAGGCCGCCGAGACTCATCGGGTGATCCTCGGAGACGGTGCCCTTGCCGTTGATGCTGTTGATCATGGTGAAGCCGAGATCGAGCAGCTTGTGCACAGTGGCACTCGCGCGGCGCGCGCCGGAACCGAGCCACAGCATCGGCCGCTTCGCCGCCACGATGCGCGCGGCAAGCTCGTCAAGTTCACTGTCCGACGGCGTGCGTGGCAGCGGTAACGGCAGTACGAAACTGTCGAAAATGGCTGGGCGCTCGACGGGCGTGCGCTGCAGATCGATCGGCACCTCGACGCTGACCGGGCCCGTCGGCGGCGTCAGCGCGTCCACCGCCGCGCGGGTGAGTACGCCGATTGCCTGCTGCGCGGAGCGGATGCGATAGGCACTCTTCGACACCGAGCGCAGCATGCCGAGCTGATCCGGTGCGTCGTGCACGGTGCCTAGCTCGCGATCAACGAACTTCGTCGAGGTCTGGCCGGTGATGTGCAGCACGGGTGTGCCGGAGAAGCGGGCCTCGATCAGACCGCCGATGGCATTCGCCGCACCCGGCCCGGTGGAGGAGAAGATTACGCCCAGACCGCCGGACACCCGCGCATAGCCGTCCGCCATGTGGGCACCGCCCAGTTCGCCGCGCGCCATGACGAAGCGGATGGTATTGCGCCGACCGATCGCATCCAGCATCGGAATGTTGTGCACTGAGGCAATGCCGAACGCGGTGGTGACGCCGCACTGTGTGAGAAATTCTGCCACCAGATCGCCGACGGTATAGTCGCTCGCCATCTCGCACTCCTGTCCGTTGTGGCGACGCTGGAACAGGCGGTTTGGTCCGTCAACCGGCGCGTTGTTTGGTACAGCGGTCGCCGTTGCCCCAGGCGGGTCGGCTCGTCATGTTGCTCGCAGGCGAGGAGGAGTAGATGTCATGGCGACGAGTTAGACCGAGAAGGCAAACCGGTTTCGCGCATTGCACGCGGGGCCGGGCAGCTTTGTCATTGCCAATGCATGGGACGCGGGATCGGCGCGCATTCTTGCCGGGATCGGCTTCGTCGCGCTGGCGACCTCGAGCGGCGCCGCCGCGGGAATGCTTGGTCGGCGCGACGGGATGATCTCGCGCGAGGAGTTGCTGGGGCACGCGCGCGCGGTGCTGGAGGCGACGGACCTGCCGGTGTCCGCCGACCTGGAGAAGGGGTTCGGTGACGCGCCCGAGGACGCCGCGCTGACCATCCGGATGGCTGGCAAGATCGGCCTGGTCGGTGGCTCGATCGAGGACGCGACCGGGAATGCACAGAAGCCGCTGTTCGATGCGGGCCTGGCGCGCGATCGCATCATCGCGGCGGTCGAGGCGGCGCGGGCGATGGCATTTCCGTTCACGCTGACCGCGCGCGCGGAGGGTTTCCTTCGCGGCAATCCCGACCTGGACGACGTGATCCGGCGGCTGCAGTCATTCGAGGCGGCAGGTGCGGATGTCTTGATGGCACCGGGCCTGCCTGATCTTGCAGCGGTGCGCACCGTCTGTTCGGCACTGTCGAAGCCGTTCAACTTCATGGCGGGTATCAGGGGGAAGTCATTTTCGGTGCCGGAATTGGGGGCGGCCGGCGTGAAGCGGATCAGCCTGGCCACATCGCTGTACCGCGCAGCAATGACGGGCCTGCTGAATGCCGCGCGCGAGGTGAAGGAGAAGGGGACTCTGGGCTACGTCGATACTACGATGGCGACGCCGGAGCTGAACGGCTTCATGGGCGATTGAACCGCGCGGCCCGAGACTTGCTCCCTGTACTCGTTGCGGATAGCGTGGTTGTCATACGAAGCGATTAATCGCTGAGCTGGGGGAGGCTTGGTCTTATGGATGCGTTGCGTCTCGCCACGCCCGATGACGCCGCCGCGTGCGGCCGAATCTGCTATGACGCATTCAGTGCGATCAACGATGCGCATGGCTTCGCGCGTGAGTTTCCCTCCGTGGAGGCCACGGTGGGCCTGCTCCGCATGTTGCTGGAACACCCGGGATTCTACGGCGTCGTTGCCGAGAGAGACGGAACGATCATCGGCAGCAACTTCCTGGATGAGCGATCGACGATTGTCGGCATTGGCCCGATCTCCGTAGATCCCGCCGTGCAGAACCAGGGTGTCGGTCGTCGGCTGATGCAGGATGTGATCGATCGTGCGGCCTCTCGCAACGTGCCCGGTGTGCGTCTGTGCCAGAGCGCCTTCCATCGCCGCTCGCTATGTCTCTATACGACGATGGGTTTCCGCACGCGCGAGCCGCTCTCCGTCATGAACGGGCCGCCGCTTCGTCGGAGTATCGCGGGGCATCATGTTCGCGCGGCTGAACTTGCCGATCTCGATGCCTGCAACGCCGTGTGCTTCGACGTCCATGGATTTGACCGCGGCGCCGAGCTGAAGGATGCAATCGATCAAAAGACCGCAACGGTCGTCGAGCGCGACGGTCGGATCACAGGCTATTCAACAGCGATCGGCTTCTTTGCCCACAGTGTGGCCAGGAACAATCAGGATCTGATGGCTCTCATCGCTGCCGCGCCAGAAGTCACCGGACCGGGCTTCCTGCTGCCAACGCGCAACTACGAGGTCTTCGCGTGGTGCCTTGCAAATGGGTTGCGGCTTGTAGCACCGATGACCCTGATGACGACCGGCTTGTACAACGAACCGGTTGGCGCCTACCTCGTGTGTGTTCTCTACTGACCCAGCGATGCGTGCGTTTCCATCTCTCGCCGGTAGCAATAGGCGTCATCTGTTTCATCCATCTGCACATCATTCCATGTAACGGACTGCCCTAGCGGCACATCCCGGGTCAGCGTCACGTGGTTCGCCAAGCCGATCGGCAAACCGCCGATCTCCAGGCTGACGCAAGCTGGCAACAACCTGCCCCAGACGCAGGCGCCGCCTTCGCCATCCAGCATCTCGCCCTTGCGCAAATCGCGTTTCGCCGTCGCGACGACATCGCCACGGAAGGCTGTCGGGGCACCGGTCGCCTCGCCGCGCAGTGCGGCCGACAGGATCGAGATGTTCAGCTCCAGCCCGATCAGATGGAACGGCCGGTAGAGTGCCGACACACGTCCCGATGCATCGGTCGCGACCCCGTATTCCTTGAAGCAGCGCGCGGTATAGCCGTTCGGTGCCTCGAACACGACGTAGACACCCCACCGCAGGTCGCTGGTCACGTCGCTTCCGTCGGGGTGCAGACTGGTGACGACCTCGACCTGTCCCGTCATGTGCCCCAGTCCATCGGCCAATTCATGCGCGCCATACGCGGGGAAGCCGAGGCCGTTCGCCGGCACCGCAAGGCCGGTAGCGTTTGCCACTGCGGCCATTTCGATGCCTGACTTCGTGCCGTCGAGGAACGAGTTGAACATCTGCGGGTTCATCCCGCCGATCCGTGCCTGTTCTTCGGTCAGGCCGTAGTAGCCCCACACGGTCGCCGGTGTGGACGCATGATATTCCGGCAGGTACTTCGTGCCCTTTCCCGCAGCGAGCACGCGGAAGCCGCAGGCACGTGCCCAATCGACCAGCTCGCAGATCAGCGCGGGCTGATCGCCATAGGCCAGCGAATACACCACACCGGCGCGAGCCGCTTCTTGCGCCAGTGCAACACCCGCCAGCACGTCGGCCTCGACATTGACCATCACAATGTGTTTGCCCTCGGCGATCGCGCGTCGGGCGTGCACGATGCCGGCCGGAGCGTGGCCCGTCGCTTCCACCACAACTTCGATGTCCGCCGACCGCAGCATCGCCGGCGCGTCATCGGTGAATCGCGTTGCCGCGATGTGGTCGTCGCTCCAGCCGACGCGCCGGCACGCCTCGCGCGCACGGTCAGGCGCCAGGTCGGCGATCGCCGCAACCTCGATCCCTGGGGTGGATGGCACCTGCGCGAGGAACATCGAGCCAAACTTGCCGGCACCGATAAGCCCTACCCGCACTGGCCGTCCTTGCTCGACGCGCCTCGCCAGCAGCCGATGCAGATTCATCGAGGATGTCCCTTTTCGCGGGTGCGGTTTCGTGGCCCATTGCTACGCCAGGGCAGGGAGATTGGCGATGGCGGGACCCTCCGAGGTGGAGTGGCGGAAACTGCGTGCTGACCAGTTGCGGGAGATGGCACGCGCTGACGCCATCGTGATTCTTCCAGTCGCTTCACTGGAACAGCACGGACCGCATCTGCCTGTCGAGGTGGATTCAATGCTGGGCGAAACGGTCGCTGTCCGCGCCGCGCGCAAGGTCACCGAACGTGGCAGTCATGCGGTGGTGCTGCCGGTTCTGTGGACCGGGCTGTCCGAGCATCACATGAGCTTCGGTGGAACGATTACGCTGGGCTTTCCGACGTTCAGCGCGGTGGTCGAGGACGTCTGCCGGTCGGTCCTGCGTCACGGATTTAAGCGGATCGTTCTGCTGAACGCGCATGGCGGCAACGAGAACGCGTTGCGCACCATCACCGACGAACTGACTCCGAAGCTCGGCGCGCCGATCGTCCAGTTCACCTATTGGTACGCAGCGGCCGTGGCGATCGCGAGGATCCTGGAGACACAATCCGCACTGATGCATGCCTGCGAGGCGGAGACCTCGATGATGCTGGCGGTGCGGCCGGAGCTGGTGGCGATGGACCGCGTGGGACTGGCGAAGGCGAACAGTACACCAGATGTCAGCGATGTGGTTGGCGGCGGCGTGTATCGTTGGCGCACTGTCGCTGCGCGGTCTGCGTCCGGGGTGATCGGCAATCCCGAGGCGGCGACCGCGGAAAAGGGCGAGCGGCTTTTCGACGCGATCGCCACGGCGCTGGCGGACAAGCTGTGCAATGTGGACCTGTGGGAATTGCCGTGGCAGGCCTGAGTGGGGACCGTGATCCGATGACTTCCGGCAAGTGGCAGTTCTGGATCGACCGCGGGGGCACCTTCACCGACATCGTCGCGCGCGATCCGGATGGGCATCTAACCACGCACAAGCTGCTCAGCGAAAATCCTGGCAGGTACCGCGATGCCGCCATCGCCGGCATCAAGTCGGTACTCGGCATCTCGCTCCATGCGCCGCTGCCATCAGGCGTGGTGGAGGCGGTGAAGATGGGCACCACCGTTGCCACCAACGCGCTGCTCGAGCGCAAGGGCGAGCGCACGCTGCTGGTGGTGAACCGCGGCTTCGCCGACGCGCTGCGCATCGGCAATCAGGCGCGGCCGCGATTGTTCGATCTGGCGATCACGCTGCCGTCGATGCTTTACGAAGAGGTGGTTGAGGTCGTCGGCCGTGTCGGCGTCGATGGCGAGGAGATCGAAGCGCTGGATGAAGCTGCCGCGCGTCGTGCGTTTGCCAGCGTCCGAGCAAAGGGTATCACGGCCTGTGCCATCGTGCTGATGCACGCCTGGAAATACCCCGAGCACGAACGTCGCCTGGCCGATCTTGCGCGCGATGCCGGGTTCGCTCAGGTCTCCGCGAGCCATGCCGTCAGCCCGCTGCTGCGATTGATCCCGCGTGGCGACACGACGGTTGTCGATGCCTATCTGTCGCCCATCCTGCGCCGCTATGTCGATCAGGTGGCGGCGGAGCTTGGCGACGCGCGGCTCTATTTCATGCAGTCGAACGGCGGGCTGGCGGATGCTGCTGGCTTCCAGGGCAAGGATGCGATCCTGTCCGGTCCTGCCGGCGGCATCGTCGGGGCCGCGCGCACCGCGGCGATGGCGGGGCTGGACCACATCATCGGCTTCGACATGGGTGGCACGTCGACCGACGTCGCGCTGTACGCCGGTGGTTTCGAGCGTGCCTTCGAGACAGCGGTGGCCGGCGTGCGCATGCGGGCGCCGATGATGGCGATCAACACGGTGGCCGCAGGCGGTGGGTCGATCCTGCATTTTGACGGCGCGCGTTTTCGCGTCGGCCCTGACTCGGCCGGCGCGGACCCCGGGCCGGCGTGCTATCGCCGTGGCGGCCCGCTGACGGTGACCGACGCCAATGTCTGCGTTGGCAAGATCCAGCCGCGGCATTTTCCGGCGATCTTCGGGCCCGGCGGCGATGCACCGCTCGATGCCGATGTCGTGGCGGCGAAGTTTGCGGCGATGGCGGAAGAGGTCGAGCGAGCGACCGGCCAACAGCGCAACCCTCATCAGGTGGCGGAAGGGTATCTGCAGATCGCCGTCGCAAACATGGCGAATGCCATCAAGCAGGTGTCGGTGCAGAAGGGCCATGACGCCTCGCGCTTCGCGTTGCAATGTTTCGGTGGGGCGGGCGGGCAGCACGCCTGTCTGGTGGCCGACGCCCTCGGGATGGAGACGGTGTTCATCCATCCGTTTGCCGGCGTGCTGTCGGCGTATGGCATGGGTCTTGCTGACCAAACGGTCATGCGCGAACAGGCCGTGGAGATTCCGCTGGAGCCGCACGCGATGGCGGAGATGCGCGAACTCGCCGACCGGCTCGCCGACGAAGCGACCGAGGCGCTCGCCGGACAGGGCGCGGATCCGGCGCACATCACAGCACAGCGCAACCTGCATCTGCGGTATGCCGGCACCGAGGCGGCGCTGATCGTGCCGTTGCGCGACGAGGCGGAAATCGTCGCCGACTTCGCCGCGGCACACCGGGTTCGCTTCGGCTTCGCCACGCCCGACCGGCCCTTGGTGGTAGAGGCGGTCGCGGTAGAGGCAATCGCGCCGGGCGAGACGATACAGGAGGCGACGCTGCCAACCCGCACCAGCGGCGCGCCGCAGACGGTTGACACGATCTCGATGTTCACAGGCGGCAAGGAACATACGGCGCCGGTGTTCGACCGCACCGATCTGCTGGCGGGCGACAGCATCGCCGGTCCGGCACTCATCCGCGAGGCCAACGCCACGACTGTGGTCGAACCTGGCTGGACCGCGGAAATCACCGAACTCGATCACATGACGCTGCGTCGCACGGAACGGCTCGCCACGCGCGTGGACGCCAGCAGCGGCAGGCCCGATCCGGTGTTGCTCGAGCTGTTTAACAACCTGTTCATGAATGTGGCTGAGCAGACTGGTGCAGTGCTGCAGAACACGTCGATGAGCGTCAACATCAAGGAGCGGTTGGACTTCTCCTGCGCGATATTCGACGCGGAGGGCTTCCTGGTGGCGAACGCGCCGCACGTACCGGTGCACCTCGGCGCCATGGGCGAGAGCGTGCGGACCGTGCTGAACAACCGGCACGCTACGCTGAAGCCGGGCGATGTGGTTGCGCTGAACAACCCATTCAACGGCGGCACGCATCTGCCGGACGTCACGGTGATAACGCCGGTGTTCGACGAGACCGGCGGAAAGATCATGTTCTTCGTCGGCAGCCGCGGGCATCACGCTGACATCGGCGGCATCACGCCTGGCTCCACGCCACCCGTATCGCGGACGCTGGAAGAGGAAGGCGTGGTGATCGACGACTTCCTGCTGGTCGATGGCGGTCATTTCCGCGAAGCGGAACTGCGTGCGCTGCTGTCGGGCGCGACATATCCCGCGCGCAGTCCCGACGTGAATGTCGCGGACATCAAGGCGCAGGTGGCGGCGAACGAGAAGGGCGTGCAGGAACTACAACGTGTGGTCGCGCTATACGGCTGGCCGGTGGTCAGCGCGTATATGCGCCACGTGATGGACAACGCCGAAGAGTTGGTCAGGCGGGTGATCGACCGCATCGGCAGCGGCGTTTTCGAATACACCATGGACAGCGGCCTGCCGTTGCGGGTTGCGGTCAGCGTCGATCGTGCGACGCGCAGCGCGGTGGTGGACTTCACCGGCACCGGCCACCAGAGCGAGGGCAACTTCAATTCGCCGCCTGCTGTCACTCGCGCAGCAGTTCTGTACGTGTTCCGCACACTGGTCGCGGACGACATCCCGTTGAACGACGGCTGTCTCAAGCCGCTGCGCCTCGTCATTCCGCCTGGCACGTTCCTCTCGCCCGCGCCGGGTGCGGCGGTGGTCGCCGGCAACACCGAGGTCTCACAGGCTACCTGCAACGCACTGTTCGGCGCGCTGAAGCCGATCGCCTGCTCGCAGGCCACAATGAACAACTTCCTGTTCGGCGATGCGCACCGGCAGTACTACGAGACCATCTGCGGCGGCACCGGCGCCGGTCCGGGATTCGACGGGACGTCGGCGATCCACTCGCACATGACCAACACGCGGATGACTGATCCCGAGGTGCTGGAACTGCGCTACCCGGTGCGGCTGGAGCGTTTCGCGATTCGTCGCGGCTCCGGCGGAGAAGGAAAGTGGCGCGGGGGAGACGGCGCCATCCGACGCATCCGTTTCCTCGAAGCGATGACGGCGGTGATCGTGTCCTCGCGTCGGAACGTCGCACCGTTTGGACTGGAGGGCGGCGAAGACGGCGCGGTTGGTCGGCAATGGGTCGAGCGCGCCGACGGCACGCACGAGGTTCTCACCGGGACTGACAGTGCTGAACTGAACCCTGGCGATGTGTTCGTGATCGAGACGCCGGGTGGCGGCGGATACGGCGCTCCGTCCTGACGTGCGACGTTGGCGCACAGTACTGGTCACGGTCGGGGCAGTCACCGCGCTGCTGCTGCTTGCCGTCTGGCAAGTGCCGCAATGGCTCGACTGGACACGCTATCGAACGACCATCGAGGTACTCGCGACTGCGACACTCGGCCAGCCGGTCTCGATCAGCGGACCGATCTCGCTCACGCTGCTGCCGCAGCCCGAGCTGACCGCGGCGCAGGTCAACATCGGCGGCAACGGGTCGGCTGATCTTTCGATCCGCGTCCAGGCGCTGCGATTGCGTACCGCTTTCTGGCCGCTGGTCGCGGGACGCGTGGATGCGCGGGAGCTCGTTCTGGGCGGCCCCGATCTGCACATCCCCTGGCCGGCACAGCCCGGCATGCTTCTCCCGCGGCC
This sequence comes from uncultured Alphaproteobacteria bacterium, assembly GCA_963818775.1. Lineage (GTDB taxonomy): Bacteria > Pseudomonadota > Alphaproteobacteria > Acetobacterales > Acetobacteraceae > JAMXLO01. The sequence goes on along the minus strand of CAWFUF010000016.1, from coordinate 40,548 downwards.
GCCGGCCTGGCTGGCAGCGTTCGCGGCGCGGATCGAGAACGGCCGCCTGACAATCGGACGAGTGGCTTTCACTGGCATCAATGCAACGCTGGCGACGCTTGATACAGGCGCTCTGTCGGCATCGGGCACGGCGCAGTTCACCGGCCAGGACTGGCACTTCACAGCACGACTTACGGCCGCGGGCCGTGATGGCGCTGCCGGGCTGGACGTCGCGCTGGACGGGCAGGGCGTGGCCAGCGGCCTGGGAGCAAGCTTCACCGGCCAGTTGGCGCGAGACGGAACACTCGCGGGAACGATTGCCAGCCGCGGGCCGAATCTCGCGGTGCTGGTGCCGGCGCCGCCGGTGACGTTCCGCGCCGATGGACGATTGACGGTTAACAGCGGTGTGGCGGCGGTCAACGATGTGGCAATGGAAATTGGCGGCTCGCCGGCCAGGGGAGCCGTGGTGCTGCGCGTTACACCAGATCCGCGGCTCGATATCGCATTGGCGGCAAGCCGGCTCAGCCTGGATGCCTGGCTTCCCGTGCTGCTGGGTGCCGGCACTACCATCGCCGGGATTGACGTGCCGATTGGGATCGATTTTTCCGCCGAGGCCGCACCTTTGGCCGGGGGTGCACTGGAGCATGTGAAGGCCGCGCTCGACCTTGACGGCAAGGAGCTTGTTGTTCGCGAGGCCAACGCGTTTCTGCCCGGCAGCGGGCAACTGCGAGTGAGCGGACATATCGCGCGTGACGATCCGGCTAGGTTGCTTTTCGAGGGCGATGCCCGGTTCGAAGCGCCTCTGCTTCGGACGACAGTGCGCTGGCTGGATCAGGCGGTGCCGGGCTGGCTGCCGCCGCGGCTGTTGGCGGGACTGCCGGAGAGCGTCGCGCAGCGCGCCAAATTGTCCGCGCATGTTGTGGCCAACAACGGTGATGTCGCGCTGCAGCATCTCAGCGGCACGCTGGATGATGCTGAGATCTCCGGGGGGTTGCGATTGAAGCGGGGTGATCCGCCCAGCCTCACGGTGGATTTATCGGCGGACCGCCTGGCGCTGGATTCGTGGCTGCCGGCGCGTCCGGCGACCTTGGCCGAACTCTACAAGGAATTGTCTGGTCTCGATGTCGATCTGCGGCTCAACGTCCGGCAGGCGCTATTGGCCGGTGTGACCATCGATGGCCTCGTGGTTGATGCCGTCGTTGACACCAGCGGCATTCTGCTGCGTCGGACCGAGGGCATGGCTCGCGGCGCGCGCTTCGCGATGTCCGGAGCGCTGGGCGATGGGGGCAGGCTGAGTGGTGGCAAGTTGAGCATCGAAGCAAATGATGCGGCGCCCCTGTCAGAGCTGCTGCCCTCTGTCTGGAGGCCGACGCCGGCACTGTGGCACGGGCCGGCCAAGCTGGAGGTGGAGTTCGCCGGGCCGCAACAGGCGCTTGCCGCAAGCGCGCGGCTTGCGCTGGGCAATGCGGAACTGGAGGTGAGTCCGACCATCGATCTGACTTCGGGTTTATGGAGTGCGACGCTAGCATTGCATCATCCTGGTGCGCGTCGGCTGATCGCGATGCTCGGTCTGCCGGAGCGGCTGGGCGTACCCGAATTGCCTGCCTGGCTGGACGACGGTTCGCTGGCGTTGGTGGCGCATCTGACAGGTGCACCGGGACGCTTTGGCGCGGCGCCATTCGATCTCACGGCGGCGACGCTTCATGCGCGAGGCGATCTTGAACTCGATCCCAGCGGCGCGGAGCCGCGGGCGACAGGCCATATCCGTTTCGGCGCGGTGACGCTGCCCCTGCCCAACGGCGGCTCGAATGTACCGTTGCCGTTCGGTGTCCTGTCGGGCTGGCGGGGCAATGTAGAGCTTGGATTTGATCAGCTGATCGTGGGGGCGGGGCCTGCGCTGGGCGACGTGGCGGTCACGCTCTCGGTGGCAAGCGGTGCACTGCGGCTGGAGAATTTCGCGGCGAAACTCGGCTCCGGAACCATGAACGGCAGCCTTGCAGTCGACGCCACCGCCGATCCGCCGGCGCTTGCTGTGGACGCCAGGTTGAGCAATGCGACGATTACGGGCCCGTTGGACGATGCGCCGATAGACCTGCTGTCTGGCCGCGCCGACGCCACCGCTCAGCTTCGCGCGAGCGGCTATAGTCCATCGGCAATTCTGGCGACGCTCAGTGGCCGCGGGACGCTGACTGTGAATGATGGCGCTCTGGCGGGTTTCGACATGTTTCGCCTGAAACTGTCGGTCGAGAGGCCGGATCTAAGGACGGTGGAGGCAGCGGCGAGCGATGCGTTGCGCTCGGGGGCAACGGGCTTTGATCGACTCGAGCTTGGCGCAAGCGTCGCGCATGGCGATGTAGTGCTCGAGTCCGGCATTCTGACCGGTATCGCCGGTGAAGCACATGTCAGCGGCGGCATGAACCTGACCAATCAGGCGCTCGATGTCACGATCGCACTGCAGCCGTCGTTGCCGAGCCCGCCCGAGATCGCGATTCACCTGACCGGATCGATCGACCGACCGAGCGCCACGCCGGAACTCGCAGGCCTGGCACGCTGGATGGCGCAGCTGATCCGCTGATCGCCGCCCCGCATCTGGACATGCGCGGCTTCCCGCGTAAGGCTCGCCGGACCCCGTAGACAAGGCATCACCATGCTGTTCGAATTCGACAAGACGACACACGAGAATATCTACAAGCTTCTGGTCTCGACCGTGGTGCCGCGCCCGATAGCGTGGGTGACCACGCAGGACATCGACGGATCAGTGAACGCCGCGCCGTTCTCCTTCTTCAATGCGGTGTCGGGCAATCCCCCCGTCGTTGCGATCGGCATCGGCGGCCGTGGCCCGGGCGACGTGAAGGACACCGGTGGCAACATCCGCCGCACCGGCGAGTTCGTCGTGAACCTGGTCAGCAACGCGCTGGCCGAGAAGATGAACATCACCGCAATCGATTTCGACAAGCAGGTAAATGAGCTGGCTGAGGCCGGGCTGCATACCGCGCCTTCGTCACGCGTGAAGCCGCCACGCATTGCGGAAAGTCCGGTGTCGTTCGAGTGCGAGCGGCTGGTGATCGTCGAGGTGGGCGTCGATCGCGCCGTCGTACTGGGCAAGGTCGTGGCGATTCACATTGCCGACGAGTTCATTCTGGATGCCGAAAAGTGCTACGTGGACACACCGAAGCTTGATCTCATCGGTCGTATGCACGGCCGAGGGTGGTACTCGCGCACCACCGACCGCTTCGACATGCCGCGAATCGATGTCGCAGACTGGCCATTGTCCGCCAAGGCAGCCGAGTAACCCCGGCGGCGTAACGGCCGGCGGCTCGGCCGGCGGTCCAATTATCGTGAACCGGTGCATCGTGCGGCCCTGTGTCGCGTTCCTGTGGCTGCGTCTGATAGTCGACAGGAGAGAAATTATGACGAAGACATTGCGCCTCCTTAGTATGGCAGCGTTGCTGGCGAGCGGCACGGCGACCGCGATGGCGGCCGGCGACGGCGCGAGCTCCGGATCCAGCCAGTCGGTGACGGGCACACAGTTGGGCAGCCCGCAGGAGTCCTCACCGGCGACCGGGAGCGCGCCAAACACAGCGCCGACCTACAACTATTCCCAGTCGGGCAGCACCGCCCCGTCGTACCCGGGCAAGGTAGGTCCGACGGGGTCGACCGAACCGGATGCGACCAACCCCGTCCGCTCCAATCCAAGCGGCGGTGGCGGCACCAGCCGTTAAGTTGTTGACTGATTGAGATGGCGGGCTGCGCGTCGCGCAGCCCGCTTTTTCGTGTCGGCTGATCAGCTGTCGGTCTGGACGATTCCGCTGCGCGGGGTGGCGGCGTGTTCTTTGAGAACCGAGTTGGTTGCCGGATCAACTTCCTTCAGCAGCACGTCGTAGCCCCATAGGTCGGCGAGATGCTGTAGCACAAAGCGCGCGTCGCGCTCTTCCAACAGGACGCGGTTGAGTGCGCGGTGGTGCAGGATCAGGCGCCGGTCTCCGGCGAGGTTCACGTCCACCACCTGAATGTCGGGCAGTGTCCAGGCGATGTCGTACTGCTTCGCCAGCGCGCGCTGGATCTTGCGATAGCCGCGTTCGTCGTGAATCGCCTCGACGCTGAGGTTCGGTTCGTTGGCGTCATCCAGCACATGGAAAAGCCCGAAGTCCCGGATCAGTCGCGGGCTGAGATACTGCAGGATGAAACTCTCGTCGCGGTAGTTGGCCCAGACGTCGCGCAACACCGCCATCGGATCGGCGGCTCCCGCGATATCGGGGAACCACTGCTGGTCTTCCGCCGTCGGCTCTGTGCAGATGCGCTCAATATCCCGCATCATCGCATAGCCGAGAGCGTAGGGGTTGATACCGGAGTAGCGCGGATCGTCGAAGTCCGGCTGGAACACCACGTTGGTGTGCGAGCGCAGAAACTCCACCATGTTGCCGTCGGTCAGCAGCCCTTTTTCGTGCAGCCGGTTCATGATGCGGTAGTGCGTATAGGTGGCACAACCCTCGTTCATCAGCTTGGTCTGCTGCTGCGGATAGAAGTACTGCGCGATGATGCGGACAACACGCAGGATTTCGCGCTGCCAGGGCTGCAGGCGTGGCGCGGTCTTCTCGAGGAAGTAGAGTACATTCTCCTGCGGGAGCTGCAGCAGCGCACGACGGCGATCGTCGAGCGACTTGTCGTCTTTTTCTGCACCCTTGGTCGGGACGGTACGCCACAGGTCGTTGAAGACCTGCTCCTCGTGTTGGCGCCGGTCCTTGGCGCGCTGCTCTTCGGAGCGAAGATCGGCAGCGCGGCGGCGTGGATAACGGTGAACGCCATGGCTCATCAAGGCGTGAGCGGCATCTAGCAGGCGCTCAACTGCTGCCTCGCCGTAGCGTTCCTCGCAATGTGCGATGTATCCGCGGGCGAACTCCAGATAGTCGAGGATGCCGTCGGCATCGGTCCACTGCTTGAAAACATAGTTGTTCTTGAAAAAATGGTTATGACCGAATGCAGCGTGGGCGATCACCAACGTCTGCATCGTCGCCGTGTTCTCCTCCATGATGTAGCTGATACATGGATTGGAGTTGATCACGATCTCATAGGCGAGGCCCTGCATGCCGGCGCGGTACATCGCCTCGTTGCGCGCGAAGTGCTTGCCGAACGACCAGTGCTTGTAGAACAGCGGCATGCCGATTGAGGAATAGGCGTCGAGCATCTGCTCGGTACCGATGATCTCGATCTGGTTGGGATAGGTGTCGAGGCCAAGTTCGCCGATCGCGATCTTTTCGATCGCATCGTGCACGCGCTGGATGGTGCCGAACTCCCAGTCCGCACCCTCGAACAGCGGCCGCTCGGCCCGGATGCCACCGCCGAAGTCGTTCATGTCTCGGCTCCTGTGGTTGCCTGTTTCTTCGCGAACAGCTCGCGGAACACCGGATAGATGTCACGCCGGTGCCCGACTTTGCGCATCGCCATTGGCGCGCCGGTCTTGCAGATTGCTGTGTAGGTCTGCCAGAGGTCGGAGTCGCGCCGGATGAAACCGGGCGGGAAATGCTCCGAATCGCGACCGACCTCGAGATAGGCGTAGTACTGACAGACCGGAAGTATATTTTCGGTCAACAGTGCCGCCGTCTTGTCGTTGTCGGAGGCGGTGTTGTCGCCGTCCGACGCCTGCGCTGCATAGATGTTCCACAAATCCGGGCTGTAACGCTCGGTAATGACATGCTGCATTTCCTCGAGCGCGGTCGATACGACGGTGCCACCGGTTTCCGGCGAGTGGAAGAATGTATCCTCGTCCACCTCCTGCGCCTGGTGCGTGTGGCGGATGAACACTACGTCGACGTGCTTATAGCGGCGCCGCAGGAAGATGTAGAGCAGGACGTAGAACCGCTTGGCGAGGTCCTTCATGTGCTCGGTCATCGAGCCGGACACGTCCATGAGGCAGAACATTACGGCCTGGGCGACCGGCTTCGGCTGCGGCTCGAACTTGCGATAGCGAACGTCGAGCGGGTCGATGTACGGGATTAGTCCGGTGCGCCGCAGCTTGCGTTCAAGCTCGGCCTCCAACTCGACACGACGCGCCTGATCGTCACCGTCCGGGCTGAGCGCGGCGATCTCATCGCGCAGGCGCTGCAGTTCATCAGGCTTTGGCCGTTTCAGCGCGATCCGCCGCGACAGACTGTTGCGCACCGTGCGCAGCAGCGCCAGATTGGCAGGCGAGCCGGTGACCGAATAACCGGCGCGATGCCAGGACACGCTCTCGCTGTCGACCACGCGGCGCTTCGCCAGGTCCGGTAGTTCGAGATCCTCCAGGAACAGGTCGACAAACTCATCGCGCGACAGCGCGAAGCGGAAGTCGTCCTGCCCATCGCCATCAGGACTGCCCTCGGAGCCACCGCCCCCTGCGCCGCCCTGCGGGCGAGGGATCGTGTCGCCTTCGATGTACTGTTTGTTGCCGGGCAACAGATGATCGCGGAGTCCGCCGGACGCGCTGCGATGGAACGACGGTTCGTGCACGCCCTGCGCCGGCAGCGCGACCTCGCCGGCCTGGTCGGCGTCCTTGATGCTGCGGCTGGCCGAGCTTTCGTGCACTGCCTTGCGGATCAGCGACTTGGCGCGGCGCATGAACCGCTGCCGGTTGGCGAGGTTCTTGCCGCTGGGGTTGAGACGCCGGTCGACGATGTGCATAAAGTTGCCTGTTCCGGGCGGGGCCTTTTTCACCCCGCCTGCTTAACGCGCATGTACCACTCGACCAGGCGGCGGACCTGCCGCTCGGTGTAGCCACGCGCAACCATACGATCCACGAATTCCTCGTGCTTCTTCTCGCTGTCGCTGTCCTTCTTGGACCCGAAGCTGATCACGGGCAGCAGCTCCTCCACCTGGCTGAACATCCGTCGCTCGATGACTTCGCGGATCTTCTCGTAGCTGGTCCAGGACGGGTTCTTGCCGTTGTTGTTGGCGCGTGCCCGCAGGCTGAACTTCACCACCTCGTTCCGGAAGTCCTTCGGGTTCGCGATTCCGGCAGGCTTCTCGACCTTCGTCAACTCCTGGTTCAACAGCTCGCGGTTCATGAGCTGGCCGGTGTCGGGGTCCTTGAAGTCGATGTCTTCGATCCAGGCATCCGCGTAGGACACGTAGCGGTCGAACAGGTTCTGGCCGTAGTCGTGGTATGACTCGAGATACGCCTTCTGAATTTCGTTGCCGATGAATTCGGCGTAACGCGGCGCCAGCTCACCCTTGATGAACTCCAGGTAGCGCTTCTCGGTCTCGGTCGGAAGCTGCTCGCGACGAATGGACTGCTCCAGCACATACATCATATGCACCGGATCGGCGGCGATTTCAGTCGTGTCGTGGTTGAACGTGGCTGCCAAGACCTTGAACGCGAATTGGGTGGAGGCGCCATCCATGCCTTCCTCCACGCCGGCCGAGTCCTTGTATTCCTGCAGCGACCGCGCACGCGGATCGGTTTCCTTCAGGCTCTCGCCGTCATAGACTCGCATCTTGGCGAACAGGGTCGAGTTCTCGTGCCGCCGCAGCCGGGTAAGGACCGAGAATCGGGCAAGCATCTCAAGTGTCGCTGGCGCGCACGGCGACGCGGAGAGCTCCGACCCGCGCACCAGCTTGTCGTAGATCTTCTGCTCTTCGGTGACGCGCAGGCAATACGGCACTTTGATCACGTAAATTCGGTCAATGAAGGCTTCGTTGTTGCGGTTGTTCTTGAAGGTCTGCCATTCCGCCTCGTTGGAGTGGGCCAAGATGATGCCACTGAACGGGATGGCGCCGATGTTCTCGGTGCCGATGTAGTTGCCTTCCTGCGTTGCTGTCAGCAACGGGTGCAGCATCTTGATCGGTGCCTTGAACATTTCGACGAATTCGAGCAGGCCCTGGTTGGCGCGATTGAGGCCCCCGGAATAGCTGTAGGCGTCCGGATCGTTCTGCGCATGCAACTCAAGCTTGCGGATGTCGACCTTCCCCACCAGCGAGGAGATATCCTGGTTGTTCTCGTCGCCAGGTTCGGTCTTGGCGACGGCGATCTGACGCAGCCGCGAGGGTTGCAGCTTGGCGACGCGGAAGCGTGAGATGTCGCCTTCGAACTCATCGAGTTGCTTGACACACCAGGGGCTCATAAGTCCGGTCAGCCGCCGCTGGGGAATGCCGAAGCGATCTTCCAGCATTGGTCCCATGCGCTCGGGATTGAACAGCCCGAGCGGGCTTTCGAACACCGGGCTAAGCTGGTCGCCTGCCTTCAGAACATAGACGGGATGCAGTTCCATCAATGCTTTCAGGCGTTCAGCGAGCGAGGACTTGCCACCGCCGACCGGGCCAAGCAGGTACATGATCTGCTTGCGCTCTTCGAGGCCCTGCGCCGCGTGGCGCAGAAAACCGACGATGCGCTCAATCGTCTCTTCCATGCCGAAGAATTCGGAGAACGCCGGATAAACCCGAATAGTCCGGTTCATGAAGATGCGACCGAGTCGGGCATCCTTTGCCGTATCGACCATCTGAGGTTCGCCGATCGCGGCGAGCAGACGCTCGGTCGCAGTCGCAAACATCATCGGATCGTCGCGGCACGCTTCCAGATATTCAGGAAGCGTCATTTCGGCTTCGCGGTTTGCCTCGAAGCTTTTTGCGTAGGCTGCGAACAAGTCATCGACCGGATACATCGGCCGCTCCGTCAGTTGAGGGGGCGCATCTGGCACTAATGCAAGATGGGTGCGAGCGTAGCGTATCGAGTGGGTGTCGCGTGAATGTTTTTTCGCGCGGACGTGCGGTTTGCACGCGTGGTGTGACGGTACCTGTTCTGGCCATGGAGGCCTCCTGTCCGAGTCGCTGGCCGCTACAGCGACCAAGAGACGAAGAATGGTAACTTTGTGGCGGCTCACCATGACGTGCCATTTTCCACGTCTCCGGATGATCCGTCCGCCTACGGCCGCCTGGGCAGCCCGGGTTGGAGCTCACCATCTGAGAAGCTGGCTGCCAACCGGTTGATGGCAGACTTTTGCGGGTGAAATCAGTGTATTATAAGGTAATCCTAATAAACTGATAGAGGTAGGAGCGCAGCATAAAAGCCGGCTCATCCCAATTGCGCGCGCCCCGGTCACAAACTGAGGCGTAAGACAAGTGGGAACCCGCGCCATGGCTGAAACCTCCGTTCCCGACGCCAACGGCAAGATGGCGCCGAGTTTCCCAAACCTACACGGGTATTTCTAACATCACGTTAACCTACCGCGCGGTTGCACAGCAGCGATGCCGAGTCGGAGGGAGTGTTTCCTCGCGGAGGCCGAGTTGCGGCACGCAACAGACGCGCGAATATTGGGCTGCATGCCAGATGGCGTGGCGTCACCTGCCTGCGGCCTGTGCACCGACCTCACGACTCGCGCGGGTGCTCTCCGCGTGCCGCGGCCAGCACAGCTTCCTCGGTAGCGCTGGCGGGAGGTCTTGGGTAACCGCTGCCGAGCAGCCGCACCGTTCGCCGTATCTGGTCGTAGTAGTGCCGACATGCCTCGCAGCGGAACAAATGCCACCTCATGTCGAGACGGCTCCGGAGCGGCACGGCGCGCTCCAGATAGTCGGTCACGAGTTCGCTCATTTCGCGGCAGGTCGGCACGCTCCACTGCTCCCCTCGCCAAGTGGTGCAAATGGTCGAGACTCGGTACAAGGCAGTGCGTTACTGAAACTCCGTCGCTTCCTGTAGGCAATAGCGCTAGCGCTCCGGGGCAGCCCTCATGCGTCAGACCGAGTTCGACGAGCCGGAATTCCTCGCCCGACTGCGCCGCGGTGATGAGCAGGCGTTTCGGGTTCTGATCAGGCGCTTCCACGGGTCGCTGACCGGCCTGGCTACTTCGATCATCGGCAGTCGCGCCCAGGCCGAGGAGGTGGTGCAGGACGCCTGGCTGGCCGTGTTCTCGGGAATTGGAGCCTTCGAAGGTCGCTCCAGTCTGGTCACCTGGGTATTCAGCATAGTGCTGAACCGGGCGCGCACGCGCGCCACGCGGGAGGGTCGCCTGGTTGGCCTGCCAGCGTTGATGGAGGGAAGCAGCCCAGGCGGCAGAGCGGTGGACGTATCGGAATTCAAGCCCGACGGTCACTGGATCGAGGCGCCTCGGCTGTGGGACGAGATAAATCCTGAGCGCGTTGTCGGTGGCAGGCAGTTATGGGATCACGTGATTGAGGCGATCGACCATCTGCCGCCTGGGCAGCGCGCCGTCATCATCCTGCGCGACCTGGAGGGCTGCGAGGCCGAGGAGGCATGCACGCTGCTGGGCATCACTGCTGAGAATCAGCGCGTGCTGCTGCACCGTGCGCGCGGCCGCGTGCGCCAGGCGATCGACGCGGCAATCGGAGCGCCGCGCTCTGCCGCGGCTGCAACAGCGGCGCGGCGCCGCGGGGGTATGGCAGCCACTACGGCGCAGTACCTGGCGGTCTGGCGGTGCTGCTGCCAGCGGGTCGGTGCATCGATCCGCACTGGCTCATCGGCGCGATGATGGTATCGTAGTAGCGTCTGTGGGGAGGGCGAAATGGCAGCGCGAAAGAATACGGCCCGTAAGGCGTCCGCAAAGGCTATATCGGCCGAGCCGAGCGCGCCTCGGCAGACTGCGCAGCCCAGCGGCAACAACCCTGATCGTCTGCTGCGCGAGGCTGCGTGGAGCCGCATGTTCGGTCGGGTCGAGTCGAAGAATCCGTTCACCCGCTAGCGCGACGACTGCCGTGACATCGCCTTCCCAGCAGCCGGACGATGTGCGGTCGGCCGCGCAGAGCGTGGCGCTCGACTGGGCAGCGCTGCGCGAATATCTGGCGCGCCAAGGGCTGCGTCTCGACAGCGATCCGCCACCGCAGCAATTCGCCGGGGGACTGGCCAATCTGAACTATCTGATTCATGTCGACGGCAAACCCGCTGTGCTTCGTCGGCCACCGCTCGGCGAGCTACCGGCGGGTGCCTACGACATGGCGCGCGAGTTCCGTATCCTGAGCCGACTACCGGACGCTCTGGCCTTCGTGCCGCGCGGGCTGTTCCTGTGTGCGGACGCAAGCATCGTTGGCGCGCAATTCCAGATTATCGAGTATCGGCCGGGTCTGGTGATCCGTGAGCACATGCCGTCCGAGTTGGCCGGGCGCCCAGAGGTCGGTCCCCGTCTGTCACAGGTGCTACTCGAGACGCTGGTTGCGATCCACGCTGTGGACACCGCTGCGATCGGGCTGGACGATCTCGGGCGGCCGGTGGGTTTCCTCGCGCGTGCAGTGAGCGGTTGGCGCAAACGAGGCGTGGCGGCGTTGGAGGCGGGCACCGAACCGCTGCATGCCGAGCTCGGTCTTTGGCTGGAAAGCCACCTGGTGCCGGATGGTACGCCGGCGTTGCTGCACAATGATTTCAAGTTGAACAACATGATTCTGGATCCACGCGACCTGTCGCCGGTTGCCGTCGTGGACTGGGACCAGGGCACGCGGGGCGATCCGTTGTTCGATTTCGCGACACTGCTGAGCTACTGGGTGCACGAAGAGGATCCGCCAGCGTTGCACGACATGGCACAGATGCCGGCGGACGAGGGGGGCTTCTGGTCACGCGAGCAGGCGGTGGCCAACTACGCCGCGCTGAGCGGGCGCGATGTGTCCGACTTCCTGTTCCACCGCGTGCTGGCGATCTACAAGCTGGGCGTGATCTTTCTGCAACTCGGCTACCGCTGGCGTAGTGGAGCCACGTCTGAACCGCGCTATGCCGGCCTCACCGCGATCGGCACCGGCATCGTCGAGTTCGCGCATGAGATCGCCCAGGGACGCGCATTCTGATGGATTTCTCGCTCTCGTCCGAACTGCAGGAACTGCAGCAGCGCACGCGCAGCTTCATTCGCGACAAGATCATGCCGCTGGAGGGCGATCCGCGACAAACCGCGCACGGCCCGACTGAGGCGTTCCGCCACGAGCTGGTGACACTCGGACGCGAGGCAGGGCTGCTCGCGCCGCACGCGCCGACGGAATTCGGAGGGCTCGGACTGAACAATGTCGGCAAGGCGGTGGTGTTCGAGGAGGCTGGCTATTCGCTCCTGGGTCCCGTCGCGCTGCACATCTTCGCCCCTGACGAGGGCAACATCCACTTGCTGGAACAGGTTGCCACGAGGGAACAGAAGGAGCGCTGGCTGCGTCCATTGGCGCGCGGTGACATCCGCTCCTGCTTCTGCATGACCGAGCCGGCACCGGGGGCGGGATCCGACCCTTCAGCGCTGAACACCACCGCCGTGCAGGACGGCAACCACTGGGTGATCAACGGCACCAAATGGTTCATCACCGGCGCGGAGGGTGCCGGCTTCGCCATCATCATGGCCAAGGGCGAGGATGGCGCTGCGACGATGTTCCTCGCCGATATGGACCAGCCGGGGATCGAGATCGTGCGCACGATGCACAGCCTCGACCAAGCTTTCGCGGGCGGCCACGCGGTTGTGCGATTCAATGATCTGCGCGTGCCGGCGGGTGACATTCTTGGCGAGCTCGGCAAGGGCTTTCGCTACGCGCAGGTGCGGCTTGCGCCTGCGCGACTGACGCATTGCATGCGTTGGCTCGGTGCGGCGCGCCGCGCGCACGACATCGCGGCGGCCTACGCGGCGAGGCGTGAGGTATTCGGGTCGAAGCTGGTGAACCACGAAGGTGTCGGGTTCATGCTGGCCGACAACGAGATCGACATACGCATGAGCCGGCTGGCGATCTGGCACACCGCCTGGGTGTTGGATCAGGGCTCGCGCGGCACCACGGAGTCATCGATCGCCAAGGTGTTCTGTTCCGAGGCGATCTGGCGCGTGGTCGATCGCTGCGTGCAGGTGCTCGGTGGGCAGGGCGTCACCGGCGAGACTTTGGTTGAACGCATCTTCCGCGAAGTGCGCGCCTTCCGCATCTATGACGGCCCCTCGGAGGTGCACCGCTGGTCGCTGGCGCAGCGCATCGCGCGACAGGGCGCGAACTGGTGAGCGAGTTCAATTTCTCGGGGACGAGTTTGTCGCTGGACCGCGACGCTATTCGGGTGGCGGCAGAAAATTCACCTCGTGCAGACTGGCCAGACGGACGACCTCTGCAGGGTCGGGGACATTGTCTATTGCCTGGAACAGGTCCCACAGCTTGCGCGCCGGTGACACCCAGAACAGACAGGTGATGTTCGCCTGGCTGTGGTTGAACAGCCCGTGCGGAATGCCCCGTGGTAGCCGGATCAGATCACCTGCCGATGCGCTTGCGGTCTGGCCATCCAGCACGAGGTCGAAGCGTCCCTCGAATACATAGATGAACTCGTCCTGTGTCGGGTGAATATGCGGTGGCACGAACGTCCCGGGCGGCAGCAACGCGTGCCACGAGAAGCTGCTCTCGGTAACATGCAGCGGCGTGTACGTCTGGCCCAGGATGTGCCAGACCGTCCCGTTCACGCTGCTGCCCTGCTGCGTGACGCCGGCGGTCATCGGGGCGGGACTGGTCATGTCGGTGCTCCTCGGCATGCGTTGCAGCGGATCCATTGCACAGCATGGCGGGTTGGCGTGCAAGAAACGCCCCGCAGGGACGTGAGCCGGGCCGAGAAACCTGCTATTCCGCACCTGAAGGCCCGGCGGAGCAGCGGGTGTGAGCGGCATTCAGAGAACAGCGACGTAGGCCAAGCCTGCGAGGCCGAAGCACATGCCGACGAAGATGCCCATGAAGTAGTCGATGGGGGCCATAGCATCCTCTCTGAACCTATCTGCGGTCGAGACCGTACTGAAGTATTGGCTGCGGACCCGGAGACCGTCTCCGGAGGCCTTAAGCCGACCAAACCAAGGCCAAAACGAGTTACCTCGCCGCCGCAGCCGGGTTGCGAAATGGGCGTCCGCCCTGAGCACAATAATTGGCTCCGGCGGCATAAGGTTTATGCGCACAGCGGAGCGATGGATCACTCAAGGCAGACACCGTCGGACAAAGATATTGGATAACTAACCGAAACTATAATGCAGGATTGCGCCGTTATCAAGGCGTTTATGCGGCGTTGCCGTTACGTCCCGATCATGGTGGAACGTCCCGTTGCGGTTGGCAGAAGGAGGAACCAATGTTTGCCCACGCGTTCTCAGTCCTGGCGTGGGCCGCGGCTGATCAGGCCGTCAGCTCCTTGGAATATGGCGTGATCGCCGCCGGCACTGTCGTGGTAGTCGCTACCGCCGCGACCACGCCGGCCAACCACGTTTTCGCGCGGGGGCCGGTCCGCTTTCAAGGCTTGGTGGCGGCTTCCGTCTTGCCGTGGATTGTCTGACACCCGGCTGCGGTGGCAGAGCGGACCTCCGCCGACACGGCACCGGCATTGATATTTACACGATTGGATCTGTTCGCCACGTCGGAGGCAGTCTTGTATATTCACTTATATCGATAAGTTCTTGTTCGGGCTAACCACGGCAAACGCCATAGAAAGACAGTCATCGCGGCACGGATGGATGGCTGCGGGCGGGGGATGGTGGAGCTGATCGGGTTCGAACCGACGACCTCCTCATTGCGAACGAGGCGCTCTCCCAACTGAGCTACAGCCCCGTCCCGCAGGGCGCGGACAATGCTCAGAGGCCCCGCGGAAAGTCAAGCGAATGGGCGTTCGTATAGGTTGCAGACCGAATTGTCGCCCGCTAGCTTCCGCCGACCCTTGGGAGACCCCGCGTGATCGACATCTTTTTTCAATTGATCTACTACGTGGTCAACCTGTTTAAGTGGGCGGTCATCCTGAGCGCCGTGTTCAGCATCCTCGCCAGTTTCGGCGTGCTGGATACGCGGAATCGGCTGGTCTGGACGATTGGTGACTTCCTGTATCGGGTCACTGACCCAGTCTTGCGACCGATCCGGAACATGCTGCCGAATTTCGGTGGCATCGATATCAGTCCGTGGGTTGTGGTCGTCCTTATTCAGATCGTCGTCCTGCCGTTGCTATTCAAAATCCACGCCGCAGTCACCTACGGAACCTGGCAACCGCTGGTCTTCTGACGATGTTCTGGCGCCCGCTTGCGGATGGCGTCGCCGTCGCGGTGAAGGTGCAGCCGAAGTCGCGTCGGCCAGGACTGCATGGGACAACCCCCACGGCGGATGGCGAACGCCTCCGCATCGGGGTCACCGAGGCGGCGGAAGGTGGGCGTGCCAACCGCGCCACCTGTGCGGCGCTGGCTGACGCGCTCGGGCTGGCGCCGTCAGCGGTGCATCTGACTTTCGGCGCGACCAGCCGGGAGAAGATGCTGCACGTCGCGGGCGACCCCGTCGCGCTCGGCGAGAAGCTGGCTGCGCTGTGAGCGCGAGGATCATCGACGGCAAGGCGGTAGCCGCGGCGTTGCGGGCAAGGGTGGCCGAACGGGTCGCCGCCCTGTCGTTCCGTCCTGGTCTGGTCGTCGTGCTGGTAGGAAATAACCCGGCGAGTGCGGTCTATGTGCGGAGCAAGGACCGTGCGGCGAATGCCACGGGAATCACGGCGCGTACGATCCGCCTGCCGTCGGAGACGTCCGAAAAAGCACTGATCACTCAGATTGGCCGTCTGAACGCCGACCCCACGGTGGACGGCATCTTGGTGCAGCTTCCTCTGCCGCCGCTGGTGGCTGCGCAGGCGGTGATCGAGGCGGTCGACCCAGATAAGGATGTCGACGGCTTCCATCCATTGAATGTCGGGCGGCTGGCGACGGGTCATCCCGGTCTGGTTCCATGCACCCCGGCCGGCGTGATGAAGCTGCTCGCGGAGGCGAATGCTTCGCTGGACGGCGTGCGCGCCCTGGTGCTGGGTCGCTCCACGATTGTCGGGCGCCCGATGGCGGCGCTGTTGCTGGCCGCCAATGCCACCGTCACCACGGCCCACACCCACACCCGCGATCTCGCCGCCGAGTGCCGGCGCGCGGACGTCATTGTGGCGGCCGCGGGCAGACCCGAACTGGTGCGTGGCGACTGGATTGCGCCTGGCGCCACGGTGATCGACGTTGGGATGAACCGGCTTTCCGATGGCCGTCTGGTGGGTGATGTGGCCTTCGCCGAGGCGGTTGAGGTCGCAGGCACGATCACGCCGGTGCCGGGTGGCGTGGGTCCGATGACGATCGCGTGCCTGCTGGAAAACACGGTGACCGCCGCACTACGCAGGCGATCGGGCAGCTAACCGAGCACCCCGCAGCGACAACCGGTCGTGACTTGCGGCTGCCGAGCGATCATAGTGTAGACGAAACGAAGTCGTGCCCAAGGGCGCGTGGTCGGCGACGGCGGCGCAGCCAGCCTTCACATCGGTGGGCCTTAGCTATCCGCTGGCGGTGCGTGACCATGGTCTGAGCACTGCCATCAGCCTGCGGTTGCGAAGCCTCCCCTACGCGCTTGTCCGATCCGGCATCCTGCTCGGCTACGCACCGGCCTGCATCGTTTGGCTGGTGATCACCTTCGGTGGCCGCCTGGCTCGGCAACCACATCGCGAGCGCCTTCGGCGTCGAGTGGTTTGTCCTGAGCGTTGTGGGTGGGTTAATTCTGGGGCGCTGTGCTGCGAAATCTGCTGCACCAACTCGCCCGCGGGCATATTGTCGTGCTTACCGACCGGATCACCCGTGGCCAGGTGGGCAACGGCAGCGAGTCGCAGCTCGCCTTCAGCCTGAACAGGCTGGTTCGCGGCATCTCGCTGGCTTCCATCGCACGCTCGACTGGGTCGCCGACATGCTGCCCATCCAGGGTCTGGAGAGTGCCGGCGTTCAGTTGACCCGGAACGACAGCAGCAGCCGATTCAGCGGCCCTGACCGCTGGTAAATGATCTGGTCGGCGAAGCCGCGTATCAGTCTGATGCCCAGGCCCCCGATCTTGGCAGACCGAAGGTCCCTGGGCGCCACCGGCGGCTCGTACGAAAGGGGATCGAATGGACGGCCATCGTCGGTGACCTCGGCATACAAGACCCTATCGTCGCGCCACAAGGCGATCTGCACATCATGCGCCGTGTTGGGCTCGAACGCGTGGGAGACGATGTTGGTAACCGCCTCGTCCAGACAAAGCTGCAACGCATGTGTCGTTCCGGGCGGCAGCGCCAGCATCACCGCAAGTTCATCAACCCACGTCATCACCCGCGCAACCTCCGCGCGGTCGTTGCGCAGCGTCAGGGAGTGGCGTTCACTCACCGCAGTCTGGTCACCGTTCAAGTGTGTGCGGAAGCAGCCGCCACTGCCGCTTCGCTGTCGCGATAGATCGGCATCAGATCGGTCACGCCCGTCACCTCCAGCACGCGCTCCACTTCGGCAACGGGATTGAGCAGGACAAAGGTGCCGCCGCGACGTTGCACCGATTTGGCGCCCAGCAGTAGCGTTCTGATCCCTATCGACGCCAGAAAGCTGACATTGGCAAGGTCGACCACGATGCCTTTGTGGGACCCCGCAATAGCGCTGAATTGCAGATCGATGACACTCGCCCCGGTGATATCCAGCCGACCATCCAGAATGACTTTGACCACGCCCGGAACAACCGGCTCGACTGCCATCTTCATCTTGTCCCCCGTTGCCAACAAAAAACTCCATAGCTGCGCTACCGGCAGCGGTCTTCAATAGTCTGGTCTCGGAGGCGGATCAATTGCATTGCAAGCCTCTCCAGCGGATAGATCATTGGCATTGTATAAAGCGTCAGCAATTGTAACCCGCCGCGACAGGATCATGAGGGAGCGCGCCCTATGACGTCATGGTATCAGAGGCCATCGCTCCAGTGTCACGGGCGGCCTGAGACGGGGAGGACAGCATGGTACGTGTCGTCGGAATTGATCACTTGGTGATCAGGGTCAGTGACTATGAGAGGTCCAAGGATTTCTACAGCAGGTTGTTCGTATTTCTGGGCTTTGAGATCTCTGACGAATACGAGGACGCGATCGGCTGGACAAACGGCAAGACGCGCTTCTGGATCGGTCCTACCGATGCCGAGGGACGCAAGCACAAATACCGGGTGGGTGATGTCGGCTTCCATCACTACGCGTTCGAACTCCGAAGCCGCAAGGATGTGGATGCATTGCAGGTTTTCCTGCATGAGCTCGGGGCGACCATCGTTGATCCAGCCGCCGAGGACTACGACGACTACTACGCGGTGTTCTTCCTGGATCCCGACGGGCTCAAACTGGAGGGCATGAAATACGGCGAGCGCCATGCACGCGATGCACGACGGAAGAGCCAATGACGTCGAAGCCGCAACGCTCCGGCTATGCGCGCCTGCCGTTCTTCTATGGCTGGGTCATCGTGGCCGTCGTCTTCATCACCATGGGCGTAGCGGTGAATGCGCGCATCGCATTCTCCCTGCTGTTCCCGCCTATCCTCGACGAGTTCGGCTGGGATCGCGGCACGACGGCCGGCGCCTTCTCCTTCGGCTTCATTGTGTCGGCAATCATGAGCCCATCGCTTGGCAGGCTGATGGACAAGCGTGGCCCGCTGGTCGTGAACGAACTTGGGGTGGTCCTGATCGGTTCGGGACTGCTGTTGGCGACGCTGGTGCAGAAACCGTGGCAGCTTTACGCGACACTCGGCATGCTGGTGGGTGGCGGCAGCGTATGCCTCGGGTACACCGGCCAGGGACTGTACCTGCCCAACTGGTTCGTCCGCCGGCGCGGGCTCGCGATGAGCCTCGCGTTTACGTCATGATCGCGGCACAGGGATTACTCGGCTATGGCATCACCTCCGTGATCGGAGCCATACCGGCAGAGATCTTCCAAGGCCGCCACTACGGCACGATCTTTGGCACATTGATGTTGGCCTCGATCGGTGGGGCGCCGTCGGACCTTGGTTGACCGGAGCGCTCCACGATGCCACCGGCAGCTACTCGATCGCTTTTTGGATCGCGATATTCTGCAGCCTGCTCTCCGCGATAGCGATCTGGCTTGCCGCGCCGCGCCGGTTGATCAAAATCCAACCCGATCCCCGCCCTTCAGCTTGAGGATTTCACGCGCCTCCTTTGGGGTAGCGATCTCCAGGCTGAGCTCCTCCAGGATGCGACGGATCTTCGCCACCTGCTCGGCATTCGACTTTGCCAGCGCACCGCGGCCGATATATAGGCTGTCTTCCAAGCCGACGCGGACATTACCGCCGAGGACGCCTGCCATAGTGGTGAACGCCATCTGATGCCGTCCCGCCGCGAGTACTGACCAGACATATGCGTCGCCGAACAGCTTGTCGGCGGTTTCCTTCATGAACAGCAGATTGCGCGGATCGGCGCCGATCCCGCCAAGGATGCCGAAAATTGTCTGCACGAACAGCGGCGGCTCCACGATCCTTTGATCAAGGCAATAAGCCAGATTGTAGAGATGCCCCACGTCGTAGCATTCGAATTCGAAGCGCGTACCGTGCGCCTTGCCCAACCGCTCGACGATTCCAGCGATGTCGCGAAAGGTGTTGCGGAATATGTGATCATCCGTGCGATCGAGATACGGCTTCTCCCAGGCGTGCTTCCACGTCTTCACCCGATCTCCGGCGCGCGCGATGTTGAAATTCATGCTGCCCATGTTGAGGCTGCACATCTCGGGCTTCGCCTGCAGCGGTGCCGCCAGGCGATCGTCCAGGGTCATGTTCAGGCCGCCGCCGGTGGTGATGTTCACCACTGCATCGACGTTCTGCTTGATCACGGGCAGAAAGCGCATGAACACTGCCGGGTCGGGCGTCGGTTCACCGGTGTTTGGATCGCGCGCGTGCAGATGGATGATCGCCGCGCCCGCCTCGGCCGCCTCGATCGAGGACCGCGCAATCTCCTCCGGCGTGATCGGCAGATAATCGGACATGCTCGGGGTGTGGATCGCCCCTGTGACGGCGCAACTGATGATCACCTTGCCGGCCATGACCTTCCTCCTGGATCCATTCAGGGGCGCCAATCTGCATCGCCTCGGGGCAGTGGGCCAGGGGTCACGGACGAGACAAGTCGTGGGGCACGCATGGACCGGTTGATCGGAGGCTGCCTTCAGGATTACCGAGACGTGGGTATAAGGCACTCCCAACATCACTGTGGCGGTGCTATGGTGCTGGACGGGGTGTCGCGTGGGCCGTGGTGCCTAACCGATGTTCCGGACGCCAAGAGCGGAGTTCGCGTGGTGGTCGACTGTTGTCACCGAATGGCAAAGTCCCCGTAGCTCAGCAGGATAGAGCACAGGATTCCTAATCCGATTTCAGGCACACTTCGGAGCATCTGACACTCTCCGTTCCCCACTGTGCCACACCATACCAGACCATACCGACGCTCCAGGAAGTTGCAGTGTTTTTCTACTGACTTTCCGCTCATTCGGGACTATGATGCCCCGTCGGGATCGGTCCGGCTCGTTCCCCAGCATACCGGGCTGTCCCGTCAACGATGATGCCCCAATGATGCCCGACAGGATCTTCGAGGCGCTAGATGCCCCTAAGAGGACGTAACGAGCATGCCGGTCAAGCTCACGGATCAAGCAATCAACAAGGCCACGCGCGAGGCGGAGACAGACGGCAATCGGCGCGAGCTATCGGATGCAGGATGCCGTGGTCTGCGGATCAGGATCACCCCTACCGGTGCGCGAACTTGGTTGCTCGGCGCGCGGGACCGCTTAGGGAAGGCGCGCCGCTTTCAGCTTGGCAGCTACCCGACCATGGGCATTTCCGACGCGCGTAACGCGGCGCGCGCGATGCACCACAAGGTGAAGCAGGAAGGCGTAGACCCAATTGCAGAGAAGCGCCACAGCCTTGCACTCGGCAAGGCTGCGAAGGCTGGTGTAGGCACCTTGAGGGCGCTGCTGGATACCTACGGCGACACAGAGGCAGCGCCGAAGTCATGGCTTGCGGGGCGCCCGCGTGTGGAGTTGGTGTTCAAGCGGTTGCTTGATCTTCCGGTATCGACCGTGACCCTGCCAGATTTGCAGCGGTGCGTGGATGGCTACGTCTTCCCGAAGAGTGCGGCCTTTGTCGTGCGCACCTTCCGCCCGGTGCTGAAATGGGCGTCGAGGCCGGGGCGTGCATATGTGTCCGCCGATCTGAGGGACATCGGTGCCCCTGCCAAGATCAAGGCACGCGAGCGTGTGCTTAATGAGGATGAATTGCATGCCGTGTTGCCACACCTGCGAGACTTCAGCAAGCCCGCATGCACAAATGATGCGATTCCTGCTGCTGACGCTCGCACGGCGGGAAGAAGCAGCGACTGCGACATGGGCGAACGTCAACCTGGGCGCGGCTACCTGGACCATCACAGAGACGAAGAACGGTCAGCCGCATGTGATCCCACTTTCGCGGCAGGCTGTTGCGCTGTTGGTGGGCTTGGGTCAGGGCAAGCCACGCGACTTGGTGTTCAGCACGCGG
The DNA here is from genome assembly GCA_963818775.1 of uncultured Alphaproteobacteria bacterium. Lineage (GTDB taxonomy): Bacteria > Pseudomonadota > Alphaproteobacteria > Acetobacterales > Acetobacteraceae > JAMXLO01. The sequence continues at coordinate 19,345 of CAWFUF010000016.1, read as the reverse complement.
ACAGGCGAGAAGCTGGGCAACTGGGATCGCCACACTAAGGCTATACAGAAGGCCAGCGGCACAGAGGGATGGACCCGCCACGATCTGCGCCGCACTGGCGCGACTATGCTTGGTGAGATGGGCGAGTTGCCAGACATCATAGAAGCAGCGTTGAACCATACGTCAATCCGCTCGCCGCTCGCCGCCACATACAATCGCAGCCGTTACCGGCCCCAGGTGGCAGTAGCGCTGCAACGGCTGGCGGACGCGCTGGATGGGATCGAGGCGGAAGCCGCCAAGGTAGTGCTGCTGCGCGTCGGGGTCTGAGATGACGCTTCGGGTGGTTTGCGGACCTTCGGGCGTGTCCCGCCTCACCAAGAAGAGACATTCAACCGACGAAACTGGCGGCGTTCCGTCCGCCGCCCTATCGATCTCCGCCTTCGTGTGTTGGGGCGTCCGAATGTCACAGCACTGTGGCGCGTGCTCTTGCTGCCGTGGATCAGGCAATGGATACTCGCCGCTATACCCCCCCCCCATGCCACGATGACGCACCCGTTCAGCAAGGGCAGGTCGATAACCCGGGCGCCAACTCCGCGCCCGTACACCTAACATCTTGCCGCGGGACCACGGCGCGAAATATGCGCGACAATGCCCCTCCTAACGAACGACGCGTCCGCCAAACGGCCCAGCGCGCCGGACCGGCATGGGCGAACACCACGAAATGTTGCGCAGCAGTAGGAGGCCGCATGGCGACGAAAGCGATCGAGACGGCAGGCTCACTGGACCAGGCGACGCTCGACGCCTTGCGGGAAGGCATCGCCGCCGTGCTGGCGGAGCAAAGCAGCAGCACGGCTGTGCACGCGTTCATCGACGGCAAGAATTCGCTCGATCGGGAACTGTGGTCCCAGGCCGCCTCCCTCGGCTGGCTTGGCTTCGGCATTCCGGAGCAGTACGGCGGGCTCGGACTGGGCGCCCACGGCCTCGCCATCCTGCACACCGAGATTGGACGGCAGGCCGCGCCCGGACCGTACATTTCCACGCTCTCGGCCGCACAGGCGATCGTTGAAAGCGGCACTGACGCGACCCGGAATACGTGGCTGCCGCGCATCGCGTCCGGTGAAATCAGCGCGGCGGTCCCGGCCACGCCGGGCGCGACGGTCCTGACACGGTCTGGCACAGGCGTGTCAGGCACACTGCGCTGCCTGGGCGCGCGCGACGCCGCGTTCGTTCTCGCTCCCGCCGGCGTCGCATGGGTCATCGTCGAGCTGGCCGGGGCCGAAGTGAACGCGATGCCGATGTGGGACCGGACCCGGGAGGTGATCGACATTCGCCTCCAGAACGCGCAGCCCGCCGCCGTCCTGGAGGATCCCGAGGCAACCAGCGTGGCGCTGCTCCGGGCCATGGCACTCGCGACCGCGGCGGACAGTTGCGGCGCGGCCCGTTCCGTCACCGAACGAACGATCGCGTACATGAAGACGCGCGAGCAGTTCGGACAACCGATCGCGGGGTTCCAGGCGCTCAAGCATCGCGCCGCCGACCTCGCCACGAAGCTGGCGGTGATGGATGAGATGGTGGCGCACGCCATCCACCGGGCCGCCGCGGACGAGCCCGACGCGGAGATCTGGGTTTGGCTCGCCAAGGCCGAAGCGACCGAAGCCGCTGTCTTCGTCACCACCGACTGCGTGCAGTTGCACGGGGGCGTCGGCTTCACCTGGGACTTCGATCCGCACATCTTCCTCAAGCGCGCGCGCCTGAACGAAGTGCTGATCATGCCGAATACCGCGCTGCGCGATCGGGCCGCCGCCGGGCTGGCAGCGATCACACGCACCGGACGGTCCGCGTTGGAGCTGGAACCATGACGATTCTCGACGCGCAACACGATCTGCCGGCCTTCCGGCTGGCGATTCGCGACTGGCTGGCAGAGGTCGTGCCGCCCGACTGGAAGGCCCGCATGGTCCGGGCCTCGAATGAAGAGTACGTCGCCTTCCAACGCTGGTGGATGGCGGAACGGAGCAAGGTCGGTCTCGCCATTCCGCACTGGCCGAAGGAGTATGGCGGCGCCGGGCTGACGCTGCGGCACCTGGTCGCCATCGCCGATGAGATGGCCCGCGCGGACGCACCGCAGGCCCGCATATTCACGATTTCGCTGATCCATATGCCGGGCACGCTGTTCCCGCACGGAACGGAGGAGCAGAAGCGCCGCTATCTGCCCGGTGTGGCCAAAGGCGAACTCTGGTGCCAGGGATTCTCGGAGCCGAATTCCGGCTCCGACCTCGCGTCGTTGCGCACAAGGGCGGTTCGCGATGGCGATCATTACGTAATCAATGGGCAGAAGATCTGGTCATCGTCGTCCATGTACGCCGATCATTGCCTGTTGCTGACCCGCACGGACCCGAACGCGCAGAAGCATCGCGGGATCACCTATTTCATCATGGACATGCACGCGCCTGGCGTCGAGGTAAGGCCGATCCGGCAGGCCAACGGCCGCTCCGAGTTCGGCGAGCTCTTCCTGACGGATGTCCGGATTCCCGCCGAAAACATGATTGGGGCCGAGAACAACGGCTGGCGGGTCGCGCAAGCGACCCTGGGCTCGGAACGCGGGGTGATCGCGTTCGAGGGCGCCGAGCGTCAACGCTATGAGATCGAGGCGTTCTACCGCAAATCACTGGAGACCGGCGCGGCTTGGTTGCGGGACACGCAACTCCACCGCGAGTTCGTGAGCTTCCTGGCGGAGATGCAGGCGGGACGGCGATTGTTGCGGCGCGTGCTGGAGGAGCACGAAAAGCCCGACGCCTCGGCCAGTGTCCTGCCGTCGATCATCAAGCTTTCCGTGACGGTGTTGCGGCAGCGAATCTGCTCCTTCATGGTCCGGATCGCCGGGGTCGAAGGCCAGGAATTCGCCATGCTCGCGGAAGAGCCTTTCGGCAGCCCAATGTTCGATTTCGTGAGTGCTTTTTCCGGCACGATCGCCGGCGGGACGAATGAAATCCAGCGCAACATCGTCGCGGAGCGTGGCCTCGGCATGCCGCGGGTGTGACGACAATCGCGTTGACGATCACTCCGAGTGACGGGTGGCGTAGCGCGGGTCGGCAGGCTCCACTTCTCCCGATATTGAGCGACGGTGAGGCTATGGCCGCTTGGGGTCGAATCCGGTCGTCGCCACGCTGGTGATATAATCCCGGGTCGGCGGGGCTAGGCTGGCCACCGAACGCTCGAACCCTCCGCGCCGGGCTGCCCTGCCACTTGTCCTTCCGGCGGAACGAGTGCGGGGATCGGCAATGGTAGAAAGGGCAAAGACGCGCCCGCCTAAGGGTGACGAAGCTGCGGCGGCGCGGGCGACGATCCGAAGCGCATGCGTCGCGGCCGAGCAACGGTTCTCCAGGAGCGGCGGTAATCCGATCCATGTCTGGGAGGCAGTTTGGATGTGCACACAGCCGGCTGTTGCCCCGATGCCACTTCCACCGTGGTGCAGTGCATACTTGCATCAAGCATCGCAAGCATTGCTCGCCGCGGTGCAACACAACGACACGCGCACCGCGGTGGTCTCCCAGGCGCTCGGGTTCACACGAGGCGGGTGGTCGGCCAGCAAGGCATTCGCCTCGGCCGCGAAAGCCACTCGCGCCGCAATTCAGTACGGGAGCTTCGGGACCAAGGCATGTCCGCCGCCAGCGCTTACGAGGAAGTGCGGAAGCATGCTCGCCTTGGCGACGCTGACTCGGCGCGAAAGCTCGTACGTGCGGGCAAGCGAATGCTGCAGTAGTACCCGCATATACGCGGGCTGATCCACCGATCAGGTTGAACCTGGAAGAAGCCCGTTTACTGAACGCGCTGAACCGAGCGACGAAGGCCGCAAAGCAACGGTTGACTGATGCAGCGCTGAATACCCGTCAGCGCACCCAACACGGCAGCCCGCAAGGAGGGCAAAACCTCAGGGGTAGGTTTGGCCCTTACAAACCGGGCCATGGTGCTTTTAGAAGACTGTCCCGCAACGCCGGAAGGTTCCCCGGCACGATGAGGGACAAGACAATGGGCATGACGGATGTCGACAGACGCGCATTGAAGGGCGACTCGCTGACCGCTTTCGCCACACCAGCCCCGCCGCAGCCCGACCCACTTACTGTCCGAATTGCCGAAGCGGCACGCATCAGTGGGTTCTCGCGCTCCGAAATCTACCGACGGGCAGGTCGTGGCGAGATCATCCTGCTGAAGTGCGGGAAATCCACTTTGGTTGATATGGCATCCTTGCGTGCAGCCGTGGTCGCGTTGCCGCACGCTTCGATCCGCCAGCCGAGAGCTGCAACATGATCACAACCATTCTTCCACTGACCGAGCCGCTCGCAGTGCACGCTCTTGCAGTGTTGCTGCAACTGGCCCGAGGCGCTGGCTGATATGCCTCGCCCCCACGCTACCAGCGCAGGGGCGGCAGATGCGGGGGCGGTTGTCTCGCTTGGTGGCAGGGACAGCCTCTTTCCTATCCGACTAACCTCGCATCTTCAACGCCTCCGTTGCGGCACGCGGTGGGTGCTGCTGCCCGCCGCCATTGAGGCGCGCGAACCCGACGAGCCATTGCGTATCTTGATGGCGGTCGACCGAACCGCGCACGAGCTGCTGCCAGCTATAGCCGGGGGATTCGCGCCGGTTGCGGGCGCGTCGGATTCAGTACAGCACGGATCACCGTCCTCACGAAACTACCGGTCGACAACGACCCAGCCAGCGCATTGTTGTCAAAGCGCATCGCGTTTGTCGATGGCCACCTCCTTTCGGACGTAGCTTTGCTGCCGGCCCCGGGATTCCGCAATCCGGAGCCCTGGCGCCGCAGCGTATCAAAGTGCCTGTGTCGCCCCGTGTCATTGCGCGCCAACGGGTTCCTTGACAGGCTGGGGGGGACCCCGACGCTGTCGCCGAAGAAGCAGGCCATGCTCGACCCGATCGCTGTGCGCGTGCTCTCGCAGCCGGCGGCATGAATGCGCTCGATGCCCCGATCGCGATAACGTTTTTCAAGAACTACGCGGCGGCAACGAAGTCCGAAGAAGTCTACACCCCGCGCTCGCTCGCCAATCGAATCCGCGCAGTTACCGCAGCGAGCAAGGATAAGCTGCCCTGGCTGAAGCTCGCCCGATTTGGTGACTTGCGTACCGACAGGGACAGTCTCCGCCACGACACGAACGTGCTGGCGATCAGCGGTGTCGAAGCTGACTATGATGCCGAGCGCATGTCATTCGATGAAGTGCGCGATCTGCTTGAAAAGCAGGGCATTGCCAGCATCGTCTACACATCGCCATCGCACACCGAAAATGCTCCGCGGTGGCGGGTGCTGTGCCCATTGTCAGAGGAGATGCTGCCGGCACGCCGCAGTCACCAACTCGGGCGAATCAACGGTCTGTTCCGTGGGGTGTTCTCCGGCGAAAGCTGGACGTTGTCACAGAGCTACTACTACGGCTCTGTCAGCAGTAATCCTGCACATCGGGTTGAGGTTATAGACGGCGCCCCGATCAACCAGCACGACGATCTGGACGAAATCTGGATGGGGAAGCCCGGAGCTTCGGAGTGTGCGGCAGCAGTGGATCAGCATGTCGGTGAAGACGCGCGAGAGGACTGCGAGTTGGTACGCCGCGTCGTCACCGGCCAAGGCTTCCACGTCGAGCTATGCGCGCTGGCGGCTCGCTATGTCGGGCGCGGCATCCCAGGCGACACGGTCGAAGAGTTGCTGCGTGGGATTATGCTGACGCATCCCGATGTCGCGAGGGACGAACGGTGGCTCGATCGGTACTACAGCATTGACGACCTGGTCGCGAGCGCGGTCGAGAAATTCGCGCGCAAGATCGAGGACCGGGAGCGCGCACTAGCGCGGCTCGCTGGACGATTGATCCACGCGCGCCAGCCGAGCGAGCAGGTCCGAGCAGCAGTATTCGCTGAAGCCGAGCAGCGAGGGGTCGAACGCGAAAAGGCCGAACGGATCATCACTTGGGCCGCCCAGCGGGAAATCGATAAGCGAGCATCCAAGTATGCTTGACGCTGACCCACTGCACGCGCTCGATGAGATGAACGCCCGTGAACAGGTTGCGGACGCTTCTCCGCTGTGGGTCGATGCCGATGACTGGAATGAGGCCGCGATCCCCAGGCGCCCATGGGTGGCGCCAGGCTACGCACTTCGCGGAGCGGTTACTTTGGTGTGCGGGCCACCGTCTACCTTAAAGTCGTCTCTGATGCTTTCTTGGGCGATTGCGATCGCGCTGCATCGCGACTTTGGGGGGTTTCATCCCACTGGTGCAGGCAAGGTTGTCGTCTACAACGTTGAAGACGACATGCACGAACAGCAGCGCCGGTTGTCCGCAGTGTTGCGTCAGTTCGGCGCCAAGCCTCTGGACCTCAAGGACAAGGTTATCCGAGTTGGTCCACACTGGATCGGCACGCTGTTAGGGCGCGGGAAGGATGGCCGCTCGATTGAATTGACCGAACGAATGGAGCACCTGGACAGCCTTGTCGCTGAGTGGTGCCCGGATGTTCTGATCGTTGATCCGCTCGCTGAACTGCATGATGTCGAAGAGAATGATAACACGGCGCTGCGTATGGTGATCGCCACATTCCGCGCATTGGCCATCAAGTACAACATGGCAATCATAGTCCTGCACCACACCCGCAAGGGGAGCGCAGGGTCCCCCGGCGATCCGGATATCGCGCGGGGCGCTTCCGCCATCATCGGCGCGGTTCGCATCGTTGCGACCCTCACCATGATGTCTGAGGAAGACGCCAAAGCATTCGGTCTACCGAGCGACCACACTGCGCGCAGCAACTATGTCCGTATGGATGACGCGAAATCGAATTACGCTCCGCTACGAGCGGCCCAGTGGTTCGAGAAGGTGCCGTACCCATTGGATAATGGGGAGACGGTCCCCGCGGCCGTTCCGTGGGCGCCACCCGAGGCGAAGATCGCAACGGCCACCGATCTAACTTCGCTCATGGCGGCAATCCAGCGAGGCTGCCCCACTGGCCAACCTTGGTCGGCGAAGTTGTCACGTGAGCCACGCTCGGTTCGCACGCTGCTGGAACAGCACGGCTTTCATGGCAGCGACGCACAAAGGGGGGCACTCGACAGGCTGGAAGCTGAGTGTGGGCTGGTGATTGAGCAGTACCGCAAGCCTCTCAACCGGGCAAAGGCGTCAGGCCTGCGGATCGACGAGAAGCCAGCGGCGGACTGGATCGAATCAACCGCTGATCGAGCAGACGAGGATGCCGAATGACGATCCGGCACGGGACCCGTGCAACTCCCGTGTGGGTGGACATACTGCGGTGACTTACCGAGTGCAACCAACAGGCGAGCACACGGCGGAACGAAAATCTGCACGCATCGGTCTACCCCCCCACCCAAGAGACCCGTGCACGCGGCAACTAAGGGTTGCCGCCCGTGCACGGTGTCTCCGGCTCAGGTGGGGCCGCGTGCCCATGGGTGTCGGAGAAGACCCGTGCGACTCCCGTGCAGCATCCGTGCGCTACGACTTCACATACAGCACTGGAAGCTCGGGGAATGATCTCCTCTGCGCCGGGGATCGGGGGACGATCCCTGGAAAAATCCGTGGAAGACCGCATCTCCTTCAGCGTCAGGATTGAGAATGTCAAATGTCCTGCGAGGACAACCAAATCGACCAGGCCGTTGCGATGAGGTGTCGGCTGTCGGTCGCCGCAGTTTCCGCTGATTATTTATCAAATAAATTCACCGGGCGATCTCTTGCGGTGCGATATTGAAACGACGAACTGATGCAAGGGCCGTAGGAGGACAGCGGTGCGTGGCGGCAGACGTGGAGGCGCAGGACGACCCCGAGGCGCGAAGAACATGCGCACGCGCGAGGTCGAGGCTGCGATGAAGGTCGTTGCTGACGAGTTCGCCGAAGCGGTGCCCGACGCCTTTGCGGGAGATGGCGTGGCGTTTCTGCAGACTGTCTACAAGGACCCAAAGCTGCCGCTATCAACCCGGCTGGACGCGGCGGCCAAGGCGGCGCGGTTCGAGCGACCGATGCTGAGCGCAACCAACATGCGGGTGATCAACAGCTTCGAAGACCTGACTAGGGAGGAGTTGGAACGGCTTGCCGCGGCGGAGGAGACTGGGCCGAGCTGATCGAGCGGAGGCCATCGCGTTGAGAACTATCCACAACAAGGCCGCGCGCGCGCGCCGAGGCGACTGACCGAGAGGAGGAGGGCAACTGATGACTATGCGTCTACATGGCTGGCACCGACTGCATCAGAGGGCATAGAGTTCAATGTGACGATCTTCGACTGGCATCCACTGGCCAGGTTCTGCTGCACCAACTTCCCAGTGATCGCGGAACGGCTTCAGCCGCTGAAGCTAGAGTCGGATGACCCAGTCGTGTACTGGCAGCCAAGCGAACCGGACAACCCAACCGTGTACGGTATACCAATGACGGCCACTGGTTGAGTTCCGTCGATGCGGTGGATTTGGCCGAGGCTATCGATGCGTCCATCGTGAGCGGTGCAGCTACCTCGTATCTCGCCATGCATCTGAACAACGTGCATGAAAGTCTTGAGCGTATCACTGCTCTGATGGAAGCGCACGTGGGTGGTTGCTGGCACGGGCAAAACGACGGCGCTGGTCTGACGCTTGAGCTGCTGCGCGAGTTCAGCGTATTCGCCCGTACCTCAGGTGGCTTTGCGATCTTCTGACCGGCCAGTCAGGTCTCGTTGCGCCTATCTGATACTAAGAACTTCGAGCGCCTCAAGCGGATTGCGGCTGACCCAAGCACAAGCAGCAGTGAAGGCGATCGAGCTGATGCTACCCTACGACCTGGGCCGCCCAATCCAGACGCAGAACGTGCGCGTTACCCGCAGCGTCGAGGACTTGAGCGAGGAGGAGCTGCTGGCGCTGGCGGATGCCGCCGACGAGGAAGCGCGTGGAACTCGACACTGACGGCGGCAGGATACCGGACGCGCACTGTGGCCAGTTTTCGGCGAAAGCGCGGTGTAGCGGCTCTACGTAGTGCGCGCCTGTGGACCAGGCACCAACAAACGGGCAGCAATCTACACGTGCGCATCGGGGCGGTTGAGGCGCGAGGCAGACCAGACGATTGCCTTTGCAAACATACGGACTATTGGCCACTATTCCGTATGAAGGCCAGCAACGCTCTGGCAGACCACGGGAACAGTAGGGCTCCCAGCTATGCGCAAAAGCCAGTCGGCCAACAAAACTCCGCATGTTGGTAGCAGAGGAAGGGACTACCTTCGTCCAGACGAGGCGAATGGGCTGATCGGGGCCGCCGGCAAGGTGGGGCGCCAGCCACTCCGGGACCAGTGCCTGTTACGGCTGATCTACCGTCACGGTCTGCGCGCCAGCGAAGCCAGGGACGCCAAGTGGACTGACTTCGACATTATGGCGGGGTCGGGCCCAAAGACATTTCACGTGCGGCGCCGAAAGGGTCAGTGGATAGCGTTCATACGCTGGACCGCGACGAGGTTCGGCACTTCGGAGGCTGAAGGCTGACAGCACGTCGCCGTTCGTGTTCGTCTCAGAGCGGGGCGGCCCACTGTCACCCGACATGATCGCCCGCATTGTCGAGAGGGCGGGCGAAGATGCGAAGCTCGGGTTCCATGTCCATCCGCACATGCTGCGGCATGCCACGGGCTATGCTCTCGCCAACGAGGGACGGCACTCGGCTGATCCAGGACTTCCTGGGCCATGCCTCGATCGCCAACACGGTGCGCTACACGAAGCTGGCGCCAGGACGTTTGGGGCGGTGCGGGTGAGGTAGGCAGGCGCCGGTGCCGATCGCGGTCACGATCTGCGGCTCCATCAGGACTATCTCAGCCACTGGGATCCCGACAGCGCGTGGCGACCTCACCGTCACACCCAACTAGTTGAACAGCATCGCGCACCGCGGCCAGCTGCTGCTTCACACCCGGCGCGGTCTTTTGCCAGAGCGAGTGGGGGACGTCGACCCACCACGCCTGCATCGCCGCTGACCTGGTGCTGTTGGTCTGGTTCTTTGGGCGGTTGCGCGGTGACGATAGCTAGCGTTTCTGGAGGGCACCGTTCCTACGTCTCCTCCAGTGTCCGCTTCACATTACGCTGCAAAGCTCGACCGGCGGGATGTCGTCCTCAATGCGCAGGTGCCGGGCCTCACGCGGTTCCGCGCCGCGCAGGACTGGGCTCGACCAACGACGTCGGTCGCCCAGGCTGCCGACATGCCGCCGCCCAATGTCAAGCTATTCCAGGCATTCCTACGATGGAAGAAAACTCACCCCCTGGTTTCTAAGTTCCTGTCCCAGTAGCGAGGATGCCCATGCGCCGATCCATCATCACCCTAGCGGCCTTGCTGCTTGCACCCTGAAAGTCGGCCCGGCCAACCGCCGGGACGACTGGGGGAAGCTCGGCACGACGGCGCCCCAGACGGCTGTCACCCGCAACAGGTTGGTCATTGTGGCTCCTCCTGATCGGACGGCGGACGGCACCTGGGCGTTATGGACGTAGTGCTTTTGACCGGCAGCGTAGGTTCCTACACTCAACCATTATGAGCGAAACTGATCCCGACCCAACGACGTGTTTCGCCACGTCTATGCGGCAACGCGCGAGATGCGTGAAATTCACAAGGCTGGGCTCGGACCCTTATACGATCTCGCGTTCAAAATCCTGCACGCCCCACCTCGCGCGATCCGCCCGTGCTGTTCATTGGGATCCAGCCCGGCGGTAGCAAGGCCGATCCGGCGTCGCGTACCGCGCGACAGCGAAGTTGGCCGGTCACCCGCAGCTGCATGTCGCGTTGCGCAAAGTGCGTCTCGGCGAACATGCGGTCCTTCCCACACCGATCGCAGGTGACGCGCATGAGCCAGGAGGGGAACGCGGCGAACGGTTCGTCCAGCGCCTCCGCGCCGGTCGGGAGCGGATCGCTGCCATACGAGCGCCAGTAGCGCTCGGGTGGCTTCGAGCCGGCATCCAGCTGGTCGGCGTACCAGTTCCCGGAACAGCGCTACAGCCGCGTCCCCTCGCCGCTGATGCTCTTCAGCGTCGATATCCTGAACCGGGCCAAATCGTCCTGCCTTGGGACTTCGTGCCGTGACGATCGCCGACTTCCGCATGGCCGGCGGTGGATCGGCTGGAGCTGCGCCCCGTGCCGCCGCTATCTGCTCCGGTCCAATACCGTGCTTCGGCCGTGGCTTCCTGGCGGCCACGATGCGCGTCCCGGTGATGGTCGCCGGCTGCGCTGTAGGTCGCTTGCGCTCTATGATGGCTGGCGCTGCTGGTCCCGACTTCGGCGGCTTCGCGCTGACGATGCGCCGTGGGATAGGCGGCGACTGCTTCCGCTTTCGCGCACGCTTCGGGCGGTAATCCGTGTGAACGATTGCAGATGGTTTGTCAGTCATGGCGAAGCTCTGTTAGCGCTGCGGGCCGAGGCTGCTAAACACCCAACCGTTTTCTCGACCGCCGGCGTGAGTCTCCGCCCCGCAGCAGGCAAACTCTGCCGAGGGGTGCCAGTAGAGTAGTCTCCACCAAAATCGTCGAGCATGAAGCCGTCCATCATAAACACCGCACGGGCTCACTGATCAGCCGCCAGCGTCCCGGCAGCGTTGCCTCTAACGTGACCCCGGCTTCGTTGGCGGCCTGGATGAGGGCGCGGGTGATGGCGATCAAGCGGTCGGCGAGCGCCGCTCGGTCATCGGTCAGCCGGCCGGCCTCCTGGTCGGTGACGAGGAGACCGACCTGGCCCGCAAGCCGGAGCAACGTCTTCTCGAAGGCGGCGCTCGGCTCGGCCCGCCGCGGCATGATCTCCGGTTGCAAGGAGGCGAATGGAGCATTGAGTCGCCGCTGGGCTGCCAATCTGAATAGCCTCGGTCGAGGTTGGCTGTGATGTCGCTCAGCGTGAGCCCCCCTCTGGCAGCGACCGTAGTGAGATACCAGAGGACATCGCCCAATTCCTCGACGACGGCGCCGGCGTATCCAATGTAAGAGGCCCGATCGCGCTGCTTTTTTTTGACTTCGCTCAAGAGGCTCCCGGTCTCGCCGAACAGGCCCAAAAGCGGAAAGGTCAGTGATCCGCCGTCGCTGCGTTGGTCTGTTGTAAGAGCCTGGCGGCGTAATCGGCAACCGTGAGCGGTGTGAATTCATCCGTCATGACGGCCGCTTCTTCCGCCGATCGGCGATCGCTTCCGGCGGCACAGGCACGCCATAGGCTTGAAGTGCCCGCAGGACGATGACTCGGATCGGTTCCCGCGTCTCAACAGCCCGAATGCCAAGATGTCGCTTCGTGACCGCAGGCACCTGGATCTGGAGGTGCTCGTCAAGTTCGTCCAGCGATGGGGCTGCCTCCTGTTTCATGAAACCATTCTACCATGAAATCATGAAACGTGAAGGCGCGATGCGGATTTCCCCAGCCGATGTGTGGCCGGCCTGCCCTTTTCAGTCCGCCGCGACGAGTTGGCGACGCCCGCGCTTTCTCCCGGTGATCGTGTCAGCAATCGCGGCACGAAAACGCGCAGCCTCGGGGCCCTGTTCCGCGAGGCCTGCGTGAGAGCACGGATCAGCTCGTCATCTGTGTCCGAGGTGGCTTGGCCCACTTTCTGCGCCTTGACGGCCGAGGGCTTCCCCGCCAATGCGGCGGCGATTTTCTTGGTCACCCGGTTGGCGGCTCGCTTCGACGGATCGTTCTGCACATGAGCGTAGATCGCAGTGGACCTGGGATTGGCGTGACCGAGAATGGCTCCGGTCAGCGCCAGCGCCTCACCCGTTGACGTCGCGGTGGACCCCATCGTGTGCCGCAATGTGTGGGGTGTTGCGCCGGGAAGACGAGCCTTCTTGATGGCCCGCGACCACATGGTCTTGGTGCCCTGAAAATGGCTATCGCCACGCTCGGCGGGAAAAACGCAGTCGCTGCCATCCTGCTTATCGATGCTCTTGAGAAGCGCCAAAGCGGCGGCGCCGAGCGGACGAACCGATTTTCCGGTCTTGCTGTCGTCGAGCTCAAGGAGGCCCTCCTCGAGGTTTACCTCGGGCCATTTCAAGCCAGCGATCTCGTCGCGGCGACAGCCGGTGAGCGCCCAGAGGCGCGCAATATTAAGCGCCTTCGGATTGACGCCGTCCTGCTCGAGTTCATCCAACGCCGATCCAAGGCGGGTCACCTCCTCAAGAATCGGAAGCGCTCATTCTGGTTGTCGGTCTTCCGGACCGCGGCCGTATCGCAGGGGTTGCGGACCACGATTGGTTCGGCTCGCAACCCTCCCAATTAGATCCCGCGGAACGCTTCGGCACGGGTAGGATTTGGTCCTGTCGCACCTCGCGTTCGCGCCACTCCAGGCTGACTTCTGTGCGAGGCCTCGACCAGCCATTGCCTATGTGACCAAGACATCGAAAGCCAACCCCGAACTTCCCTGCCCCTTTCCTGGTCGCACGCGCCGCGCCATCCAGCAGAAGATTGACCCGTCGATCCACCGGGTAAGTCGCACATATCAATTCATCTGTAACCCTGAACGTGGTCCTGCCCGATCCTGCGTCACAAACATTTCGCCCGGCGTCAGAATAATTCCCCGCGGTGGCACAAGAGGTGGTGTGGCGGCAGAAGTCGGATCAAACATCCCCCACGTCTTAGCATCAGGCTCAGATCCACATCCGTAAATGGCAACAATGGAATCCAATTCCTCGGCACCGTTGTTCCGACCAGATAATTCACATCGGCTCCCTCCGGCATCGGTGGGACGGGAGTGGGCGATGTGACTGCGACTCATAGCCACTCACGGAAGTATCCAGTGGTCCGGCTAGAGACCGCTCTACTGCCCAGGCCATCGCTGCCATATCGTCTCGGAAAAACAGCGCGTCCTCGAAGGGTAGGTCCGTCGATTACACGCCCGAGGGTAGGGGGTAGTAACAATGTGTCCCGACGCGTGGCGTCGCCTGCAAGTGTGAACATCTGCCAAGCCTTGCTAGTCCCTGTCGGAGGATCTAGGCTGCCTGTAGCCGGTATCAAAGTCTGACCACCAAACGTGTCCGTAACCACGAGTGCAGCGAGACGATTGAGAGTGCCGATGGGCGCGATGATACTAAATTGAAACCAGTTATTCGCTGCAATCGCAGCGAAATCTGTAAGCAGCATTTTCGTCAAGTCGACGATCTGTGTGTTAAGGTCTCGAGATTGGTTTGGCCATCTTCAAATTCCCAAAATTTTGTCCCAGGCATTCCTGGCACTGAAAGGCGATGCGGGATTATTGATGCGTTGGTAACAACCGGAGTTGTGCGTTATCGGCCGTCACTATTGAGTTCGTGTAGTCGAACGAATACCAATCTAGCTGCCCGCCAGGAAAATCCGGTCCAACGAGACCAACGGACACGCCCGGCGTGGGGATCTCTGCGCCAGCATGAAACTCGAATGCGAGCTCATTGCGGTCCCAAGCGCTTTGGGGCGAAGGTAAGCAATATAGGTTTGTGCAATATGAGACAAAAGAAGCCAACGCTGCTGCCGCGCCTGTTGCCATCGTGACACTTGAAACCTGCCCTGTCGCGGCGAGATAGAGTTGATACCCATCGGTTACCCTGCCTGCAACAGCTTGGCGGAAGGCGAGTGCTTTCGGATCCGGTAGTTCGGTCGGCGGAGCAGCTGGCTCGATCGGGAAGGCCGTCCGAAACTGCGCTATGAGAGTCGTTGCGGCCCCACCTAACGCATCTCGCACGATGGCCTCGAAACGTAGGCCCAATTGCACGGAACCGCGTAACCCTAGTGGGAAAAACTCCGTTTCCACTCGGACTTCGAGAGGCGGCCTCCCGACATTGATCGGCTCACCTATCGGAGAACTTGCGACAGTGGATGGCGTTGCCGCATAGGCGGTCAGAGCAGTTTGCTGCAGTTGATAATCGGCGGTGATTGGCGAACCACCGTCGAAGCCGAGGAACTCCCCTACCTGCCATTGCCGTGCCAGGAGCCAGAGGGGGTCGCGAACCTGAACTTGGTGGGCGCGCGCGAGCGTTCGATAGCTCGTGTCCAACTGCAATCGAGCCCAGTATGTGGCTCCTTGAAAGTTGGACTTCGCCGTCGAACTGGACAAGGTGGGGCATCCCTTCTTTGCTCAGCGGTGGCCGCTATCATGCCCCTGCCGGGACACTCGACGTCGGTAGGTTGGAAATCATCGTGGATATAGTGAACGGGCCGAGTCCGGCAAATAACGCGGGCCGCGGACCGACCGACCTGACCACCCTTTTCCAACGTTTGGGGATCAACGGTCCCAAAATCTTCGCTAGCGCTACGGCTTCAAGAACAGTGTCGCGCAGTAAGGCTGCCGACCACCATTCGGTATTGGGTGGCGTGACCGCAAGCGATCGCGATTGTGGAGCGCGCGCACCTGGCTCGTCGTAGTGAAAGGTGATAGCCGGCTTTTCGGCACTATTGGGAATCTGTTCTATCCATTCGTCAAAGAACAGGCCACATAAAGAAGGACCGGTGGACGCCCCCAACGTGGTCGGTGTCCATACAAGAAGGGCGTAAGATCCCTGCAGGGGTGGTGATGTGCTAACAGGTGGTGGGAACGGCGTGTTCGTCGGCCCTGTTCCGAGCCACGGGTTCGACGTCGAGTCTCTTTGCTGCCCGCTTAGCTGTGCGACTGCAAAGTCAGCGACTGGAAGCCCACTAAGTACGGCCGACAGGCTGAGCACTTCGTCAAGCCTCGCGATTGGCGGACGAACATGCGTGAGCTCCCCGAGCACCGCGGCCGCCGGCAGACGACCTTCCGGACCCCAGGCCGCGAGACCGGCCGTGAGATTACCGACGGCCGTCGCAACTGGATCGGGGTTTGTTCCTGCCGTTGTCGGGCTCACCACCGGTAAGATCATGAATTGCGGGCCGAAGATTGCCTCCGCTGTGTCCTGGGCAAGCTTGAGCGTCCGGTTCGTTGCCGATGCCGCGAGGGCAAGGTTGTTTGTGTTGAGGTCGTAAATGCTCGAATTGGTCGTCGACGTACTCACCCGCAGTGCGACCGCTGCGCTGACCGTGGTCGCTTGGGAGAGGAGGGCCGCCAAGCTTGCTGGATCCCTCCCGAGCGTCGCCGGAGGAGCGCCTGGGAACCCGAAAGAAGCCGCGGTCATCAGTGCCTTCGAGAGTGTGTCACCATCAGCTGATGACAAACCGGATGCTGCCAGAGAGGCTACAAGTCCCGCTAGTGTGGCGTTCAAAGTCAGCAGGGCATCAGCGGCCGTGGCAAGGCGGGTCGCCACCCCAGATAAGTCGAGATCCGTAGCCGGAAATGTGGCCGCCGGTGGCACAAAATCTGCCGGCGTGACCGGACGCGCCGCTCCAATCAGTTCCTGCAGTGAGCGCACAAGCGTAAGTAGCTGCGGAATGGTCAAGTATGGCGGCGCCGGAGCAGTGGTAGGGGCGTAAACAATTGCCGGACTGTTTGCGCCTGCAGGCAATGCGCCGTTTGCGGCGCACTGGGCCAATATCCACCGTTCGAGATCGGTTCCGACGATCTCCGAGCCATCGAGATCGCGGGCCGCCGAACCCGTTGGCGGCGGCGGCGCAGAGAGCCAAAAGATAGAGCGCTGACAGGCCAAGCGACGCCAGCGACAGAGCGCCAGAGGTGACGGTTGTCGCGCTCCCCTCAGGGATGAAACTCAACTCGAATTGTACATTGACTGGCGCAGGCAAGATACCCTCAAGCCATGCCTCTAGGCACGGCTCAGCGGACGCGCGCGGCGTTGGTAAATAATTAATCCAGCCAGGTCGATGCCGGGAGGGCGTTCGGCATCACAGCAAAGGTCGACAGCACCCGTAAATCAAATCTAACCCGCTGCGAGGTGTCTCTACCACCTGAGGCTCGGGGGGATGCTGTCCGCGCGAGCTCGCATTGAGTGCGCCGCCCGAGCGGGTCGGATTTCCCTTCGCGATCTGATATACGCTTTCGGCAACAGCGATATCACTGAGCGCGTCGACACGATCATTTAGCGTGTCAAGAAGGGCTGCCAGGGCGGGATATTGCTGATCGGCAGTTGACGGTCAGGCCACCTTCGCCCCAGGGAATGCTGCCGGCTAGCCACGCTTGTTGGAGAGAGGAACCGTCAACCACGTTTGACGCTGCCACGGCATCCGCTGGACCAGACGCGTACTGCGCCATCTTGTTGGCGACAATCGGATAGGCATTTCGGAATGGCTGCAAAAGGTACTGAAAACCAGCATCGTCGAGGCCCTGCTCAAACAAGTAGCCGAGCAACGCACCAATAGGCTGGCCTTGGCGCATTCCTTCCATGATCGTTAATGCGGCTCGGACGCGCGCTGACGACAGGTCGATCGCAAATGCTGAACCATAGTTACCATTGGCGTGACCCGAATTATCCGTTGCGAAGTATCGCGCCCGTTGCCGCGTGTGTCAGTGAAGGAGCAAAACGAAGCCCGTGGTATCCTTTCTGGGTGTGGTACAATATTCAGTCACAGACGACGCGCCGCCGACCGACGCGAGTGCGGCTAGATCATCGGAAGAAAGAGCTTGCGTGACAGTCGGACGAAGGTTCTCCACATATCCCCAACAACCAAGCCCTAATCCGGTCGCGGAATTAACGTTTTCTCTGTTTGAAAAAAGGATGCCTGTTGCGACAGCAGTCGCCCAGGTGTCGAGCCGGTAGCCGCAGACGTCAAGAGCCTCGAGCAAAACTCGTTCAAGAGCTGCTGTGGACAGTGTCCCCAAATGATCGATCGCATCGAGCAACGCCGCCAGGGAAGGGAAAGAGGTGCGGCCGGAAGCGGTTTGAACCTGTTGCTGAATATAGTCACCAAGCGTACCACTCCCTAATGGCAAACCTGGCGGTGTAACATACGAAGTCTGGCTCAGCGCCCACAATAATGTGCCCGGTTGCATGCCCGGCGGTCGGGTGTATTCTTCGGGTTGCCGTCAGCGAAGCTCCCAGAGTCTCCGCGGCGGCACTGGCATACTCCAATAGCAGCGCCTGTCGAACGATAACGGTCAGCAGCGTCAAGTCTTCGCCTGTGGGGATGAATTTCAGCAATGCGGTAGCCGTCAGGCTCCGCATATAATTAACGCGTTGACAGTCTCGATCAGGGGCCCCAACAACGGTCGGCCAGGACGGAAGGTCAGGGTGTGAGTTTTAGGTAATCCAGCAGTTTCGCTGACTTGACGATCGGCCGTAACATGAGGGAGTGGCGAATTCAAAGGGCCTAGATCCCGGACCCCCGAAGCTGGTCCCGCCGGAGTAGGCCACCCGAGTGCCACTGCTTGCGCCGCCGTCTGTTTAAGGGCCGCCGCGACCGACGTTAGAATAGCTTTGCCGGTTTCATACAACTGGGTGTTGGTCAAGACCTCGAGGCCTGGGAAGATGAAGTTTGGAGGCCATGCAAAAGTGCCGGCGGCGATATCCCACTGCCCAAGGTTCCATGCCAACCAGGGTCCCGTGACGAGAAGAGCGTCAACGCTGACAGAAGATGCATCTCGCGCAAGTACATTGGCGAGCGCCTGCTCAGGGGCAGTCCCACTGCTCGGCATAATTTAAAATCAGAAACTCTTTAATGTAGCCTCCCAGATTGCACGGGCCTTTTGAATGAGGGACGCCAGTAGCCCGACATCGCCATGACCGCCCGATGCTACATCTGCAGTCGAGACAACAGGTAGGATACCGTACAGCGTGGTCCCCACGCGAAATGCCGGTATCGGGCCGCGTCCCCGCACATCCATCGTCGCAAATTGCCGGATAGCTTCCCGCGTTGTCGGCGTCAGTCTGAGTCCCCATCATGTACCGCAAGAAATAATCGCCGGTTGCAGGCCAGCAGGCAGTCGCCATTGCGACGGCATCCTGCTGGTCCGTTTTGCAATTCGAATATTGAGTATAAGATACGCTACTTGGATCGATCGCTAGTACGGGCGCAAATAACTGACCGTCCGCAGCATCAGCTGATATCAAGTCTGTTGACGGAATAATGCTTGTCGGGATCAAGGGCCCCGAACGCTCGACGCTGAAACTTGTAGCAAAGTTGGGATCAGAGCGTGAGTAGCCCGAGATACTGTCGGGGGAATTTTTCGTTGCGGTACCTTGGGGAACGAAGGCAAAGCCGTCTGTATAGTGGTGCGACGATAGGAGGCTCTCGAGAACGGCCGCGCCAGTAAGACCAGATGTGGAAGAAAGTCCGAACACAACCACCTGGTCGAACCCGCCTGCGCGCTGCTCCGCAGAGATATCAATCGCAACTGCCATTCCGACGCGCTGAGCCTTTTCAAAGTCCGACAGCCAAGTCATGGCGTAGGTTGGCCCACCCGGCTCCCCTGCTGAACCCGCTGCTCCCGGATCTGGACTTACGACGAGATCTTGATGTGGTCGCGTGACCTCAATAACTTGGGTGGCACCTCCAGATACAAGCATCACGAACCATTGTGTCGGCAG
>CAWFUF010000015.1:0-63331 GCA_963818775.1 uncultured Alphaproteobacteria bacterium | reverse complement strand
GCCTGGGGTTCGGTGGCGGGCGCGTCGGACATCGGGGCGGAGGTGGTGGCTGTTAGTATAGATTTCAAGACTTATTTGTTAAACTAACAGGCGGCTGAAGCCGGCGGATATGGTGCTGAATGACGGCGTCAGATGAACGGGTGCGGGCAGCTATCCCGAGTTTGTCATAAGATATTACGCGGCACGCACACACGTCCGCGTCCGATGAGTGACGGCGTTTGGCGCTCTTCCAACGATGCAGAATTCAAGAATTCTGAGACAGACGATTTCGTAGGCTGTATCGGCACTGTTCGTGTCCTGTTCATGGGGTAAAGGAACGCACATGGCCCGGACATGTCAGAGCAGTGCCCTGACGCCGCCAACCTCCAAAATGGGCGAGCCGCTCACCGGCAGGCATATCCTGGCGACTACACTTCAGGTCATTACTATAGCGCAAAAGAAGTTAGATTGGTGCCGCCTCAACGATAGAGAGACGAGGAGTGACTTCGATAATCCGCTCCATGCGAAACCCTGCATTTGCCAGCAGGGCCGCGAACTCATCCGCTGTGCGTTCTTGTCCGTCAGGGGACACGAGCATGTTCAGATCTGAGGTTTTCGTCTCAAGGCCGTCATTCGGACCTCCGACGATCCGTTCTATGATCAAAAGCCTTCCTTCCGGACGAAATACCCGTCGGCATGCTGCCAGGATCGCGAGCGAGGCGGCGTCGTCCCAATCGTGCAGGATATATTTGAGCAGGTATGCGTCGCCACCCTCGGGAATGGTCTCGAAGAAACTGCCTCCCACCACGGCGCACCGTCTGGCGACACCCGCCGCTTCCAATACAGGTTGCGCCCGTGCCACGACGTCCGGTCTGTCAAACAGGATGCCATGAGTGTTGGTATGTGCTGCGAGGACAGCGGCGATCATCGCGCCTTGACCACCTCCGATGTCCACGACATGACCGAACGCCGAGAAGTTGTAAGCTGACACAATAGCCTCGACGACGCCGCGAGAGCCGCCGGTCATGGCGCGGTCAAAGATCACCGCTTCCTCAGGATGTTCGACGAGGTAATCCCAGAGGCCAACGCCATGGACGTGGCGGTAGGCGTTCTCGCCGGTCCGCACACTGTGCGAAAGCGAGCCCCAGGCCTGCCACTGATGAGGACGCCCGACAAATGACGCGTAAGCCGCGATTGGCCGCTCTGCATCCGAGCGTAGGCATTCGCCGAGCGGCGTGAGAGAGAACCGCTTTTTGTCGTCCTCATGGAATACGCCGGCCGCTGCGAGTGCCCGGAGCACGCGGTATAGAGCTCCTGCGTGGGAGTTGGTCGCGACTGCGAGGTCGGAGGCCGAGGATGCTCCGTCCTTGATCATGTCAGCGATTCCGAGTGTCGCGGCAACGTGGATCGCCTGCGAGACGCGGTAGCCAGTGACCAACAGCACTAGTTCGGCAGCAGGGTTTGACGAGGTCATTGCCGCTCCAGAAAAACCAAGGGTATGCACGTTGGCAGGAACCTCGTTACCTGTATACCAGTGGGTCATGGAGATGGAGGAGCCATATTTGCGAAACTCAAGAATTTCGCAGCAAAACTGGGAGCCTGATAAGATTGGGCTTTTTTGGCGCGTAAGATGCTGCATAACGGGGGCATGAAGTAGCCCAAAAAGACCCCTCCCTACCCATGAACTATGGGTATGCGCGGGTATCGACGGACGGCCAGAGCCTTGACGCACAGGTGCGCCAACTGACCAAGGCCGGGTGCGAAAAGGTGTTCCGCGAAGTGGCGAGCGGAGCCAAGACCGACCGCGTGCAGCTTCGCCGCTTGGTCGCACGGCTTGAGGCGGACGACGTGCTGACGGTGACGCGGCTCGACCGGCTGGCGCGATCCACCCGCGACCTGTTGAACACCCTCGCCACCATCACCGGCAAGAAGGCAGGATTCCGGTCGCTAGGCGACGCATGGGCCGACACCACTACGTCACACGGGCGGCTGATGCTGACCGTGCTGGGCGGCCTCGCAGAGTTCGAGCGCGACCTTATACGGGCGCGCACCGGCGAAGGCCGCGAGCGAGCGAAGGCGCGCGGCGTGAAAATGGGCCGCAAACCGAAGCTCACCCCGCACCAGAGGCGAGGAAATTCTTCGCCGCAAGGAAAACGGCGAGGCCGTGCGGGAAATTGCCCGCAGCTACAACGTCCACAACAGCACGATTTCGCGGCTGACGAGCTAACTTAGCTAGAAAGATCATCCGCGCGCATGAGCCATCCGGAGGACATATTCGACCTGAAGAACCTTAGGCGCGCCTATCGATGGTTAATGTCAAACCCGGACAGCCAGTTTAAATCCTACTTCCGCGAACTCCTACGACGCGTTTGCAATTGCATCTGATACCCACCTCAAATGGATTAGACAGGAGGGTATCAAGGAACGTTATCAGGTGACGCACGCGTCAAAGGTGCTCATACCAAAACAGTCAGGGATACTGAGGCCCATAACCCTGCTTACCGTAGAGGATCAGATCGTCTACCAGTCGTGCGTCAACCTGATTGCCGATGCCTTGAAGCGAAAAACGGGACGGCGCTATGACAAACGCGTTTTTGCACATCTTTATGCGGGAAAGTCATCGGCATTCTTCTACAAGCAATGGCAGAGCAGCTACCGAAGATTTGCGAGACGGATTCGCGACGCCCATGCGAATGGCTATGAGTTTATAGCCAGCTTCGACCTCACCTCATTCTACAACTCGATTGACCACCATGTCCTGACGCACTTTCTGAACGAACTTGCCATAGACAGAGATATGACCGCATTTCTAATGGAATGCCTAAGACACTGGACGTCAACCACTTGGAGTTTAGGGCCGACGAACATTTATCATGGTCATGGTATTCCCCAAGGGCCGCTTTCATCGGGCATGCTTTCAGAAGCCGTTCTTCTCCACCTCGACGAAGCCGGAGAGCAGGGCAGCAGGACGATTTACCTTCGCTATGTGGACGATATCAAGATACTCGCCAAGACAGAGGACGAACTGCGCAGAAAGCTGATCAAGCTCGATATAACGGCTAAGGAGATCGGCCTATTTCCTCAGACGTCCAAGATCTACATCCATCAGATTATAGACCCAGACGACGAGGTGAAATCGATCAGCAGGCCGCCGGAGCCTGCTGTTAAGCCGAAAGTCGATCAGTCACGGATCATCGCCAGAGTTTTGCAGCTATAGAAAAACTCGACCGTAAGAGCCGAGGATGCTACGCGATTTAGGTTCCTTCTGGCGCATGCAGAGACATCTTATAAGCTGAACACACGCCTTATGGCCGTGCTGGGCAAGCACCCTGAACTCGCACCCTCCGTGTGCTCATACATAGAGAGGTATCCATCGATCCCGGCAAAGATGGCCGCCGAGATAGTCAGCTATGTGTGTGACGGCCCGGAACTCTATCACTCCGTGAACGGGGCGCTTATGAGTGCCTCCCTTGGCAGGGTGACTGGCGTTGCAGGAGGGCAGACAAAATTCGCGGCGGAAAGGCTCGTCCGATCCAAGAGAGGATCAATCCCAGCTCAGCCCACCTATAAGGAGGCTTTGGTGGCGTGGGGTTTAAGCAAACGAACCCTGAGCTACGCAGAGTATGACGATTTGGTGTTCGGAGAGCCTGATTGGTGGGTGCAGAAGCGGATGCTTCGCCAGCTCGACCAAAACTTGTTCGGGATGGCGACCTATGCGGATTTGATCAACAGGCTTCTGCGTGGCAAAAGCGGAGAGGTAAGCCGGATGGCAGCTTCCCGGCTCCTGCAGGAATCCGTCAAACTGGCGACACCCTATGGAGATGTGGAGGTCACCGCGAAGCACACGCTTAAAGCGGCTGGCGTTATTAGAAGTGCGGGTCAGCCTGCGAGCCGCATCAATCAGATCGTTTCCTACATTCTTAAGCGGGCCGAAAACGCATATGGATGGAAGCATTTCTTTGGGGCCTCTCATAGGCATGCCGAGCTGATGACCATATTCCTGAAAAGGAATTTCAAGTCGAACATCGACGCATTCCTCGTCCAACTCGATAGCTACTGCGATCTAATGACAGAGAAGGTCTGGGCCAGACTAAAGCCCGGGAAAACATACCCTAACTATGGACATGCGGTTAAGGATGCCACGCTGAGAGCGGCATTGCCCGACACAATGGCGGTCTTCCTGACACTACATGATTTGCGGCTTCAATCGGCAACTGCGCACCCGCGCACGGCAAAGACGGGAAGGCCAACCAGACGGTTGAAGCATAGGGACTTCTACAGCTTGCGCCCGTTCCTGATAAAGGCATTCGACGAATTAGAACGGGTGATCAAGCCATAGGCGAACTCGCCGACCTAACATATATTCGGTCATCGAACTTCTTGCGGCACTCGCGCGCCGACTTGTCACAAAAGCATGTTCTGCGGCACCATGCGCTATGAGCGACCATGCCCGGATTGCTGACAACCTAGTTGAAGACGAGTTCACCAACCGTCCGGACGACGACGAGCTGGCGTTTCTGCACTACGAGAGGCTCACCACGTGCATCTACGATCACCGCCGCCCGCGGCCCAAGGACAGTCCGACGTTCAAGGTGGCCTACTGATGGCACGCCGCGCGGCGCCGACGACCGAGCCACGCTCCGTCCAAGTCAAAACTTGGCGGATTTACACAAAAGAGGAGCTTCTCGCATATGTCGAGAAGCTCCAAGCAAAGTATTCAACTAGCGCAAAGCGGGGGAAGGGGAAAAAGCGAGGGGACATCCTTGCTATTCGCGATAAGATCTCGACCGTCGATATGTATTGCTATCTCAAGGCGAGGTTCGGGGAGCCGAACGGATTTCAGACCTTCCTCGCGAAGGACGACAGCGACAACTGGATACACTGGGATTACAACCTGAAGGCCGGGTGCGCGGACCTCCACATCTCAGGAATGTCCCGGGAAACCCACATCATGACTTCAGAGAGCCTATCCGACGAGCAATGGCGCGATCTCGTCGTCAGCATCAAAGCGGACTTCGCGCGCGTCGGGCGAGAGAAGTCGAACGTGTTGAGGTCCCTCGAAAAGTGGGCGGTCTTCCAGAACAAGTTTGTCGAGATTGCGAACGCATGCGCCGGTAAACACGCCATCATCGCCGATTTTCTCGCCAACAAGCCGGGATATTTTTCCCTGAAGGCCAAGAGCAAGCGCGACGGTGCGTCGTGGGCCAAGGAGATGAGCGAGCGAAACAAGCTTCGCGCGGATATGGCTCAGGCCTGCCTCGAACTCTCTCTGCTTACGCCCATCATGGCCGAGGCGTTCATCAACATGACGATCCTGATGCTGTGCAAGCCGGAGATCAGAGGAAACAACCGTCAGTTCGAGGTCTTTATCAGGTCGCAGATCGACGCCAAAATATTCGACCTGCCCTATAAGTGCACCGGCTTCCTTTCCGGTATAGACCCCGCGTCGCCCGCGTTCGTCAACTTCAAGCGGGTTATGGACAAGAGGAACCACGAAATCCACGGAAACATCGACCCGGAACGCGAGAAGATCGAGATCGTCTATTTCGATAACAAGCGCCCTCTGTTCGTAGAAACCGGCGACCATATCGGCAAGTTCATCGAATCGATCGAAAGGCAGGCTCAGCCGGATGTCGCCGTCAGTGATTACGAGAATACGCACGAATTTCTAGCTTCGATCGTCTCGTGCCTCGAGAAGAGACCTTCAGCCCGGTTTCTGGAGAATTATGGACGACTTGCATCCCGGGTACGACGCAAAACGGAGGAAGACGGGCGCTCTGTTTTCTGGACATGTATTCACTGGAAGCATTGAAGGATTGAAATATGACAGCGACCTGGCCGTGGCTTGGTGAACGACAACCTATATCACCGTTACCTCGTGGAGTCGGCTGGACGTGTCACACGGACGGCCGACTTGTCATAAACCATGTTATGCGGCCGGCACCTGTCACCAAACACGGTCGCAATGGCGGCGCGGAAGGTGGGACGCCGCCTAAATCCGTCCCGTGACAAGCAGGACGACGAGGATGATCAGGATGACGCCGAGGACGCTGATGCCGCCATGACCATAGCCGTAACCGTACCCGCCGAAGCGGCCACTGAACCCGCCGAGCAGCGCAATGATCAGGATGATGACAAGGATAAGTCCAAGCGGCGACATGGTGCTGTCCTTCCCCGGTTTCAGGCACCGGCCAACGCATCGTCTGATTTTGGAGCATCCGTGGCAAGAACTTTGAATTTCGGCCGCCTGATGTTCGGATACGCCGAGGCATCGCGTCGAAACAGCACGTACGATCACGATTGAGCGGAAGCCGGCCCTTGGCAGCTGATCTTGTCCGCGTGCATCTGGGTTTCCAATTCCTTGACTTGCTCCTTTGTCCCGTTCGCCAAACGCTCGCCCTTCGCGCACCAGGTATGTCGTATTAGTCATCAAAGAAAACTATTGAAGTCACCAAGACTAACGCCAACATACCCCACACGTTCCCCCCAAACCCCAGCACGCCGAGCCATGCCCCCAACCCACACCATCCCCAACCTCCCGCCGGCCGCCACCTTCGACGTCCTCCATACCTTGCGCACCACCCTCCCGCCGCCCGCCGCCGGCACCGAGGGCAGCCTCGAAGCTCGCATCGAAACCGCGATGGGGGCAGTCATCGCCTACCGCCCGGCCGACATCCCGGAGGCCCTGCTCGCCGCGCAGATCGTCGCGGCCGACGCCCAGGCCATGGATTGCCTCCGCTCTGCCGTGGCACCGGACGCCGATGCCGAAACCACCCGACGCTGCCGCGGCCAGGCCGCCGCCATGATGCGCCTCATGCAAAGCGGGCTGCGCGCGCTCCAGCGCACCCAGGCGGCGCGGGAAAAGGCCGAGGCCGAAATGCACCCCGCGGCGATGGAACGCGCCGGCTATTGGTTCCACGAGGTCTCGCTGCCCGCACAGACAGCCCCGCTCGTCTCAACCAAAGACACCGCCGAACCCGTCCTCGACCCGGTCGCCGAGGCAGAACACTACGCCCTGATCTACCCCGATCGCGCCGCGCTGATCCGCGCGCATGGCGGGCTGCCGCCTCGGCTCACCTTCGGCCCGCCCGAACCCGCCATCATCGCCGCCCTCGTCAACGGCGCCAGCCCCGCGCTGCGCGCCATCGCCGCCCATCCCGTCGGATCGGCCTGACAATGCAGCTCCGTCTCACCAGCCGATCCATCGTCTCCGCATACGGCTCATGAGACGGAATCGGCGCTGGACGCCCAGGGCCTCAGTACACCTCGGCGTAGCGGTTGCAGAGCTCGTTCACCGCCCACTCCGCCACATGCTGCACCTCGGATCGCTTGTGCCGCAGATAGGCCTCCATGAACACCGGACCCAGCCAGCCGGCCACCGTCTTGCTCGCCGCCATGTTGTCCAGCGCCTGGCCCAGCGAATGCGGCAGCTCATCGACGCCCTCCGCCGACGGCGGCAGACCGAGCTTGCGTTGCAGCCCGTCCGCGCCGGCGAACATGACAGCACCGAGCGCCAGGTACGGACTGGCGGCGGCATCGCAGACCCGAAACTCGAGATTGAACTGCCGCGCCGTGTCGTCCGCATCGGCCGCGGCGAATACCGGACAGACGCGCAGCGCCGCACCGCGATCCTGCTGCACGATGTCGATCAGCGTCGGTGCCCAGCGGTTCGGCGTCAGCCGCAGATACGAAACAGGCGAGGGCGCCGTGATGGCGCAGATCGCCGGCAGATGCCGCAGCACGCCGGCGCAGAACTGCTGTGCGACCATGCTCAGGCCCATCGGTCCGGCCGCCGCATAGGTCACCGGCGCACCGGAGGCATCCTGCAGGCTCATGTGGATGTGCACGCCGTTGCCGATGCCCGAAGCCTCGGGCATCGGCGAGAACGACGCCCGGAACCCATGCCGGTGCGCGGCCGCCCGCGCCATCTCTCGCGTGATCACCGCATGGTCTGCCGCGGTCAACGCAGGAGCCGGTGCCACCGTCACCTCGAACTGCCGCGTGCCGTACTCGGCAAGAAACGAATCCGGCGTGACGCCGGCGGCGCGCATCGCCGCAACGAAACTCTCGCCGAACGTCCCCTGGCGGCGAAACGCATTCAGACTGTACGCGTCGCCGTCGCGATGCTGGTTGCCGGTGTAGACGAACTCCTGCTCGAACGCCGCGACCAGTTGCAGGCCGGACGCCGCATTCACCGCCTCGATGGCGCGGCGCAGGAACTCGCGCGGGCAGCACTCCCACGCCGTCCCATCAGTGTTGCGGATGTCACCCAGAAAGAAATGCTCGGGCGCGGAATTGTCCGCGAAGTCCACGCGCACCTCCGCCGCCGGATCGGGCACGATCATCAGATCACCGCCGGTGCCGAACGGCGTGTCGAGGATCGGCCCGAACGCGGTCTGCATCAGGTTGGAATGCGTCCAGCCAATGCCCTTGCGTCGGCGCGCATCGATCTCGCGGGCCGGAAAACCCTTGCCGCGAACGTGCCCCGCGATGTCGCAGATGCCAACAAACACCAGTTCCTCGCGCAGCATCATGCCCTCCTGTCACACGGCGGTCGAGCGTAGCGCGGATGCCACAGCGATGAGAACCGCACACGCCGGGCTTGCGCCGAGACGCCGTCGCGATGCACGTTGCGCGCGAATTGGTTTCCACCGATTTGCCTGCCAGCCCCGCCGCGCCAGAGGTACCCCATGTACAAACACAAGCTCGCCCTCGCTGTCTGCTGTCTCGCGGTCGTCGGCCTTGCCGCCTGCGGATCCGACCAGAATGCCGCGCCGCCGCCGCCCGAACCCGCACCGGCGCCAGTCACGTCCGCACCGCCACCGCCGCCGCCACCTCCGGCGAAGTCCGCGACTCATGCGAATCATGCGGCAACGAATCATGCCGCGGCCGTGCAGACCGCACTGAACAGCCATGGCGCGCAACTCGACGTTGACGGTCACATGGGGCCCAAGACCGTGGCCGCGCTGAAGACGTTCCAGAAGCAACACAAACTGAAGGTCACCGGCAAGCTGGATCACGCGACTGCCAAGGCTCTGGGAGTCTAGCGTCCTCTCGGCCCCACGCTGCGCCGACGGCTGATGGCCGGGCTCGACCCGGCCATCAGCGCAGCGTGGCGCCCGTTGCCTTTGCCACCGCGGCAACCACCTTCTCACTGACGGCCTCGATCTCGGCGTCGTTCAACGTGCGCTCGCGCGGCTGGAACACCACCTCGATCGCCAGCGACTTCTTGCCGGACGGCAGGCGGTCGCCCTGATAGACATCGAACAGCGATACACCACTGATCAGCGCACGGTCGGCGCCGCGCGCGGCACGCAGCACCCCATCCGCCGTCACCGTAGTGTCGACCAGGAACGCGAAGTCGCGGCGGATCGGCTGAAACGGCGACAGATCCGGCGCCGCCTTGCGACGACGCTTAGGTTCGCCAACCGCGTCCAGGTCGAGTTCGAACACCACGACCGGCCCGACGATATCCAACGCGGCCAGCACCCGAGGATGCAGTTCCCCGAAGCTTCCCAGTACGGTCCTGGGTCCCTGCCGTACCGTGGCGGAGCGTCCCGGATGGTAAGCGCCCGAAGCATCCTGTGTGAGCACCAGCGCGTCGAGCGGTACTCCGATCGCCGCCATCGCAACCCACATGTCCGCCTTTGCGTCCATCGCATCCATCGCTCGCGACGGCGCCAGCCAGTTGCGCGCCGTCGCGCCGGCACGCAGACCGGCAGCGATCCAACGCTGATTCTCGTTGGCGCCAACCGCAAACTCCGGTCCGATCTCGAACAACGCCAGGTCCAGATAGCCGCGCGCGGCATTGCGCTTGGCCGCAAGCGCCAGAGTGGCGATCGGCGACGGTCGCAACTGGTCGAGATCGGCCGCGATCGGGTTGGTCAGGCGCAGCGCCTCCGGCGTGTCGCCAAACAATGCCGCCTCTGCCTGCGCCATGAAGCTGAAGGTGACGCACTCGGTCAGGCCCTGCGCAGCAAGCGTGCGGCGGACCAACTCGGTGCGAACCTGCTTCGGCGTCAGCGTGGCCAGCGGAACCGGCGACACGCGCGGCAGCGAGACCGGTGGAACGGCATCGAGGCCGCGCAGGCGGAGCACCTCCTCGACCAGATCGCACTCCGGTTCGATCTCGGCGCAACCATCTGCCGCCTTGGCAGCGATCGCGGGATCCAGCGTTTCAGCCTGATCCAGCACGATCGGTGCCGCGACATCGTTGCGCCAGGACGGCACCGCAACGGTGACGCGCTGGGCGTCACGGCTCTGCACCGCGAAGCCGAGACGCTCCAGCGCCGCGACCGCTTCATCCGGTGGAATGTCGGAGCCGCCGAGCCCGGCGATGCGCTCGAACCGCAGCGTCGCGGTGCGCTGCCATACGGGTGGCGTGCCGGCTTCGGTGACCTCGCCAGGTTCGCCGCCGCACAGTTCCAGGACCATCGCGGTGGCGGCCTCCACCGCGTCGGGCATCAGCGCGGGGTCGATGCCGCGCTCGAAGCGCTGGCGCGCGTCCGAGACGATGTCGTGGCGACGACCAGTCAGCGCGACGCGGATGGGATCAAACACCGCGCACTCGATAAACACCGACGTCGTGGTTGCGTCGCAGCCCGTTGCCTCACCACCGATCACGCCGGCCATCGACTGCACGCCGGCCGCATCCGCGATCGCGCAATCCTCGGCGGCCACCGTGTAGTCGCGCCCGTTCAGCGCCCGGAATGTCTCGCCGCGACCCGGGCGTAACGTCAGCACGTCGCCGGTAAGTTTCGCCACGTCGAACACGTGCAGCGGACGGCCGAGGTCAATGGTGAAGAAGTTGGTGATATCGACCAGCGTGTTGATTGGCCGCAGGCCAACCGACGTCAGCCGCTTTTGCAGCCATGGCGGGCTGGGCCCGTTGCGCAGGTTGCGGATGGTGCGGCCGAGGATCCACGGGCACGCCGCCGGCCAGTCGATCTGCCAGCGCGGGCCACCGCGGAACACGGGCGCCACCTTCGCCGGCTGCCACGGCTTCAGCGTGGCGACACCCGCAGCGGCCAGATCGCGCGCGATGCCGCGCACGGCAAAGCAATCGCCGCGATTCGGCGTGACGCTGACATCGATCAAAGGGTCGTCGAGACCCGCCCATTGCGCGTACGGCACGCCGACCGGCGCATCGTCCGGCAGATCGAGGATGCCGGCGTGGTCCTCGCCGAGACCCAGCTCGCGTTCGGATACCAGCATGCCGGCGCTGCGGACGCCGCGGATTTCGCCGACCTTCAACGTGATGCCGGTTCCGGGAATGAACGTGTCCGGCGGAGCGAACACGCCCTTCATGCCGGTGCGCGCATTCGGCGCGCCGCACACCACGCGGACGGTGTCGCTGCCGGTGTCGATCGTGCACACGCGCAGTCGGTCGGCGTTCGGGTGCTGCACCGCCTCAATCACGCGCGCGATGCGGAACGGGGCCAGGGCGGCGCCGCGATCCTCCACGTCCTCCAGTTCCAGGCCGATGCGGGTCAGCGTTCCGGTGATCTGGTCCAGCGTCGCATCGGTATCGAGATGGGCCTTAAGCCAGGAGAGGGTGAACTTCATGGCTCACACGCCCTCGTGCAGCATGGTCGGCGCGAGCGGGTTGAAACCGTAGTGGCGCAGCCAGCGGATGTCGGATTCGAAGAACGGCCGCAGATCGGGGATGCCGTGCTTCAGCATGGCGATGCGCTCGACGCCCATGCCCCAGGCGAAGCCCTGCCACTCGCGCGGATCGATGCCGCAGTTGGCCAGCACGCGCGGATGCACCATGCCGCTGCCGAGGATCTCCAGCCAGTCGCCGCCACGGCCGAGTTCGCCAGTGCGGCGGTTCCAGCCGATGTCCACCTCCATGGATGGCTCGGTGAACGGGAAGTAGCTGGAGCGGAAGCGCACCGGCAAGTCGGCGATACTAAAGAAGCTGCGCAGGAAGTCGATCAGCGTTCCCTTCAGGTGGCCGAGATGCAGATCGCGGTCGAGGATCAGACCCTCGCATTGGTGGAACATCGGCGAGTGCGTCGCGTCGTGGTCGGCGCGGTAGGTCCGGCCGATGACGATGACTCGGATCGGCGGTGACTGCGCCAACATGGTGCGGATCTGCACCGGCGAGGTCTGGGTGCGCAGCACCGGCGGCGGTTTGTTACCCTGTGCCGGCAGGTAGAACGTGTCGTGGTCCGCGCGCGCAGGGTGGTGTGCGGGGATGTTCAGCGCGCCGAAGTTCATCCAGTCCGATTCGACATCCGGACCTTCGGCGATCGCGCAGCCCATGGCGCCGAATATGGCGGCGATCTCCTCCATCGTGCGGCTGATCGGGTGGATCAGACCGGTCTCGCGCGGGCGCGGCGGCAGGGTGGGGTCGAGCTTCTCGTCCGCCAGGCGGGCGTCAAGCTCGGCGCTTTCCAGTGCCGCGCGGCGCGCCTCGATCAAGGCGGAGAGGGTGTCCTTGAGCCGGTTCAGCGAGGCGCCCCGCTCGCGGCGCTGTTCGGGCGGGGTCTTGCCAAGGTCGCGCAGCAGCCCGGTCAGGCGGCCGTTCCGGCCGAGAGTGGCGATGCGGACAGCGTCCCAGGCGCGCAGGTCGGCGGCGGCAGCGAGGGCAGCTTCGGTTTCGGCCTGGAAGGCGGAGAGGTCGTCGGTCATGCGGTCTCGCGCGGGCGAGGAGGCAACGTTTCCCCCTCCCCGCGAGTGGAGAGGAAGTGTCTTGTCTACAGTGCGGCCTGAACCTTCTTGACGATCTCCGCGAACGACGCGGCATCGTCATAGGCGATGGCGGCCAGCACCTTGCGGTCGATCTCGATGCCGGCCTTCTTCAGTCCGTCGATGAACCGGCTGTAGGTGAGGCCGTGCTCGCGCACCGCGGCGTTGATCCGCTGGATCCACAATCCGCGGAAGTCGCGCTTCTTGTTGCGCCGGTCGCGATAGGCGTACTGCAGCGACTTTTCCAGGCGCTGCTTCGCCGCGCGAAAGGTGGTGGAGGTGCGGCCGCGGAAGCCCTTCGACTGCTCGAGGACCTTCTTGTGCCGCGCGTGAGTGGTGGTGCCCCGCTTGACGCGTGCCATGTGCCTGTTCCCTCAGTCCAGCCCGTAGGGCGCCCACTGCTTCACCGTACGGGCGTCCATGTCGGTGAGCGTCTGCATGCGGCGGTTGCTGCGGATGGCCTTCTGCGTGCGGGCCGAGAGATTGTGGCGCTTCATGCCAGGACCGGCCTTCACCTTGCCGGTCGCCGTGATCTTGAATCGCTTCTTGACCGACGACTTGGTCTTCATCTTGGGCATTTTGTCTCCTTCCGGTTGGGAGCCTGCCGGCTGGGCAGGTGCTCGCGGCCGGGCATGCCCATTCAGGCCCGGGCGCGCGAGATGAGGCGCGGGTGTATAGCGGCGGGGGAGGGGGGGTGCAAGCGAGGTGCGGATGCCCGGGCATGCGTTGGCGCAAATCCTGAGGCATCATTATAATAGCGCCAGGGGGTTACCGGAGCCTGCCATGCCGGAGGAAACAACACGCCGACTTGCCGCGATCATGATGGGCGATATCGCGGGCTATTCGCGTCTGATGGGGGCCGACGAACGAGGCACCCATGCGCGGGTGCAGTTGCTGTTGCGCGAGCTGATCGATCCGACGATCGCCGAGCATCGTGGGCGTGTGCTCCGGACACGCGGCGACGGCTTTCTTGCCATGTTCGACAGCCCGGTCGAGGCGGTGCGCTGTGCGATCGTCATCCAGCAAAGCATGGTCGGCCGCAACCTCGAGCTGCCCAGCACGCAGTGGATCCGGTTCCGCATCGGCGTCAATCTCGGTGACGTCATCGTCGAACCGGACGACATCTACGGCGAAGGCGTCAACGTGGCAGCACGGCTCGAGCAGCTGGCCGAGCCTGGCAACATCTACATCTCGGGCGGCGTGTACGAACAGATCCGCTACAAGCTGGTCTGTGGGTATCAGTCGCTGGGCGATCGCAAGGTCAAGAACATTCTCGATCCGGTGCCGATCTATCGTGTCCTGCCGGATCCGGCGGCGGTGGCCAAGGCGGCGCGGAGCCGTAAGGTCCGCCTCGCCCTGCTTGGCGTAGGCACGCTCGTCGCGGTCGGGATCGGCGGCGGCGGATGGTATTTTTGGGAGCGTGCATGGGAGCGGCACACGGAGGCGATCGCCGCCGGGACGCAGCCCGCTGTTCAGTCCGCGCCACCTCTCGCCGCGACTCTTCCGGTCACCGCGACACCGCAATCCGCACCGGCGAGCACCGCCCCGGATCAGTCGGCGCCGTCGACCGCCGCCGCGCCCGCCGCGCAGATGCAGGCCGCCGTCATTCCGCCACGGGTGCAGATCAATCAGCCCGAACCCAAACCGACGGTCGCTGAACCGGAGATGATCCCCATTGCCGGCGGGACATTCCGGATGGGCAGCACCGAGGATCCGTCGGAGGAGCCGGCACATAATGTGACGGTAGCGCCGTTCCTGATCGCGAAGTACCCGATCACCAATCGGCAATGGCGCGAGTGCGTGAATGCAAAAGCTTGCAGCTATGTCCCGAACGGCGGTGACGATGCACCGGTGAGCAACGTGAGTTGGGACGACGCGAAGCAATTCGTCGCGTGGCTCTCGCGGGCGTCGAAACATGCTTATCGCCTCGCCAGCGAAGCCGAATGGGAGTACGCGGCGCGCGGGGGTACCGAGACGCGCTATTGGTGGGGCAATGCGATGAAGCCCGGTCTCGCCGATTGCAAGGGATGCGGTGATCCTGTTCAGCCTGAGAAAGTCGGCACGCGCACTGCGAATCCATACGGCCTGTACGACATCAGCGGTGGTCTCACCGAGTGGGTTGAGGATTGCTGGTACAAGGACTACCGCGGTGCGCCAGCCGATGGTTCATCGCGTTCCGGCGTGGATTGTCGCGAGCGTGTCCTGCGCGGCGGTTCCTGGCGGAACGATGCGAGCTACGTGCGCACGTCAAGCCGCGATTCGTATGACGCGTCGGTGCGCTATCCCACCCACGGAGTCCGCGTGGCACGCTCGCCATAATCGCGAAGGGAGCCAAAATGCTGACACGGCGCCTAATGATCTTGTCGCTTCTGCCGGTTACATCTACCGGGGCCTTCGCAGGTCCGACGCCTTCTCCCAAGGACGCGTATCTTTACATCATCTGGCCGGGTGACGGTGAACGGGTGAAGAGCCCATTCTGGTGTCGCTTTGGGCTGCGCAACATGGGCGTGACGCACGCCGGCGATGCGACGGCAAACATGGGGCACCACCATCTGTTTATCGATGTTGACGAGCCGCTTGATCCCAATCAGCCCATTCCTTCGGACAAGAAGCATGTACATTTTGGTGCGGGCCAGACCGAGGCGCGGCTGGAGCTGCCGCCCGGTCCTCACACACTCCAGCTTGTGCTGGGAGACGCGAATCACATCCCCTTCGACCCGCCCGTCGTTTCGCGCAAGATCCGGATTATCGTGACTTAGGCGTTCACGCCGATTGCACGATGTCCGTGATGGTTTGACACAGCGCGTCCACTACGCTGACAAGCAGTGCCTCGTCCTCAGCTTCTGCCATCAGCCGGATGACCGGCTCGGTGCCGCTCTCGCGCAGCAGCAGCCGGCCCGAACCGTTCATTGCCGCTTCGGCTTCCGCGACCGCGGTCTTCGTGCGTGCGCTGTGAAGCGGCGAGGGACCCTGGAATTGGATGCTGCGCAGCAGCTGCGGCACTGGCGTGAACAGCCGGCAGACCTCGCTCGGGGGTCTGCCGCGCTCGACGATGACGGCAAGGACCTGCAACGCCGCGATCAGTCCATCACCCGTGGTTGCGAAATCGGACAGAATGATATGGCCGGACTGCTCGCCGCCGACATTCAGTCCGATCTCACGCATGCGCTCTGCAACGTAGCGGTCGCCGACCTTGGTGCGGTGCAGCGCAAGCCCTGCACCGGCGAGGTAGCGTTCAAGTCCCAGGTTCGACATGACCGTGGCAACCACTCCGTTGCCCGACAGTCGACCCGCGGCTGCCCAGGATGATGCGATCAGTGCCAGCATCTGATCGCCATCGATCAACCGGCCGGCTTCATCAGCGATCAATACGCGGTCGGCGTCACCATCCAGCGCGATGCCGAAGTCGGCGCCATGCTCGACGACACTGGCGCAGAAATACTCGGGCGCAGTCGAACCGCAGCCCTTGTTGATGTTGAAGCCGTCGGGTGCGACTCCCAAAGGAATCACATTGGCCCCCAACTCCCACAGCACGGTCGGGGCAACCCGATAAGCCGCGCCATGCGCGCAATCGATGACGATCTTCAATCCGTCCAGGCGTCGACCGCGCGGAAAGCTCGTCTTGGCTGCCTCGATGTAACGTCCAGCGGCGTCGTTGAGTCTAGCCGCGCGACCGAGCGCCTCGGATGCTGCCAGTCGGTCCGCAAATCGGCTATCCATCAGGCGCTCGATTTCCAACTCCGTCTCGTCGGAAAGCTTGGCGCCATCCGGGCCGAACAGCTTGATGCCGTTATCCTCGTACGGGTTGTGCGAAGCGGAGATCATCACACCAAGATCGGCGCGCAGAGATCGGGTGAGCATGGCGACCGCAGGCGTCGGGATCGGCCCGAGAAGTGTGACGTTCATGCCGGCGCCGATGAGGCCTGCCGTGAGCGCCGGTTCGATCATGTAGCCGGACAGCCGCGTGTCCTTGCCGATCACCGCGCGACGGCCATGGTTGTCACGGGTGAACCAAAGGCCGGCGGCCTGACCCAGGCGCAGCGCCATGCCCGCTGTCATTGGATCGCTGTTGGCCTTGCCTCGGATACCGTCCGTGCCGAACAGGCGTCGATCTCCGGTCATGGTTACGTGCGAGACGTTGGCCTTCATCGCGCTACCCACAATGTCGGCCGGCATAATCCGAGTGAGCAATGAATTGCAGGTTAAGCCGGTGCGTTGCGTGATATGTCGGTCGCAACGTCGAGAGCGCCTCGGTGGGCCGGGGGAGTCGTGGAGTGCCGCGATTCACCAAATCCATGGTGGTTCAGCGTCCCTAAACCCGAATTTATATACCTTGTGAGCGCTGCTTTCGATGACCAACATTGACACATCGCCGATCTCGGCCGACGATTACGTGAGAAATCAAGCGTCCCTCGTGTTGCCTCTCCCCGGCAGCTGCTGAGCGAGACCCGGCAAGGCGAGATCACACCGCCGCCTGCTCCGAGCAGACGCACGAAACGAGGAGTCCGTAATGCACGCACGTGTCCAGTATCCCGAAACGATCGAACCGTTGGTCCAGTTCATCGAGCAAACGCCGCCCGCCGAAATCTTGGACCGCACACTGGAAAAGCTGCGTGCCGGCATCGAGCCGAAGACTATGCTGACCGCCTCGGCGCTCGCGGTCGTGCGCTCCGCCGACCTCCCTCCCGGCCATCACGGTGGCCCGCTGCATCCGCTCGCAGGCCTGTACGCGATCACCAACCTCGTCGGGCACCTGGAAGGCGAGGACCGCTTCCTGCCCGTTCTCCAGCACGTTGCTCTGTCCAACAAGCACATCAACGACCCGGTGACCTCGCCGTTCACCCTGCTGGACTTCGCGCCGCTGGATCCCACGGGCACCGATACCAGCCGGTCGGCCGATCTCGCCAATGACGGCGGTGGCGAAATCATCACGGCGGAAGGCATCGAGGCGGCCAAGGAGGCGTTCCTCAAGGCATGCGGCCGCGGCGAGGCCCTCAAGGCGGACCATATCTTCCTGTGGCTCTGGGACCACGTCCCCGCGATCGAGGCGTTCGATCTGCTGATGAGCGTGGCGCTGCCCAAGAATGCCCTGGACGATCACTACTTCCTGTTCCCGGGCTATCTGTGGCGCGGCCTCGAGGTCATCGGGAAGGAGCACCTCAAGGTCCTGTTCCGGCCGGCCGTACGCTATGTCGCCCGCTTCCCGGCCCAGCGTCTGGTCCCCGAGGCCGACGCGCTCATCGAGGAGCACAACCTGCTGGGCCGCGTGCTTCGCCAGCGCACCGGTGATGACGAGACCGCCAAGATCGGCGAACTCGGCGAGGGCATCCGTGGTTGCAAGGTCTATTCGGAGATCCCCAAGCTGATCGCCCAGGCGCTGGCCGACGGCCTGTCGCTGGAAGGTGCAGGCGAGGGGCTATCGATCGGCGCGGCCGGGCTGTTCCTGCGCTCACTGACCGGCAACCCGATGGACGTGCACCTGCACACCAGCGCCAACCTGCGTCGGTATCTGCTGCGGCTTGAGGGCTTCAGCATGAAGAACAAGCTGCTGACGCTGCTGCTGTGGCACACCGGGCCGGAGGTGAAGTCCACCCAGTATCGCATGGAGGCGACGCTCCAGCCGGATATGGACGCGGTCGCCGCCCTGCCACATCGCTCCCAGGAAGAACTGCTGGAGGCGATCACACAGAGCATCTACAACCAGCCGCCGACCGATTGGGCCAAGGTCAGCAACCTGGGCATGATGCGCGCGGTGCCGGAGGTGAAGGCCACCGTGAACCTGGCGCAGCAGTACGTGAACCTGCGCTATGACCCGCAGGTGCTGATCGATCGCCTGGCCCAGATCGTCTGCCACGACAACTTCACCGAGATGCACGCCTTCAAGCACCACCAGGCGGTCATCGAGGAATTCCATGCCACGCGCGAGCCGTGGCGCTGGATGCACCTGGTGTGCGGCTGCCAGGCCGCGGCGGTCTCGTACGGCAAGAACATGACGGTCTACGAGGACGCGCTGGAGCTGATGCACGCTGCGTAGCACAAGCGCCCCACGATCCGTGGGGCAGTGCGCCTACCAAAGGGGGGGCAGCGGCAAAGCCGCCGCCCCCCCTTTTTGCGATACGTTTCTCGCCTTCCAGCCCTATCGCTCGACGACACCCTGTGGGATGTGCTCCAGCCGCCGATCGTGCCCCAGCGCCAGGACAATCGCAGCCGACATGAACGGCCCCAGCGCGAGCGCGATCAGTCCGAAGGTGAAGCTGCCGCCGGTCGCGTCCTTGATCAACCCGAACAGATAAGGGCCGAAAAACCCGCCGAGGTTGCCCAGCGCATTGATCAGGGCGATGCCGCCGGCCGCCGCCGTGCCTGACAGCATCGCGGTCGGCAGGGTCCAGAACGTCGGCCCGGTCGAGGACCCGCCGATCGATGCGACCACCAGCATGACCATCGTCAGCACCGGATCCGTCATCAGCGCAGTGGCGATCAGTCCGGCAGCGGAGACCGCATAGGCGATGGAGACATGGCGAGGCCGCTCGCCGGTACGGTCGGAATGGCGGCCCCACAGCACCATCGCACAGGCGCCGAACACATATGGGATGGCATTGATCACCCCGGTCATCCCGAAGCCTTCGGACAGGCGGTGCACGATCTGTGGCTGGAACAGCACGATGCCATAGCCGGAGAAGGTGCCGCCGAAATACACCAGACTGAGCAGCAGCACGCGCCGGTCCAGCAGCGCCTGCCCCAGGCTGTAGCTGCGGATGGCCTCGCGGCGCGCCCTCTCCGCGTCCAGCCGGGCAATCAACCAATCGCGTTGTTCCGGTGCCAGCCAATGCGCTTCCGATGGCCAGTCGGTCATGTACAGCCAGAAGGCTACACCGAGGACGACTGCCGGCACCGCCTCCAGGATGAACAGCCATTGCCAGCCGGCGAAGCCGAGCCAGCCGTCCAGATTGAGCAGGACGCCGGAGACCAGAGAACCGAGGATGTTCGACAGCGGGATGGCGGCCATGAACACGCCGACGATCCGCGAGCGGTAGTAGGACGGGAACCACCAGGTCAAATAGAGGATGATGCCGGGAAAGAAGCCGGCCTCGGCGACGCCCAGCAGGAAGCGAACAGAATAGAACGACAGGGGGCCCGTGATGAACGCAGTGCAGCCGGAGATGATGCCCCAGGTGATCAGGATCCGGGCGATCCAAATCCGCGCGCCGACCTTGCTGAGCAGCACGTTGCTGGGGACTTCGAAAATGAAGTAGCCCAGAAAGAAGATGCCGCCGCCAAAGCCGTAGACAGCCGCCGAGAACCCCAGCGCCTTGTTCATGGTCAACGAGGCGAAGCCGACGTTCACGCGATCGAGATAGGCGACGAAGTAGCAGGCGATCAGCAGCGGCAGCAGCCTGCGCGCGACGCGTGCCATCGTTTGGCGTTCGAGATCAGTGATCTCGTGGGACAGTCCGGCAGTGGTTGCCGCTTCGTCCATCGCTGCGCTCCGTTGGCA
Organism: uncultured Alphaproteobacteria bacterium; assembly: GCA_963818775.1. GTDB lineage: Bacteria > Pseudomonadota > Alphaproteobacteria > Acetobacterales > Acetobacteraceae > JAMXLO01. The sequence continues at coordinate 43,164 of CAWFUF010000015.1, read as the reverse complement.
GTGTGCGACCTGGAACCCTAGAGTGCTCTGCAGCCGCACGGAATTGGGCCACACGCCGTCGTCAGCGTGTCGCCGCGAAAGTGATGGCAGCATCCGCTGCCGTGGCGATTGCGCGTCAATACAGGCCGGGGATCAGCCGTGACGTGCGCGCGCGGTAAGCGTCGTACTCCGCACCGAACTGCGACGCGAGCAGCGCCTCCTCGGCGCGGATGCGGGCGACGAGAGGCACGAGATTGGCTGCCGCGAGCAGGACGCCGATGGTTGACCGGAAGGCCAGCCCCCAGCCGAGGGAGATGATCAGCAACCCCAGATAGCTTGGGTTGCGGATAACGCTGTAGATGCCGGTTGTGACCAGCGTGTGCCCGGGCTGGATGGCGACCAGCCCGCTGAAGCGGCGACCCAGGACGAAGACCGGCCAGATGCGCAGCGCACCGCCACCAGCGAACAACACGACGCCCAGCCAGCGAACGGCATCGCCGTCGAACGTCCAGAAGTCCAGGCGATCCGTCAGAGCGGGCAGATAGGCAGCCAGCAGACCGAGCGCGCCGAAGACAGCAAGAACCCAGCGGTTGCCGCGATCTTCCCGCTCTCCTGGGCTCAGATTGGCGGCGCTGAGCAGCCCCACGACCGCCATCGCCAAGCCCGCGATTACCAGGACCGTCAGGGGCGGGTGGGAGAAGAACGCGGCAAACCCGCCCCAGCCGAGAATGGCGAGGCCGAAAAAGGCAAGGCTGGACAGGGCCGAGATCAGCAGCAATCTGAAGGCGGGTGTCATGGTTGTCTGGCTCCTCGTTTCCGGGAGATCGTTCCGGATACCAGTGGCGCCGTGCGCCAGCTTGCCGCAAGCTTGGCCACATGAGCGACGAGACTCGGATAGAGCGCGGCATCGAGTCCGATGGGCCGTGGCCTAGCTTCGCGCTGCCGCACGGTACCGTCGTCAACGGCTATCGCATCGAGCGGGTCCTGGGCAGCGGCGGATTCGGTATCACCTATCTTGCGCTCGATCTGCTCCAGCAGCGCTTTGCAATCAAGGAGTACTATCCGAGGCAGTTCGCCACTCGCCAACTCATGACCGTGCAGCCGACCTCGCGCGAGGATGCGAAGCTCTTCGAGGAATGCCGCGAGCGCTTCCTGCGGGAGGCGCAAGCCCTCGTCCATCTTGGCCGTGTCGCCGACGCGAGCGACGGCATCGTCCGCGTGAAGACTTACTTCGAGGCTCTCGGGACCTGCTTCCTGGTGATGGACTACGTTGAGGGTGACAGCCTCGCGGGCGTATTCCGCGACGAGCCGGGCGGCCTTTCGCCGGCGCGCGTGCGGTCGCTGGCGACGCAGTTGCTGTCGAGCATCCGGGTGGTGCACCGGGCCGGCCTCGTGCATCGCGATATCAAGCCGGCCAATGTCATCCTGCGCGAGGATGATCGGCTGGTGCTGATCGATTTCGGCTCGACCCGCCAGGCGATGCCCAGCGAGAACACGAGCTTTACGCAGATCTATTCCGGCGGTTACGGACCACCCGAGCAGATGATTGGTCTGCCGCAGGGGGAGTTCTCCGACATCTACGCGATCGGGGCGGTGTGCTACCGGGCGATCGGCGGCAGCGTGGTGGATGCGTTGGCACGACAGAACTCGCTCGCGGCGGGCCGACTGGACCCACAGCCGTCGGCCGCCTCGATTGGTGCGGGACGCTACCCGAGATCATTGCTGGCAGCGATTGATGCGGCACTTGCGGTCGATCCTGCCCAGCGGCCGCAGACTGCCGATGCGATGCTCGAACTTCTCGGGCCTGAACAGCCGATCGGCATGCCGCATGCCGGCGCGGCGGGCCGGATCTCGCGTGCGGTGCCCCGTGCGCGGCGTGGAGCGTGGGTCGCGGCGGTGGGGGCAGGCGCCGTGGTGTTGGCCTTGGCCGCGTATTTCATGCTGAGCCGCTCTGTCGCGCCACCGTCTGCGCCTGTTACCGCGCCGGCGGAGATCGCAGCCGCGCCCGATCAGTCACAGGTTTCCCCGAGCACCACGCCCACGCCTACGACTACACTTCCAACGCAACCGCCGCCGCAGCAGGAGGCGATCGCGGTGCCGCCGCCCGAACCCGCACCCGCACCGCCACCTCGGGCACCGGCCGTGCCATCGCCGTTCGAACAAGCGGTGGAGAGCGCCAGATCACTGCCTTGTTCTGTTTTGCGCCTAACCGCCGAGCAGGAGGGCGTGCGCGCTTCCGGTTTCGCATCGGCAGGACAGGATCTGGATCGATTTCTGGCGGACCTGCACAACGTGGGTCGCGTTGCCGATGACGTCACGCGCGTCGAGCGCTTCGCCTGTCCTGTACCTGGTGACTGCGGCGCCAATGGTCCGTGAGACATGGAATGGCGTGCCGCCCGTTCTCGCGGTCCGGCTCAATCAACCGAACGTGGCGTCGGGCGCGCGGCTTGCGATCGGTGTCACAACGACACTGGGCGCACTCTACCTTGATCTCTTCGATGGCGATGGTTCGGTGCGCCACCTGCTGCGACCAGGCCAATCAGGCGCAACCGGCCGCAGAACCGTGGAGTGGACCGCCGCGTCGCCGCCCGGTGCACGCCTGATCGTTGCGTTCGGCGCAGCCACGCCGCTCGAACTGGGCCAGCGGCCAGGGATTGAACCGGCAGCCAACTATCTTGATGCGCTGCGGTCGCGGATCGATGAGGCAAAGCCGCCGCTCGCCGCCGATGTCGCGATGGTCATCGTGCGTGCGGCCGAGCCCGCGGTTGTTAAACTGCCGCAACTTCGTCCGCCCCCTGTGCGGTCGCAAAAATGTGCCAATATCGTGAGTCGCGCTCAATTGGGGGAAACACTGTCCGATGCTGAACTCGCCGTATTGCGGACCGAGTGCCGGTCCTGACCGTTCAATCGTGCCAGCCGTGCCGCGCTGTCGCTCGTGGTTGACCGGCGTGATCATCACTTTGCTCGCTGGCTGTGCGCCGACTGTTCAGGCTCCTCCGCCGGTCGCGGCGACGGCGCCGCCGACGCCACCGCCGGTGCAACCCGTGCCACTGCCTCAGGCCGTGGCGAATGCCGCCAGCGCGGTATTCTCGAGCGCGCCAGTTAGCCCAAACCAGCGGCAGGTCGTGGTGATCGATCCGCTGGTCAACGGCGTGACTGGCGAGCAGTCGGTGGCCACCCAGCAGATCCAGGACCAGATCATCGCGCTGGCACGGTCGAAGTATCCGCAGTTCGATATCGAACCCTTCTCCGCAGCGGTTGTCAGCAAAGGACCCGACGTGATGGTCGGGACATTCACTCCGGTGAATGCGAAAGGCCAGACCGCCGGTACGCGCGAGGGGTACAGGTTCTGTCTGGTCATGGTCGACCTGAGTGCGGGCAAGACGGTTGCCAAGGGTGTGGCGCGCGCTCGTCTGGACGGCGTCGATGCGACACCGATCGGCTTTTTCCGCGACAGCCCCGCGTGGACAAACGACGCCAGTGTGAAAAGCTATATTGACACGTGCCAAGCCACAAAGGTCGGCGATCCGATCAGCAAGACCTATCTGAACGGCATCCTGACGGCGTCGCTCGTCAGCGAGGCGATCAATGCGTATGACGCGAGCCGTTATGGTGATGCGCTCGATCTTTACGTGACGGCGGAGAAGACGCCTGCCGGCAATCAGCTTCGAGTGTTCAATGGTCTTTATCTCACCAACTGGAGACTTGGTCACCGCGACCAGGCGGAGGATGCATTCGGCCACGTGGTGGACTACGGGCTGGATAACAATGCGCTGGGGGTGAAGATCCTGTTTCGTCCGGGAACGACCTCGTTCGACACCGGACAGGAGTTGACCGGACCTTACGACATGTGGCTGCGGCAGATCGCCACGCACAGCGCGAGCCGGGGGGCGTGCATTCAGGTCACAGGGAATAGCAGTCCGACGGGTTCCGCCGCGCTGAACGACCAGTTGTCGCAGTTGCGCGCCGAATACGTGAAAGGCCGGCTGGAGACGGACGCGCCTGGTCTGCAAGGTCACCTCATCGCCACGGGCGTCGGGTCGAAAAACAGCCTGATCGGCACGGGGGCGGATGATCTGTCGGATGCGCTGGATCGCAGGGTCGAGTTCAAGGTGATCCCTAGCTGCTGAGCAGGGTTTTGCTTGCGTGTCATCTCGGCACATGCTGGACCGCGAAGACTTCGAACTGATCGAGGGCTGTAGTTCGATGCGTGACTTCTACAATGAACATGAGCTGGTGCTGCCGCGCGAGAGCATCGAGTTGCGCACGATTGCCTCTCATTCGGCGTGACCATGCGTGGACTGAGTGGCAGGCGGGTGATTCTGACCGGTGGCGCGAGCGGCATCGGGCGGGCGGCGGCGTTGCGGCTTGCCGAGGAAGGCTGTGTGCTGGGCATTTTCGATCTCGACGAAGCCGGCGCGCAGGCGACTGCGGCAGAGTGCGGCGAGGCGCGGGCCTATCGCGTCGATATCACCGACCGCGGTCAGATCATCGCTGCGGTGGAGGGGTTCGAAGCGACGTTCGGGCCGGTGCAGGGATTGGCGAATGTCGCGGGATGGGACACGCCGATAGCCTTCCTCGATACCGACCGCGCGCTGTGGGACAAGGTGGTGCAGATCAATCTGTACGGTGCGCTGAACATGCACCACGTCGTCGCCCGGGGTATGGCGGAGCGTGGCTTCGGGCGCGTGGTGAGCGTGGCATCGGACGCGGGGCGGGTGGGTTCGTCGGGCGAGGCGGTGTACGCCGCGTGCAAGGGCGGCATCATCGCATTCACCAAGACGTTGGCGCGCGAGTTGGCGCGCAAGGGCGTCACGCTGAACGTGGTGTGCCCCGGGCCGACGGATACGCCGCTGTTCGAGAACTTCCGTGCGGCATCGCCTTCGATCGGCGATGCACTGGCGCGAGCCATTCCGCTGCGGCGGCTCGGCAGGCCGAACGACTACGCCGGGATGATCGCGTTCCTGCTGTCCGACGATGCGGAGTACATGACTGGCCAGACGATCAGCGTGTCCGGCGGGCTGACGATGGTGTAGTCTGGTAATCGTATTGTCATTGTGAGGGGCGCAGCGGCGAAGCAATCTCGTTCGACGGTACGCATTGATGACTGAGTTGCTTCGTCGTTGCGCTTCTAAGCCGGCGGAGCCGGAACCAGCAAGTCTGATGTAGCCTCCCTTGCGGCATTGTCGCCGGGGGGAAGCATGAGCCAGTCGCTGACGGAACGCTACGACGACCGGCTCGCCGGGATGCTGTCGTGCTACGACCGATTGGTGATCACCGGGACGCTGCCGGTGATTTGCTATGCCGCCGGGATGACCGGATATCTGAATGCCAAGGGCATTCGCATTTTCGATTACCCCGAATTTGCCAAGACGCTGCGCGACCGCGTGCGTGACCGTGCGGCAACGCTGGCCGCTGAGGCGGGCATCACCATCGAGCACCTCGCCAAGCCGCATATCCGCAAGGAAGACGTTGTCGCGCACGTGCTCCGCCAGCGTGGCGATCGCCCCGGTCTGGTGCACGTCATCTCGGCGATGGAAGCCTGCGACGCGTACAAACCCTGGCACGACAGGCAGACCCACAAGACCTTCATCCGGCCGGACAGCGGCAAGTGCCTGCACTATTATTTCTACTTTCAGGACGCCACGTTCGGGCTGGTCTACCTGCGCGTGCCGACCTGGGCGCCGTTCCGCCTGCAGTTCTACTGCAACGGCCATAGCTGGCTGGCGCGCAAGCTGTCCGCGAAGGGCATCGGCTACACCATGGCCGACAATGCGTTCGTGCACATCGACGACTGGGCGCTTGCCCAGGCCTTGGCCGACACACTGTCGCCTGACCAGTTGCACCGCACGCTGGATCGGTATGCCAGGCTGTATTGCCCGGTATCTGATGTGTTCGGGCAGTCCTATCATTGGAGCCTGATGCAGGTGGAATACGCCACCGATCTGGCGTTCCGCTCCACCGTCACCCTCGGCCCGCTTTATGAGCAACTGGTCCGCCAGTCGGTGCTGAACGTGAAGGCCGAGCAGGTCGCCACGTTTCTCGGCCGGCAGATCACGCCGTCGCTGCCGCAGGAGATCGGCTCGCAGTTCGCCACCCGGATCGAGGGCACCTGCATCAGGCATCGCTTCGGCAAGTGCTCGATCAAGATGTATGACAAGCACGGCATCGTACTGCGTATCGAGACCACCACCAACGATGTGTCGTTCTTCAAGCACCACCGAAGGGTGGAACACCGCAAGGGCCCGGCGAGTCGGGAACTCGCGCCGGTCAAGAAGTCGATCTACAGCCTGATCGATCTGCGAGACATTCTGCTTGGCTGCAACCGGTGCTATATCGCCCACCTGTCCGCGTTGGACGACTTCTCCGCCGGGATCCGCGCGCTGGGCCGCCTGACCAGGCCGCGTGAAGTGGACGGCAAGACGGTGCAGGGGATCAACTTCTTCGCTCCGGCGGACAAAGCCCTGCTGCACGCCTTGCAGAACCCGAGGGTCAACATCGCCGGCATTCGCCGCAGCCAGTTGTTGCCGCACCTCGGCATGTTCTCACCCACCCGACTGTCGCGACACCTGCGCCGACTGCTCGACCTCGGGGTCATCAAACGCGTCACCGGAACCTACCGCTACTACCTCACCAAGGCCGGACGTGCCGCGACCGCCGCGGCGGAACGGATCACCGAGGCGGTTATCATTCCGACTATGATTTGATGGGATTTAACCGACGGTGCAATTCCACGCAGCGGGCGAGAAGAGTTGGCCCGTAAGGGACTAACGGGGGCCGTCCATACATGGCAGTACGTTTCGCTGGCCGGTGATTCAGGGTAGTAGGATCATCGCCAAATCCAGTCTGAGACACTACCCTCTGCCTACCTCATGGAGCCAGCGATGAGCCAGAATGCGTCAATCCGCCGCTCGATCGTATTGAAGCACCGCCCCGACGGCGAGCCGCGCCGGCAGAACTTCGAGGTCCGCGAGGACGCCATCCCACAACCCACTGCGGGTGAGGTGGTGACGCGTACCATCTGGCTGTCGATCGATCCCTACATGCGGGGACGGTTGCGCGAGCAGCAGACCTATGCGCAGGCGGTGAACCCCGGCGAAGTGATGACCGGTGAGACCGTCGGCGAAGTGATTGCCTCGGCGCATGCGGACTTCGTGCCGGGTGACGTGGTGGTGGGCGCGCGCGGCTGGCAGACGCATTCGGTCACGCCGGGCGATCGGCTGGTGAAGCTTCCGCGGCATGGGGCGCCGCTGTCAGCCTATCTCGGCGTGCTTGGTATGCCGGGCGCGACCGCGTATCGCGGCATCACCGAGATATGCCAGCCGACGAAGGGCGAGACGGTGGTGGTTTCCGCCGCGTCGGGCGCAGTCGGTTCGGTGGCCGGGCAGCTCGCACGGCGTGCCGGGGCGCGCGTCGTCGGCGTTGCCGGTGGTGCCGAGAAGTGCCTGTGGGTGCAGGACAGCCTTGGGTTCGACGATTGCGTCGACCATCGTTCGCTCGATCTGCACGCCGAACTCGCGGCATCGTGCCCAAACGGCATCGACGCGTATTTCGAGAATGTCGGCGGAGCGGTGCAGGCGGCGGTGTTCGACCTGCTCAACCCATTTGCCCGCGTGGCGATGTGCGGCATGGTGTCGCAATACAACCAGGCGGAGTTCCCGCCCGGTCCTAATCTCGGCTTTGTTGTCGGCAAGCGCATTTTGATTCAGGGCTTCATCGTATCTGATAAGCCGGAGAAGCTGGCCGAGTGGCGAAAGCTGGCGACGCCGTGGGTGGCCGATGGCAGTTTGATCTACCGGGAGGACGAGGTGGACGGACTGGAACATGCTCCCGATGCGCTCGCCGGCATCCTGGGCGGGCGCAATTTCGGCAAACTGCTGGTGCGGGTTGGGGCGGATCCCGCGTAACGTCACGTCGACCCTGCATTACTCGCCTATTCGCCAGTAATGTGCTGCTCCGCCTCTGTTCTTGTATTGCCCCTCACGATCTCAAAGGCCCATAACTTTGGTTGAGCGTCGGGGCGCCGGGAGGTCGGCCATGAACGTCGCGGATTGGCTGCACAATCTAGGAATGGGCCGCTATACTGCGGCGTTTCACGCTCACGGTATCACGGCCGAGGTCTTGCCGTGCCTGACGGCAGATGACCTTAAGGATGTCGGCGTCGCCTCGATCGGCCATCGGCGCGTGTTTCTCAGAGCGATCGCGGCGATGCGTGCCGCGGCTCCCACCGACGAGCCCAACCAAGCACAGCGGGAGGATCGGCGGGTCGATCTCGCGCCACGAGCGATTGCAGAGCGACGTCAGCTCAGCGTGATGTTCTGCGACCTGGCGGGCTCCACAGCACTGTCGGCTCGGCTCGATCCCGAAGATCTCAGCACCATAATTCGGGCCTATCAGAGCCGTGTAACGACGGCCGTGGCGCGATCTGGCGGCTTCGTTGCTCGCTACGTCGGGGATGGAGTGCTGGTTTATTTCGGCTGGCCTGCGGCACACGAGTCAAATGCCGAGCAGGCGGTTCGTGCTGCCCTGGCTGTAATCGAGGCTGTCGCTCAAGCGCCTGTCGGAACAGCGTCTCTTCAGGTTCGGATAGGGATCGCTACCGGTCTGGTAGTCGTGGGCGAACCAATCGGAGCAGGCGAAGCCCGGCAACAGACGGCAATAGGGAGAACGCCGAACCTCGCCGCCCGGCTACAGTCCGCTGCTCAGCCTGGCGGCTTGGTGATCGACGCTGCGACGCACCGGCAGATCGGCAGTCTGTTTGCGTGCCAGAATCTAGGACCCCTTGATTTGAGGGGATTCGCTGAGAAGGTTCCGGCTTGGCAAGTGACGACTGCGGCTCACCGCAGCCGCTCCGAAGCGCTCCATTCGGCGGCATCCCTGATGCCGCTGCTGGGACGAGATCAGGAGTTGAGCGACCTCTCGCAGCGCTGGCTCGAGACGAAGAGTGGCGAGGGGCGCGTGGTACTGCTCACCGGTGAGCCAGGGATCGGCAAATCCCGGCTTGTTGTAACCCTCATGGAGCGTCTCAGTGGTGAGTCTGACCAGCTTTGCTACTTCTGCTCGCCGCAACATCAGGACAGCCCGCTCTTCCCGGTATTGAGCCAAACGGCAAGCCAGGGGTCATGGGACCGGGATCTAGCGGAAGCGGCGAGGCCCAGCCTAACCGAGCCAGGCCAGGAGCATCTGCTCGACGCATTTGCAAGACAGCTTGCGGAGGTGGCTGCGCGGAGGCCGGTGCTTGTCCTGTTCGAGGACGTGCACTGGATTGACCCTACAAGCCTGGAGCTGTTGGACCGTTTGGTCCCATATCTCCGGTCGCTTCCGGTGTTGCTCGTGGTTTCCTCGCGACCAGGGTTCAGCCCGCCTTGGGCTGGGCTGCCGCACGTCTCAAGCCTGACGCTTGGCGGACTGCGCCGACGTGAAGCCCTGATGCTCGCGACGCAAACTGCAGCGCCTGCAGTTCTGCCGCCGGCGACACTCGAGCAGATCGTGAGGCGGGCCGAAGGTCTTCCCCTCTTTGTAGAGGAGCTGACTCGTGCCGTGGTCCAGGCAGATTGGCACGATGCTGAGCTCCTGGTGAGCGCATCTGTTTCGAATTTGCCGGACCATACCGTCCCGGCCGCATTGTACGCTCCTCTCGCAGCCCGCATTGACCGGCTTCACGGCGTGCGAGAGGTAGTTCAGGCCGCTGCCGTGATCGGCCGCGAATTCACACTCGAGTTGCTCGCGGGCGTGACGCGGCTCTCAGAACAGCCATTGCTGGACGCTCTCGCCAGCCTCAGCGAGGCGCGGCTGATGCGCCGTTCGAGCTCCGCTTTGTCGCAGAGCTATGCCTTCAACCATATGCTGATCAGGGACGTTGCCTACAGCATGCTCCTGCGGGACCGCCGCCGGCAGCTGCATCAACGGGTCGCTGAGGTACTTCGAGGGCGTTGCAAGGAACAGGGCGACGCGGCCCCGGAGTTGCTGGCGTATCACTACGCGCTCGCCGGTCTGATAGAGCCGGCGGTTCGATACTGGTTACTTGCCGGCCGACGCGCCTTTCGGATGGCAGCGTATCGTGAGGCGGACAGACATCTGCAGAAGGGGATCGCGTTGCTCGATCGCATTCCCCAGGGGAGCCGGCGAGCCCATCTTGCGTCTGAACTGAAGTCGGCTCTGAGCCTGGTCCGCGATGCCGCCAAAGGATACGGGCATGCATTCCAATCGGTCTTCGCCGCTTGGCGTGGAGGCGGCAACCCGGTACTGCACCTGTGGGACGGGGGCGAAACGGCGGACCACCGATGATCCCCGCGGGGACACTGGCCCTGGGCTACCTCGCCATTGTTTTCGCGGTCGCGCCCATCACGAAAGGCACATTCTTCGGCGTCATGATGCGGGCTATGTCGCGGAATATCGCATTGGCGACACCGGGGAAGGGCTTTTCCGCCTGCAACGTCACCCAGGCGATGACGGTGATATCTCCTGCGGGGAAGTAATATCCGGCCGTGTTGTAGCCTGGCAATCCGCCGGTGTAGCCGTACCAGCCAGCGCTGCAGCCGATGCCGAGACCGAACGCCAGGTTCCCCTGACCGGTGGAGAGGCAAGTCAGACGCGCGTCCTGTGTCGCTGGCCCGTTCGTCTTGCCGATGACATACAGCTTCACCCAGCGCTTCATGTCGGCCATGTCGGAGATGATCTCGCCGGCCGCACCCATCAGCGAGACGGGAATCGTGTTGCTGACGTCCTCCCATGTCCCGTCTTTGCCAAGTGAATAGCCGTGCGCCCATGGATCAGGCATCGCCTGGGTGTCGGGATAGCTGGTCTGGGTCAGATGGAACGGCTCCAGCAAACGCTTGCGGATCTGCTCGCCTACCGGTTCCTTTGTGATGCTCTCGATCAGCAAGCCTAGAATCAGGTAATTGGTGTTGCTGTAGCGATAGCCTTTGCCGGGTGCGAAGTACGGCTTCTGCTCCACTGCCCATCCGATGATCGTCCGCGGATCGAATTTCATGTCGGGTTCAAGCTTCATGTTGTCGAATTCGGGCGAGTTGAATGCCTCGAACAGGCCGCTGCGCATCTGACAAAGCTCTGCAACCGTGATGTGCTCGGCGTTCGGAATCGTTACGCCGAGTGAGAAGTGGCTGAGTGGATCGTTCAGGCGCAGCTTGCCTTCGTCCACCAGCTGCAGGAGCACGCTGATGACGAATGTCTTGGTGTTGCTGCCGACGCGGAAGTGATCTGCTGCCGTCAGGGGCCGGTGCGCCGCGAGGTCTGCGTCGCCGAAGCCGTGCACGTAGCTTCCGCCGGAGCCGTCCCACACGCCGATCAATACGCCTGGAACCGGGGTCTTTCCGCCATAGGCGTTGCGCTCTTTCTCGACGGCGGCGGCGATCGCCGATTGGGTCGCTGGCGCCGCCACAGAGACGTCAGCCCAGGCGGCGCGTGGTGCGACAGAGAGCACGAAGGCGCAGCCGAGGATGCCAGCGACGCGGAGGACCGTGTCGAGGGTCATGTTGGTTTCCCGTGTGCGGATAGTGCCGAGGACGCTGGTGAGCGCCGCTATGGTGCCGATTGATTCGCAATGGTTAGATTGCATGCGATCGGATCGCACGGGAAGCGGCGGGTGGCCGAAAGGAACTGCGATGGAAAATCCAGAGATCGAGGCCATCAGGGGAGCTCTGAAAGCGACGCCGCGACCCGCTGGACTGGTCGAACGGCGGGCGCGCCTGGACGCACTGGGCGCAAGGTACACGCTGCCGGCAGACGTGCGGACCGAACAGGTTGACGCCAACGGCGTGTTCGCGGAATGGACCATCACGCGGTCCGCTGATGCGGACCGCGTCATCATGTTCCTGCACGGCGGCGCCTATATATCCGGCTCGATTGCGAGCCATCGCCATGTCATGGCCGAGCTGGGCCGACAGGCCGAAGCACGCACGCTGGCTCTCGGCTACCGGTTGGCGCCGGAGCATGCGTTTCCCGCCGCACTCGACGATGCGCTCGCAGGGTATCGTTTCCTGCTGTCGTCAGGCTACGACGCGGCGCGTATCACGCTTGCCGGTGAAAGCGCGGGTGGCGGGCTAGCGATCGCCACGCTGCTGTCGCTGCGCGATGCCGGGGTGACTTTGCCGGGATCCGTCTGGTGCAGTTCGCCGTGGGTCGATCTCGAGATGACCGGGGCGACCATGACGAGCAAGGCGGCGGTCGATCCGTTGATTCAAAAGCCGTACCTGATCGAGACTGCGGCAGCGTACCTGCGCGGCACCGATCCGCGTTCGCCCCTCGTCTCGCCGATCCACGCCGACCTGCACGGGCTGCCGAGGATGCTGATCCAGGTCGGATCGGCTGAGACGCTGCTGAGTGACTCGATCAGGCTGGCGGCCGTCGCCGGTGAGGCAGATGTCGACGTGACCCTGCAGGTTTGGCCGGGGATGATTCATGCCTGGCACCTGTTTTATCCGCAGCTCGCGGAGGGGCGCCGGGCACTGGCGGCCGTCGGCGCATTCATCCGTGCGGTGTCGTGAGCGGCGTGAAGCAGGCGGCCGTCGCGGACCCGCGCGCGCGGCTGACCTTGGTGGCAAGCTGTCTCGGTATGCTGATGCTGGGCGTCAACGGCACCGCGATCATGGCGGCGCTGCCAACCATGCGTGCCGAACTCGGGCTGGATGCCGCGCAGCTTGAATGGGCGATCAATGCCTATCTGATCGTATCGGCGGCCTGCATCATTCCCGGCGGCAAGGCGTGCGACCAGGCAGGTGCGCGGCGGGTATCGATGGCCGGACTAGCGTCGTTTGCTGTGGCATCGGTCTTTGTCGCAACGGCACAGGGACCTGCGTTTCTTCTGGCCGGCCGCGCGCTTCAGGGCCTGGCGGCAGCGGCGGCCGTGCCTGGGACGCTGGCTGCGATCAGCGCGGTCAGCTCGCCAGAGCGCCGTGCATCCGCGATTGGCGCCTGGGCCGGCTTCCTGATGCTAGGTTTCAGCCTGGGCCCGCTGATCGGCGGCGCACTCACCCATTACGCGGACTGGCGGGTAATCTTCTGGGCCAGCGGTGTCAGCATGGTCGCCGCCGCCGGCGGCTTCGTTTTCACTAGCAGCGCAGCGCCGACCTCGGGCATCAGGCGGGTCGGCCGGTTCGACTGGGTGGGCTTCGTCTTGCTCGCAATCTTCATGTCCGCACTGGTTTCGGCACTGCACGCGTTGCCCGCGGTGACACGGGCGCCACTCGATCTCCTGGGCTTTGCCGCACTGGCGGCCGCGGCGTTCGTCGGGCTGTTGGCGGTGGAGCGCCGCGTCCGCGATCCTCTCATCGACCTAACCCTGTTCGCCGGAGCCGCCTTCGTGCGCGCCATCGCGGTGGGTTCGATTGCGATGTCGTGCATCCTGGCACTGCTATTGTTCTACAATCTGGACGCGCAGAGCCCGACGGGCCTGGCACTGACGCCGGTCGGCGCCGGCCTGTCGCTATTGCCGATGAGCTGCGGGCTGCTGATCTTCGCGTTCTCCGCACCGTTGCTCATGCGCCGCTTCGGCCCGCGGGGCGCCCTTGCCAGCGGCATGCTTTTGATCGCCGTGGCCAGCGTGGTGATTGCGATCGGGGCGGCCGGGCGGATGTGGGCACCGCTCGTGGTTGGATTGTTCGGCATCGGTGCGGGTCTGGCATTGCCGTACGCTGCGGCGCCGCGTCTCGCCCTCGCGACCCTGCCGCCCGTTCGAGCCGGCGCGGGGTCCGGCATCATCAACGCCTGCACGTTTCTCGCCGGAAGCATCGGCGTGGCAGCCGGGGCGGTTGCCTTCGCGCTTGGCGGGCTGTCGGCGGCGCTGGGGCTCATCGCAGTCTTCGCCCTCATCGGGACATGGCTCTGCCGGCGACTGCCGGCCTCGACGTGAGTGGGAGGCCGGGGGCAAATCAGATGGAATTGCAATGTTCCATTTGCCGATCACGGGGAAATCCGCTACCGCCTGCAGAATGGACCAGAAGCTCGTCGACACCCTGACCGCCTGGCGCCACCACCTGCATGCGCACCCGGAACTGACGCTGCACGAGACGGAAACCGCCGCCTTCGTCTGCGCGAAGCTCCAGGAACTTGGCGTTCCCTTCGTCGCCGGGGTCGGCGGTCACGGCGTCGTCGCGACGATTTCGCGTGGCCGCTCCAATCGCAGCGTTGGGGTGCGCGCCGACATGGACGCGCTGCCGATCGCCGAGACCACTGGCCTTGCCTACGCCTCGGGCAATTCGGGGGTGATGCACGCCTGCGGTCATGACGGTCACACCACGTCGCTGCTCGGGGCTGCAGCGCTGCTGCAGCAGGACCCCTCCTGGACCGGCACGGTGCATCTCGTATTCCAGCCGGCGGAGGAGGGCGGCGGGGGCGCCAAGAACATGATCGCCGACGGTCTGTTCGAGCGCTTCCCGATGGAGCGGATCTTTGGCTACCACAACTGGCCAGGCCTCGAAGCCGGTACCGTCGTGGTGCACGACGCGGCAGTGATGGCTTCAGGCGGACGCATCGAGTTCCGCGTGAAGGGACGCTCCGGCCACGCCGCCCTGCCGCATCTGACGCGCGATCCGATGGTGGCGTCGGCGCACCTGTTGCTGGCACTGCAAACGATTGTTTCGCGCAACGTCGATCCGCTGGACGCGGTCGTGATCACCGTCGCCACCATGGAGGCAGGCAGTGCTGCCAATCAGATTGCCGGCGAAGCTTTCATGCGCGGGACGATGCGCACGCTGCGCAACGAGGTGTGCGATGCGGTGGAGGCGGCGATCCATCGCGTCGCGGCCGGCGTGGCGCAGAGTTGCGACGTGCAGATCGAGGTCGCATTGCGTCGCGGCAATCCGGTGACCGTTAACAGCACAGCGGAGCGTGAGCTGGCGGCCGAGGCTGTTGTCGCGGCTGGCCTGCCACTGCGTCGCGATCTGCCTCCGGCCATGACCGGCGAGGACTTCGCCTGGTATTTGCAGCAGCGGCCCGGTGCGTTCGTCTGGATCGGCAATGGCCCGGCCGACAACGGTCGGGGGCTGCACAGCTCGAGCTACGACTACAACGACGCGATCCTGCCCGCGGCGGCAGGCTATCTGGCGAGCATAGCCAAGCGCGCTTTGGGGAGCTGAGCCCGGCGGCTTACTGTCGCTGACGTTGGTTGGATGGCCAGGTGAGCTCCGGGACAAATTTGTATGGATAGTCCGGCTCGCGATTGCCGTGATGGTTTTTCCGTTTCGGTAACTTCACCTTCCCTCGCGTAATGTCCTCATAGGGGATATGGCGAAGCAGGTGCGATATGGCGTTCAGCCGCGCCCGCTTCTTGTCGTCCGAACGGATTACGAACCATGGAGCCCACGGTGTATCGGTCGCCTTGAACATTTCGTCGCGTGCCCGCGTATAGTCATGCCAGCGGCTGTAGGATTTGAGATCCATCGGCGAGAGCTTCCAAATCTTGCGGCCGTCGTCGATCCGCGCCTGCAAACGGCGTGTCTGCTCTGGCTCACTGACCTCGAGCCAGTATTTCAGCAGGATGATGCCGGAATCGACCACTGCCCGCTCCGTGGGTGGCGTCATCAGCAGGAAGTGCTGCGCCTGCTCCTCGGAGCAGAAGCCCATCACACGCTCGACGCCCGCACGGTTGTACCAGCTCCGGTCGAAGATCACGATCTCGCCCGCCGCGGGCAGATGCCCGATATATCGCTGGATGTGCATCTGCGATTTCTCGCGCTCGGTCGGAGCGGGGAGGGCGACGACACGAAAGATGCGCGGGCTGACGCGTTCCGTGATCGCTTTGATGGTGCCGCCCTTGCCGGCGCCGTCGCGGCCTTCGAATACGATGCAGACTTTGAGTCCCTTGTGCTGGACCCACTGCTGTAGCTTGACGAGCTCCACATGCAGCCTGGCCAACTCACGCTCGTAGTCTTTCCTTGTTAACCTGTCCGTGGCGACGGATTCCTCAATTGTCAATGTATTGGTATCCTCGGCAGGCATGATAATCCTCCCCCGATTGGGTGCGCGGGACCTACGACTGGCTTTTCTTATCATGCTCCGCTCGGGCTGGCTTGATCTGGGTCAAACGCATCCCCACGGACTTATGCTAGACGGGCCGCAAAGCGAAGGGCGCCGGTCGTGGGGGCTCTGGCGTGGACGGAAGAAAGGGAAACGAAATGCTCGACGAAGCAGTGGTTACAGCGGGCGACCTGATGACGCGCGACGTAGCGGTGGTGCACCCGGAGACGAGTTTGCTGGACGCAGTGAAGCTGATGGCACGGCGCCGGATCAGCGGCATGCCAGTGGTGGACGATTCCGGCGCCATCGTGGGCATGATCAGCGAAGGCGATCTGGTGCGCTGGCACGAGGGCTACACTGCCAGGGAGGCGCGATGGATGGATATGCTGGCCGAAGGTTTCGAGCTCGCGCCAGCCTTCGTGGAAGGCATTCGGGAGCGGCGTCACAAGGTCAAATCCGTCATGTCACCGGGTGCCCTGACCGTCACCGAAGGGACGGGCGCGCGTGATGTGGCGCGTCTGATGTACGACAAGGGCATCAAGCGAGTCCCCGTAGTACGCGATGGGAAGCTGATCGGCATTGTCGCGCGGTCGGACCTCGTGCGCGCGCTCGCGGAGAAGCTGGCGGACCAGCCGACACCCGCCGTGGAGCCGAAGACCGTGGACGAGGCGCTGCGCCGAGGGCGAGCGAAAACCTGACGCTGACCGTGTCTACGGTCCCAGGTTGTCGATCAGCCGTACGGAACCGAGCCGCGCAGCCGCGATCAGGCGAGACCCAGGCTGCACTGTTTGCAGCGGCTGCATCGTGCCGCCGTCTACCAACGCGAGATAGTCGGTCGAGAACCCTGCATTGCTCAGCTCGGCGCGGGCGTCGGTGAGCGCGGCATCGACCTGACTGCCCGTCGCCAGCGCACGCGCCACTGCGCTCAACGCCCCGTAGAGGAGCGGTGCTGTCGCGCGCTCCTGCTCCGTCAGGAACCGATTCCGCGAGGATAATGCCAATCCGTCAGGCTCACGCACCGTCGGCACGCCGATGATCTCCAGAGGCAGATGCAGATCGGCGACCATGCGACGCACCACCTGCAATTGCTGCCAGTCCTTCTCGCCGAAATATGCGCGATCGGGGCGCACCTGGCCGAACAGCTTGGCACATACCGTGGCGACACCCCGGAAATGTCCCGGCCGCGCGGCGCCTTCCCACTGGTTCGATGGTCCAGCCACATCGATCGTTGTGGCATCGCCGGCCGGGTACATCGTGGCGACATCCGGTAGCCAGACGAGCTGACAGCCTGACGCCGCCAGTGCTGCCAGATCGCCCGCCTCATCGCGCGGATACCGCGACAGATCCTCGTTCGCGCCGAACTGCAGCGGATTGACGAAGATGGAGGCGACGACGGCCGCACCACTTGCCGCGGCTTCGCGTACCAACGCACGATGACCGGCGTGCAGCGCTCCCATCGTCGGCACCAGTGCGAGCGCGCCGCATTGGTCGCGCAACGCCCTGCATCCGGCATGCAGCTCGGCAATGGTGCGCGCCAGCTCCATGCGCACAATTTGGCCTCGCAGCCGCTGTGGCGCAACATGTGGCCGAGATCGGGGGATGCAGTGAGCGAACAAATCGCAACGCGTTTCAGGCGATTTTCTGAGGTGGAGGCGCGTGGTCGCTCGCCGTTGTACGACGCTTGCGCCCTTGGAGTCGCGAGCGATGCATCCACGCTTGAGTTTCTCGCAGCACTGCCCGGCGACAAGCAGCAGCCCAACCTGCTGTTCGCAGCGTTGCGTCACGTGTGCGGCACGCCACGCGATTGGCCGGCGTTTCGCACGATGCTGCGCGACAATGCGCCAGCCATACGCACGACAATGTTGGCACGCCGCACGCAGACCAATGAAGCCGGCCGTTGCGCCACGCTTCTGCCTGTTCTGGCGCGACTGCCGCAACCGCTGGCGCTGCTCGAAGTGGGTGCGTCGGCCGGTCTGTGCCTGCTCCCCGATCGCTACGGCTACGACTATGGGGTAACGCAACTGGCGCCAGGGGCGGCGGATGCACCGATCTTCCCTTGCCGCGCTGGCGCAGCAACGCCGCTGCCTTTGGTGCATCCGCGTGTCGTGTGGCGGATCGGCCTTGATCTGCATCCGATGGATGTCGCGGACGAGGCGGATTGCGCCTGGCTGGAAACGCTGGTGTGGCCCGAGCAAGCCGATCGTCTGGATCGCCTGCGCGCCGCCATCGCAGTGGCAAGGCGAGATCCGCCTCGTGTCGTTCAGGGTGATCTGCTGAACGACCTGGAAGCATGTGCGCGACAGGCTCCATCGGAGGCGACGCTTGTGGTGTTCCATTCGGCGGTACTCGCCTATGTGGCGGAACCCGCGTTGCGCGAGGAATTCATCCGTACTGTGCGCGAACTGGGTGCCGTCTGGGTCAGCAACGAAGCGCCAGGCGTGTTTCCGTCAGTTCGCGATAGGCTCACCCGGGCCGTTCCGCGCGGTGCATTCCTGCTTTCGGTTGATGGTGCGCCGGTCGCGTGGACCGACCCGCACGGCGGGTGGATCGAGTGGATTGCTGAGGAGATACATCGATGAAGCTTGCAGGACAGGTTGCGTTGGTCACTGGCGGATCGCGCGGTATCGGCCGGGCAACGGCGCTCGCTTTCGCCGCAGAGGGCGCGGACGTCGCGTTCTGCCATCTCGACGATGGGCCTAAAGCCGAGGAGACAGCGAATGAGATCCGCGCACTTGGGCGGCGTGCAATGCATCGATCGCTCGATGTGGTCGACATCGCTGCGACCCGTGCCTTCGCGCAGGAAGTCGAAGCGGCGCTCGGCCCGATCGACATCCTGTTCAACAACGCGGGCATGAATATCCGCAAGCGGTTCGAGGACTACACGGAAGCGGACTACGACCGGATCCTGGATGTGCACATGAAGGGCATGTTCTTCATGGCGCAGGCCGTGTACCCGGCGATGGCAGCACGCGGGCGCGGCTGCATCATCAACGTGGCCTCACAGCGTGGGCTGAAGGGTGCGATGAACTCGACGCCATATTGTGCGGCGAAGGCGGCGATCATCGGCTTCACCCGCGCGCTGGCCTGCGAGGCGACGTCGCGGGGCGTGCGCGTGAATGCGGTCGCGCCGGGTCCGATCGTCACCGATCTGACCGCGACGATGGCGCCTGCCGACCGCCAGGCGTTCATCGACGCGCTTCCTGTGCATCGCTTCGGCCGTCCCGAGGAGATCGCCGCGACTGCGCTGCTGTTGGCCGGCCCAGATGGTGGTTTCTATGTCGGCGCCACGCTGTCGCCGAACGGCGGGGACGTGATGTACTGAGACGCTACCAGAGGCGACGAACCCCATAGGCACTGAAGCTGACCACATTCGACACCAGTACCATGTCCTCGTGCATGGCCTGGGCGATCAGCATCCGGTCGAATGGGTCGCGCAGCGGACCAGGTAGCGCACCTGCCAACTGGCCGTGGACGAACGAAATCGGTAGTGCGACGAAACCCTGTGTGTCGAGTATGGCCGCAAGATCCGCGGCGATGGCCGCTACGCCTGGCAGCTTGCCGATGCGAAACTTCGTTGCGATCTCCCAGGCGGACGCGGCGCTGGCGAACACTGCATTGCCCTCATCGGCAATGGCCGAGTGCGCGGTTGACGATAGAGCCGTGTCGCCTGCGACCCACCAAAGGAAGGCGTGTGTGTCGAGCAGAAGATTCAGGCTGATCGCTCCCAGCCGGCCAGTTCGTCTTCCGGCAATGGCGCGAAGAACTCGGGGCCAACCGAGACCACTTCGCGCAATGCCCCGAACTGTCGCTTGGTTGCTGGTGGGCGATACGGCACCAGCCTGGCTACGGGTTGGCGTCCCCGCGCCAGAACAATTTCCTCTCCGGCCTCGACGCGTGCCAGAAGCTGCGACAGGTGTGTCTTCGCGACGTGAATGGTTACCACGGCCATGATGGCTAAGCTGATTAGCTAAGCGACGAACGCGATGCAAGCGCGACTGTCCGTGGTGGCCGGCGGACATTGCCCACATTTAAGCCGTCTGCCCTGTGCAGCGCGGATCGTCTGAGCTAAGCGGGCGCCAGGATGCAATCAGGGGACAGCAAGACAGCATCACGTGCCTGGCTGCGTGAGGAGCGACGCACTGGCGGCCGGGCGGCATGGCCGGTCGTTCTGCTAGGCCTGCTGAACACAGCGATGGCCGTAGGCCAGGCCTGGTGCGTGGCGATGCTGCTCGCCGGTGCCCTGACCGAGCGCGCCGGCGACACGGTTGGGCTGCTGGGGGGATTCGCGGTCCTCGCCGTTCTGCGGGCGGTCGCGTCGATCGCCGCCGAGCGCGCCGCGTTCAATGCGGGAGCGGCGGCGCGGCGGCGGCTGCGCACCGATGCGCTGTCGCGATTGCTGCATGCTGGTCCGTCGCGGCTGCGCACTCACCACAGTGGCGAATTGACCGCGATCGTCGTGGATCGCATCGAGGCTTTGGACGGGCTTTAC
Organism: uncultured Alphaproteobacteria bacterium; assembly: GCA_963818775.1. GTDB lineage: Bacteria > Pseudomonadota > Alphaproteobacteria > Acetobacterales > Acetobacteraceae > JAMXLO01. The sequence goes on along the minus strand of CAWFUF010000015.1, from coordinate 22,721 downwards.
TCCCGCTGGCTGCCAGCCGCGTCCTTGGCGATCGGCGGCCCGCTGCTGGTGGCGATCGCCTCGCTGCTGGGCGATCCGGTGGGCGCGCTCGTGCTGGTTCTGTGCGGTCTGTTGGTTCCGGTCGCCATGGCCGCGGCAGGTATTGGCGCAGCGGCCGCCTCGCGCAGCCAGTTCCTTGCGCTGGCGCGGCTCCAGGCGCGCTTCCTCGACCGCGTGCGTGGCATTGCCACGATCGTCCTGCACGGCCAGGCGGATGCCGAGGCGAATTCGCTTGCCGCGGCGGCTGACGAACTTCGCCGACGCACCATGCGCGTGCTGCGTGTCGCGTTCCTGTCCTCGGCCGCACTCGATCTTGCCGCGGCTCTGGCCTTCGTCGTGCTGGCGTTGCACTACGGTGTGCTCTTGGCGTCGGGTGACATGACGCATCCCGGGATCGCACTGTTCGTGCTGCTGCTGGTCCCGGAGTTCTTTGCCCCGCTGCGCAGCTTCGCTGCCGCCTACCAGGATCGGCTGCATGCCGTCGGAGCGTCGGAGGCGCTGGTTGATCTGCCGCCGCAGACCCTCCCGCAGCCGCAGCGCGACGTTCGCACGGTCGCCGCGCATGGCATCGCTGTCGTATTCGAGGACGTGCATTTCACCTGGGACCCCGCCCGGGGGCCGGCGCTGAACGGACTCTCTTTCCGGGTGCCGGACGGGGAAACGCTGGTAGTGGCCGGCCCCTCGGGAGCCGGCAAATCGACGGTGATCGAAATTCTGCTCGGCTTTGTCCGACCCGATAGGGGACGCGTGACGATCAACGGCGCCGATATCGCGGACCTCGTGCCCCAGGCATTGGCACGGTTGACCGCATGGATCGGGCAGCGCCCCGTGCTGTTCGCCAGCACCATTCGCGACAACATCCGCTTCGCCCGCCCCGAAGCCACCGACGCAGAGGTCGAGGAAGCGGCTCGCAGCGCCAGCGTCACCGAATTTTCCACCGCATTGCCCGATGGTCTTGATACCGCGGTAGGCGAGGGTGGCTACGGACTGTCCGGCGGCCAGGCACAGCGCGTGGCGATCGCCCGCGCGTTCCTGAAGAATGCACCCCTGCTGCTGCTGGACGAACCCACGGCGCATCTCGACCCAGCGACCGAGGGTGAAGTACTGGATAGCTTGCGGCGGCTGGCACTAGGACGGACGGTGATACTGGCCAGCCACTCGTCCGCTGCGCACGGGTTGCCGGGTCGGCGGCTCGATATCCGCGAAGGTCGTGCCGTTCCGGCGCGCGGTGCGGCGTGACCGACATACTCCAGATACTCGGCCTCTGGCGGGGGCGTGCAGTATGGCTGGCGGCCGGCATCGTGGTGTCGCTGGCCGCGCTCGCGGCAGGCGTGTCGTTGATGGTGCTTGGCGGCGTGGTAATCGGCGCCGCAGTTGTCGCCGGGACGTTGGCGGCGCCGTTGGCGCTGCGGGTGCTTGGATCGGCGCGGGTGCTGCTGCGCTACGCCGAACGGGTGCTGACACATGAAGCCACGTTCCGTTCGCTGGCCGATCTGCGGGTGTGGTTCTTCCGCAATCTTGCTCACGGCTCCGCCGGTGGCCTTGGATTCCGGCATGCAGGCGACGTGCTGGCCCGCCTGGTCGGCGACATCGAGGCGCTCGACGGACTCTATCTTCGCATCCTGGTCCCGCTCGCCGGCGCGATGCTGCTTTTCCCGCTGCTAGTCGTGCTGATCGGAATGCACAGCGTCTGGCTGGCCATCGCAATCGGCGTTCTGTTCGCGATCGGCGCATTCGCGCTGCCCTGGCTGAGTGCTCGCGCCGCCGCGCGTGCCGGCGTTGCGTTGGCCAATGCCGCGGGTGGTCTGCGCATTGCCACGCTCGATGCGCTCACCGGCCTGCGCGAGGTGAGGGCGTTCGGCGCCGAAGGCCGCATGCTGGCTGCCGTGCAAGCGCGCGAGGCGACTTTGCTTACTACCCAGCGCGAACTCGCCGCCCGTGGTTCGCGTGCCAATGCCGGCGCGTTGCTGTGCGGGCAGGCGGCGCTTCTCGCCGTTCTGATCGCGGCAGGCAGCAGTCCGGTGGCCAGTGTCGCCGCTGCTTTCCTGACCGTTGCGGCATTCGAGGCAGTCGGCGGATTGCCGCGCGCCGGCGTTCTTGCCGGCCATGTCGTGGCGGCCTCGCATCGTGTCATCGAAGCTGCCAATGCGCCCGTGCCGGTGCCTGATCCGCCGCATCCGGGGCAGGTTCCCATCGACTTCACCTTGCGCTTCGACTCGGTTCATTTCCGCTGGCAACCTGACCGGGCGCCGGTGTTCGACGGACTTGCGCTCGATGTCCCGCAAGGCACGCGCGTTGCGTTGCTCGGGCCGTCGGGCGCCGGCAAATCGACGCTCGCCGCGCTGATGCTGAAGGTGGCAGCGCCACAGCACGGCAGGGTGCTGCTGGGTGGTGTCGATATCGCCGCGCTGGCGGCCGCGGATGTGCGCTCGCGAATTGGCTGGCTCGCTCAGGCGACGCATCTGTTCGACGACACGATTCGCGCCAATCTGAAGCTCGCGCGGCCTGATGCCGACGATGCGCCGCTATGGGCTGCGTTGGATGCGGCCCGGGTCGGCGAGATGGTGCGAGCACTGCCGGATGGCCTCGATACCTGGGTCGGCGAAGGTGGCGCACGATTCTCCGGCGGTCAGGGTAGGCGCCTCGCGTTGGCGCGTGCACTGCTGTCGCCGGCGCCGATTCTGATTCTCGATGAACCATGCGCCGGACTGGATGCGGAAACCGAGCGCGCGTTCCTCGCCACGTTGAACGAAGTGGCGGACGGACGCAGCGTGATCCTGATTACGCACCGCCTGACAGGGGTGGAGCGGCTTGACCGGATCTGGCGATTGTCTGCTGGCAAGGCGATCGCCGCCGCGGCCTAGCAGGACTTTCGGTTGACGGCGGGTTAACTGACCGGCAGGACAATGGCCGTCTCGCGCCAGAAGGGAATTGGCCATGCACCGCCTCGGGCTATTGCTTGTACTACTGTGTGCAGCAATCGGCAGTGCCAGCGCGGCAGACCCACCGGTGGAGAGGTTCGTCGTATTCTTTCAGGAATGGTCGGCGCAGATCGATGATCCGGCGCAGTCAGTGATCACTCACGCCGCGGAATGGGCGAAGTCGCACCCTGGCGACGTCGTGCATGTGAACGGCTTCGCCAGTACCATCGGCAGCCGCCAGGCCAACATTCTATTGGCCGATCTGCGCGCGCAGGTCGTTGTCGATCAGTTGCAGTCGGACGGCGTCGATGCGAAGCATGTGAAGCAGCGCGGCCATGGACCGGTGCAGTTCGCTTTGACCGCACAAGAGAGCCGGCGGGTGGAGATCAGCTTCGACCGGCACTGATCGCGTCATGTTGCAGTCGCTGGTTCAGGCGGAAGCGTGGGACGAGCCGACGGCCGTGCTGCGTCGTGTGTTCGGCTTTCCGGGCTTTCGCGGCCAGCAGGAGCAGGCGGTGCGCCATGTGGTCGCGGGCGGCGATGCGCTGGTGTTGGCGCCGACCGGCGGCGGCAAAAGCATCTGCTTCCAGGTCCCGGCACTCTGCCGCCCAGGCACCGCGGTGGTGATCTCGCCGCTCATTGCGCTGATGGACGATCAGGTGGCGGCGCTGCGACAGCTCGGCGTATCGGCCGGTGCCCTGCATTCGGACCTTGATCCGGCCGAGGCGCGCAGCGTCGCGCGCGATCTGATCGAACAGCGGCTGGATCTGCTGTACGTCTCGCCGGAACGTCTGCTCGGCAATGGTACGCTGGAGCGGCTGTCGCGCCTGCAACTCGCGCTGTTCGCGATCGACGAGGCGCATTGCGTGTCGCAATGGGGACATGAGTTCAGACCGGAGTACCGCGGACTGGCGTGCCTTGCCGATCAGTTTCCCGGTGTGCCGCGCATCGCGTTGACCGCGACGGCCGACCCGCGTACGCGCGAAGACATCCTGCGCGCATTGAAGATGGAGGCGGCGCAGACATTTGTCGCCAGCTTCCATCGGTCGAACCTGCATATCGCCGCCGCAGCAAAAGTGAGTGAGACCGCGCAGCTTCTCGACCTGCTCGCACGCCATTCCGGTGTCTGCGGCATCGTCTATTGCGGGACGCGTGCGAAGACAGAGCGCGTTGCCGAGAAGCTGAGGGGCAAGCGAATTCCGGCGGTCGCCTTCCACGCCGGACTGGAGGCAGAAACCAAGCGTGAGGCGCTGGCGCGGTTTCGTTCCGGCGAGGCGGTGGTCGTGGTAGCGACGATCGCGTTCGGCATGGGGATCGACCGGCCGGACGTGCGCTTCGTGGTGCATCTGGATATGCCGGACAGCCCCGAGGCCTATTACCAGCAGATCGGCCGCGCCGGTCGCGACGGCGAACCGGCGGAGACTCTGCTGCTGTATGGCGGCCAGGACATCGCCCAGGCGCGCCACTGGCTGGCGCAATCCGCCGCGCCCGAGAGCCAGAAACGGGTGATGCGCACCAAGCTCGAGGAGATGATCGCACTCACCGAGGCCGCATCGTGCCGCACGCGTTCGCTGCTTGGGTGTTTCGGTGAGGAGTTGTCGGAACCCTGCGGACATTGCGACAACTGCTCTGCGCCGCCGCTCATGGTGGACGCGACTGTGGAAGCGCAGAAGGTACTGTCGGCAGTGTATCGCACCAATCAGGTGTTCGGCGCGCTGCACATCATCGCCGTGCTGCGCGGTGAGACGACTGATGGCGTGCTTCGGCACGGACACGACCGCCTGCCGACATTCGGTATTGGTGCCGATCACGCCGCACCCTATTGGCGTGGGCTGATCCGCCAGCTCATCGCACTCGGGGCGCTGGACGTAGACACTGCGGGGCACGGCGGCCTGTTTCTTGTGCAGGACAAGGCGCGGCCGGTCCTACGTGGTGAAGCGCGGGTGATGCTGCGCGAGGAAGGCAAACGGCGCCTCGAGGTACGGCGTCCCGAGCGTCCCACGGCGGTGCAGACCTCCGGCCTTGAGGACCCGAGTCTGTTCGAGGCGCTGCGTGCCTGGCGCGCAGCGGAGGCGAAGAAGCAGCGCATTCCGCCCTATGTGATCTTCCACGACACCGTGCTGCGGGACATCGCGGCGGTGCGGCCTTCGAGCATCGAGGAGCTCGGGCAGATGAAGGGCGTCGGCGCATCGAAGCTGCAGCGCTACGGGACGTCGGTGCTGCGACTGATCGGCGAACAGCCGGCGTAGAAATTCAGCGCGACCGACCGGGTGTCGTGCCGAACGCGGCGCGGAACGCCGCGCCGAATGCGGGACCGCTGTTGTAGCCTACCGCGGCCGCCGCACGGGCGGGTGTGGCGCCTTGCGCGAGGCACGCCAGCGCCTCGGTCAGCCGCAACTGGCGTCGCCACGCCTGGAAGCTCATGCCGGTCTCGCCGCGAAACAGCCGCGCCAAGGTGCGCGCAGAGGCGCCTGCCATCCCGGCGAACGCTTCCAGCCCGCGCGGGTCGGCCGGGTCGGACAGCAGCGCTTCGGTAACGCGCTGCAGCCGGGGATCGCGACACGCAGGCACCGCGATCGGGCGTGTCGCGGCGTGGCCGATCTCGTGCAGCGCCAGCGCCACGACGTGCTGCACCGGTCCTGCCTCGTCCCACATCACCGGCTGCTCGCACGCCGCCAGGATCAGCTCGCGCAGGAGGGGCGACACGGCGACGACCGTCACCGCGCCTGGACCGGCGCATGCCGCATCCTCGCGAAGGAACAGCGCCCGCATCGCCAGACCCGCGGGCATGCGCGTCACATGCGGCGTCCTTGCCGGCATCCACAGGCCGGTGCCTGGAGGCACGACGAACAGCGCCGAGTGAGTCACGACACGCAGCACGCCTGCGATGGCGTGCAGCAGTTGCGCGCGCGGATGCTGATGCCAACCGGTGTCGTACGGGTCCGCGTAGTCATACGCATAGCCGACGAGGGGTCGGGGCGCGTCCTCGAACGGGCGCAGGCGCGAGCGGTCGGCAGGGTGTCCGATCTGAGACAAAGATTGGCCGTACGTCGAAAGGCGGACAGCCTACCTTGCGTCCAAGTCCAACGCCAGCCGCCGAGGGTCGCTGTGACACCCAACACGCGCCTGATCGCCTTCATCAACGCCGCGCATGGCTTCACCCACTATTCGCTGCTGATCCTGCCCACCGCGGTGCTGGCGATGGCGGCCCCGGATGGGCGGTTCGGCGACGCGTATGGGCCGATCCTGGCGCTCGCCACGGGCATGTTCCTGCTCTACGGGCTGTTCTCGCTGCCGCAGGGGTGGATTGCGGAACGCGTCGGCCGGCCGGCGTTGCTGACCCTGTTCTTCCTTGGCACCGGCTTCTCCATGGCGGCAACCGCGTTCGCCGGTTCGCCCGCGGTGCTGGCGGTCACGCTCGCGGCCACCGGGTTGTTCGCGGCGATCTACCATCCGATCGGCACCGCCATGTTGGTCGACGCCGCCGGCGACAAGCCTGGCCGCTCCATCGGCGTGAACGGCGTGTTCGGCAACCTGGGTGTGGCGTTGGCACCTGTGGTGACCGCATTGCTCGCCAACATGGCCGGTTGGCGCAGCGCCTTCCTGCTGCCGGGCCTCGCCTGCGCCGTCCTGGGTCTCGCATGGCTGCGACTGCCGGCTCCCGAGTCCATCGTGCGGCATGGAGCGCGGCCGTTTCCCGACATCCCGCGCCATCTGGTGCGCCGCGCGGTCATCGTGCTGCTGCTGATCGCGATCGTCTCCGGCCTGGTGTTCAATGCCTTCACGCTGCTGTTGCCGAAGCTGATGGAGGAGCGGCTCGGCGACGATCCACGCATGTTGCCGCTGGTGGGATCGGCGGCGTTTCTCGCCACGCTGTGCGGCGCGCTCACCCAGTTCACCGTCGGCCGGATGATCGATCGGATGACACTGAAGCGCGTGTTCCTGCCGGTGAGCGCACTGCTGGTACCGGCCCTGGTGGCGGTCTCCTATGCGCACGGCTGGGTCGTGGTGCCGATGGCCGCGATTGTGGCGGCAGCGATCTTCGGTCAAGTGACAGTGAACGAGACGATGACCGCGCGCTATCTCTCCCCCGCTCTGCGGACGCGCATGTACTCGGTGCGGTTCTTCGTAGGCTTTCTCGGCGCCGCGGCGGCCGCCCCAGCGGTCGCCTGGCTGCACGAGCGCACCGGCAGTCTGGCAGTGGTGACGCTGGTCATGGCGGGATTCGGTGTCATGACCCTGGGGTGCGCGCTGGCATTTCCGGATCGCAAGGAGGAGTTGCGACCGGAACTGTGGGGCGGCGTCGAAGCAATGGTCGTAGCGGCAGAATAATGAACGAAGTGCCCGCGCATGCGTTCTCGTCATTTGATGACAAGAACCGGCACGGGAGAATCGATCCATGTCAGGCAGCAGTGCGGCGGCGCGGGTTACAGAGGAGGCGGTGCCTCTCAGCGAACAGGAGCATCGGGCGCAGCTTCGTCGCGCGGTGATCGCCTCGACGATCGGCACGACGATCGAATGGTACGACTTCTTCCTCTATAGCACGGTCACCGGCCTGGTCTTCGCGAAGCTCTACTTTCCGCGCTCGGACCCTCTGGTCGGCACGCTGGAGGCGTTCGCGATCTACGCCGTCGGTTTCGCCGCCCGACCGATCGGCGCGGCGATTTTCGGCCACTGGGGTGACCGTCTGGGACGCAAGTCGGCGCTGATCGCGACATTGATGCTCATGGGTATCGCGACTTTCCTCGTGGGCCTCGTGCCGACCTACGCGAGCATCGGTATCTGGGGCGCGGTCTTGCTCACGCTGCTGCGCTTCGTTCAGGGGATCGGCGTCGGCGGTGAGTGGGGCGGCTCGGTGCTGCTGTCGATGGAATGGGCGCGGACCAGCCACCATCGCGGCTTCGTCGCATCCTGGCCGCAGTTCGGCGTGCCGTCGGGTCTGTTCCTTGCCAATCTCGCCGTGCTTGCATTCAGCTCGCTGTCAGGCGATGCGTTCGCCACCTGGGGCTGGCGGGTGCCGTTCCTGATCAGCATCGTGCTGGTCGCGATCGGTTTGTGGATCCGTCTCGGCATCCTGGAAACGCCGACATTCCGTCGCCTGGTCGAAGAGAACAGGATCGAGCGTGCACCGGTCGCGGAGGTGTTCCGCCTCCAGGCAAAGGAGATCTTCCTCAGCGCATTCGTGCGGATGGCAGAGCAGGCACCATTCTACATCTTCACCGCGTTCGTGTTCGCCTATGGTGTGGGAACCTTGAAGGTGTCACGCGACCTGCTTCTCGCGTCGGTGCTGGTGGCCTCGGTGGTGTCGTTCTTCTCGATCCCGATCGCCGGCCATCTGTCGGACAGGTTCGGGCGCCGGCTAGTGTATATTATTGGTGCTGTCGCCACGGGTGTGTTCGGCTGGATCTACTTCGCGCTGCTCGATACGCTGATGCCGTTCTGGATCTTCGTTGCAATCGTGGTGTCGCTGATCCCGCACGACATCATGTATGGACCGCAGGCCGCACTGATCGCCGAGAGCTTCACGGGACGGCTGCGCTATACCGGCGCATCGATCGGCTATCAGCTTGCCTCGATCATCGCCGGCGGTCCTGCGCCGCTGATCGCCGCCGCACTGTTCGCTGCATATCGGTCCTGGGTGGCGATCGCTGTCTATATTACCGTATGTGCGGTCATAAGCGTCGTCGCGGCGGCGCTGATGCGCGACTACACCGGCAAAGACATATCGGAGGAATACGCGTTCGGCGAGGAGTAGTGGTCATGGCGGCAGCGGCCCGACATACTCCGACTGCGGCCGGATGAGCCTCCCGCCGGCCTGCTGCTCCAGCGCGTGCGCAATCCATCCCACCACGCGCGCGACTGCGAAGGCGCCGGTGAACGCATCCCGCGGGAGGCCGAGCGCCTCGAGCAGCAGCGCGGTGTAGAATTCATGGTTGGTCTGTAGCGAACGGGCCGGCTTGCGCTTCTCCAGCACGGCGAGCGCCGCCTGTTCGATCGCCTCCGCGTAGCGCAACCGCCCGGCGTCGCGGCCCAAGCTGGACACCACCGCCTTCACCACGTCGCAGCGCGGGTCGCGCACACGGTACATCCTGTGGCCGAAGCCCATCAGCCGATCGCCGCGCATCACCGCCGCGTCCAACCAATCCTCGGCATTCTCGACCGGGCCGATCGCGTCGAGCATATCGAGTACCGGACCTGGCGCGCCGCCGTGCAACGGACCCTTCAGGGCACACAGCGCGGCGGTGACGGCGTCGGTGAGGCTCGCCTGCGTCGACGCCGCGACGCGACCGGCGAACGTGGATGCATTCAGCCCATGATCGGCGGAGCAGAGTAGGTAGGTCTCCAACGCGTCCACGTCCTCCGGTGCCGGTGGGACACCCTGCAGCATCCGCAGGAAATCGGCTGTATGGCCAATTCCCACGTCCGGTGGGACCGGGTGCTGACCGCTGCGAATACGGATCGCAGCGGCCAATCCCACGGCGACGGTCGCCGTCAGCAGCAGCGGTGCGTCAACGGCATCGTCGGGGACACTCGCCAACAGCAGTCGGACCGCTGCCAATGGTGGCAGGCGCCCAGCGGCCGGCAGCAGGTCTCGGATGCGCTGGAACGCAAGCTCGCGCGCCACGCCGAGGTCGCGTCCCAGCGATGCCTCGTCCAAGGCACGATCGACAAAGTCCTGCCACAGCAGGCCGATCAGCCACTCGAAGCTGCGCTTGCCTGCGATATCCTGAAGATAATGGCCGCGCAGGATCAGCACGCCTGCGTCGCCATCGACCTTGCTCAGCACGGTCTCCGCCGCGACCACATTTTCCAGGCCGTCGGCAATATTGCTTGTCTCGCCACGCGGCATGTGCGCCCTCCTTGGCTGATTGACGCTGCCATGGCATACATCAGAAAGACGATCGTCAATCTTGATCAATTGAATCAATATGTCAGCCGATGATGTGTCCCCTGCCGCGCGATGGCTGAGCGCCGCGGATGCCACCGCAAGCCTCGGCGTGTCGCGCCAGACGCTCTATGCCTATGTCAGCCGCGGCCGCATCGGGGTGACCGCCGCGCCGGACGATCCTCGACGCAGCCTGTATGACGCGGCCGATGTGCGCCGGCTCGCCGAGCGCAATCGGAGCGGACGCAGCCGGCGCGCCGTGGCTGCCTCGACGATAAGCTGGGGGGAACCGATCCTGGTTTCCGCCATCACCCGCATCCAAGGCGGCCGGCTGGAGTACCGCGGCAAGGATGCGATCGCGCTGTCCGGGGATGCGACACTCGAAGCCGTGGCCGAACTGCTTTGGCAGGTGGAAACGCTGCCGCAGCCGCGATCACATCGGAGTTGGCCGCGAGCACGCGCCGCGGCAGGTGTTGCTGAACGGTGCATCGCCGCGATGGCGGATCTCGCGATGGCTGGTCGCTGGACGGGCAGGGTGGAAAACGTGCTGCCGGATGCCGTGCGCATTCTGGACCGCATGACCTGGGCGGCGGCTGGCCTGCCTGGTGTCACCGTCCAACCGTCGGCACTGCCGCTGCACGATCGGTTGGCGTCGGCGTGGGGGGTCGGACCGAGGGCAGCCGACTTGATCCGCCGCGCACTGGTGTTGACGGCGGACCACGAACTCAACGCCTCAACCTACGCCACGCGGGTCGTGGCATCGACCCGAGCGCCGCTCGGTGCCTGCGTGCTGGCTGGTCTGACGGCGCTTGTCGGTCCGCTGCACGGCGGCATGACGAACGAGCTTCGCCATCTGCTTGGCGATCCCGTCGTCGCCTCCGATCCCTCAGGTGCCATCACCGTCCGGCTGGCGCGCGGCGAACGGATTCCCGCGTTCGGCCATCCGCTCTACCCCGACGGCGATCCGCGTGCCGCCGCGCTGCTGTCCCGCATTCAGCCGTCTGCGCGTGCGCGCCATCTGATCGAGGCGATGCAGTCGATGACCGGTATCCTGCCCAACATCGATTTCGCGCTGCTGATGCTGGAAGAGCGCCTGCGCCTGCCGACGGGCGCTGCCTTCGCCGTCTTTGCGGTCGGACGGACGGTTGGTTGGATCGCCCACGCGCTGGAGCAGTGGCAGGACGGCACCTTGATCCGCCCGCGCGCCGTCTATCCGGAGGCAGGATCTGCGTCCGTCAGTCAGCCGGGATGAGTCCGTTGATCGACGACAGCAATCAACTCTAGGCGAACCTACGTTGGGCAGGCGGACCGATCAGCACCGGTCGTGAGTTACTCGAGGTGTGGTCAGATGGCCCGCCGGCGCGCCAGCACCTAGAAACTCAACCAGACCCAGTCGTTCTCCAAACCGAACATCAAGCGTCCAGCGCTCGCGTATCGCGGGCTGGACTTGTCCGAGTGCTGGATCAGGACGTGCAGGTCGCGAGAGTGGCGCTCGAACGGGTTGCCCAGTCGGATCGAAGATGCGCCGATCGCATCGTTGACGAAGCGCATGGCTTCGGCACACGCCTCCGCAGCGAACGACACAGCAAGCTGTAAGCGGGTCTTCGCCTCCGGCGAAAGCGAGGTGCTGCTCACCGCAGCCTCGTCGTATGCGGCATCGGCAGCGCGGTAGAGCGTGTCGCGTGACGCCTCCACTCGGGCTTTGGCTTTCGCCATCTGATATTGGGCCAGTTGCTGCTCGCGCAACGGCACAGCATTGTAAGCTGGTGTCTTCGTCTTGCAGAGATGCACCGCCTCGTCCACAGCGGCGGCGGCAACGCCGACTGACACGATCGCTTCTCCGAGCACGCCGTGGAGCGGAAATATCCGATACAGCGGTCCTTCAAAGCCAGGGGAGGGGTTCCTAAGCGGGCCGACCATAGCCGTCATCTGGTCCGGAACAACCAGATCCCTGACGACAATATCGGCTGAGCCAGTTCCGCGCATGCCGGTTGTGTGCCAGGTGTCCTCAATGCTGGCGGCGCCGCGGGGAAAGAACGCCACGAAAGGCACCGATTTCCCGCTTGCCGGATCAATCTTCGGCTGGCCGCCCTCCATCTCTGCCGCCGGCATCGCCAGCCATTTGACGTTGCGACATCCGCTGGCAAAGGGGACCTGTCCGGTAATTCGCCAGCCCCCTTCGACCCGGGTCGCCGCGGCAAGCGGATGAAAGGCGGTGGCCGCCGTGGGAATTCCGTCGCGAAAGAGCTCGTCCGCACCCTCGACGGGCAACCACGCCGCGAAGTTGGCCACGGCCTGGTTCATCACCAAATTCCACGCCGCCGCCGAATCGATCCGCGCGACCGCCTCCCAGATTCGCATACAATCGACCGGGTGCAGTTCATGACCTCCACGTGCTCTCGGCACGAGTATCTCGAACAATCCGGCTTGATACATGGCATCGAAGACTGGGCTCGACAGCTGCCGGTTTGCTTCGGCATCCGCGGCGTGTTCCTCGATAAGCGGACCGATACGATCGACGGCACGTAGCAGGTGTTCAGTCACATCACTGGCTGCCATGTTCGTTCCCCCGTTCAGCAGTCCGTTTTCCTCCTGACTTCAGCCGACATTCCCCGGAATCGCGGGCGATTGGACCTGATTGTACTGCCTGCGATTCTGAAACGCCGGATCGGAAACTACTGGGCGACGGCGGCAGCGTGAAGTTAATTGCGGCGTAAGTAAGGACCTTTGAGATGGTCCGGATCCACCCAAAGCAGTCTATCCGAGGCCAACCGGCCCTCCTCGCCATGACGGCGGCGTATGTCGATTAGACGGTGAGGCACCAGGCGACAGATCAGATCGACAAATCTAGCTACCGATGTTGACCACTTGCACGCGACGGTTCCGCGGCTCCGGGGTTTGATCGGGCGTGGGGATAAGCAACCCGTCAACGCCCATCCCGATCCCCTGCATGTGGCCGCGCTCGAGATGAAAATTGTCGACCAGATAGGCCACCACGGCGTCCGCGCGCCGATCCGACAATTCCTTGTTGTACGCGCGGCTGCCGACAGTGTCGGTGTGCCCCTCGATACGGAAACGGTAAGAAGCGAGCGTCTGGTCGCTCAGCGCCTTACCCAGTTTGTCCAGTATCCCCGTCGCCTCCGGCGTGAGATCCGCTGAACCGGTCGCGAACTCCACGGTCAGGCTGACTGATGGCGCAGTCGGTCGCTGGGCCTGCGCCGGCTGCCCACCGACTGGAGCCAGTCGGATGCCGCGCTGAACCCCGGGTGTCAGCGACTTGAGGATTTCGTCGGTGCTGGGATTCTGCTGCGCCCGACCCGTCGCAGCCACGACCAAGCTGGCGACGAGCATGGCGGATGCGGCCACTAGGGCATGGGTGCGCATGGCAGGCTCCTTCGGCGGCCAATTCGTATCGCTATAGCATAAAAATCCCCGCGCCGCCGGGGGAATCACCCAGCTCTAATCCGCTAATTTCCTGCTCAAAGTCATCCGTTGCCGCCGTCCGCGGCCACGAGTTCGGTCTGCACCAGTTCGCCAGGCTTGCTTTCCTCGCGGCGCAACACGAGGTGGCGCTCGTGGAACGCGGCGACCGACGGCCGATGCGCGATGGATACCAGGGTCGTGTTCGGCAGTCTCGCCTTGAGTGTGCGATAGAGATCGGCTTCGGCTTCCGGATCAAGGCTCGCAGTGGCCTCGTCCAGGAACAGCCAGTCAGGCTTCGTCAACAACGCCCGCGCCAGTGCGACGCGCTGCTGCTCGCCGCCGGACAGTTGCTGTGCCCAGTGTTCGTCGTCATCCAGTCGCGGAACGAACTGACTGAGGCCGGCGTCAACGAGCGCGCGGTCGATATCTTCGCGACTGTAGGTGTCGTGCGGATGCGGATAGGTGATCACGTGCCGTAGCGTGCCGAGCGGAATGTACGGCCGCTGCGGTAGGAACAGGCAGCGCTCGACCGGTCGCTGCACGTGCCCGTGGCCGAACGGCCAGATGCCAGCCAGCACGCGGAACAAAGTGGATTTGCCGGAGCCGGAACGGCCACTGATGACGACGGAGTGGCCGGGTTCGAGCACCAGGTCGGCGCCTGTAAGGAGCTTGGTGCCGTTCGGCAGCTCGATGCTGGTATCCCGCATCTCCACCGATCCGTCGGGCGCATCGGCCAAGGTCAGCCCCGTGCCGAACGCGGCCCGCGCGGCGATAACGGCACGATGGAAGGTGGTCAATCGTTCGACGATCGCATGCCATTGGGCGAGGCTGGCATACTGGCCGATGAACCACGACAATGCGTCCTGAACATTGCCGAAGGCGCCGGCGGTCTGCGTCAGGCCGCCAAGCGGTATCTGGCCCGAGAAAAAACGCGGAGCGGCGACGATGAAGGGAAAAATGACCGCCACCTGGTCATAGCCGGCGGTGAGTGCGTTCAGCATCTTGGTGCGCTGCATGATCGCCCACCAGTTGCCGATCACGCCATGGAAGCGCTGGCCCAGTAAGTCTTTCTCCTCGGCTTCGCCGTTGTACAGCGCGATGCCTTCCATGTTCTCGCGAACCCGCACCAGGCTGTAGCGGAAGTCCGCCTCGACACGCTGTTGGCGGAACCGCAGCGCGGCAAGGGGGCGGCCGACGAGGTGGGTAAGCCACGTACCGATGATGGCATACACCAGCGCGACCCAGACCATGTAGCCGGGTATGCTGACGCCGAACAGCGTAATGGTACCGGAGAGCGACCACAGGATGCCAAGAAAGCTGAACAGCGAGATGACGTTCGCCAGCAGGCTGATGCCCAGCGTGAGTGTATTGTCGACGAAGTCGCGAATGTCCTCGGCGATGCGCTGATCGGGATTGTCGGTGCCGATGGCTGCGCGGTCGGCCGTGAGGCTGATGCGATAATAAGCGCGGTCCGCCAGCCATTCATCCAGGAAGCGCACGGTCAGCCAGCGGCGCCAGCGGATCTGCAGCCATTGCGAGAGATAGGTGTAGTAGACCGCGACGAGGATATAGACCGCGGCAATCTCGCAGAAGCCTGGCATGAAACCACTCGGTGTGCGGCGGTAGACGAACAGCAGTCCGAAGAACGCAGCAAAGTCCTTGTCCTGCAAGGAGTTGAAGAATTCGCGATTCCAGAAGCTGAGGATCACCGTCATGCCGACCAGCAGCAGCCGGAGCGATATGATCGAGACCAGCAGGCCCCGGGCGGACCACTTTTCCTCGGAGCGATAGTATGGCCTGGAGAGGTGCCAGACGTCGCGAAGGAATGGCCTGAGTTTCGGCATGAAGCAGCTATCTCTCGTCAGGGTGGTTGAAGCGTGCCCGCAGATCGGCAAGCCAGTCGTCCAGGCGCCGGCGGTTTGCGGCGAGGTCCGAATAGCCGTACACGCTGCGTGAATACAGCACCAGCGTGCTGTGGTCGGTACCCGCCTCGCTGACCTGAGCCGCGATCAGGTCGGGAAAGTTGAACACGGCGCTACGGGCGACGAAATGGGCCTGTCGCTGCGTCGGATATTCGGCCGCCAGAAATGTCCGCGGCCGTCCGGTGGCCATCGTGATCAAGCCGGCATAGAGGCGAGAGGCGGGGACCGGAAAGACCGGTGTGACGACATCGGGTGCAGGTTCGCTCCCCGCCGGAGCCGCGAGCGCGGTGTTCGGGCTGGCTGGCCGCTGAATGTGGCGCATATCCATCAGTTGCGGCGTCGGCAAACCTCCTGCTCCGGCAGCGGCGCAGGCCGGCAGCACGAACCCGACGAGCCAGGCGAGGGGCGTCATCCCGACGGAATGGCGCGGATCAGTCGTCGCGGCAAGTTTCTCCGTGCTTACCATCTGTTCATTGCATTGTGGTCGAATTGGACTTCCCAGACGACTGGTCCGCTGATCATGGTTTTCGAAGCGAATGTGGCTTCCGCGGATCACTGCACCCTGACGCACCCAGTTTTCACGTCCTTCGGCGAGCCGCTGTTTCGGCGATCTGAAGCCGACGGCGCGCCAGTCATGGTGGTGAAGTTGGGCGAGAGGGATGCGGCGATTCCACTACGCTCGCTACAGAGGGAATTCGGCATCCCAGATGACTCCGATGATGGGCGGATGCTCGGACTGATCGCCCAATCGCTCGACTTCGTGACAGGCGTGCAGATCGGCGATGCGCTGCCGACCGAAGTGCTGACCGGCCAGGCGAGCTGGGAACCAGACGCTGTGCATTTGCAAATCGCACAGGCTCGGCTGCAGTGGCAATTGGTGGCATGGCTGAATTCGGGAACCGGTGCTGACGCGCAAAATCTGGATGCTGATGCCCTGCTCCAGGTGGCCGACGATCCGGCACGGAAGCAGCAGGTGCAGCAGGCCTTTGCCAAGGCGGCCGAAACCCTCGGGCTGCCCTCGCGCGAGGCGGTGATCCAACTCGTCGAGGACCTGGCGCAGGAGCTGGCTTACATCGAGGCCTTGCGGGACCGCCTGCTGCGCCGCGTGAATGGGATGGCCGATAAGCTGGAGCGCATGGCGCAGGCGTATCGCGGCGACGTCTCACATCTCGAGACCTTGACGCAGGTCCGTCGTCTGACCAATGCGGCACTGAAGCAGATCACCCACCGATTCGAAGAGCTGGACGCGCAGACCGGCGAAGTGATGGCCGCGCTGCGTAATACCGACAGCCAGAGAACGTTCATCCGCTCCAACCGCGACTGGCTCTATCGGGCGCAGCGCGCCTGGAATTCGCTGCTAAA
The DNA here is from genome assembly GCA_963818775.1 of uncultured Alphaproteobacteria bacterium. Classification (GTDB taxonomy): domain Bacteria; phylum Pseudomonadota; class Alphaproteobacteria; order Acetobacterales; family Acetobacteraceae; genus JAMXLO01. The sequence goes on along the minus strand of CAWFUF010000015.1, from coordinate 6,168 downwards.
GGAGTGGGATGGCGCGGGTATCGGCTACGACGAGGGCATTCTGCTGCTGCTCAACCGCAGCTACCAGTTCCTGGCGCCGCGCTTCATGCCGGTGACCGAGTGGACCTCGCTGCTGCGACCGGCGAAGAGCAAGAAGGATGCGACGCGTCAGATGGTGTGGTGATCATTCGCGGCTGAGTTTGCTCACCGCGCGGTCGAATTGCGCGAGATAGATGTTCTCGTCCGCATCCAGCCAGATGCCGTGTACGTTGAATGCGCCGGTGAAGGGTTCGTCGCGGCCGAACTGCACGAGCTTGCTCCTGTCTTTTGTCCAGATGGAAACACCGTCCGCGCCGGCGACGTAGATCACGTCGCGGCCGAATGCGAGGTCGCTCGGCATATCGAAACCCGTCCACTGTGCCAGGACCTCGCCTGTGGTCGTGAAGATCTGGATTCGGTGGTTCTCTCGATCGCACACATACAGCCGGTCCTCGGCATCGGCCGTGATGAAGTGCACAAGCGCGAACTGACCAGGTTCCACGCCAGGTTGTCCCCATGAGTGCTTCAGCTCGCCATCGGATGAGAAGCAATGCACCCGGCGATTGCCATAGCCGTCCGAGACAAAGATCTCGCCGGTCGAGGCAAACGTCACACCTGTCGGCATATTGAACGGCTTGCCGTAGAGCGTTGGCGCCGCCGCGCCGCGCATCCCGAGCGTGCGCAGCAAGGTGCCGTCGGCCTTGTGCTCTGTCACGGTGTGCAGGCCAGAGTCGGCGATCCAGATGTTGCCCATCGGAGCAATTGTCAGACCGTGCACGAAACTCGAGAATTGCCCCTCGCCCCATGAACTGACGAAGCGGCCCTCGGCATCGAACACCAGTACCGGATGCGCGGCGCGGCACAGCACGTAGACATCGCCATTCGCGGCGACGGCGCCCTTCACGCTGGTGCGCGGCGGCCCTGGCTGGTCAGTCTCGCCAAAGTTCCACCAGCGGGGCAGCTTCGCCCAATCGCGCTGGAAGCGATAGCGATACGAGCCGGTGCCAATGATGGTGTCGGTCATTCGAACTCCCCAGGCCTTAATAGCCGTGCCAGGCGATCGAGCATGGCGTTGGCCATGCCCGGTTCCGCCCCGGTGAAGAAGCTGCGGGCCACGTCGAGATACTCGTTGATCACAACCTTCGCCGGCGGACCATCCGCCATCGCCAACTCCGCCGTTCCAGCGCGCATCACCGCACGCAGCACCGGATCGATGCGGGTCAGTGGCCAGTCAGCCGGCAGCACCTCGGCAAGCATATGGTCGATCGTGTCCTGCTGCGACACCGCGGCGCGCACGATGCGGGCGAACAGCGGCACTTCGGCGTCGGGCACGCGGCCGTCCTCAAAGCCGCCCGTTCCCGGCAATTCGCCCAGCCGGTGACGCACGAATTGGTCGATCACCGTCTCAGGGTTGTCCTGCGCCTGCTCGCTCTGGAACAGCGCCTGCACAGCGGCGACGCGCGAAGCGGTTCGTGGTCTGCGCGGCGAACGCCCCATCAAGCCGCGCCGAGATGACGCGCCGCACCGATCTGCAACAACGCAGCCACGGCAGCCTCCGCGCCTTTGTTGTGACCGTCCGTACCCGAGCGGGCTTCCGCCTGTGCCAGTGTGTCGCAGGTCAGCAGACCTGTTCCGATCGCCAGTCCGAACTGCAATGCGACCTGCATCATCCCTTCCATCGCCGCACGACAGAGAAACTCATAATGGTCAGTCTCGCCGCGCACGACGCAACCGAGTGCGACGAACCCATCGAACCGTCGTGAACCGCGCATCGCTATGCGGATCGCCTGCGGCAGTTCGAACGCGCCGGCGACATCGAGCTGCTCGAACGTGGCGCCGGCCTCGCGCAGAATGCGCGTCGCACCGTCGGTCAGCCCATCGATCACCCCGCGATAGTAGGGAGCGCGGACCAGCAGCAAGTGCGGCGGCGGTCCGCCGACGTGCGGCGCGGTCGGAAGCGGGGCGTCCTCGGTGCTCATCCGGTATAGCCCTCACCGACGATGTTCGGAATTGCCTTCTGCGCCACGATGTTCAGTCCATACCCGTCCAGCCCGACGATGGTGCGCCGCCGGTTCGATAGCAGCACCATATTCTTCACGCCAAGATCGAGCAGGATCTGCGCGCCGATGCCGTAATCGCGCAGCTCTCGCTGCGGACGCGGGGCACCGGCGGCGAGCTGGGTCACGCGCTCGGCGAGGGCGGTCTTCCGATGCTCGCGGATCAGCACCACGACGCCGCGGCCCTCGCGCCCGATCAGATGCATCGCATTGTGGATGGCGATCCAGTGCGGACCGCCCGTCATGTCGTCCAGCAGATCGACGGCATGCATGCGCACCATGACAGGATCGGTGCCGCTGACGTCGCCCTTCACCAGTGCCAGGTGTTCCTGGTACTCGACAGTGTTGGCGTAAACCACCGCGCGCCAATCGCCGCCGGCAACGTGGCTGAATGTGCTGTCGGCGACGCGCTTGACCAGACGTTCGGTAAGGCGCCGGTAAGCGATCAGATCGGCGATTGAGCCAAGCTTGAGGTTGTGGCGTTGCGCGAACGCCACGAGGTCCGGCAGCCGCGCCATCGTGCCGTCGTCGTTCATGATCTCGCAGATCACGGCCGCCGGATACAGCCCGGCCTTGCGCGCGATATCGACCGACGCCTCGGTGTGGCCGGCGCGAATCAGCGTGCCGCCCTGGCGCGCCATCAGCGGAAAAATATGCCCCGGAGTCACGATGTCGTCGCGGCCGCATTCCGGATTGATTGCTACCGCGATGGTGCGTGCGCGGTCGTGCGCCGAAATGCCGGTGGTCACTCCCTCGCGCGCTTCGATCGAGATGGTGAACGCTGTCTGGTGCCGCGTGCCGTTATGCGCACTCATGAGCGGCAGGCCGAGCTGTTCGACGCGTTGGCGGGTCATCGCGAGGCAGATCAGTCCGCGGGCGTGACGCGCCATGAAGTTGATCGCATCCGGCGTGGCGAACTGCGCCGGCACCACCAGATCGCCCTCGTTCTCCCGGTCTTCGTCATCGACGAGGATGAACATGCGGCCGTTGCGCGCCTCCTCGATCAGTTCATCGGCAGCCGAGAGGTATTGCGACAGCTCGACCGTCTTGAGGTTCTTCATTGCTTGAACTCCGCGAGGCGCGCGACGTAACGGGCCAGCATGTCGATCTCCAGGTTCACTGCGTCTCCTGGCCGCAGCGAACCAAAACTGGTGACCGCGGCGGTGTGAGGGATGATGTTAACCCCAAAGGTATCGTTCGCAACCTCGTTGACCGTCAACGACACCCCGTCGACGGCGACGCTGCCCTTGATGGCGATGAAGCGCGCGAGGTCGGTGGGTACACGGAACATGATGCGAGTTGATCCGTGTTCCGGCGCGGCTGACACAACCTCGCCGACACCGTCTACGTGACCCGAAACGAGATGGCCGCCCAGTTCATCGCCCAGGCGAAGAGAACGTTCCAGGTTTACCTGTGTACCCGGCCGCCAGCGCCCCAAAGTGGATCTGCCGAGCGTTTCGGCGGACGCGTCGGCGGAGAACCAGTCGGGGCCGATCTCCACCGCTGTGAGGCAGCATCCTGAACAGCCGATCGAGGCGCCAATCGGGATCGACGCCGTATCGGGCCATGGCGCGGTGATCATCAGGCGCATGTCGGCGCTGCCGCCCAGTGGTGTGATTTCGCGAACCGTGCCGAGTGCGGTAACGATCCCGGTGAACATTCAGGACTTCCTCACGAATTCAGTCAGCATGTCGTCGCCCAGCGGCGTTTCGGCAATGCGTGAGAAGCGCGGCACGGCGTCGAGGCGCTCGATGCCGAAGGCCTGCACCGCCGGCCAGGCATCGCCACCCATCACCGCGGGTGCGTGAAACCAGGCGATGCGGTCGACCAGGTTCGCACGCAACAGCGACGCGGCGAGTTGAGCGCCGCCTTCCACAAGGACCCGCGTGAGGCCCACGTTGCTCAGCGCGATCAGCGCCTGCGACGGGTCGACGCCGGTCTCGGCCCCAGCCACCTCGATCAACCTCACACCTGCATTGGTGAAGGCGCGCCGGCGTTCGCGATCGGTGCCTTCGCGGATCAAGATCCAAGTCGGCGAGGTCGCTGCCGTGACGACGAGCGTGGCAGTGAGGGGAGTGCGCAGATGGCTGTCCGCGACGATGCGGACAGGCGGGTTGGGGCGATAACCCGGCAGGCGGCAGGTCAGCTCCGGATTGTCCGCCAGCACCGTGCCTACACCGACCATCACCGCGTCATGCCGGCCGCGTAGCGCGTGGGCGGCCCGGCGCGCGGCCTCGCCAGTGATCCAGCGGCTCTCGCCAGACTTTGTGGCGATTCTGCCGTCGAGGGTCGAGGCGAGCTTGAGTGTGACTGCCGGGCGACCGAGGCGCACGCGGGCACGGAACCCCGATGCCACTTCATCGGCCTCGTCCTGCAGGATGCCTTCGTCAACCGCGATGCCGGCCGCGCGAAGTTTGGCAATCCCAGCGCCATCGACGCGCGGGTCAGGGTCACGGGTGCCAATCACCACGCGGGCAACCCCGGCGGCGGTCAGCGCATCGGTGCAGGGCGGGGTGCGGCCCCAGTGGCAGCATGGCTCCAACGTCACGTAGACTGTCGCGCCGCGCGCTGCCGTTCCGGCGATATCCAGCGCCGCGGGTTCGGCGTGGGGTCGGCCACCAGGTGCCGTGACCGCGCGTCCCACCACACGGCCGTCCTTTACCACCACGCAGCCCACCGACGGATTTGGCCAGGTATTGCCTAATCCACGCCGTGCCAGCGCCAGTGCCGAGCGCATATGCGCAATGTCCTCGGCTCGTGTGGCACGTGGCGGCTCGTCCATGACGTTCTATGCTGTCTCACCTAACGAGCCAAGAAACTCCTCGAAGTCCTTGGCTTCACGAAAATTCCGATAGACGCTGGCGAAGCGGACATAGGCGACCGGGTCCAGCTCCTTCAGCGTATCCATCACCAGCTCGCCGATCTGCTTCGAGGGAATGTCACTCTCGCCCGATGACTCGAGCTGGCGAACGATGCCGTTGACAATGCGCTCGATCCGCTCCTCCTGGATCGGCCGTTTGCGCAGTGCTATGCGGATCGAGCGGGAGAGCTTATCGCGGTCGAACGGAACGCGCCGGCCGTCGGACTTCACCACGGTAAGTTCACGCAACTGGGTGCGTTCGATGGTGGTGAAGCGCTGGCCGCAATTGGCGCAGAAGCGGCGGCGCCGGATTGCGCTGCTGTCCTCAGAGGGGCGCGAGTCCTTCACCTGCGTGTCCTCGTGGCCGCAGAATGGGCAGCGCATGGCGGGCTATCTTCCCCGGTACAACGGGAAGCGCGTGCACAGCGCCTGCACGCGTGCGCCGACCGCCGCCTCGGCCACAGCATTGGCGCCGTCGTTGGAGTGGGACAGGCCTTCGAGCACTTCGTCGATCATCAGCCCGATCTCGCGAAATTCTGCCGCGCCGAAGCCGCGTGATGTGGCCGCGGGGGAACCGAGCCTGATCCCCGAGGTGATCGCGGGTTTTTCCGGATCGAACGGGATCGCGTTCTTGTTGGCGGTGATGCGGGCGCGCTCCAGGCTGGCCTCGGCGGCCTTGCCGGTGACACGCTTGGGGCGAAGATCGACCAGCATCAGGTGGCAGTCAGTGCCGCCGGTGACGATGGCCAGTCCCTGTCGGACCAGGGTCTCGGCCAGCGCCTTGGCGTTTTCCACAACCGCCTTCTGGTAGGTCCGGAATTCTGGGCGTAGGGCCTCGCCGAACGCCGCTGCCTTGCCGGCGATCACGTGCATCAAAGGTCCGCCCTGTAGCCCCGGGAACACCGCCGAGTTGATCTTGCGGCCGATCTCTGGATCGTTCGCCAGGACCATGCCACCGCGCGGACCGCGCAGGGTCTTGTGGGTGGTGGTGGTGACGACATGAGCGTGTGGCAGGGGGCTGGGAAACAGGTCGGCGGCGACCAAGCCGGCGAAGTGCGCCATGTCCACCATGAAGTATGCCCCAACCTCGTCAGCAACGCGGCGGATGCGGGCATAATCTATGAAGCGCGGATAAGCTGAGCCGCCGGCGATGATCAGCTTCGGCTTGTTGGTGCGCGCCAGCCTTTCCAGTTCCTCGTAATCCAGCATCCCATCATCGCGCCGTACGCCGTA
>CAWFUF010000014.1:0-29411 GCA_963818775.1 uncultured Alphaproteobacteria bacterium | reverse complement strand
TGGGGCCGTCGGTGACGAAGCACGCGGCCGGCAGTTGGGTCTGGGTGGAGGTCTGGGTCTCGCTGATGACTGGTCCTCCGCGCCGGACATTGCGTCGTCGGTTGAACTGGCGGGCTTGGGTGCGGCGACGAGGGTCCGCAGCAGCGCGGGATCGCCGAGGATGTTGCCTATCAGCTCTTCGGCGCCGCTCTTGCCGTCCATGTAGGTCAGCAGGTTGCAGAGCTGGGTGCGCGCCTCGAGCAGCTTGCTCAACAGCTCGACCTTGCGCGCCACCGCCGCGGGACTGAAGTCGTCCATCTTCTCGAAGGTGATATCGACTGCGAGGTTGCCTTCACCGGTGAGAGTGTTCGGCACCATGAAGGCCACGCGCGGCTGCATCGCCTTCATGCGATCGTCGAAGTTGTCGACGTCGATCTCCAGCATCTTGCGGTCGGCGACAGGTGCCAGCGGCTCTACCGGCTTCCCCGAGAGGTCGGACATGACGCCGACCACGAAGGGAAGCTGCACCTTCTTCTGCGACCCGTAGGTTTCCACGTCGTATGATCTGCACGCGTGGCGCTCGATTGCGGCCGATGAACTTCTGGCTGCTCGCTTTTGCCATGACTGCCTCGCTTGGTTAGGGCGTGGCGCGAGCAATACCGGCAGTGGATGCGAAGCCGTATGACTCCAATCACTCGTCGCGGGAGCCGACGATCGTCTGGGCCTGGGTGAGCCCGTCAGGCGCCAGATCGCGTAGGATCTCTAGGAAGTTCTTGTCGACCAGGCCGCGGGCGCGCTGGAGCAGCATCGGCAGCGGGCTCGAGGGTTCGTAGCGCTCGTAGTACTCGCAGACGAGGTCCAGCAGCCGGATGACCTCGGCGCGTGATCTGACCGGCGCGAAACGAGCCACGTCGCCCGACTCGCCGGTCTGGGGCTGCGGAGCTGCCTGAGGAGAAGCTGGCATCATTGCGTCCGTGGGTTCCGATACCTGTGCGGGGCCTGCGTCCTGGGAGGCGGTGGGAAACACGACATAGCGGTCGATGTCGCGGACCACCTCACTGAGCAGCTTGGTGAGTGGCAGGAAATCGGGACCGGTGCCGTATCCGGTCCTGTCATCGAATATCGCCGCGATCGACGTCGCCTGCTCGGTCGCAACGAGAGCTGCGGCGCGCAGCTCGGCGAGCCGGGCAATGTCGCTGTCCTGGAATGCCGAGCGGATCATGGCTTCACTGGGACGTTCCTGGTCCTGATCAACGTCGAGGACGCCGGTGGCGAGCGCGATGTCACGCCAGGAGAACCGACCCAGCCGCGGCGAGTTCGCCAGCGGCAGGTCACGGATGTGGCGGAGCACGAAGCTCGGATGCCCCAGCCGGAGCAGCGCGTTGGCGCGCAAGGTCGGGTCGTTGTCGTCGTCCGGGTCGAGCTGCGGATGGACCTGCTGCCAGGATATCTCCAGGAGTTGCCGGACCGATCCCAGCATCGCGGCGAATGCCGCAACGCCGGCGAGATGCAGGCGCGCTATCGCGAGATGCGCGAGCACCCGCAGATCGCGCGTACGGTCCAGCAGTGCCAGCGCCTGCTCCTCGACCTCCTTCCAGTCCGGATCCGACGCGGCGATGATCGTGTCGCCGTATTGCTGCTCGGGCTTGCCTTGAGCGGCGCGTTCGAGCGCTCCAAACTCCGGGTCGAGTTCCAGGTTGGGGCCGGCCACAGAGCCGTCAGCCAGGGGCTCGGTCCAGGCACCGTCATCCGGCAACCCCATGCGTTACTCCCACTAGTCAAATCGTCGCCACGGAGCTCACAACGACGGGAAGGCAGGTATGCGACCAGTCGTCGCGTGAGGCAACGTGTCACCGGTCCAACATCGCAGGGGACCGTCCGCATTCGCTCCGCGTCCGTTTGATGCCATGAATACCGCCCTATCGCTCGATGCGATCAATTTCCCGCTGGCCGACGTGCGCGGGGTGCGCTCGGTCCCTACCTGAACGTGTTTCTCATCACGCAGCAGCATTGGAGTCAGTCGAGCGTCGGTCTGGTGACGACCGTCAGCGGCCTGCTTGGGCTTGCCGTGCAGACGCCGATCGGCGCCGTGATCGACGCGACCCGCTGGAAGCGCGGCATCATCGTGGCGGCTCTCGCCATGCTAGGTACGAGCGCTGTCGTCATTTACGCGGTCCCGCGTTTCTGGCCGGTGATGATTGCGAACACGCTGATCTCCGTGGTCGGCGACGTGTTCGGCCCGGCGATTTCGGCCCTCACGCTAGGCCTCTGCGCGCGCACGGTGCTGGCACGTCGCATGGGCCGCAACGCGGCCTTCGATCACGCCGGCAATGTCGCGATTGCCGCCGCGGCCGGCGGTGTCGGATGGGCATTCTCACAGCGTTCGGTCTTCCTGCTCGTACCGATCTTCGCGGCGTTATCGTCGGCCGCCGTATTGTCCATCCCGAGTGCCGCCATCGACCACGCGCGCGCACGCGGCGCGGATGCCGAGACACAGACCGCGCCGCCTTCGCTTTGGCGCGTGCTGAGCGGCTGCCGGCCCTTGCTCATTTTCGGCTGCTGCGCGCTGCTGTTTCATCTTTCCAACGCGCCTTTGCTGCCGCTGGTCGGCCAGAAGCTTGCCGCGGCGTACAAGGATGTAGCGACCGCCATGATGTCGGCGTGCATTATCGCCGCGCAACTCATCATGCTGCCGATCGCGATCGCGGTTGGCCGGAACGCCGACCGTGTCGGGCGCAAGCCGATCCTGCTCATTGGGTTCGCCGTGTTGCCGCTACGCGCGGTGCTTTACACGTTCTCCGATCAGACCTGGTGGCTGATCGGCGTCCAGTTGCTCGACGGAGTGGGCGCGGGCATTTTTCGGCGCGATCACGCCGCTGGTGATCGCCGACCTGATGCGTGGCACGGGCAGGTTCAACACTGCACAGGGTGCCGTCGCGACGCTTCAGGGAACTGGCGCTGCGAGCAGCGGGCTGATCGCCGGTGTCATTGTCGACCACGCTGGGTACTCGGCCGCCGTTCTCACCGCCGCGGTCATCGCGTCGATTGCTCTGGCAGCGCTGGTGCTGCTGATGCCGGAGACCGCGTCGTCCGAGGGGCAAAATGCGTTCGCCCAGTCGTGGAGCGATCGCCGCTGCGAGGCTAAGCCAGGTTCGCCTTGCGAAACCCTTCCAGCAAATGCTCGCGGTCGTCGGGGCGCAGTTCGCGCAGATCGTCCAAGGGCAATGCCATGAGCGTCCTGAAGGCGTCGCCGAACAGCGCAAGCCCATCGGTCATCACCGCGTTGGCTTCCTCTGTCCGGCCGACCTGCCCCAGCGCGGCCATCAGCGTGTTATAGGGCTGACGGAACGCAAGAAATGATTGGCGGACCTGACCGGCGACGGCGATGGCCGCCTCATAGTCGCCACTCCAGTAGTGCGCCCGTGCCATGAAGTGCAGCCACAGAGGCATCAACGGATCGAATGGGCTCAACCGAATGGCCGTCTGCAGAGGTTCGATGGCCCTGCGCGGGAAGCCACCCCAGACCCGGGCTCCGCCTAGCGCGCCGTGCGCCGCCGCTGAGTTGGGCTCGAGGCTGACCGCGATCTCCGCCGTCGCCAGGCTCTCAGCGTGTCTTCCCGACATCCAAAGGGCACGCGCCAGCGCGGCGTGGCCGGTAGCGTCCGTCGCATCGATCGTCACCGCCCGCACGGAATGTTCGAGCGCAAGTGGCAGATTGACCGGGCGCAGGTGCGGGCGGAACAGCGTGATCTCGCTCAGATAGGTGAGCGCCAGCGCCGCGACCGCGCGGGCAAACTGGCGATCAAGCTCGATCGAACGCTGAAAGAAACTGCGGGCCCTTTTGTTCTCTGTCGGCTCGACCTTGGAGAAATGCCACATCCCGCGGTGGTAGCTTTCCCAGGCATCCAGGCTGTCGGCAGGCTTGCGTACAACGCGCTCGCGCTCGCGGCGCTCAAGTGCCGGTTGGATGGCGGCCGAAACGCTGTTGGTAATTTCGTCCTGAACCGCAAAGATATCCGCAAGGTCGCGGTCATAGCGTTCGGCCCACACATGGCCGCCGGTCGTCGCTTCGATCAACTGCGCCGTGACGCGCACCCGGTTGCGGGCATTGCGCACGCTGCCTTCCAGGACATAGCGCACGCCGAGTTCGCGGCCGACGTCTCTGATCGGGACCGGCTTTCCCTTGTAGGTGAAGCTTGAGTTGCGGGCGATCACGAACAGCGATCGCGATCTGGACAGCTCGGTGATGATGTCCTCGGCGATGCCGTCGGCAAAGAACTCCTGTTCTGCATCGTTGCTCATGTTGGTGAACGCCAGGACAGCGATCGAGGGCTTGTCCGGCAGCGCGAGCGTTGATGCACTTTCCGCAGGCGATGTGGTGCGTGCTGTCGCGCCTGGCAGTACGCGATAGGTCCGCACCGGCCGGGCGATGTTCTTGAGGTTCTGCTCGCCCATATCGTCGAACCCGACATCCAGCCGTCCGGCCGCATCCTCCTGGACCCTTGCCGAGACACAGATCCCTCCGGCGCCGGCCAGTGTTTCCAGTCGGGCGGCGATGTTCACGCCATCGCCGAAAATGTCGCCGTCCTCGGCAATGATGATCTCCCCGACGTTGATGCCGATCCTGAATTCGATCCGTTCCAACGCCGGCAGGCCGCTGTTGTAGGATGCCATCAGGCGCTGCACCTCGCTTGCGCATCGCACCGCGTCGATCACGCTGGCGAACTCGATCAGCAGACCATCCCCTGTGGTCTTGACTAGGCGGCCATGGTTCGTCGCAATCGTCGGGTCGATCACCTCCGCCCGGATCGTGATGAGCCGATCGAGGGTGCGTTCCTCGTATGCTCCCATGAGGCGAGAATATCCCGCCACATCAGCGACCAGCACGGCCGCCAGCCGACGGTGGGTTGGCATAGAGCGGGCCTCGAAGCTGGTGGCGGAATTTGGCCGTTCCGCCTGAGATCCGGGTGCAGAGCGGTGCGCCTGCCCGGCGTCCGAGTCGGATGTGGTCGGCTCACGAGGCATGGCCATCGCGTCGACCAGCAAGGTCGCTGATTTCGCGCGGATGCCTAAACGGTGCTTCGCGAGCCTCCGCTGCGCCTGGCTGGTGATCGATGCAAAGCCGCACTTCTAGATCACCCCGATCCGCTTTGTTCTTCACGGCGCGCATCAGGCGACAGGCCGACATCGTTCCCCCGATCAGAGGCGCGGAGTTTCAGCCAGATGGTCGAGGAACGCAACCAAGGAAGCCCTCGATATCGCGCATGCTGAACGCACGGTGGCTCAGTGCAATTGCAACGGGCCCTGCCGCCGCGCCAATCGGAGACAGGAGGCAAGTATTGTGATGTACCCTTCATCGCTTCACGAGAGTGATGATCCACGACGTTGTCATTATCAGCGGCGGGCCACAGCACCACGATCGGTTGTCACAGTATCCCGTCGCCGTGCGGATCTGGAGCGGATCGTCGCGTTGTCGGACGCGGGCGTAGTGTCGCCGCCCGTTGCGCAATACGACCTGCAGATGCCACTGAAGCCCTTCGTGTCAGTGAAGCTCGTCACCTACGGGGGCAAGCCGGTTCTCGCTGTTCGCTGTTCTTTCCGTGCCAAGATCGATGCCGAGGGCTGATCTGGGGACGGTCTGTGCCACCGGATCGGTAGCACCAGGGCGCTAATACCCCCCCGCGAAAACGGCGATGCCCGCGAGGATAACAAAACATGCGATCAGCGCGAGCATGAAGGCTCTGTCGATCGTGGCAGTAACCCAGTGACTATCCGCCAGAGGGCGAGAAAAGTTGGAAGCCCGCATGCCTGGCGGAGCCGGCTCAATTCTCGCACCGCGGGAACATCATGGCGCGTGTTCGGCTGGCGGCAAAGTGCTTCCGAGACCAGGGCGATCCACACGAGTAGCTCGTTCGTTGGCATAATCTTTCCTGATTACGCACTTCCCTCAGTCACGAAACACGTGGTAGCAGGCCAGGAATTCTATGGCATTTCATGAGGTTGTGGCGATGGCGCGTAATAGGGGCAAAAGCCCGGGCGAGGGTTACGCTGGCTGTCCCCGGCAATGGATGATGTCTGCCAGGCTCGGGACGATTGGTTGACCTGGGCTGGCGAGCCTGCTGCCGAGATAATCCCAGAAGCCACGCCCAACTGGCGCAGGTCTTGGCCAGACCAAGGAAGGATCGCGGCAGTCGCGACCGATGTCGCTGCGGGTGCCACCGCTGACTTTGCGTTTGGTCACCTGACAGCGGATGTCGTTCTCCGAGCCGTTCGTGTGCAACGGAATGTGCGGATGGTCGAGCACGGCCAACAACTCGGTGTGATTGGCGTGCAACCGCTGCAGCAGGCGATCAAGAGTGACGAAGCGGAACGTGTCAACGACTTTGATACATCCTGGATCGGCATTTAGGCTTGGATCTTCAGCGTTGACGCTGGTGGATTGATCCAGGCAGCGGTTGGTTTGTCAGGCGGTGTTGGTGGTTTGTTGACGAAGCGCTCTGGGTTGTTGCGGAACGCGCGATCGAGTGTGTTCTGACGTGCGGCGTGAATGGCATCGGTCTGACCGTAGTGGACCTGGTCCGGTGTCATCAAGCCGATCCCGGCATGGTGATGCTGCTGATTGTACCAATCGAAAAAGCGGCGACAGAAGCTTTTGGCGTCCTCGATGCAGCCGAAGCGTTGAGGGAAGCGCGGCTGATACTTGAGGGTTTTGAAGTGGCTCTCGGAGAACGGATTGTCGTTGGAGGTATGCGGTCTGTTGTGTGAACGGGTGACGCCGAGGTCGGCAAGCAGCAACGCGGTAGCCTTGGCCTTCATCGGGCCGCCGCGGTCGGCGTGCAGGGTGAGTTGACCGGGAAGCACGTTGTGTTTCGCAATGGCATCATCAAACAACGGCCTGAACAGCGCGGCGCTCTCTGCATCAGCCACGCACCAACCCACCACGCGGCGACTGAAGATGTCCAGAATGACGTACAGATAGAAGTAGCTCCACTTCGTTGGTCCCATAAGTTTCGTGATGTCCCAGGACCAGACCTGGTTGGGCAGTTCGGCGATAAGTTCAGGCTTCCGGTAGGCGGGATGGCGGAGCTGCTCGCGGCGTTCGCGGACTTCGCAGTGTTGTCCAAGAATGCGATACATGGTGCGGATCGAGCAGTGGTAGACGCCTTCATCGAGCAGGCTGGCGTAGATTTCGGCCGGCGCCTGGTCTGCGAAGCGCGGCGCATGCAACAGCTCCAGTACCACCTGCTGTTGCGGATCGCTCAATGCCCGGGTCGGCTTCGCTCGCTGGCGGTCGATCGCCGGTGGCGCGGCCAGGCGGGAGCGGCGGCGCTGGACGCTGGCACGTGACACCCCAAGCGCGGCGCAGACCGCGGCGGTCATGCCGCGGGCGGGTGCGAGTGCAACGACAGCCTCGGTCAAGCTTCGCCGTCGCTGGGCGTCAGCGGGATGCCCAGCAGCGCCGCAACTTTTTTTGGATATCGATGATGGCTTCGGCTCGCGTCAGGCGCAGTGCCAGACGGGCATTATCGCTCTGAAGTGCGGTCACTTCGGCTGAAAGCGGGCTCGGGTCGGTAGCCTTCGGGCCGCGCTTGCCGGGAACCAGTGCTGTGAAGGCCCCGGCGTCACGCTGCCGTCGCCAGTCAGTGAGAGCCGATGAGTAAAGTCCCTCGCGACGTAGGATCGCGCCGATACCACCGGGCGCCGTGGCGCGATCGGTCTCCGCCAGGATGCGTAGCTTGTCCTGCGCAGTGAACGTCCGGCGGCGCGGACGGTCCGATAATTCGGGTGATGGCGAGGCTGGCGCTGTCACCACCGTCGGCCTACGGCCTCCGCTGGCGGCAGCGCCAGCCTCGCCATCAGGTGTCTGCTGCATGGGCATGTGCGAGATCATCCTTCCGCGCCTCAAGTCTAAATTCCCGGCAGCGCCATGTCTCATCTTCATTGGCACGGAGGGAAGCCGGTGTGGCGGCAGAAGATATAGTCGAACCGTGCGCTGAGCTGGCCACGCCGCCGCGTAGAGCTGCCAGATCAGCGAGCGCACAAGCTGCTGGGCGGCACGCTGGTGGTCGGTGAACGTGTCAGGCTTGTGTACCAGTCTCTCCGCATGGATCCAGCACAGCGCATGTTTGCCGACAGAGAATTGGCCGGCGTCGTCGCTTACAATCACTCCCTCTTGCAGAAAACCGTGCCCCTGAATGCTGCCCCACAGCGCGCCTTCGGTCGCGATCTGCATCGGGTTGGGTGTCACCGTCAGCTGCGTAATCCCAAGCTGCTCAAGATGCGCTTGCCAAGCCGCGGGATCGGCAAACTGCTTGTCCGTGTGTGCTGCGAGGCGGGCGATGACGGGCTCGGAGAGCGCTCGCTCGCGCATATAGCTCAGCGCGGCATCGTTGATCACGTAATCAGTGTGTCCGGCACGCAGCAACGCGAGGAAATTCAATCGGCTCTTGCTGTTGGTCGTGCCGAACCAGGCAAAGTTGTCGTTGCCGATCTGCCTGCAGAAGCCATTGCCGGCCTTATGCCGTGCGCCGGTATCGTCCACGGTGATCCAGCTGGCGGTCCGCAACCCGGCACGCAACACATCCTGCGCCTCCGCGAGGAATTCGTCCTGCCCAGCGATCAGCAGCCGCATCACCTGCCGCTTCGAAATGGCAACGCCGATCGTCCGCAGTTGCTCCACCAACCGGGGCACCGTGACCTGCCCCTGGTGGTATTGCGCCAGCACGAAACGGCGCAGCTCCGGCCCGAAATGGCCCGTCACACCAGGTGGCAACGGCGCAATCACCGTCCGTCCATCCGGCGTAACCCAGCGCTCGCGGCGATAGCGGATAGTCCGAACCCGCAGCACAACATCCTGCACCACGAAATCCTCGTATCCCTTGAAGCGGGAACCCGGCGGGACCTCCAACGAAAGCACCCTCCGTGCCAATGAAGATGAGACATGGCGCTGCCGGGAATTTAGACTTGAGGGCGCGGAAGGATGATCTCGCACATGCCCATGCAGCAGACACCTGATGGCGAGGCTGGCGCTGCCGCCAGCGGAGGCCGTAGGCCGACGGTGGTGACAGCGCCAGCCTCGCCATCACCCGAATTATCGGACCGTCCGCGCCGCCGGACGTTCACTGCGCAGGACAAGCTACGCATCCTGGCGGAGACCGATCGCGCCACGGCGCCCGGTGGTATCGGCGCGATCCTACGTCGCGAGGGACTTTACTCATCGGCTCTCACTGACTGGCGACGGCAGCGTGACGCCGGGGCCTTCACAGCACTGGTTCCCGGCAAGCGCGGCCCGAAGGCTACCGACCCGAGCCCGCTTTCAGCCGAAGTGACCGCACTTCAGAGCGATAATGCCCGTCTGGCACTGCGCCTGACGCGAGCCGAAGCCATCATCGATATCCAAAAAAAGTTGCGGCGCTGCTGGGCATCCCGCTGACGCCCAGCGACGGCGAAGCTTGACCGAGGCTGTCGTTGCACTCGCACCCGCCCGCGGCATGACCGCCGCGGTCTGCGCCGCGCTTGGGGTGTCACGTGCCAGCGTCCAGCGCCGCCGCTCCCGCCTGGCCGCGCCACCGGCGATCGACCGCCAGCGAGCGAAGCCGACCCGGGCATTGAGCGATCCGCAACAGCAGGTGGTACTGGAGCTGTTGCATGCGCCGCGCTTCGCAGACCAGGCGCCGGCCGAAATCTACGCCAGCCTGCTCGATGAAGGCGTCTACCACTGCTCGATCCGCACCATGTATCGCATTCTTGGACAACACTGCGAAGTCCGCGAACGCCGCGAGCAGCTCCGCCATCCCGCCTACCGGAAGCCTGAACTTATCGCCGAACTGCCCAACCAGGTCTGGTCCTGGGACATCACGAAACTTATGGGACCAACGAAGTGGAGCTACTTCTATCTGTACGTCATTCTGGACATCTTCAGTCGCCGCGTGGTGGGTTGGTGCGTGGCTGATGCAGAGAGCGCCGCGCTGTTCAGGCCGTTGTTTGATGATGCCATTGCGAAACACAACGTGCTTCCCGGTCAACTCACCCTGCACGCCGACCGCGGCGGCCCGATGAAGGCCAAGGCTACCGCGTTGCTGCTTGCCGACCTCGGCGTCACCCGTTCACACAACAGACCGCATACCTCCAACGACAATCCGTTCTCCGAGAGCCACTTCAAAACCCTCAAGTATCAGCCGCGCTTCCCTCAACGCTTCGGCTGCATCGAGGATGCCAAAAGCTTCTGTCGCCGCTTTTTCGATTGGTACAATCAGCAGCATCACCATGCCGGGATCGGCTTGATGACACCGGACCAGGTCCACTACGGTCAGACCGATGCCATTCACGCCGCACGTCAGAACACACTCGATCGCGCGTTCCGCAACAACCCAGAGCGCTTCGTCAACAAACCACCAACACCGCCTGACAAACCAACCGCTGCCTGGATCAATCCACCAGCGTCAACGCTGAAGATCCAAGCCTAAATGCCGATCCAGGATGTATCAAAGTCGTTGACACGTTCCGCAGCGTCTCCTCGACGCTGACCCATGGCGTCACCTTGCCGCGGCCGCGCCGGCCGGCACGCACGTCCCTCCGCTCAGGCGTCGTTCCCTGCTCCATGCCACTCAACTTGATATCGGGGCGACCTTTCAAGCCCTTCAGTCGCGCAATCTCCTCGCGCAACTCCACGATAGCTCGCTTCTGTTCCGTGTTCTCGCCCAGCAGCTTCAGCACAAGCTGCTGAAGCGCCGCGTTCGACAGGCCAGAAATCTCGGCTGGGGCGGTCACAACCAGCTTGAATCAAACTGCCCCGTGTCGGCACAAGCAAATTCTCAACCCTCGCCCGGGCTTTTGCCCCTGTTACGATGGCGCGTAATGTCGTCAGTTCCAAAAGGGGTCTCAGCGAGCCCGCGTTCGCACAGCATTACGGCACCGAGGAGCAATGCCGGGCGATCGTCATTGCATCACGCTGGCCACATGGCTTTGAGTGCCCGGTATGCGGTGGCAGGCAATACTGTGTAGTGACAACCCGCGATCTCTATCAGTGCGCCAAGTGCCGTCGGCAGACATCCCCGATGTAAGCGTCCGCCTAACGCGTCGCCGTATCAGGCTTATGCGGCGAGCCTTTGGTCGAGCCTGGGGCGGATACCCTCGACGTTCCAGGAGCCGTCCCATGGAACAAGTCCTTACTCACTGCCGCTTCCGACAGTCTGCGCGAACGTCTGATCGAAGATATGAGCCTGCATGCCCTTCGGAGAAAACGCGGCTGCTACATCCGAATTGTCTCACGCTTTGTCGCTTTCCTGGGCCGCTCGCCCGATACCGCCACGCCTGAGGACACTCGCCGGTGGTAACTGCACCCTTCGGAATTCGGCGCAAATCCGCCGGCGTTCAATAGCACCGTCGCCGCCCTGCGCTTCTTCTTCACGGCCGCGCTCGATTGTCCGGACCTGTCCGTAGGCTGGTCCGCCTCGCCAATCCTCGCAAACTGCCGACGGTGCTCAGCCCCGAGGAGGTGGCCCGATGATGGCGACGACGACCTGCCCCATGCACCGCAACGACACCGGCCGTATCGCCCTAAATCTCCACCACATCCGCGGACGCTAACCAGGCTGGGAACCGCTTCAAGGAAGCGCACGACTTCATCGGTACCCACCACCACAGGCAACTTCTGCGGCTCGCGCGCATACGCGATCTGCTCCGGCAGTCTGCCTGCTGCAGCGTGGCCCCCATACAGGAAGCGGAGGGCGCAGACGATCTGATTCAGCGCCTGCCATGATATCCCGCCAGCCACAAGATGAACTGGAAAGTCCGGCCGTCGTCCAGACCAAGCGTGTCAGACGATCGGCCGAAGAAGCGGCCGAACTTGGCCACGCCATGCACATACAATCCTTGGGTCGCCGACGACAGATTGCGGACCGTCATGTCCTCGATCACGCGGCGGCGCAGCGGACTCAGCTCGGCCATCGGGGGTCTCCCGTTCCAGGGAAGCACCCAAACCCTGGCCGACCGAGTTGCCCCGAACTCTCCGCTAATCCAGAACGCTCACCGTATTAGTTCAATCCATCACCGATTCAAACTGACATCATTACGCTTTAGCCGATCTCATGACCTGGGTGCGCAATACTGTCGTCATCGCAATCGCTCCACTCACCGCATCGGCGGCGCCAGACCCCTCGTCCCATCCGCGGTGAGGCCGCGCGGCGTAGTCGGTCGTTTATAGCGCGGCCTAGGCCCTGGTCCGGCACCGGCATTACAGCAATGCGCTCCAATCGAAGAACTGCAGCAGCCTCATCAAGTTTGCGCAGACCAGTGAACAGGCGGGAGGCGGCCTCTGCCAAGTCACTCCTTTCGCTTAAATTAAATGTGATACCCGCGCCCGGCAGTGGAGCACCGAAAGCGAGCAACGCCTCGTTGGGTGCCACGCTTACTGCAGAACACCGCACATGCGTTCGTGGTGCATAATGCACGGCCAGCATACCGGGCGAACGCAACGGCTCGGATGACGGTGGTACAGCAGTCTCCACCTTACCGATCACGTCCTCGATTGCTTCGACTGTCACACCGCCCGGTCGCAACAAAACGGGTGTCGGTGACGAAACGTCGAGCACCGTCGATTCCACTCCCACCGCGCAAAGTCCGCTCTCCAGCACTGCCGCGATGCGCCCCGACAACTCCTGCAACACGTGCTGCGCCGTGGTCGGGCTCACGCGCCCTGAGCGATTAGCCGATGGTGCGGCGACCGGCACGCCGGCCTCCAGCAACAGCGCACGTGCAACGCAATGCTCGGGAACACGCACCGCCAGGGTATCCAGCCCGCCACTGGCGAACAGGCTTATTGCGCAGTCGGGTCGACGTGCAAGTACGAGCGTCAGCGGACCTGGCCAAAATGCAGTGGCGAGGCGCCACGCCTTATCATTGGCGATCACGTCGGCCAACGCTGCATCGTCATCCGCATAATGACAAATCAACGGATTGAACCGCGGCCGTTCCTTCGCGGCAAAGATGGCCGCTACGGCGCGGTCATTGGTTGCATCCGCACCCAGCCCATAGACCGTTTCGGTTCCGAAGGCGACCAGCAGGCCCTTGCGCAGCAGGGCTGCGGCACGAGCAATGCCGACCGCATCAGGGCGCAACAGCTCGGTCATCCGCAACGGACATACCGGCAGGCATTAGGCATGGCAATGGTAGTATCCCCTGCTAGAGTTCTCACCCGCCGCGATGTCGGCACCAGAAACTCCGGGAGTTGCACACTATGCTCGACATTGCCTTCGCTAAGCCAGCCTTGCCGAGGTCAGGTGCGCTCGTGCTTTTGGTTGGCGAGGGGGAGATGCCATTTGGCGTCTGGCAGCAGGCGGATGAAGCGACGGGGGGCGCTATCACGCGGGCCTTCGCCGTGGCCGGATTTAAGGGCGGCAAGGGCAAGATATGCACGCTCCTCGCGCCAGGTGCGGGACTGTCGCGTGTCGTGGCCGTGGGTCTCGGCAAACCCGCCGAGCTGACCGCGCATGTGCTGAACGAGGCAGGCGGGCACGCTGTGGCCGCGGTGCTGACCGAGCCTATGTCGGCTATCGCGACGGGCCCATTGCAACCCACTTACGCGGCGGAAGTCGCACTCGGCGCCTCGTTGCGCGCCTACCGCTTCGACAAGTACCGCACCAAAGAAATGCCAGAGGATATGCCAAAGCTGGCGAAACTCACGCTGCTCACCAGCGAACCAGCGCGCGCCAAGTCGGGGTGGGAGCCGCTGCAGGGAGTGGCGAAGGGGGTGTCTCTATCGCGCGACCTGGTCAGCGAGCCGCCGAACGTATTGAACCCTGTCGAGATGGCCGATCGCTGCAAGAAACTAAGCGAACTTGGGGTGAGAGTGGAGGTGCTGGGCCCTCGTGATATGGGCCGACTGGGATTCGGCGCTCTTCTTGCGGTTGCGCAAGGCAGCGCAAATGAGCCCCGCATGGTGGTGATGCAATGGCACGGTGCCTCGGGCAATGGGCGCAAGATCAAGAACAAGCCTGTTGCGTTCATCGGAAAGGGCGTCACATTTGACACTGGCGGGATCAGCCTCAAGCCTGCCGGTGGCATGGAGGATATGAAGTGGGATATGGCGGGTGCTGGGACGGTGGTCGGTCTGATGGCGGCACTCGCTGCACGCAAGGCAAAAGTTGATGCGGTCGGTTTGGTAGGACTGGTGGAGAACATGCCCTCGGGCACCGCACAACGGCCGGGCGATGTGGTGACGAGCTGCTCGGGCCAGACGATCGAGGTGATCAACACCGATGCCGAGGGACGCCTCGTGCTAGCGGACGTACTGTGGTATTGCCAACAAAGGTTCGATCCACACTTCATGGTTGATCTAGCGACGCTGACTGGCGCCATGATAGTGGCACTTGGGCACGAGTATGCCGGTATGTTCAGCAATGACGATGCGCTGGCGCAGAAGCTGTCAGCTGCAGGTCAGGCGACGGACGAGAAGGTGTGGCGCTTCCCGCTTGATGATGCGTACGACCGGCTGATAAGGTCAGACATCGCTGATATGAAGAACATAGGCGGCCGTCCCGCAGGATCCATTAGCGCCGCGCAGTTCATCAAGCGCTTCGTCAACAATAAGCCCTGGGCACATCTCGATATTGCTGGTGTAGCCTGGAGCACGAAGGACGCCCCTTGCATTCCGAAAGGGGCCACAGCATTCGGTGTTCGACTGTTGGATCGACTGATAGCTGACCACTACGAGGGCTGACGGAACATTTATAGCGAGCTATCCGCACTGGTAGAAATCGGAGTGAGGGCGGAGCTCCTGTCGATGGGGGATTGGTCGGGTCGCACTGATCTTGCGGTAGCGTACCGGTGGTTGCGCATCGTTGGGTCGGGCGGCGTCGCGCCGCGGGCGATGCACGAAAGAGTAGCTAACCCGCCTGCGCCACCTGCTGGCGCATCGCGTTGATCAGCGCATCGATGTTGTCGTTGTTTCGGCTCAGATAGGACGCGTAGTCCTGCCGCTGGGTCAGGCGCAGCGATGTCCCCTCGGCGATGACATCGATGATCTTTGGAGCGGTGGTCGGGTTGCTGATGATCCAGTCGACATTGGTTGGTGGATTGTTTGGCCGCTCCACGACCGTGGACACCGCCGCATTGTCATCGCGCATTTGCGCCCGACCCATGGTAAAGCGGACGCCGCGATACTCGCCCAGCTTCGCGGTGATATTGTTCGCCAGCACCTGATGGAACAGTTCGGTGTAGCGCTGTTGCTGCTCGGCCGACGCATTGCGCCAAAACCTCCCGAGGCAGAATCGTGCCACGCCATCCACGTCAACGGCGCCATCGATGATCGTAGTCAAGTTCGCCCGTTTTTCGCGGCTACTCTCGGGTCCGTTGACGACGGCAACGAGCTTGTCCCCGATGCTCTTCACGAACGCGCTGGCTGCCCCGGTTGCACCTTGAGCGAACCCAGGGCGAGCCAGTCCGCCGATCGCGGGCACCAAGCAAGCTCCAATCCGGACTAGGAAGCCACGTCGGTTCGGCATGTTTTTAGCCTCGGTCAATAGGACGGCGACAGGGCCGGGGAGTAGGTCACTGTATCCGGTGTCCCGGATTGCGGGAACCACACCGGGATCGTGGCGCGCTTGTCATTGCGAGCATCCGTGATCTGCGCCCGCCGGTGTTGCCGATAAAGGCTGCGGAACGTTGCGTAAGGATCCAGCGCCGTCTTTTTGATGCTGTCGATATCGTCGAGATGGCGCTCACGCTGGTCAAGCCCATTCATCGCGAAGCGAGACCAGTCGAGTGCCCGCACTGCTGTCCCCTGACCCACCCAGGTGAAGGGATCCATTGCAGCATTAACGCCGAGTCCTACGGCATCGCGTGGATCGGACGGACCGAACACGGGCAGGAACAGGAACGGGCCCTCCGGAAGCCCCCACAGGGCCATCGTCAAACCAAAGTCGGAGTCGTGGTCGGGGTATCCCCACCCCTGAGCGACGTCGAAGACGCCCAACATACCGGCGGTGGTGTTGATCACGAAGCGCATCGTGGTGTCGCCGGCTCGGCGAGGTTTGCCTTCCAGGATGTCGTTGCCGAGCTGAACCGGGGTCCCGAGATTGGACAACACATTGTGGATGCCGCCGCGCACGGGTGCCGGAATCAAGAACCGATAGGCCTGTGCAGCCGGCCGCATGATCACTGTGTCGAGTCCATTGTTGAACGCATAGATCGCGCGGTTGGTGGGCTCAAGAGGATCGTTGGTTTCGTTGTAGTCCGCTATGGCGTCCTGATCGCTGGCGGGGGGAGGTGTGGCGCACCCATTCAGGCCGCATATCAGTATCGCGGTGATCACCAGGAGGTGACAACGAATGACGGCAAGCATTGGATTCCTCGAGCGGGTTCAGGGGCAAAGGGCAGCCAAGCCCTCCGCCCGCTATTAGCAGCGGGTGGTTACGAACAGCTTGCCTGAGGGTAGGCGGGGGGCGGCCCCAGTGCAATCTGGGCGTGCCCCACACAGTCGCCCCTTGCGCCGGGCTGAGAACCTGGGAAAAAGAGCCATGAATGATCTCCCTGACGGGCCCGGAGCCGAGCGCGCGCCCCGCCCGACATTGGAACGCTGGCTTACCGGTACGCGTTTCAACGCCCTTCCGGCAAGGGGTGCTACTCACCCTCCGCCGCTGTTGTCGTTCGAGTTCTTTCCGCCGAAGACCGAGGCCCTGGAGCAGCAGCTTTGGCTGTGCATCAGGCGGCTGGAGCCACTGGCTCCGAGGTTCGTGTCGGTCACCTACGGGGCCGGCGGCGGCACACGCCAACGTACCCACGCCACGGTGACCCGCATCGTGCGAGAGACCTGCTTGGTGCCGGCGGCGCACCTGACCTGCGTGGATGCGACGCGGGAGGGTGTAGACGAGGTGGCACGACAGTACTGGGAAGCAGGCGTACGCCACATTGTGGCACTGCGGGGTGACGCCCCACCGGGAGAGACCTACCAGCCTCATCCGAACGGCTATCCGTATGCCGTCGATCTCGTCGCGGGCCTGAAGCGCATTGCCCCGTTCGAAATCTCTGTGGCGGCCTATCCCGAGGTCCATCCCCAGGCGACTTCGCGAATGAACGACCTCGACAATCTGAAGCGCAAGCTCGACGTCGGCGCCAGTCGGGCGATCACCAACTTCTTCTTCGACACGGCAGTTTACCTGCGCTACCTGGATCTATGCTTGGCCGCTGGCATCACCGCGCCAGTGGTGCCTGGCATCATGCCGGTGACCAATCTGGCCGGGCTGCGGCGGATGTCGGCGCTGTCGGGGGCAAGTATCCCGGACTGGCTGCGCCATATGTTCGAGGGACTGGATGACGACCCGGAAACCCGGCGCATGGTCGGCGCCATCGTGGCCGCCGAACAGGTGCGGCTGCTCCAGGCCAATGGGGTGGACGAGTTCCACTTCTACACGCTCAATCGGCCGGAGCTCACTTACGCGATCGCGCATATCCTGGGGGTCAGGCCACTCGCTGCGGAATAGGCTGCACGCCGGCTGCTTGGTCCGAAGCGGTCTCGCGCCCTATACTCGACCATGACCGACTATCTTGCGCATCTAAATGCCGAACAGCGGGAAGCTGTCGAGACGGTGGATGGTCCGCTTCTCGTCCTCGCCGGCGCGGGGACCGGCAAGACCCGCGTGCTGACCACACGCTTTGCTCATATCCTGTTGACCGGCCGTGCCTACCCGACCCAGGTCCTGGCGGTGACATTCACCAATAAGGCCGCCCGGGAGATGCGCGAACGCGTCAGCACCATCATCAACCGGCCAGCTCAGGGACTGTGGCTCGGCACCTTCCATGCCCTCTCCGCCCGTATGCTGCGCCGTCATACGGAAATGGTTGGGCTGAAGTCGAATTTCACCATCCTCGATCCGGACGACCAGCTCCGACTGCTGAAGCAGGTGATGGAGTCCGAGCGGGTCGATACCAAGCGCTGGGTGCCCCCAACGATGATGGCGGTGATCCAACGTTGGAAGGATCGTGGCCTGACACCGTCTCGCGTGACGCCAGCCGAAGACACCGACTTTGCCGCTGGCCGTGCTCGCGAGTTGTACGGGGCCTTTCAGGCCCGGCTGCGATCGCTGAACGCCGCTGATTTCGGAGACCTTCTGCTGTACATGACCGAGTTGATGCGCGAACAGCCGGACGTCCTCACGCAGTATCATCGGATGTTCCGTTACATCCTGGTCGACGAATACCAGGACACCAACCTGGTGCAGTACCACTGGCTGCGATTGCTAGCGCAGGCGCAGAAGAACATCTGCTGTGTCGGCGACGACGATCAATCGATCTATTCGTGGCGCGGCGCGGAGGTGGAGAACATCCTGCGCTTTGAGCATGATTTTCCCGGCGCGAAGATCATTCGGCTGGAGGAAAATTACCGGTCCACCGCGCCGATCTTGGCTGCAGCGTCGGGACTGATCGCCCACAATGACGGAAGGCTTGGCAAGACCCTCCGCCCCGGGCGGCAAGACGCGTCGGGCGAATGCGTGACCGTCGTTGCGCTGTGGGACTCCGACGAGGAGGCGCACATGGTCGGGAACCGCGTCGAGCGGCTTTGCCGCGACGGTGAACCGCTAAGGGAGATTGCCATCCTGGTTCGCGCCGGCTTCCAGACCCGAGCATTTGAGGAACGGTTGATCAATTTGGGCATCCCGTATCGCGTGATAGGCGGCTTGCGGTTCTATGAGCGTCAGGAGATCCGGGACGCTATCGCGTACATGCGGCTGGTTGTGCAGTCTGCCGACGACTTGGCGTTCGAGCGCATCGTCAACGTGCCGCGGCGCGGCGTGGGCGATGCGGCACTGCGCGCCATGCATGAGACAACGAGAGCGGATGGCATCCCGCTGATGGAAGCCGCAGCGAAGTTGGTCGCGAACGCTTCTCTGAAGGGCCGGACCAGGGAGCAATTGGACGCCCTGCTGCGGGGGTTCGCGCGCTGGCACGCCCAGCTCGAGACGGATGGACATGTCCTGACGGTCGCCACACTGCTCGATGAAAGCGGCTATACCGATATGTGGCAGCGGGATAAGTCGCCGGAGGCGCCGGGCCGGCTGGAAAACCTGAAGGAGCTGGTTCGCGCACTGGCCGACTTCGAGACGCTGTCCGGTTTTCTCGAGCACGTGTCGCTGGTCATGGAGAATGATGAAATGGCTGAGGGCGACCGCGTCAGCCTCATGACACTGCACGCCGCGAAAGGGCTGGAGTTCGACACGGTGTTCCTGCCTGGTTGGGAGGAGGGCCTGTTTCCCAATCAACGAGCGTTGGATGAAGGAGGCGTGAAGTCCCTGGAGGAAGAGCGGCGGCTGGCATATGTCGGCCTGACCCGCGCGCGGCAGCGGGCAATCGTGAGCCACGCAGCGAACCGGCGGATCTACGCCAACTGGCAGACCAGCATCCCCAGTCGCTTCATCGACGAATTGCCGGACGATATCGACCGGACCGGGTCGGCGGCGATGGCACGCGATACGAGGACGCTCGCGCCGGCCACATTCTCTGACCAATTTCCGCTTGTGGCCCGACGCACCCGTGCGATTGCGGCATGGGGCCAACCGGCGCGTCTTGCGCGGGTCGATGCAATTCCGATCGGCACTCGTGTGTTTCATGAGAAGTTCGGGTACGGCACCGTCAAGGCGGCAGAGGAAGGCAGGCTGGACGTGGCCTTTGACAAGGCAGGCGACAAGCGCGTGCTCGACCGGTTCGTGGAGAAGGCATGAGGCGACCTGTATCGGCGAGGCCTATTCAATGCCGTGCCATCAATCTTCGCCAGGCCGTCAAGCTAGAAACCGTCTCAGTCCATTTGCGGGCGTCTGTTCCGCGAGCGTTCCATGTCGTCGGTAAGTCGCGGGCGAGCGCGATCCGCGCAAGCGCGATCGATCTTGGGACGAAGTGCGGCTGCAGCGTCGTGCCGGGCGATACGATCTTCGAGGTGAGCCACGCGTTCAAGCGCGGTGTTCCATCGAACTCTCGAGCTCGCGTGCCACCAGCCGCTTTGTTGGATCAACGACCTCATAGCGGCGCGCCGACAGCGTGGCTTCGTAGCGCGCTTCCTCGAGTTCCCGGCACAGCGCCTGCCTGATATCGGCGTCGACCCTCTGGGATTGATCGGCGGCCTGCAAGGCGGCCTCCACCGCATGCTCAGATACAGCCTCAACGATCTGAGCAGCGACCGCACGATCCACCCCAACGCCGATGCATAGCCAGCCGCCGACATGACTGTCATCGCCGCGGCAGAAGTAGCGGTGTGCGTGGCTCGATTGAGAACCATAGAACACCCACATCGTCCGCCCGCAACGGCCGCAGCGCACCAGCCCCGTAAGGAGGGCTCGACCACCGCGAGCCGACTTCCGCTCGGTCCGCCGCTGCATGTGGGCATTCTCCGAGATCAGCCTCTGGTTCTCTTCGAACTGCTCCCAGGTGATGTAGCCGGGATGGTGGTCACGCAACAGCACGTTCCACGCGGTCATCGGCTTGGAATGGCTGGTGGTCCTGCGCGCGCGGCCGTCGACGACATGCGTGCGCGCGTCGTTCGGCCGAACACATAGTCGCCGGCGTAGACGGGATGTCTCAGAATCATCAGCACCGTGTGGTATGCCGCCGGTCGCCACTCGGGCGCTTCCGAGCTCCTTGAACTTGTCGAATAGGAGACGAATGACGCCGCCGATGCGCTCGTCTGGGTCCATCTCAATCTGTCCAATCTCGTTCCAAAATAGCCAGGCGGCAAGATGAACGTGAGCGTGGACTGATGGCCGCCTACCGTCGTGCTCACAAGATATGGGAGCCTTCATTGTCATAGTGAGGATCGGCAAGTGTCCATCAAGGAGTAGTGGACACTTAGCCAGGTTGCACAGGATAGGACGTTCCGTTGAGTGCATTGCCGGAGACGAGCGACAGGGTGAAGGTCTCGCGCCGTTCGTGGCCGCTTGAGGAGAAGCGGCGGATTGTCGAGGAAGCGTTTGGTCCCGGCATGTCGGTTGCCGATGTTGCGCGCCGTCACGGGTTGAATTCGAATCAGGTGTTCAATTGGCGGAAAGTGATTGGAACGCGGCCTACGGCTGAGACTTCAGAGGCATCTTCGTCTGCACAACAGACACAGCCCGATGCACCGCCCGCTGGTGCGGCGGATGGGTTTCTTTCGATCGGCGCGATTGTGGAGCCCAAGGACGAAGGTACAGTTCGGCGGCTCAATTCGTCCGCTCTGCTGGTGGGGCAGGCGCCGCAGGATCGCGGTGCGGATGCGCGCCCGGCGATGGACGAACGCCCGGGGATGGTCGAGATCGACCTGCCATGTGGGACGCGTCTTCGGGTGGATGCGTTCGTCAATGAGCGGACGCTGCGGCGTGTCCTTTGCGTGTTGCGGAGCCTGTCGTGATTCCGATGGTGCCGGGTACGAAGGTGTATCTGGCCTGTCATCCTGTCAGCATGCGCCTGGGATTTGATGGTTTGGCGGCACGTGTCGCGCAGGTGCTTGATGGCGATCCGTTCTCGGGCCATTTGTTTCTCTTTCGTGGCAAGCGGGCCGACTATCTGAAGGTGCTGTATTATGACGGCACTGGATTATGCCTGTTCGCCAAGCGCCTCGAGAGCGGCAAGTTTGTCTGGCCGCCGATCGTGGACGGCAAGATGGTTCTGACGCCGGCGCAGCTCACACTGCTCATCGAGGCAATGGATTGGCGGCGGACAGTTGCCGCGGACGTGCCACGAAGACCCATGGCGGTTGGCTGAGAAAAATGCCGGCCTGAGCAATATTCTGTGCGTCAGGCCTTGTACGCCAGCCCGCGATTCTGTATCTCGCGTCCATGTCGTTAGCGACCCTGCCGCTGCCGGACGACCCCACCGAGCTGCGCGACCTCGCGGTTGATTTGCAGGCAGAGCTGGCCCGCAAGGATATCGAGATCGCCGCCAATGCGGCCGAGATCCATGCCAAGACGCTACATATCGAGAAGCTGAAGATGCAGCTGGCGGTGTTACGCCGCGCGCGCTTCGGCCGCTCCTCCGAGAAGCTCGACCACGCGATCGAGCAGCTTGAGTTGCTGATCGGCGAACTCGAAGCGGACGCCGGTGCCGTCGAGGCGCGCGACACTGCCGGCGATGCTGACGCCGGGCAACCCGTCAAGCGGCGGGAACGCCAACATCCGGTCCGCAAGCCGCTGCCGCCACACTTGCCGCGCGAGACCATCACCCATGAGGCAGCCTGCACCTGCCCGGGCTGCGGCGGCACGGTGTTCAGCCGCATCGGCCAGGACGAGCGCGAGGTGCTGGAATACGTGCCCTCCAGCTTCAAGGTGATCCGCCACATCCGCCCGAAGCTGAGCTGTCGCGCTTGCGAGACGATCGTGCAGCCGCCGATGCCCAGTCTGCCGATCGAACGCGGCCGGCCCGGCCCCGGCCTGCTCGCGCAGGTTCTGGTGGCGAAGTTCTGCGACCATACACCGCTGCACCGCCAGGCCGGCATCTATGCCCGCGAAGGCGTCGAACTCGACCGCTCGACCTTGGCCGACTGGGTGGGGCGGTCAGTATTCCTGCTGGATCCCTTGGCCGAGGCCATCGGCCGCCACGTCCGCGCCGGGCAGGTGCTGCATGCCGACGACACCACCCTCCCGGTGCTGGCGCCCGGCACGGGGAAAACCAGGACCGGCCGGCTGTGGGTGGTCGTGCGGGACGAACGTCCGTTCGGATCGGACATTCCGCCGGCCGCCTACTATCGCTACTCGCCGGACCGCAAGGGCATCCACGCCCAGGCGCTGCTCGGCCGCTGCCGCGGCTTCCTTCATGCCGATGGCTATGCCGGCTTCGACAGTCTCTATCGGCCCACCACGCCGGACGGCGCGCCGCCGCTGATCGAGGTGGCGTGCTGGAGTCACGTACGCCGGAAATTCTACGACATCCACCACGCCTCGGCCTCGCCGATCGCGCGCGAAGCAATGGAGCGCATCGCCGCCCTGTTTGTCATCGAGACCAGCGTTCGCGGACAGGCGCCTGATCGACGCCTGGCCGCGCGCGTCCAATACGCCCGGCCGCGATTGGACGAGTTGAAGCAATTCCTCCAGGGCTCCCTGAAACGGATCAGCGGCAAGAGCGCGCTCGCCGGAGCTATCCGCTACGCCCTCACACGATGGAACGCGCTGCTGCGCTACCTGGCAGACGGCCGGCTGGAAATGAGCAACAACGCCGCCGAGCGCGGCATGCGAGCGCCAGTTCTCGGCCGCAAAAATTACCTCTTCTGTGGCTCCGATGCCGGCGGACAACGCGCCGCTTGTGTCTACACCATCGTCGAAACGGCGAAGATGAGCAGCATCAATCCGCAGGCCTATCTGTCCGACGTTCTCGGACGCATCGCAGATCATCCCATCCACAAGATCGACGCCCTGCTCCCCTGGCTTTGGACACAATAGTCCAGCTCAGGGATCGCCACGAACCATCAATGCCGCGGTCGTCGGTAGACGCTTACGTTCAGAGAAGCTCGACCTTGATCAACTGCAACTTGTCCTGGAGGACGCGGAGCAGAGTGCTGCCGCTGCATGTGATCGGCGACGACCGCAGCGAGATGCTCGATCTGGTTCCTGCCCAGCTGCGCGTGAAGGTGGTGTGCCGGCCGCGCTATGGATGCCGCGCCTGCGAGGGCACCGTGGTGCAGGCACCGGCGCCGGAACGGCCGATCGACGGCGGCATGGCCACGGAAGCGCTGGTCGCGCATGTGGTGGTCAGCAAATTCTGTGACTCGCGTGTGTCCCGAACACACCGACAGCGATGGAGGTGTGGAGCTATGTGAGAGATGAGGGTGGGCCCCTCGGCTCCGACGATCAGGAGTTGGTGCCAAACCACTGCGAGCTGCTGTCGTAAAGAGCGATGGTGGTGAGCGTCGCGGAAAAGGCGGGACATGATCCCGTCAGGTGTAGTTCAGAGAGACGAGCGAAAGCGAACCGCTGATGAGAGGTCGAAACAGAATCGGCGATGTCAAAACCGGGGGCGTGAGTCACTCCGGGACGAGTCTGGGCGGAGTCCTGAAGCCCGGCCCAGACGGCATCCGGCTGAAAGGCGGCGTGAACCTGAACCAGGCTCTTGCATGGAACGGGAGAACCTGTCGTCCCGATGCCAAGGGAAAGGGTCGAGTGGGCAGCCCCTGCGAGACTTCGAGTACCGATGCGGGACACAGGGGCAGAACAGCCCGTAGTAGGGTTGAAGGCGTCGTAATGACGCTGGACCGAAGGGGCTGTGGTGTTCAGCCTTGTGTGCGGCCAACCGGTGACGGGAGGAGCCGTGTGATCAAGGCAAAGCCGTTCGACATCCCAAAGCGGGAGGTCTGGGAAGCCTTCAAACATGTGAAGGCCAACCAAGGAGCGGCTGGAGTGGACGGGCAGTCGATCGAAGACTTTGAGGCTCGCCTCGGTGACAACCTCTACAAGCTCTGGAATCGACTGTCGTCGGGCAGCTACATGCCGCCACCCGTGCGTCGCGTGGACATCCCTAAGGCGACCGGCGGGACGCGACCGTTGGGCATTCCTACGGTTGCCGATCGCGTTGCTCAGGAGGTTGTTCGCCGATATCTGGAGCCATCTGTGGAGCCGATCTTCCACGAAGACTCCTATGGATATCGGCCTGGGCGTTCCGCTATCGATGCGATCCGAACGGCACGCCAGCGGTGCTGGCACTACGATTGGGTCGTTGATATCGACATCAAAGGCTTCTTCGACAGCATCGATCATGTGTTGCTGCTGCGGGCTGTGCGCAAGCACACTGCTTGCCCGTGGGTGCTGCTCTACATCGAGCGCTGGCTGAAGGCACCGATGATGACGGAGGACGGCATACTTGTGCAGCGGGATGTGGGAACACCGCAAGGAGGGGTGATCAGCCCACTGCTTGCAAACCTATTCCTGCACTACGTGTTCGACGTGTGGCTTGACAGAGGCTTCTCCGGCGTTCCGTTTGAGCGGTATGCCGATGACATCATCTGTCATTGCCGCAGCGAACGCGAAGCCCTGAAACTGCGTCGGGTTCTCGATCAGCGGTTCGCTGAGTGTGGACTGGTGCTCCACCCGGAGAAGACCAAGGTGGTCTACTGCAAGGACACCAACCGCAAAGGGGATCATGCGATCATCCAGTTCGACTTCCTCGGCGACACCTTTCGGCCGCGGTTGGCGAAGTGGAGGGGCGGTCTGTTCGGGGTGTCCTTCCTCCCGGCAGCCAGCCCAAAGGCCCTGAAGGCAATCCGTCAGGCGATCCGGGGCTGGTCCTTGCAGACCCGGAGCGACAAGGAGCTGGACGACCTGGCTCGCACCGAGAAGGGCGCGGAACTGGCTGGCACGGGTGATCCGAACATCGCCGGATCTATTTGCTCACTGGACGCTTCTCCATGGCGGAGGCCGAGCACCGGGAGCCGTATGAATCGAGAGGTTCACGTACGGTTGTGTGTCCAGCGAAGGCTGGCATGTTC
Organism: uncultured Alphaproteobacteria bacterium; assembly: GCA_963818775.1. Taxonomy (GTDB): domain Bacteria; phylum Pseudomonadota; class Alphaproteobacteria; order Acetobacterales; family Acetobacteraceae; genus JAMXLO01. The sequence continues at coordinate 4,000 of CAWFUF010000014.1, read as the reverse complement.
AGCAGGAGATAAACCTGCCGGGGTAAGAGTCAGAGCCCCGTAGTTTGGATAGCAGAGGTGATGGAAACTGAAACTCTGAAGCCTATCGACGAGGTCTCCCTAGGGGAGGCCACGAGTCACCGGGCCGTAACAAAAGTGAACGTGTTGTGGCCTCGAAAGTGAAAGTCCCCGAGGGCCGAGCCTGCAACCGTAGGGCGAAGGCAACATGAACAGCCGAAATCTGACCGATGCGGCTGTTCACCTCGGCGGGGTGGAAGCGACAGCACGGTGACAAGGACATGCTGAGCAACTGGAGCAGCCCTCCTCGTCCCAGCGAGAAATCGCTGGAGCAGGGTAGGCCGTATAACCGGCGAAACCGGGAAGTCGGCCGAAGACGAGAGGGTGGCGGCTGGGCCCGTAGTAGCGATGAAGCGGAGCAATGTCCGTGGAGCGAAGGGGCCCTGCCATTTGCGATGCCTCCAACATAGGGAAGGCAAGGACGAGATGACAAAGGCGTCCATTGATTTGCAGGACCTGAGACGGAGGATATACGTCAAGGCGAAGGCTGAACCGTCCTGGCGTTTCTGGGGTCTATACGTCCACGTCTGCAAGATGGAGACCCTGCGCGTCGCGTATGAGATGGCCAAACAGAACGATGGTGCTCCGGGAGTAGACGGGGTCACTTTCGAGGCCATTGAGTCACAAGGCGCGGAGGCTCTGCTCGGGCAGCTGCGGGACGAGCTGACTGGGCACACCTACCAGCCACTCCCAGCGCGAAGGCAGGAGATACCGAAGGACGGGGGCAAAGTCCGCGTGCTTTCGATTCCGGCGATCCGCGACAGAGTGGTTCAAGGTGCGCTCAAGCTCATACTCGAGCCTGTCTTCGAGGCGGATTTCCAGCCGGGATCGTTTGGATATCGGCCCAAGCGGACAGCACATGACGCGATCGAGCGAGTCGCTGGGGCAATAGTCCAGCGGAAGACGCGCGTCCTCGACTTTGACCTGCGCGCCTATTTTGACAATGTCCGGCACGACCGGTTGTTGGCGAAAGTGGCTCAGCGGGTTGATGACGCGGAGGTCATGCATCTTCTGAAGGTTATGCTGAAAGCTTCTGGCAAGAAGGGCGTTCCACAAGGCGGCGTCATCTCGCCCTTGCTCAGCAACCTCTACCTCAATGAGGTGGACCGGATGCTGGAACGAGCGCGGGAGGTCACGCGAAATGGCAAGTACACCTACATCGAATATGCGAGGTTCGCAGACGATCTGGTGATCTTGATTGACGCCTACAAGCGACATGACTGGCTGACTGGGGCAGTGGACAAACGACTTCGGGAGGAGTTCGGCAAGCTGCAGGTTGAAGTCAATGATGAAAAGAGCCGGACAGTCGACCTGGAACGAGGCGAGAGCTTCGGGTTTCTAGGCTTTGACTTCCGCTATCTCCGCAGTCTACGCGGAGCGATGCGGCCGCATTACACGCCCAAGCTGAAAAAGCGGACGGCACTGATGCGGGAGCTCAAGGAAGTGTTTCGCCGACACCGGTCGCAACCAATCGGACGGGTGATAAACCTGATCAATCCGATGCTCCGAGGATGGGTGAACTACTTCGCGGTTGGGCACTCCAGTGAGTGCTTCAGCTTCGTCAAAGACTGGGTGGAGAAGAAGGTCAGGCGCCAGCTGGCGCATGCTCAGAAGCGCAGGGGCTTCGGCTGGGAACGATGGAGTAGGCGGTGGCTGTACGACACTCTGGGGCTGTTCAATGCCTATCGGGTGCGACGCGACAGGCCGAAAGTCGCCCTAGCAGGATAGGTCCCATAAGCCTCGGCATGAAGCGAATGGGGGCGCGCAATGCGGGAAACCCGCACGTTGCGTGCGACGTGGAGGGGGCTGGAGACGTGGCATGGTCGGGACGGCCAAGGCCGGCGCGCCAGTCCTCGACCCTACCTGGGAGCGCGCGGGGGTGAAATTCCCCCGCGCAACTCGCTTGCCGCTCTACCGCCAGGCACAGATGCTCAAGCGCCAGGGCATCACACTGGATCGTTCGACGCTGAGTGCCTGGGTGGGGCGAGCGTGCTGGTGGCTGACGCCGCTGTATGAGTTGGTGCTCGGCACGGTGCTGTCGTCGGACAAGAGACGACGCTGCCGGTGCTCGAACCCGGCAAGGGAAGGACCAAAACGGGACGCCTCTGGTGCTATGCCGTCGATGACCGGCCTTGGGCCGGCCCGACCCATCCAGCAGCAGCCTATGTCTACTCCGAGGACCGCAGGGGCGAGCATCCGGCAACGCACCTGGCGGCATTCAGAGGCACCCTGCAGGTCGACGGTTATGCCGGGTTCGGCAACCTGGTCGCAGCACGCCGGGATGCCTCGCTCCGCCTGGCGTTCTGTTGGGCGCATGCGAGGCGGCCGTTCTACGAGTTCTACACGTCCAACCAGTCACCGCTCGCCGCCGAGGTGCTGGCACGCATCGCCAAACTCTACGAGATCGAGGCCGGGATCCGCGGCCAACCGCCTGATGTGCGCAAAGCCGTTCGTCAGCTGCGAAGTCGACCGCTGGTCGCGGACCTGCACGTCTGGCTACAGGAACACGTGCCGCGCGTGCCGGGCTGGACTGATCTGGCGAAAGCCATGCGCTATGTGTTGCGACATTGGGATGGGCTGATCCTTTATCTCGATGACGGTCGCCTGGAGATGGACACGAATGTCGTCGAGCGGGCCATCAGGCCGGTGACCATTACGCGAAAGCACTCATTATTCGCGGGCAGTGACGCCGGAGCCCGTCGGTGGGCGATTGCCAATACCTTGATCCAGAGCTGCAAGCTCAACGACCTTGAGCCGCTGGCCACCGATGTTCTGCAGCGGATCGTCTCCGGGCGCACCAAAAGCCGCGATCTGAACGCACTGCTGCCGTGGAACTGGCGTTCGCCAGCCACCATCGCCGCCACGTAATCACCGATACGACAGTTTACCGTTCCGCCTCGTTGCTGCGTCAACCAGATGCAGCCGTGCTGATAGCGCGCCGGTAACGGATCGTCGTGTAAGCCGGAGCTTTCCGCCACGTCACGCCGAACGCTTCGCGCAACGGGGCGATGTGGACATCGATGAAGCTGTGGATCGTCTGGCGCCGGCGACGATTGCCAAGATCGCAAACAGTACGACGTGCGACGGAACTGTCAGGATTTCTGTGTGCGAGGCGTTGATGGTTTCGCCCTCGCTGGGCGTGTCAGTGTATTACTGTAAGCAGACACTGCGGTCTGCAAGCGCTGATGCCTTCAGACAGATGTTCGTTTGTTTGTTCAAGGCGACTGTTCCTTCGTCCTGATCTGGCATTTTCTGGGCGGTCGGGCGCAAGTCCGGTCAAATTCGCCGCATAGCGGCGGGACCGGAGCCACGCGCAGCCACGCTCGGGGGCGAGCATGGCGAGGACCCACAATTTGACCGGGCTGAGCACGACGCCATGCTGCGGCAAAGCAGGGCGCAGCCTTGTTACGGTTGCCTGAAGCCATCCGTCAGGCATCCCGCGTGAAGCGTTCCGCGTACAGTATCGCGAACTGGTTCATCGCCTCCTTCCAGTGGTGCGCCGCTTTTCCCCAATCGGCGGTGATATTGCGTAACGCCAGCCAGATCAGTTTGCTTGCCGCATCGTCACTGGGAAAAAGTGGCCGCGCGTCTTGATAATCTTGCGCAGCCGGGCGTTGACGCTCTCGATCGCGTTGGTCGTATAGATCACCCGCCTGATCTCGGCGGGAAACGCAAAGAACGGGATCACCCGGTCCCAGGCTCGCCGCCAGGCCGCCACCACGGTCGGGAATTTCTGCCCCCATTCGCCGTCTTCGAACGCATCAAGCGCCGCAAGGGCTGCCTCCGCACTCGGTGCGGCATAGATCGGTCGCAGCGCCGCAGCCAGCGCCTTGCGGTCTTTCCAGGTAGCGTAGTCAAGGCTGTTGCGGATCAGGTGCACAATGCAGAGCCTGCCCCGGACTTCATCCGGGGTCTGCAGCGTAGTCGCCGGGAAGACCGTGCT
>CAWFUF010000013.1:0-204420 GCA_963818775.1 uncultured Alphaproteobacteria bacterium | reverse complement strand
AGAGAAGCTCGACCTTGATCAACTGCAACTTGTCCTGGAGGACGCGGAGCAGAGTGCTGCCGCTGCATGTGATCGGCGACGACCGCAGCGAGATGCTCGATCTGGTTCCTGCCCAGCTGCGCGTGAAGGTGGTGTGCCGGCCGCGCTATGGATGCCGCGCCTGCGAGGGCACCGTGGTGCAGGCACCGGCGCCGGAACGGCCGATCGACGGCGGCATGGCCACGGAAGCGCTGGTCGCGCATGTGGTGGTCAGCAAATTCTGTGACTCGCGTGTGTCCCGAACACACCGACAGCGATGGAGGTGTGGAGCTATGTGAGAGATGAGGGTGGGCCCCTCGGCTCCGACGATCAGGAGTTGGTGCCAAACCACTGCGAGCTGCTGTCGTAAAGAGCGATGGTGGTGAGCGTCGCGGAAAAGGCGGGACATGATCCCGTCAGGTGTAGTTCAGAGAGACGAGCGAAAGCGAACCGCTGATGAGAGGTCGAAACAGAATCGGCGATGTCAAAACCGGGGGCGTGAGTCACTCCGGGACGAGTCTGGGCGGAGTCCTGAAGCCCGGCCCAGACGGCATCCGGCTGAAAGGCGGCGTGAACCTGAACCAGGCTCTTGCATGGAACGGGAGAACCTGTCGTCCCGATGCCAAGGGAAAGGGTCGAGTGGGCAGCCCCTGCGAGACTTGAGTACCGATGCGGGACACAGGGGCAGAACAGCCCGTAGTAGGGTTGAAGGCGTCGTAATGACGCTGGACCGAAGGGGCTGTGGTGTTCAGCTTTGTGTGCGGCCAACCGGTGACGGGAGGAGCCGTGTGATCAAGGCAAAGCCGTTCGACATCCCAAAGCGGGAGGTCTGGGAAGCCTTCAAACATGTGAAGGCCAACCAAGGAGCGGCTGGAGTGGACGGGCAGTCGATCGAAGACTTTGAGGCTCGCCTCGGTGACAACCTCTACAAGCTCTGGAATCGACTGTCGTCGGGCAGCTACATGCCGCCACCCGTGCGTCGCGTGGACATCCCTAAGGCGACCGGCGGGACGCGACCGTTGGGCATTCCTACGGTTGCCGATCGCGTTGCTCAGGAGGTTGTTCGCCGATATCTGGAGCCATCTGTGGAGCCGATCTTCCACGAAGACTCCTATGGATATCGGCCTGGGCGTTCCGCTATCGATGCGATCCGAACGGCACGCCAGCGGTGCTGGCACTACGATTGGGTCGTTGATATCGACATCAAAGGCTTCTTCGACAGCATCGATCATGTGTTGCTGCTGCGGGCTGTGCGCAAGCACACTGCTTGCCCGTGGGTGCTGCTCTACATCGAGCGCTGGCTGAAGGCACCGATGATGACGGAGGACGGCATACTTGTGCAGCGGGATGTGGGAACACCGCAAGGAGGGGTGATCAGCCCACTGCTTGCAAACCTATTCCTGCACTACGTGTTCGACGTGTGGCTTGACAGAGGCTTCTCCGGCGTTCCGTTTGAGCGGTATGCCGATGACATCATCTGTCATTGCCGCAGCGAACGCGAAGCCCTGAAACTGCGTCGGGTTCTCGATCAGCGGTTCGCTGAGTGTGGACTGGTGCTCCACCCGGAGAAGACCAAGGTGGTCTACTGCAAGGACACCAACCGCAAAGGGGATCATGCGATCATCCAGTTCGACTTCCTCGGCGACACCTTTCGGCCGCGGTTGGCGAAGTGGAGGGGCGGTCTGTTCGGGGTGTCCTTCCTCCCGGCAGCCAGCCCAAAGGCCCTGAAGGCAATCCGTCAGGCGATCCGGGGCTGGTCCTTGCAGACCCGGAGCGACAAGGAGCTGGACGACCTGGCTCGCACCGAGAAGGGCGCGGAACTGGCTGGCACGGGTGATCCGAACATCGCCGGATCTATTTGCTCACTGGACGCTTCTCCATGGCGGAGGCCGAGCACCGGGAGCCGTATGAATCGAGAGGTTCACGTACGGTTGTGTGTCCAGCGAAGGCTGGCATGTTCAGCAGGAGATAAACCTGCCGGGGTAAGAGTCAGAGCCCCGTAGTTTGGATAGCAGAGGTGATGGAAACTGAAACTCTGAAGCCTATCGACGAGGTCTCCCTAGGGGAGGCCACGAGTCACCGGGCCGTAACAAAAGTGAACGTGTTGTGGCCTCGAAAGTGAAAGTCCCCGAGGGCCGAGCCTGCAACCGTAGGGCGAAGGCAACATGAACAGCCGAAATCTGACCGATGCGGCTGTTCACCTCGGCGGGGTGGAAGCGACAGCACGGTGACAAGGACATGCTGAGCAACTGGAGCAGCCCTCCTCGTCCCAGCGAGAAATCGCTGGAGCAGGGTAGGCCGTATAACCGGCGAAACCGGGAAGTCGGCCGAAGACGAGAGGGTGGCGGCTGGGCCCGTAGTAGCGATGAAGCGGAGCAATGTCCGTGGAGCGAAGGGGCCCTGCCATTTGCGATGCCTCCAACATAGGGAAGGCAAGGACGAGATGACAAAGGCGTCCATTGATTTGCAGGACCTGAGACGGAGGATATACGTCAAGGCGAAGGCTGAACCGTCCTGGCGTTTCTGGGGTCTATACGTCCACGTCTGCAAGATGGAGACCCTGCGCGTCGCGTATGAGATGGCCAAACAGAACGATGGTGCTCCGGGAGTAGACGGGGTCACTTTCGAGGCCATTGAGTCACAAGGCGCGGAGGCTCTGCTCGGGCAGCTGCGGGACGAGCTGACTGGGCACACCTACCAGCCACTCCCAGCGCGAAGGCAGGAGATACCGAAGGACGGGGGCAAAGTCCGCGTGCTTTCGATTCCGGCGATCCGCGACAGAGTGGTTCAAGGTGCGCTCAAGCTCATACTCGAGCCTGTCTTCGAGGCGGATTTCCAGCCGGGATCGTTTGGATATCGGCCCAAGCGGACAGCACATGACGCGATCGAGCGAGTCGCTGGGGCAATAGTCCAGCGGAAGACGCGCGTCCTCGACTTTGACCTGCGCGCCTATTTTGACAATGTCCGGCACGACCGGTTGTTGGCGAAAGTGGCTCAGCGGGTTGATGACGCGGAGGTCATGCATCTTCTGAAGGTTATGCTGAAAGCTTCTGGCAAGAAGGGCGTTCCACAAGGCGGCGTCATCTCGCCCTTGCTCAGCAACCTCTACCTCAATGAGGTGGACCGGATGCTGGAACGAGCGCGGGAGGTCACGCGAAATGGCAAGTACACCTACATCGAATATGCGAGGTTCGCAGACGATCTGGTGATCTTGATTGACGCCTACAAGCGACATGACTGGCTGACTGGGGCAGTGGACAAACGACTTCGGGAGGAGTTCGGCAAGCTGCAGGTTGAAGTCAATGATGAAAAGAGCCGGACAGTCGACCTGGAACGAGGCGAGAGCTTCGGGTTTCTAGGCTTTGACTTCCGCTATCTCCGCAGTCTACGCGGAGCGATGCGGCCGCATTACACGCCCAAGCTGAAAAAGCGGACGGCACTGATGCGGGAGCTCAAGGAAGTGTTTCGCCGACACCGGTCGCAACCAATCGGACGGGTGATAAACCTGATCAATCCGATGCTCCGAGGATGGGTGAACTACTTCGCGGTTGGGCACTCCAGTGAGTGCTTCAGCTTCGTCAAAGACTGGGTGGAGAAGAAGGTCAGGCGCCAGCTGGCGCATGCTCAGAAGCGCAGGGGCTTCGGCTGGGAACGATGGAGTAGGCGGTGGCTGTACGACACTCTGGGGCTGTTCAATGCCTATCGGGTGCGACGCGACAGGCCGAAAGTCGCCCTAGCAGGATAGGTCCCATAAGCCTCGGCATGAAGCGAATGGGGGCGCGCAATGCGGGAAACCCGCACGTTGCGTGCGACGTGGAGGGGGCTGGAGACGTGGCATGGTCGGGACGGCCAAGGCCGGCGCGCCAGTCCTCGACCCTACCTGGGAGCGCGCGGGGGTGAAATTCCCCCGCGCGACTCGCTTGCCGCTCTACCGCCAGGCACAGATGCTCAAGCGCCAGGGCATCACACTGGATCGTTCGACGCTGAGTGCCTGGGTGGGGCGAGCGTGCTGGTGGCTGACGCCGCTGTATGAGTTGGTGCTCGGCACGGTGCTGTCGTCGGACAAGAGACGACGCTGCCGGTGCTCGAACCCGGCAAGGGAAGGACCAAAACGGGACGCCTCTGGTGCTATGCCGTCGATGACCGGCCATGGTCAGGCCCGACCCATCCGGCAGCAGCCTATGTCTACTCCGAGGACCGCAGGGGCGAGCATCCGGCAACGCACCTGGCGGCATTCAGAGGCACCCTGCAGGTCGACGGTTATGCCGGGTTCGGCAACCTGGTCGCAGCACGCCGGGATGCCTCGCTCCGCCTGGCGTTCTGTTGGGCGCATGCGAGGCGGCCGTTCTACGAGTTCTACACGTCCAACCAGTCACCGCTCGCCGCCGAGGTGCTGGCACGCATCGCCAAACTCTACGAGATCGAGGCCGGGATCCGCGGCCAACCGCCTGATGTGCGCAAAGCCGTTCGTCAGCTGCGAAGTCGACCGCTGGTCGCGGACCTGCACGTCTGGCTACAGGAACACGTGCCGCGCGTGCCGGGCTGGACTGATCTGGCGAAAGCCATGCGCTATGTGTTGCGACATTGGGATGGGCTGATCCTTTATCTCGATGACGGTCGCCTGGAGATGGACACGAATGTCGTCGAGCGGGCCATCAGGCCGGTGACCATTACGCGAAAGCACTCATTATTCGCGGGCAGTGACGCCGGAGCCCGTCGGTGGGCGATTGCCAATACCTTGATCCAGAGCTGCAAGCTCAACGACCTTGAGCCGCTGGCCACCGATGTTCTGCAGCGGATCGTCTCCGGGCGCACCAAAAGCCGCGATCTGAACGCACTGCTGCCGTGGAACTGGCGTTCGCCAGCCACCATCGCCGCCACGTAATCACCGATACGACAGTTTACCGTTCCGCCTCGTTGCTGCGTCAACCAGATGCAGCCGTGCTGATAGCGCGCCGGTAACGGATCGTCGTGTAAGCCGGAGCTTTCCGCCACGTCACGCCGAACGCTTCGCGCAACGGGGCGATGTGGACATCGATGAAGCTGTGGATCGTCTGGCGCCGGCGACGATTGCCAAGATCGCAAACAGTACGACGTGCGACGGAACTGTCAGGATTTCTGTGTGCGAGGCGTTGATGGTTTCGCCCTCGCTGGGCGTGTCAGTGTATTACTGTAAGCAGACACTGCGGTCTGCAAGCGCTGATGCCTTCAGACAGATGTTCGTTTGTTTGTTCAAGGCGACTGTTCCTTCGTCCTGATCTGGCATTTTCTGGGCGGTCGGGCGCAAGTCCGGTCAAATTCGCCGCATAGCGGCGGGACCGGAGCCACGCGCAGCCACGCTCGGGGGCGAGCATGGCGAGGACCCACAATTTGACCGGGCTGAGCACGACGCCATGCTGCCGCAAAGCAGGGCGCAGCCTTGTTACGGTTGCCTGAAGCCATCCGTCAGGCATCCCGCGTGAGACGTTCCGCGTACAGTATCGCGAACTGGTTCATCGCCTCCTTCCAGTGGTGCGCCGCTTTTCCCCAATCGGCGGTGATATTGCGTAACGCCAGCCAGATCAGTTTGCTTGCCGCATCGTCACTGGGAAAAAGTGGCCGCGCGTCTTGACAATCTTGCGCAGCCGGGCGTTGACGCTCTCGATCGCGTTGGTCGTATAGATCACCCGCCTGATCTCGGCGGGAAACGCAAAGAACGGGATCACCCGGTCCCAGGCTCGCCGCCAGGCCGCCACCACGGTCGGGAATTTCTGCCCCCATTCGCCGTCTTCGAACGCATCAAGCGCCGCAAGGGCTGCCTCCGCACTCGGTGCGGCATAGATCGGTCGCAGCGCCGCAGCCGGCGCCTTGCGGTCTTTCCAGGTAGCGTAGTCAAGGCTGTTGCGGATCAGGTGCACAATGCAGAGCCTGCCCCGGACTTCATCCGGGGTCTGCAGCGTAGTCGCCGGGAAGACCGTGCTGCGACAAGGTCACCGCGTTCTATGCGCGCGGCCTGACGGTGCGTGAGATCCAGGCTTTTCTGCTTGAAACATATGATATACTCAGCCCACACGAGAACCCGAAAATCTGCGGGATCGATGACACGGCTCGATCGAGGGGCCGCACGCACATCTCAAGGTGGCCCTGCAGCAGGCGCTGCTGCTGCGTGGCAGCGGCGACTTTGCTGACCTCGATGCGTATCGTCGCTTCGTCGATGAGGTGGTCGGACGCGCCAACGCTGGCCGGCGCAAGGCGCTCGAGATCGAGCGGGTGCGGCTCAATGCCCTGCCAATGCGGCGCACTGACGATTTCGAGGAAGAACTCGTCACGATGACACGCAGCGGTGGTTCTTTCTCCGGCGCATCTTCTACACCGTTCTCTCGCCTGATCGGCTATCGCCTTCGGGTCAGATTGTATGACGATCGGCTGGAATGCTTCCTCGGTGGCACACAGGTGTTGGTCCTGCGACGCGGACGCGCCGGCAAGGACAGTGGCCGTCGCGGCCATGTGGTGGACTATCACCACGTCATCCACGCATTGCGCCGCAAGCCGATGGCGCTGCTCAACCTGGTCTATCGCGACCAGTTGTTCCCGCGCGAGGCGTATCGCCACAGCTGGGAGGCGCTGCTCGCCGCGCTGCCGCCGCGCATAGCCTGTCGAACCATGGTCGGCTTGCTCGCCCTGGCGCACGATCGCACCTGCGAAGGCGAACTGGCGAGCAAGCTGGAGGCAATCCTCGGCACCGGCGAGCTGCCCGACCTGGCCCTGTTGCGGCAGCAATTCGCGCCGCCTGGCACGGTGGTGCCGACCGTCACCGTCACAGACGCCCTGCTTGGTTCCCCGCAGGAGTGGCTGCGGCCATGAGCGCGATCGAGGTCGACACCACCCGTCTGCCATTGCTGCTGCACGAACTGCGGCTGCCCGCCATTGCTCGGCTCTGGTCGGAGTTTGCCGACCGTACTGACAAGGAGGGATGGCCGGCCGCGCGCTTCCTCGCCGCGCTCGCCGAACCGGAAATTGCCGAGCGCGGCCGCCGACGCATCGTGCGACATCTCGCCGAAGCCGATCTGCCGCCCGGTAAAACGCTCGACAATTTCGACTTCTCCGTGGTTCCGATGCTCAGCAAGGCGCGTGTCATGGCACTTGCTGCCGGTGATGCCTGGCTCGACAAGGCATCCAACCTGTTGTGTTTTGGGCCGCCCGGCGCCGGTAAGAGCCACCTTGCGTCAGCAATCGGTGGAGCTCTTGTCGAGAACGGCTATCGTGTTCTGTTCACCCGCACCACCGACATTGTTCAGAAGCTGCAGGCTGCACGGCAGGCCCTGCAGCTCGAGGCGGCGATCAACCGGCTCGACAGATATGACCTGCTGATCCTCGATGATCTCTGCTACGTTCACAAGGATCATGCTGAGACCTCCGTGCTGTTCGAGTTGATCGGCGCTCGCTATGAACAACGATCAATGCTGATCACCGCCAATCAGCCCTTCGCAGACTGGGACAAGGTTTTTCCCGACCACGCTATGATGATCGCTGCTATCGACCGCCTGGTGCACCATGCGATCATCTTCGAGATGAACGTCGAAAGCTACCGACGACTTGGTGCTCTCGATCGAAAGAGCCAGACAGCAACCGCAGCTTCCAAGAAAACCAAAGGCTCAGCCTCATGCTGATCCCCGCTGCCAGCGACAATCAAACGCGACAATCATGCTTACCAAGCGTGGTTGCAGTCTTCATCCTGATTGACGCGCGCTTCCATCCTGATTGTCGCGCTACAGACGCGGAAGTTGTCGGTGACCTGGTCGCAGTAGACATGCCAGTTCCTCGGCACCTTCTCGCGCAGAAAAGTCAGTACCACACGAGTGAAATCCTTGAACCCAGCGTAGCATTTGTTGTGAGTGCAGTGCCGGTGCATCAAACCCCACAATCGTTCGATCGGGTCCAGATGTGGGCAGTATGACGGGATGAAGTGCAGCCGGAACCGGCATCCCGACCGTGCCAGCCATTGCTGCACCAGCTTCGCATGATGATACCGGGCGTTGTCGAGAAATACATGGATCAGCCGCTTGCCAGGATACATCGCCTCAATCGCCATCAACAGCATGATGGTACTCGCAGCATTCACCACCAGCACATCCAGCATGCGCGTGTTGCCGGTCTCAAGATCGATCGCGCCGTGGATGTTCAGTCGTTCTCGCCCGCTGCTCTGCGTGATCGCCACCGGGATGTCCTTCGGTGCCCAGCAGCCGACCGCTCGCACAGCATGCGTCGGATGCACTGCATCAGCAAACATCACCGCTTCATCGGCCGGCAGTTGGTTCAGCAGTGCTTCATAGCTACTGATGAATGCTGCCTGCTTCGCCGGGTCCAGCTTGCGCGAGATCGCCGTCGGCTTGCGATGTTCCATCCCCAGGCGATGTAACAAGGCGATCAGACCTGACCGCCCCTGGTACTCGATGCCGCATTCCCGCGCGATCCATGCCCCGATCTCACGGCTCGTCCGTGGCAGCGCATCAGTGATCCACGCCGTCAGCCTCGCCAGCTGCTCCGCCGTCAGTCGGCAAGCACATCCTTCGTAGCCGAAACTCGCCAGGCCCTCGATCCCATCCTCTTGATACAGTCGGTGCCAGGTCCGGATCGTGTCGTCGTCCAGGTACAGCGCCTTCGCCACCACCTCACAGCTCATGCCTTCGTCCAACAGCAGCAGCGCATTGGCTCGACGCGCCAAACGGTGCGCCGCCGAGCCGTCCCGCGTCAGCTCGATCAGGTCACGTCGCAATTCGCTATCCAGGAAGCCCGGTCGGATCACTCGGTCAGCAGAATCCCGATCTCACGCTTTGGCAAGCAATTCGTTCGGGTTCCCGCAGAGTCGAGGTATATCATATGTTTCAAGCAGAAAAGCCTGGATCTCGCGCACCGTCAGGCCGCGCGACCACGCACTGGGGTAAGTTTGGCAAGGGGTTGCTGCTGATGCCCGAACCGCGCGATATTCATATGGGCGGTCAAATCGCCATCGGCCACAAAGATGGCCATGCCGAGCACTACAGCGAATATGGTCACAGGCCATGGCAGCCCGGTTTTGAGGACAAGGATCGCGAGGAGGCTGAAAGTGTGGCGCTAAGACGCTTTCAGGCCGAATTTGCCGAGATGCATGGGCCTGCTTGGCGCGGTACTTCTCACAACTTTGGTCAGGTCGGCCCGCACGCAAACGGCGCTGGGAGCGCACACCCAGCGCCAGATCATCCATCTACGTATGATAAAGCGACATTGTCCTAGATAGGGCGCTTCCTTGGCCGACGGGAGTCGGTGAGATCTGCGAACTCGCCGGTCGCGAGGGCTTGGCCGCGTCTTCTTACGACCTTGCTAATCTTCTTGCCACGGATCTTTGTAGTTGGGGTCAAACTGCTGCCGGCGGTGCACGTAGTCCTGCTGATTCTGCAAATCTTGCTGGCGCACAGTGTGTTTGTGCCACTGATGTCCAGCAATGCAGCCGCCCATTGCGCCGAGGATGCCATGACCGGCCATGTGACCGGCCAGGGCGCCGGCGGCTGCGCCAGACAAGCAGCCGATAGCCTGTACCTGACGAGCTGGTGATCGTGAGGCCCAGAATTGCGGCGGCGGGGAGGAGTGCGTGGCGCATTTCGAATTGATCCTCGCTCTCACTGTTTAGCAAATGGCTGCTTGCGGAATATCATCTGGTCCTTCTCATTGGTGACCAGGCGCAGCACGTTTCCGCCGCTTTCGAGAGTGTATCTATCCGTCTCGACGGTGGCCGCGCCGTGCTCTTGACTGACTTTCGATTTCACCGGCGTGAAGACTATCGAGCCGCTCGTGCTATTGCCTGGTTTCTGCTCGTAGGTGCCCGCCATCTCGGCCACGACCTTATCGTTCTGCACGGTCTGGCTGGCCCAATGGCCGTCCGCCAATACGTCCATGACGATGATGACGTTGTGACCAGGATTGGCTCGCCATTGCCCAGAAATGCTTTCATCGGCTTTGGCCAGCGTTGGCGCGAACATGACGAGAGCGGCGAGAAGTCCGCGGCGCCCCAACGCCGTGGCAGCGACAGCATGACGGGTAGTAGTTAATGTCATCCCAGGACCTTCTCCGTCGAATAGCGTGCTGGTATTCACACTGACCACGAATCCAGGTCAAGTGCCGGTTTCTCGGACCTGTCGCTTCGGCCGTCAACTTCAGGTTGATCTTGATCCGAGGAACCGCTGGACCAAGCGATGCAGAGCCGAAGAGCGCGAGACCGTTCGGCGTCCACCCACACGCAGCTGCATCTGGCCACCAAGGACCTTGGCGTCGGCTTCCGCACCGACCTGGCTGACGGCCTCCGTTCTCGAGCAGCGGCATCAGCAACCGCTGCCCTCGCACGCTTACGCCTTGCCCAAGTCCGCTGCAATGAGAGCATCGCGCGGCTTGCAAGTTCGCTCGCATTCCAGTGGAGCGCGGCCATAGAGGCTGCGATTTACACCTGCACCCGGAGCGACTGCTGCCGGCGCCGACGGCTGCAGGCACGCGGCTTCAGCCGGTCATAGCTGACCGGCAATGGTGGTGAAGAGGCTGGAAACGTCTGCGCCAAGCGTGGAGGCAGCAGTCGCGACGACCAAGACGATGCCAGCGGCGATCACGCCGTATTCCATAGCGGTGACACCATTGCGGTCAGCCGCTACGCGCGTCAGGACAGAGTAAGCGTACGGAAACATTGGGTCTTCCTTGTCTGCCGGTTACAGCCGGGGCATTGCATGTTGGCCATTCTGGCAGCGGAACGGCGAACTTGATAACGGGCCAGCCTTACAACGTAGTTGCGATTAGGCAACATAATATCTCGGTAGCTACCGCGCGATTGTGTAACGATCATCGCGAACACTCACGCCTCCGGACCCGGCATCGCCTCGGCCAAGTCATCCGCCGCAAGGCCGCAAGCTGACTGCGTCTTCGAGCATGTGGAAGCCTTCCTCGACGCGTTCACCGTGGCTTCGCTTTTTGGCTGGATTCGCTGCGTCAGGAGTTCCCTCTTCTTGGTATCGACCGATACGCCGGTTCGCCGGCCGCAAGCGCGCCTTCACCGTCGTATTGATGTGAGCGAACTTGCGCTGACACCCCCGTGGCCGTGCGCCAGCGCTTCGTTCGCCCCAAACAATAGCCGGCCACGCTCGTCGAGGAACCCCGCCGCCTGCCCATAGCGCAAGCGTATGTCATCAACGTCGATCATACGCGCAAGCTTGCATACAAGCTCCGCGTCGCACCCAGAAGTTTTCCGGTTCTATCGCTGCGCTCTGCCCGCCGCTATGATTCCTTTCTTTCTCGGCGGGCCCTGAGCGTGGTGACGACTGCCCTGACCCCCTCCCCCCAATCCCTGTCGAACTTCCTCTCGACGACCGCCGGCCGGTCACTTGCCCGCGTTATCCTGGCACTGATCATTCTGGGGGCGTGGGAGTACCAGCCCAGCGCCGATCTGCGCTTCTGGATGAGCGGCCCGGTGGAGATCGTCGCGCGCCTGTGGACCTGGATCCTCGATGGTTCGCTATGGGAGAACGTCGGCGCGACACTGCTCGCCATGTCGCTCGGCTATGCCATCGGCACCAGCGTCGGCATCGCACTCGGCTTGCTGTTCGGCCTGGTGCCTCGCCTGTACCGCGTGCTGTCGCCTTACATCGCAGCACTCTACGCGATGCCGAAGATCGCGCTTGCGCCGTTGTTTGTCATTGTACTCGGCATCGGCATCGAATCAAAGGTGGCTCTGGTCGCCATCACCGTGTTCTTCCTGGTGCTGAACAGCACGCTGGACGGCGTGCGCAATGTCGATCGCGACCTGACGCGCGCGCTGGCGCTGATGGGGGCCACGCGCTTCGAGGTCATCGGCAAGGTCCTGGTGCCGGCGACACTGCCCTGGATCTTCACGGGCATGCGTATCGCCGTCCGCTATGCCTTCACCAACACACTGCTGGCCGAACTGATCGCTTCGAACAGTGGCATCGGCTTCATGATCGAATACTATTCCGGCGTGTTCGATGCGACCGGCACGTATGCCGCGATTCTGGTCCTGGTGATCATGAGCGTCGGCCTGACCGAACTGCTCACGCAGATCGAGGCCAGGATGTCGTACGGCCGCAGCCCGTAGATACCCCGGCAAGATCAACGATAAAAACTAGGGACGCGACTATCGCCACAATCGAGATGATCGCCAGCATCTGCTTCGGAAGGGTCCTGTCATCAATCGCCTATCTGGTGCCGATCGCCGGATGTGGCGGATCGCGCAGGGTCAGCATCAGCAGCAGCACGCCGATCGCGGCAAAGCCGATGACCATGAAACCGTCGATATAGGCCAGCACGTACGCCTGAATCTGCACGGAATGGGCGAGCAATCCCGTTGCGCGTCCATTCGCCGCTGCCGGACCGACCGAGCGCCCCACGACGGCCTGCGCATACTCCTGGAGCCGTTGGCTGGTCTCCACCGATCCTGTGGTGACATGCAGCCCGACGAGGTTCGAATAGACCTGTTCGCGCGTGCGCACGAAGGTCTGGATGAACGCCGCGCCCAACTGCGCACCGAACAACCGCCCGGTCTGCAGCACCGCGCCGAAGGTGAGCACCTCGCTCGGCTCGAGATGGCGAAGAAAGAACCAGACCAGGGACGTCAACCCGATCGACTGACCCAGCGCCTGCACGAGCTGCGAGGGCAGAAAGTCAACGCCGATCCAGTCTTGCGTGAGCTGCCCCGCCATGAAGCATCCGACGCCCACGAGGGCGAAGCCGATGGCCAGGGTAATGCGCGGTTCCACATAACGCAGGATGATCGCCGTCAGCGGCGCGGTCAGGAACTGCGGCAGCGCGATCCAAACCAGCACGCCGCCGATCTCGATCGCCCTGTAACCCTGCACAGTCCCGAGGAACTGTGGAATGATGTAGGACGTGGACAGGATGGCGAAGCGGAAGAAGGTGACCAGAACAAACAGCAGCGGAATGTTGCCCTGCGCGGCATAGCGAAGATTGATCCAGGGACGCGATGACGTGAGCTCCTGGACGACAAACGCCACCAGCAGCAGGATGCCGCCCAGCAGCAGCGCATTGATGAGGCCGGAATTGAACCAGTCGAGCCTGTTGCCCTGATCGAGCGCTGCATAAAGCAGACTGAAGCCGGCCGCCGCGTAGAGAATGCCCGACCAGTCGGCGGTCTTGAGCAGCTCGCGATTGACCGTCTGGCGTGGCATCCCGAAGTAGATGCACACGATCATCAGTGGCGCCACGAGCGCGGTGTCCCAGAAGATCCATTGCCACGCACCGTTGTCGCTGAACCACCCCTCGATCGAGGCTGCGATGTTGAGCGAAAGTTCGAGGTTCAGCGAGTAGGCTGCGACGCCGAAGATGACCATCCGCGGCGGCAGGTTCAGCACGACGAAACCGATCGTCAGCGGGATGAATGTGCCGGAGGCGAGCCCGCTGATGAGCTGGAACGCCAGCACGAAGCGCAGATCGGGCGAGAACGGCAGCAGCAGGTTCGAGATGCTGAAGATCGTCGCCGAAATCATCATAACGCGACGCACACCGAACACTGCCCCCAGCCAGGACGAAGGAGGGCCGATCATCATCTGGCCAACGGTGAAGGCGGTGGTGATCCAGGCGCCCTCGTCGAAGCCCGCATGCACCGCGCCGCGCACGTCGGCGAGCCCGAACGTGGTGATGCGGCTGTCGAGGGTCGAGATCACCGTGCCGAGCAGCACGGCCAGCGTTCCTATGTAGGGGCGCAAGGAGATGGCGGGGCGCGGATGTGCGGCCTTGTCAGCGGGATGACAAAGCGTATGGGCCGAACCGACCGCGGCGCTCATTTTGTGTCGATGGTTGCGATCACGGACATGCCTGGCCGCAGCAGGTCGTCCACCGCCGGATCGGGCTCCAGCACGATCTTCACCGGAATCCGCTGCACGACCTTGGTGAAGTTGCCAGTCGCGTTGTCGGGAGGCAGCAACGAGAACTGCGCCCCGGAGGCCGGAGACCAGCTGTCGACGTGGCCATGCAGGACTGTTCCAGGAAACGTATCCACGGTTACACGCGCCGGCTGGCCAATCCGCACACGGGTCATCTGCGTTTCCTTGTAGTTCGCAACAACCCATACATGCGGCAGCGGCACGAGCGAGATCACCTGCGTGCCGGCATTCAGGTACTGGCCGGCTTGCACCTGGCGCTGGCCGACCATGCCGTCCACCGGGGCGGTGATGCGCGTGTACCCCAGATTGATCTGCGCCAGATCACGCGCCGCCTGTTGCTCGGCCAACATCGCCTGCGCCTGCTTCTCCTGGCTGTCCAGTACGTTCACCTGCTGGCGCTGCTGATCGAGCTGGGCAAAGTTGAGAGCGAGTGTTGCCTCCGCCCGCTTCTCGTTGTCGACCGCCTGCTCAACGGTCTGGCGCGTGCCCGCGATGCCCGTCGCCAACAGTGCCTGCTGGCGCACGGTCTCGAGATGATAACGGGTGAGATCGGCTTCGCTCGCCGCGACCATTGCCTCCGCTTGCTCGATCAATGCCTTCTGGAGCGTCTTCTGCTGTTCGATTGTGGCGATCGCGACTTTGGCATTGTCGGCGTTCCCCTCTGCCTGCCGGAGTTGCGCGCGGTAGTCGTCGTCTTGGATTTCCACCAGGAGATCGCCGTCCTTGACCCGCTGGAAGTCGTTCACCAACACCCGGCGCACATAGCCTGGGACCCTTGCCGCCAGCGGCGTCAGGTCGGCCTGGAGATAGGCATCGTCCGTGCTTTGCAGCCGTGCCGAACCGACCCACCAGTCCCATTCGGCGGCAACGAAGGCGATAAGTCCGCCCGCCAGCAGCAGGATGAACAGCCTGACGCCGACGCCGCGCCAGGGGAATGCGCGCCTTTGCCGGGCGGGCGGCGAAGGCACCGTCGCCTCATCGGCGGTGCGGACAACTGGCATGTCCGAAGTGATCACTTTGTCATTCATCGCGCACGCCGCCCCTCCCCTCCAGGCGCTTAGTCGCCGCGGTGGAAGCGCGTGATCTTGACCTGTCTTGCCGTCTTTGTCGAAAGCGGCACCGAGTTCACCGTTCAGAGGAACACATGGACCACGCCGGCAAGAGCGATGCACAAGCAGGGCAGTGCATCACTTTGAATTGTCCCGGTCTTCAGCGGCCGGCGCTTGTAGGGGCTACGCAGCTTCGGGACCTCAGCCGCATCGCTATTTGCGTGTGCTACCATGCGGTCATGTGCTCCGGGCCGTCAGCGAGCTTCTCGATGCGATCGCCGGAAGTCAGGCCAGGCATCCCTCGGTCGGTTTTACCTCCTCGCTGTCGGGAAATACTTCGGTCATCAATGCACGTTCATCGATGCGCAGGTGATCCCGGAGCAGACCTTTGAGCACCGCACGCAGGTCGGTCGTGGCCCTGAGGTCGCGGTTCTGGTAGAGATTGCTCTGCTTGACACCCGGCCAGTCGGCAATCACTCGGCCTCCCTTGAGAGCACCCCCCACAAGCAGCGCCACCGTAGCCGTGCCGTGGTCGGTGCCTTCGGTTCCGTTGATGCGGGCCGTACGGCCAAATTCGGTAATCAGCGTCACAACCGTCTCGTTCCAGGCGCCCCCCATGTTGGTCTCGATTGCCGCGAGCGCGGCATCGAGTGCACCCAACAATTGCGACAGCCGACCACTGACGGCACCTTCGTTGTTGTGAGTATCCCAGCCGTCGAGCGCGAGCGCGCCGACACGCGGACCATCGGTGTTCGCCAGGAACTGTGCCGCCGTTCCGGCGGCCTCAGCGAAGTATGCACGCACCTGGCTGATGTTTCCGACCTGAATCGCCGGACCCTTCTCGTCCGCCCCTCGGCCCCGCGAGTTGCCAGGCATGAGCGTGGCAAGGTCGATGCGGTCCTCGAGCACGCGCGCCAGCGTCGGGTCGGTGTGACGATAGAGATCGAGCAGGCGTAACGTGGTGTCGTCACTCACCGCCGGCAAACGCGATGGCGCCCACGACAGAACCGGCGCGGGGCCCCGCACCACCAGCGGCGAGATAGGGCCGACCGCGAAGGCGCGCGCCTTGTTCGTTCCGGGGCTAACGCGGTCGTCGGGTGCAAGGACGGTCAGCGCGCGATTGAGCCAGCCGGTATCTGCGTACCCGGGTCGCGCGAAGCCACTCTCCAACACGTCCTGCCCATCGAAATGGGAGCGCTCACGGTAGGGCGTTGCCACCGCGTGCACGACGATGGCCTGGCCGCTCTGATAGAGCCGATGGAGGTTCGGCATGGCGGGGTTGAGCGCGAAGAAACCGTTGAGCGGCAGAGCGGGTGTCGCACCGTCAAGCGAGAGCGCGCTGTTGCCGCGCAGCTTGATCCAATCGGGATCTCCGACCGGCGCCACGGCGGCAAGCCCATCGAGTGCGCCGCGCAACACGATGGTGAGGAAGCGCGGATCACGACCCTCCGCGCGTGCGATCTTCGGCACGAACGCCCAGGCGAACAGCGCGCCTGACCCGAGCAGCAACTCGCGGCGTGTCGCGGCATGAAGCTTCGCGAGCATGGTCACCTCCGTTGGAATTCCGGGGCCATGAGCAGCAGCGTCAGCGCCTGCTGCCTGGTTTCGGCCCTCGTCACGGCGCTGCGCGTCTCTGTCGACGCAATCGGGCCGAGCGAGGTCTCGAGCATGGCCTGCGGATCGAGCCGTTCGCCATAGTTCTGAGCAATCGCATTGGCGGTGTCGAGCCGGTGGGCGAGACCGTCAAGCCAGTCGGCGTTCTCGTCACCAAAACCCTTCGGCGCAGGCGGCCGCCACAGTGGCTCTCCCAACCGGTTCAGCGCCGGGACCATACGGCGGACGTCTCCGTTGTTGAACCCGGCCGCACGGATGGAGGCAACCATCCATTCACTGGGATGCTTCATCTTGGCCTGATCGGGCGACCACGATTCCGGCGCCGCCACCAGTGCCTTCGACACCTGCCAAAGGTCGCCGTCGGTCGCGAGGAACGTCTTCGTCAGCGTCTCGATCAGCGCGGGCGACGGCTCGTCGGCGATGAAATGCCGCGCCAGCTTGGTGGCCACATGTCTGGCTGTTGCCGGATTGCGGGCGAGATCGGCAAGCACCGCCCGCCCCTGCTCAACCCCGGTGTCGCGATAAGCTTTCCCGAGCACGGTCTCGGGGCCTGGCTCGTGCAGGCGTGGGTGGTACAGGAACTCGCCACCATGGTCCGGATTGTCGGCGGTGGCGTAGATTGTCCAGCCCGTGATTGCCTTGGCCAGGCTCACGACATCGTCCTGGTTGTATCCGCTGCGCACGCCTAGCGTATGAAGCTCCAGAATTTCGCGGCCGAGGTTCTCGTTGATGCCGCGGTTGCGATTGATGCCGGCAACGGAGTCGGGCCCTATCGAGCTGGCATTGTCGAGATAGATCAGCATCGCCGGATGACCCTCGGCCGCAAGCAGCAGGTCGGCGAACTTGCCGAGCACGTGCGGCCGGATCGCCTCGCGCTCATAGGCGCCGGCCATTACGGTGACGTCGGCGTTGACACAGAAGTGGTTCGACCAAAACCACACCAGGCGCTCTACGAAGCCGATGTCTGCCGTGATGGCGGCATCGTAGTGCACCTTGGCTTCGCGGAAGAAGTTCTCTCGCATTGGGGTTTCGGGCTCAGGAGCCGATGGAGTTGCGACCGGCGGCTTCGCTTCATCAGGCTTTGGCGTCCCGGCATTTGCGATCGCAGAATTTTGCATTGCCGCATTGTCGGCGACGAGTTTCGCAGCCTCCTGACGTCTCGCCTCGACCCGTCGTTGGGCCAGTCGCGCGGCATTGAACTCAAAGGCGATACGATTGGCAGCGCCGCTGCTCAACAGACCGGCGTCAGGCACCTTGCCAGCGTTTGCTCGGTCGAGCTCCGCGATCAGCGCCCCTTGTGGATCGGATGCGACTGCCGCGATCGTGCCGGGTCGTGGTCCGAAGCCGAACCGATGCAGGGCAACCGCCGCACCGCGGGGGTCAAGGGCCATGACATCTGTCCCCTGAAAATTGGCTGCGCGTGCTCATACCGTTCATCGAGGCATGACGCTACTTGCGAAGTGTTACACGCGGTGACTTTTTGAAGCAGCCGTTTGCTGTTGGACTGTTGCCATGCCGGTGACTTCACGCTGCGGGGTCTGTGGGCGAACTGGCCGAGCGAGATCTGAAGGTCGACAGCCGTTCGGTGCAGGAGTTCGTTGCCAGCGAGCAGGACCGTCCTGACGTGGCACGCCCGTCGGCAAATGGCTGCGGCATCACCGGATCAACCCCGCGCGCCTGGCCAGCCGCGCCGGAACCGTCGATGGAGGCCTCGCCATGGCTACGCCGGTCAGCGCCCCGCTGTTGGACCGCTTCGCCGCGCTGTCGGATCCGCGTCAACGCTCAATCTGCTCTCTCGCGCCCAACCGACGACCTACCTGAACTCATCACGCTCTAATGTAGCCAGCCGGCCAGGATCGCCAGGAGAAGCAGCGCGACGATGTTGGTGATCTTGATCATCGGGTTCACCGCTGGCCCTGCGGTGTCCTTGTAAGGATCACCGACCGTGTCGCCGGTCACCGCGGCCTTGTGCGCCTCGGAACCCTTCCCCCCGTGGTGACCTTCCTCGATGAACTTCTTGGCGTTGTCCCATGCGCCGCCACCTGAGGTCATCGAGATCGCGACGAACAGCCCGGTCACGATGGTGCCCAGCAGCATGGCGCCGAGCGCGGCGAACGCCTGAACCCGTCCTGCGACGATGTCGATCACCACCCACAGAATGATCGGCGCCAGCACCGGCAGCAGCGAGGGGATGAGCATCTCGCGGATCGCCGCCCGCGTCAGCATGTCCACGGCACGGCCGTATTCCGGCTTCCCCGTGCCCTCCATGATGCCGGGGATCTCGCGGAACTGGCGCCGCACCTCCACCACGACGGCACCGGCGGCGCGGCCCACCGCGGTCATGCCCATCGCGCCGAACAGGTACGGCAGCAGGCCGCCGATGATCAGGCCGACCACCACGAACGGGTCCTGCAGGGTGAACTGCACGTCCAGGTTCGGGAAGTAGTGTTTGAGATCCTGCGTGTAGGCCGCGAAGAGCACCAGCGATGCGAGGCCCGCCGAGCCGATCGCGTAGCCCTTGGTGACCGCCTTGGTGGTATTGCCGACCGCGTCAAGCGCGTCGGTCGTGACACGCACATCAGCGGGAAGATCAGCCATCTCGGCGATGCCGCCGGCGTTGTCAGTGACCGGGCCGTAGGCGTCCAGGGCCACGATCATGCCGGCGAGCGACAGCATCGTGGTTACCGCGACGGCGATGCCGAACAGGCCGGCCACCATGAACGTCGCTATGATGCCGATGCAGATCACGATCGCGGGCAGGGCGGTCGCCTCCATCGATACTGCGAGGCCCTGGATCACGTTGGTACCATGGCCGGTGGTGGAGCTCTGGGCGATAGAGCGCACCGGGCGGTATTCGGTCGCGGTGTAATATTCGGTGATCCAGACGATCGCCCCGGTCACCGCCAATCCCACCAGCGCGCAGATGAAGAGCTGCCAGCCGGCGACCGCGCCTCCGCCGGTCAGCGCCAGCGGCGTCGTGAAGCCGATGAACCAGGCGATGATGATGGCGATGCCGACGATCGACAGCGCGCCGGTCACCAGCAACCCCCTATACAGGGCCTTCATGATGCCGTTGTCGGGACCCAACTTGACGAAATAAGTCCCGACGATGGAGGTGAGGATGCAGATGCCGCCAATCCCGAGAGGCAGCATGAGCACGCGGTCGCGCACCTCGCCGGTGAAGAAGATCGCCGCCAGGAGCATGGTGGCGACGATGGTCACCGCATAGGTCTCGAAGAGATCGGCGGCCATGCCGGCGCAGTCGCCGACGTTGTCGCCCACGTTGTCGGCGATCACGGCGGGGTTGCGGGGATCATCCTCGGGGATGCCGGCCTCAACCTTGCCGACGAGGTCGGCACCGACATCGGCGCCCTTGGTGAAGATGCCGCCGCCCAGTCGGGCGAAGATGGAGATCAGCGAGCCGCCAAAGCCCAGCGCCACCATCGCCTCCAGCACACGTCGCAGCTCGTCGTCGCTGCCGCTGGTCATGCCGCTGCGCAGCACGAAATAGTAGCCGGCGACGCCGAGCAGGCCGAGACCGACGACCAGCAGTCCGGTCACCGCGCCGGCCTTGAAGGCGAGGTCGAGGCCGGCCGAAAGCCCCCGTTTGGCGGCCTGCGCGGTGCGCACGTTGGCGCGCACCGAGACGTTCATGCCGATATAGCCTGCCGCGGCTGACAGCACCGCGCCGATAATGAACCCGATGGCGACATGGAGGCCCAGAGCAAGGCCGAGGATGATCAGAATCACGATGCCGACGATACCGATCGTGGCGTACTGGCGGTTGAGGTAGGCGCGGGCGCCCTCCTGCACGGCGGCGGAAATCTCCTGCATGCGCGCGGTGCCGGCGTCGGCGGCCAGTACCTGCTTGCTGGTGACCAGACCGTAGAACAGCGCCAGCAAACCACAGGCGATGATCACGTATTGGGCCAAAAGCATCCGGAGTAATCCCCTTGTGAAAAATCGTTTCGTGCGCCACGCGGCCAGACGGCGCGCCGGTCTGGTCCCGGTGAGCGTAGGCGCGGCCGTATGCCAGATAGGTGAACAAGTGGCAAATATCCGGTCTAGCCCGGACGGATGGGGTGATTCGTTGGCTTGCACCGGCCGCCGGGCTCGGGCAGACCAGGGAGGGCGCTGCGCCTGTAGCTCAACTGGTTAGAGCGGGCGGCTCATAACCGTCTGGTTGCAGGTTCGAGTCCTGCCGGGCGCATCAATGGTTACAAATGTAATGTCGCCGTCATGCTGGCGAGGTCGCGACCAACTATATGTGCTGGCCAGTCCAACAGCGTTGTGAGTATGAGCGGCAATATAGACCTCGAGGATACCCTACTCGACCTGGTGGTCCAATACGGGCTGCCGGCCGTCCTGCAGGCGGTCGCTCGCATCATGGCCAGCAGGGGCAGTGTCACTTGCGGCATCGTCAGCGAGGTGGCTGGCATCGAGGGCTGGCTGGCAGTGCAGCCGCCGCCAGCCGTCTGAAGCCCGCCCGCCGCTCCAAGTGGTATTGGTTCCCAGCCCGAGTTCTTGCCAAGTAGTTAGCAAATCACCAGCGTGACACCGCAGAGAGCTTCGTGCCACTGTTGCGGGAGCGGCCAAGTTTCAGAGGTTACTACCTGCCGGCGGGCGAACCGGGCAGGCTCGGTCGGGTCATGAAAGGCATGCCAGAGGTCATGGCGGATGAAAGCGGTAGCATAGTACGCTAGTGTTGTACCATGCATGATGACAAACCTACGCGGCCGTTCTTCCTGATCGTCATTGACGAGGATCGGGGAGTTTTCTCTGTCGAAGGCCCAATGACCGACGACCGACCCTGGCAGTCCGCCGCCCGCAAGGCGCGCGACGAGGAGCGCCAGGTTGTTTGCGGCCCCAGCGGGGCGGATCGTGACGCGATCGCCGCAGAGTTCCACCGTGAGCGCAAGCTGGCCGGCGTCCCGCCGGGCAGCATTGTCCGACCCTTCGGTTGACGCAATAAGCCCGGCCAAAGGCAAGAAAACCGTCCCGCGAAACGGCACGTCGTGGGGCCTGTCGCGGAGGGGAGGGCGAAAGCCCTTGCCGATCCCTATCGAAGAAGCACGACCCGTGCCCACCTCGATTCACCTGTTCCCCAGCAATCCGTAAGTCAGTGCGAGATCTCCTCCAGCGGCCGGTGATTGGTGCGCGGACCGAATGCACCGATGGCGATTGCCACGATCGCCATGGCCACTGCGATGAAGGCGAACACGCCGGGCACGCCGAAGTTCTTCAGGAAGAACGCGACGAAGAACCCGGTGAAGATCGTACTGAACCGGCTCCAGGAATACACGAACCCGACGGCGCGCGCTCGCATGCGAGTCGGGAACAGTTCGGCCTGGTAATTGTGGAACGAGAACGAGATCCAGGTGTTCATCATGGTCTGGATGAACCCCAGCACGATCAGAGCGGCCGGCGCGCTCTGCATCGAGAAGGCCACGCCGCACACCGCCATGCCGATCGACGAAGTGACGATCTGCCATTTGCGCTCCATCCGATCGGCGTAGGTGGTGCCGACCAGCGCGAACAGCGGATAGGCGAACGCCATGATGAAAGTGTACTGCAGGCTTTGCGTCACGTGGATGCCCTTGGCGATCAGCAATGTCGGAACCCAGTTGGCGAAGCCGTAGAAGCCGATCGTCGAGCAGAAATTGGCGACGATCATCATAATGGCGCGACCACGATAGGCGGGGCTGAACACCTCCCAGTAGCTGCCTGGTCGCGGGTCTTCGGGCGTTGCCAGTTCGGGCGTCGGTAGGGGCTGATGCGACTCCGCGGCGACCTGCGTCTCGATCGCCTGCATCACGTGTTCTGCCTCCGCGAAGCGCCCCTGCTGCGCGAGCCAGCGTGGTGATTCCGGCAGGCCAAGACGCAGCCACCAGATGAACACAGCACCGGCCGAACCGATCAGCACCACCCAGCGCCAGCCGGAGAAGCCGAGCGGATCGACGGGGACGAGCAGCCAGGCGAGCAGTGCCACGAGGGGCACGGCACAGAAGCCAATGGCTTGCTGGAACGCGAACGCCTTGCCGCGCACGCGCTTCGGTACGAGTTCCGAGATGTAGGTATCGATCGTCACCAGTTCGACGCCGATGCCGATGCCGCCGATGAACCGCCAGAGGTTCACCATGTCGGCGGAGTTCTGGAACGCCAGAATGAGCGTCGCGATGCTGTACCAGACCAGCGAGAAGGTGAAGATAGCGCGGCGGCCGAAGCGGTCGGCGAAGTGAGAGAAGGCGATGGTGCCGACGAACAGTCCGGCGAACAGCGCGCCGATGAACGACGCGATGCCGGTCATGCCAAACAACGACACGGTGGTCGGCGTGAAGATGCCCGCTCGGAACAGGCCGGGTGCGACGTAGCCGCTGAAGAACAGGTCGTACACCTCGAAGCAACCGCCGAGTGAGATCAGCGTCACCATCTTCCAAAGGTGGCGGGTCATCGGCAGTCGGTCGAGGCGCGCGGTGATCTCTGCGGCCGTGGTTGGCGGTGTCAGCACGTCCATGTTGCGTTTCCCCCCTATCTTGAGATCGCGTCCAGCGCGGGCAGATTGTGCCGCTCGCATCAAGGGAAGACGTGGATGGCCTGCCTTCGCCGGCCATGACGAATGCCGGTTGCATCCAGCGCGGATGCGCCGCCAGGGATTCCGGACACTGGGAATTCACCTGGCGGTGATGCGAGCCTCCAGTATCCCGATCGATGGGGATCTGATCTGCACGACATCGCCGACTTTGAGAAAACGCTCCGGTGCAAATTGGCCGTCTGCCATTCGCGGGCTTGAGTCCGCCGCGGTGCCGGCGGCCGTGCCTCCGCTGATGATGTCACCGGGATACAGCGTCAGGTCACGCGAGAGATATTCGATGTATTCCCAAAAGGAGAACACCATATCGCGCGTGTTGAACTGCTGCCGGCGCTCGCCATTCACCCAGGTTTCGACATCGATGTTCGCCGGGTCCAACTCGCCGACGACGATGCAGGGTCCCAGCGAGCAGGATTGGTCGAAGTTCTTCGCCATGCCGAACTTGAGCGGACCATCCGGCTCTCTCGGCGCCCTGATGCTCCAGTCGCCCAGCAAGGTCACGCCCCAGACCAGATCGCGTGCGTCGGCCGCACGAACGTCCTTTGCCTGGCGGTTGAGGATGATTGCGACCTCGCCTTCGTAATCGAGCCGATCCGCCCTGCCTGGGTAAGGCACATCTTCGCCTGGAGCAGCGGTGTGCCGATCTACTTTCCAAAAGCCCCAGATCCCTGAGTCCCTGATCTTGGTGGCGGCTTCATCGACCGACATGGCGCCTGCTCCGGGCAGGAGACCCATGGCCGCCATTCCCGCGAGATGGTCGGCGAAATTCCCGCCGGCGCATGCGATGCGGGAGCCGTTTGGGCGTGGCGCGTGCAGGCGCACCTCGGAGGCCTTGTACACCAACGTCTCGCCGTTCACCCCGAGCTGGTCATGCACGTCACCGAAGAGATGATCGACTGCTGTTTCGGCATGTCCAAGGGTACGGGCGCCACCTTCGATGAACAGCGCCAGATCGCTTGGCACCATCGCCGCAGCCAACAGTGTGGGTTGCCGCTCGTCCTGGCGTTCCTTGACGAACTTGGTGAAGGCGAGCGACAGATCGACGACATGTTCGCCGTGCAAGGCGCCGACACGCTTTTCGGGGCCGAAGATGACGATTTTCATGGGAATCCTCCTATCGTGGCGCGATCAGGCCATCGCGTTCCAGCACCGGATAGATGCCGCCGCCCATCATCATCGCCAGAAGCTGTTGTGGCACTGGCTGCACCTTCAGTGTTTGTCCGGTGCGTGGGTTGCGGACGGTCCAGGCATCGATGTCGAGTTCGGCCGTATCGCCTTCCTCGAACGCTGTGGATACGCCGCTGCATTCGCAGGCCAGCAGCCCGTAGTTCACCGCGTTGCGGAAGAACAGGCCGTTGATCGTCTCCGCCAGCAGGAAACCGAGGCCGCAAATACGCAGGCTGCGTGCCGCGGGTCGCGACGACCCCATGCCGTAATTGAATCCGCCGACGATGGCATCGCCCTGCTGGACCTGATCCACCCAGCCGGGGCGGTTGTTCATGAACACTGCGCGGGCCTGTTGTTCCGGACTGCTGTAGAGCACCGAGCCAGGCAGCATCAGGTCGGTGTTGATGTTGTCGCCGAATTTCCAAACGCGCCCGCTTCTCATGACACGTCTCCCTGGAAGAATTCGGCGGCGCTGGCGATCTGGCCGGCGAGCGCGGATGCGGCGACCGTGGCCGGCGAGGCCATGTAGATACGCGCCGATGGATCGCCCATTCGCCCCTTGAAGTTGCGTGTGCTGGCGGTGATGCACACTTCGTCCGGGCCGAGCACGCCCATATGGCCGCCGACGCATGCGCCGCATGTCGCCGGTGTGACGATCGCGCCGGCTTCCATCAATGTCGCGACGTAACCGGCGGTCATCGCGGCACGATGGATCGCCTCGGTGCTGGGCGTGACGATGAAGCGCGTGCCGGTCGCGACCTTGCGGCCTTTCACCACGCGCGCGGCCACCGCCAGATCGTCGAGCGTGCCGTTACAGCAGGCGCCGATGAACGCCTGGTCGATGTGGCGGCCGGCAACCTCGCTGATGCCCACCGAGTTGTTCACCACCGCGTCGGGTAATGCGACCAGCGGCTCGATGGTGGCGAGATCGATCGCGCGGCGTTCCTTGTACACCGCATCTTGATCCGGCAGGGTCGGGGTGAACGGCTTTGGATTGCGCGCCCTCACGTAGTCGACCAGCGTGTCGTCGGGCTCGAAGATGACGAACTCGGCGGATAGTTCGGTGCCCATGGTTGTGAGCGTGCGGCGCGCATTCAGGCTCATGCTGGCGATGCCCGGTCCGCCGTATTCGATGTTCTGGTTGACGTGCGCGCCCCACTTGCCGGCGATGGTGAGGAATATGTCCTTGGCTGACACGCCGGGGCGGAGTGAGCCGGTGAGGTCATAGCGGATCGTCTCGCCGACGCGGAACCACGCCTTACCGGTGGTGACCGCGTACAGCATGTCCGGGCCGCCGACGCCGCGCGCCGCGCAGTTGAAGGCACCGGCGCTGCAGGTGTGCGAATCGGCATTCACCAGCACAGTGCCGGGCAGCGCGTACGCCTTATCGGCGATGACCGCGTGGCTGATGCCCTGATCGGCCCCGACATCGTGCAGGCGCTGGATGCCGAACTCACGCGCGAATGCGCGGCCGGTCTGCATGCACGCGGCTGCCTGCGCCGTCGGCGCGGGGACGAGATGATCAAAGACAATCACCACCTTGGATGGATCTGCAACCTTCAGCACCTTGCGCCAGCCTTCCGGCAGGAAGGAGAGATCGATCAGACACGCGGTCTCGACATCGACGACGGTGACGTCGCCTGACGAAACTTTCGCCGAGCCGCTGGCCCGTGCGAGGATCTTTTCGGTAATTGTCATGCCCATGGTGTGTCTGCCTCCCAGGTGCATTGTGCCCCGCCTTGGTATTCTGTCCAGGGATCGCTAAGTTTCGCTGTGTCTTGTCCGCACGGATTCGCTCGCGTGAACCTCCGCATCGCCACCTGGAACATCAACTCGCTGCGCCTGCGCCTGCCGCTGCTCAAGGAGCTGATCGCGGCGCTCGAGCCTGACGTGATCTGCCTTCAGGAGACCAAAGTCCCGGACGAACTGTTTCCGGCGGAGGGACCACCGAAGCTGGGCTTTCCGCATGCACTGTTCCGCGGCATGAAGGGCTACAACGGCGTGGCGATCCTGTCGCGACTGCCGATCCTGCTGCATGACATCGCGCCCAACTGGTGCTCAAAGGGCGACTGCCGGCACATCGGCGTGCTGCTGGACGCCAAGGGCGGCCCGATCGAGCTGCATAACTTCTATGTCCCGGCGGGCGGCGACATTCCCGATCGCGCGCAGAACGTGAAGTACGGACACAAGCTCGACTTCATCGGCGAGACGCGGAACTGGTTCGCCGCGCGATCCGGGTTGGCGCGCGGTGTCATCGTCGGCGACCTGAACATCGCGCCGTTGGAGCACGATGTCTGGAGCCACAGGCAGTTGCTTGGCGTGGTGAGCCACACACCGCCGGAGACCGAGGGCCTGACCGCGTGGCTGAACACTGGCTTCGTCGACGCTGTGCGGCGGTTCGTCCCTGCGGACCAGAAGCTGTACACGTGGTGGTCGTACCGCAACCGGGACTGGCGTGCGTCAGATCGTGGCCGGCGGCTGGACCATGTGTGGGTGACGCCAGACCTGGTTGGCAATTTGAAGCGGCAGATCGTGCTGAAGGATGCGCGCGACTGGCCGCAGGGCTCGGACCACGTGCCGGTGTGCGTGGAGATGCGGATGTAGTGGCTTTGCTGCGGTGATGGGGAGGCTGGCATGGACTGGCTGAGAGCTCGACCCTGGGTCGCGTGGTATGGGCTGAGCGTTGTCGTGCTCATCGTGGGACTGGTCCTTGTCCCATCGTTTGCCGGCGCTCCGCTGTGGAGTTTCATCGGGACGCTGGGCGGCACGCTTTGTCTGCTCATTGCGTTCGGACATCAGATCACCAATTACGCGTTCGGGGTGCTGCGCGACGGCCAGAACGGATACAGCCTCTCGCGTCTGCAGATGGTTGCCTGGACGTGGCTCATCCTCTCCGCCCTCATTGCCGTGTCGGCAGCGCGATTGTGGCACGGCGCCACGGGGGAGGCGCTGAACATCTATATCCCGCTGAACCTGTTCATTGTGATGGGCATCTCGTTCTTCACCGGTGCCGCCTCTCCCGCATTGCTGTCTCTCAAGACCCAATCCTCGTCCACGCCACAACAGCTCCAGACCGCTCGCGCGCGCATGGATGAGAGCCAGGTGGTGGCAAATGGGCAGGTCGTCGTGCGCCCGACGACGACGGCGCCGCAATTCGGCGATCTCGTCGAAGGGGATGATCTTGCCACGGCCGGGACTGTCGACATCAGCAAGGTGCAGCAGCTTCTCATCACGCTGCTGCTGCTAGGCGTATATTTCGTCACCCTGTGCCAGCTGTTCAGGAGCACGGGACTATTTGGCATGTCCGAGTCCGATCCTCTCAGGACAGCGCTGATCGACCAAGCCAACTTGCTGTGCGGTTATGGCAGTGCCGAGGCCGCCAAGGCGGCGAGTTGCGGTAAGGGCTGGACGGCCATGCCCGACTTTTCCGCCAGCCTGGTAACGCTGCTGGCGGTCAGCCATGGTGGATATCTCGCCTTCAAGGCGGCGCCGCGAAGCGCCGCGGACAACAGCGGGACAACCTCGGCTGCCGGAACCAATTCCGCCGGGCTCGATCCGGCCAAGGCCGCGGGCTGAGGAGACTCGGATGGCAACGGCACTCGACTGCACGCATGACTGCTCGCCAAAGGCACCCGAGCTCCGCGCCGCAGGCTATCAGACCATCCTCCGCTACTATAGCATGTCGGCCTGGAAGCGCATCGGTGCCGCTGAAGCCCGCGCATTGACGGGTGCGGGATTGAGGCTCGCGGTAACCTATCAAGATCGACAGAACCAGGTTGCGGACTTCTCCGAGCCGAAGGGCCGGCTGGCAGGCCAGAACGCGTTCAACTACGCGCAGTCGGTCATCATGCAACCGGCCGACTCAGCGATCTATTTTTCGGTGGACTTCGACCCCTCCCAACAGGAGGTCACCAATAACGTCATCCCGTTCTTCAACGGTGTGCGCGCAGCAATGCTCGCCGCCAACAACAACACGATGCCCTACCGGATCGGCGTATATGGTTCCGGGCGGACGTGTCGCATGCTCTTGGGTGCGAACCTCGCCGAATTCGCCTGGCTCTCGCAATCGCGCGGGTTCGCGGAGTACCAGGCGTTCCTTGCCTCGGGGAACTGGCATCTGAGCCAGCAGATGCCAGCGAAGGTTCTCGGTCTCAACTGCGATCCGGACGAGACCAATCCGCAGCATGCCGATATCGGCGCATTTGATTTGGCGGAGGGCCATTTTGGTCCCGCGTTGCCGCCGGTTGCCTCATCCACTTTTGAGGTCAACGCAAGCAATGGCCTCCGTCTGCGCGGTGGGCCTGGCACCAACTTCGACATACTCGACGTCCTGGCATCCGGCGCAAAGGTGACGATTCTGGCCTCGAGCGGTGACTGGGCACAAGTGGATGCACATGGCCAAGGCAAAGCCGATGGCTATGTCTTTGCCGCGTTTCTCCGCCCGGCGTAGTCGTCAGTCACAGTATCTCTCGGCGGGACTACGCGTAGTCGCCGGCCACCGTTGTGTCCTTGTGCCGGTCGGACCACGCCGCGTTGAACAGCAGCGAGAGCACGACCGCTACGACCAGGTTCACCACCAGAGAAGCCAGCGCGATGTAGCAGGGCACTGTCGTGCCGAGGATCCTCAGCGGATATACCGGCGCGAAATTCATCGACGCGGCCATCCAGGTGCCGAGACAGAATCCCGTTGCCCAGCCGATCAGCAAGGCCCAGCCATTCAGCATCCGGGTATACAGGCCAAGGATCACCGAAGGCAGCGTCTGGATGATCCACACTCCGCCGAGCAATTGCAGGTAGATCGCGAACTGAAGCGGCACGAAGATGATGAAGGCCAGCGCGCCCGCCTTGATCACCAGCGACACGATCTTCGCCATCCGAGCTTCCTCGGCGTTCGTGCATGCCGGGTTGACGAACTCGCGGTAGATGTTGCGGGTGAACGTGTTGGCGGTGGCGATCGACATGATCGCTGCCGGCACCAATGCGCCGATGGCGATGGCGGCGAAGGCGACGCCGACGAACCAGGACGGAAACATTGCCAGGAACAGTGCCGGGACCGAGAAGTTGTTGCCATAGCGTTTGAAGCCGTCGGCGAACTCGGGCATCGACTGGACGCCGACTGCGATTGCCATGAAGCCCACCAGCGCCAGCAGACCGAGCATCACCGAGTAGGCTGGCAGGGCCGCGGCGTTGCGGCGCACCACGCGCGCGCTCGAGCTGCTCAGGACCCCCGTGATCGAGTGCGGGTAGAGGAACAACGCCAGAGCCGAGCCGAGCGCGAGCGTGGCGTAGGCGCTGAAGCTGCCGAGCGAGCCGGCGGGCGGTGGGGCAAGCAGCAGCTTGGCCGCGGGGATCGGCGAGAACACCTTGCCGTAGCCGCCGAGATGGAGCGGTACCACGATGGCCGCGGCGATCACGGTGACGTAGATCAGCACGTCCTTGACGATGGCGATCATCGCCGGTGCGCGTAACCCGGACGTGTAGGTGAAGGCCGCCAGGACGACGAAGGCGATGATCAGCGGAAGATCGCCACTGAGGCCGGTGGTCTCGATTCCCATGGCGCCGAGTACCGACCTGAATGCCGACCAGTTGCAGCGCGATGTACGGCATGGTCGCCAGGATGCCGGTGAGCGCTATTGCCAGAGCGAGCCAGCGGTTGCCGAAGCGTCCGCGCACGAAGTCGGCCGAGGTGATGTAGCCGTGTTTGTGGGCCACCGACCAAAGGCGCGGGAACACGATGTACAGGATCGGATAGACCATGATCGTGTACGGTATGGCGAAGAAGCCGATCGCACCTGCGCCGAACAGCAGTGCGGGCACCGCGATGAAGGTGTAGGCGGTGTAGAGGTCGCCGCCGATCAGGAACCAGGTCACCACGGTGCCGAAGCGGCGGCCGCCGAGGCCCCACTCGTGCAGCAGGTCGAGGTCGCCCTTGCGCCAGTGCGCGGCGATGAAACCCATCCAGGTGACCAGACCGAACAGGAGCAGGAAGACGATGAGCGCGGTCCAGTTGATCATACGCCGGGTCCCGCTCAGTGCTCGAGGCGATAGACGAAGGCGAGGATCGCGGCACCAAGGACAATCCAGAGGAGCTGGTACCAGTAGAAGAAAGGCACGCCGGACCAGGTGGGTTCGACACTGTTGTAGAATGGCACCCAAAGGATGGCGATGAACGGGATCAGCAGCAGCAGTCTTGCCCAGGGAACCGGCCGCGCGGGCTTGTGTTCGTCTGGCCTTCCGGACATCGAATTCCTCCAGAATATTGCGAATTGCTTATAGCCGGCCAGCGTCCGATGCAATCGCCTTGTCTGGAGTGGCCGCTACCAGGACCGAAGCGCCCGTAGCCGCGCGGTCTTCTTCGACTGGTGCTCCATCATCCGCTGGAGCAGACCGCGCAGTGCGGTGATTGCCTCGCCGACGTTGGGGCCCTTGTTGAGCATCACACACTCGGCGCGGCCGGCCATCGCCGCGTCGGTCATCTCACCGCGCGTCGGCAGACCTGACTTCACCATCTCCTCCAGCACCTGGGTCGCCCAGATCACCGGCACATGCGCCGACTCGCACAGCCACAGGAGCTCCTCCTGCATCTCGGCAAGCCGTTCAAAGCCGATCGCCACCGCCAGATCGCCGCGCGCGATCATCACGCCGAACGGCTGCCTGCCAGCGGCGCGCACGATGATGTCGGGCAGGTTGGTCACCGCCTGCGCCGTCTCGATCTTGGCGATGACGCCGAGACGCTGCCAGTCGGGGCGACGCGCTGCCAGTTCGTCCTGCATCCGTGTGATGTCGGCGGCGCTCTGCACGAACGAGTAGCCGATCATGTCGGCGTGTTTTGCGACGAAGTCGAGGTCTCGCAGATCGTCTGCCGTCAACGGATCGAGATGAAGGTTGGCGCGTGGGAAGGTCAGGCCGCGTTCGGGCTTCATCTTGAAGCCTTTGCGCTGCGTCCGTTCGACACGGACCATGACGCTGCCGGGCTGGCACGCTTCGACGATGCCGCCGAGCTTGCCGTCATCGAACGAGACCTCTGTGCCGATCGTCAGACGATCCAGCACGTCGGGCGGTTCGCACACGGCCTCGATCGTCGTGTCGGAGGAAAACGCCGCGGCATCGGCCACGAGCCGGAACCGGTCGCCGGCCACGATGCGCTCGCCTGGCTGCCGCTTGACCTTGCCGATGCGAAACTTGGGTCCGGCGATGTCCATCAGCACGGGAATGCGGCGTCCCACCGCATCACCTGCCGTGCGGGTGTTATCAATCATCGCGGCCCAGGTGTCGGGGCCGTCATGCGCGCAGTTTATGCGGACGACATCGGCGCCGCGCCGCGCGATCTCCAGCATGAACGCGGGATCCTGCGCCGCCTCGGGCGGGAGAGTGACCATGATCCGCCCGGCGCCGTCGGGCTCGCCACCGAGCAGGGCTTGCGTGTTGGTATGCAACTGCATCTCGCCACGAAAGAACTCTTCGTTCGAAGGCAGCCAGTCTGGGGCCGTGTGAGCGCCGGACACCAATGCGCCCAGAGCGCTCTCCACAGTTCTCAGCGTGAGCAGTACGCGGCTTTCCAGTCGGCCGAGTGACGACAGTCCATGTCGCATCAACTCGCGCTGCAAATCGCGCAGATCGTGATGTCGGAGCGCCAGGTAGTGCGCGAGATTGCCGGCGCTGATGACGAACGACGGCTGCTCAATGTCGCTTTGCCAGCGCTCGATCGATCGAGCGGCCTCCATCATGATCGACTGGCGGAGGTCGCGAAGTGCTGCGAGCAGTTCCGGACTGGAAAGCGACATTGGAAGCCTCCGATTGCCAGCCCGTCATGGGTGTCGGCCGCGTTACAGCGAGTTGCCGAGGGGTCGCCAGTCCAGCAGGTCCTCGGGCGCCTCTATGCGCTGGCGGTCCCAATCGGCCAGGCCGGATCGATGCCGGGCCACGGCCTTGACCGCCACATCGGGCGATCGCCAGCCGCCGGCGCGGCGCCCAGCGAAATGCAACAGCCATCGACCTTGAACGTGAAAGAGGCGCAGCGTGCCCGCCGCGCTGGGATATTCGTACGCCATCGGCGTTAGCGACCCCGATCTTGCCCCATTGGGTCGGATGGTGCCGACGAAGCCAGAACTTGTCTAGGCGTCGGGCCGCGATTGCACCCGTGCCAGCGGGTCGGTAAACCGTCTCGGCGTGCGGGTGTAGCTCAATGGTAGAGCCCCAGCCTTCCAAGCTGGTTATGCGGGTTCGATTCCCGTCACCCGCTCCAGCCGAGCGACGCTGGCGCGATCAGCGCGACGAACAACCCTTACCGACCGGCGTTTCCTGTCCTCCACGACAGGAGAGTTGGCATGTCATTCATTGCCGTAACCCGTCTGAGGGTCCGATCAGTCCGCTTCCTGCCCGCCTTTGCGATGCATTTCCTCCGCACTCGCAGGCAGGTCAGGCGAGCGCCCGGATTCCGCGGCGGGTCGGTCTTGCCCGATCGCCACTGGACCTTCTGGACCATGACGGCGTGGGACAGTCAGGAGAATATGCGGCGCTACATGACAACGCCGCCTCACCGAACGACGATGCCATACCTTCTCGACTGGTGTGATGAGGCGTCTGTGGTGCATTGGGATCAGCCTGAAGACGCTTTGCCGTCATGGCTCGCGGCTCATAAGCGAATGCGCGAGGACGGACGTGCCTCGAAGGTGCGGAACCCGAGTGCCCAGCATGCGACCCTGAACTATCGGCCGCCGCGCGTCTCAGCCGCAGCGAAGATCGCACCCAAACGTCCCGGATGAATAAACGCAAACGTTCCGGATCGCACGCCACGACAAATGGTTGCGGACAATCATCAAGGCGGCTTAGCCTTCTTGGGAAGCCCGGAGGAACGCATGCGTCGCCTGTTGCTGATGTTACCGTTTGCGTCGCTGGTGAGCCCCGGACATTCAGCTCACGCGCAATACTACCCGTATGCACCTCCCGGCTATTATGCACCCGGCTATTATCCGCCGCCGAGCTACTACCGGCCACCACCGCCGCCGCCACCGTCGGTACTATTCTCCGCCGCCTTACCAGGCGCCCTACTACTACGGTGCGCCGCCCTCCAACAGTTCGGCGAACTGCGGCACGCCGGATGAACCCAAACCGTGCTATCGGTAACAATTGTATCGTTAGCAACGGCCACCATATGGGCCAGCCGGCCGCTGATTTCGTGCCTTACGCGGTATGGTGATGAAAGGCCCTCTCCTTCTGACGTGGAGCTTCGGCCGCCGCATGTCTTCGCTCTACGCGCTTGACGACGCTCCAGACACATCCGGCGCCCACAGCGACGTAGAACCAAGCTCCGGTTATTTGAAGCACCCACTGCCACCAGTGCATGGCTTCGCCCTCTCCTTCCGTCGGGAAGAACGCAGGCCCTTATGAAAGGTGGCGTCGATTCGTCTCGAGGGTCGCGGGATCGTGCGTTGGGCGGGGCTGCTGAAGCAGCGATCCATGACCTGGAGCCGGAGCCTGGGCACCCGCGCCGATCGTGTGGCGACCATCCGGCCGCGACGGCCTAGACATTCCGCCTCCCAATCGCTACATCGGCCGGCTCTCGGGGCGGCCCTTCTTGCGCGGCAAAAGCGAGACTGACGAGCGGGCACGGGGCACCCAAGCCGCTGAAAAGACTGACAGAGGGGTGTAGCTCAATTGGCTAGAGCGCCGGTCTCCAAAACCGGAGGCTGGGGGTTCGAGACCCTCCACCCCTGCCAGCGGCCCGCGAGCGCGCTATAGTCCCGCAACAGGTCTGGAGAATAATGACGTGGCGGTCGATCCGGCGAAATTCGTGCGTGAGGTGCGCTCCGAGATGGCGCGCGTCACCTGGCCGTCGCGCAAGGAGACGCTGGTGACCACGGGCCTCGTGTTCGCCATGGTGGCACTGGCGGCGATGTTCTTCTTCCTGGTGGATCAGTTCATTGGCATCGGCATCCGTGCCCTGTTCGGCATGAATGCCTGAGGAGAGATTTCCGGTAATGGCCAAGCGTTGGTACGTGGTGCACGTCTACTCGGGCTTCGAGAAGAAGATCGCCCAGCAGATCAAGGAGCAGGCGGCGCAGAAGGGCCTGGCGGACCAGGTGGACGAGGTGCTGGTACCATCAGAGCAGGTGGTGGAGATGCGCCGCGGCCAGAAGGTCAACGCGGAGCACAAGTTCTTCCCCGGCTACGTGCTGGTGAAGATGGAGCTGTCCGACGATGCCTGGCACCTGGTGAAGAACACGCCGAAGGTGACCGGCTTCCTGGGCAGCAAGACGCGGCCGAGCCCGATCAGCGACGCGGAAGCCGAACGCATCATGAAGCAGACGCAGGAGGGCGTGGAGCGCCCGCGCCCGGCCATCCTGTTCGAGATCGGCGAGCAGGTTCGCGTCGCCGATGGTCCGTTCACCAGCTTCAACGGCACGGTCGAAGAGGTGGACGAGGAAAAGGGCCGCGTGAAGGTCAGCGTGTCGATCTTCGGCCGCTCGACGCCGGTGGAGCTGGAATACGGGCAGGTGGAGAAGGTTTAGGGCCGAGGACGTCTGCCCTCGGTCCTTCGTGGCCGGTCAGAAGAATCTGGTGGCGTGTCGGGCGGTGGCAGAAATCGCCGTAGCGGCGAGTACCGGGGTCAGGGTGAATGCAGGTGCCTTGCGGGCTTGCAGAATTCTGAGCAGGGTGCGTTCGTCCACCTCGCCGACGACGCGGCAGAGCGCTCTGGGCCAAGCGTGCAACTGGTCATGGACTATGGTCCAACCGACCGCGCTGGCCGGTAAGTGGAGCGCCACTTCCGTCGCCAAGGTGAGGGGCACACCGACCATTCCCCTTCTTATGGGCAGGACCCGGAGCATGTCGTTCGTCACCTGCCAGACGACACCATGGTCGTCACCCGAGACCACAATCGAGCCGAGGGTGACCTTGACCTCGTCCAGTTGGTCGATGGGGAACATTGAGCTTTGCGCCATGTCTGATTCTCCCTCGCCGCGAAGTCATGAATGCCTGTCGCGCATGATATCGGCGACGCCACAATGGTGACCGGACAGGACGTTACGATATCGTTAAATCCCCTCCTGCTCACGACTTAGTGATGTCCGGCGGTCGAAGTCGTAGCAGCACTGCTGACCTATAGGCCCTTCTCGACCATATCCAGCAGGCGCTGTTCGATCTCTCGGACTTGCACGCGGGTTAGCCGGCGCAACGGGCCTTCCAGCACAAGCATGGCCAAGCCATGGACCGCCGACCAGGCGAGATATTCCGCGCCGATGCGTCGTTCGGCTGGCAGCACGCCGGCCTCGGCGAGCCGATCCAGCGCCGTAGCAAGAAGCTGAAAGGGATTGAGGCCGGTCTTACCGGCCATGGCGGGGTTGGTCGTGGTCTCTGGGTCGCCGGGA
Organism: uncultured Alphaproteobacteria bacterium; assembly: GCA_963818775.1. GTDB lineage: Bacteria > Pseudomonadota > Alphaproteobacteria > Acetobacterales > Acetobacteraceae > JAMXLO01. Next base: position 168,704 of record CAWFUF010000013.1, on the reverse strand, counting down.
ACGGCGAACGCCATGCGAAACAGTCCAGGCTCGCTCTGAGCGAAGCGCAGGTAGGCGCTGCCGATCGCGCGCAAGCCCGCGCGCGCATGATCGGCGCCATGCCGGCCGCGCCGCAGTCTCGTGAGCTCCTTCTCCATCGCGATCGCAAGCGCTGACAGAGCGGCCGCGCGCACCGCCTGGAGCAGCGCGTGCCGACTGGCGAAGTGCCGGTAAGCCGCATTGGGGACGACGCCGGCGCGACGGGTGGCCTCGCGCAGCACCACAGCGTCAGGGCCCCCATCGCGCGCCAACTCAATGCCGGCGTCGAGCAGTGCCTGACGCAGATCGCCATGATGGTAGGTGCGCCGGGGTCGTGCGCGTGTCATGGCATCCATCATCACCGCTCCGCGAGGCATGTGGACACTGTCCACCCTGTTTGCTAGGTTGGTGTGGACGGTGTATACATTACTAAGCGGTTGTGCAACATCGTCATTTGGATACGAAACGTATGAGGAGTTACCATGCAGATCCAACCATACCTGTTTCTTGACGGGCGTTGCGAGGAAGCGATTGAATTCTACCGCAAGAACCTCGGTGCCGAGGTGACGATGCTCATGCGCTGGAAGGACTGCCCGGATAAGGGTGGCATGACCACCACCCCGCCCGATGACAAGGTGATGCATTCGAGCGTCCGCATCGGCGATTCGACGATACTCGCGTCTGACGGGCAGTGTTCGGGACAGGCAAAAATGCAAGGCTTCGCGCTGTCGCTGACTGCGAAGGATCCGGCAGAGGCACAACGCCTGTTTGCCGCACTCAGCGATGGCGGGCAGGTACAGATGCCGTTGGACAAGACGTTCTTCTCGCCGGCCTTTGGCATGGTTGCCGACCGCTTCGGCGTGTCGTGGATGGTATACGTGGAGCATTGAGGGAGCGCTGCATTAGTGGCTCGCGTCGCGTTCACCGCGAATTTGCAGCGGCACCTGAACTGCCCGGAGATGATGGTGCCGGGACCGACGGTGCATGCCGTGCTGACGCAGGTGTTCGCGGCCGAGCCGCGTCTGCGGTCATACATCCTGGATGATCAGGACCGCGTGCGACGACACGTCGCGATCTATGTGAATGGCGAGCGCGTCGTCGATCGTGATCGACTCAGCGATCCGGTCGGCGACGCGGACGAGGTGTTTGTGTTCCAGGCTTTGTCGGGGGGATAGATGGAGGGAATGCGGCGATGAGCGATCGTATGCTGGTCGGCACGAAGAAAGGTCTGTTCGAACTGCGACGGCAGCGCGGTGAATGGTCGGTTGCCGGCACGCGTTTTCTTGGCGATCCGATCTCCATGCTGCTTGCCGATCAGCGCGACGGCGCGTTGTATGTAGCGGAGGCACTCGGGCATTTCGGCGTCAAGCTGCAACGCTCGCGCGATGGCGGCGAGAGCTGGCAGGAAATTGCCGCCCCGGCGTTTCCCAAGAGCGACACCGACGGTCCCAGCGTGTCCTACCTGTTCTGTCTTGAGACGGCAGGTGCCGATCAGCGTGGCTGGCTCTGGTGCGGCACGATTCCCGGCGCGCTGTTCCTGTCGAAGGATCACGGTGAGTCCTGGTCGCTGAACGAGCCACTATGGAACCTACCCGAGCGCAAGGACTGGATGGGCGGCGGCTTCGACAATGCGGGCGTCGCCTCGATCTGTGTCGATCCGCGCGATGCGTCGCACATCACGATCGGAGTTTCCACCGGCGGCGTATGGGCGACGAACGATGGCGGCGAGCACTGGCGCGCCGCGTCGGAGGGAATGCATGCGGATTACTTTCCGCCGCCGCGACATCTTGCGCCGGAGGTGCAGGACATCCACCGGCTGGTCCAATGCTCCGAAGCGCCGGACACGATGTGGGTGCAGCACCACAATGGTGTGTTCCGGTCGACCGATGGCGCGCGTTCCTGGCAGGAGGTCACCACGATCCGCCCATCGAAGTTCGGCTTCGCGGTGGCGGTGCATCCGCACGATCCCGATACCGCGTGGTTCGTGCCGGGCGTTAAGGATGAATGCCGTGTCCCGGTCGATGGCCGGCTGGTGGTGGCGCGTACGTGCGATGGTGCACGATCGTTTGACGTGCTGACCGAGGGGCTGCCGCAGAGTCACGCCTATGACCTGGTCTATCGCCATGCGCTCGACGTGGATGACAGCGGGACACGATTGGCGATGGGATCGACGACGGGGCATTTGTGGCTATCGGAGAACGCCGGCGATGCCTGGACACTGGTTGCCGGCCACCTGCCGCCGATCAGTTGCGTGCGCTTCGCGTGATGCGCCGTCATCGCAGGCACAGGGCCGCCCAATGAGGATAAGATATGCCAGTCCGGAATCACTGGACCGAGAAACGTTATGCTGTCATTGCGAGGAGCGAAGCGACGAAGCAATCCCGATCGATGTGCGCACCTCGCTGGCGATTGCTTCGTCGCTTCGCTCCTAACAAGAAACCATGAGCAGACTGTGCCGCGCGCATGACGGGAGGACGTGGATGGCCGGCCTTCGCCGGCCATGACGAGTACCGGTTTCATCCAGCGCGGGTCCGCCGCTAGGCAGGTGTGGAACTCGCAATGACATGGTCGCCGGGACTTAGCTGATCGCCTTCGCGTCGCGTAACGCGGCAATCCGTTCGGCCGAATATCCCAGCGCATTCAGGATCGCGTCGGTATGCTCGCCCGCCGCTGGCGGCTGCATGCGCAATGCGGGCGCCTCGTCGTCGATGCAGAACGGCAGTCCCGGAAGCTTCGCCACATTTCCGTTGGGCATCCGCACTGCCATTGCGCGACCGAATGCGTTGAGCTGCGGATCGTCGAACAGATCCGACGGCGTGCGCACCGCCGAGAACGGGATGTTCGCCGCATCCATGATGCGCTCCAGATCGGCGATCGCATAATCGCGCACGATCGCCGCGACGATCTCTCGCAATTCGGGGCGATTCCGTACCCGATCAGCGTTCGTGGTGAAGCGCTCGTCTGCCAGCAGATCCGGGCGCGAAAACTTGGCGCAGAACGCGCGCCAGTGATTATCCGACGTTATGCCGATGAACAGCTTCTCGCCATTCAACGTCGGGAAGGTCTCATAGATTCCCCACGCACCGCTACGCGCGGGCATCGGCGGTGACGGCGTGCCGGTGGCAGCCTCTCCGGCCATATGCTGACCCACGAGGAATGCAGAACTTTCATACAGCGCGCTGGTGATGCGCCGCCCCTCGCCGTCCTTGTCGCGCTGCCGCAGTGCCGCGAGGATGGCGAGCGCGCCCATCACGCCGCCCATAATGTCGATCACTGACGATCCGGCACGCAACGGCTGACCTGGCGGACCAGTCATGTAGGCGAGGCCGGTCATGTACTGCGCGATCTCATCGAGCGAAGGGCGATGCTCATAGGGTCCAGGCAAAAAGCCCTTCAGCGCACAATAGATCAGCCGCGGGTTCAGCGCGTGCACCGCATCCCAGCCGAGACCAAGCCGATCCATCGTGCCGGGGCCGAAATTCTCGATCAGCGCATCGGCGTGACGCACGAGGTCCTGCGCCACCGCGAGCCCCTCGGGTGATTTCACGTCGATGCAGATGCAGCGCTTGTTGCGGTTGAAATAGGCGAAGAAGCCGGTGGCGAAGCCATGCAGGCGGCGCGTGCGATCGCCGTCCGGCGCAGGCTCCACGCGGATCACGTCGGCGCCGAGATCAGCAAGCACCACGCCGCACGACGGCCCCATCACGGTGTGGCTGAATTCGAGCACAGTCAGGTCCGCGAGCGGCAGCATTCAACGATTCCTTCAACTTCCAGCTTGCGGGCCTGGGCGCGTCAGGTGCGTCAGGTCGTCGCGCATAATGACGACGCGGTCGCCTGTGCGGAAGCCGGGCTCATTCGTCTGCACGATCGACAACGTGGCGCCGTCATCGGTGCGCACGATGAATTCCACCAGCGCACGGCCGCCGTCGTTGGGTGAGGCGCCTGCGGTGAGCATCGCTGAGCGCAACGGGTCCTGACTGGCACGCGCTGCCACTGAACGCATCGACAGGATCGTGCCCGCGCTGACTGAGGCGGGTTGCACGGCGGCCGGCGGCGCCGGTTTGGCGGGAGCGCATCCGGCAACGCCGGCCAGCAGGACGAACACGACCGGATAGATCTGATATTGCAACGTTATCGCTCCCGCTCCGCAGCCTCACTGTAGCCCGCTCCGGCGTGCGCGCGAAGCGACCGTTCCTGGTACGGCATGAACCGGGCGGCAGGGCGGGTGCGGGTCGTTGCGAGATGATCTTGCCTAGAACAGCGATCTGGGATAATGGGTTGCGGTCGGTTCCTGATTCCTTACCTGAGCGACGGCCACCCGGCCGCCGTGCCCTCCGGCCATTCCGGCCGCGCCACGACGACGGAGGTCTTGCCTCGGATGTCACGTCAGAGCCGCTCCGCTTTCTCGGATGTCGCCGCACTGCGCGGAATCTCCAGTCTCGTGCTTCTGGCCCTGCTGGCGGCGTGCGCCGGTCAGGGACCGCACTCCAGTTCCACGCTGGAGGCGGCGCGCTATGCCGCACGTGCCCGCGGCAACTACGTTCCGCCCGGCCCTCCCGCGGATCCCTGGGGGCCGTATATCCGCGAGGCGGGCAACCGCTTCGACGTGCCGGAGGTCTGGATTCGCTCGGTCATGAGCGTCGAATTGGGGGGCAACGAGTATCAGAATGGTCAACTGATCACCTCCAGCGCCGGCGCGATGGGGCTGATGCAGGTGATGCCGGAGACCTATGACGAATTGCACGGGCGCTACAGTCTCGGCGACGATCCATTCAATCCGCACGACAATATACTCGCGGGCACCGCCTATCTGCGCGAGATGTACGACATCTACGGTTCGCCCGGCTTCCTCGCCGCGTACAACGCGGGACCGCGACGGCTCGACGACTACCTGAGCAACAACCGGCCACTGCCGGATGAGACGCGGCGCTATGTGGCGATGATCGGTCCGGAGATTGTCGGGGTGTATCCGAGCAGCCGTTCACCGGCCGAGGACTATGCGATGAACGCGCTGCCGATCGATATCCCCCCAGGCACGCGTTACGGCCGCGCGATCCAGCTTGCCAGTAGTCGCGGTGGTGGTGGCCGCGTGCCTGCACGCGGGGCGGTCCAGGTGGCGCAACTCGCCGAGCAGCCGCGGGCAAACTCCCAGCAGCGCACGCAGCAAGTTGCGTTGGTGCTGCCACCGCCGGCGCCGCCATCGCATGGTGGACTCCGCTTCATCCAACAGGCCGTAGCGTCGGAGTCGGTGCCACTGCATCATGGCGGTGCGCCGACCGGACAATGGGCCATTCAGGTCGGCGCCTATTCCAACGAGCGCCAGGCGCACGCGGCACTCGGCACGGCGCGTGAACACGCGGCGACCGAGCTCGCGGTCGCGCACACGTCGGTGTCCGGTGTGCACCAGGGGCACGCGGTGTTGTATCGCGCGCGATGGACCGGACTGTCGCGCGATGCCGCGGTGCAGGCCTGCCAACGGCTGGCGCATGGCCGCACAAGCAGTTGCATGGTGGTATCGCCGGAGTTGCAGTCGTAGCGCGCGGCGCGAATTAGTCGATCGCATCGCCGAACGGCGCTAGCGGTAACGCAACTGCAACGCTTGCCGCCATGTCATGGCGGCGTCACACTGGCGGCAACACCTCACCATCGGGGGAACGTTCGCCGTCATGCCCGACGCCAGATTTGCCGGTCTCACGCCACTTTTCGCACCTCGCTCCGTCGCGGTACTCGGAGCGTCCAGTGATCCCACCCGCATCAGTGGACGGCCGCTGGCCTACATGAAGGCGCAAGGGTTCCAGGGCGCACTGTATCCGATCAATCCGAACCGCGCCGAGGTGCAGGGGCTGAAGGCTTATCCATCGATCGCCGATCTGCCGGAGACGCCTGACGTCGCCATTGTCGCCATTGCGGCCGAGATCGCCGAGAATTCGATCAGCGAACTGGCGGCGCGCGGCGTAAAGGCCGCGGTGATGTTCACCGCCGGCTTCGCGGAAATGGACGAGGCGGGCGAGGCCGCACAGCACCGCATGGTCGCGGCGGCACGCAAGCATGGCATGCGCATTCTCGGACCCAACTGTCTCGGCGTATTCGATTCACGCACTGCCTACTATGCGACGTTCTCTTCATCGTTCGACAGCGGCTGGCCGGTGCCCGGACGTATCGGCATCGCGTCTCAGTCGGGCGCATACGGCACGCATCTCTACACGCTGGCGCGCAACCGCGGCATCGGCGCGTCGCTGTGCATCATGACCGGCAACGAGGCGGACGTAACGGTGGGCGAATGCATCGGCTGGCTGGCGGAAAGTCCCGACGTTGACGTGATCGCGGTGTACGCCGAGGGCATCCGCGAAGCGCCTGGGCTGATTGCCGCGTTCGAAGCGGCGCGTGCGGCGAAGAAGCCGATCGTCATGCAGAAGGTCGGCCGCAGCGAGCTTGGCGGGAAGGCGGCGAAGTCGCACACGGCGTCGATCGCGGGCGACGATGCGGTGACCGAGGCGGTCATGGCCGAGTTCGGCGTGGTGCGCGCGCGCAACTCCGAGGAGATGCTGGACATCGCGCACACCGCAACCCGGAAGATATATCCGGCGCGCAATACGTTGGGCGTGATCACGGTGTCGGGCGGAGCAGGCGTGCTGATGAGCGACGTCGCGGATGCGGTCGGCCTGCCGATGCCGGAGATGCCGGCGGAGACGCAGAAGATGCTGCGCGACCTGGTGCCGTTCTGTGCACCGCGCAATCCGGTGGATGCCACGGCACAGGTCAGCAACAACGTAGCATTGATCGAGACTTTCACCGAGGCGATGGTGAAGGATGGCGGCTACGCGTCCGTGCTTGGGTTCTTCAGCATGACCGCATCGTCGCGTCGCTGGCCGGGAATTCGCGAGCAGATCAACAAGGTTCGAGACCGCTATCCTGACCGGCTCTACACCTTGTCCGTGATAACCCCGGACGAACGTCGCGCCGAGCTGGAAGCGGACGGCTGGTGTGTGCACGAGGATCCGACGCGCGCCGTGACGGCGATTGCCGCGATGGGCCGGTATGGCGCCGCGTTCGCCATGCCACCACCGGCTCCTGCGCCGAGCGTGCCGCCGGTCGTGCTGCCGGATACGACGCCGAGTGAAGCGGAAGCGAAGCGGCTGCTTGCATCCGCCGGCATCCAGTCTGCGCCGGAGCAGGCGTGCGACAGTGCCGACGCGGCGGTGGCGGCGGCCGAACTGATCGGCTTCCCGGTGGTGATGAAGATCCTGTCGCCGGACATCGTGCACAAGTCTGAAATCGGTGGCGTGCTGCTGAACGTCGCCGATGTGGCCGCGGTGCGCGATGGCTACAGTCTGCTGCTCGCGCGAGCGAAAGGTGCAGCACCGACGGCGCGCATCGAAGGCGTGTTGGTGGCGAAGCAGTTGCAGGGCGGCGTGGAGTGCATCCTGGGCATCCACCGCGATCCGGTGTTCGGGCCGATCGCGATGTTCGGGCTGGGCGGGATCTTCGTCGAGGTGATGAAGGACGTCGTGTTCCGCCGCTGTCCGTTCGGCGACGATGTGGCGGAGCAGATGATCCGCTCGATCAAGGGAGCGCCATTGCTGCTGGGCGCGCGCGGGCGGCCGCGCACCGACATCAAGGCGCTGGCGCACATGCTGGCGCGGCTGTCTGCATTCGCGCATGCGGCGGGACCGCGGCTGGCGTCGATCGATCTCAACCCGGTATTCGCCATGCCGGAGGGACACGGGGCGTTCGCCGTGGATGCGGTGGTCGAGGTCGGAAGTTAAGTGCTCCAGGACTGACGGCAACGCCCGGAGGAATCGCAGCGCATGATCAACAAGATCGTCCAGTCCGTGGCCGAGGCCATGGGGGGCATCAAGGATGGCTCAACCGTGCTGATCGGTGGGTTCGGCGCCGTCGGCCAGCCGAACGCGCTGATCGACGGACTGATCGAGCAGGGCGCAACAGACCTCACCGTCGCGGCCAACAACGCAGGCGTCGGCCGTATCGGCCTCGCGCGCCTGATGGACCTGGGGCGGGTGCGGAAGATCATCTGCTCGTTCCCGCGGTCATCCGATCCTGTGGTGTTCGAAACGCTGTATCGCGCCGGAAAGATCGAGCTGGAGATCGTGCCACAGGGCACGCTCGCCGAACGCATGCGCGCCGCGGGCGCCGGTGTGCCGGCGTTCTTCACCGCGACGGGCGTCGGCACCAAGATGGCCATGGGGAAGGAGACGCGCGAGTTCGACGGTCGCAGCTACGTGATGGAGCGTGCGCTGGCTGGCGATGTCGCGCTGGTCGAGGCATGGGAGGCTGATCGCTGGGGCAACCTGACCTTCATGGAGTCGGGCCGCAACTTCAATCCCGTGATCGCGATGGCGGCGAAGCTGACCATCGTGCAGACCCAGCACGTCCGCGAACTGGGCGAGATCAATCCGGACCACGTTGTCACGCCGGGCATCTTCGTGGACCGCGTGCTGCATGTGCCTTACGGTGATCCTACCGGTTTCTGACAGGAGGCAGCGATGCCCGATACCGCTGTGACCGACATCAAGCCGCTGAGCCGCGTCGAGATGGCCGCGCGCGTGGCACGTGACATTCCCGAGGGCTGGTATGTCAATCTCGGGATTGGCATTCCGACGGCGGTCGCCGACCACGTGCCGCTCGAGCGCGAGGTCATTTTCCACTCGGAGAACGGCGTGCTCGGCATGGGGCCGGCGCCGCCGAAGGACAAAATCGATCCTTGGCTGATCAATGCCGGCAAGCAGTATGTCACGCTGCGACAGGGCGGCAGCTTCTGCCACCACGCCGACAGCTTCTCGATGATCCGTGGCGGGCATCTCGATCTGTGCGTGCTGGGCGCGTTCCAGGTGGCGGAGAATGGCGATATCGCCAACTGGGCGACGAGCGAGAATGACACGGCGCCGGCGGTCGGCGGTGCGATGGACCTGGCTGCCGGGGCGAAGCGGTTGTGGGTGATGATGGAGCACACAACCAAGGACGGCACGTCCAAGCTGGTGCACCGCTGCTCATATCCGCTGACAGCGGTCGGCGCGGTGAAGCGCGTTTATACCAACCTTGCGGTGCTTGACGTGACCGAGCGTGGCTTCGTGGTTCTCGACATCGCGCCGGGCGTGACGTTCGACGCGTTGCAGGCACGCACGGATGCGCCGCTGCATCGCACCGGCAACTGACCCCTCCCCCTCCCGCAAGAGGAGGGGGAGTTAGTTTGGAGCAGTCGGCATGATGGATCCGCTCGAACACCTGCAGATGCTGAAGGACAGCGCGGCGGGGATTGCACCGCGCAAGGGCGATCTGAAGCGGATCCGTGCGCTGCGCTTCACCGAGCCGGGCTTCGATCGCGAGAAGTGGCGCGAAATGTGCGAAATGGGCTGGCTCGGCTTGCTCATTTCCGAAGACGCCGGTGGCTCGGGTCTCGGCGCGCGCGAGTTCTGTGGCCTGGCGGAGGAGCTAGGCGCCGGCCTGGTACCGGAACCACTGATCGCGGCGGCGATGGCAGCGCAGTTACTGCCGCCCGATCACCTCGCTCCGGCGTTGGCCGGCGAGCGCGTCGTGCTGGCGGCATGGCAGGAGAAGCCGAACAGTCTCGACCTGATCGGCGACACGGTTCTGCGTGATGGCACGCTGAACGGGCGGAAGGTATTCATCCCGATGGCGGCCGGTGCCGATGCATTCCTGGTCACCGTGCCGGGCGGGCTCGCGTTGGTGGAACGCGACGCGCCCGGCGTGTCACTGGAAATCGCGGAGACACAGGATGGCGGCAACTTCGGTACGCTGGTCCTCGATAACGCTCCGGCAGAGGCGATTGAAGGCGACGCGACCGAGGCGCTGGAACACAGCATCATGGCGAGCTCCGCCTACCTGTACGGGCTGATGGACCGAGCCTTCGAGATCACGCTCGATTACATGAAGACGCGCGAGCAGTTCGGTCGCAAGATCGGCGCCTTCCAGGCACTGCAGCATCGCGCAGTCGATATGCAGATCCAGGTCTCGCTGACCCGCGCGACAATCGGGACCGCGTCCTATGCACTGGACAACGCGCCGACGCTCGGACAGCGCCAGGCGGCGGTGTCGCGTGCCAAGGTGCGTGCCTCGGATGCGGCGATGGTGGTGACGCGCACCTGCATCCAGTTGCACGGCGGTGTCGGCTACACCGACGCCTATGATATCGGCCTCTTCCTGCGCAAGGCGATGGTGCTTTCGCCGCTCTACGGTTCGCCGTCCGTGCATCGCCGGCGCTTCCGCACCGTGGCGCCCGAGGTCATCGATGAGTGACACGTTGCGACATCCGCGACCGGTGAACTGAGCGGCACGTTCAGATCGCCAACCCGAGGAGCCTGACAGTGCCCGATGCCATCCCGGTCATCGACGTTGCGGACTATCTGGCCGGCCGGGCTGGCGCCTTGCAGTCGATTGCACATCAGGTCTGCGATGCGCTCACCAACGTGGGGTTTCTGGTCCTTACCGGCCACGACGTGCCGCAACCGCTCATCGCGCAGACCTTTGCCGAGGCGAAGCGCCTGCACGATCTGCCGATGGCCAGCAAGCTCGCGCTGAAGCTGAACGAGCACAACAACGGCTACATGGCGATGGGCCGGTACGCGGTATGGACGTCCGACGTCAACAAGAATGACCAGCCCGACCTCAACGAGGCCTTCTTCATCAAGCGCGAGCGCACACCGGACGATCCATTGCGCCGTTCGGGCCGACGCTTCGTCGGCGCCAATGTCTGGCCGGACGAGACGGACTTGCCAGGCTTCCGTCGCCGCGCCCTGGAATACGCCGATGCCATGGATGCCTTCGCACGTCGCTTGCTGCCGGCAGTTGCCGTGGCGCTCGATCTGCCACCGGACTGGTTCGATGCGGCATTCCAGCAGAGCCAGTTTTCGTTGCGCCTGTCGCACTATCCGCCGGTTGCTGCGGCGGCCAACCAGTTCGGAATTGCGCCGCACACGGATAGCAACTTCATGACGTTCCTGGCGCAGACCGACGTGCCGGGCCTGCAGGTGCGCATGCCGTCGGGCGAGTGGCTCGACGTACCGTTCATCCCCGGCTCGTTCGCGGTGAATTCCGGCGACATGATGAAGCGCTGGACCAATGGCCGCTTCAAGTCCACGCCGCACCGCGCACTGCCGCCGGTGGGACGACATCGCTATGCCGTTCCGTTCTTCCTCGGCCCGCAATTCGATTGGGTGATCGAATGCCTGCCGACCTGTACCGATCGCGATAATCCGCCGCGCTGGGAACCGATCACCTACGCGGCCTGGCAGGAATACTGGTACGACGCGAACTACAATCCGCAGGCGCAAAGAGATCTGGTGGCATAGAGGAGGCAGACATGAGACGCAGGAACCTGCTGGCCGGCAGTGCGGCGCTTGCCACGCTCGGGACGACGGGTCTGGCGCGCCCCGCGATAGCCCAGGGTGCGTCAGCCAAGGTGCTGCGGTTTGTGCCACAAGCCGACCTGGCCAACCCTGATCCGATCTGGACCACAGCGACGGTCGCGACCAACCACGGCTACATGGTGTGGGACACGTTGTATGGTATCGACGATGCGCTGATCGGTAAGCCGCAGATGTGCGCCGGTCACGAAGTATCCAGCGACGAACTCACCTGGACGTTCACGCTGCGCGACGGGTTGAAGTTCACCGATGGCGAGCCGGTGCGCGGTATCGACTGCACGACCTCGATCGCTCGCTGGGCGGTGAAGAACCCGTTCGGCCAGCAGCTTGCAGCGCAGACCGAGGAGATGAAGCCGCTGGACGACAAGCGCTTCCAGATCAGGCTGAAGAAGCGCTTCCGCCAGATGGCCTATGCGCTTGGCTCTCAGGGCTGCTTCATCATGCCGGAGCGGATAGCGAAGACGCCGGCCGGCGAGCAGATCAAGGAATACATCGGCTCGGGACCGTTCATCTTCAAACGCGACGAATGGCGGGCCGGCGCGAAGGCGGTCTATGTGAAGAACGCCGACTATGTGCCGCGCCAGGAGAAGCCGGAATATTTCTCCGGCGGCAAGGTGGTGAATTTCGAGCGCGTGGAGTGGATCGTGCAGCCTGATCCCGCCACCGCGTCAGCAGCCCTGCAGACCGGCGAGGTCGATTGGCTGGAATTCCCCTTGCTCGATCTGCTGCCGATGCTGCGCAAGTCCGATGGGTGCGATGTAGTGCGCTACGATCCGCTCGGCGCACTGGCGATCATCGCGTTCAATCACCTGTTCCCTCCATTCGACAATCCGAAGCTGTTGCGCGCGTTGCTGCCGGCGATCGACCAGAGGGACTATGTCACTGCCTGGGTGGGCGAGCAGGCTGATCTGGGCACCTATCCGGTGGGCTTCTTCACGGCCCACTCGCCGATGGCGAACGACGCGGGAATGGCAGCGCTCACCTCGCCGCGCGATCTCGCGTTGGCGAAGAAGCTGGTCGCCGAGAGCGGCTACCAGGGCGAGAAGATCGTGATGATGGCGCCGTCTGATCAGGCCTCGATTGTCGCGCCGTCGCAGGTGTCGCGCGAGCTCTTCGTGAAGCTGGGGCTGAATGTTGATTACCAGGTGATGGACTGGGGAACGCTGGTCGCGCGGCGGGCCAAGATGGATCCACCGTCGCAGGGTGGCTGGAACGTGTTCCACACCACGTGGGGCGGGCTCGCGACAGCGAATCCGGGCAGTTCATATCCGCTGCGTGGCAATGGAAAGGCCGGCTGGTTCGGCTGGCCGACGGACGCGAAGATGGAGGAACTGCGCGATCAGTGGTTCGATACATCCGAGGTCGCGGATCAGAAGAAGATTTGCGAGCAGATCCAATTGGAGGCGTTCCAGAGCATTCCGTTCATACCAGTGGGTCAGTGGTATTATCCCTGGGCAATCCGCAAGGACCTGACCGACTTCGTGAAGTGTGCGGCGGTGCTGTTCTGGGGCGTGAGACGGGCGTGAAGGAGAATATTGTGGAAAAGCGCAAACTCGGCCGATCCGGCATCGAGATATCGCCGGTGATGTTCGGCGGCAACGTGTTCGGCTGGACGGCCGATGAAGCGACCTCGTTCAAGCTGCTCGATGCCTGCGTCGCCGGCGGCATCAATGCGATCGACACCGCGGACGTGTATTCGGTGTGGGCGCGCGGTCATCAGGGCGGCGAGTTAGAGACCGTGATCGGCAACTGGCTGAAGCGCCGCGGCAAGCGGGATGATGTGGTCATCGCTACCAAGGTCGGTGCTCAGATGGGCTCCGGCGACAAGGGATTGTCGCGTGCCTGGATCATGAAGGAGGCCGATGCGTCGCTGAAGCGATTGCAGACCGATGTGATCGATCTCTATCAGGCGCACCGCGACGATCCGGAAACACCGCAGGAGGAAACGGCGCAGGCGTTCGCTGACCTGGTGAAGCAGGGCAAGGTCCGTGCAATCGGCGCATCCAACTTCACCGCCGCGCGGCTGAAATCTGCGCTCGAGATCAGCAAGGCGCACGACCTGCCGCGCTATGAATTGCTACAGCCACACTACAACCTTGTGGAGCGCCCGGCGTTCGAGACGGAACTCGAAGCACTGTGCCTGGCCGAAGGTCTTGGCGTGATAAACTACTACGCGCTGGCCGCCGGGTTTCTTACCGGCAAGTATCGCTCGGAGGCGGACCTGCGCAAGAGCCGGCGCGGCGGAGGCGTAAAGCAGTACCTCGACGAACGCGGCCTTGGTGTGCTGAAGGCGCTGGACGACGTGTCGGCGCGTCACAAGGCGACGCCGGCACAGGTGGCGATCGCGTGGCTCATTGCGCGGCCTTCGGTCACGGCGCCGATCGCAAGTGCAACCAGTTTGGAGCAATTGCAGGACATTTTGAAGGCGGTCGAGCTGAAGCTTGACAGGAAGGACATCGACAGCCTCAACGCCGCGAGCGGATGAATGCGAGCGCTTCCGTCATTCACTGGCCTGCGCCATCTCGGCCGCCGGCGCGTGACGCGGGCGGCGCATGAGCAACAACAGCAGCAGCGCCGGCATCGTGGTGAAGATCATCAGCACGTAGTCATCGATATAGGCGATGATCTGCGCCTGATGATTGACCATCTGGTCGAGCATCACCGAGCCTTGCCGGGTCGCCGGATCGAGCCATGCACGCGCGGAGCCCAGCGCCTGCAATGCGCGATTGAAAGGATTGACCGAGGCGCCGATCGTCTCATGCAGCGCCTGCGCGTTGTGCGCGAGCAGCGATGTGGTCACCGACACACCAATTGCGGCGCCAATATTGCGACCCAGGCTGAACAGCGCGGCACCCTCGGTGCGGAGGCGAGGCGCCAGCGTGGCAAAGGCAAGCACCTGCAGCGGTGTGAACACGAGACCAAGGCCGGCGCCCTGCACCGCGATGGTGATGACCAGTTCATGCACTGAAACGTCTGGCGTCCAGCCTGTCATCACCCAGAACGACCAGCATTGCAGCACCAGGCCGATCGCCACCAGCCAGCGCTGGTCGAAGCGCGTCAGGAGACGGCCGCACAGCGTGATGGTGAACAGGTTGCCGATCCCGCGCGGTGCCATCAACAGACCCGCGGTCGCGACCGGGTAATTGGCCAATGTCTGCAACCAAGGCGCCATCAGCGCGATCGACGAGACCAGCAAAGTGCCGACGGCGAACATCAGCACCAACCCCGCGGTGAAATTCACGTCGCGAAACAGCTCTGGCCGGATAAGCGGGCGCGGCGCCCAGGCCATGTGCACCAGGAACAGATAGATGCCGAGACCGGCCAGCACGGCCTCGATCATGATCTCGCGCGAACTGAACCAATCCTGGTTGTTGCCGCGATCCAGCATTATCTGCAGCGCGCCGATACCGATGCTGAGGAGAAAGAAGCCGAGCCAGTCGAAGCGCAGATGGCGCTCGCCGTCGCTCTCGTGCATGAAGAGCATCAGGCCAAGAGCGGCCAGCACGCCGAACGGCAGGTTGATGTAGAACACGTATCGCCAATTGTAGGCATCAGTGAGATAGCCACCGAGCGTCGGGCCGAGGATGGGGCCGATCATCACACCCATGCCCCATATCGCCATGGCGAAGCCGCGCCGCTCTATCGGGTAGATGTCGAACAGGATCGCCTGTGACAGCGGCACCAGGGCTGCGCTGCACATGCCTTGCAGCAGGCGGAACACGACGATCTGTTCCAGTGTCTGTGCCGCGCCGCACAGCATCGATGTGATGGTGAAGCTGATGATGCAGACGACGAACAACCGCTTGCGGCCGAAGCGCGCGGCGAGCCAGCCCACCGGCGCCGTCATGATCGCCGCGGCGGTGATGTAGGCGGTGAGCACCCAGGTGATCTCGTCGTAGCTCGCCGAGAAGCTGCCCTGCATGTAGGGGAGTGCGACGTTGGCGATGGTCTGATCAAGCGACTGGAGCAGCGTCGCGCAGATGATGCACGCGGTGATCATGCCGCGGTGCGGTGTGCGCTCCAGCAATGCGACGGCGCCGGCAACAGCCATTCGCGAGGGGCCCGGCAAGGGCGGCATTGGTTTCCTCCGCGCCGCCGTCCGTTGCGGTGGCTGCTTCGCGTGTGTCCGCTGCAAAGCGCCACACGCCATACTGGTCCAGCGATCCGTCGCGATCAAGCAGCGATCAGATGGGATGGTGCGGCGTTGTCACGCTCAATCAAGGTCACGCAGCCACCTGCCGCACGGCGACGTGGCGGGGGCCGGTTGCCATCACCAGGATCGCCGCGCTCGCCGTCGTGACGGCAATGAAATACAGCCCGCCCGCGAAACTGTGTGTGGTGTCCTTCAGGAAACCAACCGCCATTGGACCGATCACACCGCCGAGATTGCCCACCGAGTTGATGAGCGCGATTCCGGCGGCGGCTCCGCTACGGCTGAGGAACATCGACGGCAAGGACCAGAACGTCGGCCGCGACGCCTCCATGAAGAACGCCATCAGTGAGGCGGGCAGCAGCACCCACCAGCTCGAGCCGACCCAGCCGACCCCGGCCACGCCTATCGCTGCGACCAGCAGGACGGCACCGCAGAGAAGCCGTTTCTCTGACGAGCGGTCGCAGAACCAGCCAATAGTGACCATGCCGACTACGCCCACGAACGCCGGGATCGCGGTAACGAACCCAGTGGCAAACACGGAAAGGCCAATTCCTCTGATGATCTGCGGCAGGAAGTACGCCACACCGTAGCTGATCGTGCCGGAGCCAATATAAACCACGCAGAGTGCCAACACCTTGGGTTCGATCATCGCCCGCCAGGCGGAGAATGTTCCATGCACCGCTTCAAGCTCGTCGCGCTCGTCGGCGATGGTCTGTTCCAGCCAGTCGCGCTCGTCCGGGCGCAGCCAGCGCGCTTTGCTCGGCCGGTCGGTGAGATACCACAGCGCGACGATGCCGATCAGCACTGAGGGGATGCCCTCCAGCAGGAACAGCCACTGCCAGCCTCTCAGGCCCCAGCCTTCGATCTGCATCAACGAGGTGGCCAGCGGCGCGCCGAATGCGCTGGTGAGTGGCACCGAGATCAGAAACGCGGCGATTACGCGAGCGCGATACGCGCGCGGAAACCAATAAGTCAGGTACACTATCACGCCGGGAAAGAACCCCGCCTCGGCGAGGCCCAACAGAACGCGCAGTGTGCAGAAGCCATAAATGCCCGAGATAAACGCCGTGCTGGATGAGATGATGCCCCATGTGATCATGATCCGCGCCAGCCAGATGCGGGCGCCGTAACGTTCCAACAGAAGATTGCTTGGCACCTCGAAGGTGCAATAGCCCAGGAAGAAGATGCTGGCCCCCAGGCTGTACATGGTCGAAGTGAAACCGAGATCAGCGTTCATGGTGAGAGCGGCGAAGGCGAGGTTCACTCGATCGATCAGGCACCAGATGAACATCAGGAACAGGAATGGCAGCAGGCGCCACGCGACTTTGCGAATGGTGAGCTGCTCTAGCGTGTCAGCCATGGTCGTCCCTCCTCAGCCCGTCTTGCGGACCGTTATCGTTGGACTAGGCATGGGCGGCACCCGATTGGGCGCGCGACGCCCTGTGGTGCAGGTTAGGATGAGTGAGGGAAGGCGACAACAGCGCCGCGCCCCGGGAAAGCGAGGCGAAATGGATCAGTTATATACTGGCGCGATTCGCGGTGTTTGCTCCCTCAAGCCGAACGCTTCCGCATATTGCGGTAGGAGATAGTGGACACTCATAGGAGCTTTCAGCAGACTGATCAGATGTGCCGAACGATCAGTGCCTCAGTTGACCCGCAACGGTGAGGTTTGAATGAGCCAAACACGCCGACCGCCCCCGCGCTCCGTTTTTGCATCTCTGGTGTTGATCGCTGTTGTCATCGGTGGCGGTGCCGCCGCCTTTGCCTACACGGCGGGGTGGCTTTCGCCGCAGCGCCTCACCCCCGACAAGCTGGTGGATGCGTTTACACCCCCTACTGGTGAGCCACTCGGCCATCGCAAGAACCACGCCAAGGGCATCTGCTTCACAGGAACGTTCGAGGCGAATGGGGCTGGATCTGAACTCTCATATGCTCAGGCCTTCACCCGCGGTCAGTATCCTGTTCTCGGACGCTTCAATCTCGGAACCCCTGATCCGAATGCACCCGATGCGACGGTCCGGGTTCGGGGCATGGGATTGCAAATCTCGACGCCGGACGGGCAGGAATGGCGCAGCGCTATGATCAACGCTCCGGCATTTCCGGTGTCGACGCCGCAGGCGTTTTATGAACTGCTGCTCGCTTCGGCGAGCAAGGACCCGAACGCCATGAAGACATTCGCCGGCGCGCATCCTGAGATCGGGGCATTCGGCGCCTGGGCCAGCAGCGGACCTTGGACCGGCAGCTACGCGGAAGAGCGATACAACGGTCTCAACAGTTTCGTCTTCACCAACAGCTCTGGCGCGGAGCAAACGGTGCGCTGGTCGCTCTTGCCGGCGGCGCAACCCGTCCCGGTTTCGCCCGACGAGCTTGCGAAGCGTGGGCCCAGCTTCCTCGAGCAAGAAATCACGGAGCGGGTCCGCGGCGGCCCGCTGCGCTGGACCATGGTGGTGACTGTGGCCAATCCCGGCGATCCCAGTGCGGACCCGAGCAAGGCTTGGCCGGATGATCGCCGCACGATCGAGGTCGGGACGCTGATCGTGCAGCAGATCGAAGCCGAGAGGGACGGCCCATGCCGCGATATCAACTTCGATCCGACCGTTCTGCCCGCGGGCGTTCGCACATCGGACGATCCATTCCCGGCCGCACGGTCGTCGGCCTACGCGAAGTCATATGACCGTCGCACGGCGGAGGCCAAGTACTATCCCAGAACCGCAACGGACCAAAAGCCATGATCGGGGATAGCCTGCGCTTCACTCCGCTCCAGCGCCTGCTTCATTGGGTCATGGCGATGCTCGTTCTGGCCATGTTGTTCATCGGCGTAGGCATGGTGTCCACGGTCATGCCGAAATATCTCACCCTTGTTTCGATACACAAACCACTCGGCATCGCGATTTTGGTACTCGCGCTGATCCGCCTCGTGGTGCGCCTGCGCTACGGCACACCGCCGCTGCCGCCGGACCTGCCTGAGCCGATGAAACTCGCGGCCTATCTCTCCCACTACGCACTATACATCCTGATGATCGGAATGCCGTTGATCGGCTGGGCCATGCTGTCGGCGGCCGCCTATCCGGTGGTACTGTACGGGAGCGTGCATCTTCCGGCGATCCTGCCACAGAGCGACAGCCTTCACGCGGTGCTCTGGAACGCACACTTCTACCTTGCTTTCGCGTTCTTCGCCCTGATCCTGATGCACATCGCGGCAGCGCTCTTCCACGCGCTCGTCCGACGGGACGGTGTATTCGAATCGATGGCTTCCGTCTCGACAGGCGACAAGGTCGTTCCCGCCGAGTGACGCGGATCGCTTTCAATCGATCCGTTCAGCGATGACGGCCCGCGGCCGGGGAACTGAAGTTCTGGATGAGCGCTGAGCCGAATGTGCAGCGGAGGTTGCGTCAGGCAGCAGGGTTCGCCGCGGCCGGCACTGATCAGCCACACTTCTCTGGCATGCCGAGCAGCTCGGTCAGCACATATTCTGTGTGCGCGCCGGCCGCTGGGCCTGGCCAGGCCACCACGGCCTCCGGCTTTTCGCCGTCGAGCCGGATCGCAGGACCCGGATGCAGCGTTGGCCCGATCAGCGGGTCTGTCACCTCCAGCACCGAACCGCGGGCCCGAAAATGCCGATCGTTGGCGCAGTCGGCGATGTCGTAGAGCCGCGAGCACGGCACGTCCGCAGCCTCCAGCCGCGCCTCTGCGTCCCTCGCCGGCAGTGTCCGCGTCCAGGTGGCGATCGCCGCATCCAGTTCCGTGCGACGCGCGCAGCGGTCGGCGTTGGTCGCATAGGCTGGGTCGCGCGCCAGTTCAGGTCGGCCGATCGCGGCCATGAGTCGGGAGAAGATCAGATCGGAGTTCCCCGCGATGCAAAGCCACCTCCCATCCGCGCAGGGGTACGTGTTGGTCGGCGCCGCGGTCTCGATCGCCGCACCGACCGGCTGTCTCACGCGGCCGTCCATGGCGTATTCCGGCAGCATTCCCTCCATCAGACTGAACACGCTGTCCACCAGATTCACGTCCACCACGCGGCCGCGTGCAGTGCCTGCCACATCGCGTTGCCACAGTGCTGACAGCAGGCCGATCGCCGCATACAGCCCCGCCAGATCGTCGCTGATCGAGATGCCGCAGCGCGGTGGCGGCAGGTCGGAACTGCCGGAGGGATGCGCGGTGAGGTGGCGGATGCCGCCCATGGCTTCGCCGATCGCGCCGAACGCCGGCTTGTCGCGATAGGGGCCGTCCTGGCCGTAGCCCGAGATGCGCGCGATCACCAGGCGTGAATTGACCGCATGCAGCGCCTCGGGGCTGAGGTTCAGCCGCTCCAGGCCGCCGGCGCGCAGATTCTCCACGAGCACGTCCGCCCGCGAGGCCAGCCGCAGCATCACGTCGCGATCGCGCTTGAGGTCGAGCACCACCGACAGTTTGTTGCGGCCATGCACGCTGAACCACACCGAGTGCCCATCTACCGAGGCGCCCCAGCCGCGGAACGGATCGCCGCCCGGCGGCTCCACCTTGATTACCTCGGCGCCAAGGTCGGCCAGGATGCGGGTACAGAACGGTGCCGCGATGTAATGGCCGATTTCGAGGACCTTCAGGCCGGCAAGCGGGCCGGTTCGCTGTGACGGAATCTGCATTGGCGCTCCGGTTGCGGCAATCCGTGAGAATAATAAACGACGAATTCGCGCCAGCGACACGCCGGCGTTACTCTTTCATAAGGGGTTTACCGCCATATTGCTGCACGGAGCCGGCTTTGGCCGGTGTCCTGTTTCCTCCCCGATGTCGTGCCGCTACGGCGCGACCCCCTTGGGCGGTGCAGCTTCGTGCGGCACCGCTCTTTTTTTGCCGGCTTCCGTTCCCGCGCCGCCGATCGCATGATCCGTGCCCAATGGCCGGAGAATGACACGGGCTATGACGGGGGCAATGACATGGACAAGGAGCTGATCGCCAAGCTGGCGCACGCCGCGGGCCTCGACAAGGCGCTGGCGCAATTCCCTGACGATGTGGCGATGGCGGCGGAGCAGGCACTCGGCAACCGGGGCGCGATCGACTATCCGGCGGACCCGACCGCGGAACCCTGGCCGCCGATGCGCGCGGGGCTCGGACTGTGAGCGAGCTCCACTGGCTCACAGCAGCGGAGGCCACACGGCAGTTCGCCGCGCGGAAGCTCTCGCCCGTCGAGCTGCTGACCGCTCTGCTGGCGCGGATCGAGCGGCTCGATACGAAACTGCACGCGTTCATCCGGCTGGACGCCGATGCCGCGATGGCGGCGGCACGCGCAGCCGAAACCGAGATCGCCGCGGGGCGCGTGCGCGGGCCACTGCATGGGGTGCCGGTGGGCATCAAGGACATCATCGACGTCGCCGGCCTGCCGACCACCTGCCATTCGAAGATCCTGGTCGACAACGTCGCCAAGGCCGACGCGGCGGTGATCGCTAGGCTGCGCCAGGCGGGTGCGATCATCCTGGGCAAGCTGTCCACCCACGAGTTCGCCATCGGCGGCCCGAGCTTCGACCTGCCCTTCCCGCCGGCCCGCAATCCGTGGAACCCCGAGCATCACCCGGGCGGCTCCTCGTCAGGTTCCGGCGCCGGCGTGTGCGCTGGGCTGTTCCCCATCGCGCTCGGCTCCGATACCGGCGGATCAGTGCGCAACCCCGCTTCCGCCTGCGGCATCGTCGGGCTGAAGCCGACCTACGGACTTGTGTCGCGGCGTGGCGTGTTCCCACTGTCGTTCACACTCGACCATGTCGGTCCGCTGACCCGCACGGTGGCCGACAACGCGCTGTTGCTGGACGCGATCGCCGGGCACGATCCAGCCGATCCGGGCAGTGCGGCGACCAGCGCACGGCATTTCGGCGGGATGCTGGATCGCGGCGTGCGTGATCTGCGCGTCGGCTTCGTGCGGCATTTCCACGAGTTGGACAAGCCGGCGCATCCCGAGGTGAGCGCGGCAGTGGAGGACGCGGCGCGCGTGCTGCAGGCTGAAGGCGCCGAAGTCCGCAGCGTCACCTTGCCGTCGCTGAACGAGTTCGCCGCGGTTAACCGGGTGATCCTGTGCAGCGAGGCCTGGTCGATCCACGCGCCGTGGCTGCGCGAGCGTCCCGGCGACTATGGCCGGCTCTCGCGCCAGCGGCTGATGCCTGGCGCATTCATGAATGCCGGAGATTATGTCGGAGCGCAGCGTCGGCGATTGCAGATGATCGCCGCGGTCGAGGAGGCGTTCCGTGACTTCGACGTACTGATCTGCGCCAGTTCGATGGACCCGGCGAGTCGCATCGAGGACGCGGCGGAGACAGGTCGCACCTATCCGCGTCAGGCGCGCACGCCGTTCAATGTCACCGGTCATCCGGCGCTGGCGATGATGGCGGGATTGTCGAGCGCGGGAATGCCGCTGTCGGTGCAGTTTGTCGGCCGCTACTTCGAGGATGCGACGGTACTGCGCGTTGCCGCCGCGTACGAGCGAGGCACGGAGTGGCACAAGAAGCGGCCGCCGATCGGGTGACTTGGCTTTCCTCACGGGGCGCCTTGTGCCGTCGGGCCTTGCGACGGACGGCGCGGCGACGAGCCGCCGCGAATAGTTCGCCAGGAACGTCCGTAACTGCGCCGACCCGGTGACCGCCGCCTCGCTCGCCGCGGCCGGCAGGTCCACGTCCTGCCGCTTCACTGTCAGTCCGGTTGGGATCGCCACTGGTCTGTAGGTAGCGATAATCATATCGTAGGTCTCGGCAACATGATCGACTGACCGCTGACAATCACCTCGGCAAGCCAGGCTACGAAAGGTCCTTACCGGGCACGCTGCCACCATTGCGACGATGTTGCGCAACGCCGGCTATCACACCTACATGGCTGGCAAGTGGCACCTTGGAAAGACGCCGGAATTGATTCCCGCGGCCCAGGGATTTGAAAAATCCGTCGGTGTGTTGGAGGGCGGGGCCGACAACTGGGAGAACAACTCCTATTCGCCCGGATACAAGTCCGTGCACTTCTTCGATGGCCGCGAGGAGCTGCAACTGCCAGCGGATTTCTACTCAAGCAAATTCTATGCGGACAAGATGATGGGCGACATCGACGAGAGCGCGGCTGATGGCAAGCCCTTATTCGGCTACCTAGCGTTCCAGGCGGTGCATCAGCTGCACCAAGCCCCGGCTGAATTCACTGCTCGATACATATCGACCTATCAGGCGCGTTGGTCGGCGATCTCGGACTTCCGGTACCAACGACTGGTAGAGCTCGGGATCATGCCGGCAGGATTGACGATGTCACGCCCAGCGGTGGTGCCGGACTGGAACTTACTGCCGGTGGACGAGCCGCGCATGAATGCCAAGCGGATGGCCGTGTATGCAGGGATGCTCGAGTATATGGACATGAGTATAGGCCGCGTCATCGAGCATCTCAGAGCGAAGGGGGTGCTCAATAATACCATCGTCGTATTCATGAGCGACAACGGCGGTGAGGCTACCAAGCTGCAGGCTCTGTATAGAGTATTATAGCGAGAACTTCGACCTCAGCTACGAGCACCACGGCGAAAAGGGATCTTACTCGGAGTATGGCCGGGGATGGGCCTCGACCTCGATGACCCCATTCAGCAATTTCAAGGGATCGGCGGCCGAGGGCGGCGTACGCGCTCAACTCATCGTCAGGTATCCCAAGGTCGTTGCCCAGGGCGAGCGATCCGACGCCTTTGTCTATCTGCTCGACGTGGTGCCGACGTTGTTGGATCTTGCCGGAGTGAAGCCGAGAACCGACGCAGGCGCACCGATGACTTACGTGAAGAGGAATGGTGTTGTGGAGGTGCCGGACGGCTACAACGTCATCGGGCAGGCACAGAAGAACGCCGCCCGCAAGACAGGGGGATAGCGCGCCAGTCACACCGACAGTGCCGGCGCGGCGGCGGTGGGCTGCGCGTGCAGGGAGAACCGTCGACTGCTTCATGACGGCGTCATCGCTCAAAGTGGCCAGCATTACGAGGTGCTGTTCCCGGGGACGAGACGGTCGAATCAACGCTGGTCGGCCAATCTATCATGCGTCAGATTATCAGGTGATGACCCGCACGATGTCCTCCGGCCCTACTTCCCGCGTCTATTTCTCGCAGCGGCTGCGATTGCACTACGTGGACTGGGGTAATCCGGAGGCACCGCCTTTGCTGCTTGTGCATGGCGGGCGCGATCACTGCCGCAACTGGGACTGCGTCGCGGATGCGTTGCGCGACGAGTACCACATCATCGCGCCCGACTTGCGCGGCCACGGCGATTCCGCCTGGTCGGCGTCCGGACACTACACGATGGCGAGTTACATCCACGATTTGGCGCAGCTCATCCACCAGCAGGAGCTGGCGCCGGTCTCCATCGTCGCCCATTCACTCGGCGGCAACATCGCGTCACGCTACGCCGGCATCTACCCGGAGGCGGTCCACCGCCTGGTGGTGATCGAGGGTATCGGGCCGCCACCGCGCCTACCCGGTGCCAAGCCGCGCCCAACGATCGATCAGCGCATGCGCGACTGGATCGACGAAAGCCGCTCGCTGTCGGGGCGGCTGCCGCGGCGCTACGGCTCGATCGAGGACGCCCTGCGGCGGATGCAGGAAGAGAATCCGCACCTCTCCGCCGAACAGGCGCGGCATCTCACGCAGCACGGCGTTAACCAGAATGAGGATGGCACGTATAGCTGGAAGTTCGACAATTACGTGCGCGTATGGCCCCCTTATGACATGACGCGTGAGGAGATCGCGACACTGTGGTCTCGGATCGCCTGCCCGACGCTGCTGGTCTACGGCAAGGAGAGCTGGGCGAAGAGCCCGGCGGACGACGGCCGGGCCGCTTATTTCCGCAAATCGCGGGTTCTCGGTGTCGAGGGCGCCGGGCATTGGGTGCACCACGACCGTCTGGATGTTTTCCTGCAGGAGGTGCGCGGGTTTCTCGCCTGAGCGGCCGGCGGTTAACCCATTATTTCCACTCTGGCCCGAACTATCGCCATCATGAGCTCGGCCCTGATCTCCAGCGCGGATGCATCGCGCATTCTGATCCCTGCGGAAGACGAAGACGTCGCCGCACTCCGTCAAAGCGTGGTCCATAAGCTGACCTACGCGGTCGGCCGTGACCCCATTGTCGCCACCGACTGGGACTGGTTCATCGCGGCCGCGCTGGCCGTGCGCGACCATGTGCTCGAGCGCTGGATGGCTTCGACCCGCAACAACTACGTTTCCCAGGGCAAACGCGTCTATTACCTGTCGCTGGAGTTCCTGATCGGCCGGCTGCTGCACGACTCGCTCAACAATCTCGGCCTGGTCGATCGCATGCGTGCGGCACTCGCCGAACTCGGCGTTGACTACAACCGGCTACGCGACGTCGAGCATGACGCAGCGCTGGGCAATGGCGGCCTCGGACGGCTGGCCGCCTGCTTCATGGAGAGCATGGCCACGCTCTCCATCGCCGCTCATGGCTATGGCATCCGCTACGATCACGGCATGTTCCGTCAGGTCATCCAGGATGGCTGGCAGCAGGAGTATCCCGAGAACTGGTTGAGCTTCGGTAATCCGTGGGAGATCACCCGGCCGGATGCCAGCCATCAGATCGGCTTCGGCGGCATCGTCGAGGCCCGCTCGACGGCGGACGGCGGTGCGCAGCACATCTGGCATCCGGCGGAAACCGTCGATGCGGTCGCTTACGATACGCCGGTGATCGGGTGGCGCGGACGTTTCGTCAACACCCTGCGGCTGTGGTCCGCACGTGCGGAGAATCCGCTGCGGCTCGATACGTTCAATCGCGGCGACCATATCGGTGCGCTGGAAGCGCGCGACCGGGCCAACGCCATCTCACAGGTACTTTACCCGAGCGACGAGACGCCGGCTGGCCAGGAGCTGCGTCTGCGCCAGGAATATTTTTTCACCTCCGCCTCGCTCCTGGATCTCGTCGCGCGGCACATGCGCCAGCAGAATGGCGACATCCGTATTCTGCCCGACAAGGTCGCGATCCAGTTGAACGACACGCATCCGGCGATCGCGGTCGCCGAGCTGATGCGCATCCTGATTGATCTGCACAATATTCCTTGGGACGAGGCATGGCAGATCACGACGGCCACGATCTCGTATACCAACCACACGCTGCTGCCGGAAGCGCTGGAGAGCTGGCCCGTCTCCCTGATGGAGCGGCTGCTGCCGCGCCACATGCAGATCGTGTATCAGATCAATCGCCTGCATCTCGATACGGTGTGTGCCTTGCCGAGGAGTGACGGACCGCCGCTCGCGGAGCTTTCATTGATCGATGACAATGCCGGTCGGCGTGTCCGCATGAGCTCGCTCGCCTTCCTTGGCTCACACAAGGTGAACGGTGTTTCCGAACTGCACACCGAGCTGATGCGACAGACCGTGTTCCGCGAGCTGCACCGCCTGTACCCAGACCGCATCGTCAACAAGACCAACGGCATCACGATGCGGCGCTGGCTGTTCGCTGCCAACCCGGAGCTGACCAGCCTGCTCACCGATGTCGTCGGCGAGCGCGTGCTGGACGATGCGGATGCGCTGGCCGATTTCGCCGCCGTCGCCGACGATAGCGGGGTTCAGGAACGGTTTGCG
Organism: uncultured Alphaproteobacteria bacterium; assembly: GCA_963818775.1. GTDB lineage: Bacteria > Pseudomonadota > Alphaproteobacteria > Acetobacterales > Acetobacteraceae > JAMXLO01. The sequence goes on along the minus strand of CAWFUF010000013.1, from coordinate 142,576 downwards.
CGAATTCGTCGTGCCAACAAGCAGTCGCTGGCGAAACTGGTGGCACACCGAATGCAGATCGCGTTGGATCCCGACGCTTTGTTCGATGTGCATATCAAGCGTATTCACGAATACAAACGCCAACTGCTCAACATCCTCGAGACGATTGCTCTCTACAACGAGATGCGTGCGCGGCCGGTGTCCAATTGGGTGCCGCGCGTGAAGATCTTCGCCGGCAAGGCCGCCGCCAGCTATCATCGGGCAAAGCTGATCATCAAGCTGATCAACGACGTGGCAAACGTGATCAACGGCGACCCGGCGGTGCACGGGCTGCTGAAGGTCGTGTTCATCCCGGACTACAATGTCAGCCTCGCGGAGATGATCATTCCCGCCTCCGATCTGTCCGAGCAGATTTCGACCGCGGGAATGGAGGCATCGGGCACAGGCAACATGAAGCTGGCGTTGAACGGCGCGCTGACCATCGGGACGCTGGACGGTGCCAATATCGAGATCCGCGAGCGCGTCGGCGACGACAACATCTTCATTTTTGGCCTCACCGCGGAGGAGGTTGTCGAGCGTCGTCGGCGTGGACCGGGCGCTCGTGAAACTGTCGCGAGACTGCCGGTGCTGCAAGAGGTGCTGGACGCGATCTCCTATGGCGTTTTCTCGCCGGAGGAGCCGCAGCGGTATCGTGAGCTGATCGATGAGCTGACTGGCAACGACCACTTCATGGTGACGGCCGACTTCGCAGCCTTTGCTGCGATGCAAGGTCGGGTGGCAACGCGGTGGCACGATCGGCGTGCCTGGTGGCGTTCAAGTGTGCTGAACACCGCACGTGTCGGTTGGTTCTCCTCCGATCGCGCGATCCGCGAATACGCCGCGGACATCTGGAACGTGGAGCCGCGCACCTTGTAGGGATTGCGCCACCCCATCTGTCGCGCCAGCATTGCGGCGATGGAGGAGGGGAGCGCGATGGACCTGATCGTCCGCAACGCCAGACTGTCGCATGCACCGGATGCGCCGCCGGCTGATGTCGGCGTGATGGCCGGTCGCATCGCTGCCATCGAGACGACGCTGCGGGCGGACGGCCCGGTATTCGATGCGGGCGGCTGCCTGACATGCGGCGGCCTGGTTGAGACGCATATCCATCTGGACAAATCCAACATCATCGACCGTTGCGCGCCGGAGGAGGGGCGGCAAGCCGATTCGATGCAGCGTGTCGCGGCGGTGAAGCAGACGTTCAGCGTCGAGGATGTGTACGAACGCGCCAGCCGTACGCTGGAGAAGTGCATCAGGCACGGCGCCACGCGCATGCGCACACATCTTGAGCTGGACGGCGGCGTGGAGATGCGCAGCTTCGAGGCGATCGAGGCACTGCGGCGCGATTACGCCTGGGCCATCGATCTTGAGGTGTGCGTGTTCCCGCAGGAGGGGCTGACCAACAACCCCCGCTCGGAGGCGTTGTTGGTGGAGGGTTTGAAGCGCGGCGCGAAGGTGATCGGCGCCGCGCCGAATTATGATCCTGACCACGCAGGGCAGGTCCACCGGGTGTTCGATCTTGCGCGCGAGTTCGGTGTCGACATCGACATGCATCTGGATTCCGGGAACTCGCCCGACGAGATGGACATCCATCTGGTCTGCGAGCTGACCGAGAAATACAAGCTCGGCGGTCGCGTGGCGGTCGGGCATATGTGTAAGCTGGCCACCATGCCGGTTGCCGATCTACGAACCCTCGCGCGGCGCATCGCTGACGCTGGCGTGGCGGTGACCGTGCTGCCGGCGACCGAGCTGTTCATGATGGGACGCGACCAGGACCACAACGTGCGCCGTGGCGTGGCGGACGTGAACCTGCTGGCGGAGCAAGGGGTGAACTGCTCGCTTTCCACCAACAACGTGCTGAACCCGTTCACGCCGTTCGGCGACGCCTCTCTGCTGCGGATGGCGAACCTTCAGGCCAATGTCTGCCAGATCAGCGGTACGGAGCGGTTGCGCGATTGCTTCGCCATGCTGACCGAACGCTCGGCACGGCTGATGAATTTGAAGGATTACGGGATCAAGGTGGGCAATCCCGCCGACATCGTGGTGCTGGATGCCACGACACCGGAGCAGGCGGTGGCGGAAATCTGCCATCCGATCGCGGTGTTCAAACACGGCAGGCGCACCGTGACGCGAGCGCCGGCGGAATTGCACAGGCCATAAGCTGATGCCACTTGGAATCCCGCGGCGGCTGCGTCACATATTTGGTTCGAACTTGCCGCGCAACTACAGCGACATCGTACCCAGCTATCAGCAATATGCGGATTTGCAGAAGACCCACTATCTCTCCTTCGAGAGCGAACAGCCGCATTGGCAGGAGGGCCAGCGGCGCTTCATAGTGACGCAGTTTTGCGACGTGCCGCGACAGTCTGCGATTCTCGATATCGCCTGCGGCGACGGGGTCGGTCTCGCCTGCTTGAGCTAGGGTTTGCCAACGTGACCGGTGTGGAGTTCAACCCGGTGAAGGCAGACCGTGCGCGGCGTCACGGTTATCCAGTGGAAAGCACTGACATGCACGATCTGTCGTGTTTTGCGGATCGCGCATTCGACGTCATCTATTCATCGCACACGATCGAGCATGCATATTATCCACATCGTGTGCTCGATGGGCTGATGCGCACATTGCGCGACGACGGCGAGCTGATTGTCGTCCTGCCTTATCCTGATATGGGGACCGAGAATGACCCGGCGCACGGCGCCAAGTACGAACTCGGGACCAATCGCGACGATGGGGGCGCGCAGGTGACAAGGTTCTTTACCCGCCGCGGACTTCGGCTGACCGCGCGAACCTTCGACAGTTTCCGTGAGCCGGAGATCTGGCTTCGCCTCGCTCGGATAGGATGACACGACATGGTGGCGACAGTGACGCGACGTACCGACGGCTTCCGCAGCAGCGACGGCAATCGCATCGCCTACACGATAGACGACTTCACCGACCCGTGGCGACGGCCCGCCACGCTTTTGCTGCTGCACGCCGCGATGGGATCCTCCAGGCGTTGGTATGCCGCGGTGCCGCCTCTCGCCCGCCACTACCGCGTCGTCCGCATGGACCTGCGCGGCCACGGCGACTCGCAGGTGCCGCCGCCGGAACCGCCCCTATCGATGGACCGCCTGGTGCAGGATGTGCGCGAGCTGCTCGATCATCTGGGCTGCGGCACGGTGCATATCGTCGGCAACTCCGCCGGCGGCTATGTGGCGCAGAACCTGGCGATGACCTCGCCCGAACGCGTGCGCAGCCTGATGCTATTCGGCTCGACACCCGGGTTGAAGAACAGCCAGGCACATACCTGGCTGCCGCGTGTCGCGCGCGAGGGGCTGCGTGGCTTCCTCGCCGCAACCATCGAGGATCGCTTTCCGCCCGGCCACGACCGCGGCCATATCGAGTGGTTCCTCGACGAGGCCGCGAAGAACGACACGGCGTATATCGGACGCTTCGTCGGCCTTATGACCACACTGTGGTGGGCCGACGAGCTGCCACGCATCAAATGCCCGACGCTGCTGGTGATGCCCGGCGCGGAGACCGTCGGCAGCACGCAGAACTATGAGATCATTCGCGCGAAGATTCCCGACTGCGAACTGATCGCCTATGACGGCCTGCCGCACAACATCTGCGATATTGTGCCCGAGCGCTGTGCGGCGGATATTCTCGCATTCCTGCGCAGGCGGTTCCCATGAAACTATCGGACATTGCCCAGGTGATCCGCAGCAAGAATGCCGGCCCGCGCCGACTAACGCTGGATCTGATGTTCGCCAACGATGCGGACTACCAGCGCGTCGCGCAATCACCGTCGCTGAGCCGCGAACGGATCGGTGTGCTGTACGGACTGCCCGCGGACGATGTGACGGTGATCCCCTACCCGGTGGGACGTGCCATCAAGATCGTTCTGGCGCGGCCGATCATGGCGGGCGATCCGGGCGACCGCGACGTGTATGGCGCGCAACAGCACGCACCTTTGCTGGGGGTGGAGATATGAGCGCCTCCGGCCGAATCCTCGACGACGTGCGCCGCAGGCGACGGCCGATGCGGTTCCTCGGTGCGTCGGGGCAACTCGGCTATGGCATCCCGACGCCGGCCTTCAATGCTGGTTTGGCGCGCAAGCCGGACCTGATCGGCTGCGACATGGGTTCGATCGATATCGGCCCCACCTATCTCGGCAAGGGCGAGATGGCGACATCACCTACGGCGACGCGGCGCGACCTGCGCAAAGCACTGCTCGGTGCGCGATCGATCGACGTGCCGCTGGTGATCGGGTCCGCCGGATCGGCTGGTGCCGCACCGCACCTGGAAGCGACACTCGCGATCATCCGCGAGATAGCGCGTGCCGAGGGGCTGCATTTCCGCCTCGGCGTCCTGCGTGCCGATCTGTCGCGCGAGGCATTGCGCGGTGCGGTGCGCGCGGGCGCTGTCAGCGGCATCGACGATATGCCGGCGCTCACCGAGGAAGAGGTCACCGAGGCCGCGCATATCGTTGGACAAATGGGCATGGGTCCCTTCCGACGCGCACTGTCCGAGGACATCGACGTGCTGATCGCCGGTCGTGCGTGCGACACCGCGATCTTCGCGTCGTTGCCCACGATGCTGGGATTTCCGACCGGCTTGTCCGTGCATATGGCGAAGATCATCGAATGCGCCTCGCTGTGCTGCTTGCCGGGCGGGCGCGATTTGATTCTGGCGACGCTCGATGACGATGGGTTCGAGCTGGAAAGCATGGCGGAGCAACGACGCGCGACGCCGGTTTCGGTCGCGGCGCACAGCCTGTATGAGCAGGCCGATCCGTACACCGTGTATGAACCGGAGGGCCGGCTCGATCTGAGTGGTGCGGACTATGCGGCGGTGGACGACCGGCGCTGCCGCGTCACCGGCGCGAAGTGGCACGAATTGACAGATCCATGCGTGAAGATCGAGGGTGCGCGACGGATCGGCGAACGCGCCGTGCTACTGGCGGGTGCCGCTGATCCGCGCTTCATCGCACAGCACCGCGAAATTCTGCCGGCGGTCGCGACCGTGGTGCGCGACCTCGTGTGCGAGGATGCCCCGGAGGACTACACGCTGCGCTTCCGCGTCTACGGCGTTGACGGCGTGCGTATGGCAGCGTCGGCGGGCGAGCCTCCACCGGGCGAGGTGTTCGTCATGGGCGAATGCATTGCCCCCACCGCAGAGCGAGCGGCCGAGGTGGTGCGAACGCTGAAGCAGTACCTTCTGCATCACGGCTATGCGGGCCGGCTGTCCACCGCGGGCAACCTGGCATTTCCGTTTACGCCGCCGGAGGTTTCACTCGGACCGGCCTATCGCTTCAATGTGTATCATCTGCTGCGGACGCCCGATTCGGATGCGCTGTTTCCGTTGGAGGTGGAGGCTCTATAGCTCGCCCGCCTCCCCTGGCCCCCTCCCGCAAGGGGAGGGGGAGTTTTGGCGAGGCCCGTCAGTAACCGTACAACTCTGTGCCGACCTGGACCCAGTGGCCGCCCTGCACTTGAGCGAGGAACGCTTCGTTCGAGCCCTGGTGCTTGGTGGCGCTGAAGCTCATTGTCGGTGAGCCGAATATGTCCTTGTAGTCCTTGATGCTCTCCAGCCCGGCGATGAAGCTGTCGGCCGTGAGGTCGCGGCCCGCCTTCTGCAACGCCAGGACCACCACTTGCGCCGCCGAATAGCCGATCTCCGCGGCGAAGTTGGGCGGATGCCCGTACAGCTCCTCGTACTTGGTAGCAAATTGACGCACGGCGGGACGCGGATCGCTCGGATCCACATAGAGGGTGGCGGTCATGGTGTAGATGCCCTCGGTTGCGCCGCCCGGCACGTCCGCCACCGACTGGTCGTAGATCGGTTCATTGCCCAGTATGTCCACGTGCCAGCCGACCTTCCGCATGGCCGAGACAATCTGGACGGTGTCGCGCACGATGGTGCCGAGCAGGACCACGTCGCAGTCGTCATCGCGCAGCTTGGCGACCGCGGCGCTGAAGTCGGTATCGGTCGGCTTGTGCAGTGTTTCACCCACAAGCTGCAGGTTCATCGCCTTCAATTGGTCGCGCGCGCCATCCATCACGTCGCGGCCGTAGTCGGTGTCCTGCGACATGGCACAGAACCGTTTCTTGCCGTACTTCTGGGCAAACACCTTCACGCCGGCCCGCTCCATATCGTAGTAGGACGCCGAATAGCCGAACTTCATGTGGTGCAGCGGCGTGTACATCGAGCGTGCGGCGGTATACGGGAAGATGTTCGGCACACCCTTGGCGAGCTGCTCGGGCATGGTGGCGTTGTTCATCGGCGTGCCGCCGTTGGACACCATGATAAACACATTGTCCCGGTTGATCAGCTTATTGGCCGCCTGTACCGCCCGCGGCACCTGATACTGCATGTCCTCGACAATGTATTTGATTTTGCGGCCGTTGATGCCGCCTGCGTTGTTGGCCTCGTCGAACGCCATCCGATAGGCATTGACATCGTTGACGCCCCATACAGCCGTCACGCCGGACAGGTCAGTGTAGGTACCGATGACAATTTCGTTGTCGGTGACACGGGCATTCTCTCCCGCCGTGGCCGGGAACGCGAGTGCGACGGCCGCTACCGTCGCGATGAACAGGTTGCGCATACGTCCCTACTCCCTCGCCGAATTGTGTCTACCTTTCCCGCGGTGCGCGTCGGCGTTCGGCTACCGCAGTACGTCTCTCCTTTCCTACTCGGCGATCGGCCGGTACAAATACCGGCCGGTCGGAGAATGCGTCCTGTCGTTGGCTCAGTAGCCCATCGGCGTCGTGCTGACCGGCACCCACTTCCCGCCCTGCACCTCGCACAGGAACGATTCGTTGGAACCCTGATGCTTGGTTGGACTGAAGCTCATCGGCGGCGAGCCGAAGATGTCGTGCCAGTCCTTGATGCTCTCCATACCAGACACGAAGCTGTCCACCGTCAAATCCTTGCCGGCATTCTTCAGTGCCTGCACCACAAGCTCCGCCCCGGTGTAGCCAATCTGCGCCGCGAAGTTGGGTTCCTTGCCGAACTCCTTCTTGTACTGTTCGGCAAACTTCGTCACTTCCGGGTTCTCGCTGCTGGCCGCGACGTACAGCACCGGCGTCATCGAGTAGAAGCCCTCGGTCACGCCACCCGGCACCGTGGCGACGGCTTCATCGTAGCTCGCCGCCTGTCCGAGCATGTCCACTTTCCAGCCGGTCTTCCGCACAGCGGAGACGATCTGCACCGTGTCGCGCACGATGCCGCCGACCAGGATCAGATCGCAGTTGGCGTCGCGCAGACGGGCAACCGAGGCACTGAAGTCGGTGTCGGTCGGCTTGTGCAAGGTCTCCGCCGCGAGCTTGCTGTTCAGCGCCTTCAGCTCATCGCGCGCGCCATCCATCACGTCGCGGCCGAAATCGGTATCCTGGGACATCGCGCACACAGTCTTCTTGCCGTGCTGCTCGACGAATACCTTCACGCCGGCACGCATCTGGTCGTAGTAGGATGAGGCAAGCCCGAACTTGAGATGGTTCAGCGGCTCGTACATCGAGCGGGCCGAGGTGAGCGGGAACACGTTCGGTACGCCCTTAGCGAGCTGATCGGGCATGGTCGCATTGTTCATCGGCGTGCCGCCGTTGGCGACCATCATGAACACGCCATCGCGATTGATCAGCTTGTTGGCGGCCTGGATGGAACGCGGAATCTGATACTGGTTGTCTTCCACGATGTACTTGATCTTGCGGCCGTTGATGCCGCCGGCAGAATTCACCTCATCGAACACCATGCGCCAGGCATTGGTGTTGTTGACGCCCCACATTGCCGTCACGCCCGAGAGATCGGTGTAGGTGCCGATGACGACCTCGCTGGGCGTCACACCGCGCACACTGTCCGCCGCCATGGCGGGACCGACGAGAGCGACCGCAAGTGCTGCCGCCAAAAGCCTGCTACGCATAAGACATTCCTTCCATCACGTGCCGTAAGCTTCCTGCATCAGGGCCTGGTAACGCGCGTCCAATGCGGGGCCCCGTGCCGCCTGGCCGTCGATGTGCCGAATGGTGATGCCGAGTGCCGCAGCCCAGCGTTCGATCTCGGGCGCCAGCGGGGCGCCTCCGATGTAGCCGCATCGCAGCCGGCTGAGCCCGAGTTCGCGCCTGACCGCGCGCAGCACGAACAGGCGCGCCAGGACGGCCATGGGTCCGCCATGTGCACCTGTGGCGATCGCCCACCGATACAGCAAACGCTGCAACCGTGTGGCGCCGGTGGCGGCGCTGTCGATCCGGGCGTGCAGCACCTGCCAGATGTGCGGATCGGTGGCGAGCACCGTCGGCTGCAACTCCTGCAGATTCTCCATCCCAGTATCGGGATCTTCCAAGTAATTGCTGATCACGCGCGCGTCGAGAGAAAGGTACAAGCCCAGCACTCGCTCCACGACGTGGCACATCGGCAGCATAGCCAAGCGCTCATCGCCGGCGCGCAGTGGCAGCAGCGCGCGCGCGTTGGCGATCAGGTGCAGCGCGTCGCCATGGGTCAGTATGCGACTTGCGCCGGCGCGCGGCAGAAGCAGCACCGCCGGCTGGTCGTCGGTGATAGCCGCGATTCCCGCATCCCAGTCGCCATCGTTGACGGTGCGTCCCACGAAAAACTCCAGGCTTTCGCACATAGGGTCGGTGAAGTCGCGCAGGCCCTTCATATCAATGATGACGATGTGCCGCAGATCGGGGCAGCGGTCGCGGACGAGCAATGCCTTGTCGAGCTGTTCGTCATTCTCGACGAACAGGACGCGGCAACCAGCGTCGCGCAGCGCCTGGCCAAGTGGTTCTGCTTCCTGTTCGGGATGGATACCGCCGCTCACGCCGCCGGCGCCCAGAATGCCGAGGTCGATGTGCACCCACTCCGGTCGGGTTTCAGCGAGCACGCAGGCGACGTCGCCGGGGCGGAATCCGATCGCCTTCAGGCCCGTGCCAACCGCGCGCACGCGGGCGCCGAGTTGCGCCCAGGTGGTGGCCTTCCAGATGCCATGGTCCTTCTTGCGCAGCACGATATCGTCGGCATGCGCCGCGATACGGTCCGCGACCAGAGCAGGTATCGTCAGTGCCACAGCCGCTTCCTCTTCCATCGCCGCTGTCCGCGCACGCCGGTTTCCTTCTGGCCGAGGTAGAACTCCTTGATTGCATCGGTCTGCATCAGCTTTTCGCAGTCGTCAGCGAGCACGATGCGGCCCACTTCCAGCACGTAGCCGAACTGGGCGGTTCGCAGCGCCATGTGCGCGTTCTGCTCCACGAGCAGGATCGCGACACCCTGTTCGTCGTTGATGCGGCGGATGATGCGAAAGATCTGCGTCACCAGCAGCGGCGAGAGGCCGAGCGATGGTTCATCCAATAGCAGCAGTTTCGGGCGGCCCATCAGCGCGCGGCTGATCGACAGCATCTGCTGTTCGCCACCTGACAGCAGGCCGGCGCGCTGGTGCGATCGTTCCTTCAGGACCGGGAAGTAGGAGAAGCACAGTTCGAGATCGCGGTGCACTGCGTCCTTGTCGTGGCGCGTGTACGATCCCATCAGCAGATTCTCTTGCACCGTCAGGAAAGGGAATACCTCGCGACCTTCGGGAACGTGGCAGATGCCGAGACGCATCACGCGATCCGGCGGCAGGTGGTCGATGGCCTTGCCCTCAAATCGCACCGATCCGCGCTCGGGATCCAGCACGCCGGAGATGGTGCGCAGCACTGTCGTTTTGCCGGCACCGTTGGCACCAAGCACGGTGACGATCTGACCTTGCCCGACCTCCAGGCTGACGCCGCGAATGGCCTGGATCGGGCCGTAGAAGGTCTCGATCGCGGTGACGTCGAGCAGCGACGCGCTCATCCCTCACCCCCGATATACGCCCGCACCACTTCCGGATGGTTCTGCACCTCGTTCGGCGTGCCGAGTGCGATGACCTTGCCGTAGTTCAGCGCCATCACGCGATCCGAAACCATGCGCACGAGATTCATGTCGTGCTCTACCATGATCACGGTGATGCCGAGGTCCTTTTTGATGTCCTCGATCCAGAAACCCATGCCCTCGGTCTCCTCGACGTTCAGCCCCGAGGACGGCTCGTCGAGCAACAGCAGCTTTGGCTCGATGCACAGAGCACGGCCGAGTTCGACCACCTTGCGCACGCCGTACGGCAGGTTTGCGATCAGCGTGTCGCGATAGCGTTCGAGACCGAGAAAGGCGATAACCTCCTCGACCTTCTCGCGATGCTTCAACTCCGCGCGCCGGACGAAGGGCAGGAACAACACCTGTGACAAGACGCCCACTGTCGAGTGGCAGTGCCGCCCGATCAACAGGTTCTGCAGCAGCGTTGCGTTGGCGAACAGCTCGATGTTCTGGAAGGTGCGCGCGATGCCGAGACCGGCGATGCGATAGGGCGGGACGTCGGTGATGTCCTGGTCCTGGAAGATCAGCCGGCCTGACGTCGGTGCGTAGATGCGGCTGATCAGGTTGAAGATCGTCGTCTTGCCGGCGCCGTTCGGGCCGATGATCGAGAACACCTCGCCCTCGTTCACCTCGAAGCTGACCGCATCCACCGCGCGGATGCCGCCGAAGCGGATTGCGATTTCCTCGGCGCGGAACAGGCTCATCGCAGCCGCTCCGATCGTGCATACGACTTTTGCCGCCGGAAGCTGGTGCGGCGCTTGAACGGATAGGCCTGGAACCAGCGTTTTATCTTAATCCAGCGGCCGTATATGCCGCCTGGTTCGAACAGGATCACAATCACCAGTACCAGTCCGTACAGCGACGGCTCCAGTCCCGGCATGCGGCCGATGCCAAACGGCAGGTCGTCGCGGACGATGGCGATGAATTGCGGCAGCAGCCGCACGAACAGCGCGCCCAGGACCACGCCATGCAACGAGCCCAGCCCGCCCACGAACACGATGGTGACGAACTGCACCGACAGCAGCACGTCGAACGCGTCGGGTGCCAGGAAGCGCACATAATGCGCGAACAGCGCGCCGGCGAGGCCGGTGATGAAGGCGCTGAGCGCGAAGGCGAACGTCTTGTAGCGCGCAAGGTGGATGCCCATGCTCTGCGCCGAGATTTCGCTGTCGCGGATTGCCACCATGGCGCGTCCCAGCGGCGTGCGCAGAATATTGGCGGAAAACCACAGCACGATCACCAGCACGGCGAGCGAGAGGTAATAGATGCCGGTCGCGTTTTGGATCGGCACGCCGAAGATGTCGGGTGCGGGCACCGCGAAACCGTCGAAGCCGCCGGTGATCGCTTCCCATTTCTGGAAGACGGTGCCGACGATGCTGCCAAATGCCAGCGTGGCGATGGCGAGATAGAGGCCGCTCATGCGCAGCGTCGGCAGGCCGATGGCGATGCCGAACAGGCCGGTGAACAGACCGGCGACCGGCAGCGCGATCAGCAGCGGCACGCCGTGCGACAGCAGGATCGCATCGGTGTAGGCACCGATACCAAGGAACGCGGCGTTGCCGAGACTGATCAGGCCGGTGTAGCCGGCGAGCAGCATCATGCCGACGCCGGCGACCGCGAAGACGAACACGCCGCCAAGTTCGCCGACGTAGAACTCGCCGAGTACGAACGGGATCACGAGCAGCACGATGCCAAGGAGACCGTACCAAAAAAGGTCGCCGCGATGGCGCCATAGCGAGGTGTCCTGGCGATAGTCGGTCTTGAACAGGTAGCGCATGCGTCAGACCCGCTTACCGGCAATCTCGGCGAACAGACCCTGCGGCCGCAGGATCAGCGTCGCGAGCAGCACCACGTTTGAGGTGACCTCCTGGAAGCCGGCGGGCAGGAAGTATCCCGCCAGTTGTTCGACGATACCGATGACCACGCCGCCGAGCAGCGCGCCGGGGATGCTGCCGAAGCCCCCCAGGACCGCGGCGGCGAAGGCCTTGATGCCAAGAAAGCCCATGTTCACGTCGATCATTGACACGGGCGAAAGCAAGATGCCGGCGACCGCCGCGACGCCGGCGCTGATCGCCCAGATCAGCGAGAACACCGTGCGCACCGGGATGCCCATGTAGTAGGCGGCAAGCTGGTTCTGCGATGACGCCTGCATCGCGATGCCGAGACGCGTGTGGCTGAAGAACAGATAAAGCACGCCGCACAACAGCACTGTGCCGACGATGATTGAGACGTTGTCCTGGCCCAGGATGAGACCGCCGAGATTGATCGTGCGATTGGTGAACGGCGTCTCGAAGCCGACGGAATCGTAGCCCCAGGTGATGCCGGCCGCGGCGCGGAAGATGAAGCCCAGACCGAGCGTCAGCATTACAACCGCGAATTGCGGTTGGCCAATGACGCGTCGCAAGACGACAGCGTCGAGCGCGAAGCCGAAGGCGGCGGTGAGAAGGATGGCGAGCAGCGCGCCGACCCAGTAGTTCAGGCCGAAATGCGTGATCAATGCGAACGCGAAGAATCCGCCCAGCATCATGATGTCGCCCTGGGCGAAGTTGATCATCTCGGTCGCCTTGTAGATCAGGACGAATCCGAGAGCGATCAGGCCATAAATGCAGCCTGCAGCGGCGCCATTGACGACAAGCTGCAACAGGCGCGCAGCGTCTTCCACGATCAGCCGGCCCTCCCAAGGCGGGGCCGACCCTTGTTGACGCCCCCGTGTTTGATTTCAAGCGAGACGATAGGCCGCCCGTCTGCGGAGCGTCAACGGCGTCAGCGCGGGATGGTTAACGCGATCAGCCCCTGCCCGGCCGTATCGAGGCGTTCCAGATGCCTGCACGTGTCGACAAGTTCGGCAAACTGCCCGGCGGTTATGGCGATGCCGGGGATGACAGGCTGAATGCGCCTTGCGTGCTCCTCGAAGTCCCAGATGAACTCGCGTCCGGTGCCTTCGCGGGTGAAGCAGCGGCCGTCCTTGGTGAATACCGTGATGCGTGGGCCAAACAAGGTGCGGCGGACCATCGGGATCAGCGTGACGCGGTGCATGAGGTCGAGCACCTCAGGCGGATCGGTCTCGCCCGGGCCGGGCTGTGCGCCGCGGAGCAGCGGATAGCCGCGGGTTACTGCACCGTAGGCGGTGAAGTACTGTGTGCTGCCGACGCGCGGCCTGCCGTCGCTGCCGGGGGTGGGGAAGGCGGGGCTTGGGTATTCGGTCTCGAACCAGTTCACCACTGCCTCGATGCGGTCGATGTCGGCGTAGGCGATGTCGTGTTCCTCGCAGAGCCGCGCGGTCACGTCGATATGGGCGATGTTGTAGCCGGCGGTCGAGTAGATGCGGTACAACGTCTCCAGAAAGATCCAGTCGCGGCCGAGGTTTTCCGCAATGCGGGAGAGGTCGGTGCTGGTGTGACCGGTGAAGCTGTAGGTCAGGCGGCCGACATTGTTGCCGGCGTAGGCGTGGTAGAAGCCGGCCTCGCCCTCCAGCGTGGTCTCGCCGCCTGGCGTGCCATGCTTCGCCATGGCGACGGCCAGCAAGGCGTTGCGCACGGCGCCGCCCTCGCGCAATGACCGGCCGCCGCTCCGCGCTCCTTCAAGGTTGCCGGCGGCGAGATTGACGCACTGGGCGATGGCGCTGTGGATCTGGTCGGCGTTGAGTTCCTGGAGTTTCGCCGCGGCGACCGCTGCGCCGAAGATGCCAAACACGGGACCGGCATGGAAGCCGCGCGACATCACCGTGGGGATGAACTCGGCGGCCATGCGTTCCATGACTTCGTAGGCGGCGGCGACCGCGGTGAGGAACTGCTGGCCTGATGCGCCGGTAACTTCGGCGGCGACCAGCGCGGCCGGGATGATGGCGGTTCCCGGGTGGGTGAGCATGCGGAAGGTGTCCCACTTGCCGCCGGCCAGGATCATCTCGGCGTTGACGAACGCCGCGCCCGCCTTGGTGAGCTTCGCGCCGGAGCACAACACGGTGGCGATGCCGGCACCGCCCTGTTCCTCGTCCTGCATCAGCGCGAGCGCCTGTTTCGACGCCGGCATCTCGTGCGCGACGAGCGCGGACGTCAGCGCCTCGAGGGTGACGCCCTTGGCGCGGTCGGCCACCGCGGGCGGCAGGTCCGCGTAGCGCAGGTTGGCGACGAAGGCGGCGAAGTCGCGGCTGAGGGACATGATGCGGCCACTCCTGCACATGCAGGGTGCAGCTTATTGCCAAGCGGCCGCAGCCCCAAAGGGGCCGCTCAAACCGAAGGAGCCTTGCGGGGCGGCGCCAAACTGGCCACCTTCTGCCGCATCGTCGACCAAGGCCAAGTGTCGAAGCATCAAGGGAGTGGGTTCATGACGTCTATCAAGGTGCGCGACCTCGCGTACGGCAGGCTCCAGGCTCCGGATTTGGACCTGGAGGAAGAGTTCCTGACCGCATTCGGGATGGTTCGCGCGGCGCGGACACCGACGGCGCTGTATATGCGTGGCACCGATCCGGCGCACCACATCCATGTGACCGAGAAGGGCGATCCCCGATTGATCGGCTTCGCATGGGCGGTCAGCAGCGAGGACGAACTCAAAGCGATTGCGAAGTTCCCCGGCGCGTCGGGTATCGAGAACATCGACGAGCCCGGCGGCGGCAAGCGGGTCCGCCTGACCGAACCCAACGGCTACACCATCGAGGTCGTGCACGGGATTGCGTCCTCGCAGCCGATCCAGGTCGTGCGTCAGGCGATCAACTCCGGTGTTGAACCGCTGAATCGCGCCGGCGAGGTCATTCGCTTCGACGCCGGGCCGTCGAGTGTGAAGCGGATCGGCCACGCCGTTCTCGGCTCTCCGAAGAACCGCGAGACGGTTCGCTGGTTCCGCGAAACGCTCGGTCTGGTCTGCTCGGACGACGTCTACGCCGGCGACAAGGACAACATCATCGGGCAGTTCAGCCGGATCGACGCCGGCGACGATTATGTCGACCACCACGCGTTCTTCTGTATGAAGAACGAACGCGCAGGCCTCAATCATTTCTCGTTCGAGGTGCAGGACATCGACGACGTGTTCATCGGCCACGAGTATCTCGAGGGCCTTGCCAAGTACGAGCACATGTGGGGCATTGGCCGCCACCTGCTTGGCAGTCAGGTGTACGACTATTGGGCCGATCCCTGGGGCCGCGTGCACGAACATTGGGCCGATACCGATCGGCTGAACGTGCACAACGGCGGCAACCTGGTCCCGGCTGAGGAGGGGCTGCGCTCACAATGGGGCACGCGACCGCCGGAGAAGTTCCGAGGTCACGTCAGCCCCTGAGTTCATCCATCCATAACAGCGTATCGGCACCACAGGAGGAAACCCATGGATCTCGGCCTCAAAGGCAAGAAAGCCATCGTCTGCGCCGCAAGCAAAGGTCTCGGCCGCGCCTGCGCGATGTCGCTCGCACGCGAGGGCGTCGATGTGGTGATCACCGCGCGCACGGCGGCTGATCTGGAAAAGACCGCCGCCGAGATCCGCAAGGAAACCGGTGCGAAGGTCACGCCAGTAGCCGGCGACATCACCACTGATGCAGGCCGCGCCGCGGCACTCGCCGCGTGCCCCAACCCCGACATCCTGGTGAACAACGCCGGCGGGCCGCCGCGCGGCGATTTCCGCGATTGGGGCCGCGACGAATGGATCAAGGCGGTCGACGCCAACATGCTGACGCCGATTTTCCTGATCAAGGCTGTGGTTGACGGCATGATCGAGCGCAAGTTCGGCCGCATCGTCAACATCACCTCGGCGTCGGTGAAGTCGCCCATTCCGGAACTCGGAATGAGCAACGGCGCGCGAGCCGGCTTGACAGGTTTCGTCGCAGGCCTGGCGCGGCAGATCGCAAAGCACAACGTGATCATCAACAATATCCTGCCGGGGCCGTTCCTCACCGACCGGCTGCGCAGCGGCTTCCAGGAAGCGGCGCGCACATCCAACCGCCCGGTCGATGAACTGGTGCAGGAGCGGGCGAAGAACTCCTACACCGGCCGCGTCGGCGATCCAGCCGAATTCGGCGACGCCTGCGCCTTCCTGTGCTCCGCGAAGATCGGCTTCATCGTCGGCCACAACCTCATTCTCGACGGCGGCAACTTCAACTCGTCGATCGCCTAATGGAGAGACGGCGATGCGCAGGGCTCTGCGTGGTGCAATTCTGACGGCGCCACTGCTCTGCGCCGCGCCAGCCCTCGCCCAGAAATCCGCCGACACACTGCGCATCACCTGGCGCGATGCGGTGGCTGATGTCACGCCGTACTACAACCAGCAGCGCACCGGCGTCGTGCTCGGCCATCAGGTCTGGGACTCGTTGGTATACCGCGATCCAGAGACCTTTCAGCTCAAGCCTCTGATTGCCGAGTTGTACAAGTGGACGGACGAGACCACGCTGGAGTTTGTGCTGCGCCCCAATGTCACGTTCCACAACGGCGACAAGCTGACGGCCGATGACGTTGTCTACACGATCAACTCGATCCTGACGGACAAGCGGGTCTCCACACCGAGCAATTACGCTTACCTCGATCACGCGATCAAAGTGGATGACATGCATGTCCGCGTCGAGCTGAGGCGCGTATTCCCCGCCGCGCTCGATTACATGGCGATGACGCTCTACATCATGCCGAAGGCGTATCGCGAGAAAGTTGGACCGCGAGAGTACTCGCAGCATCCGGTCGCCGCGGGTCCGTACAGGATCACCAGCGTGGACGGCACCACCGAGGTGGATATGGAGCGCTACGACGGCTATTACGTCGACAGCCCCAAGGGAAAGCCGGCGATCGGCAAGATCGTCATCCAGGAGGTGCCGGACTCCGCCGCCGAGGTAGCCGAGCTGCTTGGCGACCGCGCTGACTGGATCTGGAAGTTCAGCCCCGACCAGTACGACGTCGTGGGTCGTGTGCCGAACCTACAGGCGATTCGCGCCGAATCGATGCGCGTCGAATATCTCGGCATGGATGCTGCCGGACGCACGGGCGCTGACAGTCCACTGACCAAGGACAAGGTGCGCCAGGCCATCGCTTACGCGATCGATCGTGCGGCGATGGCCAAACAGCTCATGCGAGGCGGCTCGCGCGCGATTGACACGCCGTGCTACCCGACGCAGTTCGGCTGCGATGCAGGTGCGGCGATGCACTACCCGTACGATCCGGAGAAGGCGAAGCAGTTGCTTTCGGAGGCGGGTTATCCCAACGGCTTCGACACCGAGCTGGTGACCTATGAACTGCCGCAATGGGCTGGCGCGGTGCAGGGGTACCTGAAGGCCGTGGGCATAAACGCGAAGATCACTCAGTTGCAGGTTGCCGCCGAGGTGCAGCGTTCGCTCGCCGGACAGAACCCTATGGAGCTGGGGTCCTGGGGCAGCTATTCGATTAACGACGTCTCGGCTGTATTGCCAAACTTCTTCACCTATACGGGCAATGACTACACGCACGATCCGGAGATCAGGAAGCTCGTGGACGCAGGTGGCGCGACAGTAGATCCTGACCAGCGGCGAAAGGCTTACACGGAAGCGATCAAGCTGATCACCGCGAAGGCGTCGTGGGTGCCTATCTTCACGTATACGGTGACCTATGGCTACTCGAAGCAGCTCAACTTCAAACCGTATGCGGACGAGCTTCCGCGGTTTTTCCTCTCCAGTTGGAAGTAGCGGCCCAATCGGAAGTAGCGGCATTGTGTGTGGCCTGGGCGTGACTGCGCCATAGGATACGGCGCTTGCCGGGAGGGAACACAATGAACAGCAGAGCCCGCACCACCAGGCGCGCATTCGTTGGCGGCATCGGTGCCAGTGCCGTCATGCCATTTGCCGCAGTCGCACAACAGCCCACCGCCGCAACCGGCACGCCGCCATCGGTGATCAGCAATCCGCCACGGCAATGGGGATGGCGCGCGCCGCCGAATATCTATCCCGATCCCGATGTGATCGTCATCGATCCGTCGTTTGCGGCGCTGCGCGTCGGCAACGTCCCGATCCGTCGCATCGCGACTGGCTTCACCTGGGCGGAAGGACCCGCCTGGTGCAGCGAGGGCCAGTACTTCGTGTTCAGCGACGTCGTTGGCAATACGCAATACCGTGTGCTGTGGGACGATCTTCGGGTGACGCCATTCCGCAAGCCCTCCAACAACAGCAACGGCAATTCGTTCGACTTTCAGGGACGCCAGATCTCCGCTGAGGATTTCTTCCGTCGCGTGATCCGCTGGGAACTCGACGGCACGATGACGGTCATCGCCGACAAGTTCGACGGCAAGGCGCTAAACTCCCCGAACGACCTTGTGCCGCATCCCGACGGCAGCATCTGGTTTACCGATCCGCCGTATGGTGACCAACTGTCGGAAGGCCACCCAGACGAACCTGGTGGTCCGGCTAATACGCAAGGTGCTTTCAACCCTCGCATCGGCGCGCCGAATGCCGGCGCGCTTGGCGGCAGCAAGCGAGAACTACCCAACGCGGTCTATCGCTGGGACCCGAGCGGCAGGCTCGATCAGGTGATC
The DNA here is from genome assembly GCA_963818775.1 of uncultured Alphaproteobacteria bacterium. Taxonomy (GTDB): domain Bacteria; phylum Pseudomonadota; class Alphaproteobacteria; order Acetobacterales; family Acetobacteraceae; genus JAMXLO01. The sequence goes on along the minus strand of CAWFUF010000013.1, from coordinate 124,221 downwards.
ACCGAGGATCAGCTCAAGGATCCCAACGGCATCTGCTTCTCTCCGGACTACAAGACGCTATACGTGATCAGCACCGGCAAGGGTCCGGGTGACAGTCACGCGGGCGGCACACGCAGCATTCATGCGTTCGACATGCAGGGGACCAAGCCCACCAACGGGCGCGAGTTCCTCGACATGACGGTAGACGGCGTGCATTGCGGCCCCGATGGCATGCGCGCCGATGTGCTCGGCAACCTATGGTGCAGTTCGAACACCGTGCTCGGCTTTGCCGGCGTGCTGGTCTACAACGCACAAGGCAAGCTGATCGGACGCATCCGTCTGCCCGAGGTGTGTGCCAACCTCTGCTTCGGTGGGCCTAAGCGCAACCAGCTGCTGATGACGGCGGGTCAGTCGATCTATCTGCTGCAGGTGCAGACGCAGGGCGCGGCGCCGGGATGATCAGGGCAGCCGCAGTGCCATGTCGCCCTTGAAGGCATGGATCAACTGCCTGCGCTGAAAACGCCAGCCGCCCGAGTGCTTCACCAGTACATCGTCATAGACACCGCAGACGGAAGGCACAGGTCCGTTTTGGCCATCGACCATCACCAGATAGTTCGAGCGGGCTGTGCCATGCGTGCTGCTACACTCGATGATGGAGTTCATCACGTAATGCACGCGACGTGGCTGCGGTGGCACTGACTGCTGTAGCCAGGCGGCAATCTCCGCGGGACCCTGCGCCGTGCGATAGGGGGCGATCCATTCGCCATCCTCGCTGAACAGCGCTGCGAGTTCGCTGAAGCGACCCTCATCCATGTAGAAGCAATAGCGATGCAGCAGCTCGCGGATTGCGTCCTTGTCTTCAAGCATGGCGGCGCGTCGCGAGTGTTGCGGCGAGCTCGATGGCGGCGATCAGGCTCGCTGGGTTGGCGATATTCTTGCCGGCGATGTCGTACGCCGTGCCATGGTCTGGCGAGGTGCGCACGATCGGCAGGCCGAGGGTGACGTTGACGCCGTGATCCATGTCGAGCGTCTTCAGCGGTATCAGCGCCTGGTCGTGATACATGCAGATCGCTGCATCGTAGCGGCTGCGTGCAATCGCGGTGAACATCGTATCGGGCGGCCAGGGACCCGATGCATCGATACCCTCGGCGCGCAACGCGTCGATGGCGGGGCCGATGAGCATCGTCTCTTCGTCACCCAGAGCACCCTGCTCGCCGGCATGCGGATTGAGCCCAGCAATGGCGAGACGCGGCCGAGCAATGCGCGAAGTCGCGTTGCAAAGCGGCGGCCGTGGTCTGTGCGGCGGCAATAATGGCCTCGGTGGTCAGCATGGCAATCGAGTTGCGCAGCGACGCGTGCACCGTGACCGGTACCACGCGCAGATCCGGGCTGACCAGCATCATGATCTGCCTCCCGCTCGCATTGGTCAGCGCGGCAAGAAACTCGGTATGGCCGGGATAGGCAAACCCTGCGTCGTACAGGGCGGCCTTGTTGATCGGATTGGTGACCATGCCGCCGACAGCGCCGCTCAGGCACAGCGCGGCAGCGCGCTCGATCGAGGCGATCACTGTCGTGGCGTTGGCCTTGTCGGGGCGGCCGGGATACGCCATGGCGGCGAGGCTGACCGGCAGTACGGGCAGCGCATCGGCAAAGGCTGTGTGCGCTGCTTCGGGTGAGGCGATTTCAACGATTGGAACTTGGGTTGAAAGTGCGGCGAGGCGTTGCGGATCGTCGATCGCGAAGAAGCACGGACCATGACGATGTAGCGCCTGCCAGGCACGCAATGTCAGCTCGCCGCCGATGCCAGCGGGATCGCCCATGGTGAGAGCAAGTGGCGTCACGCCCCCTCCCCCCAACCCCCTCCCGCGAGGGGAGGGGGAGTATTCTGTCTGTAAAGATGGAGTGGGCGCCTAGACATGCAGCGCCCGTCCCGCGACTGCCAAAGCCGCCTCCTTGACCGCCTCGCTGAGGGTCGGATGCGCGTGGCAGGTTCGCGCGACATCCTCGGCCGACGCGCCGAATTCCATCGCGGTGACCAGCTCCGCGATCAGCGCACCAGCATCAGGTCCGATTATGTGCGCGCCGAGCAGGCGATCGGTCGCCTTGTCGGCCAGCAGTTTCACAAAGCCATCCGTCTCGCCCATTGCACGCGCACGGCCATTCGCGGTGAACGGAAACTTGCCAACACTGTACGCTGTGCCGGCTGCTTTCAGCTCCTCCTCGGTCTGGCCGACTGCGGCAACCTCCGGCCACGTATACACAACGCCGGGAATCGCTCTGTAGTTCACATGCCCTGCCTGACCGGCGAGAATCTCGGCCAAGGCGACACCTTCCTCTTCGGCCTTGTGCGCCAGCATCGGTCCGGCGATCGCATCGCCAATCGCGTAGATGCCAGGGACGTTGGTCGCGTAATGCGTGTCGGTCTTCACCCGGCCGCGCTCGTCCAGTTCGACGCCCGCTCCGACGCCATCGGTATACGGCCGCCGCCCGATCGACAGCAGCACGATGTCGGCTTTCAGGTCTTCCGCCGCACCGCCCTTCGCCGGTTCGATGGTCAGCGTCACGCCGTCGTTGCCCTTGCGCACACCGGTCACCTTCATGCCGAGACGGAACTTCATGCCCTGGCGCGTCAGGATGCGCTCGAAAGCCTTGGCCACCTCGGCATCCATCGTGGGCACGATGCGGTCGAGAAACTCGACCACCGTCACCTGCGCGCCGAGCCGCAGCCAGACACTGCCGAGTTCCAGGCCGATATAGCCGCCGCCAATCACCACGAAGTGGCCCGGCACGCGGTCGAGCTCCAGACCACCGGTGGACGTGACGATCTGTTTCTCGTCCACCTCAACGCCCGGAAGCGGCACGCTTTCGGAGCCGGTGGCGATGACGACGCACTTGGCATCATAGGCCGTGCCGTCGACATCAACCTTGCCCGGTGCGGTGATGCGGCCGGTGCCCTTGAGCCATGTCACCTTGTTCTTGCGGAACAGGAACTCGACGCCCTTCACGTTGGCGGTCACAACCTCGGCCTTGCGTGCCTGCATCCGGGCGAGGTCAAGCTTCACGCTGTCCACAAGCACGCCGTGGTCTTTCAACGCGTGCGCGGCGTGATGGAATTCCTCGGACGACTGCAGCAGCGCCTTGGAGGGGATGCAGCCGATGTTCAGACAGGTGCCGCCGAGCGTCGCACGCTTCTCGACACAGGCGACCTTCATGCCGAGCTGCGCGGCACGGATCGCGCACACGTAGCCGCCTGGGCCTGAGCCAATGATGATCACGTCGAAGAAGTCACTCATGGGGTGCATCATCAAAGCCCCAACAGCAGCCGGCGGGGATCCTCCACGCCTTCCTTCACACGCACCAGAAAGCTCACCGCCTCGCTTCCATCGACGATGCGATGATCGTAGCTCAGTGCGAGATACATCATCGGCCGCGCCTCGATCTTTCCCGCCACCACCACCGGCCGTTCCTGGATCTTGTGCATCCCCAGGATGCCCGACTGCGGCGGGTTCAGGATCGGTGTGGACATCAGCGAGCCATACACACCGCCGTTGGTGATGCTGAACGTCCCCCCGGTCAATTCGTCCAGCTTCAACGCGCCGTCGCGCGCACGCCGGCCGAAGTCGGCAATGGCGCGTTCGATCTCCGCGAAGCTCATCGCATCGACATCGCGAATTACCGGCACCACCAGGCCGGCAGGTCCGCCTACCGCGATGCCCATGTGGACAAAGTTCTTGTAGACGATGTCGTCGCCGTCGATCTCGGCGTTCACCGCCGGGAACTCCTTGAGCGCGGCGACGCACGCCTTCACGAAGAACGACATGAAGCCGAGACGGATGCCATTGTGCTTCTTCTCGAATGCCGCGCGGTATTCGGTGCGCAGTGCCACCACCGCGGACATGTCCACCTCGTTGAAGGTGGTCAGCATCGCGGCTGTGTTCTGTGCCTCCTTCAGCCGTGCGGCGATCGTTCGCCGCAGGCGCGTCATGCGCACGCGCTCTTCGCGTGGCTCCGCTTCACGCACCGGTTTCGCCACAGGGGCAGCGGGCGCCGGCGGGGGACGGTTGAGAAACGCGAGCACGTCACCCTTGGTGATGCGGCCATCCTTGCCACTGCCCTCGCCGATCTGTTCGGCCGAGAGATGCTGTTCCTCGATCAGCTTGGCGGCAGCCGGCAGTGGTGCGTGAGCTGCGACATCCGCCGGCGGCGTGGCTGGACGCGCGACCGGCCCGAGCGCGCGCGGCGGCGCGTTCACCCCGGCCTGTGGCATTGCTGCCGGACGCGGCGCCGGTGGTGGCGTGGGCCCCGCAGAGGCCTTGGGTGCGGCTCTTGTAGCGCCTACCCCCGCTTCCAACAGGCCGAGCAGCGCGCCGACCGGTACTTCGCTGCCCTCCGGCGCACTGATCGCCGTCAGCACGCCGGCCGTCGGTGCGTTCACCTCCACCGTCACCTTGTCGGTTTCCAACTCCACCAGCGGCTCGTCAGCAGCGACCGACTCGCCCTCGTGTTTCATCCAGCGTGCCACGGTGGCAGATGTCACGCTCTCGCCGAGAGTCGGGACGTTGATCTCGGTTGCCATGTCACGCCGTTCCTAGCGCGGCCGCGACAAGCGCCGCCTGTTCCGCGCCATGCGCACGAGCGGAACCGGTAGCCGGACTGGCGGCGGCGGCGCGACCGACATAGACCGGACGCTTGCCCGCGTCACAGATTCCGTCGAGCACCTTCTCGAGCCGGCGATCGACAAAGTTCCAGGCGCCCATATTCTCCGGTTCCTCCTGGCACCACACCAGATCGGCGTTGCGGTATGGTGTCAGTTCCCTCGTCAGCGTCTTCTCTGGGAACGGATAGATCTGTTCCAGCCGCATGATGGCCACGTCGCTGATCGACTTCTCACGCCGCTCGGTCACCAGATCGTAGTACACCTTGCCGGAGCACAACACGACGCGCTTCACCTGCTCAGGGGGCTTGATTGCGTATGTCTCGGGGATGACGAAGCGGAACGCACTGCCCTCCGCCATGTCATCCAACGACGACACGGCCAGCTTGTGCCGCAGCAGCGACTTTGGCGTGAAGATCACCAGCGGTTTGCGGAAATTGCGCTTCAACTGCCGTCGCAGCGCGTGGAAATAGTTCGCCGGCGTGGTCAGGTTGGCGACGCACATGTTGCGTTCCGCACAGAGCTGCAAATAGCGCTCGATGCGCGCCGAGGAGTGCTCCGGCCCCTGGCCTTCGTAGCCGTGCGGAAGCAGCAAGGTCAGGCCGGACATGCGCAGCCACTTGCTTTCGCCGCTTGCCAGGAACTGGTCGATGATCACCTGTGCGCCGTTGGCGAAGTCGCCGAACTGCGCCTCCCACATCACGAGCGTGCGCGGATCTGCCAGCGTGTAGCCGTATTCGAAGCCCAGCACGCCAGCTTCCGACAGCAGGGAGTTGTAGATCTCGATCCGCGCCTGGTCGCGCGCGATGTTGTTCAGCGGCACGTATTCGTTCTGGTTCACTTGGTCGATCAGCACAGCGTGACGTTGGCTGAACGTGCCGCGCTGACTGTCCTCGCCGGAGAGACGCACGCGGTGGCCCTCCAGCAGCAGTGAACCGAACGCGAGTGCCTCGCCGGTCGTCCAATCGATACCCCCGCCTGACTCCAGCATCTCGCGCTTCGCCTCGAGCTGGCGCCCGATGCGAGGATGCACCTCGAAGCCGGCGGGAACGCGGGTCAGCGCCGTGCCGATGCGCTTGAGCGTTTCGCGGCTGACGGCGGTAGCGTGCTCGATGCGTTCGGCTTCCGGGTCGGCCTGCGACATGCCGGCCCAGTGCCCTTCCAGCCAGTCGGCCTTGTTGGGCTTGTAGGATTTGCCGGCGGCATTCGCGTCTTCCAGAGTCTGCGCGAACTCGTCCCACATTGCCTGCCCTTCGGCCGTGCTGATCACGCCTTCCGCGACAAGCCGCTCGGCGTACAACGAGCGCGTAGTCTTGGTCTGGTTGATGGCGCGATACATCAGCGGCTGGGTGAATGCCGGTTCGTCGGTCTCGTTGTGCCCGTGGCGGCGATAGCAGACGATGTCCAGCACGATGTCGGTGGCGAAGCGCATGCGGAACTCTGCGGCCATGCGCGCGCAGAAGACCACTGCCTCCGCGTCGTCGCCGTTGACGTGCAGGATCGGTGCCTGGATCGACTTCGCCACATCGGTGCAATAGAGGCCGGAATAGGCATGCGCCGGCACCGTGGTGAAGCCGATCTGGTTGTTCACCACCAGATGCACAGTGCCACCGGTGCGGTAGCCGATGAGCTGGCTCATCGCCAGTGTCTCGTACACCAAGCCTTGGCCGGCGAATGCCGCGTCGCCGTGCATGAGGATCGCCATCACCGAGCTGCGCCGCTGCGTATCTCCCGCCTCGTCCTGCCGCGCGCGCACCTTGCCGATCACCACCGGATCGACGGCTTCCAGGTGCGACGGGTTGGGCTGCAGCGACAGATGGACGCTATGGCCGGCCACGTCGATGTCGGTGGAGGTGCCCAAATGGTATTTTACGTCGCCGGAGCCCTGCACGTCGTCGGGCTTGAAGCTTTCGCCGCCGAACTCCGAGAACACCGCGGTCAGCGGCTTCCGCACGATGTTGACCAGCGTGTTCAGCCGGCCGCGATGCGGCATCCCGATAGCGATTTCCTGCACCCCGGCGGACGCCACGGTCTCGATGATGGCGTGCAACGCCGGGATGCTGGACTTGCCGCCCTCCAGGCCAAAGCGCTTGGTGGTGACGTACCGTTTTTGGCAGAACGCCTCGAAGCCCTCCGCTTCAGTGAGCTGCGTCAGGATCGTGCGCTTGGCCTTGGCATCGAATGCGGTGCGCCAGGGGGCGCCTTCCACCTTGCGCTGGATCCATGACTTCTGGTCGGGATCCTGGATGTGCATGAATTCGACGCCGATCGGGCCGCAATATGTCTCGCGCAGGATGGTCTGGATTTCGCGCAGTGTCGCTGTCTCGCGGCCGAGCACATTGTCGATGAAGATCGGCTTGTCGAGGTCGTTGTCAGTGAAGCCATAGGACCGCGGATCGAGCTCGGCGTGTCGGCGCGGGATCTGCAGTCCGAGCGGATCGAGCCGCGCCTCCAGATGGCCGCGCACGCGATAGGAGCGGATCAGCATCAGCGCGCGCAGCGAGGTGATGGTCGCCGCGCGGATCTGCTCGCTGGACTGCAGCACGGTCGGCGTCAGGCGCGGCGTCTGGGTAACGGCCGGACGCACCTCCTCCTCGTACTCGGGATGGCGTGGCGCCCAGGAGGCACCGGTCGCCTCCTCCAGAACCGCGCGCGCATCGTCGTTCAGCGCGCCAAACAACTCGGCGAACGTCGGATCGACGGAACGTGGGTTGGTCGCCCAGCGGGCATACTGCTCGCTCAGGAACGCGGCGTTCGCGCCGCTGAATGCAGAAGCGAGGATATCAACGCCTGCCATCCGCCAGAACCCTTCGTTGGATCGAGGAAGCCTTCGCCTAGATGGACGCGCGCACCTGGCCACGCAGTGCCGCACCGGGGCGCGCAGGGTTGCTTCTAGCGCATGGCCTCCTTCGGGCAAATGACAGCCTGGGGGCCACCTCCCGATTTTGTGATCCTTGCAAGGGTCAAGCGATGGCTCACGGGAGATGGCAACTCAGCCAGGAGGTAAGCTCCTCACCGCCGGTTCTCTAGCCATATCGGCCACCCAAACGATCTCATCCGGTCCCGGACGGTGGCTCTGACGCATGATCGACGCCTTCGCGGGCATGGATGTCGGCCTAGCGGTGGTCGTCGCAGAACTTCGGCACCAAAAATCTGCGCATGGAGGCGCGGGTCGGGCCGGCCACGTTCGATCGGCGGGCTGGGCATCGGCGGCTGCACGATCGTCTCGCAAGCGCTCCCTCCTGGCGTTGGGATCGCCGGCGGTGGCGCGCGCCTCGATGACGGCCTCGGTCGCTCGGGATCCGGCCTTGTGGAACGGCCCGGGTTTCAGAAGCTGATAGTTTCAGCATGCTCGGGGCGCGCACGTCGCGGCAGGCTGATTTGCATGTACTTACTCTGGGGGGCGCGGAGCACGCACGATGCCGCGTGCCTCCAGATCATAGGCAATGCGCAATGCCACGTCTTCCCGCCAGGGGGCGGCGATGATCTGCACGCCGATCGGCATGCTTTCGCGCTGTGGCACCGGAACGGCGACGACAGGCAGGCCGATGAATGAAATTGGCTGAGTGTAGATGCCGATGTTTGGGCGCAGCAGTACCTCCCGTCCGTTCAACATGAAGGTCTTCTGACCGATCGGTGGTGCGACGCAGGGAGTGGCGGGCGCGATGATCGCATCGACCTGCTGGAACAGGCGCAGCACTGCATCGCGGTACCAGCGGCGGAATTTTTGTGCATGCACCACCCAGGCAGATGGGATCATTGCGCCGGCGATCAGCCGGTCGCGCACGTCGGGATCGAAATCGTGCGGCCGCGTGCGCAGTCGCTGCAGGTGCAGGGCGGCGCCTTCAGATGCGGTGATGACATAGGCCGCGGCCCGCGCTCGGGCTGCTTCCGGCAATTCGATCCGCAGGGTCGCATCGAGCGCTTTGGCCATGCTGTCCAAGGCGGTAAGTGCTTCCTGGCTGGCACCGGCACGAAAGTAGCCGTCGGCGCAGGCAATACGCAGCCCGTTAATGCCAGTGGCGAGTGTCGGACCGACGGGCGCGTCGACGCGGCCGGTGCAGACCGGATCACGCGGATCAGGTCCGGTCATCGCATCATATGCGAGCGCCAGATCGGTCGTGTTGCGCGCGAAGGGACCCAAATGATCGAGGCTCGACACGAACGGGAAGCTGCCGGCGCGCGACAGCCGGCCGTAGGTCGGCTTCAGTCCAAATATGCCGCAAAACGACGCCGGCACACGGATCGAACCATTGGTGTCGGAGCCGAGTGCGATCGGCACCAGTCCGCCGGCCACGGCGCCGCCGGAGCCTCCGGACGAACCGCCGGTCATGCACGCGGTATCGTGCGGATTGCGCGACGGACCGTCATGGATGTTCTCGCCGGTGAAGTCGTAGGCGTACTCGCCCATGTTCAGCGCGCCAACGAGAATGGCCCCGGCAGCCTCAAGTCGTGTGATCAATGTCGCATCGGCGCTTGCCGGCGCATGCTCCCGATTGATCTTCGAACCCGCCAGCGTCGACAGTCCGGCAATGTCGAACAAATTCTTCACCGCGAAGGGGACCCCGGCCAACGGACCCGTCGGTTGTGTCGCGGCGCGTGCGCGGGCACGTTCGACGGTGACGGCGGTGAATGCATTCAACGCGGTATTTCGTTGCGCGATTCGGCCAAGTGATCGTTCGACCACTTGCGCCGCGCTGACCTCGCCGCGTGTGACGGCGGACGCGATCGCTCCTGCCGACGACCATGCCAAGTCGATCATGCGCGAAACACCGGTGCGGGATCGGCCTCATCCGGCAACGGAAAATCCAACACGCTCCGCGCCCGGTCGCGCGTGAAGCGCAGGTGCAGGCGCACGCTGTCACGCCATTCGGGTGCCACATCGATGCCGAGAAGCGCTGCGTTGGCGTCAAGCCAGGCGTCGACTTCGTCCGTGTCGCTCATGTCGATCCTCTACTGGCCAGCCAGGCACGCCAGCCGCCGCATCCTGTGATGTCGCGCGCGCCCGCCACGCCGGCGGTTTCTGCAAGAAAGCCCAGACTTGGACCATCGCCAAGTTGCACGGTGCCTAAACCGAGCGGCGCAGGCACGCCTGCCAACAGCATGCCGATCGCTGCGATGGGGAGCGCCCAGACTTCGCCTTCGATCGCCGCGCCATCGTCTGCGCGCAACATGCCGGGTCGGTTGCCGAGTGCATATAACCGGTAGTGTGGCGCCGTCTTCGCCGCGTGCAGGAAACGTCCGCCGAGGTTGGTCAGCTGGTGATTGAGCGGCAGGCCGGACATGTGGGCGCCGATGCAGAACAGTGTTGTCTCGTCGACGCCGAGCGCGTCAGGGGCGGCGGCGGGTGGCAGCATCGTGTGTGTTGCGCCGACACGATCGACATTGCCGCGATGGATAACGTCAGCAAGCGCGGCGAGGCGGCCTTCCGACCAAGCCGGTCCGATGAGGGTGACACCCACAGGCAGGCCATTGCTGCCGAACCCTGCCGGAACGGCAATGGCTGCAAGGTCGCACAGATTGACGAAGTTGGTGTAGGTACCCAACCGGCTGTTCACGCCGATCGGATCGGCGGCCACTTCAGCGAGCGTTGGACAGAACGGGACTGTCGGCAGCAGCAGGGCGTCGTGATCGCGGAACAGAAGTTGCGCGGCGCGGCGCGCTTCGGCGAGGCGGTGAAATGCCTCGAAGGCGTCCACCGTGCGCCGGCGCAATCCGCCTTCGAGGATCGTGCGCGTTACCGGGTGCAGGATGTCGGGGCGCTGCTCGATAACGTCGCGCAGTGCGGTGGTACGCTCTGCGACCCAGGGCCCATCGTAGAGAAGGCGGGCAATCTCCAGGAACAGCGAGATGTCCACCGTCTCGGCCGTCGCGATCCGTGCCGATCCGGGAGCGGCGGCTCGACGCAGATGCGCGAACGGTGCCGCTCGCGAATCCGGATCCTCAACGTCGTATCCCGCGATCGTCCGCAGCACGGCAAGCGCCTCGTCCACGCTTGGCGCGAAGATCGAGATGGTGTCGAGCGAGCGGCATGCCGGCAGCACACCACGCGTGGAAACGCTGCCCAGCGTAGGCTTTAGGCCGACGATGTTGCCAAAGGCCGCCGGCACGCGGCCGGACCCGGCGGTATCGGTGCCAAGTGCGAAGCGAACGATTCCGGCTGCGACCGCGCACGCTGATCCGGAGGAAGAGCCACCCGGAACGTACACGTCGTTGAAGACGTTGCGCGGGATGCCGTATGGGCTGCGCGTGCCGACCAGGCCGGTGGCGAACTGGTCAAGATTGGTCTTGCCGATCAGCAATGCGCCCTCATCCAGCATCCGCTCCACCGCGGGTGCAGTCGCTGTCGCGGTGTAGGCATAGCCAGGGCAGGCCGCCGTGGTCGGTAACCCGGCTATGTCGATATTGTCCTTCACCGCGAAGGGCACACCCCAAAGCCGGCGGCCTTGGGGGCCCTCTGATTCAAGTTCGCGGGCGCGCGACAGGATCGCCTCGTTCGGCAGGCGGGTGATCCAGATTGCCGGATCGTCGTGCGCGCGATCGGCCGCGAGCGCGCCTTCGGCCGCCTCGACGGGCGTCACGCCGTCTCGCGCGGCCGGTGAGCCGCAGTCATTCGGCCGGTTCTTCCGCCATAATCTCGGTCATCGGCACTTCGGCCGCCGCCGGGTACCGGCTGAGACCCACGCAGATCAGTGCGATCAGCAGATAGCCGAGCGCCACCGGCGCCGAATTGGCGAACTGCAACGAGGTGCCATTGATGAAGCCGAAGAACGCCAGCACCGCGGCGGCGAGCGCGTAGAGCGCGGCACGATCGAATTTGCGGTCGATGATGAAAGCCGCAATCGCGCCGAGCATCAGTCCAGCCAGCGTACCACCTCCACCGAACAGTTGCAGCCCGTGATAGATCACGCCGTTGCCGGCGAGCTTGTCGAGGCCGACCTGCGACGCCGACGTTCCGGCCGCGGCGAGCGCGCCGTCTATCTGGCTCTGCGCCCAGGACGCGATGTTGGGCAGCATGGCCAGGATCACCGCCGGGGCGTGACGGGCCGGCGTTGTCTCGAACGCCTGCGCGCCGATGACGAGGCCTATATACAGAAGTATTGGCAGTATCGACACCAGCGGCACCACGGCCAGCAGCAGCGCGGTCAGGCCGAGGAAGCACACCAGCGAGATGACGACGCCGGTGGCCAGTGAATAGCCGACGCGGCCACCAACCGATTTCCAGCCGGGGTGACCGATATAGACGGCGGGCGGGAATGGCGAGCCGAGTACCGCACCGGCAAGTGCTCCGATGCCGTCAGCCAGCAGCACCTTGCGCAGGTCGAAGTTGTCGCCTGCGGCAGAGGCGCTTTCGACGTTGTTCATGCCTTCCGTGAAGTTGTAGACGCCGAGTGGCACGGCAACGACGAGAAGCGGGCCGATGTCGGACAGCCCGGCCATGAAGTCGCCAGACAGAACCGGAACATGCAGCCCGAACTTCCCCAGAGCGAGGACGACGGCGTGTGGATCCATCACCTGACTCAGTCCTGTTGCGGTGGCGAGCCAGGCGAGCACTGTCCCGACCCCCACTGCCACCAGTCCGCCGGGCAGACCCCACGGCAGTCGCACGCGAGCGCACCAACTCACCAGGATGATGCCGAGCGAGATGAACGCGAGCCACGGCACCTGCCAGCTCAGTGCGGCGGGGCGCATCGAGATGAACGCGATCGAAATGCCGGCCAGCGCGCCCAGCATCGCGGCGCGCGGCGTGTACTTGCGGATGGTCGGACCGACGAAGGCGCCCAGCAGGATGATGATCCCGATGATGAACGCCCAGGCGAGGCCGGCCTGCCAGGCAAGGATCGGGTTCTGTGTCTTCAGGTAGGTCGGCAACATGACCAGGAAGACCACAATGAACATGTGCGGGACGCTGGGGCCGTAGGGCAGGGCCGTGACGTCGTCGCGACCTTCGCGGCGCGCGAGCTGCCAGGCGAGCCAGGCATAGAACAGGTTGCCGATCGGCAGAGCGATGGCGAGGGCGGGCAACACGCGGCCGAACACGATGTCCTCAGGCAGCTTCACCACGCCGAGGCAAAGCCCGGTCAGCACGATGACGTTCAGCGCGACGTTGGTGAACAGACCGAAGAAGCCGTTCCAGTCGCCTGCGACCCACCATGACGGGGACGCTGTACGTGCGCTCATCGGGTTCTCCTGTTCAAGCGAGCGCGGCGAGGAGCGCCGCCGACGGAGCCACCCAGCCGAAGATGCCGCCTTGCGCCTTGATCATTTCGATCCCCGCAGCCTGGAATTGGGGGAAGTACGAGCCGGTACAGTCCTCCAGCACGAGACAGTCGAAGCCGCGGTCATTGGCCTCGCGCACAGTCGTGTTGACGCAGACCTCGGTGGTGACACCGCAGACAAGGAGCTGCGTGATGCCGCGGCCGCGCAGCATGGCTTCGAGGTCGGTGGCGTAGAACGCGCCTTTGCCGGGCTTGTCCACCACCGGCTCGCCAGCGGCGGGGGCGAGTTCGGATATGATGTCATGGCCAGGCTCGCCGCGGACCAGGATGCGACCCATTGGCCCCGGATCACCTATGCCCGTGGGAAGATTGCCGCGCGCACGCTTTGCTGGAGCGAGATCCGACAGGTCGGGACGGTGGCCTTCCCGGGTGTGCACGACCATGACCCCGGCGGCACGGCATGCTTGCAGGACGCGGCAGGTGGGGGCGATGGCGGCGCGCAGCAGGGCCACATCATTGCCGAGGGCGGCGCCGAAGCCGCCTGGTTCAAGGAAGTCACGCTGCATGTCGATGATCACCAGCGCGGCGGCGGCGGGATTGAACCTGAAGGGTATGGTTCAGCGTCGATCTGCGGCATGCCTGCTTCCTGGGCATAGAGCGTCTGGAAGGGGCGGACTTCGTTGCCGGCTGAGGCAGATGGCGTTGCCGCACAAGCGAAATTGTCCCCTCCGTTCAGGAAAGGCAAGAACAGGGCCAACAAAAGTGGCTTATCAAATATGCCAATTTGCACGACACATAGGCAAATAGCCTATTAATTAATCTTTCTTATGTAACCCCTTGCAGATCTGCCGTTATCATGCTCATGCTGCGGCGCAGCAATCTAATGGGGAGGCGCGTAAAACGACCACCGCGTGAGCCAACACGCGCAAAGCAGCGACTCGGGCGCGAAAGGGGCACACCGATGACCATCGGGAATGGCAAGGTCTCACGTCGAAGCGTGCTGCGCGGCGCAGGCACGGCCGCAGGTCTCGCCGCCGGGTCAGGAGCCATACAAGGCTTCCCGACGATCTGGGCGCAGAACATCAAGGATGTGGTGCTCAACCATGCCGGGCCGCCGGTCACCGCGATTCCCGCCATCGCCGAACAGGCGACCAAGGATCTGGGCTTCACCGTCCACATGCAGGCCTCAGAGAACGCCGACCTGTTGAACCGCTTCCTCTCGCAATCGGGCGCGATCGACTGCGCCGACGTCAGCCTCGTCTATATGCGCTACCTGACGGGCCGCGATGTGTTGCAGGCGATTCCTCTCAGCAAATTCAAATACTGGGACAAGACGATCCCGCTGCTGACCAAGGGCGAATATCCCGACGGACGCAAGGCGCCGCAGCAGGGCATCACGCCGACGATGATCCTGTACGCCACCGGCCCGGACGGTCAGAAGGTCACCGGCGGCACGCCGACCGAATTCGTCACCGGCATTCCCACCGTTACCAACGGCGACACCCTCGGCATTCGACCTGATCTGGTGGGGCGCGAGATCGACAGCTGGGCCGATCTGTTATCGCCCGAATTCAAGGGGCGGGCCGCACTGCAGGACAATCCCACCGTAGGCGTGATCGACGTCGCCATGGCGGTGGAGGCGCGCGGCGACATCAAGTACGGCAACAAGGGCAACATGACGAAGCAGGAGATCGACAAGACGATCTCCCTGATGCAGGCCATCAAGCACGATGGCCAATTCCGTTCGTTCTGGAGCTCGTTCGACCAATCGGTGAACCTGATGGCGTCGGGTGAGGTGGTGATCCAGTCGATGTGGTCACCCGCCGTTGCTGCCGTGCGGTCGCGAGGAATTCCCTGCGCATTCCAGCCGCTGAAGGAAGGCTATCGCGGCTGGGGGTATACGCTCGGCGTGATGAAGCATGTCAGTGGATTGAAGCTCGACTGCTTCTACGAGTACATGAACTGGTACACTGGCGGCTTCCAGGGCGCCTTCATCGCGCGTGAGGGCTATTATTCCGCGCAGCCGGAGAACGCGAAGAAATACCTGACCCAGGCGGAGTGGGACTACTGGTACGGCGGCAAACCGGCCGCCACCGACATCGTCAATCCCTTCGGCAAGCTGATGGAAAAGGCTGGCAACGTGCGGGATGGCGGAGACATCTGGCAACGCCTTGGCAACATCGCAGTGTGGAACTCGGTGATGGATGAAGACCGCTATCTGACGCGGCGCTGGAATGAGTTCATTACCTCGTAACGGAGCCTACGATGCAACTCGGTGTGTTCATCCCGATCGGCAACAACGGCTGGCTGATTTCCACCACCTCGCCGCAGTACAAACCAAGCTTCGACTTGAACCGAACCATCGTCGAGAAGGCGGAGCGGTTTGGCTTCGACTTTGCGCTGTCGATGATCAAGCTTCACGGCTTCGGCGGCCCGTCGGAGTTCTGGGACCATAACCTGGAGTTGCTCACGCTGATGGCGGGCCTCGCATCAGTGACGTCGCGCATCCAGTTGTTCGCGACATGCGCCGTTCTGACCATGCCCCCGCCGATCACGGCGCGCATGGCGGTGACGATCGACTCGATCTCGCACGGCCGGTTCGGCGTCAACATCATCTCCGGTTGGCAGCGCCGCGAATATACCCAGATGGGGATCTGGCCTGGGCATGAACACTACCGACGCCGGTACGAATACTGCGCCGAATACGTCACCATCATGAATGAACTCTGGCAGACGGGTCGTTCCGACTTCAAGGGCGCGTTCTTCCAGATGGACGACTGCCGCTGCCTCCCACTGCCGACCGCGAAGATCCCGATCATCTGCGCCGCACAGAGCGACAATGGCACACGCTTCGCCGCGCGCTATGCCGACTACAATTTCTGCGGCAGCGGCGGCGTGAACGAGCCGACGCGGGTTGCTCCGAGCATCGCCCGGCTGGTTGCCGCGACGCAGGAGACAGGACGCCAATGCGGCGCGCTAGTGCTCCAGATGGTAATCGCCGACGAGACGGATGCCGCGGCGATGGCCAAGTGGGAACACTACAAGGCCGGCACCGACGTCGAGGCACTCGCCTACCGCGATGCACAGGCCGACGATGACCCTAACCAGGACCCGTATTCCCAGGCCCACAAACGCCGCACGCTCGGCGTCGACAAGCTGCCGACCAACCAAGGCGTGCTGGTTGGTTCCTACGCGTCGGTCGCGCGAATGCTGGACGAGCTCGCTGTCGTGCCAGGGGTGCAGGGAGTGATGCTGACGTTCGATGACTTCGTGATCGGGATGGAGCAGTTCGGCACACGCATCCTGCCGCTGATGCGGTGCAGGAGCGAGATCAAGGCGGCAGCGTGAACCGACTAGCGCGTACGGCGGGCGTACCGTCATGGCTGGGCCCGTTCCGGCCATCAACCGTCGCCGCAGGTGGCCGGGTCAGGTCCGGTGAACGCGGGAGGGGCCGCCGTCTTCCTGCCTGGCTGGTATCATGGCTGCAGGTTGGGCCACTCGCGCTGATACTGCTGGCGCTGTTCGCGCTTCCTACCATCCTGTTCCTCGTGGTCAGCTTCTTCGACTACGATCGCGTCGGCATCTACCCGGCCTTCCTGTTCGACAATTACCGCGAGCTTCTGACCACGCCGGCGACGCTCCGCGTCTATCTGAGCTCGCTGAAATTCGCACTCATCGTCTGGGCGATCACGCTGTTTCTTGGCTTCAGCATCGCCTGGTTCCTGATCCACCACGTCCGCAGCGCAACAACCCGCACCGTGCTGTTCTTGCTCTGCGCCATACCGTTCTGGACCTCAGGCATCATCCGCACCATCGCCTGGATCCCGTTTCTAGGCCGCAACGGCGCGTTCAATGCCATCCTGCAGGACCTGCATATCACATCTCAGCCGCTCACCTTCCTGCTGTTCTCCGACTTCGCCGTCGTCATCACCTACATCCATCTGTTCACCCTGCTGATGGTCGGCCCGATCGCCAACTCAATGGCCAAGATCGATCCTGCGCTTCTCGAAGCCGCGCGTGACGCTGGTGCCAGTCGCTGGCGCACTATGGTCGACGTGGTGATCCCGCTGTCGAAAACTGGTATCGCGCTTGGCTCAATCCTGGTGTTCACCCAGGTGATGGGCGACTACTTTGTCGTAAAGCAGATGAGCGGCGGGCAAAGCGCCTCGATCGTTTCCATGCTTTCCACCGAAATCCAGGCCATGCAGTACCCGCCCGCATCGGCCAATGCGATGGTGCTGGTCGTGTTCGTCGCCATCATGGTCGCTGGCATGATGCGCGTCGTCGATGTCCGCAAAGAACTGGTGAAGTAGCCCATGATTGTCGGCAGCGGTTCACCTGCGATGGGACCAAGCGAATCGCGGCCCTGGACGTTCTATGCGCTCGCCGCGCTGTTTGGTGCGTATCTGATGTTCCTCTACGGCCCGATGCTGGTGATCTATGTGCTGTCGTTCCAAGGACCCAACGGCGGCGTGACGTTCCCGATGGTCGGTGTATCACTCACCTGGTTCCGCGACGTGTTCAGGCCAGAGCAGATGGCGAACATTCCAGTATCATTTACCCGCTCGATCGAGCTTGCCTCTATCGTCAGCCTGCTGACGGTCGTGTTCTCGGTCTCCGCCGCACTCGGTTTCCGCCGACGCTTTCCGGGCTCCGGCGTGGTGTTCTACTTCGCGATTGCCAGTCTCGTGATGCCGAGTTTGTTGGTGGGCTTCGGCATCGGCCTCGGTTTCCAGGTACTTGGCTGGCAGACAAGTCTGTTCACCTCGGCGCTCGGCGCGCAGCTTACCTGGACTCTTCCTTTTGGTCTGTTCGCCATGTTCGCCGTGGTGAACCGCTTCAACCGCATGTACGAAGAAGCCGCAAACGACCTCGGCGCGACACCGTGGCAGCGGTTGCGCCATGTGACGCTGCCAATCCTGCTGCCTGGGATAATCGGTGTGGCCATGGGCGCATTCACTCTGTCCTACGACGAGTACGCTCGCACCACGCTTTCGATCGGCCGTAGCAACACGCTGCCACTGGAACTCTATGCCCTGATTTCCAGTGCGACCTCGCCGGTGCTGTTCGCGATCGGCACGTTGACCACATCCGTGTCGTTCCTGATCATCGGAATTACACTTGTTCTGGTCTGGCGCATGCAACGACGCCGGGCCATGGTGACATCGGATTAGGAAACGACGATGGACGCGCGATTTGATGTCGAGCTGGTGGCGGTCATCAAGCGCTTTGGACCAACTACCGCGGTGAACCGCGTGTCGCTGCGCATTCCCAGGGCCAGCTACTGCTGCCTGTTGGGTCCGAGCGGCTGTGGCAAGACCACGACTTTGCGCATGATCGCGGGCCATGAGGCGGTGAACGAAGGCGACATTCTGATCGGCGGTCAGAACGTCACAACCTTCCCGCCGATCCGGCGCGGCACTGCGATGATGTTCCAGAGCTACGCGCTGTTCCCGCATCTGAACTGCCTCGACAACGTGGCTTTCAGTCTGAAGATGCGTCGGGTTGGCAAGGCCGGGAGACACAAGACGGCGCGCGAATTCCTCGCGCTTCTGCACATGGAGCAGTATGCGGAGCGTCTGCCATCGCAGCTATCGGGGGGTCAGCAGCAGCGCGTTGCGCTGGCGCGGGCGCTGATCACACGGCCGCGCGTGCTGCTGCTGGATGAGCCATTGTCGGCGCTCGATCCGTTCCTGCGGATCAAGGTGCGTGAGGAGCTGAAGCGGCTGCAGCGTGAGCTTGGCATCAGCTTCATCCATGTCACGCACAGCCAGGATGAGGCGATGGCGATGGCCGACCTCATGGTGGTGATGGAGGATGGTGAAATTCGCCAGGCAGGTCCGCCGCGCGACGTGTTCGAGCGGCCGGCCAATGCGTTCATCGCGCGCTTCATCGGCGGTCATAACGTGCTGCCGAGCGACCGGGGGTTGATTGCGGTACGCGCAGATCGCTGCCGGCTGACCACGACGCCAAGCGGCGGCCCGTCGGTCTCTGGCCGGATTGCCGCCGTGGAATATCAGGGCGCGATGGTACGCGTAGCGCTCGCGATCGATGGTGGCGAGGAGGCCTCGGCACTGCTCCCCGATCGAGAGTTCTATGAGCGTCCCGTTGCACCGGGGGATCCTGCGACGCTGATGTGGTCGGAACGAGAAGCACATATTCTGGCGGAAGCCTGAGCTGCGGACGATATCGCGCCAAACGCAACTCCTCTACGCGGATCGGTCGATGGGGGTTGGCATTACAGTAAACCTCCGATCCTTTTGCGGATATTCAACGCAGGTGGATCCACAGCTTCTGACAGGCGCTTCCATTCGAACCTAATACGAAACCAAAGGCGATCGAACGCTCATACCAACTGTAGTCGAGGCACCGCGCAAATCGCTCGTGAGATTACGCGCTGAACCATTTCTTAAGCTGCCTGCCCAATTCGAGAGCGGAAGTGCCCGCATTCTGGTCGGAGCCGAGCGCGGGGCAGTTGTTTCGATAAACCGGGAAGCGGGGAAGTCTGGAAGACTGGCGGCTTTAGCAGCTGCTCGACAAGCAGTCCTTCGCCGACATCGCAATCGTTGGCCACGCCAAGATCGGAGGAACCCCGTTGAGGTGGATATCAGCAATGTGACGATCGCTACGGGACCACTGCAGTCCGCGATCGGTGTTGTGGCACCAACCTTGCTCGCCAACCCAGAGAGTCCGGCACATCACCAAAAACAAGGGGCTTTCCTCATGCGCAACCTGACGCAGCAGCCGCGCCTCTCCCGCCGCAGCGCTCTCGCCGCCGCCGGCGCGACCGCACTGACGGCCACAATCGTACAGGCGCGCGCGGCCGAGGGAAGCACGCTTCGTGTCGCCTACCCTGTACCGGTCGCGACGCTCGACCCATGCAAGTTCCGCGTGGGCGGCCTCGAGTACAACTACGCCCACTGCGTGTTCAATCGCCTGACCGCACAAGACAACAAACTACAGGTGATCCCCGACCTGGCAACGAGTTGGGAGGCCAGCGAGGACCTGAAGACGTGGACCTTCCACCTCCGATCCGGCGTAAAGTTCCACAACGGCAAGCCGTTCGACAGCGCCGATGTCGTGTTCACCTACAAGCGACTGATGGACAAGGACAATGCCTCTGTCCTCCGCGCGGCCTTGGGTGTGGTCAGCAAGATCGAGGCTGTCGATCCGCAGACCGTGCGGTTCACCCTGTCTTCCCCCTATACGGATCTCGCAGCGGTCACCGCACAGTATCAGGCACAGATCCTCAGCGAAGCAGCGATGGACACATTGACGACCAAGCCCATCGGTACCGGCCCGTTCCGTTTCGTCGAGTATCGGCCCGGAGACCGGTTGGTGGTGGAAAAGAACCCGGACTACTTCCTTCCCGGCACGCCGAAGGTCGACCGCGTCGTCATGAATATCATTCCTGAATACACCACATCGGTCGCCGGGCTGGAGAGCGGCACGATCGACCTCATCTACGATCTGCCGCCCGAGCAGATCGATCAACTCAAGGACAGCCGCGTATCGCGCGTGGAGGAGGTCGCGTGCGGCAGTTGGGAGGGCATCATCTTGAACAATGCCTTCAAGCCCTTCACCGATCCGCGCGTTCGTGAGGCGTTCATCAAGGTCGTTGACCGGCAGGTTTTCACCGACATCGCGATGTTCGGCCATGGCGCACTCACGGTCACACCGATCCCACCGACGCATCCCTACTTCCGTGCCGATCTGCTGACGCCCCCCGACATCCCCGGCGCCAAGAAGCTGCTGGCCGAGGCCGGCCTCGGCAACGGCTTTCCGATCGAAATGATCATCGCGCTCGGCTCGCCCTGGGAAGAGCGGCTCGGCGAGGCCTTCCGCGATGCCGCAAAGCAGCTCGGTGTGACGGTGTCTTTGCGCACTGTCCCCGGGGACAAGTTCGATGCGGAGATGGAAGGCAAAGTCGCATTCAGCGTCGACGGCTTCTTCGGCCGACCCACCCCCGACATGATGGTCTACTCCTGGTACCACAGCAGCGGTTCGTGGAACAACACGCTGTGGCATTATAACAATCCGGAGGTCGACAAGATTCTCGATACGGCGCGCGCCACCGCCGACAAGGCCGAACAGAAAAAGCTCTACGGCCTTTTCCAGGAGATCGTCGCCAAGGATGGGCCAGGCTGTCTCGTCTTCGTGCGCAACTTTGCATGCGGCGTCAGCAAGAAGGTGCAAGGGTTCACCGGTTCGCCGCAGATGTGGGTGGATGTCAACAACGTCTCGATAGCCACGTGACGCGCGCCGGCTGACGTCATGGCCGCCTACGCACTGCGGCGCCTGGGTACCGTGTTATTGATCCTGGTGGTAATGTCGCTGCTAGTGTTCCTGGCAACGCATGCTCTGCCTTCCAACACGGCGGCGCTGATCCTCGGCCAGTACTCCACGCCGGAAACCCTGGCAGCACTCGAGCACAAGCTTGGCCTCGATCTGCCCCTGCCCGTGCAGTACTGGCACTGGGCCGACGCAATGCTGCACGGCGACATGGGCCAGTCGCTGGTGATGGAGCGTCCGGTTGCGCCGATCCTGTGGGATGCGTTCGATCGCTCCGCCATCCTCGCGGTCCTCGCCATGGCGATCGTTGCGACGTTGGGCATCACGATGGGCGTTGTGGCGGCAGTGTGGCGAGGACGCTGGCCCGATCACACGGTCTCGGTGTTCGCCTATCTCGGTATCTCCGTGCCGGAGTTCTATTGGGGCCTCGTGCTGATCCTGGTGTTCGGCAGCAGGCTGCATCTGCTGCCCACGTCCGGCCTCGGAAACCTGAGCGACGGCCTTGCCAGCTACGCCTCCTTTTTGGTTCTGCCGGTGGTGACGCTGACTTTGACCTTGCTCGCACATGTCTCGCGACTGACTCGCTCCAGCATGGCCGAGGAACTGGACAGCATGTATGTCAGGGTGGCGCGGTCGCGCGGACTTCCGGAACGCGTGGTGATCGTGCGCCACGCATTGCGCAATGCGCTGGTGCCGACGATCACCGTGCTGGCACAGGACTTCGGCTTCCTGATCGGCGGCATCGTTGCTATTGAAACCATCTTTGCCTATCCCGGGCTTGGCCGGCTGCTGATCTTCGCTCTCCAACGCCAGGACCTGCCGCTGATGCAGGCCGCGATTCTGGTGCTGACCGCCGTGTTCTGCCTGGCGAACCTTGGCGCCGACCTGCTGTATGGCGTGGCCAATCCACGCATCCACCATGGCAGCGCGGTTGACTGACGCCGTCGCCCTGGACGTTGTCGCCGCGCGGCGCTCGCCATTGCCGCGTGCACTGATAATTGGCGCCACCATCGTGCTGGTGCTGCTGATTGCCGCAGCGCTGGCGAAGGTCATCGCGCCCTATCCGTTCGACCAGATGCACATCCGTGATCGGCTCTCGCCGCCAAGCCTGCACTATCTCGCAGGCACCGACGAATATGGCCGTGATGTGTTTAGCCGCCTGCTGATAGGCTCACAGCTCTCGTTGCTGCTTGGGGTCATCGCCACACTGATCAGCATGGGGATCGGCGTGCCGCTTGGACTTTTGGCCGGCTATCGCCGCGGGCTGACCGACGAAGTGATTATGCGCGCGCTGGACATCATGATGGCCTTCCCACCGATCATGCTGGTGCTGCTGATCCTGGCGGTCACGCAACCGAGCCTGGTGAAGACAGCCTTCGCCATCGGCGTGCTTTCGGCGCCCCCGATCGGGCGGGTTACGCGAAGCGTCACGCTCGATCTCATGAGCGGCGAGTTCATGGAGGCGGCGCGTGCCCGCGGGGAACGCCTGCACTACGTGCTGCGGCGAGAACTGCTGCCGAATGTCTGGCCGCTGCTGATGGTCGAGGCGAGCCTGCGCGTGGTGTTCGCCGTGCTGCTGGGCGCCGTGTTGAGCTTCCTTGGCTTCGGCGTGCAGCCGCCCGCCGCCGACTGGGGCCTGATGATCAGCGACGGTCGCGCATTCGTCGACAAGGCCCCGTGGATCTCGCTTGCCCCGGGCATCGCGATGAGCATTACAGTGATCGGCATCAGCCTGCTTGGCGATGGGCTGCGCGAAGTACTTGACCCACGCATGGACGGCCGCCGATGAACGACACGGTCATCCATGCACCGCCTCTGCTCGATGTGCGCAATCTGACCGTGCGTTACGGCGGCCACGTAGACCATGCCGCTGTACGCGACGTATCGTTTCTTTTGCACCCGGGCGAGGCCCTCGGCATCGTCGGCGAATCCGGCTCCGGCAAGAGCAGCATCGCCGGCGCGATCCTGGACTTTCTCGACCCGTCAGTTCGGATTGATGGGCAGATCCTGTTCGAGGGACGCGACCTCACACGTCTGTCGCGCAAGGACCGCCGCGCAGTGCTTGGACGCAGGATCGGCTCCGTGTTCCAGGATCCGTTCACCGCTCTAAATCCCGCGCTTCGTATCGGGCGACAAATCGCCGAGCCGATCGTTCGCCATCTCGGTGTCAAGCCGTACGAGGCGGCACGGCGTGCGGTGGACCTGCTGCACGAGATGGGCATCCAGCGAGCCGAAGAGGTCGCTGGCGCCTTTCCCCATCAGCTTAGCGGCGGCATGAAGCAACGTGCGCTGATCGCGGCGGCATTGGCGTGCGAGCCGCCGCTGCTGATCCTCGATGAACCGACCACGGCGCTGGATGTTACGGTGGAGGCGCAGATCCTTCGCCTTCTGGCCCGCCAACGGCAACAGAAGCGCGTCAGCCTCCTGTTCATCAGTCACAACCTCGGCATTGTGCAACGCCTCTGCGACAGAGTCGCCGTGATGTACGCAAGCCAGTTCGTCGAGCTTGGGACCGTGCACAGTGTGCTGGAACAATCGGCGCATCCGTACAGCAAGGGGCTGCTCGCTTCGCGCCCGCCGCTGCGCGCAGCAGCGCGCGGGAATCGCTTACCGGCAATCCGGGGGCAGATGCCGAGCATGCCGCGTCCCGACACCGCCTGTGTGTTCACACCACGCTGCCCATTTGCCGAGGCGCGCTGCACCGAAGGAGCGCAGGTTCTGACTGCGGCATCGCCCGGTCATCTCGCGCGTTGCTGGAAGGCCGATCAGGTGGGCGACTGGCCGCGCCAGGGCGTTGAGGCCATCGATCAGGGGCCATTCCGTCCAGGTGACGCATTGGTCAATGTCACGCGACTGCGCAAGACATTTTCGGCACGCCGCGGTTTGGCAGCGTGGCGACTTTCCGTCGCCGCAGGTCGGCCGCGCCTGCGTTATCAGCCCTCGGAGGTGGCGGCGGTGGATGACGTATCGCTGTCAGTTTCACCAGGCGAGGTGCTGGGGCTCGTCGGTGAAAGCGGATGCGGCAAGTCCACCCTCGGCCGCCTGGCACTGCGGCTGCTGCATCAGACCGCTGGCAGCGTCGAATTCGACGGCGCCGACCTGAGCCACGTCTCCGGTTCGGACCTCACGACATTTCGCAAGCAGGCGCAGATCGTGTTCCAGAATATCGGCTCTTCGCTGAACCCGAGGCTGTCGGTCGGTGAAGCCATCGAGCGTCCGCTCGCCCTGTTCGGTCTCGCGAAGCCACATGAGCGGCGTCAGCGTGTCGAGGAACTTCTCGACATGGTGCGACTGCCGTCGTCCTACCGGCAGCGCTACCCGCATCAACTCAGCGGCGGTGAACGTCAGCGTGTCGCCATTGCACGCGCACTGGCCACCGAGCCGCGCTTTATCGTCTGCGACGAACCGGTCTCCGCGCTCGACGTTTCGGTGCAGGCCGCGATCGTGAACCTGCTGGCAGACCTTCGCGATCAATTCGGCCTCGCCTACCTGTTCATCTCGCATGACCTGGCGGTGGTAGCGCAGCTTTCCGACCGCGTCGCGGTTATGTATCAAGGCCGCATCTGCGAGATCGGCACACCGGCCGAGCTGCTGGCTTCGCCGCGTCATCCCTATACGCGCATGCTGCTCGCTGCCGTGAAGGAGGACCCAATGCCAGAAGAGCGACCGGCGGGCTATCAAGTCGCTACATCGGCATTGGGTTGCGCGTTCGCCGCACGCTGTCCGCATTGCCTGCCATCCCTGTGCGACACCACACCACCGCCGCTGCGTACGATCACAGCCTCGCACGAAGCAGCGTGCCATTTCGAACTATCGTCGGAGACGCGCCACGAAATAGCGTCCGTGAGTACGATCATCTCATGAAGTCCAGGAGAGACGGCAACACCGAGTATTGAGCGCGTGCCGATATTTGGGATCCAGCCGCTACGCTGGCGGCGGGTTCGCTTGGATCCATCGATGAGCGAGCATAGACGGGAATGTCCAGTGATTGGGGGAATGATGCAGCGTCGGCCCGACAGTCCGTTCTGGTTGGTATGTCGCCTAAGCCTTTGACCCAATCCAACCCGAGCGTTCAGGTGTAGACTGCGCGAACCTGGAGCAGGAGATCGGCTCCTCTTCGTGAGAGGCGCATCCGACTGACGAGGAAGTCTGCTAATCCCTCGGTGACGGAAGTTCTCACGGGCAGGCCGGCCCGGTACCGCTTTGCCTAATTGGCGCCTCAGATAGCCCTGCCGTCTGGCAGCTGCCCAAGTTGGTCGCCACCTTGTGCGGATTTGCCGAGACCGCTTGCGAATCAGCCGATCTCACGCGGATAGGTCTGGGCCGGCGGTCACCGACTGGTCTTCATGTGCGCACCCGTCAATGGGGTCCGGGCCACTACGCGCGCTGCCACAGCTTTGAGCCGGCGGCACGCCATTAGTCCGCTACGGCTGCCGCGGCTATGCTCCCTATGGCGGAAGAGCGATCTCCCCATTTTGGCACGATGCCAGGAGCAAGTCTGATGTCGTTAGCGCAATGCCCAGTCGTAACTAGAATACGGATCGTACCCGCCCTTGCCAGTCCGCGATACAAAGTGGGGGTGAAGCGTGATCGACTACGGTCAACGCCCGTGCCGGCATGTCCGGAACGGCAGGGCCAAGATGGCCGAATGGTTCCGGTGACGCCATGGCCGTAGTAATACAACGACCGCGATCTGCAACTGCAGCGTGGTATCGCACAGAATACGAGGGAGACATCCTTCGCTTGATCGTTGGGGGTTCCTGGCTAATCAGCGAAGCGCGCCGGCTCGATCCAATGCTAAGAACCCTTGATCCAAGCGGCTATGCACGGATTATGATCGACTGCGGAGCTCTCGAGCGGCTTGATACCGTCGGCGCCTGGCTGCTGTTGCGCACCAAGCGAGTCCTCGAACACAACGGTTTGGAGGTTCAGGCGGTCAACGTACGTGAGGAATACAGGGCGCTCGTCCACACCATAGACCACGAGTGCCGGGCGCCACCAGTCCGGCTGCCGCTACCGCACACCTTAACAGACCGGTTGGAACGTATCGGCCGTGGCCTCTTTCACGCGCTCCACCAAGCGTACGCATTGCTCGGCTTCTTCGGCCTCGTCGTATTAGCGACAGTCACCACCATATTGCAGCCAAGCCGGTTGCGCGTTGCGGCCCTCCTTCATCAGATTGAGGAAACGGGTGTGAACGCCCTGCCGATCGTCGGGCTGCTTTCGTTCCTCATCGGTGTCGTCGTTGCCTATCAGGGGGCAGATCAACTGCGCCAATTTGGAGTGGAGGTGTTCACGGTCAATCTGCTCGGCGTCGGCATCCTGCGCGAGCTCGGCGGCCTAATGGCTGCCATCATAGTCGCAGGACGCTCCGGCTCGGCCTTCACGGCGCACATTGGCACGATGAAGGTGAACGAGGAGCTTGACGCGATTGAGATCTCCGGCCTTAGCAATATCGAGGTGCTGGTACTCCCGCGCGTCTTGGGCATTTTGGTGACTCTGCCGCTCTTGACATTCTATTCCAATATTATGGGCCTGCTGGGGGGCATGGTCATGTGCTATTTTGACCTCAGTATCACGATCCCAGCGTTCTTGCATCAGCTTCGCGACGCAGTCGTCGGTTGGACTTTCTGGGTCGGCCTTATCAAGGCGCCGGTGTTCGCCTTTATCATTGGCCTCGTTGGCTGCTACCAGGGGCTGAATGTAGAACGCAATGCGGCCAGCGTCGGCAAGCTTACGACGCTGGCCGTGGTCGAATCCATCTTCCTGGTCATCGTCGCGGACGCGATCTTTTCAACACTTTTCTCGATGCTCGGTATATGAGCGACGGCACTACAGCTCCTTCCGTCATTCGCATACGTGGGCTAGTGACCCGCATCGGCGACCGAGTTCTTCATGACCACATTGACCTTGACGTTTTGCGCGGAGAGATCTTGGGAGTGGTCGGCGGCTCCGGCACCGGCAAATCAGTTCTCCTACGGTCGATCATTGGACTGCAGCGGCCAGCGGAGGGCAGTGTTGAGGTGCTGGGGCAAAACATAGCCGGCCTCGGCGGTGGTGAACTCGTACGGCTGCAAATCCGGTGGGGCGTTCTGTTCCAAGATGGCGCACTGTTCAGCGATCAGACCGTAGCGCAGAACGTCCAACTACCCCTTCGCGAGCACACTGACTTACCACAGCAGTTAATGGACGAGATCGCATCGGTTAAGCTTAGCATGGTCGGACTACCGCCCGATTCTGCCAAGAATTATCCTGCGGAGTTATCGGGCGGCATGCGCAAACGCGCTGGCCTCGCGCGTGCGCTCGCGCTTGATCCGGAGCTCTTGTTTCTCGATGAACCAACCGCTGGTTTGGACCCCATCGCCGCGACTCAGTTTGACGAGCTCGTACGCGAACTGCAGCAGAGCCTCCGCCTCACCGTCTTCATGGTGACCCACGATATAGACACACTTCGGGCGACGACCGACCGCATTGCGGTGCTGGTGGATCGCAAGATCAAGATCGGCACCATTGCCACTTTGGCTCATGATCCCCACCCGTGGATTCACGAATACTTTACCGGCGCACGGGGGCGTGCAGCTTTGGCAACGCAATAGGAGACTGCAGCATGGAAACGCGGGCAAATTACGTTGCAGTCGGGGCCTTTGTCCTGACCGTGCTGGCTGGCGTATTTGTCGCGATGCTGTGGCTAGCTCGCGTACAGTTCGAAACGGAGTACAAATATTATGAGACACATGTTGCGGGGCCTGTGACCGGGTTAGGGTCCGGCGCATTGGTTCGCCTGAACGGCATCGAGATCGGGCGCGTCACCAGAATTGAGCTTGATCCAAAAGATCCACAGCTTGTGAGGCTCATCCTGGAAGTCCGAAATACGGTTGAGATCCGTACTGACGCGGTGGCGTCGATTGAAACGCTAGGACTGACGGGCGTCAGCTACGTCGAGATCTCAGGAGGGACGCTTGGCTCACCACCACTAACGGTTGCGGAGGGACAGCAGTATCCCACCATAACCTCCCGGCCATCTTCGCTCCAGGAAGTGTTCAACAATGCGCCGGAACTCCTGGCAAGGCTCCTCCTTATCTCGGATCGGATCGCAGCGGTTCTTGATGACAGGGACCGAGAGGCGATTGCTGAAGTTCTCGTCAACATTCGAGACACTACTGGCGTCTTCGCGCATCGCACTCAGGACATCGACCAACTCATAACCGATAGCAACCAGGCCATGCACAATCTGGCGTCTGCCAGCGCGTCGCTCAACACCATGCTTGGCAAACTCGAAGGCACATCCGACCACGCCGATCGACTGGTACTCTCGGCGAACGATGCAGTGGATCAGGCGACTAAATTAGCCGCCGATCTCGACGCAGTCGTACTATCCAGCAAGCCCGGGCTGCATGATCTCACGACCAATGGCGTTGTACAGTTAGACGAACTCTTAGGCGATGCGCGCCGCCTGATCTCTAGCCTCAGCCGTGTCTCGATGGCACTCGAGCGTGATCCTAGCCGCTTTTTGTTCGGTGATCATCGCGAGGGATACACGCCGAGATGACGGCGCCGGTCCCGTCACGCCGCCGGATGCTCAGTCTTGCTGCATGCGTGATGCCCCTCACTGGATGCAGCTTATTGTTCGCCCAGCCCGCGTCTCGGCTCTACCGGTTGGCGCCTCAAACAGAAGGAGTGCCGAATCTGCGGCCCGTCCACCAGCAGCTTGTGATTGTCCTGCCGGTGTCCCCACAAAGCCTCGACACAGACCGCATCGCTTTGACGCGCAATCGTACGACGCTAGATTATTTCGCGGATGCGAGTTGGACCGATCGCACCCCTGTACTCTTGCAGGGATTGTTGATCCGAGCATTCGAGGATAGCGGCCGCATCATAGCGGTCGGGCGCGATTCGACTGGCCTCACCCCTGATTATCTGCTCGAAACTGAACTGCGCGAATTCGAGGCACGCTATGGTGAGGCAGGCAGCCAGCCGCCGACAGTGACGGTGAGTTTGGTCGCCAAGCTGGTCAAGATGCCAGATCGCCACATTATCGACAGCATACGCGTCGGCGAACAGGCGTCTGCGGCGCGCAACGATCTCGCGAGCATTGTCGTTGCATTTGATACCGCCGTCGGCAAGGCTCTTACCCAGGTCGTCGTCTGGACGCTTCAGATAATGGCGCGCGGTCGATGAAGACCGGTGATCAAGAGCGCGGTTGGTCAGGCCAGCACAAAGTTGCTTGCGTGCAGCGATCCTGCCTCGACCCCGGGCAGCAACAACGAACTGCCGTTGCCCAGATTGATCATCGCCCCACCGGAGGCCGCCGAGGTCGCCGCCTGCACGTCGGCGAACGACGGGAATTGCACCTTGCTGAACTCGATCATGTCCTGCACCGGGCTGAATCCGCTGATCGTATGCGAACCGGCCGCAAAACTGGTGAACACGAACTCATCTGGTGACGCTGGTGTCGCCGCCAAGGTCTCGTTGGCCGACGCGCTGTAGATGAAACGCAAATTATTGTCGAGGAGGTTCCACCCTGTGCCGGGATTGCCCACAAGACCGCCGCCGACAACGTTGAGGCCGTGCATGTCCCACAGCGCGACCGACCCGTTGGTGTTCTGAAAGGTGATGTCGGTGTTACCCGTGCCCTTGATTACCCAACCCGGCCCGGGATTACCCACAAGACCACCGCCGACAACGCTGAGGCCGTTCATGTCCCACAGCGCGACCGAGCCGTCCGTGTTCTGAAAGACGATGTCGGTGTTGCCGTCGCCGAAGAAATCGCCCGTGCCCTTGATTTGCCAGCCCGGCCCGGGGTTCGCCACGAGACCACCGCCGATGACGTTGAGGCCGCTCATATCCCACAGCGCGACCGACCCGTCGGTGTTCTGAAAGAGGATGGCGGAGTTACCGCTGCCGAAGAAGTCGCCCGTGCCCTCGATTTGCCAGCCCGCCCCGGGGTTCGCCACAAGACCGCCGCCGACAACGTTGAGGCCGTTCATGTCCCACAGCGCGACTGACCCGTCGGTGTTCTGAAAGAGGATGGCGGTGCTACCGTCGTCGGAGAAAACGCCCGTGCCCTTGATTTCCCAGCCCGGCCCGGGGTTCGCCACAAGACCACCGCCGACAATGTTGGTGCCGTTCATGTCCCACAGCGCGACCGACCCGTTGGTGTTCTGCAGGACTATGGCGGAGCTACCATCGGCGAAGAAACCAGGTGCAGCCGATGCCGCCCAGGAGCCGTCGCTGACTAATCTATACCAGGCGCCGGTTGCAGCATCCTGGCCATACAAAAAGTTGTTGTAGTACTCCAGTTTTGCAGTACCCGTCGGCCTCAAAGACTGGCGATCCGTTTACTAGCGCAACGCCAGCGGCTGTAATACTGTAGACATTCCCCAAATTATCGGTGAACGAGCCAGAACCGGGTGTGATGGCTGTGCTGCCGGCCGTGCCCTCGACGTCCCAGGTCGGCCCGGGATTCGCCACAAGACCGCCGCCGATAACGCTGATGCCACTCATGTCCCACAGCGCGACCGCCCCGTCGGTGTTCTGAAAGACGAAATCGCTGTTGCCGTCGCCGAAGAAATCGGTTTTGCTCATCGTGGTGCCTGTCCCCTGCCTGTCCCGGATCGCCGCCCGGAAATGTCATATCGCAGGAGACACCCCCATGTCACTACCGGAATAATAGGGATTCAACATCCAATTCAACAATCCCCACACCCGGAGTTCCCCCACCGGGAAGACCAAGCCAAGGCTGGTAGCGGGTTGAAGATTTCACTCTTCCCGGAATTAAATTCAATCCTTGCGGTTGCGGCGGCGCTGGGAGGCTTGTGGGCAGGCGCCGCCCTGTGGGGAAAATGAGGGAAGCGCAAGGCGTTTTCCCCGGCTGGTCCATAGAGGAGCGCTTGCGCGGTCATGCGGGAATTGGCGAAGCCGAATGTCCACAAATGCGAAGCATCCTGGCACCATCGCGTTATGCTGCCTCTGCCACTGCCAGCGTGATCGTGCCGAAATAGGCCTCGTCCCGCCGATAAGGTGGTCAGACCCCACGCCGATTCGGGGCCGGAATATGCCTCTTTCATTCCGCGGGTGAAGTCCTTCGGCCTCCGGGCCCACTGCCAGCGAGGCGAAGAATTTCATCAGACAGCGCCGACACGAAGCATCCATGCAATATGCTGTCTGGTCGCAGGGGCGTCGCGCGGTAGCGAGGCCCCCAGAATGGCGGCGATGGCGGTCATCCGCCGGTGGTGGGAGGCCCCCGTTCGATCGCTGCGTCCGGACCAATTTCGGCCCGGACGCTATCAGCCCGGCGTGAAGAACGCCTCCCCGGCAAGGCCGGGCAGTGGAGGAACACGCCAACGTGCGGAAACTGGAACCTCGGCCGGTACATGGTGATCCACGGACAGGTCGTTCTGGCTTGTCAGGGGTCAAGAACCTGAACACCATGCCTCGCAAGGGCGCAACGAGGCGCGGGCGAGAGGGAATCATGTTTCAATACGACCCCTTCAGAGACTCGACCGAACACCTGAACGACGGGGAAACCTTGCGGGTCCGACTGGCTAAGGACGGTTATCTGTTCCTGCGCGGCCTGTTGCCACGAGAGGTGATCCTCGATGTGCGTACCCGACTTTTGAGTAAGGCGATGGAGGGCGGATGGCTGGCCCCGAACTCGCCGGTTACCGTCGGTGTCGCCAATTCTGCTGCCGCCTGCAAGGATCCTGAGCCACGCTATATGTCCGTGTTTCGCGGCCTCTGGTCGGACGAGGCCTTGCATCGCCTCCGTATCGATCCGCGAGTGATTGCTCTGTTCGACCGGATCTTCGGTGAGCGCGCCCTGGCGCACCCGATGTTTGTTCAAAGGAACATTTTTCCTCAGTCAGATGGTTTCGACTTCACCACCGGCATTCATCAGGATCGCGTCCACATCGGCGGCGCGACCAGCTACGCGATGTGGATGCCTTTGGGGGACTGCCCACGCGAGATGGGTACTCTGGCGGTCGCGGCGGGGTCCCACAGCGGGGGCATTCTGCCGACCAAGGTCGGTTCGGGGGCGGGAGGCATGGATATTGCCGTGCCGATCCCGGGTACCTGGGTCACCGGCGACTTCGAGGCGGGCGATGCTCTGATCTTCCAGGACGTCACGGTGCACAAGGCACTGCCGAACCAGACTCGGTCTATCCGGATGTCGTTCGATGCACGGTATCAGAAGCTGAGCGAGCCGATGGCGGACGTGAACCTGATGCCCTACGCCGGCTGCGGCTCTTGGGACGAGGTATACGCCGGGTGGTCGAGCCATGAGGGCCAGTATTACTGGAAGGACCTGCCGGTCGGGATCGTGCCTCTGGATCGGTCGCATTACGAGCGACGCGACGCAATGGCGTTTGAGATGGCTGAAGCCGGCGATCGTGGGGCAAGGGACGCAATCCTGCGAATCATCCAGCGTGATCCGCTGCCCGAGAAGCGGGAGCGCGCAGAGAAACTCTTGGCACGGCTGGACGCAGGCTGACGACAAGGGGGACGATCCGTTTCGGTGCGCACGCCCTGGTGAGCGACCTGCAACTGCACGAAGCGGGGTTCTGGCAATGGCTCGAGCGTCCATTCCTCGGGCGCGATCTCGGGCCGCGGCCACCCTATCGGCTCGATGGTGCGACCCCGCCGATCCGTCGGCCGGCGCCGACGCTGGGCCAGCACCATCAGGAAGTCTTGGGCGCCCGCCTGGGGCTTGATGCGGTTGGACTTGCGCGGATTGAGCGCCTCGGCGTGATCGACGCGCGCGCTGGGACCCGCACGGGATAGGGAAGGCCAGGTAACACATGCAGATCCAGAAGCTGCTGATCGCCAATCGCGGTGAGATCGCAATCCGCATTGCACGCAGCGCGGCCGAAATGGGGATCGCGACCGTCGTGATCTATGCCGAAGATGACCGCCGCTCGCTGCACACGCGCGCCGCTGACGAAACCATTGGGCTCACCGGCAGCGGACCTGCCGCGTATCTCGACGCAGCGCAGATCGTCACCCGCGCCGGAGAAGCGGGCTGCGACGCGGTGCATCCAGGCTACGGCTTTCTGAGCGAGAATGCGTCTTTCGCTCGGCTCTGCGCGGAGGCCGGCCTGGCATTCGTCGGCCCGCGGCCGGAGACTCTCGATCTGTTCGGTGACAAGGCAGCGGCACGACGCTTCGCGGAGAAATGCGAGGTGCCGGTGATAGCGGGAACAGCTAGGGCGACCACGCTCGATCAGGCGCGCGCCTTCCTCGATTCACTCGGGCGAGGTGGCGCGATGATGGTGAAGGCCATTGCCGGCGGCGGCGGGCGAGGTATGCGCCCGGTCACCGATCCGGCGCAGCTGGCGACTGCGTTCGAGCGCTGTTCCGCCGAGGCCCAACAGGCGTTCGGCAACGGTGATCTCTATGTCGAGCGACTGTTTCCGCGCGCGCGCCACGTCGAGGTTCAAATAGCCGGCGACGGAACCGGTGCAGCGGTGCATCTGTGGGAACGCGAGTGCAGCGTACAGCGCGCCCGCCAGAAGATCATCGAGATCGCCCCGGCGCCATTCCTGCATCCGCAGATACGCGAGCGCCTTTTGGAAGCCGCCACCACGCTAGCCGCTGCCGCCGACTATCTTGGCCTTGGCACAATCGAGTTCCTGGTCGACGCGCAACACGATGGACCGGATGCGCCGATCGCTTTCATCGAGGTGAATGCGAGGCTCCAGGTCGAGCACACGGTTACGGAAGAGATTACCGGCCTCGATCTGGTGCGGCTGCAATTGGAATTGGCGCAAGGCGTGGGGCTGCTCGAACTTGGGCTGCATCGCAATGCACTGCCCCCGCCGCGCGGGTTGGCGCTACAGACACGCGTCAATCTGGAGAGCATGACCGCAGAAGGGGGCGCGCGCCCGACCGGCGGCGTGCTGGCTGCTTATGAGCCGCCGTCCGGGCACGGTGTTCGCGTGGACGGCTACGGCTACACCGGATATCGCACCAATCCTCGCTTCGACTCGCTTCTCGCCAAGGTCATCGTGCATGCGTCATCGGGCCGGCTGGCGGATGCCGCGGCGAAGGCACGACGGGCGCTGTCCGAGTTCCGCGTGAGCGGCGTTCCGAGCAACATCCCGTTCCTGCACGCGGTTCTTGGCGATGCGGACTTCGTATCCGGCGCCGTCCATACGCGCTTCGTGGAGGAACGCGCGGGCAAACTCATAGCATCTGCAACGACGCCTGACTTGCGCTGGTTCGAGCCGGTGGGCGCAGCCAGTGCAACGCGGCTGGCGGGCGCGCAGGTCGATCCGCTCGATCCACTCGCCGTGGTCCGCTATGGCAAGGAAGCGGTGACATCCGACGACGACAATACAGTCACCGACACTGTCGGGCCGGAGGGCACGGTTGCCCTGCGGGCGCCGATGCAAGGCCTGGTCGTTTCGTTGGCGGTTTCCGCGGGTGATACCGTGCACGCCCGGCAGGAAGTGCTGGTGATGGAAGCGATGAAGATGCAACACGGCGTCGTTGCCGAGACCGCTGGCATCGTACGCGCGTTATGTGTTGCTCCTGGTGATACCGTGTTCGAGGGATCGGCGTTGTTGTTCATCGAGCCAGCCGAAGTGGCAGGCAGCGATGCCTCCGCAGCGCAGGACATCGATCTCGACTACCTCCGGCCCGATCTCGCGGACGTGCTCGCCCGGGCGCAGAGCACGACCGACGAGGCTCGACCCGAGGCCGTTGCACGGCGTCGTGCGACCAGTCAACGTACCGCGCGGGAGAACATTGCCGATCTGGTCGATCCCAACTCGTTCGTCGAATACGGACGAATGGTGGTCGCGGCGCGCCGCTCGATCAGCACGCTGGAGCAACTGATCGACGAGTTGCCCGCAGACGGTTTGATCATGGGACTGGCGACGATCAACGGCGATCGGTTCGCCGAGCAAAAGAGCCGAGCTGTCGTCGTTTCCTACGACTACTCAGTGTACGCGGGCACCCAGGGCCGCATGGGTCATCTCAAGCAGGATCGCATGTACGAGCTTGCGGAGCGGCTGCGCCTGCCTCTGGTGCTATTCGCCGAAGGCGGCGGCGGACGCGGCAGCGACCCCGATCGCGGGTTCAGCACAATGGACACCGACACATTCCATAAGTTCGCGCGGCTGTCGGGTCTGGCCCCGCTGGTCGGGATCGCGTCGGGCCGATGCTTTGCCGGCAACGCGGTCCTGCTTGGCTGCTGCGACGTCATCATCGCTACCGAAGACACCACGATGGGGATGGCGGGACCGGCCATGATCGAGGGCGGTGGCCTCGGGGTGTTCAAGCCGGAAGAGGTGGGTCCGGCGCGGGTACAGGTGGCGAACGGCGTGATCGATGTGCTGGTGCGCGACGAGGCCGAGGCGGTCGCGGTCGCCAAGCAGTATCTGTCCTACTTCCAGGGAAGCATTGCCGAATGGTCCTGCGCCGACCAGCGGCGCTTGCGTCATATCGTGCCGGAGAACCGACTGCGCGGCTATGACATGCGCGAACTGATCCGCATCCTTGCTGACGAAGGCTCGATGCTGGAGCTGCGCGCGGGCTTCGGACTGGCGATGATCACCGCGCTGATCAGGGTGGAGGGCCGGCCGATCGGCGTTATCGCCAACGATCCTCGGCATCTGGGGGGTGCGATCGACAGCGACGCCGCCGACAAGGCGGTGCGTTTCATGCAGCTTTGCGACGCGCATGACATCCCCCTGCTTTCCTTGAACGACAATCCGGGGAACATGGTCGGGCCGGAGGCAGAGAAGACCGCACTGATCCGCCATTGCTGCCGCAGTTATCTGATCGGCGCCAACCTGAGCGTGCCGATGTTCCTGGTGTGCATCCGCAAGTCGTACGGACTCGGCAAGCTCGCGATGATCGGCGGTGGGATGCGTCTAGGCGTGTTCTCCATCGCCTGGCCGACCGGAGAGTTCGGCGGCATGGGGTTGGAAGGGCAGGTGAAGCTCGGGCGGCGCAAGGAGTTGGCGGCGATCGCCGATCCGGCGGAGCGCCGCGCCGCGTACGACCAGATGGTTGCCGAGCTTTACGAAAAGGGACGGGCGATCAATCAGGCAGTCGGTTATGCCGTGGATGACGTCATCGATCCTGCGGAAACGCGGCGCTGGGTCGTCGCGGGATTACGCTCGGTGCCTCCACCGTTGCCTCGCGAGGGAAAAAAGCGGCCCTGTGTGGATGGATGGTGAGGAAGGCGTGCGGCCGAAGTGACGGTTGCGTCCGAAAATGAGCCCGCGCGTGGAATGGCGCCTGAGCAGGTCTCTGAAGACGGCCTTGCGACGATCCGCCTGCTCCCAATCGGCGCGAGCGCGCCTTGCCGCTCACCATTCGCGAGGCGCCTTGGCCGCAGTTTAGACTGGTAGTCGATCTGCTGGGCCACGTGGGTCTCCTCCCGCGTCGGCGTCGATCGTGATAGGGCGGAATGGGTAGGCACGAGGCGGGAGGCGGCAATGCAATGGCGGATCGGCGACGTGACGGTGACCAAGATTGTCGAGCTCGAGGTGACCGGTGGCAGCCGCTTCATCCTGCCACAGGCGACGCGCGAGGAAATTCAGCCGATCGCCTGGCTGCGGCCGCATTTTGCAGACGAGGATGGCAGGCTGCGCATGAGCATCCACAGCTTCGTGGTGCAGACGCCGACGCGGCGCATCGTGGTGGATACCTGTCTGGGCAACGACAAGCAGAACCGGCGGATACCGGCGTGGAACGATCTGCATGGGCCGTTCCTGGATGATCTCGCGGCGGCGGGATATCCGCGCGAGTCGGTCGATACCGTGCTGTGCACGCATCTGCACGTGGACCATGTCGGGTGGAACACGATGCTGATCGGCGGAAGGTGGGTGCCGACGTTTCCGCGTGCGCGCTACCTGATGGGGCGGATCGAGTATGAGCACTGGTCGAAGCCGCAGGGCCGCGAGGACATGGTCGCGGTGTTCGGCGATTCCGTGCGGCCGGTATTCGACGCGGGGCTGGTCGATCTGGTGGAGACCGACGCGCGCATTTGCGAGGAGATCGATCTTGTGCCTACGATTGGACATACGCCGGGCCATGTCAGCGTGCGCATCCGCTCGCGCGGCGAGGAAGCACTGATAACCGGCGACTTCATGCACCACCCCTGTCAGATCGCGCATCCCGAATGGGCGTCGACGGCGGATTCCGATCCGGAACAGGGCCAGCGCACGCGCGAGGTCATGTTCGAGCGCTTGGCGGGAACGCCGGTGCTGGTGATCGGCACGCACTTCGCCGGCGCGACGGCTGGGCGGATCGTATGCGACGGGACGGCGTATCGGTTGGATGTATGAGGGCGCAAGGGAAATGAACTAGAAAAGAACCCCCTCCCCCTCCCCTTGCGGGAGGGGGAGGGGGCGCGTTGTTACTCCGCCGCCGCAACCCCATGCCGAACCGGCTCCGCCGTCAGCTCCTTCAGCCGCGGCGCCACCTCGCGGCCGAACAGCCGGATGTTCTCCGCCGCGTCCTCATGGCTCAGGAACCCACCCTGACCGAAGAACAGCAGGTGGCCGATGCCACCCATCCGGTTGGAAAAATCCCTGATCTGGCCGAACACATCGTCCGGCGTGCCAGCGAACACCGTGTCGGTGTCCATGAACTGGTGCACCGTCGCGCGGCGATGATCAATCGTGTTGCCGTCGCGATCTTTGACGATGCGATGCGCGCGCGGCCCCGCCTTCATGATCGCGACGTTGGCGCCGATCGAGTTATAGCCAGGTGGGTTCGTGAACGGTTCCGCCACCACCGGCGCGGTGCGCACGTAGTCGGCGATCTGGTCGGCTCGCCGCAGCCCTTCCTCGCGCGTCGCGCCGACTCCCACCACAGCGGCATAGGCCATGCGGTCCGGTCCCGCCTCCCAGCCCAGCTCGCGCGCCCGCTGCCGATAGGCATCGTACATCGGCTTCGCGGTGCCGCCTGACAGCAGCGTTCCCACCACGTGTCCGCGTTCGGCGGCAAGCTTGCCGGTATCCACGCTCATCCCGGTCATCCACACCGGCGGCGTCGGCTTCTGCACCGGCTTCGGCCAGATGTTGACGCTGCGATATTGGAAGAACTCACCCTCCCAGTTGAACGGACCGTCATGCGTCGACATCGCCTTCAGGATCAGATCATGCGCCTCCCAATAGCGGCGCATCAGCGTGGCGGGATTGCTGTTCGCGGGCTGGATCTCGTACGGCGCTCCCTTCACCAGCCCCATCTCCAGCCTTCCGCCCGACAGCACATCGAGCCACGCCATCTCTTCCGCCACGCGCACCGGATCGGGCCGGTTGGCGATCGGCGAGCCAAGCGACAGCAGCCGCGCACGCCTGGTTTCACGCGCGATGATCGCCAGCGCCATCGGCACTGACACGGTCATGCAGGTCGCCGTGCTGTGATGCTCGTTCACCATGATATCGAGCCCCACCTCGTCGCACAGCGCGAACTCATCGAGATAGCGGTTCAGCAGCTCATGTCCGGTCGGCGGATCGAAGTTGCTGGACGGCAGCACCACACGCAGCGTGCCGCGTTGTAGGCCCGCCTCCCACGCCGGGTGATACGCCATCTCGGAGAAATACCAGCAGCGCATGGCGCGCTCCTCAGTTGCTGTCGATGAAACGCGAGAGCCGGTCGGCGAAGCCGCGCGGCTGTTCCCAATGCGGGAAATGACCGGCATTGGCGATGACGTCCATGCGCGCGCCAGGGATCTCGGCGCGCCATGCCTCACCGTATGATGTGCTGACGATGCCGTCCTGCTCGCCCCACAGCAGCAAGGTCGGGATGTCGATGCGGTGCAGCCAGCGCTTCAGATGCGGGTTGTGCATGTAAGGTTTCCAGCCGAACCGCGCGAACGCCTCGCGGCCGCGCGCAATTCCGGCAAGCTCCGTCTCCGGCAACTGCATCAGGTCGCGTTCGCCCTTCGCGGGGTCTGCCCATGCGAGGCGTTGGTACTCGTCGCGCGAGATCGCGTGCATGTCGGCGATGTCGCGCTCGGTGAAGCCGCGCATCTTGATTCCGAGCGGATCCGCCAGCACCAGTTGCGAGAAGCGCCGTGTGTCGCGCACCGCCATCTCCGCGGCGATCCAGCCGCCGAAGCAGGCGCCGACCAGAATTGCATCCTCGAGCCCCTGCGTCGCCGCAAGATCGAGATAGAGATACGCCAGGTCGTCGACCGTGCTCAGCCAATCGGGCAGCGACGAGTTGCCCCAACCGGGATGATGCGGCGCGATCACTCTGAAACGCCGCGCCAGAAGTTGCAGCCATTGTCGCCGCGGCTCGAGTCCTTCGCCGGGATGCAGGAACAGCAGCGGCTGCCCCTCGCCGTGCTCCTCCACTTCCAACGTGACGCCGGCGACGGAGACGCTACGGCTCATTCGATGCGCTCCGCGAGCTTCGCCAGATAGTGCGCCGTGTCGCCGAACAGCCGCTCGATCACCATGCAGCGGCGGAAGTAGTGGCCGACCGCCAGATCCTCGGTCATGCCCATGCCGCCGTGCAACTGCACCGCGTTCTGCGACACGAACCGTCCAGCCTGGCCGATGCCCACCTTCGCCATGGCGATGTTGTGCGCGCGTTCATCGGCGTCCGGTTCGTCGACCATCATCGCGGCCAGCATCGCCATCGAGCGGCCCTGCTCCAGCGACATCAACATTTCGGCCAGCCGATGCTGCACCACTTGATAAGAGCCGATCGGCTTGCCGAACTGCTCGCGCGTCCGGCTGTACTCCAGCGTCATGCTGTGCAGCGCTTCCATCGCGCCGACGCTTTCCGCCGCGGTCGCGGCGATGCCCGCCTCGATCACCCGCTCGATCAGCGACCGCCCCTTGCCGACCTCACCCAGCACAGCATCGGCGTCGACCTGCACGCCGGACAGCGACACCTCCGCCGCGCGCTGTTCGTCGCGCATCGTGTAGCCGCGGCGCGCCACGCCGTTCGCGCCGGCGTCCACCAGGAACAGCGTGATGCCATCGGCATCGTCACGCTCGCCTGAGGTGCGCGCGCTCACCACCAGCGTGTCGGCGCAGTCGCCATGCGTCACCACGCTCTTCGCACCGTCGAGCACCCAGCCGCCACGGCTCTCCTTGGCGGTGGTCATCACGTCGGTGACGTCGTAGCGCGCCTGCCGTTCGCCGTGCGCGAACGCGAGCTTCATGCTGCCGTCCGCGATCGCCGGCAGCACACGCGACCTCTGCGCCTCGCTGGCGCCGAGACGCACCGCGGTGCCGCCCAATACGACGGTCGCCAGATAGGGCTCCAGGATCAGCGCGCGGCCGAACGCCTCCATCACCAGCATCACCTCGACGGCACCGCCTCCGAACCCACCGTATTCCTCCGCGAACGGCAGCCCGAGCAGTCCGAGTTCGGCGTACTGCGACCACAGCGAAGTGCTCCAGCCGCCTGGTTGATTGAAGTGGTTCTTGCGCTGATCGAACGCGTAGCGATCAGCCATCAGCCGATCGACGCTGTCCTTCAGCAGGCGCTGTTCATCGGAGAGGGTGAAGTCCATTGCGTGGGCCTCGTTTTTGGTGTCATTGCGAGGAGCGGAGCGACGAAGCAAGCTCGGTCACAGTGTACACTCTGACCGAGATTGCTTCGCTGCGCTCGCAATGACAGGGGAAGGCTGCACTAAAGTCGCAGCACCGCCTTGGTGAGAATGTTCTTCTGAATCTCGTTGGTCCCGCCGTAGATCGACGCGGCACGCAGGAACAGGTAGCTGCCGGTGGACTGCGTCGCCCACTCGGGACCGACATCGGGCTCGTTCGACAACGCCGCCAGTTCCTCCGCCCAGATCGGCATCGACATCGGACCACCGACATCCATCGCGAGTTCCGTTGTCGCCTGCAGCAGCTCCGTGCCCTTTACCTTCAGCACCGA
The DNA here is from genome assembly GCA_963818775.1 of uncultured Alphaproteobacteria bacterium. GTDB lineage: Bacteria > Pseudomonadota > Alphaproteobacteria > Acetobacterales > Acetobacteraceae > JAMXLO01. Next base: position 83,220 of record CAWFUF010000013.1, on the reverse strand, counting down.
CGACAGCGGATCGGGCCTTCCGTCGCGCTGCCTGTCATACGCGGACACGACGCGGTACTGCGTTATCTCCAGCGCCTTCATGTCCACTTCAATCTGCGCGATGCGCTGACGGAACGCAGGATCGTCGATCAAAGGCCGGCCGTTCTCGCGGACCTTGCGCGCCATCTCCTTCGATGCGTTCACCCGCTCCTTCGACTTGCCGATCCGCGCGATGCCGGTGCGCTCGTTGCCCAGCAGGAACTTCGCCACATCCCAGCCGCGGTTCTCCTCGTAGACGCGGTTCTCAACCGGCACCCGCACGTTATCGAAGAACACCTCGTTCAGGTGATGGCTGCCGTCGATCGAGATGATCGGGCGCACCGTGATCCCCGGCGTCTTCATGTCCACCAGCAGGAACGAAATGCCCTCCTGCCGCTTCGCCGCATTCGGGTTGGTGCGCACCAGCACGAAGCACCAGTCGGCATGATGCGCGGTCGAGGTCCAGATCTTCTGGCCGTTCACCACGTAGTGGTCGCCGTCACGCTTCGCCGCGGTCTTCAGCGATGCGAGGTCGGATCCCGCGCCAGGTTCGGAGAAGCCCTGACACCACCAGTCGTCGATGTTCGCGGCGCGCGGCAAGAACCGCTTCTTCTGTTCCTCGGTGCCGAACTGGATCAGCACCGGACCGATCATCGTGATGTTGAAGCTCGAGAGCTCCGGCGCCGGCGCGACCTGGTTCTCTTCCAGGAAGATCATGCGTTGAATTGATGACCATCCCGGACCACCCCATTCCTTGGGCCACGAGATCGCCGCCCATCCGCGCTTGTTCAGGATGCGCTGCCAGGCGACCGTGTCTTCCTTGCGCGGCCCATAGCCGAGACGCATCCGTTCACGGATCTCGCCGGGCAGGTTGTCACGGATGAAAGCGCGCACTTCGTCGCGAAACGCCAGCTCTTCAGGGGTGAAGCGCAGGTCCATCAGCCGATCCTCCCTACTGATCAGTAGCTGCTGATGCAGACTGTGGCAGGAGGCAGGTAGCGACGCAATTGGGGCTGTGCGCCCTAAAACTGCTTCAGCAGTCGGTCGATGTAATCCAGTTCCGTCTGGGGACGCATACGGTCCGAGCCGCGGCGACGCAGCTCTTCCTCGATTGCCTGTGTCCGCTGACGCTCGCGCTCTTCCGGCACGGTTACATCGGCGCTCTCATCGGCCCCCGAGCTGCCCTGCCCGTAGCGCCGCCCGAGCGGATCACGGCCCGCCTGCGACCGGTCAGGCGGTCCGTTGCGCCAGCCACGGCCTGTATTGTCGTCCTGGCCGTCGTGCAGGGTCAGCCCCATGGGGCCGTCGGAATCGCCTTCTTGCTCGCTGCCGTCCTGACCGTTCTGGGAGCCGAATTGCTTGGCCATCGCCTGGCCCATCTCCTGGCCACCCTTTTGGAGAGCCTCAATCGCCTGCTGCTCGGATTCGCCAGCGCCGGCGTCATCGCCCTGGCCCAATTGCTTCCCCGCCTCGCGCATGGCGGTGTCTGCTTCACCGAGGCTCGGCGGCACCTGTCCCGTCAGGTCGCCAAACTGCTGCATCAGCTCGCCGAGCGACCGTCGCAGCGCCTGCTGCACGCGCTGGTCAGCCTGGCGTTGCGTTGCCTCGTCCGTCGGCTGGGTAGGAGCCTGGTTGCCATGAAACCGCGTCGTTTCATCGACGCGGCTCTGCGAATGGTCGAGCAGTCCGCCCTGCCGGCCGATCATGTCCTGCACCGCTCCCATCTGCTGACGGCCGCGCTGACGCTGCGCCTCGGTGCGCTCGCCCTCACGTCCATGCTCGGCGCGTGCGTTGCGCAGCTTGTCCAGCATGCGCTCAAGCTCCGCCATGCGTTGCTGCGCATCGTCCATGCGGCCTTCGCGGGCTGCTTCACGCGCCTGCTCCGCCATCTTGTCCAGGTCGCGATTGGAAAGCTGCTTCGTATCCGGGTTGAACGGCATCTCCTCGTTGTTGCGCCGCGCCTCTTCCATCAGCGCCTGCAAATGCTTGGCGATCGCCTCCTCAAGCTCCTTCAGCCGCTTGTCCAGCGCCTCGCGGTTTGCCTCGTTCGGCTCGCGGATCGCCTTGTCCAGCGCGTCGCGCGCCGCCTGCCGGGCCTCGTCCAGCGCCCGGGCGGTTTGCTCGGTCTGTCCCTCCTCCAGATGCAGCGCCAGATCCCACATGCGCTGCTGCGCCTCGCCGACCGCCTCGGGCGCCCTGTTCCGTTCGAGTAGGTAGAAGATGTCGCCCAGGTTCAGATAGGCGCCGTAATCGCCGTTGAACGCGTCGGGCCCCATCAGCAGCGCCTCCAGCCCGGTCACCGCCGAAGGGCGATCGTCCGGACGTAGGCTGAGCCCGCGGCGGATCGCCATCAGCGCGCGTGCCACTGGGTTCTGGAACGGCCGCTCGGGCAGGACAAACTCGATCTCGCGGCTCTCGCCGGTCTGGTTCAGCGCATCACGCGCCACGAGCTTGGCGATCACCGGCAGCCCCGCCCAGGGATGCGCCGTCAGGTCCTGCTGGTTCACACCGTGCGCCGTCTTCGGAGTGCCGCCAGGCAACGGCAGGCCAACCACCAAAGGCGGTGCGTCGCGCCGGTCGCGCAGCCGCATCTCGGCCTGCAGCGAGACCACGCCGTAGTCGTCCGACGTGTGCCACGGCAGCCGTGTCTGCTGACTTCCGGTGGCTCGGCCTGGATTGTCGGTCCAATCCGCCGTCGGCGGCTGGTCAGCGATGACGGCCAGGTCCCAGGCTGCCAGCTCGCGACCGTCGCGCCGTACCGTGAGGTGGCCACCCTCGTGCAGGTCGCGGTCGGCCTGGAAGCTTGCCTTGTCCAGGGCGCGAAACGGTTCGGACTGCCCGTCGAGCATCAAGGTCGGGATGACGCTGCCGCCGGTGACGCTGACCGTGAGACGGGCCCCGGCCGGCACCGACACGCTGCCGCTGTCGGGTTTGAGGAAGATCGGCGCCAGCCCCGTGTAAGCGGGCGGCGTGATCCAGGCCTGTAGCTCAGTCGCCGGCGACGGGGTTTCGCGCGGCAGGGTCGGTTCCATGGCCTGCGCCAGTCGCGAGGGCGCATCGTCACCGGCGATCGCGAACGCCGCGACGAGGGCGACCACCAGCGCGGCGCGCAGCGCACGGGGGTCGCGCCGAGCCAATCCGGGCCGTGGTATGCCGATGCGCAGCCGGCGCACGGAATTCACCGCGCGGGAAACATGCGCCTGCCAGAGCGCAACCGACGCGGTGTCGGGGCCTCTGACGCCGCGCGACGGGCGGTCGGTCAGCACCGACAACGGCCGGTGGGGAAGATCAGAGGCCAGTTCGAGGCGGCGGTCGGCGGCCTTGTCATCCGGTGCCGCGATGCCGTGCAGGCCACGCACCAGCAGCCCGAGGATCAGCAATGCCGTGGCGGCGAGCAGACCTACATGTAACCAGGGCGACAACAGACGCGGCAGGTCGAGCAGCGCCGCGCAGACGAACAGGCCCGCGACACCGAGCGCGGGCCACACGGCCGGCCAGATGCGTTCGAACAGGATGGCGAGGCGTGCCAGTGCTCGACGGCCGGCAAGCCGACGCAGCAGGCGATCGAGGTCTCCGCCCGGGGCGCTCATCTGAGCGAATGTGGCATGCGTTCGGCACGCCACAAGTCGGCGTGGCTGTCGCGTTCGCGAATCACCGACCACTCGCTGCCGTTCACCATCACCTCGGCTGCCATCGGGCGCGCATTGTACGCAGAACTCATCACCGAGCCATAGGCCCCGGCATCGAGTATCGCCACGCGCGCGCCCGAAGCCAGCGCTGGCAGCATGCGATCGCGCGCAAATGTGTCACCGGATTCGCAAACTGGTCCGACCACGTCGGCCGGTGCCACCGGCGCCACGGCATCGACCGCGGCGACCGGCACGATGCCGTGCCAGGCTTCGTACATCGCGGGTCGGATCAGATCGTTCATTGCTGCGTCCAGCACGATGAAGCGGCTCCCCTGGGCGTGCTTCGCCAGGATTACCGACGCCACAAGCACGCCTGCCGGACCGACCAGCCAACGCCCCGGCTCAAGCACGATGCGGACATTCAGGTCGTGCAGCGCGCCGTGGATCGCACCGGCGAGTGCCGCGGGCAACGGCGCTGGTTCGTCCCGATACGGAATGCCGAGACCGCCGCCGCAGTCGATCGTACCCACCTGCAGTCCGTCCGCGCGCAATGCGCGCACGAGTTCCGCCAGACGCGCATAGGCAGCGCGATAAGGTGCGAGCGACAGGATCTGACTGCCGATATGCGTCGCCAGTCCAACCGGACGAATGCCCGTCAGGTCGGCGGCTCGGCGATACAGCGCGACGACATCCGTGTAGGGGATCCCGAACTTGTCCCGCGCGCGGCCTGTGGTGATCTTGGCATGGGTGCCGGCATCGACATCCGGGTTGACGCGCAGCGCCACGCGCGCGGTCCGCCCCATGGCGGTGGCCAGCGCCGACAGCGTGTCCAGTTCCTCGGCGCTCTCCACGTTAAACTGCGCGATGTCCTCGGTGAGCGCGAGCCGCAGTTCGCGTTCGCTCTTGCCGACGCCCGAGAACACGATGCGCTCGGCGGTGATTCCCGCCTCGCGCGCACGGCGAAGTTCGCCCTCACTGACCACGTCGACTCCAGCGCCGACCCCCGCAAACAGCCGCAGTACGGCGAGCCGGTCGTTCGCCTTCATCGCGTAATGGATGTGCGCATTGACCCCTGCGCCGGTTAGCGCCTCGGCCAGCATACGATAGCGCCGCCGCATGGCGGACGCCGAGTAGACCCACACAGGCGTGCCGACGTCATCCGCGATCGCATTGAGCGGCACGTCGTCGATCATCAGCCCATCCATCGCGTGCAAAGCGAGATGGGGCCGCCCCGCGATCAGCTCGGCCGCGGTGGGTTCGGGCGTGTCAGGGGCGCGGATGGATATCATTCCCAAGAGCTACACGAGGTCGCAGGCGGCGACTATACACCGACTGACTTGCGCGAGGTGGTCTGGTTGGCCTTATCATTACGGGAAGTGGCGACCGAGGGCAGCATGAGCGACCTCTACGACGATGATATTCTGCTGTGGTCCGAGCGCCAGGCGCAGCTGCTGCGTCGGCTCGCCGCGGGCGAGCGGGTCAACGACCAGGTCGATTGGGAGAACGTGATCGAGGAGGTCGAGAGCGTGGGCAGCGAGCAATTGCATGCGGTTGAGTTGCTGCTCGTGCAGGCACTCGTCCACATGCTCAAGGCCGAAGGCTGGCCAAACTCTCGCGATGCGCCAAACTGGCGCGCCGAGGCCGTACGCTTCCGCGGCGATGCCGCCGACCGATACGTACCGTCCATGCGGCAGCGGATAGACCTTGCGCGCCTGTACCGTCGCGCGCTGCGGGCCCTCCCGGAAACGATGGATGGCCAACATCCGCTGCCGGTGCGCCAGGACTGTCCGAAGACGCTGGATGAGCTACTGGCAGAGCCATAGACCTCACCGTTTGCGCAGCCAGGTCACCGACAGAAACGCGCCGATCCAGGACCCGGCCGCCGCGAACAGGACGTAGACCCAGGATGTTGTGTAGCTGATCACCGCGAAGGCAGAGAGCAAGTACCAGACGCTGCTCCAGGACGCCGCACCGAGCCGCCGACGATCTGACACCGCGGCGTTGAACAGCACATACACCGCGTCCGTTGCCATCGTTGACAGCACCACGCCAAGCGCGAGCAATGGGTTGATCGGTGGCATCACGGTTCACCCTTCCCCGACAGACCGGTCCAACCGACCTCATACACATTATCTTAAGGCGCAGCCTGCTATGCACAGCGGGGCAGCATGAAGCACGACAGCAGATCTCCTGGCCGAACCGAGCAGGATCGGGTTGATCTGCGAGCGCTTGGCTCGGTTCTGGTGAACAGCAAGGCGATCGCGCTCGCCGCTTTGCGCCACGGGCGGATCGTTTTCGCCAATCCCGCGTTTCTCGCGACGTTTCGGGCAACCAACGCGTTGATCGGCACGCCGCTCGCCGACATTGTCGTCGATGCAGGGGGCGACCGGCTGGCTGATTCACTCCTCTCAGCCGAACGTTCCCCAACACGCTATTACGGTGCCGGCAGACGAGGGGAAGTTCCGTCATTCGACCTCGAACTGAGCCTCGAATGCACGGAACTCGATGGGGAATCCACAATCATCGCCTTCGCCTGTGATGTCACCAGACAGCATCGCTCGAGAGAGCAGCTCGCCAACCTGGCATACAGTGATGCGCTCACCGGCTTGGCGAACCGGGCATTGTTCGCCGACCATCTGCATCAGGCCGTGCGGCATGCGCGGCGCCACCCGGCGATATTCGCCGTGCTCGTCATGGACCTCGATGGTTTCAAGGCGATCAACGATACCTATGGTCATCAGGGGGGCGACGTCGCCCTGCAACTCGTGGCGCAGCGCTTCGAGCACAATATTCGAGAAGGCGACACCCTGGCCCGGATTGGTGGCGATGAATTCGCCGTGCTGCTGCCACGGCTGAACGACCAGCAGGCGGCCGCACTGGTGGCGCAGCGCATGATCGGCGCCTTGGCAGCGCCGCTCGAACTGGCAACGCATCGCGTCGACCTCGGCACCAGCGTCGGTATCGCAGCGTGGCCCGAGCACGCTGAGTTGGCCGATGCCCTGCTGGCGGCGGCCGACACCGCGATGTACCGCGCCAAGCGTGCTGGCAGGAACCAGTTCCGCTGGGCGACCGGAAGGTCCACCGCGGACATCGTGTCGCTACAGCCGCTGGCCTGGAGCGCCGTACACGCAGTCGGCATCGAGGAGATCGACGATCAGCATATGCATCTGGCGGAGCTGATCGATGAGCTGTCGGCGTCGCTGAAGGGCAACTTCGACGGCGCCACCATCGCGGCCAGACTGAGCGACCTGACCCAATACACGGCATTCCATTTTGCTACCGAGGAGCGATTGATGGAGCGGTACCAGGTCGAGCACCTTGTGCAGCATCGTGAGCAACACCACCGGCTGCTACACGACATCCAGAACCTGCACGTGGACGGGGATATGGCCAGCGTCAGCCTGATCGTGCGCTACCTGCAGGAGTGGCTGCTGCGTCATGTCGATGGTCCGGACAGGCAACTCGGCCAGGCGCTGATCGCCAAAGGCTGCCGGTAGCCGGCTGGCAGTCAGTGCGTTGGGTAGGTCCGCGGGAAGGTGATCTGGTCAGGCGGACCGGGTGGCGATGGTGGCCCCTTCTTGCCGCATGCCGTGAGCATGAGGATCAGCGCCAGGAACAGTGCCCACCTCATGCCAGCGCTGCCTGCCATCGCGCTGCCTCGCGCGCGACATTCGCCGGTGCCGTGCCACCGACGCTTGTCCGCGACGCAACCGAAGCCTCCACCGTCAGGACCGAATACACATCCGCGGTGATACGCGGCTCCGCGGCCTGCATCTCGGCCAGCGTCAGCCCGGCCAGATCGACGCCCTTGGCCTCCGCTGCTGCCACCAGCCGGCCCGTGACATGGTGCGCGTCGCGGAACGGCAGGTTCAGTGCCCGCACCAGCCAGTCCGCAAGATCGGTCGCGGTGGCGAAGCCGGACCCGGCAAGCTCCCGCATGCGCGCCACGTCCGGCGTCATGTCCCGCACCATTCCGGCAATCGCGGCCAGCGACAGCGCCCAGGCCTCGGCCGCATCGAACACTGGCTCCTTGTCCTCCTGCATGTCCTTGGCATAGGCCAGCGGCAGACCTTTCATCACCGTCAGCAGGGCGACCAGGGCGCCGGTAACGCGCCCGGTCTTGGCCCGCACCAGTTCGGCCGCGTCGGGGTTGCGCTTCTGCGGCATGATGGAGCTGCCGGTGGTGAACGCATCCGACAGCCGAATGAACCGCCACGGCGCAGAACACCACACCACGATCTCCTCGGCGAACCGCGACAGGTGCATCGCCGAGATGGCCGCCGCGCCGAGGAACTCCAGCGCGAAGTCTCGGTCGGACACGGCGTCGAGCGAATTGGCGGTGGGCCGATCGAAGTCCAATGCGCGGGCGGCCATCGCGCGGTCGATCGGAAACGACGTGCCCGCCAGCGCCGCGCTGCCCAGCGGGCATTCGTTCAACCGCCGCCGGCAGTCCGCGAGCCGTCCGCGGTCGCGGTCCAGCATCTCGACATACGCCAGCAGATGGTGGCCGAACGTCACCGGCTGCGCGGTCTGCAGATGGGTGAAGCCGGGCATCGGATCGGCCGCATGTGCAGCCGCGCGACCAGCCAGCGCGCGCATGACGTCGGCGATCTGCGCCGACAGCCCGTCGATCGCGTCGCGCACCCAGAGGCGGAAGTCCGTCGCCACCTGGTCGTTGCGGCTACGCGCGGTGTGCAGGCGACGGCCGGCCTCGCCGATACGCTCCGTCAGGCGGGCCTCGATGTTCATGTGGATATCCTCGAGCGCCGCGTCGAACGGGAAGCGCCCGGTCTCGATCTCTTGCGCGATCGCCGCTAGACCCTCGCGTATGGCCTGCTCATCTTGTGTCGGGATGATCCCCACCCGCGCCAGCATCGCGGCATGCGCCAAGGAGCCCCTGATGTCCTGCCGCCACAGCTTCTGGTCGAAACCGATCGAGGCGTTGATCTCCTGCATGATTACTGACGGACCGGCAGCGAATTGCCCGCCCCACTGCGGGTTGGCGGCCTCGTTCCGCTGCTTCGGCGTCTCACTCAAGGGAGGACCCGCGTCGTGCTGTTGACCAGGCGCCGCGCTGCGCTCGCGGCCGGCGGGACCCTAGCCGCCGCCCTGATCGCGCGCAAACCGCTCGCCGAGGAACTGGACGATGCCGCCAAGGCACTGACGCCAACCGATCCGCCGGTGCCGGCACCCAACATTGTGTTCGCGTCCGCCGACGGGACCGAACATCACCTGGCGGACTTCCTCGGCCATGGCATGGTGGTCAACCTCTGGGCGACGTGGTGCGTACCCTGCGTCGCGGAGTTGCCGTCGCTGGCCAGGCTGTCGAAGACGCTGGCACCCGACGACATCGCGGTGCTGCCGCTGTCATCCGATCGTGGTGGCGCACCGACCGTGCAGGCCTTCTTTCAGCAGCACGGGATCACCGGGCTGCCCATACTCCTGGACCCCAGGAGCGCCGCGATCCGCGCCTGCCATGCCCGTGGCATTCCGACGAGCCTGATTGTCGACAAGCGAGGGCGCGAGGTCGCCCGGCTGGAGGGTTCCGCCGACTGGTCAACGCCAGCGGCGGCACAGCTCATCAAGCGGCTGGCGTCGGACTGAGGCAGTCAAGGTCAGTCGAACTCGTCCACGCGGTCGCCGGGACGGTGGTCGTGCCGCTGCGGGGTTCAGCTCGACAATTCGGTGGCCGCCATGCGCCTCACTGATCGAATTGTTCGGGCGTCGACAGGCGTTGTGCGGACCGTCGGATTGTGGACTTCATGTCTCGCGAGACGTAATTTCGTAACGAAAGCGTGCTGGGTCCAGGGCATTCGGTTGGCCGACTGTAGTGAAAGCGCAAGGATACATCAGGAAGGGAAAGTTTGGCCGTTGCTGCTCGGCGCCCGGTAACGCAATATCGGTGGCGCTGTTGTACCCGACCCAGTTCATCTCCCAGTTGCCAAATAGACGCTCACGCAAGCCACGAACCTCCATGCTGTCCACAGCCAGTTTCTGCTCCAAGACCACTTTCCTTACGTCCGCAGGATCGAGGGGAAACCAGCCGGCATCTTCCAAATAAGCCTCAGCACGGCAGTGCTGCGCTTTGCTGATGTCACCGCTTTTTCCAAGTGAAGGGTACAAATGTGAGTTGGCTACGCGAATCCCGTACACGTCACGGGCCGGAATGCCTGCCGCCCGCGCCAAGCCGACCATCAGGCCGTTGATATCGACACACTTACCGCCAAAATTGCCCGACTCGAGCATTGCCTTGACGTCGCCGACACCGCAGCCAGGCGTGTCAGGGTTGCGCCAGGTCGTGTCCACCACCCAATCATAGATGGCGCGCAACCGCTCACGGGGGTTGGTGCGACCGTCAACGATACGCTCGACCGTAGTGCGCACGATACCATCTGTCGGCGCGCTCTCCGTTGGGGCCATCCAGAATTGCCGTTCGGCTTGGCTGATTGGCACCGTCGGCAGCGCGGCTCGGTCGCAGGTTGCGACGGTCTGCCTGACCTCAATGTGCTGCGGGGTCGCGCTTTCGTCCCAAGTGCTACGTAACATCTGCGCGCCATAAGTTGGATCGCGCACCAGTTCAGCTCGGCCGTTGCCCTGCCAGTCCACATCGATGGCGGTCTGATAGCCGACTGCGGTCTGCACCAGAGGCAACCAAAGTCGTGCCTGGCCGGGCGAGTTTTGTAATATGATTTTGGTCGTGATTACGAATTGACGCCACACAGCGACGGGCGTGCGCTCCGCAGGCTGAGCGGAACCGGTTTTTGAACCAAGCCCAATGATAGCGGGAGTCGCAACAGTTGCAGCGATGAATGCCCGGCGGTGCATGACGGTCCCTCCTTCGCTCTTATTGCCTACTCAGGCTAATCGGCAGAGCAGCCAGAGTTCAACAGCAGTCGCGCTTGATCTCGGCGCACTCAGGTCGCCATGCGTTGCCTGGGGCGCGCCATGCCGGTCATCCGTCGCAGCCCTGCCAGCACCACCACCGCCAGTCCCGCCAATGCCACGCAGTGCGCCGGCCGCACACCGAAATGCAGCGTCTCGCTTGCCGCCAGCACACGCCACGGGTTGATCCCGGTCGTCAACCCATACCAGGCGAACTCGATGCCGGCACTGGCGCACGCCGCCACGCCGGCCAGCGCCAGCTGCGCGAGCGGATTCCGTTGCCAGGGCATCGGGAGCGCACGCCACAGCAGTAGCCACACAAACAGGCCCGAGAAGAACACCGGCTCCGATACGTTCGACTTCGATTGGATGAAATAGTGCAGCAGTGCGATCGCGCCCAACACATAGATCACCCGATGCAGCCGCTTCCACCGGCGACCCAGCCTCCGAGCCCAGCCGTCGGTCGAAGTAACGCCGAGGACGACCAGCCCGAGCAACACGGTAAAGCCGATGGTCAGATAGAACCGCAGTGCGATCTCCGAGGCGACGAAGCCCAACCGGTAGTTATGGTCCACCACGTACAGCGTGAAATGCGCGAGCCCATAGGCAAGCGCAGTCAGGCCGACAATCCGCCGCACGAGCAGCAGGCGCGGCCAATCCAGTACTCGCGCCGCCGGGGTGATCGCCAGCGAGATCAGCAGGTAACGGATCGCCCAGTCACCGGTGCCGTGGATAACCTCGGTCACCGGGCGTCCGCCGAGCATGCCGTTCGCCCACCAGAACGCCAGCACCGCGCCGGGAATGAAGCTCGCCGCGAGCACCGTCGCCTTCAACGGCAGGAAACGGCCATGCCGGTCGCGCCATGGAACGATGATCTTGCCAGCAATCATCATGCGGTTCCCGGCGCCAAGCGCACATAATCCGACGGCACGCGGAATAGCGCGGAATGCTGCGGCGCGAACTCGACCGAGATCGCGCTCACCTGCACCTGTTCCGAGGTGCCGGCCCGCAGCAGCACGCCATCGCCGGTGATGCAGACCAGCGCCGGCCGCCCCGCGCGATCGCGCGTCTGCCATTCGGTGCAGACCCGGCCCGCCACCGTCGCCTCGCCGCGGCGGACGAAGGACGCCGTGGCGCTGCCGCCGGTCATGTCCGCCATATTGCCTGGAGCCGCCATTTCGACCATCGATCGCGTCGCGTCCCTCACCACGCTCATTCGTCTCGCGACGTAGTCGATAATTACATGCAGCCCTGAACCGGGCGGATCGGCAAAGGCCGCGGGCGCCCAGGTCGCGCAGAGCGCCAGGACCACGGCATACTTCATGCAGCCGCAGGCGTCCTGCGCTTGAGCGACGGCCGATCGAAGCATCAGCGCTCCGCCAGGCAGCGGATCTCAGCCGCCAGCGCTGCCGGGTCCGGATCGGCGGCAAAATCGGCCGGCACGGTCAGGGCATGCGCAAGCTGCACCTTGTAGTCATCGCGTGGCAACTCCTCGGCGCCGAACTGCGACAGGTGCGCGGTGACGAACTGGGTGTCCAGCAGTCGGAAGCCGCCGAGACGCAGGCGCGCGACGAGGTGCACCAGGGCCACCTTCGAGGTGTCGCGCACCATGCTGAACATGCTCTCGCCGAAGAACACGCCGCCGATCGCCACCCCGTAGAGGCCGCCGACCAGATGCCCGTGCTGGCGTGTCTCCACCGAGTGGGCGTGGCCGAGTTGATGCAGTTCGCTGAACAGCCGCTCGATCTGCGGATTGATCCATGTGTCGTCGCGGCCGGGGGCGGACTGTGCGCAGCCGGCGATGGTCGCGGCGAAGTCCCGATCGACGGTGACGGTGAAGGCGTCCGACAGCACGGTGCGGGCGAGCCGGCGCGGCAGGTGGAAGCGGTCCAACGGCAGGACGCCGCGGCGCTCAGGGTCGAGCCAGTAGAGGCGTTCGCCGCGACGGGTCTCCGCCATCGGGAACAGGCCGTGTCGGTAGGCCCGCAGCATGAGGTCAGCCGTGATCTCAACCGTGCGCCGGGACATGCAGATATTGTGGGGTCGGATGGCCGGTTCGGGAAGGCACTCTTGTCGGTTTGACGGTCCGGGAGGTTAATGGTGGCGTAGCCGATCGCGAGGAACGTCATGACCAAGTACACCTGGGAGCACATCCACCTGAAGTCGCCGGACCCGGCGGCGACGGCGCAATGGTACGAGGACAAGCTGGGCGCGGACATCATTCGCACGCCATTGCCCGATGGTTCGACGCGCTATGATCTCGACCTGACGGGGCAGAAGATCTTCATCGCCAGGTCGGACCCGGCGTCGACCGGTGCGTCGCCCCAGACGCCATACATGGGGTTGGAGCACTTCGGACTGACGGTCGAGAACATCGACGCTGCGGTGGCCGAGCTGAAGGGCAAGGGTGTGGCGTTCACGGTGGAACCGAAGACCATCAGGCCTGGCGTGCGCATCGCATTCCTGACCGCGCCGCAGAACGTGTCGATCGAACTGATACAGCGCGGATAGCGCCAAAGTCGCCGAACGGACCCGACGCCGTCAGCCAGGACCGACGCGGGGCGCCGTCGCGATGCCAAAGCCCGCGCAGAGCTCCTGGCTGATCGCCCGGAGCTGCCGCCGCGCCGCGGTGTCGTAGGCCTGCCTTTCGGCACGCGCCTCGTGGAGGCCATTGAAGTAGCACCCGCTGCGCCCCTCGACCGCCGGCGAAGCGGCGAGTTTGAGGATCGCCTCGGCGCCTTCCTCGACACTGCTCCTGGGCGTCACACCCGCGCGCCGCACCATCGCCGTATCCATGTAAGTCGCCGGATGCAGCACGTTGACGGTGACGCCGGTGCCGGCGAGCGCCTCGGCCAGATCGATGGTGAACATGATCTGCGCCAGCTTGCTCTGGCAGTAGGCGCGCGCGCCGCTGTAGCCGCGCGTCAGCATGACATCGGCGAAGTCGATCGGCTGCTGGCCGGCCGAGGCCACGTTAACGATGCGCGCCGGTGCGCTCCGCCGGAGCAGCGGAAGCAGCAGATGGGTCAGCAGGAAGCCGGCCAGGTAGTTGACGGCGAAGCGAAGCTCGTGGCCGTCGGCACTGGTCTGGCGCGCAGCACCGGCAGTGCCGATGCCGGCGTTGTTGATCAGGATGTCGAGCCGGTCCGTCCGCTGCCACACGGTCTCGCCAAACCGCCGCACCTCGGCCAGGGACGCAAGGTCCGCGACGAGAAACTCCGCCGCACCGCCCGATTGGGTGACCTCGGCGACGACCCGGTTGCCGCGGTCCTGGTCGCGACCATGCACCAGGACGCGCGCACCCGCCTCGCCGAGGCGGGTGGCAACCGCGCGGCCGACGCCGTCGGTGGAGCCGGTGATGAGCGCGGTCTTGCCGGTCAGAGAGGTCATGGCACATCGGACTCCTGCGGCGGCCACAGCCAGGTGCCGTGCGTCGCGTTGTAAATCGCCTGCGGGGAGGGATTCTTGACCCCGTCGGCATGGTTCGCATCGTGATAGCGGTAGCCGAGAGGCGCGCCGTTCTGTGCCAACGCTGGATCTACTGTGTCTGCGCCCGGGACACACCCCGCTGGCAGGATGCATAGGACACACAAGGCCAGATACCTGGGATGCACACGTGTCTCCACCGCCACGTCGCTGTAGCTGGCGACATGCTGCCAGATGTCAACGAATTGCGACTGGCGCCCACCACTGCCGCGGGTAAATTACACAATAGCAATGCTCTGGGGTTTGTAATGAGCTTGACGCCGACCGATCTAGATCTCAATCCCAGGTTGGATGCTGAGAGTGGTTGTGCGAGGCTCTGCCAAGGAACCTGCTCCTTTAACCGGTGCTGCCACGCTCGCAATGACCCCCATTGAGCTCTTCGAAATCACGCAGGCCGCGACGGCTCTGCCAGGCGCCTGGTCGGTGTCCGGTCAGTGCACCGATGACGGCACCTGTTACGCAGGCTTGATTGACCCCGAGGGGGACGGTCGCACCGCCCTGCTCATCGCGCGGGACGCCGACGGCCTGTATGTGGCGAAGGCGAGCGGCGAGACTGTGGCGCGTGGCTGCTCCAGCATCACGGAGGCGCTGGCGGCGGTGCGCTGGGTGCTGCGCCAGCGCTGACGCGTTGCCGCGGATGCAGCGCCTTCGTCTGGTTACGCGAATTCTACAGGGAAGGCTGGCGTTCGCCACCAGCCGGCGCAGTCCGTCCTACGGAACCACGAATTGCTCCAACACCAGCCAGGCAGAACACAACCCAAAGGCTATCCCGCTGACGATGAGGTAAGTGCGCACCACGGGGAGCGCTCGCCTCAAATTCGTTCCCGCCGCGCGAGCTGCGTGCGTTGCTCAATGGCTGCCGCGTAACGCACCGGGCAAAAGGTCACATTCCGGCTCGCCAGAAAAGATGCGGTCAGGGCCTCGGCCTCCCCGACCTTGAGCGGGGGCAGTCGCTTGCACCGCTGCCACCGTGCCTGGACATCCGAACGGTCTTGGTTGAACGACGCGGCACTGCGAAACATGAAACCTTCTCCCATCGCTGATCCGCCGCGGCACACCGGGCGGGGGACGCGGTGACGTGATGGGCAAAAAATAACAGGGAGTGGTTTCAAATCCGTATCTATTGGCGATTATTGAGATCGGCTGGGCGCCGGCGCGCGAGGGCCACCACCACGTCCAGCGGTAGCCCTGCGAGCCGCCGGTCCGCCGACGCGTCAGCCCGTGTGCGGCAGGCTGGCCAGAAGCTGCTGGGCGATCTCAGAGTGCTGAAGAACGATGGGCCGCGTGTTCTGCACCCACGCGTTGATATGCTGGTCCTCGCCGTGGATCAGCTGAGCGTTCAGCTGGGCTACCATCGCGGCGTGCGCGCGCACCATGTCGTCGACATAGGCACGGTCGAAAGCGGGGCCATTGAGTTGGGCCAACTGGCCGAGCATCACTCGGTCCTGCTCGCTCAGCTTGCCCGACGCCTGGATGTGATGCGCCTGCGCTATCGGTGCCAGAGTATCCTGCGCGTAGGTGTGGTCGGTGATCATCTTTTGTGCAAAGTTACGCACATCCTGGTTCTGGCTGCGCTGTAGCGCCAGCTGACCCGCCTGGTACTCCGCCATATTGCCCTCAATCTGGCTCTGGACGAACTGCGCGTCCCCCGAAGTCAACGGGGCGACCGGAGCGCCAGGAAGTATCGCCGGGGCCGCCACAGTGGGCGCCGGTGCCGGTGCGTTGGTCGGAGGCGACTGCGCGAGGGCTGGCTCAGCCAGAATTGAAGCCGCCATCAGCGCTGTAAGAAATGATGCCTTCATTGCCGTATCCTCAAAGGTGCTCGCCAATAATGCGGCCAGGCGCAAATGGTTCAGGGTGAGCCCGGATATCGCGGAAACGTTGAGTCTGTCGCCCTCAGGGATGGTCGCCGCCCAGAACAACTCCTGGCCCACCACGCAAGGGGGCGATCGGAAAATGCCGAGTGGCGCGCTTCGTCGGTCGCGCCCTGCTATGCGCCGCCAATCTCCGCTCCGGCGACCGCCAGATTCGCCACTGGCAACGAGCAAGGGACGCCGTCGCTGACCGGCAAGCCGGCCCGGACCACCGCCCGGTCAGGAAAGGCTCTCCGGCCCACGGTCACAATGGTGAGAAGATTGCCTTGCCGGGACCAGCGGATTTTCCCGTCCTGACGGTTCGCGCCGATCTGGGAACCTGTTGCACGGCATCCCGGTGTTTCGGAACGTCCGGCGTGCGTGACGTCCGACTTGCGAATGCACTACCAAATCTTGGCACGGCTACGATCGGAATAGCATGACATCACCTTCCCAGATCTCGATCGATCTCGGTGGCATTGGAAGTGACAATGCCCCATCCGCCAGAATGGCGAAGCAATGCCGCTTTGCAGCCTCCAGGTCTTCGGCGCCGATATTTGCCGGAAACAGACTGTGGCCGCGCTCGTTCAGGAAGTAACAGCTATAAACTCGCATAACTCGCTCTGACCGTTGGCTCAGGCAGGGCCAGGCGTCTTTCGACAGCGCTCTGCCGCTTATCCCATGAAATCCACGCCTCGGCATCTGCCTCGGTCTCAAAGCCAAGAATTGTTTGGCGGACGCCGTCGTGGCCAACGATCGCTACATGAAAGCCCGTGTGATCGAGCTGCGGGATAACCGTGTAAGTGGTCATGCAGGATGTGGCTCCCTGAGCGCAATGCGCTGGCCGGAATTGGCGCGGACCAAGGCCAGCGGGAATATCGGCGCGACCGCATATAATTTCGATCTATATCCTTGCCGCTGGGAATATAATTCATACGAGTAGACCGATTGAAAGTCGCCGCGATGGCGGCACACCTTGCACCGGACGATAAGATGATTCCCGGACTGCGGCAGCGTCCTCAGCCTCAATCAAACCGACCGGGCTTGCAACCAGTTCGTAACGCTGCCTGCTCACCATTCTGGGATGGAAGGCACGCAAACCGCAACAATCATTCCATTTCCTTGGCAAGCTACATTGTGTGCTTGCCGTATTATTATGAGATGGAACCTCGACACCGAGACCGGTCGGCCCGTTGCGCGCTGGACGGCATTGGAGGCGCGGCGCCCCCGGACGGTTGCTGAAGGCGCAGCGCCGATCGGACAGCCGTATCAAGTCGTATGGCCTGCGAAGCGCCCAGCACGACACGAAGAGGCAAGCCCGTCACTCTAGAATTCGGTTATTTCCCAGCTTCCTTGTCCAGATCACGATGGGCCTTGCCAGGTTGCAGATCTCCTCCGACGAAGAACCCCTCAGACTGATCGGTTCTCGACAAGCTCCATCGCCTCTTCCGGCAGCTCCTGCGACGCCTCGCTCACCAGGGCCTTCACCTGCGCGATCAGGAAAGCACGACGGAAAGGCTTCGTGAGCACCTTGATATGGGATGGCAGTTCCGCCAATCCGTCGGCGCCCGGATAGGCGGTGATCATCAGCGCCTTGAGGTCCGGACGCATTTGTATCGCCTGGGAGATCAACTCAACACCGGACAGTCCCGGCATCGCGAAGTCAGTGATCAGAACGTCAATCTCCGGGTCGCTCGCAACGAGCCGCAGCGCCGTGTCGCCGTCCGCAGCAGACACAACTACATAGCCTTCACCCAGCAGGAAGGCGCGAACGGCCACCAGCACATCAGCGGAGTCGTCCACAACGAGGATGTGTCGGCTGCTGCGACGCCGTCTATCGGTCGCCGACGTAAGCTCGGGTTCCGCTGGGACCAAGCCATAGGCCACCAACTCATAAGCCAGTTTCGTGATTGAACTCTTGATGACCGGATGCAGCATCGTCTCGGGGAGGATGTATCCTTTGCGTACTATCTCGGTGGCCATTCTAAGCGCCTGAAGAGATGGCAGGGGGGTTGGCCTGACGGGCCCGAGCGCCGCCATGCGTTCTTCCGCCGCACGCTCTTCCGCCAGTTCCATGAAACGGACCGCCAGATCATCGAGTGCCCGCAGGTCCGTCGTGTTGCAAGCCGTTGCTGCCATACGTCGGTATTCCGAGGCTCTGGCGCGCAGCACGCTCGCCGCCTCGTGCTGAGAATAGACGTGAACGGCGTTCATGGTGGTGCGATCGTTCATTTTGAAGATCTCCTCGGCACGGCCAGATTTTGTGACTGCCTTGGACCCACAGCGCCCGCAGGAATGGCTTCGTTGCGAACCCCCCTGCGTGAGCAAAAATCTCTAACGCTTCGAGCAGGAGATTGCAGCCAAACTGCTGAATGAATGATTACGAAGAGGTTATCAGTGGGGGCAACAACTGGTCCAGCGGGCGGGCGGTGGCGTCAAGACGCCCATCCGGTCATGCAGGCCACCCGCAGCGTCACCGCAACACGCCCATCATCGATGGGCAATGCCGCCAGCGCTGTTGGGAACAGCTCCCGCGCTGGAGCGCGCCGGTCGCGCTCGCGCAGCGCATTCGCCTCGCCTGCCGCGCGCAGGTCGCGCAGCAGCGCGAACGGATCGGCATAGAGCAGCCGCACGTCCTCCACGTCCGCGACCGGCAACGCAAAGCCGGCACGCTGGAGCAGGGCCGCGCAGTCACGCAGATCAACGAACGGCGAAACGCGTGGCGCGGCACCGCCGGTCAGCGCCGCCTCGGCCTCGGTCAGTGCCTGCCGCAGCTCCGCCAGCGTCCCGAGAGCCGGCAGGCTTGCCAGCAGCAGCCCGCCCGGACGCAGTGCCAGACGCAACTGGATGAGTGCGCCAGGCAGGTCGTTCACCCAGTGCAGCGACAAACTCGCCACCACCAGATCAAAGCAGGCTGGGGCAAACGGCAGGAACTCTTCGTCCGCCGCAACCGCCAACCCGCCATTCAGCGCCGCCATCGCCGGCGAGAGGTCGCAGCTCACCACCTCGATGCCCCGAGCGCGCAGCAGCGGCGCCATCATCCCACGGCCGCCGACATCGAGCGCATGCGTGAACCGCCGGGTCGTATCATCCAGCCGATCGAGCAGCCGGTCGGCCGCATCGCGCAGCACCTCGGCGACGCTGCCCACCGTGCGCGCGGCGCGGTCGCGGTGACGCCGCACCGCACCTCGGTCGAACACCACCGGGTCCATCACCTCCCTGTGCGCTCGCCACCCGTCGTTGCCAAGCGTTCACCGGCGCGCCTAGGCTGCCGTTGGAGGCCGCCATGAAACGCATCGACGCAAAGACGCTGCATGCCTGGCTGCTCGATGGTCACGAACTGGCATTGCTTGACGCGCGCGAGGATGGCGAATTTGGCGCCTCGCACCTGTTCTGGGCGGTGCCGTGCCCGCTGTCGAAACGCGAGATGCGCGCCCGTGCGCTGCTACCACGCCTCGCCGTGCGCATCTGCTGCGTCGATGACGGACGGGGCCTCGCCGAGCAGCTCGCTGCGTGGCTCGAGGGAATCGGTTGCACGGATGTCGCCGTGCTCGACGGCGGCACCAAGGCCTGGGAAGCCGCCGGCTACGAGCTCTTTTCGGGCGTCAATGTCCCCTCGAAGGCGTTCGGCGAATGGGTAGAGCACCACTACGGCACTGAAAGCGTCGATCCGCCGGAACTGAAGTCGTGGATCGATGGCGGGCAGAACATCGTGGTGCTCGACAGCCGCACGCACGAGGAGTTCGTGCGCATGTCGATCCCAACCGGCATCAGCGTGCCGGGTGGCGAGCTGGTATATCGCATCGGCGACATCGCTCCCGATCCGAAGACGCTCGTGGTGGTGAACTGCGCGGGGCGGACGCGCAGCATCATGGGCGCGGAGAGCCTGCGTCGTGCCGGCATTCCCAATAAGGTCGTGGCGTTGCGCAACGGCACGATGGGCTGGGAGCTGGCCGGCTTCCGCTGCGATCGCGGCCGGACCGACCGTTTCGCGCCAGGCAAGCCGAAGACCGCGGCAACTGCATTGCAGCGAGCGCAGGCGTTCGCGGAACAATCGGGTGTCGGTGTGATCGGCGCCATCGACCTCGCCCGCCTCGAGGATGATCCCGACCGCACGCTGTATGTGCTGGATGTCCGCGATCCCGCGGAGTACCGCACGGGTCATCGCCCGGGGAGCGTCAGTGGACCCGGCGGGCAACTGGTTCAGGCGACCGATCAGTGGATCGGCGTGCGCAACGCGCGCATCGCGCTGGTTGACGATAGCGGCGTACGTGCGCGTATGGCGGGGGCCTGGCTGCGTCAGATGGGCCATCGTGACGTGTTCGTGGTGGAGGGCGGCCTGGACGCAATCACCACTGGCCGCGAACGCCTCGCTGTGCCCGAGCTGGCCGCCAAGACGCCAATGATCGACGTGACCGGCCTGGTGGCGCTGCTCGACAGCGGCGACGGCACGGTGGTGATCGATCTCGCCCGCAGCATTGACTTCCGCGAGGGGCATATCCCCGGCGCGATATGGGGCGTGCGGACGCGGCTCGATGCGCTGAAGCCGCAACTTGCCCCGATGAAGCACGTGGTGATCACCTCGCCGGACGGTGTCGCTGCGCGGCTGGCGGTCGAGGAGGTGACGGCGCTGTGCAAGGCGGACGTACGAGTGCTGGAGGGCGGCACCGACGCATGGCGCGCATTCGGGCGACCGCTGATTAAGGACCGCACAACGCCACCCGACGAAGCCTGCATCGACAGCTACCTGCGTGCCTACGACCGGAACTCGGGCGTCGAGGAGGCTATGCACGCCTATCTCACCTGGGAGATCGAGCTGGCGAACCAGATCAGACGCGACGATACGGTGGCGTTCGGTGTTGGCGAGGCAACTGCCGCTCACTGACCTCGGGTGGCGGGCCGGCCGTGCGCTGCTCGACCTGCTGCTGCCGCCGCACTGCGCCGCCTGCGGTGCGCCTGTCGATGCGCCTGGACTGCTGTGTGCCGAGTGCTTCAGGCAGACCGGCTTCATCACCGAGCCGTTCTGCACACGCTGCGGCGTTCCGTTCGCAAATGCGGCCCTGGGCGGAATCGAGCACCTCTGTCCCGGCTGCCGCAGCGCACCGCCTGTGTTCCAACGCGCCCGCGCCGCATTGCGTTACGACGCACAGGGGCGACGGCTGATCCTGCCGTTCAAGCACGCCGACCGCACCGAGCTCGCCGCGGTGCTGGCGCCGCACATGGCGCGGGCGGGCGCTGCCTTGCTGCGCGAGGCGGATCTGCTGGTGCCCGTGCCGCTGCATCGCGGTCGACTGTTCCGGCGCCGCTATAACCAGGCTGCGTTGCTGGCCAAGGCGGTCGGTCGGATCGCCGGGCGCCCGTGCGTGCCTGACGCACTCCGTCGCCTGCGCGCGACCGAATCACTCGGCGAGAAGTCGGCGACGGAACGTGCGGCCGAAGTCGCAGGCGCGTTTGTAGTGCGGCCATCGCGTGCGCGCCGGATCGTCGACAGGCGGGTGCTGCTGATCGACGATGTGATGACGTCAGGCGCGACAGCTAATGCCTGCGCCACTGCGCTGCTTGCCGCCGGTGCGACTTCGGTCGATGTTCTGGTCGCGGCGCGCGTGCCGGACCCGAGACTGAACTGAGGAGGACGCGTAATGGATGCAGTCATCGACCGTATTTGGCCCGCCGGCCTGACCCGCATCCCGTACTGGGTCTACACTGATGCCGACGTGCTCGCCCTCGAGCAGAAGCGCCTGTTCGAAGGCCCCGTCTGGAACTTCCTATGCCTCGAGACGGAGCTTCCCAACATTGGTGACTATCGCACAACGTTCGTGGGCTCCATGCCCGTCGTGGCGGTGCGCGCCGAGGACGGTGAGCTGGTCGCGTTCGAGAACCGCTGCGCGCATCGCGGTGCGTTGATTTGTCTGGACGACAGCGGCTCGGTGAAGGACTTCCAGTGCGTCTATCATTCCTGGCGCTACGATCTGCGCGGCAACCTCCGCTCGATCGCGTTCAGCCGCGGCGTCAACGGCAAAGGCGGCATGCCGGCCGACTTCGACATGACGGCGCACGGTCCGCGCAAGCTGCGCGTCACCACGTTCTGCGGCATGGTGTTCGGCACGCTGTCACCTGACGCGCCAAGGTTCGAAACCTGGCTCGGACCCGAGATCGCCGGGCGTGTCCGCCGCGTGGTGGGCAATCGGCAACTCGAGATCATCGGCCGCTTTACTCAGACCCTGCCGAACAACTGGAAGCTCTATTTCGAGAACGTGCGCGACACGTACCACGCCAGTCTGCTGCACCTGTTCTTCGCCACCTTCCGCATCACCCGCCTGAGTTCCGGCGGCGGCGTGCTGGTGAGCGAAACCGGCGAGCACCACGCATCGACCACGCTCGCGCCGCCACAAGGAACCGACAACAGCTATGAGGGCCTGCGTTCCGAAAAGGAGAGCTTCCGCCTCGCCGATCCAAGCGTGCTTGGCATGCATGACGAGTTCCATGACGACATTCAGTTGCAGATCCTGTCGATCTTCCCGGGTTTCATCCTGCAGCAGGTGCACAATGCGGTCGCGGTGCGGCAGATCGTGCCGCGCGGCGTCGATTCGACCGATCTGAACTGGACCTATCTCGGCTTTACCGACGACACGCCGGAACTGCGCACGCACCGCCTTAAGCAGAACAACCTGGTGGGGCCGGCGGGCTATGTGTCGATGGAGGATGGCGCGGTCGGTGGCTTTGTGCAGCGTGGCATCGCCGCAGCCGCAGACGAGCTGTCGGTCATCGAGATGGGCGGTGCGGGCGCCGCGACGGATGAGACGCGCGCGACCGAGGCATCCGTGCGCGCGTTCTGGAAGGCCTATCGCATGCATATGGGCCTGTGATGGGCGACGCCGAGACGCTGTTCCGCCTGGCGGCGTTGAACACCAAGTACGCTAATTGCATCGATGCGGATCGGCTGGAGGATTGGCCGGGGCTGTTCGTCGAAGATTGCGTCTACAAGATCACCACGGCCGACAATCAGCGCCGTGGTTATGCGGCTGGCGTCGTCTACGCGGATTCGCGCGCGATGCTGACCGACCGAGTGGCAGCGCTGCGCGAGGCCAACATCTACGAGCGGCAGAGCTACCGCCACATCGTAGGAATGCCGGCACTGCGCCAGGGTGAGGACATCGCCGCCGAGACACCGTTTCTGGTGGTGCGGACCATGCGCGATGGCCGGATGGATCTGTTCGCCGCCGGGGTCTATCTCGATCGCGTCCGCGATGACGGCGACGCGCTACGGTTCGCCGAACGGATCGTGGTCTGCGACAGCTCGCGCTTCGATACACTGCTGGCGATCCCGCTATGAAGATCACTCAAGTTCTCGCTCATCCTCTCTCGGCGGCTTACGCCCAGCCGCGCTGGACGGCGCATGAGCGCATGGAGCGCGACCAGATGGTGCTGGTCGAGGTCCGCACTGACCAGGGTCTTATCGGCTTCGGCGAGATTGCCGGCGGCCCGCAGAAGCTGATCTGCGATCTCGTGCACACCTTCGCCGAAGTGATCAGCGGCATGGACCCGCTCGGCCACGCCGAGATCTGGCAGAAGCTGTTCTCGCTGACCTCGCCGCGGCCGGGCGGGATAGGTGGTTGGGACGGCATGCCGGCGCCGCTGCCGCGCAACCAGCGTCCGCAGATCATGGCGGCGATCGGCGGCATCGACATCGCGCTGTGGGACCTCAAGGGCAAGGCGGTCAACCTGCCGGTGTTCCGCCTGCTCGGCGGCACGCGCACCGAGATCTTTACTTATGCGACCGGCGGCTACTACCGCGAAGGCGAGCCGCTGGGACGCTGTGCCGAGGAATACGCCCGCTTCGTCGCCGACGGGTATCGCGCGGTGAAGCTGAAGACGGGCGCATTATCGTTGGCGGACGAGGTCACGCGCATCCGCTTTGTGCGCGAGGCGATCGGCTCGGGCGTGAAGCTGATGCTGGACATGAATGCGCCCTACGACGTTGCAGGCTGCATCCGCTTCGCTGAGGCGGTCGCGCCGTACGACATCTTCTGGTTGGAGGAGCCGCTGCATTGGTACCTCCAGCCTGCCGACTACGTGCGCCTCGCCGCGGAATTGCCGATTCCGCTGGCGCATGGCGAGCGCGAGTGGCACCGCTACACGGTACGCGACTTCATCGATTCTGGCGCGATCGGCTTCGTGCAGTTCGATTCCACGCGTGCCGCCGGCTTCACCGAATCGCTGCGCATCGCGCACTATGCGGAGCAGAAGGGTGTCGTGATCGCACCGCATTCGGCGCTGCATGTTCATGCGCATCTCGTGTCGGCGTTCGGCGATGCGGCTTTCGGGGCGGAATCCCACGGAGATCCCACCCGCCATCCGATCCATCACGGCATTCATCGCGGTGGTGCCCACACGAAAGACGGAATGGTGCATCTGACCGAAGCGTCCGGCTTCGGGATGGAACTCGATTGGGCGAGTGTCGAGAAGTTCCGCTCAGCGGCGTAGTGCGTCTCGCGTCTCATGCTGCTTCTGGCATTCGCGCTGCTGCTCACCACTGCCCTGCTCGGCGCCGTCCTCGCAGCATTGCATCTGCGAACTGAACGCCGGCCGCCTGGCCCGATGTACGGCGCACTTCACGGCCTGATCGGCATCGCAGGCTTCTTCGCGTTGCTGCTGGCGCTGCGTGGGCCGCCTCGCGGCGAGTCTATGGGCGTCGGTGGCTTCGGACGCGTCGCCGCGGCGCTGTTGGCATGGCCCTCATCCTGGCAATTCCGATCATCCTAGTGCGCCTGCGCAATCGACGTATCCCTGGCCTCGTCATCGGCGCCCATGCCACGATCGCAGTCAGCGGCGTTGTCATCCTCGCTGCCTATACACTGGTGGGTTAGACGGCGATCATGCAGGCTGTCATTGCGATGGAGCGAAGCGACGAAGCAATCCCGGTCATAAGTTCGCTCCATCAAACGAGATTGCTACGTCGCTTCACTCCTAACAAGAAGCCCTGAGCAGACTGTGCCGTGCGCATCAAGGGAAGACGTGGATGGCTGGCCTTCGCCGGCCATGACGAATGCCGGTTTCATCCAGCGCGGGTCCGCCGCCAGGCGGGTGTGGAACTCGCAATGACAATGTCGGAGTGACCAGCGCTTCAACGATAGTGGGTACTCAACTTCCGATCTCCGAATGCTACTTTGCGCTCCCAGCGATTGCGGACTGATCGAGACCTTTGACGCCAGTCAGCGTGGCGCTTCCGAATGTCGCACCTTGAACCTTTGCGTTGGTAAAGTTGGCGCCGGTCAGGTAGGCGCCGGTGAAGTCCGCATTGCTCAGATCGGCGTCGTTGAAGCGCGCATCGTTCAGCCTGGCGAAACGGAAGGCGACATGACCAAGCCCGGCGCCGGTGAAGTTCGCGCCGTTCAGGTTGGCGCTGATGAACTCGGAACGCAGCAGACCCATCGACTGGTTCGCCATGTTCACCGTCATGTGGGCGTTCGAGAAGTTTGCGCCGCGCATGTCGTCGAAGCTGAAATGGACGGTGATCGACGCCTCCGAGAGATCGGCCCCGACAAACGCCGCGGCCTGATCCGGCGTATTCTCCATCCCGGTCGAGGTGACGACCGTCTGCATGATGGCGCTGTGCAGGCGAGCGCCGGTGAAGTTGGCGCGCATGATCCAGGCGAAGGTCAGGTCCGCATTGCTCAGGTCGGCACCGGTGAGGTCAGTTCCGACCAGCTTGACCCCATGCATGTTGGCCCCCGACAAATTCGCGCCGGTCAGCACCGCCCCGCTCAGATCGAGGCCGGTGAGGTCCGCGTGGCTCATGTCCCAGCCGGACAGATCGACCTTGCCTGGCGGAGCCGCCGCCACCGCCGCCCGCACCTGGTCTGCCGTCATGGGACCGGCGGCCATCGATGGTGCTCCCCAGAGCGAAAGAGGAGCGAGCATCAGAGTGCGGCGACCGAAGCGGCGGAATTCGCCTGGCACTTGTCCTCCTCGTAGGTACGCGCCGGGACCAGGATGGTCGCTCCGTTTATTGTAGCGCAGATGCGCACAGCACCTTGCAAATGACCTCGCACCCCGCTATTTGTTCGACACCAATCAATCTTCCGCAGTGTTACGGAGGGTGGCCTTGACCGGCCGCCTTTTTTTGTTTTTGGACGCATCGGAACCGCAGCATGCCAGCCTCGAATTGCGGCTGGCCGCAATCGTCGGCCCCACGCTGGAAGGCATGGGTTATGAGCTCGTGCGCGTCGTCGTGCTCGGCCGCGATCGGCCCACCGTCCAGGTAATGGCCGACAGGGCCGACGGCAGCCAGATCACTGTCGCTGACTGCGAGGCGATCAGCCACGCCCTCGGCGCAGTGCTGGACGTCGAGGATCCGATCCCCGGCACCTGGTCGCTGGAAATCAGTTCCGCCGGCATCGATCGACCCTTGACCCGCCCCAAGGACTGGAACCGCTTCGCCGGACACCTCGCGCGGGCCGAGACGGTAGCGCCGGTCGAAGGCCGCAGGCGCTTCTCGGGCATCGCGCTGGGCGCCGACGAGACGGGCGCGCGGCTCCGGCTCGACGACGGCAACGAAATTGTGCTGCCGCTCAACGCGATCCGCCGTGCCAAATTGGTACTGACTGATGCATTGATCGCCGCCACCGCCACCCCACCTCGGACCAACTAGAACAGAGGCCAGAATGGACACCGCCATTGCCCGCCCGGAATTGCTCCTGGTCGCCGACGCCGTCGCGCGGGAAAAGAACATCGACCGCGAGGAAGTATTGGAAGCCATGGAGCAGGCCATCCAGAAGGCTGGCCGCGCCAAGTACGGGCACGAGAAGGACATCCGCGCCACCATCGACCGCAAGACCGGCGACGTGCGCCTCTCGCGCTGGACCGAAGCGGTGGAGACGGTGGAGAACGAGGAGACCCAGATCCCCGTCCATATCGCCAAAAAATTCAAGCCGGAGATCAAGCTCGGCGAGCATCTGGTCGATCCGCTGCCGCCGATCGATTTCGGTCGCATTGCCGCGCAGACCGCCAAGCAGGTGATCGTGCAGCGGGTGCGCGAATACGAGCGCAAGAAGCAGTACGAGGAATTCAAGGACCGCGTCGGCGAGATCATCAACGGCGTGGTGAAGCGCACCGAGTACGGCAACCTGATGGTGGAACTCGGCCGCGCCGAAGCATTGCTGCGGCGCGATGAGCTGATCCCGCGCGAGAGTTTTCGCAACGGCGACCGCGTGCGCGCCTACATTTACGACGTGCGCGAGGAGCCGCGTGGGCCGCAGATCTTCCTGTCGCGCACGCATCCCGGCTTCCTCGCCAAGCTGTTCGCGCAGGAGGTGCCGGAGATCTACGACGGCATCATCGAGATCAAGGCGGTGGCGCGCGATCCGGGAAGCCGCGCCAAGATGGCGGTGATCAGCCGGGATTCGTCCATCGACCCGGTCGGCGCATGCGTTGGTATGCGCGGCAGCCGCGTGCAGGCGGTGGTGCAGGAGCTGCAAGGGGAAAAGATCGACATCATCCCCTGGTCGCCGCAGTCCGCCACCTTCGTGGTGAACGCGCTGGCGCCTGCCGAGGTGACCAAGGTCGTGATGGACGAGGAGGCCGGCCGCGTCGAGGTGGTAGTGCCGGACGAGCAGCTCTCTCTGGCCATCGGGCGGCGCGGGCAGAACGTGCGGCTGGCGAGCCAGCTCACCCGCTGGGACATCGACATCCTCACCGAGGCCGAAGAGAGCGAGCGGCGCCAGGAAGAGTTCCGCCGTCGCAGTGGCCTGTTCGTCGAGGCGCTCGATGTGGACGATGTGATCGCCGGCCTGCTGGTAACCGAAGGGTTCACCTCTGTCGAGGAACTGGCCTTCACGCCGGAGGACGAGGTGGCTGCGATCGAGGGCTTTGACGAGTCGATTGCCGCCGAACTGATCCGCCGCGCGGAAGCCTTCATCGCCCGCCGCGACACCGAGCTGACCGAGAAGCGCGTGGAGCTCGGCGTCACCGACGAAGTCGCCGCGATCGAGGTGCTGACCCCCGCAATGCAAGTGGCACTTGGCGAGAAGGGCGTGAAGACGCTGGACGATCTCGCCGATCTCGCGTCTGACGAGTTGATCGAGATTGTCGGCGCGGAGGCCATGGACGAGACCACAGCCAACGACGTCATCATGGCGGCCCGTGCCCACTGGTTTGCCGAGGAAGCCCCACAGGAGGCGAAAGCCCCGCAGGAGGCGCAAAACGACTGAAGCGGCTGAAGCGACGATCGAGGATGACGCTGAAACAGGCCCGCTGCGCCGCTGCATCGTCACGCGCGAGCGGTTGCCCAAGGAGCAGCTGATTCGGTTCGTTGTCGGGCCGGACAAGACGCTGGTACCAGACCTGACTGCAACCCTGCCCGGACGGGGAATCTGGTTGAGCGCCTCCGGTGATGTGTTAGAAACCGCGCGCGCCCAGGGAGGTTTGGGGCGTGCCTTCGCCAGGGCCGCACGTGGTCCTGTGACTGTGCCCTCTGATCTCTTTGCTGTACCTCGAGGCGGCGCTGGCCCGGCGGATTGGTGAGCTGCTGGGACTTGCGCGGCGGGCCGGTCAGGCGGTGGCGGGCTTCGACAAGGCGCGCGAGTGGTTGCGTGCCGGTCGGAGCAGATTGATTTTGCAGGCCTCGGACGGCAGCGCGGCGGAGCGCGCACGGTTTCTCACCGGCGGCGGGGACGGGATCACGGTATTTGACCCTCTTCCGGCGGCGGCGCTTGGCCAGGTGTTCGGTCGTGACCATGTGGTGCACGTCGCGATTGCGCCCGGACGATTGGGCGAGCGGCTCGCCGTCGAGGCGGCGCGGCTAAGGGGCTTGCGGCGAGACGGTGCTGGCGGCAAGACCGGCAGAATTGAGCAAACAGAGCGGACGGGGCCGACGGATAGTCGATGAGCGAAACCAACGATCAGGATACCGGCAAAGGCCGGCTCTCTTTGCGGCCCGCAGGCCGCTTAGAACTCGGCCGCACTGTTGACGCCGGCTCCGTGCGACAAAGCTTCAGCCATGGCCGGTCCAAGGTCGTGCAGGTCGAGGTGCGCAAGAAACGCGCTCCGGTCGGCACGCCTGGTGCGCAGCCGGCCGGCAGCGCACCGCCCAGCACGGCCAAGGCGCCGGGCGAGCGCCAGCCCGCGCCAGCTGTCCCGCGCGCCCTGACGGCAACTGAGCAGGCGGCGCGGCAGCGTGCCCTCGTCGAGCAGCAGCGTGAGTCGGCGCGCCGCGAGGCCGAGAGGCGGGAACAGGAACGCGAACAGGAGAAGATCTCCATCCTGTCCGCCGCCGAGGAGGCGCGCAGGCGCGAGGAAGAGGCCCGCAAGGCCGAGGAAGAGGCAGCGCAGCGCGAAGCCGACGAAGTGGCCCAGCAGGCCGCCGAGGAGGCTGCCCGCAAGGTGGCCGAGGCGACCGTCACCGCCCAGGCTGCGGCACCCGCTGCGGCTGGCGAAGAGGCCCGCCGTCGCCCGCCCGCGCCCACGCCGGCCGCCACGCCCACGGCACCGACCGAGACACTGCGGCTCCGGCCGGGAACCCGTGGAGCGGAGGAGGAAGACGAGGCACGGCCGATCCGTCGCCCCGGCGGCGTGGTTATGCCGCGCAAGCCACAGACCGTCGTCGCCAAGAAGGGCACCGACGCCGGCCGCCGCGCCGGTCGGATCGACGTGCAGGCAGCGATCGAGGGCGAGGACGAGAGGGTCCGCTCGCTTGCCTCGGTTCGGCGTCAGCGCGAGCGCG
Organism: uncultured Alphaproteobacteria bacterium; assembly: GCA_963818775.1. Taxonomy (GTDB): domain Bacteria; phylum Pseudomonadota; class Alphaproteobacteria; order Acetobacterales; family Acetobacteraceae; genus JAMXLO01. Next base: position 53,632 of record CAWFUF010000013.1, on the reverse strand, counting down.
AACGCCGCCAGGCGGAATTGGAGCGGCTACGTTCAGATCAGGTGAAGGTTGTGCGCGACGTCATCCTCCCGGACAGCATTACCGTTCAGGAACTCGCCAACCGCATGGCGGCGCGCGCCGGCGAGGTGGTGAAGGCGCTGATGAAACTTGGCGTCATGGCGACAATCACCCAGACGCTGGATGCCGACACCGCGGAACTGGTGGTGCAGGAATTCGGCCACCGGGCACGGCGCGTGTCGGAATCCGACGTGGAGATGGGGTTGGAGGGTGCTGTCGATACCGAGGACGAGTTGATGGCGCGTCCGCCGGTGGTCACCGTCATGGGGCACGTCGATCACGGCAAGACCTCGCTGCTCGACGCGCTGCGTTCTACCGATGTCGCGGCCGGCGAGGCGGGCGGCATCACCCAGCATATCGGCGCCTATCAGGTCGAGATGCCGAACGGCGACAAGATCACTTTCATCGATACGCCAGGCCACGAGGCGTTCACCGCCATGCGTGCGCGCGGCGCCTCAGTTACCGACATCGTCGTGCTGGTGGTGGCGGCCGATGACGGTGTGATGCCCCAGACCATCGAGGCGATCCGGCATGCCAAGGCAGCCGGCGCGCCGCTGATTGTCGCGATCAACAAGATGGACCGCCCGGACGCCAACCCCGAACGGGTGCGCCAGGAACTGCTCAGCTACGAGGTCGTGGTCGAGGAGATGGGCGGCGAGACCCAGAACGTGGAGGTGTCCGCCACCAAGAAGACCGGCCTCGACAAGCTGACCGAGGCGATTTCGCTCCAGGCTGAAATCCTCGACCTGAAAGCTAACCCGGACCGCCCAGCCGAGGGCACGGTGATCGAAAGCCGGCTGGACCGCGGTCGCGGACCGGTGGCGACGGTACTGGTGCAGAAGGGCACGCTGCGGCAGGGCGACATCGTGGTGGCCGGCGCCGAATGGGGCCGCGTGCGCGCCATGCTGGACGACAAGGGGCGTGCGGCCACCGAAGCGGGACCCTCCGCGCCTGCCGAAATCCTCGGCCTGGCAGGCGTGCCATCGGCCGGCGAACCCTTCGTGGCGGTGGAGAACGAGAGCCGTGCGCGCGAGATCGCCGAATTCCGTACCCGCAAGCTGCGCGACAAGGCGGCAGGCGTGACGGCCGGCGCACGGGGCACGCTGGACGAGATGCTCGCGCGCATCCAGGCCGGCGAGCAGAAGGAAGTCGCGGTGCTGATCAAGGCCGACGTGCAGGGCAGCGCCGAGGCGATCCAGGCCACGGTGCTGAAGCTCGCGCATGAGGAGGTCAAGGTGCGCGTCCTGCATGCCGCGGTCGGCCAGATCACCGAAAGCGACATCCAGCTCGCCAAGGCGTCGGATGCCTATGTGCTGGCGTTCAACGTGCGCGCCACGTCCCAGGCACGCGACCTGGCACAGCGCGAGGGTGTGGACATCCGCTACTACTCGATCATCTACGAGGTGGCGGACGACATCGAGAAGCTGGTGCAGGGCAAGGTCGCGCCAAAGGCACGCGAGCGCTTCCTGGGCTACGCGGAAGTGCGCAAGGTGTTCAACATCACCCGCACCGGCAAGGTCGCCGGCTGCATGGTCACGGACGGCCAGGTGAAGCGCGGCGCCGGCGTGCGCGTGCTGCGCGACAACGTGGTAATTCACAACGGCGAATTGTCACAGCTGAAGCGCTTCAAGGAAGACGTACGCGAGGTGGCGCGCGGCTACGAATGCGGCCTGTCGTTCGCCAACTTCCATGATCTGCAGGAAGGCGACGTCATCGAGTGCTTCGAGACGGAGATGGTGCCGGCTTGAGGAAGCCTGCGACCGGCCCGTCGCAGCGTCAGCTCCGCGTGGCGGAGGAGATCCGCCACGTTCTCGCCGGATTATTCGAGCGCCGGGATTTCCGCGATCCGGAACTGGCCGCGGCGCAGGTCACGGTGACCGAGGTGCGCATCGGGCCTGATCTGAAGCATGCCATCGTCTTTGTGTCGCGGTTGGGGCGTAGGGACATCGACGCGCTCTTGCCGGTACTGAAGCGTGCGGCGCCTTATCTGCGCAGTCAGGTGGCTCACGCGCTGCGGCTGAGGTTGGCGCCGGAGCTGTCGTTTCACCCGGACCACGCGCTGGAGCACGCCATGGAAATTGACCGGCTGCTGCACCGGCCAGAAGTGGAACGCGATCTCGGCTGAATTACGCGTCATTCGTCGCGGTTTGGCCAAGGCCAGGCTTGGCCCACCATGGCGCAAAGCGTGCCGCGAGGGGCCGCCGTCGTCGCAGTCTGAGTGGTCTTGCCTAAGTGACCCGCCGCGCGGGCACCAGGCTTCAGTCGGAATGCGAGCTATCTTGCCGGTCTCTCCATTCGGCGAGAGAGGTGGCCACAGCCGAGGTCACCGCATTCCAATTGCCAGCCGCCGGCCGTCGGAACAGACGCAACGACGAGTACCACGGCGTGTCGTCACGGCCGAGCAGCCAGCGCCAATCCGGGGCATGAGGCAGCATCACCCAGGTCTGCTTGCCGATTGCACCGGCGACGTGCGCGACTGCGGTGTCCACAGTCAGGACGAGATCGAGAGCAGCAATCAGCGCGGCGGTCTCGGCAAAGTTGATCAGGAGCGCTGAGATGTCCGCGAGCGGACTGTCGGCCGACCGCGATCCGACCTGAAGGTTAACAAAAACAATGCCTGGAGTCGCTATGATGCGGGCAAGATCCGCATCGGGTAGGGAAAGTCGACGGTCATTGTTGTGGGCTGAGTTACCGGCCCATGCGATTCCGACTTTTGACCCGGCCGGCAGTGTGTCCCCCCAGTAGGCAACGCGCGTGGGATCGGCTCCTAGGTACCCATCGGCAGACGGGATTGAATCCACGCGTGTCGCGAACACGCGCGGTAGGCTCATCTGGTCGATCCAGCAATCGTAAGGCGGCAGCGGTGCAGTCTTCGGCTCGATCGCTACGCCGGGCATACCCGCCAGGAGTTGAATCAGCTTTTGGTCACATACGACCACCGGATATCCCCCACGTGCCGCAATAAGCGGCAAGTAGCGAGCGAACTGAATTGTATCGCCGAGACCTTGCTCTGCGCGGACCAGGATCGTGCGGCCGGCGCAATCGCTAGCGTCCCATTGCGGTCCTGGCAGATCAATAAAGTCGCGGCCGAACCGGTCATGCCGCTTCCGCCACTCGTATTTCCGGAAGCCAAGTTCGAAGTTGCCAGCCAACAGCGCCGCCACGGCTTGGTTCCAATGGGCCTGCGCAAAGTCCTGACGCAGTGTGATAGCCGACTCGCAGGTGGCGATCGCTTCCTCGAGCCGCCCGCATGAGGTCAACACAAAGCCTAGGCTGGCATATGCTTCCAACAGCTTCGGTGCCAGCTCGATCGCGCGACGATAGTATGCTTCGGCTTCTCCCAGGCGATCCAGATCAGCACAAGCATTCCCAAGGTTGAGGACCGCCGCAGCATTGGTGGGATCGAGCGCAACAGCATGCTCGAGCACGGTGACCGCCTCCGCCGGCTGGCCCAGGGCATTCAGCGCGGTGCCCCGCAGGAAGGCGATGTCGACACTCTCGGGGGGGCGCGGGCACAGGCCTGCCTCTGTCAGCGCTTCCGCGGGCCGCTGATCGGCAAGCAGGGCACGAATTAGGTTGATCTGCGTCCCGGCGTGACCGGGCTGCGATCTTGCGGCCATCTCAAGGCTTACAACTGCTTCGTGGGACCGCCCGATATCCAACAGCAGCAGCCCAAGCAGATAGAGCGCCTGCGGATGACTGGGTGCAACGCCGAGGACGGACCGATAGAGCGCCTCCGCCTCGGCATGGCGTGAGGCCTGATGATGCCCGATCGCGACACGAAGCATATCGAGGATGCTCTGCATGAGCGAAACATCGGCCGGTGGCGTAAATCGCGGATGAATCATCGGTGGACTGCCGGCAAACGGCGGTCATCAGCAGCACCAATTGGGGAGGCGTCATGCCGAAGCAGCCCGCAGCACATAGATCGAGCCCGATTCGTCAGTGCTTCACGCGCAAGCGGGTCATGTCAGTCGGCATTGGTGAAGCATTGCTCGTCGCTCCGGCCTTTTTCAACGGAACCGAGTAAAGCAAATGTGAGCGGCTCGGGCTCTCGCCGAAAGCGACAGCATCGTCTAGAGAGCCGCCGCCCATGGCCGGCGGTGACTACCAATCGCATCACGTCACGAACGTTGAAAACATCCGGCCTCAATCTGGGAGAACACGCCCTCAACTGGCCGGTGGGATCTGACTGCTCCCGGTCGCAGGAGGATGGCTACATTGGACGACATGATCGCGCTGGTGAAGCCGCTCATACCGGCTCTCCGTCGCTATGCCCGCGCATTGTTGCGCAATCCCACGGCCGCCGATGATCTGGTGCAGGACTGCCTGGAACGGGCCATCAAGGCATGGCATCAGCGTCGCAAGGACGGCTCCGTTCGCACCTGGCTGTTCACCATTCTGCATAACCTGGCCATTACCCGCATGCAGCGGAACGCACGCCGGGGCCGACATGACACGTTGGACGACGTGCCCGACAGTGCAATCGCGCGGCCGGCCACGCAGGAGGATCGCCTGCGCCTGCGCGACACACTGAACGCGTTGCAGTCGCTGCCGGATGAACAGCGTGCAGTGCTGCTGCTGATTTCGGTGGAGGACCTGTCATACGCGGAAACCGCCCGCGTGCTCGATATTCCCTTGGGCACGGTCATGTCGCGGCTGTCGCGCGCGCGCCACAGGCTTGGGGAGCTTATGCAATCGGAGACCCCGCCCGCGGAGCAACGACGGGTTCTCGGGAGGGTGAATTGAACGTCGGCAAGCCGATCACCGAAGACGACCTACATGGCCATGTCGATGCGGCGCTGGATCCCGAGAGGCTTGAAGAGGTGACGGCCTATCTGCTGCATAATCCGGATGCGGCCAATCGCACCTTGATCTTCAGCGCCCAGCGCACCGCCTTGCGCGAGTCGCTCCGGCCGGTCATCGATGAGCCGGTTCCACTCAGGCTCGATCTGGCACGTCGCATTGCAGCACAGCGCTACACGAGGCGTCAGATCTGGCGCAACGCTGCCGCGGTGGCGTTGCTGCTGGGATCGGGAGGCGCCGCCGGCTGGTGGATGCGCGGCTTGGCAGAGCCACCCGAGAACGGTCTTGCTGCGTTGGCGCAGGAGGCCGTGGACAGTTACACGGTGTTCGCAACCGATCGAACCCACCCGGTCGAACTGCAGGCCGACCAGCAGGATCAGCTCTTGCGATGGGTCGCCAGCCGACTGCATCGCAACGTCGCGGTGCCAGACCTCAGTGGGTCCGGTTACCGGTTCATGGGCGGTCGCATCGTTACCACTTCACATGGTCCGGCCGGCTTCTTTCTCTACGACGACCGGCAGGGAACACGACTGGCGCTGCTCATGCGCCCGATGGTAACGGATCGCACGGCCCACATGTCGAAGCACAATTTCGGCGATGTCGCGGGCTATGTCTGGGCCGATGCTGGCATCGGCTATTCGGTCATTGGCGCGGCTGCGGCCGAGGAACTGCATCCGCTTGCGAACGAGGTGCGTCGGCAACTCAACGCGGAAGGTTAGGTCCGCCGAGCGCATCCACTGCGTGACTGGCGCCGTATAGACTGATGTCGAACCAAACAACGCCCAGGTATGTCTGCGACCAAGACCGTCCTTGAGGCCGACGACACCGACGTGCTGCTGCATCGCTGCACTGCCGGGGATCGTGCGGCATTTCGTCTGCTCTACGACAGATGGGGCGGCCGACTTTACGGCATCGCGCTGCGTATCACGCGACAGGCATCGCTTGCCGCGGACGCGACGCAGGATGCCTTCGTGCAGATCTGGCAGCAGGCGCATCGCTTCGACCCTGAGCGGGGCGGGCCCGAAGCGTGGCTCATTGGCATCACGCGCTATCGTGCACTCGACATCGTCCGTCGTCAGTCGCGCGAGGTGCCAGGCTACGAACCTGACGAACGCGAGGATGAGAGCCCCGATGCGCTCGCGCGCCTGATCAGTACAGCGGAGGGTGCCGCGCTGCAGCGCTGCCTGGGCGAACTGGAGGAGGATCGCCGCCGGCTGATGGTGATGGCGTTCGTCGACGGCCTGTCGCACAGCGAACTCGCGGAGCGGATGAGCGTGCCACTGGGCACGGTGAAGTCCTGGATCCGGCGAAGCTTGATCCTCCTGCGCGGGTGCCTGGCATCATGAGCGACGAGCCGGACCGCGATCTGCTCGCCGCCGAATACGTGCTGGGCTCGCTCGAGGGTGACGAACGACGCGAGGCGGAACGCCTGCTGGCAGACAACCCGGCGTTTGCGCGTTCCGTCGCCACGTGGCAGCGGCGCCTGACCCCGCTCGCGGCACATGTCGCACCGGAAGTGCCACCTGCCGATCTCTGGGGCCGGATCGAGACCGCGATCACGCCAACCAGCGCCGTGCCGTTGCGGCGGCGCGTACGGTTCTGGCAGGGGGCGACGGCGGGGGCGCTCGCGATTGCCGCCTCGCTCGCGGCATTCCTGGTACTGCATCGGCCGGAGCCCCCGCGTGTTGCCGTGTTGTCACCGATCGCGGGCGGTGCACCGGTGCTGATCGCGACGGCTGAGCGTAACGGCGAACTGTTGGTGCGGCCGACAGCCGCGATCACCGTGCCGAGCGACAAGGACCTGGAGCTGTGGGCGTTGCCGCTGGGCGAGACAAGGCCACATACGCTCGGAGTGTTGCCCTCGTCAGGGAGACAGCTCGCCGCACAGCTCTCGTCGAACACGCAATTGCTGGTAAGTCTGGAACCGAAGGGCGGGTCGCCGACGGGTCAGCCGACCGGGCCAGTGCTTTACGGCGGATACCTCACCAGCATCGAGCCGCCACGAGGTTAGGCCCGTTTGACCCGCCGGCGATCCCGCATTCATCTGCGCGCTCGCCACGGAGCATCCCGCGTTGCGCACCGAAGCATGGTTTGTCTCGTATGGTCTGCTCGGACTGACGCAGAACGGGTTGGTGCCCGTGCTCATGCCTCTCGTCGCTCCGCATGGCGGTGCCGCTGGCCTGACCTATGCCGCGTTTTCGCTGCTGGGCCTGTTCGCCCCCGGGTTGGGTAGCTGGGCCGACCACACCGGCCGGCACCGGGATCTGCTGATCTGGGGCTCACTCGGCGCAGGCGCATTGCTGTTGTTGTTCTACGCAGCGAATACTCAGCTGCGGATCGTCCTTGCGGCCGGCGCCGGGCTGGGGGTGATGGCAACGACGACCGCCGGCAACGTGCTCGCCATCCAGGCGGTTCCGGAAGCCGAGTGGGACTCGCGCGTCGCGTTGTTGCAACGCTACATCAGTGCCGGCCAGGTGATCGGTCTGGTCGCCGCCGGGCTGTTCGCGCGCAGCCATCCAGGCGTTGGCTTCGTGTTTGCCGGCGTTGCGCTGCTGGTGGCCGGCGCGCTGGCATTTGTATCGGCGCCCGGCCGGCTGCGACGCGATGCGGACGAAAAACCTGCGCCAAGACCGATGGTGGGCGGCGACGCCGGCGTGTCGGGGCCGCACCACCGCGGCCATCATGTTTCCTGGTCGCAGCTCCGCGAGTACCTCAGTGTGATCAATCGCCCCCTGCGACGGTTTCTACTGATCTGGCTGATCGCGTACCCTGCGATGAACGGCTTCGCCACGTTGTTCCCGGTGGCAATGACACGTGAGTTCGGCATGGATCCGATCATGCCGTCGATCGCCTATGCGGCCGGTGTCGCGGCGAGTCTGCTACTCTATGCGCGCGTTGGCGCGGTGACGCACAGGATTGGCGGCGAGCGGATGCTGATGTTCGGCTTTGGTGCAAGATTTGCGCTGCTTGGCGTTCTTGTCGTCGCAGGGTTGGTGTCGACCGGATGGATCGGTTGGCTGGTGCTGGTCGGGTTCGCGCTGATCCAGTTCGTCTGGCCACTGCTCGCGGTCGCCGCCAATTCGCTGTCGGTGCGGCTCGCGCCGACGGCGCGTGGCGAGAGTGTCGGGCTGTTCAACGCGGCGACCTCGTTGGCCGCCGCCGTCGGTTCGGCTTTGGCGGGAGTCATCTTCGGCGTCGCCGGATTCGCCGGACTGACGGCGGTCACTCTCGTCTCTGTGGGAGTTGCTTTGGCGCTGATCAGAGTGTGGTTGGTGCCGCGGGAGAGTTAGGTCATGAACCTTATAAAGGCTGGCCAGCAACACGGATTATGGACGCGCATCAGTGCACTCCTGACGCCGCCGCCCAATAGTGCGGTTGTCAAGAAGCCGGCTGCGCTGAGCTACGGACTTGAAGAAACGCCGCCCGCTGTCGTCACCTGGATCAGTGCGCTCCAGCATGTCGGCGTATGTTCAATATTCATGGTGTATCCGCTGATCATCGCGCGCCAGGCTGGACTGCCAGCCAGTCAGATCACCAACATTCTGCAACTGGGCTTTTTGGTCCTCGCAATTGCCGTGCTGCTTCAGGCACTCCCGCGAGGACCGGTCGGCAGCCGCTTGCTGGCGCCGACGATCTTTACCGGGGTTTATCTCGCGCCTTCCCTGCTTGCGGTGAAGGCCGGTGGGTTGCCGCTGGTATGGGGCATGACAATTTTCGCCGGCGTCGTGGAGATGGTGCTGGCGCGCGCCTGGTCGCGCCTGCGTCCCTTCATTCCACCGGAATCCGCGGGTCTTGTCGTTTTCCTCGTGGGAACGATTGTCGGGCTCGCCGCATTGCGTGTGCTGCTCGAAGACAGCCCATCCGGCGCGCTTCCCGCGCGTGAGGGCCTTGTTACCGCCTGCGCGCTGGCCGTCATGGCTGGGCTCAACATCTGGAACAAGGGCCGGCTGAAGCTGTTCTGTATTCTGACCGGGATGGTCGTCGGATATTTCGCCTCCGCAGTGGCGGGCCTGCTGACCGTTCATGACCTGAGCCATGTGCTGTACCGACCATTGCTCGCCTTCCCCACCGTCTCGGGCATCTCATGGGCGTTCGATTGGTCGCTGGTGGTGCCGTTCGCCGTCACCGGGCTGGCGGCGGCCATGAACGCAACTGCGGTGGTGACGACTTATCAGCGCCTGACCGACGCCGATTGGGTGCGGCCCGACATGACGTCGATCGGGCGCGGCGTACTCGGCGACGGGATCGCGGCGACGATCGCGGGCTTGCTCGGGACTTATGGTCCCTCGATCTCGAGCGCGAATGTCGGCCTGGTAGCCGCGACAGGAGTGGCCAGCAGGGTGATTGCGTTCGCGGTTGCTGCCATTCTCTGCGTTGCCGCACTGCAGCCCACGTTCATCGGCGTGCTCACGATCATGCCCCGTCCGGTCATGGCCGCGGCGATGCTGTTCACCGCTGTCTTCATCATGATCAGCGGCGTGCAGATCATCTCGACGCGGGTGCTCGACGGCCGCCGCACGTTGGTCATCGGCATGGGGATGATGGCGTTCTTTGTCGTCTCGGTGTATCCGGCGGCATTCACCAATGCGCCGCGATGGGCGGAGCCATTGGTGACATCGCCGCTCGTCCTTGCGACCCTTGTCGCACTGTCGCTCAATCTGTTGTTCCGGATCGGCATTCGCAGGAAGGGTGGCAGCGACGGTCGATCCCGACGCACCCGACATAGCGGGGATCTCCAGTTTCATCGAACGCAACGCCGGCATCTGGGGTGCGCGGCGTGACGTTACCAATCGGGTCGAATTCGCAGTCCAGCAGACGATCGAGGCGATCATCACCACCTGCGATGCCAAGGGCCCGATCAGCATCGACATCAGCTACGACGAGTTTGTCATCGATGCGGTCGTGGCCTATGTCGGCGCGCCGCTGGAATTTCCCACCCAGCCACCGACCAAGGAGGAAATCATGGAAACCGACGAGGGTCATCGTCGCCTCGCCGGCTTCCTGATCAGGCGCTACGCGGACCGGATGGAATTGAACACGGCCAACGATAGGACGGTGGTACATCTCCGCTTCGACCATTGATCGATTGCACGAGTATGCGGGCGGCATTCGAAGTGCGGCCGCCCGCGCACATCGATCAGCCTTGCGGCAGCAGCACGTGATCGACGACCTGGATCACGCCATTCGACTGGCGTACGTCGGAGATCGTGATATCGGCGACGTCACCCTTCTCATCCTTTACTGTGATATTGGATGAGCCATTCATCATCAGCCACAGCTCGCCGCCGCTGACGGTCTTCAGCGTCGCGGTGCCGTTGCCCTCGAGGATCATCGACCGCAGCTTGTTGGAGTTGTAGTTCCCGGCAACCACGTGATAGGTCAAGATCTTGGTGAGCGTCGCCTTGTTCTCAGGCTTCAGCAGGGTCTGCACCGTGCCCGCCGGCAGCATGCCGAACGCCTCGTTCGTCGGCGCGAACACAGTGAAGGGTCCGGGACCGTTCAGCGTATCGATCAGCCCGGCGGCCTTCACCGCGGTGACCAGCGTGGTGTGATCGGCAGAATTGACGGCGTTGGCCACGATGGTCTTGGTCGGGAACATGGCCTGACCGCCGACGCGGACGATCGGGTCGGACATGGTCTGGGCCATCAAGGGGGCTGTTGACGCCATCAGGATCACAGCGAAAAGGCCAGCACGCTTCATCTCAGTATCTCCTCTCCTGCAGCGGTCATCAGCGACCGCTGTCCCCTATCGTCGCGAAGCGCGAGATCGGATGCAGGCGGGACAAGAGATTTTCGCGGCTTGTTAAGCCGCGTCCGCGATACTGCGCCACATGCGGCGACTGGTGTGCCTGGATGGGTTGCGGGGCGTGCTCGCGTTCTACGTCATGCTCAGCCACTCGCTGCCATTCGCGCCACTGCCGCACTGGTTGCACTGGATGTTCCAGCACGGCGGCGCCGGTGTCGACGTGTTCTTCGTCCTGAGCGGGCTGGTGATCGTTCAGTCATTGGCGAGCTTTGAGTACCAACCTCTGCCGTTCCTGATCGCCCGCGTCGCGCGCATCTATCCGGTGTTCCTGGTGGTGTTCGCCTTTGCGATTGTGGTGCAGCCGCTGGCGACCTCGTTCGAGGACATGGCGTGGATCGGGCCGGACAGCGGGGCGCGATACCTATGGGCGGGCGGCTGGCCATCCAACTGGGGCATCGGCATCGCCACCCATCTGACGATGACGCACGGACTGTTTCCTGACGGCGTACTGCCCGGCGCATGGGTGGCCTTCCTGGGCACGGCCTGGAGCCTCTCGACCGAGTGGCAGTTCTATGTGCTGGCGCTGCTGCTCGGCCACAGGCTCGGCCTGGTCCGAATGGCCGCGTTGTTTCTGGCGCTCGCAGCCGTCTCGCTCATCTGGCAGGTGGCGATGCCGGAGGCATGGCAGTTCAGCCGCGCCTTCCTGCCCAATAAGGCACAGTATTTCGCCCTCGGCGTCGTCAGCGCGATTGTCGTTCGTGAGGAGCCGGGCGCGCTGCGGCTTTACCTGGCGGTACTGGCCAGCGTGCTCGCGCTGTGCCTGTTGCGGGGCGGGTTCGACAAGCTGCTGCCGCCGCTGATCTGGACGGCGTGCCTTGCCGCGCAGCTTTGGTCGTCTCCACAGCGCACCGGACAGCCAAGGGCCCGGATGCTCGCTTTCGCACAGCGAACGATCGGGTGGTTGGCCGCGCTGCTGCAGTCACCGCCGCTGGTCTGGCTCGGGGCTGTCTCGTATTGCATCTACCTGGTGCACGAGCCCGTGCAGCGGCTGCTCGGCATAGTGCTTGCGTTGCTGGTGCGCGGCGACGCCCCGTTGTTCACTGCACTCTGGATACCCGGAGCCGTGGTTCTGCCGGTTCTCGCGGCGTGGTGGCTCCACGCGGTGGTGGAGGTGCCTGCGCTGCGTTACGGGCGCGGCATGGCGCGCGCATCGCTCAGCGCCGGACGAATGTCCAGTATTGCGGCGACCGGCCTTCGCGGACAGCTTTGGTCTCGTAGCGCGTCGGCGGCCAGTCCGATGGCCGTTCGGTTGTCGGCGCTGGCACATCAAACCAGGTCTGCTCGGCCATCACCTCCGTCACCCATGCCTGATAGGTCGGATCATCACTGGCCACCCGCCACTCGGCGCCCGGTTTGAGCAGGCGCGCCAGCAGCGGCAGCAGCGCCGGATGGATGAAGCGGCGTTTGGCGTGACGTGCCTTCGGCCAGGGATCGGGGAACAGCAGGAACAGGCGATCGAGGCAGCCGTCCGGCAAGAGCCGCAGCAGCGGTCGTGCATCGTCGGCCCACAGCCGCAGATTGCCGGGCAACGACGCGGTCGCCTCGCTGCCTTCAGCCACCAGATGGGACAGCAGCGAGCAGATGCCGTTGTCGAACACCTCGCAGGCGATCAGTCCGATCTCCGGATGCCTGACGATCTGCTCCAGGGCATGCTCGCCACTGCCGAAGCCCACCTCCAGCCACAGCTCGGCCGGCCTCGGCGAGAAGGCCGCCAGCGGATCGCCAACCTGAGCGGGGGCGAAGGCAAGGCGCGGCAGCGTGACCTCGAGCAGTCGCTCCTGGCGCGGCCGCAACCGATGGCCGCGTGCTCGCCCGTAAAGCCGGTCCGGCGGCGGCTTCAGCGCCCGAAGGCTGACCGCAACGCCGGAGCCAGGTCGGTCCTCTCCCACGTGAACGTGCCCTTGTCCTCATCCGGCTCGCGGCCGAAATGGCCATACGCCGAGGTGGGCACATAAATCGGCCGGTTCAAATGCAGATGTTCGCGGATGCCGCGCGGGGTCAGGTTCATCAGCTCGCGCAGCGTCCGCTCTAACCGCGTCTCGTCGACGTCCTTGCCGGTATTCTGCAGATCGACATAGACCGACAGCGGACGCGCGATGCCGATCGCGTAGCTGATCTGGATGGTGCAACGATCGGCCAGCCCCGCCGCCACGACATTCTTGGCCAGATACCGGCAGGCATAGGCGGCCGAACGATCGACCTTTGTCGGATCTTTGCCGCTGAAAGCACCACCCCCGTGCGGCGCCGCGCCACCATAGGTGTCGACGATGATCTTGCGTCCCGTCAGGCCGCAGTCGCCATCTGGACCTCCGGTGACGAACTTGCCGGTCGGGTTCACATGGAACTCGGCTTCGGGGCACATCCAGCCATCCGGCAGCGTGCTCTTCACGATCGGCCAGAGCAGCCGCTTGATCTCGGCCTGGTCCATGTTCTCGACGTGCTGGGTCGACACCACCACACTGGTCGCCCCCACCGGCTTGCCGTCGACATAGCTCAGAGTGACCTGGCTCTTGGCGTCCGGCAGCAGCCCCTCGACCGACTTGTCGTGGATATGCCGCAGCTCGCGAATACGATGCAGGATGGCGTGGGCGTAGTGAATCGGCGCGGGCATCAGCGCCTCGGTTTCGCGACAGGCGTAGCCGAACATCATGCCTTGGTCGCCGGCGCCCTCGTCCTTGTTGCCCGCCGCGTCCACGCCCTGCGCGATGTCGAGTGACTGCGAATGCAGGTGACAGGAGATCTCCGCCTTGTCCCAACTGAAGCCGGGCTGATCGTAACCAATGTCGTGGATCGCCATGCGGGCGAGATGCGTCAGCAGGTCGGGCGTGACGGTGGGGGGCCCGCGGGTCTCGCCGGCGAACACCACGCGGTTGGTCGTGACCAGCGTCTCACAGGCGACGCGCGAATAGGGATCAGCCGCGAGATAAGCGTCCAGCACTGTGTCGCTGAGCCGGTCGGCCACCTTGTCGGGATGCCCCTCGGAGACAGACTCAGAGGTAAACAGGAATTCGCCTGTGTCGCGCATGGATGAGTTCTCTCGGGTGGCAGAGGTGGAGCCGGCAGACCGGCGGTCGGTGTGGCGGAAAGCCTAAAAGGGGTCAAGTGGCGCCAAGGCCAATGCGAGCAAGGTCCACGCAACGCCTATCGCGAGTTCTACGACGGGCCCTGTACGGTAGTCCGAGACAGGCCGCAGCGTATTCTCGTCTCGCCGGCGCTCACGTCATTCCCAGCACGTCCATCATCGAGTGGAGACCGGGCTGACGGCCGACCGCCCACAGCGCAGCCCGCACTGCACCGGTGGCGAAGGCGCGGCGGTCGAACGCGCGGTGGGTCAGAGCGATGTGCTCGGTGGCCGCGGCGAAGATCAGCGTGTGCTCGCCAACCACCTGGCCGCCACGCAATGCGGCAAAGCCGATGGCGCCCGTCTTTCGCGCGCCGGTATGCCCATCCCGACCGCTCTCCATCACATCGGACAACGCCACACCGCGGCCCTTCGCGACCGCCCGGCCCATTCCGATCGCGGTGCCGGAGGGCGCGTCGACCTTCTGGCGGTGGTGCATCTCCATGATCTCGGCGTCGTAACCATCAGCCGGCAGCGCAGCCCCCATCCGCTCCGCCAATGCCAGCACAAGATTGACGCCGGTGGAGAAGTTGGAGGCGTACACGACCGGGATGTGGCGCGCCGCAGCCTCCACCGCTGCCTCGTCTGCCGCGGAGAGACCGGACGTGCCGAGGACCCAGGCTTTGCCGGACGCCGCCAGGGCTGCCGCATAGGGTTGCGCGGTCGCGGCATTGGTGAAATCAACCACGACGTCGGATGCGGCAGCGAGAGCGCCGAAGTCGGCCATTGCCGCCACGCCGGCAGGGATCGGCTTGCTCGATCCAGTCCGGCCAATGCCGCCAGCCAGTTCGGCACCGGCAGCGGTCACCTCCTCGACCAACAGTTGGCCCATCCGACCTGTCACCCCGGCGATACCGATGCGTGTTGCCATTGGTCGCACCCCTCCCGAACCCTCCCCCGCTGCGCGGGGTCGCACCGCGAAGCAGGTCGACGGCGTTATCCGCGGCCGCCCTCGAAGAACTCCTTCACCTTAGAGAAGAACCCTTCGCTCTCCGGGCTGCCCTTGCCATGGCCCTCGGCCTCTGCCTCGAACTCCTCGAGCAGCTCGCGCTGGCGCCGTGTCAGATGCTGCGGCGTCTCCACCGCGACCTGTATATACATGTCGCCGCGCACCGCACTGCGCAGCACTGAGAAGCCTTTGCCGCGCAGTCGGAACTGGTCGCCGGTCTGCGTGCCCGGCGGGATCTTCACCTTCGCCTTGCTGCCGTCGATCGCCGGCACTTCGACATCGCCACCGAGCGCCGCCTGCGTCATCCGCAGTGGAACCCGCATGAAGATGTTCTGACCATCGCGTTGAAAGATCGGATGCGGTCGGATCGCAACATGCACGTAGAGATCGCCGGGCGCGGCGCCGTGCCCGGCGGCCTCCCCCTCACCAGCCAGCCGGATGCGCGTGCCGTCTTCCACACCGGGCGGGACCGCCACCTGAAGCGTGCGTTCGCGCTGCACTGTGCCGGCGCCACCGCAGACCTTGCATGGACTGCGAATCACGCGCCCCTGGCCGCCACAGGTCGGACAGGTGCGTTCGATCAGGAAGAACCCTTGCTGCGCGCGAACCTTGCCGGCACCACGGCAGGTGGCACAGGTATCCGCTGCATGGTTCTTGTCCTCGGATCCCGAACCGGTGCAGGCATCACACACCACGCGGGTCGACACCCGCAGATCCGCCTTGGTACCGGTGAACGCGTCGGACAGCTCGATCTCGACGGCCTGGCGAATATCGCTGCCGGCGCGGCTACGACCGGCTGGACCACCGCGGCGCCCGCCCATGAACTCGCCGAACATCTGATCGAAGATGTCGCCGAGGCCGCCGCTTGCCGCGAAGTCGAACCCGCCGCTGAAGCCACCCGGCCCACCGCCCTGCTCGAAGGCGGCGTGGCCATAGCGATCGTAGGCCGCACGCTTCTGATCATCCTTCAGGATGTCGTAGGCCTCGTTGACCTCCTTGAACTTCGCCTCCGCCTTCTTGTCCCCCGGATTGCGATCGGGGTGAAACTGCATGGCGAGTTTTCGATAGGCCTTCTTGAGGTCCTCCGAACCCGCCTCCCGCGCCACACCCAAGGTGGCGTAGTAGTCCTGCTTCGCCATTTCAGCCCTTCTCGTTGGCGCTGAACGGAATCGCGCCCGCCTTCGACGAAGCGCGGGCGCGATCCCTCATGCCTGTCGACCCTGACTATCAGGCAGACTTCTTTTTCTTCTCGTCAACTTCCTCGAACTCGGCGTCAACCACTTTTTCGTCCGGTTGGGCACCGCCGCCCGGCTGCCCAGGGCCGGACTGCCCAGTCGTGTCCGCTGTCTGCTCAGCCTGCTGCGCCTTGTACATCGCCTCGCCGAGCTTCATCGCCGACTGGCTCAGACGTTCGGTGGCCTGCTTCAGTGCAGCCGCGTCGGTACCCTCCATGGCGGAGCGCGCCGCAGCGATCGCCGCCTCGGCCTCACCCTTCTCCTGCGCGGGCAACTTGTCGCCATGTTCCTTCAGGTTCTTCTCCACCTGATGGATCAGGCTGTCCGCCTGGTTTCGCGTCTCGACATGCTCGCGGCGCTGCTTGTCGGCTTCGGCGTTTGCCTCCGCTTCCTTGACCATGCGCTGGATGTCGCTTTCCGACAGACCGCCGGAGGCTTGAATGCGTATCTGCTGCTCCTTGCCGGTCGCCTTGTCCTTCGCCTGCACCGAGACGATGCCGTTGGCGTCGATGTCGAACGTCACCTCGATCTGCGGCACGCCGCGTGGAGCAGGCGGGATGCCGGTCAGGTCGAAGTTGCCCAGCAGCTTGTTGTCGGCTGCCATCTCACGTTCGCCCTGATAGACCTTGATGGTGACCGCCTGCTGATTGTCATCGGCAGTCGAGAACACCTGGCTCTTCTTGGTCGGGATCGTGGTATTGCGGTCGATCAGCCGGGTGAACACGCCGCCCAACGTCTCAATGCCAAGTGACAACGGGGTCACGTCGAGCAGCAGAACGTCCTTCACGTCGCCGGACAGCACCGCGCCCTGCACCGCCGCGCCGATCGCCACCACCTCATCGGGGTTGACGTTGCGCGCCGGCTCCTTGCCAAAGAAGGTCTTCACCGTCTCGATGACCCTTGGCATGCGGGTCATGCCACCGACCAGGATCACCTCGGATATCTCACCCGCATTCACGCCCGCATCCTTCAGCGCGGCACGGCACGGATCGAGCGTCTTGCTGATCAGGTCATCGACCAGGCTCTCAAGCTTCGCCCGCGTCAGCTTCATCACCATGTGCTTCGGCCCGGAGGCATCGGCAGTGATGAATGGCAGGTTGATCTCTGTCTCCTTGGAGGACGACAGTTCGATCTTCGACTTCTCGGCGGCTTCCTTCAACCGCTGCAGTGCGAGCTTGTCACGACGCAGATCGATGCCCTGCTCCTTGCGGAACTCGTCGGCGAGATAGTCGATAACCCTGGCGTCGAAATCCTCGCCACCGAGGAAGGTGTCGCCGTTGGTGGACTTCACCTCGAACACGCCGTCGCCGATCTCCAGGATCGAGATATCGAACGTGCCGCCGCCAAGGTCATACACCGCGATCGTGCCGGTGTGCTTTTTGTCCATGCCGTAGGCGAGGGCCGCCGCGGTCGGCTCGTTGATGATGCGCAGCACTTCCAGGCCAGCGATGCGGCCCGCATCCTTGGTGGCCTGACGCTGGCTGTCGTTGAAGTAAGCCGGAACAGTGATCACTGCCTGGCTGACCGGCTCACCGAGATACGCCTCGGCGGTCTCCTTCATCTTGCCGAGGATGAAGGCGCTGACCTGGCTCGGCGAATATTTCTCGCCCTTTGCTTCGACCCAGGCATCGCCGTTGTCGCCGCGCACGATGGTATAGGGCACCAGTTCTTTGTCCTTGCCGACCATCGGGTCTTCGTAACGACGGCCGATAAGGCGCTTGATGGCATACAGCGTGTTTGACGGGTTGGTGACTGCCTGACGCTTGGCAGACTGACCAACCAGGCGCTCGCCATTGTCGCTGAAAGCGACCATCGACGGCGTGGTGCGCGCGCCCTCGCTGTTCTCGATCACGCGAACGTCCTTGCCCTCCATGATGGCGACGCAGGAGTTCGTCGTGCCGAGGTCGATACCTATGACTTTACTCATTAATGTTAGCTCCTTTCAGCGGACACGCGCGACCCGAAGCACCGCGAGCGTCCCCACGCGGGAAGTGTGACATGGATGTATGGGGGGGTAGCCGGTCGGGCAAGGGGGCCGGCGGCGGATTCTCATGCGAGGCCGACACGAAAACCATCAGGCCGTGGTGTCCAGTGCCGCGCCGCTCGTGCCCGATGTTATCTCGCCCGGCGGCGCCTTGGCGATCACCACCATCGCCGGACGAAGCAGTCTGCCGTTCAGCGTCCAGACCGGCGTCCAGGCGTGCATCACGCTGCCCGGCGTGTGAGCCGCGCTTTCCTGCTCCGACATTGCCTGGTGCAGATTGGGATCGAACGGAGTGCCGGTCGGGTCCTCCCGCTTGATGCCGTTGCGCTCAAGGATGGCCAGGAAGTTCCGCTCGATGCTCTCCAGGCCCTCGCGCATGCGGGTGACGATCTCAGGCTCACCCGCTGAAGGGGCCGGCAGGCTTGTCAGCCCACGCTGCAGGTTCTCGGCCGCCTCGACCACGTCCTGGGCGAACTTCTGAACGGCGTATTGCCGCGTTTCGTTCACCTCACGATGGCCGCGGGCGCGAACGTTGGCCGTTTCGGCCTCGGCGCGCATCCAGCGGTCCTTCATCTCCGACAGCTCCGCCTCGAGTTCGGCGATGCGCGCCGAGGCCGCCTGCATCACCTGCTCGGGCGTCTGCGGAGCGTCTCGCGGCTCCTTCCGGAACTGGTCGTTGGCGGCCTGTTCGGTTTTCATGGGGTCATTTTCGTTGTTCATGGCGCGTTCAGTTAGGATGACAATGAGCGGCGGACAAGCGGTTTGGCCCAGTGCACAGGGGCGCGGGTTCAGTTTAGCGGCGAAAGGTGAACCGCGCGTTTACCGTAATCAACCCGGGCCGTGCCGCCAGACGGCGGCTTCCTACCCCAGGAGCCGGCCGATCACCCGCGCGGTGTAGTCCACCACGGGGATGATCCGTCCGTAGTTGATCCGCGTCGGGCCTATGACGCCGATAGCTCCCACAATGCGGCCGCCGTCGTTGCGCGCCGGCGCGACCACCATCGAAACACCAGAGGTGCCGAACAGCCCGCTCTCCGCGCCAATAAAGATGCGGACGCCGTCGGACTGCTCGGCCAGCTCAAGCAGGCGCAGCATCGTCTCCTGCGCCTCCAGCCGCTCGAACAGCATCTGGATGGCGGATAGCCGCTCGATCTGTGTGACGTCGGACAGCAGACGCGCCTGGCCTCGGACGATCAGGCTGCCGGCGCGGCCCTCGCCGGTCCAGGTGGCGAGGCCGGCCTCCACCACCATCGCGGAGAGGGCATCCAGTTCGGAGCGGTTGGCGGTGATCTCTTCGGCGACGATGCGGCGCAGCTCGGTCAGCGAACGGCCCGACAGCCGCGCGTTGAGGTAATTGCTCGCCTGCTGCAGCGCAGAAGGCGGCAGGCCAGGCGGTGTGTCAACGACCCGGTTCTCGACATGGCCGTCAGAGTTGACCAGCACCACCAGGGCGCGGCCGGGGCCGAGAGGGACGAATTCGATGTGGCGGATCGCTCCATCCGACTTCGGCGCCAGCACGAGGCCGGCCGCCTGCGACAGGCCAGACAGCATGGAACTGGCCTCGGCCAGCGTATCCTCCAGGCTGCGGCCAGAGGCTGCCAACGCCGCCGTAATCGCCTCGCGCTCATCCTCGGCGAGTTCACCGAAGTGCAACAGGCCGTCGACGAACAGACGGAGCCCCTGATCGGTGGGCAGCCGCCCGGCGGATGTGTGGGGCGCGAACAGCAGGCCGGCGTCGGTCAGGTCCGCCATCACGTTGCGAATGGTGGCGGGCGACAGGCTGATCGGCAGCCGGCGCGACAGCGTGCGACTGCCGACCGGCTCGCCGGTTTCCACATACTGTTCGACGATTTCGCGCAGCACGGCGGCCGAGCGGGCGTCCAGCCCGGGCGGCACAGCGGCGCGCGCGGCGAAACTGGGCGGAATGCTTGGCTTGTCCATCACGGGATTCCGCCGGCAGGCTAGGGAGCGCCGGCGGCGCGGTCAACCAAAAGGCGGCAGGTCAGATCTGCCGATACAGCTTCATCGCGTTGTTGAAGAAGAAATCTCGCCGCTGCTGCTCGGGCAGCGGCATCGGCAGCACCTGCGTCGGGTCGTCGTAGTCCCAGTGCGGATAATCGGTGGCGAAGAGCAGCCGGTCCCAGCCGATCCAGTCGATCGCGTCAAGCACGTGCTCGCGCGGAAGCGGCTCCTCCATGGGCTGGGTGGTCAGCCAGACGCTCTCACGGATGTATTCCGACGGCGCACGCTTCAGGTGCGGCGTCTCCTGCTTCAGGCGGTTCCACAGCTTGTCGAGCCGCCAGGCGAGCGGCGGCAGCCAGGCGAAGCCTGACTCGATCAGGACCAGTTTGAAGTTGGGGATGCGCTCGAACACACCCTCGATCACGAGGCTGGTGAGGAAGGCCTGTGACGACTGTGCGTGGCCGACCATGTCCTCGATGTAGAACGAGGGCCAGCCGGCGCCGGTCACGGGATAGCCTCCGAAACCGAAGGCGTGCACGCCGACCGGCAGATTGGCGGCAGCGGCGGCCTCGTAGATCTTCCAGGTACCTGCTTCTGGCCGGGCGGATTGGCGGTGCGGCTGACCATCAGCACCTGGACGAAGCGCGGATCGCCGGCCCAGCGCTCGATCTCGGCCACGGCAGCATCAGCGTCCTCGTAGGGTACCACAATGGAGCCTTTCAGGCGTGGCTCGATCAGCCACTCGGCCTCGACCCAGCGGTTCATCGCGCTGGCGACGCCATTGCCGAACTCCCGGTTCTGGAAGCTGGAGCCGTTGTCGCCGGTCGGGTTCAGGATGCCGAGGGTGATGTTGTTCTCGTCCAGCAGTTGCTTCTGCATGAACGGCAAACTGCTGCCAGGGCGGCCGTTCGGCGGCCAGGCGTCGCGGCGCGAGGCGTTGGGCTGGCCCTTCGGATAGGCAGGGCCGGCCTGGTAGGCCTGACGCGGGCGCGAGCCGAAGGTCTTCGCCATCTCCACCCAGCGGGCCTCCATGTAGGGGAAGAGGTCCTTGTAGGAGTTGCGCTGCGGATGAATGTCGCCATCGGCGATCGCCAGCTTCGAGGTGGCGGCGGGCTGGATGTCGGGACGACTGGTGACCTGGACGTTCATGCAACGGTCTCCGTCAGGCGGGAATAGGTGTCTCGGGGATTGTCGATCATGATCTTGCGGACGAGCTCGCGTGACAAGCCCTCGGGCAGCACCGCGTCGCCGTCGAACTGCCAGTGCGGATAGTCGGTGGAGAATAGCAGCATCTCGTCCGATCCCATGTGGTCGAGCAGGCGCTGGAACGCCTCGGTGGTCGGTGGCGCGTCACACGGCTGCGTGGTGAGGCGGACGTTGGACCGCACGATGTCGGTGGGGGCACGGTCCACCCACGGTATCTCCATGCGCAGCCCACGCCAGAACTTGGTCAGTCGCCACAGATGAGCAGGGAGCCAGGTGAAGCCCGACTCAAGCAGCACGACCTTCAGGTCGGGGAACTTGGTGAACACGCCCTCGCAGACCAGCGATGACAGCGCGGCCTGGAAGGCGGGTGCCTGTGCCGCGTAGTCCTCGGTATAGTAGGTCGGCCAGCCGAGCGGCGTGACCGGATGGCGATAGGCGGAGCCGGCATGGATGCCGACCGGCAGGCCGTGTTTCTCGGCGGCGGCGTAGATTGGCCAGTAGTGGCGCTTGCCCAGCGGATGGTCGTGCATCACCAGCAGCAGGATCTGCACGAAGCGACGATCGGGGGCGACGCGGTTGATTTCCTCGACCGCCAGTTCGGCGTTCTGCATCGGCACCACAATGGAGGCGCGCAGGCGCGGCTCCTTGTCCAGCCACTCGGCCGCCATCCAGTCGTTCACCGCGCGGGCAAAGCCGGCACCCATGTCCTCGGAGAACAGCAGTTGCACGCCGTAGAGGCAGTTGCAGATGGCGATTGACGTGCCGAACGGGTTGAGCGCGTGGGCGCGCAGTGCGTCGAGGTCGGAGCCGGGCTTGCCGTTGGGCAGGCGCCAATCGGGACGAGAGGTTAGCGGCGAGTTCGCGGGGTAGGCGATCGAACTCGAGCTCGTGTACGCCGCGTTGGATGACGACGTCGCGCCAGTGGTCCGAAAGGTAAGGGTGAAGGGCGCGCAGGTTCGGCACCGCAGGATGGATGTCGCAGTCAATACCGCCTCGCTCGATGAGGGACATGAGTGGGTGTGTTTCCGAATTCTCTCTGATGAGAAGCGTAGCGCTGCTGGAGCACTGCGTCCAAATCAGAGCGGCGCGCGCTGCAACCAGTTATCGCTGACCAAATCCCTGACGCGCCGGAACTCCGCTGTGTTGTTCGTGACGATCGTGCAGCCAAGCGCCATCGCCTGCGCCGCGATCAGCAGGTCGTTGCCGCCGATCGGTCTGCCGCTACGTTCCAGCCGCGTGCGGATTAAGCCATAGGCCGCGTCGGCTGGTGCCTCAAATGGCAGCACGTCGAGTGCGCCGAGTATCGCTTCCACCCGCCGCGCCAGCCGCACCGAACCCTTCTTCGCAGCGCCATAGCGCAATTCCGCGGCGACGATGATGCTGGTGCATACCTGCGCCTCTCCGACCTCGCGAATGCGGTCCGCGATTTGGCCCTGCGGATTGCGGACCAGATCGGACACGATGTTGGTATCCAGCAGATATTGCATCAAGACTCGACGGCATCAGGCGGCGCGTCGGGGATCGGCGGAAAGTCTTCATCGAGGGGCATGAGAGTAGCCAGCAGAGCAAGGAGCGACCTGGCCGGGGCGGGCTCGATGATCAGCCGTTCGCCTTCCTTGCGCACGACGGCTTCATCGCCGGGCAGCTCGAACTCGCGCGGAATCCGCACAGCCTGGTTACGGCCGTTCTTGAACAACCTGACATGACGTTCCGGGTGGCGTGGCGATTTTGATGGCATATGCCGAAACATATGCCGCATGTCCCCCTCTGTCGACCCCGCTCGATGACGGCGCTTGAATTTGCCCCCGAACGCACCTGGCTTAATCTGGTCTGGCCAAGTGAGACCGCCCATGCCAACCGTCAACATGCTCGAAGCCAGGTCCACCCTTTTGCGGCTCGTCGGGGCGGTCGAGTCCGGCGCCGAGAAGGTGATCATCATCGCCCGCAACGGCCGGCCTGCTGCGAAGTTGGTGGCAATCAAGCCAGCCCAGACCGGCAAGCGGATCGGGGGGTCGCCAAAGGCAAGTTCGTCGTCCCCGACACGATCGACACTGATGATGAAGCCGCGATCACCGCGCTGTTCACCGGGAAACCCGAGTGAGGCTGCTGCTCGACACCCACATCGCCCTCCGCGCAGGCCATCACCGTGCCACTGCGTCTGCTCACGCACGACGCCCGCGTTGCGCAATACAGCGATACGGTTATCGTGGTTTGATATTTGCGTCGGCGCGATTCTGATACCGCAAGCAGAGCATCCGATGGAACTGTTCATCTTCGCCCGCTTCCACGCACGCGAGGGCCAGCAGGACGCCGTCGCGGCGGCGCTGCGCGATGTCATCCCTCCGACTCGCGCGGAGCCAGGCTGTCGAGCGGTCGAGGCCTATCGCTCCACACGCGATCCATTGCTGTTCTACATCCACTCATGCTGGAAGGATGAAGCAGCCTTCGATCACCACGCTGAACTGCCGCACACAGTACAATTCCTCAAACATGTGCAGCCGCTGATCGATCATCCGCTCGACGTCACGCGCTCCAGGCCCATAGGGTACCTGCAACAATCATGTCACCGAGGCGTCTCGCCGGAACAGGCACAGAGATAGTGCCTCGTGGCGCGCCGTGTATCGCGCGCTCCGCAATAGCCGTCGCGATGCATACGACCTGATCGAGACAAGGCGAATCCCAGACATCCGCTTCAGCGATTCACAATACGCCGCGAAACGTGATCATGTGCGCAGCTGTCGCACATGTATGGTCGGAGGATGTCCCCGCTCGAAGGGACCGCGCCGACCTGGGAGGATTGAGCCATGGCGACATCGGTTCATCACGGCGGGCAGATTGCGTGGTGGCGGGAGCCCACCAGAGAACAGTGGCATGCCTGGATAGCGGCATGGCTAGGGTGGACGCTCGACTCCTTCGATTTTACGATCTTCGTCTTCATCATGCTGCCGATATCGCAGGAGTTTCATGTCCCGCTAACGGCGGTGACTGCTGTCTTTACTTTGACGTTATGGCTACGGCTGATCGGCGCGACCGGCTCCGGATGGCTCGCCGATCGCATCGGCCGCAAGAAGCCGCTGATGATCTCGATCGCCTGGTTCTCCGTTTGCAATTTCATCGCAGGCTTCTCTCCTAGCTTCGCCTTCCTGTTCTTCTTCCGCGCAATGCTGGGCATCGGCATGGGCGCGGAGTGGCCGGTCGGCGCCTCGCTCGCGCTGGAGCAGTGGCCGATCCGCTCGCGCGGCTTCATGGCGGGCGCGATGCAGGGCTCGTGGGGGCTGGGCGGATTGCTGTCGGCCGCTGCCTACGGGTTGCTCTACGACTACATCGGCTGGCGTGGTCTGCTGTGGATCGGCGTCCTGCCGGCGTTGGCAATCGTCTACGTTCGGAAGTTCGTCAACGAACCGCCGATCTGGCTGGAAAACCGCCGCCTCCAGCGCGCGCAAAAGCGCGAAGTGCGTGTGCCGCTGCTGACGATCTTCAAGGGTGACCTGCTTGGCAATACGCTGACGGCGTGCTGGTGGATGGCGAGCAGCTTTGTCGTCGGCTATTCGATCGGCACGTTGTTCGCAACGCATCTGCAAAAGGACCTGGGCCTCAGCCCTGCATTGGTCGCGCTGCCGATCATGCTGCAGAACGTGCTGTTCTTCATCTCGTGCTGCTGCTGGGGCCGAGTAGCGGACGTGCTTGGACGCCGCTGGGCGATGATCCTGCCGGCAATTCTCGCGATCCCGGTCACGCCGCTTTACCTGTTGACCAACGACTACACCATGATCGTGATCTTCTTCGCCCTGCAAGGATGCTTCGGCGCCGGCGGTATCTACGGCCAGAATGCAAGCTACATGACCGAGCGCTTCCCGACTGAGGTACGCGCGACAGCGAGCGGCTTCTGCTATCACCAGGGCGCCATCTTCGGCGGTCTGATGGGACCGATCATGGCGTACGCGGCGACCACGTGGCACATGGGGTTCGCCATTCCGATGCTCATCGGCACCTTGGTGGGCTTGGTCAGCTTCATCGCCGCCCTGCTGTGCAGCCCAGAGACCAAAGGCAAGCAGATGGTCGCAGAGCTGACCGTGGCGTGACCGAGACGCGGTAAGCTCAGAACCGCGCCGCCCCCGGCGGCAGGCCGTACAGCACGCGTCCCACCGGCTCCAGGCTGGCCTGCATGCTCAACGCGACATGCTGCCCGGCGACGTGCACGTCGCGAAAGCATCGCTCCAGCCGGCTGCCCTGAAACACCGACACGCCACCCGCCGACTGATAGGCCAGATCCACCGCCTGGATCGCGCACTGCGCCGCATGACATGCCGCGAGCTTCACCGCCGCCCGGGCGCGTATCGTGATCGGACGGTCCGCCACGGTGTCCTCCCACATCTTTCCCAGCTCGCTGAACAGGTACGCCCGCCCCGCCCCCAGTATCGCCTCGGCCCGCGCCAGGTCGGCCTGCGCAAGCGGCTTGTCGTGCAGCACCGTCGGCTGGCCGGCCGTCTTCTTGTCAGCGCCGATCTCCACCAGCGAGTTGAGCGCGGCCCGCGCGATGCCCAGCGTGACCGTGGCGACGCAACTGACGAACGTGCTGGTCATCGGCACCGAATAGAGCGGTCCCGATCGGCGCGGCGGCGGCTGGAAATCCACCAGCGGAATCGTGTGCTGCTCCGGCACTAACAGATCTGTCACCTGGTAGTCGTTGCTGCCGGTCGCTCGCAGCCCACCGACATGCCAGACGTCGAATACCTCCACTTCGGCGCGCGGGAACAGGCACAGCCGGAAGTTGCCGTCCTCGGTGATGCAGTTGCCGAGTACCCAGTCGCCGTAGCCGATGAAGCTGCCGTAGCCCCAGCGCCCGGTCACCCGGTAGCCGCCCGGCGCGGCCATCGCCTTGCCTGTCGGGTTCAATGTTCCGACCAACACGCCCATGCCGGTCCCGAAGATCTCGCGCGCGACAGCCTCGTCCAGCGCGCCGGCCAGACGGGCATAGCCCGCGGGGATCACCGTGCACCATCCCACCGAGCCGTCCTGGCGCGACAACTCCTCGATCACTTCGAGGAACGGCAGCGGCGGCAACTCGGCGCCACCAATCGCGCGCGGCAGCCACATGCGGAACAGGTTCGCCGCGTGCAGTTCCTCGACCAGTCTTCTCGGCAGCTGACGGTCCTGGTCGAACTGGCCGCGCAGTTCCGCGACCGTCGGCTCCAATCGCCGGGCGGCAAGAAATTCAGCTCCCGTCATGACCACCTCCATCCTCCAGTCCCGTTGCCAGTCCCCTGATAACGTGATGCTCTGACCAGACGACGGAGGAGCTCTATGAAAGCACTGACCAAGGCCCAGGTGGACTCATTCCATTACGACGGCTTCCTCTTTCCCATCCCCGCGCTCACGCCAGATGAAGTGTCGACCTGCCTCGCCGGCCTGCACCGGCTGGAGTCCGACCTCGGGTCTCCTGTCGCCGAGGCTGACGTGAAATGGCGTTCCCATGCCTATGCTCACTCGCCTTGGTTCAATGACCTGATCCGGCATCCCCGCATCCTCGACGCCATCGAGGACGTGATCGGCCCCAACATCCTGGTCTGGACCAGCACGTTCTTCATCAAGGAGCCGCATTCGCCGACCTACGCCGCCTGGCACCAGGACGGCGCCTATTTCGGCCTGGAGCCGAGGGAGCAGGTGTGCGCCTGGGTCGCGCTGACCGACGCAACCCGCGAGGCGGGCTGCATGGAGCAACTGTCCAGCCGCGGCGCCGCCCGCGAGTATCATCACGCCGCCCTCGGCCTGGCGAACAGCATCAACCGCGCCGGCCAGACCATCATGGATGACTTCGACCAGTCGAACCCGACAGCGATGGCGCTGCCCGCCGGCTCCTTCTCGCTGCACCACGAGTTCGCGGTGCATCGCTCGGCGCCGAACAACGCGTCGCATCGCCGCGTCGGCATCGGGCTGAACTACACTCCCACGCACGTCCGCGTCGATGGGCCGGTCCGCTGCTGTGCGATGCTGGTGCGCGGCGAGGACACCTACGGCCACTTCGACCTGATCGACCCGCCAACGGCCGAACGCGACGCCGCAGCGCTCGCGGTGCACCAGCAGGTCAGCGACCGCTATCGCGCCAACTACAACGAGCAAGTCCGCCGCCACGCTCAACGGTTTGCCCCTGCCGACACGTAGCGCGTCATGACCGAGTCCCACCCACGCTCATTCAAGTTCGCCGCGATTGGCCTCGACCATCGCCATATCTACGAAATGGTCGGTCGCCTGCTCGAGCATGGCTGCACATGCGCAGGCTACTGGACCGATGGCGAGCCACAGCCACTCGCCGGCTTCATCGAGCGCTATCCGCATATACCGCGCGTCACCGACAAGCGCCGCCTGTTGGAAGACCCGACAGTGAAGTTGATCCTCACCGCCGCGATCAATTGCGACCGGGCCGCCATCGCCATCGAGGCAATGCGACACGGCAAGGACGTGATGTCGGACAAGCCTGGCTGCACCACCGCGGAACAGCTCACGGAACTGCGGCGTACGGTTGCCGAGACCGGCCGCATCTGGTCGGTGAACTACTCCGAACGGTTCGAGGTCCCCGCCGTCACCCGTGCGATCGAGCTGGTGAATGCGGGCGCGATCGGCCGTGTGGTGCAGACCGTCGGTCTCGGACCGCATCGGCTGAACCGGCACCTGCGGCCCGACTGGTTCTTCCAGCGCGACAAGTACGGCGGCGTGCTATGCGACATCGCGAGCCATCAGGTCGAGCAGTTCCTCACCTTCACCGGGTCAACCGACGCCGCGATCGTTACTTCGACGGTCGGAAACTTCGCCAATCCGGCCGACCCGGGTCTGGAGGATTTCGGTGAGATGCTGCTGCGCAGTGACCACGCCCAGGGATACATCCGCGTCGATTGGTACACGCCGGACGGACTCGCGAACTGGGGCGATGGCCGGCTGACCATCCTCGGCACCGACGGCTACATCGAGCTCCGCAAGTACATTGACATCGCCGGCCGGCCGGGCACCGATCATCTGTTCCTGGTCGATAAGCAGGCGACGCGCCACATCGACTGCAGCGACGCCGATCTGCCCTACGCCGCGAACCTGATCGCCGACGTGCTCGATCGCACTGAGCGCGCGATGCCGCAGGCGCACTGCTTCAAGGTCATGGAGCTCGCGCTGAAGGCCGAGGCCATGGCGACGCGGCTGGGGAATCTGCGATGAGCCGGCAGTTCCGTGTTGCTGTGATCGGCGCCGGCATCGGTGCAACGCATGTCGAAGCCTACCGCGCAAACGCTGCACTTTATGAGGTCGCGGTTATCTGCGATCTGGACGCCGCGCGAGCGGCGAAGCTCGCAGCGACGGCGGGGGCGGCGGTAGAGACTTCCTATGCCGGGGTGCTCGCGCGCAAAGACGTCGACCTGATCGATATCTGCCTGCCGCCGCACCTGCATCTGACGACCATCGAGCAGGCCTTGCACGCCGGCAAGCACGTGCTGTGCGAAAAGCCGCTGGTCGGCTCGCTGCGCGATGTCGAGCGCATCCAGCGCGCCGCCGAGAGTGTTGAACGCGCAGTGGTGCCGATCTATCAATACCGCTACGGCAATGGGCTGGCGCGCCTGCGCCGCCTGATGGCCGCGGGGCTCACCGGCAGGCCCCTCGTGGCGAGCATCGAGACCCACTGGAATCGCCTGCCACCCTACTACGATGTGCCATGGCGCGGTCGGAAGGCAACCGAACTGGGCGGCGCGATCCTTAGCCACGCGATCCACGCGCATGACTTGCTGACCTTCACGATGGGCCCGGTGCACAGGGTGTTCGCCAAGCTCGCCACCCTGGTCAACCCGATCGAGACCGACGATTGCGCGGCGATTTGTCTGGAGATGGCGTCCGGCGCCCTGGTCACGTCATCCGTGACGCTCGGCGCCGCGGATGAGTTGAGCCAGTTCCGCTTCTGCTTCGCGAACCTGACAGCGGAGAGCCCCGGCGTGCCGCCTTATCGCCCGGCCGAAGGAGACTGGCGCTTCGTCCCTCGCGGGACAGGCAGTCAAGCCGACATCGACGCGGCCTTGCAGAGTTTCGCGCCAGGCTCGGAAAACTACACCGGCCTGTTCCAAGCTTTGCACCCGGCGCTGGATGGCACCGCCGCCTGGCCGCTGACCCTACGCGACGCCCATCGTTCTCTCGAACTCGCCTCCGCGATCTACTACAGCTCGGCCACCAACACGGCTGTCGAACTGCCGCTGCCGCCGGACCATCCAGTGCGCGACGGCTGGGCCCCCTGGCTGCCCTAGGCCGCGTCCGGCGAAACGGCACGCCACGGACGCCCATCCCCAGGCGCTGCGATGGAGGCCGCTCTTTCACGACACACCGGCTGCGCAATCGGAACGGATCGAAGTTGCCCCTGCCGGCACCTGCACCGGGCTCGGCACGTCGCCGCGCAGAATGATGCGCTTCCGCTCCGGATCGGGCACCGGCACCGCCGAGCGCGGCGGATTACGCTGACCCGGCGGCGGCGGCGGCCATCCCGTCCCTGCAACGACGTATCAACTCACCAAACGTCGCGAGCTACCCGGTGTCCCCATTTTGCACGGCGGACGGCAACTTAAGCTGCCGCCATCTCCCGCGTCGCCTTGATCGGGAGCTTCAATACCTTGCAAAGCGCGTTCAAATTTGCATCTCGTGGTCTAACGTGATCGTTTTCCCAAAAATAGATGCTTGCTGTGCTCACGCCGACCTGTTCGGCAACTTCCGCAACCGACAGCTGACGCTTGATCCGGGCCTCACGGAGGTAGCGGGCAAAATTACGCTTTCGAGCCAATGGAGTGATCCTTTCAACTTGCGCCGCAACATATAGTCGCGGCGCACGGGTTCTGCCAGCCAATTTGATGAATGCCTGTGAAGGAGCCTCAAATTGACCTGAACGAAGTTTAGTGGCAGGCCCCGATGCAGTCGCCGGATCGTTAACACACGGACGAGGTTGTGAAGTGACGTCGCGGTGCGCAACGTGAATTGGCTCGGCTGGCGAAGGACCAGCCAAAGTTTAACGCGGAGCTGCGAGCCTTCCTCGATCGCACGCAAAACACAGCGATTGCCAATCGTCCCCAGATGGCCGCGGACGCGATCCCGACGGCGAGGCAACTCGGGGCACGAGTGGCCAAACTATCGAGTAAGACTGAAGCGCGCAGGGTTCTGCCGAAGCGATTTGGAAGGTTCAAAGATGAGAGAAGGAGATGCTGCTCCGCTTCTTTGAGTTCGTGCGTGAAGGGCCGGACAAATACTGGATCCACCAGCGGATGCAGAACCTAACATATGGATTTGAGCATCTGGAGCATCGGTCGCGATATCTCGGAAATCCCGATCCATCCCGGCTTCCCTTCGACAACAGGCTAGATCTGAGTGCCATTCTCAGGCGAAGTATAGCCGTGAGAATGTTCCGGATCAAGGATGATAAACTTGGCCCAGCAGAATGGTCCGCTCCCCCAGCAAGAGGCAGAAGCATTCAAGAATAAGGACTTTATCCGCATGAATGCCTAAACGCTCGCGAAGGTTTCCGACACGTCGTCGTGCTCGCACAGCAGGGAAGACTTAGGACCGCGACGAAGAACGGGGGCGTCGGATAGACCGTCTCTTGGAAAGTAGAACGGCGAAGAGCACTGCCCTCGTTGCCAGTGTCGCCGGTGTCGCAGGCGTGTTGGTGGCGATTTATCGTATAGTACTTTGGCTCAAGGGAGCCGGCTAGGCGGCCATGACCAGAAGGACACCCCCCATGCACTTCGGCATCCACCTCCCCCACGCCGGCGACCGCGCCACACCCGCGCTAATCCGCCGCTTCGCCATCCAGGCCGAGGCGCTGGGGTTCGCCGACATATGGGTCAGCGAGCACATCATCCTCCCCCGCACCCAGTTTCCCCGCCCGCTCCCGTTCTACGAGCCGGTCCTTACCCTCACCTGGGTCGCCGCGATCACCGAGCGCGTGCGTCTCGGCACCTCCGTGCTGGTGCTGCCAATGCGACACCCGATCCCTCTGGCGAAGGAACTGGCGACGCTGCAGAACCTCTCCAACGGCCGCCTCATCCTTGGCGCCGGCGTCGGCTGGCTCGCCCCCGAGTTCGCCGCGCTCGGCGCCCCATTCCACGAGCGCGGCCGTCGCATGGACGAAGGCATCGCGCTGATGCGCGCCGTGTGGAACCAGGACCCGGTGACCTTCCGCACCCGATACATCCCGGCCGAAATCGCCGACATGACCATGACGCCGCTGCCGATCACGCCGATCCCGCTGTGGATCGGCGGCAGCTCCGACGCCGCGCTGAAGCGCACGATCCGCATCGCCGACGGCTGGCACGGCTCGCGCGAAACACCGGAGCAGACCGCGGCGATCGTGCGGCGCCTGCGCGCAGAACGGCCAGGCGCGGACTTCACCGTCTCGATGCGCGTGAACTGGGACGGCCGCGACCTGGGCGAACTGCGCGAGCGCATCGCCGCGTATGAGGCGGCCGGTGTGCAGCACATCATGGTAGCATCGGACCTGCTGCGATCGGCCGAGATCGACAACTGGGACGGCATCATCGAAGGCGTCGGTCGCTTGGTCGCAGAAGGCTAAGCGCCATGAGTCGCTGCGCCGGCAACCGTCTGGCGCGCAGTATCACAATGCACGCTGATAGCGACCGGCCTGCGGCTCCCGCAGCGCCACTCCTCGCGACGCCGGTGTTCCTGGGAAGCACTGCGAAGTATTCAACACGGAGGACGAAGGGAGGGCCACAGAGAGCCACGGAGAAGGATAAAGCGCTTCGCGCCAAGCGCTGTTCACCCTGCCTCCGTGGCCCTCAGTGGCCCTCCCTTCGTCCTCCGTGTTAAAAACTTGACGCCCGCAGGTATGCCGCTACCCGCCCGGCGCCCCCTGCGCCTCAACGTACAGCGCATACACCGACTGGCTCGCCGCCATGAACAGCCGGTTCCGCTTCCCCCCGCCAAAGCAGACGTTGGCACAGCGCTCCGGCAGCAGGATGCGGCCGATCAGCTTGCCGTCGGGCGCAAACACCGCGACGCCATCCTCGCCCTCGCCACCTGAGAAGCCGCACCAGACATTGCCTTCGGTGTCGCAGCGGATGCCGTCGGCGTAGCCCTTGGTGTCGAAGAACACACGGCCGTTCACCGCCTTGGTGCCATCGACAATGTCGTAGACGTGCGTGGTCTTCGGCTCCGCCGGCGTATCGACAACGTACAGCCGCGATTTCATCCGGCGAGAACGCCAGACCGTTCGGCCGCGCCATGTCATCGATTGCCACCGTCAGCTCGCCAGTCCTGCCGTCGATGCGATACACGCGATACGGCAACTCTGGCGTGCCCTTATGCCCCAGGTAGTTGCCGCGGATGCCGGCACCGTTGTCGCTGAACCAGACCGAGCCGTCCGACCTCACCACCACGTCGTTCGGCCCGGTCAGTCGCTTGCCGTCGAAGCGCTCCGCCAGCACGGTGATCGTGCCGTCATACTCAGTGCGCGTCAGGCGCTGGCTGCCCATCTCGCAGGTGATGAGCCGTCCCTGCCGATCCCGCGTATTGCCGTTGGCATAATGCGACGGCTTGCGGAACACGCTGACTGCTCCGGTCTCCTCGTCCCAGCGCATGATGCGGTCGTTCGGAATGTCGCTGAACAGCAGCTGTCGTGTGTCGCCGAACCACACCGGGCCTTCGGTGAAGCGGCAATCGCAGGCAATGCGCTCGATCGCCGCGTGGCCGAGTGCGATGCGCTCGAAGCGTGGATCGAGCGAGACGATATCGGGATCCGGATAGCGGATCGGCGCCGCCTGCTCCCATCGCGATGTCATGTCCGGTTTCCTCCTGTTGCCATTCGGCGCATTCTGCGGCGCACGATCGGAGGGGACAACATCATGCAGCTTGGCATCCATCTGCCGCACGCCGGCGAGCAGGCGACGCCGGCGCTGATCCGGCGCCATGCGATACGCGCCGAGGCGCTGGGGTTCGCCGATGTCTGGGTCAGCGAGCACATCATCGTGCCGCGCCGCGAATTCCCGCGCTCGCCGTTGTTCTACGATCCGGTGGTGACGCTGAGTTATGTCGCCGCGGTGACCGAACGCGTGCGCCTCGGCACCACCGTGCTGGTGCTGCCGATGCGCCATCCGTTGCCGCTTGCGAAGGAGCTGGCGAGTTTGCACAACCTGTCGGGCGGACGGCTGATCCTGGGTGCCGGCGTCGGCTGGCTGGAGCCGGAGTTCGCCGCCCTCGGCATGCCGTTCAAGGAGCGCGGGCGGCGGATGGACGAGGGCATCGCAATGATGCGTGCGGTGTGGACGCAGGACCCGGTGACGTTCGAGACCACATACATCCCGGCGAAGATCGAGGACATGACGATGCTGCCGCTGCCGATCAGTCGCATTCCGTTGTGGATCGGCGGCAGCTCCGATGCGGCCCTGAAGCGCACCGAACGCATTGCCGATGGCTGGCACGGCTCGCGCGAGACGCCCGAGGAAGCCGCACCGATCGTGCAGCGCCTGCGCGCGGCGCGGCCAGGTTCGGACTTCACCATCTCGATGAGGACGCAGTGGAACGGCAAGGATCAAGGGGAGCTGCGCGACCGGATCGCGGCATACGAGGCCGTCGGCGTGCAACATCTGCTCATCGCGCCGGTGAACCGCGAGGTCGACGACTGGGACGAGGTGATCGAGGGCGCGGGGCGGATGGTGACGGGATAGGTCGCTGGCTTGATGCGCGAGCGCGAGCTGTTTGGGCGGTGGGGGAGCGCTGGCGGATCTCCGCAGCGGGATACTGCATCGACGACGCATGGACGCGCTGCTTCCACTTTACCGTAGCAGCAGCGGAAACTGGAGGCGGCACAGCAGGCGTTGATCGGCAAAGAGGCTGACGCTGCGAAGGTCGATCTGGATCGCTCCAATGCAGCAAAACGCTGTGACCAAGAGCGATACACCGCCGCAGTGGCCGCATGGCGCATGTCATGGCATAACCGAAGCGCGAGTTTCTGCTTGCTGGCATGGCAGGGACCTGGAGATAACGGATGTTCAAATCTCTGCGGAGTTGATGGCGGCCACTACAGCCGACGCCTGCTCGGCCC
This sequence comes from uncultured Alphaproteobacteria bacterium, assembly GCA_963818775.1. Lineage (GTDB taxonomy): Bacteria > Pseudomonadota > Alphaproteobacteria > Acetobacterales > Acetobacteraceae > JAMXLO01. The sequence goes on along the minus strand of CAWFUF010000013.1, from coordinate 19,437 downwards.
GAGGCGCAGATGGAAGGCCGTTCCAGTGTAGAACAAGGTATCGAAGCTTTTTGTACGGCCTACGGGCGAGAGCCGACACCCGAGGCAGCCGGAATGCTCAGCTCATTTCGCACAGCCGTTCCGGTCAGTGGTCGCCGGGATACCTTGCGTTTGGTCATCTCCATTTTCGACCATCAATCCTATCACACACCTGTCGCTATTCGTTTCGGGCCGAATGACCTGCGTACGGTGCAGCTCAGTGGGTTCAAACTGGTGTGTGATCGCATGGACCACGCAGTAAGCTCAGGCATCATCAATGAGCAGCACTATGAACCTCATCTGACAGAGTTCGTGCATGGGAATCTGAAGCCCGGAATGACAGCGGCGGATATCGGAGCAAATATTGGCTTCTTCTCTATGCTGTTTTCATCAATCGTCGGCGGCAACGGCCGGGTTATTTCGTTTGAACCCAATACTGAAAACTGCCGTTTGCTTCTGCTGAGCAAAGAGGTGAACGGGTTCGACAATATCGAGCTTCACCCCATCGCCTTGTCGAACATGCGGGGGGTTGCATTCTTCACTCCGGCAATCGGCAGCAACGGGACGCTTCTGCCAAGCACGTCCGAAACACTCACGGACCCGAATTGCGTCGTGGTTCCGTCCGACCGCCTGGATAACGTCGTCCATGGTCCAGTCAATTTGATAAAGGCCGACATTGAGGGCGCCGAATACCTCGCCCTCTCTGGAGGGATAGAGACTATTAGCAGGAATTGTCCGATAATACTTGCAGAATTCAGCATGGGTGTTTCTGGAATACAAGGCAAAGACTTCCTGTACTGGATAAAGAATTTCAATTACAGGATTGAGATGCTCGGAAGGACAGAGTACGGGCGCAGTAGAGTTGACAATGTCGAAAGATACATCGCCGAGTGGGGCAATCCCAGCCGGATAGAGGATTTGGCCTTTATTCCGAATTAGAAAAAGCGCCAGTGCCGCGCGGGTACCCCACATCATCGGAGTGTCCATCCGTCAATAGGGGATTGGGGTGCGTGCGCTGTTCCTCGGGCTGGTGCTTGTTTGAACGCGCGGATGGCCGCGTGTCCCTTGCATCGCTGCCGAGAAGGTAGCGAACCAGTGGGCTTTCGATGGTGGCGTCCTCAGCACACGGCGCCGTGGTGGCTTCGACATTCCGAGCCGCCGGGGCGTCGTTCCAGGCGTGGTGGATGCGCTCGGCCTCGGCCAGCGTTCTGCTGTCGGTCGTCACGCGCCCCTGCGTTGTGTCAGTAATCAGACAGGTGAACCGTCAACTTTGCGGCGGACCAGAACAATGCTGCGGCCCAGGCGGCTTCGCTGGCCGCTTATCACCGTTGCTGAGTACAACTCCGTGGCCGTTTCGGGAATAAGTAAGCGCGGCCAACCGTCCGCGGGCGGACGAGTGGCCGCATCTATGGCTGAACTCGATCTATCTGAAGCAACGCGAGGGCCGCCGGATCGTCTCGCTGGCGCCGACAATCGCTATGGTCGGTATCCTCCGGGCAATATACAGACATGGAACGGAGGCGGCCCGCTATGCCGCCGCTTGCCGGAGCACGCTGACGAATTGATCGATGTCCGCTTCGTCATTGTAAACGTGGGGGCTGATGCGCATCAGGCCGAGACGGGGGCTGACGAACACCTTTTCGGCCTCCATACGCCTGATCATGTCGTCGGGCATGCCTGCGGGAAACCGCAGTGAAAGAATATGCGGGGCGCGCACGCGGGCTTCCGACACCAGAACGCCCGTGTTGCGCAGACCATCCGCGAGGCAATCAGTCAGCATGCGCAGCCGCTCGATGACGGCATCGCTCCCCCAGTCGGCGACCATCTCCATGCCGATCGAGGCCATCTCCAACGAGATGTAATGATCGCGCTCGCCCATGTCGTAGCGTCGTGCATTCGCGACATAACCCGTGTCGCGCAGGTGGGGTGCGCGTTCTGAACTGAGCGAGCGCCGCTGCGAGGCGGCTTGTTCTATCGATGTGCCGTTCTGCCAGCGTTTGGCGACGTAGAGGAACGCGCGGCCGTACGGGCCGAGTACCCACTTATAGGCCGGAAACACCAGGAAGTCGGGATCCAGCGCGCGCACGTCGACGTGCATGACACCGACGCCGTGGGTCGCGTCAGTGACGAAGCGCGCGTCGTGTTTCTTCAGCGCGACGGCGATCCGGTCGAGATCAACCGCGCCACCATCCGCCCAGTGCACGGACGAGATCGACGCCAGCCCCACCGGCGGCGCTCCCTGTCGTTCGATCGCGACGAGCAGTGCCGCGGTCCCGTCGCCGTCGGCCGGGCGCGGCACGATCTCCACGATGAAGCCCTGCGCTTCGGCGCGGCCGGGCCACTCCAGCACTGGAGACGAGTGGTCATCCTGTAGCAGCAGCACGCGACTGCCGCGCGGAACGGTCAGCACCTTGCCGGCGGTGGCGATGCCGTAGCTCACCGAGGAGATCAACGCGACATCGTCCATATCGGCGTTGATCAGCCGCGCGGCGGCGGCGCGGGCGCGCTCGAACTGGCGCTGCGCGTTGCCTGGCTCGATCGCCCAGGGTTGCGCCTTGCGCGCGACGCCGAACTCGCCGGCCGCCTTCACCGCGCGGGGGAGCGGGCCGACGGCGGCGGCGTTCAGGTAGCAGACGTCCGCGGGGATATCGAACAGCGCGCGTTGCGACGGCAGCATGCGTGGGTCTCCGTTATAGCGATGACAGTGGTGATTGGTCTTCGATGGAAAAGCCATCGCGCAAGGCGTCTGCGTCGTCGACGATCCACGTCGCGGTGCCGCTGAACGCGGCGGTGCCGGCGACGCGCACGCGCCAGGCGCGATGCGGGCCAAGCTGCTGCGCGTCCAGCAACTCGGCGTGGAACGGCACGCCTGAGGCGCCGGCGAATGCGCGGGTTGCGCCGGGCGAGATCAGGCCTCGCGCCGCATCGACCGCCATACGCGCGGTGACGCCGCTGCCGGTGGCGCTGCGGTCGATCTGCCCCTCGCCGAACATGTAGAAATGGCGGCTGGCACACGGCGAGGCGGGCGGCGTGTCATCGGTCAGGATGACGCCGTAGAGAAATGAAAGGTCTGGTTCGGTCGGGTGCCGGACCTCGCCGCGGGCGCGGATCACAACGAAGCGGGCGGGGCGGCGGGGACGACGAGCGCGCCATACATCTCGGCATGGCCGCGCGGTTCCAGCATGAGGCGGCGGCGATGGAGGTCGAGGCGCGCGGCGGCGTCATGGCGCTTTTCCGGGACGCTGGCGCCGCTTGGCTCCGGGAAGCCTTCGAGGACGAGACGCACCGGCTCGCCGCCGGTGTGCATCTCGACAGTGCGGTAGGTGACGATGGAGAGGGCGGCCAGGTTGGTCATGAAGGCGGTGTGGCGAGAGCAGGGGAATCGGGTGAAGGAATCAACTGAACAGTAGGCTTGCGAGGAAGTCGTCGTCCCAGGCGGCGACTTTTCGCCTGAGACGCAGCGAGTTCTTGCCCTCGTGCCCTGCGGATCAAGTTGTGCGCCATGTGCTTGACGGTGATGAAGTTTGCTGGGGCATGCTGGGTTCGGACGCGGCACTCATCGTCCCGGAAGGTCATATCCAAGACCCAATGGAGGCTGTTCTCCACCGCCCAATGGCTGCGCACGATCGGCCCCAGGAGTTGAGCCGAGCCAACCAGCGAAGTGATGTAGAAGCGTGTCTCGTGCTCAACCTTTGGGGTGCCCATGCCTGCACCGGACATTTCCCGGAGGCTTTCGACCATGACCACACCGTTCAAGCCGGGCCAGGCATGTCGTTGCTGGAGCCAGGCGATATCGTGAATGGCAGTGGTGGTTCTGGTCTCAATGCGACCATGATCGCCATCGACCGTGCGATGGCGGGTCACCTTGGCATCGGCGAAGTTCCGGGCCTTCTGCTCAGTCACGAACAGTTCGACATCCTCCCGCACGGTACCTTGGTTGCCCTTCAGGGCGAGGACATAATCGGCCCGCTTGTCGACGATCTTCTGGGCAATCTCGCGCTGACATCCCATGGCATCAATGGTCACGATCGCGCCCTCGATCGCCAGCATGTCCAGCAGTTTGGGGATGGCGACAATCTCGTTGGACTTGTCCGCCACCTTGATCTGCCCGAGCACGAGGCGCTGGCGGGCGGCAAAGGCCGAGACCATGTGGATGGCCTCCTTACCGCCCTTCTGACCGGAGCTGCGCGAGGTCTTGCCATCGATGGCAATGACCTCCGCCGCGGTCCCGGTCAGCGACGCGACCCAGTCGACAAAGCAGCGCTGGAACGCCTCGGCATCCAGCGTGGCGAGGATGTCGCCAAGATGATCGTGTGACGGTGTGCCGTCACGGAACGGGCGAAAGCGACGCAGAAACGCGAGCTTTCGGTCGCCGAACCGAGCGATCTCGGTGAAGCATTCCGCCCCCGCCAGAACCGCCAGCAGGCACAGAAGCAGCACCTCCTCTAGCCCGTCTTCGCGGATTTGCCTCTCTGATGCACCGATTTCAGCCTCGCAGCCTTTGATAAGTATTTGATATCTGTGGAGAGTATTGTTTGAGAATGGCGGAAATCGGCTGTAGTGAAGACCTACCCTATTCCCAGGCGCAGATTCCCACCGCTAAATTCGTTGGGTCATGTTTCTGCGAAAGACCCCACGCAAGAAAGACGGCAAGACGCACGACTATTGGAGTGTGGTCGAGAACAAGCGAGTTGCAGGTGGCCGAGTCGTGCAGCGTCACGTTCTGTACTTGGGGGAGATCAATTCCTCGCAGGCTGCGGTGTGGCGCAAGGCCATCGAGGTACTCGATGACGACGCGGGACATCCGCGGACACTCGCGCTGTTCCCCGAAGATCGCTGCGCCGGCATCGCGCCCGACACGTCGGTCGTCCAACTTCGCCTGTCGGACATGCGGCTATGCCGGCCGCGCCAATGGGGCGCCTGTTGGCTCGCCGGGCAGTTGTGGCGGGAGTTGGAACTCGACCGGTTCTGGGCCGACCGGCTTCCCCCGAGCCGCAAAGGCACGCAATGGGATCAGGTCCTGCAGGTGCTGGTCTCGTACCGGCTGATCGCGCCGGGCAGCGAGTGGAAGCTGCATCGCGATTGGTTCGGCAAGAGTGCCATGGCCGACCTGCTGGAGGCCGACTTCGGATTGGCAGAGGCGCACAAGCTTTACGCCTGCCATGACCTTCTGTTGCGGCACAAAGCGGATTTGTTTTCACATCTCATGGCGCGTTGGCGCGACCTGTTCGGTGCGAATTTCGATGTGCTGCTCTACGATCTGACCAGCACGTACTTCGAGATCAACGCTTCGGAGGTGGCGGAAGGCGACAAGCGTCGCCATGGTTACAGCCGCGACAAGCGGCCGGACTGCCCGCAGGTGGTGATCGCACTGGTGGTCACCACGGACGGTCTGCCCTTGGCCTACGAGGTGCTGCCCGGCAACACGGCGGATTGCACGACGCTGCGGATGTTCCTGGCCAGGATCGAGCGGCAGTACGGCCGCGCGCGGCGCGTCTGGGTGATGGATCGCGGCATTCCGACCGAAGCGGTGCTGGCGGAGATGCGCGGCAGCGATCCGCCGGTGCAGTATCTGGTGGGAACGCCGAAAGGGCGTCTGTCGCGTTTGGAGAAGCAACTCCTGACCAAGCCTTGGCAGAAGGCCCGCGCGGGTGTCCAGGTCAAACTACTGGCCGAGGACGACGAACTTTATGTGTACGCAGAGAGCGTCGATCGCGCCAGCAAGGAACGCGCGATGCGCAGTCGCCAACTGAAGTGGCTGTGGAAGCGGCTGCGGGAGTTGGCCGCAATGGAAATCCCGCGTGAGGAGATGCTGATGAAGCTGGGCGCGGCACGGTCCCGCGCTCCCACCGCATGGCGCCTGGTCGATATCGAGATGGACAAGGAAAGCTCCATGTTCGTCTACACCCTCAACCGCCAGAAGCTGCGGCGGATCCGGCGGCGCGAAGGACGCTATCTGCTGCGGACCAACCTCACCGAGAACGATCCCGCGCTGCTGTGGCAATACTATACCCAGCTCGTTGCCGTCGAAGAGGCATTCAAGAATCTGAAAGGCGATCTGGCGATCCGCCCGGTCTTCCATCAGGAAGAGCGCAGAATTGAAGCTCATATTTTCATAGCGTTCCTGGCCTACTGTCTGCAGATCACGCTGCAGCGTCGCCTGCATGCGTTGGCGCCAGGACTGACTGCGCGGAGCGCTCTCGAAAAGTTTGCCGCCGTCCAGATGATCGATGTTCATCTGCCGACGACCGACGGGCGGGAGCTGCTGCTGACCCGCTACACCCAGCCGGAGCCGGAACTCAGGCTCCTGATCCAGCAGCTCAGGCTCCAATTGCCACCACAGCCATCACCCCGCATCGCCACCGGCTCCGTCACTCGCCACCTGCTGTAGTGCAGACCTTTCCGGCCAACTCATTGATCGGCAACGGGTGCCGAACCGAAAAACCCGCGAATCCGCGAAGACGGGTTAACACGACACATGCCTTCTCCCACCCGCATGGCGGGAAAGACATAACCTCCGGACTCGCATTGCGCGAGACAAATGAAAAATACCCCCATAGGCCCGGGTGGCGGCCTTCGCATGCTGAAAGCAACCGCTGACAGCCTCGTTCACAGAATAAATGTCGGCCGCGTTTGAGAAATCCAGGCTAGGTTCTCAAAGAGAAGCTGAATTGACTGGGCACGGACCCGCTGAAGGACTGTTCACCAACGACATTCGCCAAGGGTTCGTTCTTGAGCGCGTGCCCCATGTCATGCTCAAGTCGATTGCTAACAACGCTGAAATTGACAATATCCACGCTAAGTGGCAGCCGGTGTTGGACGAAGCACGCACATCGCTCAATCGGACTTTGGGCCAGCAATTTGAAGAATGGCAGATCCCCAAAATCCTGCCTGCAAAGGCCCCGAATAGCGCCCATGCAGCGCAGGAAGCCTTTTGGCAAGCTCGACGCGAACAGCAGAAGGACATAGATACCGCTATCGCTCGCCATGCCGATACGGAGTATCTCCACGACCGTCCCTACACCAAGCGCAATACCGTCCGCGTATCCGGACCCTTTACAGTGGAGTCTCTTTCGCCGCATCGTATCCTACCCGCCGGCGAAGATGATGCGGCCATAATTGCCGCTATCGAGGGGGAAACTGGCGAAGCTCTCCCGCCACGCCGCGAACTCCGTATCCCCGAAGCAGCCACCGACTTCGCAGTCACTGTCCTCGACAATCTGCGCGTCGCTGGGGTCCAAAATACACGCAAGAACGAGCGCTTGAGCTTCGCCACGCTGAAGCCCTGGCCGGGCGGCGCGCTGATCTCTGCCGAGGGAGAATACGAGGAGAAAGGTAAGCGCAAAAGGGCAGCCATCGTCATTGGCCCGGAATACGGTACTGTCGGTACCGACATGGTGCGCGACGCCGCCCGTGAGGCACGCGATATGTTCGACACGCTGGTAATTTGCGGCTTCGCTTTCGACCCGCATGTGGGCGAGGGCACGATGGCCTTGGGCCGGCTCACTGTGTTGAAGGCACGTATGAACCAGGAACTGCACACCGGCGGCAGCTACAAGGCCGGCGGCGGAAACCTGTTCACCGTGTTCGGCGAGCCGGACATCGCGTTGCAGACAGATGCGGATGGCACGTGTCGCGTGGAGATACGCGGGGTCGATATATTCGACCCTACCAGCGGCGAGGTGCGCTCATCCGGTGACGTGAAGCAGGACATCGCCTGCTGGTTCATCGACACCGACTACGATGGCGACAGCTTTTTCGTCCGCCACGCTTATTTCCTCGGTGGCAAGGACCCATTCGAGCGGCTGAAGACTGCGCTGCGCGCCGAAATCGATGAGGAAGCCTGGGCGACGCTATATCGCACCGAAAGCCGACCGTTCCCGTGCCCGAAGTCGGGGCGGATCGCAATAAAAGTTATCAACCACCACGGCGACGAGGCAATGAAAGTGTTCACCATTCGGTAGGAGCGCCCTCGGAGCAATCCCATCCAATGTTCCGAAATTTCCGTACGATTGGCCGCATCTAGAGTGGATAGAATCTTACACTTGGTGCCGCCCTACCTGGGCCAAACTGGCCGTCGTCCGCCAACCTCGCCGGACTCGAATGTAGGATTTTGTCCACTCTCATGTTCGCCATTTCAAGCTGCAGGCACGTATATTCCTTGCTTGTCCTCCAAGCTGTTCAGCGCGGCCGCCACTGGGCAAGGCAGGAGGCACGATCATGAAACGACGGTTGATCATGCTCTGATGCGCGGATTGGTTACCGCCGGACCGGTGATGCGTCGCGGAGCTTCCTCTGTCTAGCGGCCAGCATCGGATGAGATCCGGCTGGTAGTGGATGCGAGGGTTCTCCTAGACCGTGACGTGCCCCCAGCCTTGCCCAACTTTGGATGCGTGTTTGTGCGGTGTGATCTCCTTGCTTGGTGTTCAGCGCGCATCAGCACATCAAGCGTCGGTGGGCTGCGCCTGTCTGGCGATTGCCCAGACGAAGCCTGCCAGCTCGCGTGCGATCGCGGTGGTAACCACGGTCGGTGGCTTACCTGCCCGTGCAAGCTTGCGATACCTCCGGCACAGTCGTTCCTGTGCCTTCCACGCGGTATCGCGGATCGGCTTGGCCAGACCTTCCTGCCGCAGCAACTGCTCGCGGCTGATCCTCGCCGGGAACCGATAGCTCCAGGCAGCCTCGATGAGCATCCGCCGCGCTGCACCGTTGCCAGCCTTTGTGATACCGCCTTGGCGTCGCGTGCCGCCGCTGGAGTGCTCGGACGGCACCAGGCCAAGATACCCCATGAGCTGGCGTGGATTGGCGAAGCGCGTGATGTCACCGAGTTCGGCAACCAGCGTTGCCGCTGCCACCAGCGCCATGCCGCGCAGCGCCTGCAGCGCGTGCACCACCATGGCGAGCGACCAGTCCGGCAGCGCCCCTGCGATGTGGGCTTCCAGACGGTCGCGCCGTGCCGTCGCCGCCTCGACCGCTGCAATGCAGTCTTCGAGCACGACGTGATGCACCGCGTGCTCGAACCGCAGGCCGGCCAGCCATCGCCGGTGCATCAGCGTCCAGGCCGGTCGGTTGTAGTGATGACCATGGCGCAACAGGAAGCTGGAAAGTTGCTGGCGGGCTTGACGAAGTGTCCGCACTGCGGCCAGACGCGCCCGCACCAAATCGCGGATCGCCTCATGTGCCTCGTCGGGAACCCACACCGGCGTCAGTTCACCAGCCCGATGCAGCTTGGCGAGGTTGATTGCATCTCGCCGATCGGTCTTGATCCGCTCGCCAGGTCTGCGGGGAAGCAGCGAGGGAGCGACTACGATGCAGTCGTGCTTCGAGGCTGTCAGTTGTCGCTGAATGCCGTAACCGCAAGGTCCGGCTTCGTAGCAGAACCGCAACTCGGGGCCATTGCGTGCCAACTTTGCAACCAACGCCTTCACTGCAGCCGGCGTGTTCGCGATCTTGCCATACTCACGCACTTCATTCCGTTTGCCCGCCTTGGCGAGCGCCACCGCTATCGTCTCCTTGTGCACATCCAGCCCGATGTACGTGATAAGCTTGCTTCAAGGCCCGTCTCCTATGCATGAGGCTCGGCACCGGACATCCCGGCGCAACCCTCGTAAGCCCGCATACTGTGAGACGGGTCGCCCTATCTCAGGCGAACATCTGGTCTAGCGCCGTTCGACGAAAGATGGGGGTAAGATTCCACCACGAAGTCGCCCAGTGGTGCTCCAACCAGAATGACAAGCAGGTATTGATCGCAGGGCAACGTGTCAGGAAATGCTTTAATTTGCTTCTTACAGTTCTCGATATGCTCCTCGGCGCTTTCTCGCGTGCCCACGCGAGTTATCCAAACCCGAACGTCGGCTCTCGCCTGCACTAGCTTCTGGAAGTCCTCATCGACATCCCTGTCTTCTCTGGATGGTCTGCCTTGTCTCATCTCGCACTCCATGACCATCGCCTGACGCGTCAGAAAGTGGACAACCATCTTCTGCGGCGGAGTAGTCGGCTCCGTCTCGTAGGCCACCCATACCATGTCGTACAGCCACTCTGGACCTGCCTTCCAATTGGTGCGATCCGCAGGAAAGCCGGATGCTAGCACGGTGAACCCGAGACTCCTTCCCAGTTCGTGGAGGCGCAGCTTGACCTGTTTGGTGTCCTGAGTTTTGTAGAGAAATGGCTCGCCAACCAACAAGGCCCGAATGTTGGACTCTATTTTTGCGCCAAGCTCCGCAGGACAGCTGCCATCAGTCATGTTTTCGTCTTCCAAGGTAGGATGAACGGCCTGATAACTGCCACCAACCCACCGGCGCATTGATCTGGATCAAGGTTGAAGCGGAGTGGGCAGCGACGCAGGGCCACGTTAATGGCCGTGCCTGACTATTTCGCTGTGGTCGCAATGATTGGTTGGCAGACGGGAGGAAAGCCCCCTTGGGGCCAGGAGGTAACTGGGGCAAAATCGTGGGCGGTGTCTGAGAAAATGGTTGCGCCGACACGGGACGACTCGATTCAACCTGGATGTGACCACCCCACCGGAGCTGTCTGGTCTGTCGCATGCGGAACTGCTGCAGCTTGTGGTGAAGCTGCTGGGTGAGGTGGCGGATCTCAAGCGGATGGTCGCCGAGCAACGTGACGAGATTGCGCGGCTGAAAGGCTTGAAGGGCCGTCCGGCGATCAAGCCGAGCGGGATGGAGCAGGGAACCACGCCGAGGCCGGCGCACCGCGGCAAGCGTCGTGGACGTGGCAAGTCGGCCCCGCGTGTCAGTGTGGAGCAGCAGACCCTGAAGGCTGCGGCACCGGCTGGATCGCGGTTCAAGGGCTACGCGGATTTCCTGGTGCGGGATCTGGTGCTGAACGCTCGGCTGATCCGCTATCGCCGCGAACGCTGGGTCACGCCGGCGGGGCACACCATCGTGGCTTCATTGCCGCCCGGTGTCAGAGGTCATTGGGGTGCGGAGTTGCGCCGCTTCATATTGTTGCAGCACCACCAAGGCCAAGTGACGGTGGAGCGGCTAACCGCGCAATTGCGCGCCGTCGGGATCAGCATCTCGAAGCGCCAAGTGATGCGTCTGCTGATTGATGGTCAGGACGACTTTCTTGCCGAAAACCGCGACGTGTTGCGGGCCGGCCTGCGTACGGCGGCCTGGATCACGGTGGACGATACCGGCGCGCGCCACGCCAGACAGAATGGCTTCTGCACCCAGATTGGCAACGACCGCTTCACCTGGTTCGCCACGCGGGCCAGCAAGAGCCGATTGAACTTTCTCGATCTCCTGCGCGCCGGACACACCGATTACGTGATCAATGACGCGGCCTTGAGCTACATGCGTGGCCGTTCGCTTGCCGGTCCCGTGATCAGCCAGTTGGCGGCGCAGCCCCGGGCACACTTCGCCAACCAGCTCGCCTGGCAGGCGCATCTCGACCGCCTCGGCATCAGTGCTCTGCACGTCACTCCAGACCCAGTGCAGATCGCGACCGAGGGCGCACTATGGGGCAGCATTCATGCCCACGGCTTCCTGCGCAACACCGTCGTCGTCAGCGATGATGCCGGTCAATTTGACGTTGGCCGACATGCGCTGTGTTGGATCCACGCAGAGCGATTGGTGCATAAGCTCGACACCTTCACCGAGCTGCACCGCAACGCACAGCAGCGCGTCCGCGGGCTCATCTGGTGGTTCTATGCCGATCTGAAGACCTATTGCGCGGCGCCGACAGTCCGACGCCGCGCCGAGATGCGCGCCCGCTTCGATCGCATCTTCTGTCGCCGCACTGGTTTTGCCACACTCGATCGCCTGCTGTTGCGGCTGCACGCCAATAAGGCCGAACTGCTCGCCGTCCTCGAGAGGCCGGAAATCCCGCTGCATACCAACGGCTCCGAGCGGGACATCCGCTGTCACGTCATCAAGCGCAAGATCAGCGGCGGTACCCACAGCGATGCCGGGCGCGACTGTCGCGACGCCTTCCTCGGCCTGATGCACACAGCCACCAAACTCGGCATCGCTTTCTGGGATTATCTCGGTGCACGGTTGCGGACCAGCCACTCACCGGTCGTTCCTTACCTCCCAGACCTCATCCGTTGCCGCGGACAATCCGTTTAACCTACTCGCCCGCGGTTTTGCCCCACTTACGATGGGTGTGATGAAGCGGGATTGTAGTCGCGCTGCCAGGCCGCCAGCACAGCGCGTGCCTGCCGCAGCGAGGTGAACAGCGTCTCGTTCAGGCATTCATCGCGCAGCCTACCGATGAAGCTTTCCGCAAACGCGTTCTGCTGCGGCTTGCCGGGTGCGATGTAGTGCCAACCGACCTTGCTGTCCTGAGACCAGGTCAGGATCGCATGGCTGGTCAACTCCGTGCCCCCGGATCAAGTCCGGGGCAGGCTATTGTCGCTGACGCAGAGCAGCGGACGAGCACCGCGACGGGTCATGATCGCGGTCAGTTCACGTGCAACGCGTCTACCGGACAGTGACGTGTCAGCAACCAGGCACAGGCACTCACGGGTGAAGTCATCCACCACCACGAGAATGCGGAACCGCCGCCCGTCGGTCAGCGTGTCCGAAGCAAAGTCCAGCGACCAGCGCTGGTTGGGTCCCTGCGGCAGCGTCATCGGCGCCCGCGTGCCCAAGGCTCGCTTGCGGCCACCGCGGCGCCGCACCTGCAGCCGTTCCTCGGTATACAACCGACGCAGCTTCTTGTGGTTCATGCGAATCCCTTCCCGTTCCAGCAGCAACTTCAACCGCCGCCAGCCAAATCGCCGACGTTCGGCTGCAAGCTCCTTCAGCCGCGTCCGTATCGCCGCGTCATCCGCACGCCGATGGCGGTAGCGCATCGCGCTCCGATCCGCACCGATGACCGAACAGGCCCGCCGCTCGCTGATCCCGTGCGCATCGCGCGCAGCGGTCACCACGGCTCGCCGAGCGGCGGGCGTCACCACTTTCTTGACGTGATGTCCTTCAGCACCGCGTTGTCCAGCATTGCCTCCGCCAGCAGCTTCTTCAGCTTCGCATTCTTGCCCTCGAGCTGCCGCAGACGCTTCGCATCCGAGATGCTCATGCCACCAAACTTCGCCTTCCAGGCGTAGAACGTCGGCTCGGAAATGCCGTGCTTGCGGCACACGTCCGCCACCTTCATTCCAGCCTCCTGCTCCCGCAGCACGCCGATGATCTGCTCTTCGGTGAACCGGCTTTTCTTCATCCGTCCGTCCCCCATCAGGGTCGCGGACTCTACCTCAGCCCGGAGGAGTTTTCGGGGCTCAGGTCAACTTCCTTCACCCGATTGCCCTGGGCGGGTGGCGGCTTGGTTGACAATGCCCCCAGTTTGGACCTAGAGCCGCGATTCGCGCGGAGGGGTGCCCGAGAGGCTAAAGGGGACGGACTGTAAATCCGTTGGCGCACGCCTACGTTGGTTCGAATCCAACCCCCTCCACCATGATATTATTCAACTTTTTCAATGATTTGACTTGTGGATAGGTAACTGGGGCAAAACCGCGGGCGAGTAGGTTAAACGGGTTGTCCGCGGCAACGGATGAGGTCTGGGAGGTAAGGAACGACCGGTGAGTGGCTGGTCCGCAACCGTGCACCGAGATAATCCCAGAAAGCGATGCCGAGTTTGGTGGCTGTGTGCATCAGGCCGAGGAAGGCGTCGCGACAGTCGCGCCCGGCATCGCTGTGGGTACCGCCGCTGATCTTGCGCTTGATGACGTGACAGCGGATGTCCCGCTCGGAGCCGTTGGTATGCAGCGGGATTTCCGGCCTCTCGAGGACGGCGAGCAGTTCGGCCTTATTGGCGTGCAGCCGCAACAGCAGGCGATCGAGTGTGGCAAAACCAGTGCGGCGACAGAAGATGCGATCGAAGCGGGCGCGCATCTCGGCGCGGCGTCGGACTGTCGGCGCCGCGCAATAGGTCTTCAGATCGGCATAGAACCACCAGATGAGCCCGCGGACGCGCTGCTGTGCGTTGCGGTGCAGCTCGGTGAAGGTGTCGAGCTTATGCACCAATCGCTCTGCGTGGATCCAACACAGCGCATGTCGGCCAACGTCAAATTGACCGGCATCATCGCTGACGACGACGGTGTTGCGCAGGAAGCCGTGGGCATGAATGCTGCCCCATAGTGCGCCCTCGGTCGCGATCTGCACTGGGTCTGGAGTGACGTGCAGAGCACTGATGCCGAGGCGGTCGAGATGCGCCTGCCAGGCGAGCTGGTTGGCGAAGTGTGCCCGGGGCTGCGCCGCCAACTGGCTGATCACGGGACCGGCAAGCGAACGGCCACGCATGTAGCTCAAGGCCGCGTCATTGATCACGTAATCGGTGTGTCCGGCGCGCAGGAGATCGAGAAAGTTCAATCGGCTCTTGCTGGCCCGCGTGGCGAACCAGGTGAAGCGGTCGTTGCCAATCTGGGTGCAGAAGCCATTCTGTCTGGCGTGGCGCGCGCCGGTATCGTCCACCGTGATCCAGGCCGCCGTACGCAGGCCGGCCCGCAACACGTCGCGGTTTTCGGCAAGAAAGTCGTCCTGACCATCAATCAGCAGACGCATCACTTGGCGCTTCGAGATGCTGATCCCGACGGCGCGCAATTGCGCGGTTAGCCGCTCCACCGTCACTTGGCCTTGGTGGTGCTGCAACAATATGAAGCGGCGCAACTCCGCACCCCAATGACCTCTGACACCGGGCGGCAATGAAGCCACGATGGTGTGCCCCGCCGGCGTGACCCAGCGTTCGCGGCGATAGCGGATCAGCCGAGCGTTCAGCACCAGATCCCGCACCAGGAAATCCGCGTAGCCCTTGAACCGCGATCCAGCCGGTGCCGCAGCCTTCAGGGTCTGCTGCTCCACACTGACACGCGGGGCCGACTTGCCACGTCCACGACGCTTGCCGCGGTGCGCCGGCCTCGGCGTGGTTCCCTGCTCCATCCCGCTCGGCTTGATCGCCGGACGGCCCTTCAAGCCTTTCAGCCGCGCAATCTCGTCACGTTGCTCGGCGACCATCCGCTTGAGATCCGCCACCTCACCCAGCAGCTTCACCACAAGCTGCAGCAGTTCCGCATGCGACAGACCAGACAGCTCCGGTGGGGTGGTCACATCCAGGTTGAATCGAGTCGTCCCGTGTCGGCGCAACCATTTTCTCAGACACCGCCCACGATTTTGCCCCAGTTACGTGGATAGGTAACAGGGGCAAAAGCCCGGGCGAGGGTTACGCTGGCTGTCCGCGGCAATGGATGATGTCTGCCAGGCTCGGGACGATTGGTTGACCTGGGCTGGCGAGCCTGCTGCCAAGATAATCTCAGAAAGCGATGCCCATCTTGGCGCAAGTCTTGGCCAGCCCGAGGAAGGCGTCGCGGCAGTCGCGACCGACGTCGCTGCGGGTGCCACCGCTGACTTTGCGTTTGGTCACCTGACAGCGGATGTCGTTCTCCGAGCCGTTCGTGTGCAACGGAATGTGCGGATGGTCGAGCACGGCCAACAACTCGGTGTGATTGGCGTGCAACCGCTGCAGCAGGCGATCAAGAGTGGCGAAGCCGGTGTGGCGGCAGAAGATATAGTCGAACCGTGCGCTGAGCTGGCCACGCCGCCGCGTAGAGCTGCCAGATCAGCGAGCGCACAAGCTGCTGGGCGGCACGCTGGTGGTCGGTGAACGTGTCAGGCTTGTGTACCAGTCTCTCCGCATGGATCCAGCACAGCGCATGTTTGCCGACAGAGAATTGGCCGGCGTCGTCGCTTACAATCACTCCCTCTTGCAGAAAACCGTGCCCCTGAATGCTGCCCCACAGCGCGCCTTCGGTCGCGATCTGCATCGGGTTGGGTGTCACCGTCAGCTGCGTAATCCCAAGCTGCTCAAGATGCGCTTGCCAAGCCGCGGGATCGGCAAACTGCTTGTCCGTGTGTGCTGCGAGGCGGGCGATGACGGGCTCGGAGAGCGCTCGCTCGCGCATATAGCTCAGCGCGGCATCGTTGATCACGTAATCAGTGTGTCCGGCACGCAGCAACGCGAGGAAATTCAATCGGCTCTTGCTGTTGGTCGTGCCGAACCAGGCAAAGTTGTCGTTGCCGATCTGCCTGCAGAAGCCATTGCCGGCCTTATGCCGTGCGCCGGTATCGTCCACGGTGATCCAGCTGGCGGTCCGCAACCCGGCACGCAACACATCCTGCGCCTCCGCGAGGAATTCGTCCTGCCCAGCGATCAGCAGCCGCATCACCTGCCGCTTCGAAATGGCAACGCCGATCGTCCGCAGTTGCTCCACCAACCGGGGCACCGTGACCTGCCCCTGGTGGTATTGCGCCAGCACGAAACGGCGCAGCTCCGGCCCGAAATGGCCCGTCACACCAGGTGGCAACGGCGCAATCACCGTCCGTCCATCCGGCGTAACCCAGCGCTCGCGGCGATAGCGGATGGTCCGAACCCGCAGCACAACATCCTGCACCACGAAATCCTCGTATCCCTTGAAGCGGGAACCCGGCGGGACCTCCAACGAAAGCAGCGTCTCCTCGACGCTGACCCATGGCGTCACCTTGCCGCGGCCGCGCCGGCCGGCACGCATGTCCCTCCGCTCAGGCGTCGTTCCCTGCTCCATGCCACTCGGCTTGATATCGGGGCGACCTTCAAGCCCTTCAGTCGCGCAATCTCCTCGCGCAACTCCACGATAGCTCGCTTCTGTTCCGTGTTCGCCCAGCAGCTTCAGCACAAGCTGCTGAAGCTCCGCGTTCGACAGGCCAGAAATCTCGGCTGGGGCGGTCACAACCAGCCTGAATCAAACTGCCCCGTGTCGGCACAAGCAAATTCTCAACCCTCGCCCGGGCTTTTGCCCCTGTTACCAGTTCACCTTCGACAGTGCAAACTTCGGGTTAGGGAGGCCGCGATTTCTGACGCATTTGGGGAAATACCCCTCATGCCTCCCCTCATTCCGGATCGATAATATCTGACTGAAAAGAATCAAATCGCCCTGGCGCGGTTTGCGGAAAGAAATCCGGCGGTCGCGCGTGCGGTTCGAATGATGTTATTTGCGGCGGCATCGACCCCCGCCGGGTCGAGGCGCGTTTGCATGACCATGTCATCCTGCGCTGGGACCCATGCCATGGCGATGCGTCAGCCACTTTCCTTCGACGGTGTTCACGGCTTCCTCGACACGCTGTTTGGCGACGACCTGCACGCCAAGCGGGTGAAGTCTTTGGCCGGAGCCACGCTCGGGGCGATCCAGTCCGCGTCGCTGGCGGTCGGCCTGATCGGCCAGAGTCTGGCGCTGGCGCGCGGCCGGCTGACCAAGCACGCGGTCAAGCAGGTGGACCGACTGTTGTCCAACCGCGGCATCGACGTCGATGCCCTGCTGGTCCATTGGGTGCCTTACGTGGTCGGCCAACGCGACAGCATCACGGTGGCGATGGACTGGACCGAGTTCGACGCCGACGGTCAGGCGACGATCATGCTGTCGCTGTTGTCCCGCCACGGACGGGCCACGCCGCTGGTTTGGCTGACCGTGGACAAGGCGACGCTGAAAAACCGTCGCAACGGCTACGAGTATCAGGTCCTGGTGCGCCTGGCCGAAATCCTGCCCGCCGAGGTCCGTGTGCGGATCGTGGCCGATCGCGGCTTCGGCGACCACAAGCTCTATCGGGTGCTGAGCGAGGAACTGAAGTTCGACTTCGTCATCCGCTTTCGCGGCAACATCGCGGTCACTGCCACCGATGGCGAGGCGCGCGCGGCGGCCGATTGGGTTGGCGCCGGCGGTCGCGCGCGAACCCTGCGCGGTGCGGCGGTGACCGCCCAGGCGTATCCGGTCGCCACCGTGGTCTGCGTGCGGGCGAAAGGCATGAAAGAGCCGTGGTGCCTTGCGGCCAGTACTGCCGACGAACCCGCGCGGGCCTTGATCAAGCTGTATGCCAAGCGTTGGGAGATCGAGGGCGGTTTCCGCGACACAAAGGATCTCCGCTTCGGCATGGGGCTCGGATCGATGCATGTCAGCACGCCGGACGCGACCGGGCTAGCGTCCACGGACGTGGTGGAGATTTGAAGCGACGCCCGATATGGCGTTGCGGTGTAGGCGGGGGTGGCCATCGGATCGATCGGCTAGGGTGGAGTTGCGAAGCTTCAACTATGACCGGGAGAGGATCCGATGACCGAGGAGAGATTGGCGCTGTCCGAGCTGTTGGAGAAGGCCGGTGACGGCGATTTCCTGCGAACCGTGGCGGAGGCGGTGCTGCAACTGCTGATGGAGACCGATGTCGATGGTCTGATCGGTGCGGGGCGCTACGAGCGCAGCGTGGCGTGAAGCTGGTGATCTCGGACGCCCATGAGGGGCTGAAGGCTGCGATCCGGCGGGTGTTCAGCGCCAGCTGGCAGCGCTGTCGCGTGCACTGGATGCGCAACGCGTTGTCGTACGTGGCCAAGACCCAGCAAAGCATGGTGGCTGCCGCGTTGCGTCAGGCGTTCATCCAGCCGGATCGCGCTCAGGCGAGCCAGACGCTGCGTCACGTGGCCGACCAGTTGCGGCAGAAATGGCCAAAGCTTGGTGCGTTCATCGACGACAGCGAGACCGATGTCCTGTCGCATCTGCACTTCCCCGAGCAGCACCGCACCAAGCTGCATAGCACGAACCCGCTGGAGCGGCTGAACAAGGAGGTGAAGCGGCGGGCCGATGTCGTTGGGATATTTCCCAATGAGCCCTCGATCATCCGACTGATCGGCGCCGTGCTGCTGGAGCAGAACGACGAATGGCAGCTGCAGCATCGGTACATGCAGGTTGAAGCGATGGCAGAGCTCTCCGCGCCGGAGAGCGAGGTTGAGACGAGGCAAATAGCAGGTGCCGCCTCACGACTCACAGACTGCGGCGTCGACGGCACCTATGCCCAACGCTCGACCGTGGTGTCGCGGTCAAGCCCCACAGCCGCGCAGCGGTGCGCCGAAGGCGCAGGGCTTGACGGCGGCAACCGCGGTCGCAGTACCATCACTCGTGCCGTCTTTCGCTCTCAAGTCCACCGGCGTCGATTGGTCAATCGGCACTTCCGCTACACCAGGAATTTACACCAGCTTGACGGACGTGACCGAGGCGGGCGGAGGGGAAGCTGTATCGCCTGCCGCACGGAGCCTGTCGGTAATTTTGTGTGCGAGGCATAATCCTACTGAGTTGCAAAGCGGCCGCCTCGGCCGGCGATTTTGTTTGGCGCGACGTGGGAGTGATTGGTCAACGGTGGAGATTCATACCTTCCAGGAGGGTTGGGTGGATCTCGATAATGACACTGGCACGCAAGCACGGTTCGCTGAGTATACGGCAAGTTTGGCATCTGAGCTGGGACACGCCGACCGCGTCAGGCGGTTCGCGGACTACTGCATCGGCCTGCTGTCGGCGGAGGGACGCAAGAGCGTCGAACCGCTGGCGGCGGTGACCGCACCTGAGCGAACGGCGGCGCAACACCAATCGCTGCTGCACTTTGTGGCCCAGGCGCC
>CAWFUF010000012.1:0-22097 GCA_963818775.1 uncultured Alphaproteobacteria bacterium | reverse complement strand
CCTGTCAATCGGCGTTGAATATTGACCCTCGATCGGCGTCCAAAATTGACCCCCCGCAGCGACTTGTGCCGGTAGTCCATAGGGGGGACCCGCGCGCCGCGGAGTGCCCGTCCAGAGGCTGACGCAGCGGCGCGCGGGGGGTTTTCCTGTGGGCCCACCGGTGCAAGTCGCGGTGAACCGGGGGGATCAGGCGCGGTTCTTGAAGCGCCAGCTCTCGTTGCCTGTCTCGACGATGTCGCAGTGGTGTGTGAGACGGTCGAGCAGTGCGGTGGTCATCTTCGCCTCGCCGAACATTTGGGGATGCCACAACGCTTGACAGACGAGTCGCTCAGGTACGGGTGACTGATCCGCACCATCCCCTGTATGGCAAATGCTTTCCGGTCAGCCACCGACGCTCGGGGCGGGGAGCGCGGGTGATTGTCATCCGGCTGCCGGATGGCCGGGAGCGTGGAATATCGCGGTCGGCGACGGCTCTGATATCGGCATCCGACGATCTGGCGGCGGCAGCTCCGAGTCGTCAGGCGCACATTTCGGTGCGCACGCTGCTGCCTTTGGCGAATCACGTCAGTGCTGTGCTCGCCTCCCGACATGCGGATCTCGAAGGGGGCGCCGGGCAAGACCTCGATCAGCGTGCGGCGAAGCAGGCCGGGAGTGCTGCCACGCCTGTGGCAGCGGCTGCCAATCGAGACACAGCGTCAGCTGGCACAGCAGGTGGGACGGCTCGTGCAACGCCTGCGGCGACGGCCAGTCCGCTCAGAGGAGAGCCATCGTGCTGAGCATGACGTTGTCGACGGATGAGCGCATCACGAACGCACACCGTGCCAAGCTGGCCTACGTCTATGTTCGGCAGTCATCGCCGGGACAGGTCCGCCATCACCAGGAGAGCACTGAGTTGCAATATCGCCTCGTCGAGCGTGCAACCTTGTTCGGTTGGCCAGGTGAGCGGGTTCATGTCATCGACGACGATCTTGGTAAGTCCGGGGCGTCCAGCAGAGATCGGCATGGCTTCCAGACGCTGATTGCGGAAGTGGGTCTGGGTAAAGCCGGCTTGGTCTTGAGTTTGGATGCGTCACGCCTCGCCCGCAACAACCGAGATTGGCATCAGTTGCTCGAACTGTGCTCGTTGTTTGGTGTGCTGATTGCCGATGGCGAACGCCTCTATGATCCCGCGGCCTACCACGACCGGCTGCTCCTGGGCCTGTCGGGGATTATGAGTGAGGCGGAACTGCATCAGATCAAGATCCGCCTGCATCAAGGGGAACGCCAGAAGGCGGCGCGCGGCGAACTGCGGCTGCCGCTTCCAGCGGGGCTGGTCCATAATCGCGACGGCAGTGTCACTTTCAATCCGGACGAAGAGGTGCAGGAGCGGCTGCGCCTGGTGTTTGCCAAGTTCCGCGAGCTGCGCAGCGCCAAGGCGGTCATGCGCTATCTGCGTGGTAGCAACCTGTTGCTGCCAGTGCGACCGCTTCTCGGTTCGGCGCCGCATGACGTGGTTTGGCGCGCGGCTGACAGTGCCTGCGTGGTCCAAATCCTGAAGAACCCGGCTTATGCTGGTGCCTACATCTATGGCCGACGGCGCCCGGACCCGCTGCGCCGGCAACCTGGCAGTGAGCGGATTGGGACGGTGGCCGTTGCGCCCGAGGATTGGTCGATCTGTCTCAAGGACGCTCATCCGGCTTATGTCGACTGGGACGAGTTCATGGCGAACCGTAGGCAGCTGGTGGACAACCTCAATCGATACGATACGGGCAGGCCCGGGGTACCGCGCAAAGGCAATGCATTGCTGCAGGGGATCGTCAGCTGTGGCCGCTGCGCCCGCCGCATGTGCCTGCGCTACTCGGGACCGAAGGGCGACTATCCGGTTTACGTCTGTGTTGCCGACCGTAGCGCTGAAGGGCGGCCGAAGTGCCAGGAGGCGCGAGCGCTCGCGGTCGATGCTGAAGTTGAGCGGCTGATCCTGGAGGCGCTGACGCCGGACCGGATTGCCCTGGCAGTGGCAGCATTGGGCGCGATCGAAGCTGAGAGCCGGACAATGGAGCGGCAGTGGACGCTGAAGCGCGAGCGAGCTCGCTACGATGCCGAGCGCGCGCGTCGCCAGTATGACGCCGTCGAGCCGGAGAACCGCTTGGTGGCGCGTTCCCTGGAGCGTGTCTGGGAAGAGCGGCTACGGCGCGCCGATCAAATCGAACATGAGTACAACGCGTGGCGTCGCGAGCAGGCGGTCACAATCTCCGAGAGCGACCGACAGGAGATACTGGGGCTCGGTGAGGACCTGCCCCGGCTTTGGAACGCCACGACGACAACGTCAGCGGACCGCAAGCAGATCATTCGACTGGTGGTCAAAGAGGTCACGCTGGATCAGAAGCGGCGGCGCGGCTACGTCTGGATCAGGATTGTTTGGCAGACAGGTTCGACAAGCGAGCATTGGCTGCATCGGACTGTGCATAGCTACGCACAGCACGCTGATCAGGACGGTCTGCGCCAGCGCATCATCGAGCTCAATGGCCAGCAAAAGATGGATGGCGAGATCGCCGACATCCTCAATACGGAGGCATTCCGTACTGCGCATGGGCCGCCGTTCTCCGGCGGTATGATTCACCAGCTGCGGAAGCGGTGGCAGATCGCGACCGTCAAGATCAACGGCATAGCAGCAAACCCGCCACGATGGCCTGATGGAACCTACTCGGTTCGGGGCGCCGCGGCAGCCATCGGCATCACCCCACAGGTAATATTCGACTGGCTCCGAAGAGGGCGGCTGACCGGGAAGCAACTCGCCAAAGGCATGCCTTGGCAGATTACGCTAACGCCAGAGCAGGCCATCGAGCTCCGAGCCAAGGTCCGACGTACCAACCGATCAAAGAGAGAGGCGTCATGAAAGCGTCGAGTTGCCGAAGACACTCGGCCATTCGCCGAACGCGAGATTTGTCGTGACGATGACCGAGGTGCGTTCATAGAGCCGGCTGACTGTGTGGAACAACAGCTGCCCACCGGCCTGGGCGAAGGGCAGGTATCCGAGCTCATCGAGGACGACGAAGTCCAGACGGGTGAGATAATCGGCGAGCCGTCCTTGCCGACCGGCTCGCCCCTCGGCCTCGAGCCGGTTGACCAGATCGACAGTGGTGAAGAATCGGCCGCGAGAGCCGGCGCGAATGCAGCTTCGCGCGATTGCGATCGCCAGATGATCTCCTACCGATTGCCAAGGTTCTTTTTAGGTCAACTGAGGCTTTCTGCGCGGTGCCGCCGGCGCGCGTTTCTGATCTCGACGGGGATGCTGAATCGCTCTGCAATGATGGCTCTGCCTTCGGCGGTTGTGATCGGTTTGCCAGTGGTGTCACGCAATTCGTAGGGCTCGCCAGTACGCAGGACCTTACCAATTCGGTTCACGAGGCGGGTTGCAACTCCACACAGAGCTTGCTTGTGATGATGGCCCTTGCGGACCATCAACCGCCAATAGACCTCCGCTAAGCCGGGATCGATCCGGCGCGCGGCATCGGCGGCGAGATAGAGCGCGCGTTTGATGCGGTTGTTGCCGGATTGGGTGATGCTTTGGCCAGGTTGATCGGCGCCGCCCGACGAGTTGGTACGCGGGAACAGCCCGCAGAAGCCACGGAGCTGATGCAATCCCGCAAACCGTCGGGCCTCATGCAGCACGCCCAATACAAGAGGCGCCAATGCGTGGCCGATCCCTGGTATGGTGCGCAGAGCATCCGACGGATGAAGTTTGCCGTAGAGCCTTTCGATTTCGCGGCCGAGACTACCGAGCTGGCTTTCCAACAAGCGCATGCGATCGATCTCGATGGCGGCTTCCAGCTGCAGGTGTTCAAAATTGACTGCATCCCCATGAAGGCGTCGCGTCTCCATTGCAGCCGCTTTGAGGCCGTCTACCAGCTTGTGGGCAAAAGGGCCGCTATGGGGATGGTTACCGCTGGCGTGCTTGGCAATGAAGCCGAGCAGGGTCGTACGCCTTGCTTTGATGACGGTCATGGGATTCAACAAGTCGTGCAGGACGGCCAACGCCAGATTGGTACGAAAATCTGGCAAAACAGCCTCGATGGCGGGGCAGGCCCAGCGCACCAGATCGATCAGCCGACGCTTGATGGTGCTGACCTCGTCTTCCAGGCGCTCACGCTGGCGGGTCAAACGTTGCAGCGCATGGCGATCGGCGTTGGGCACATAGACCGGGTCAACTGGCACCCCACCGAACCAGGGGATGGCACCGAGCACATAGGCGTCAGCAGCATCGGTTTTGGTGTGCTCACTCAAGTAGCGCCGCAGCGCACGAACCCGCTGTCCCTTAACCCGGATGGCTTTGATCCCGGCCCTTTCGAGCCAGCGGGCGACCGGGAACCAAGACATTCCGGTCGGTTCCATTACTGCAGTGATGGTGCTGTCTGCCGGCAGCCTTTCTCGCAATCGAGCCACCAAGCTGCTGAGGCTTTCGGATGTTAGGCGGAAGTGGATCGGCTTTGCGTGCGGGCGTCCGTCGTCGAAGATGCGGGCGACATGATCGCCGCGGATGGCGAGATCGATGCCGATGGTTCGCTGACCCATGAAGTTCTCCTGCGTGATGCGGGCGAAGTCCTGGGTGACGCAGCCATGTGCTTGATTCGTAGCCGGTCATACCGCCACAATCTCTTTACTCTCGCCTGCCCAGGCCGGGTCGGAGGCTCTTCGTCACGTCGTCGAGACGCTGGGGAGCTCTCAGTGCTGGAGACGCCCACCGCCCCGCTGCCAGCGGGAGGATAGCGACGGTCCGGCATCGCCGCATTGGTGCCGGACCCGAGCCGCGATCACTTCGTCTGGTCACGGTAGCGATGCTCCACCCGTCTTCCCCTCGGCCTCGGATCCGGCATCGCTGTCGATACATGCGTCTTGCCGGTACCGGTCCCACCGACCAGGACGTGCGTTGCTGAGCAATGAAATTGCCGCCGGCGAGATCGCGCACCAGGTTCTCGTTGATCGGCGTTCCCTTGAAGGCAAAGTCGTCGACATCCTTGGCGAGCGGCAGCTTGGCGATGGTCAGCTGATACCGGATCGAGCGCGCCTGTTTCTCCGAGATCTCGGCCTTGAGCAGATCGCCGACCAAACGCTGCGGTTCGTGCTTGCGCTTGATCGCGGTGGCGAGGGTCTCGTCATAGGCGCCCTTCATGCCAAAGAGCTTGAGCTCGCCCATCATGTCGAGGACTTCGGTTCGCTCCATGCTCATGCGCTCCTGAGTTGATCGTATCTGGCGCAATCGGCGACCGGCGCATGCCGGAGCCTCAACGCATCCGGCGTGATGATGGTCGCGGCCGGGCCGGGGTCGCGTTGGCGGGCAAGAATGTTGATGATCACATCGGACGAGTGGACGCCTTCGGACATCGCCTGGGCGCAGGCGGCTTCGACCGCCGGCAATCCATCCGTGAGCACGGTGGCGAGAATGGCGACCATCTGGCGATCGCCATCGTCGGACCCGGCGAGCTTGCGTCGCACCCGCTCCAGCGCAGCCGGCAGCACCCAGTCCCTGAACGGCGCACCGTTGCGCAGTGCTCCCGGCTTGCGGGCCAGAACCGGCACGTAATGCCACGGCATCGAAGCGACCACGATAGGCCACAAGCTTCGGCCGCTCCTCCTCGAACACCTCCCACACCGTCTGCTCAGGCCGTTCCGGATGGGGATGCGCCTTCGCGTAGACGACGCAATTGTCGATCAGCCAGGCGTTCAACTCATCGTAGGTCTTGACCCGAAGGCGCGGCGTGAAGGAGCGCTCCCGCACGAGACCGACCTGGTTCTCGACCTGTCCCTTCTCCCAACCAGATGCCGGCGTGCAGGCCACTGGATCAACCAAATGGTGACTGCACATTTGCAGGAAGCGCCGATTATATTGCTGACCCTTGCCGACGAAGATCGTGTCCACCGCCGTCTTCATGTTGTCGTAAATGCCGCGTGTGCAGGCGCCTTTGAAAAAGGCGAAGGCGCGCTCGTGCGCGTCGAACACCATCTCCTGCGTCTCGCGCGGATAAGCCCGAAAGAACATCATTCGGCTGTGGCACAGGCGCACATGCGCGACCTTCACGGTCACCGTCACACCGCTCATCACAACGATCTCGTGGTGTCGCCGGCTGTCCGGACCCGCGCTTTTCTGGCGCGAACTGCCCGAACGTGTGACGTGATACCCCGCGCAAGGACGGGCTTGCCCGCAATTGCTGGATAGGTGCCGGCATGTCGTCAGGGGTGATGCCGCGGTGCGTGGCGTGCGCGGCCTGACGCGGAGGGGGGTGGCAGGGTAGCGTTCCGGTAGCGAGGGGCAAGCACGGCGCCGAGCACAACTTGGCGGTTCCGCATCGACGCCGTGCCCCACACCGTGCTGGGCACGCATGCAGGGACAATAATCCCGGCAATCAAGGCTTTCGTCTACGTGGCGCCTACAGCTCCGCACATGGCGATGCTGCGTCAGCCCGGCTGTTTGTGTGTGCCGGTTGCCGCGCCCAGAGCTTGATCTGCAGCTGTTGCGATCGCGGGCAAATCTACTGTGCCGGAGACTGCGCCGCGCGAGCCCGGCATCGCGCGCAGCGTGCTGCCGGGCGGCGCTATCAGACCAGCCGTCGGGGGCGGCTCGCGCATGCCGAGCGGACGCGTCGCTATCGGGCGCGCTGCAAAAATGTGACGCATCACGGTTCACCCGCGCCGCCGCTGGATGATCTGTTGCCGCCCAGCTCGCCGGCGATCGCGAGCGACGCAGCGATCCCGGCGGAGCGGCCCCGGCACGCGACATCGCACTGCCATTGGTGCGGGCGTCGCTGCCCGGAATTCGTCCGTCGGGAGTTCCTGCGCCGCCGCCTCGATCGTCGCGGCCTGGTGCGACACGACCGGACAGGACCAAACCATGGTCACGCCGCCTGACATCGAGGCGCAGATCCTGCGCTACTACCACGCCGAGAAGTGGCGCGTCGGCACCATCGCCGGTCAGCTGCACGTGCATCATAGCGTGGTGACGCGCGTGCTGGCTCAGGCGGGGTTGCCCAGGATCGGCCCGCCAGCCCGGCCGTCGCAGATCGACGCGTATCTGCCGTTCATCCGCCAGACGCTGGATACGTTTCCGACGCTGACCGCCAGTCGGCTGTATGTGATGGTGCGCGAGCGCGGCTATCGCGGCAGCCCGGATCACTTCCGCCACGTGATCGCCTGCCATCGGCCGCGTCCGAAGGCTGAGGCGTATCTGCGATTGCGTTGTCTCCCCGGCGAACAGGCGCAGGTCGACTGGGGACATTTCGGCCATCTTGAGATCGGCCGCGCACGCCGCCCATTGATGGCGTTCGTCATGGTGTTGAGCCATGCGCGCCAGATCTTCCTGCGCTTCTTCCCGGACGCCAGGATGGAGAACTTCCTGCGCGGCCACGTCGCCGCGTTTACCGCATGGCACGGTGTTCCCCGTGTCGTACCTGTACGACAATCTCAAAAGCGTGGTGCTGGAACGGCGCGGCGACGCGATCCGTTTCCATCCGACCCTGCTGGGCTTTGCCGGGCAATATCGCTATGAACCGCGCCCCGTGGCGGTCGCGCGCGGTAACGAAAAAGGTCGCGTCGAGCGCGCCATCCGATACGCCCGCGATGCGTTTTTTGCTGCCCGACGCTTCAAAGATCTCGATGACCTCAATGCCCAGGCCGAGGTCTGGTGCAACGGCCCTGCCGCCGACCGACGCTGCCCCGATGAACCTGACCGCACGGTCCGCGAGGTGTTCGCTGAGGAAGTGGCTCGCCTGCTGCCGCTGCCCGACAATCCGGCGCCGCTGCTCGAACATGTCGCGGTCACTGTCGGCAAGACGCCCTATGTCCGCTTCGACCTGAACGATTACTCGGTTCCCCACAACTACGTCCGGCGCGCTCTGACCGTTCTCGCCGATCCACACGAGGTGCGCATCGTCGACGGCGCCGAGGTGCTCGCCTGCCACCGGCGCAGCTACGACAAGGGCGCGCAGATCGAGGATGTCGCCCACGTCCAGAGGCTGGTCGAGCAGAAACGCGCAGCTCACCAGCATCGCGCCACGGACCGCCTCGCGCAGGCGGCTCCCGCCAGCCAGATCCTGCTGATCCGCGCCGCCGAACGCGGCGCCAATCTCGGTGCCATCACCGTCGCTCTGATGCGGCTGCTCGATCGTACCGGCGCCGCCGATCTGCAGCTCGCCATCCTCGACGCGCTGGAGCGCGATGTGCCGCATCCGAACGCCGTGCGCCTCGCCCTCGAACGTCGGCGAGAACAGCGTGGTGAAGCACCGCATGTCGCCGTCGTGCTGCCCGCGCATGTGCAGGCGCGTGATGCGCCGGTGCAGCCGCATGCACTCGAAACCTATGACCAACTGAAGGAGCAGCCCGATGACTGAGCTCGACACAATGCGCGCCCGCGCCGAGGCGCTTCATCTGCACGGCCTGGTGTCGCACTGGCCCGAAGTCGCGACCGAAGCCTGGGTCGCCCCGCTGCTCGATTGGGAGGAGAACCAGCGCGCCTGCCGCAGCCTGGAGCGTCGGCTGAAGACCGCCCACATCGGCCGCTTTAGGCCACTATGTGACTTCGATTGGAACTGGCCCAAGCGCTGCGACCGCGCCGCCATCGACGCGCTGATGGCGCTCGACTTCCTGGCCGAGGCCACCAACGTCGTGCTGGTCGGACCGAACGGCGTCGGCAAGTCGACGCCGGCACAGAACATTGCCCACCAGGCGCTGATCCACGGGCACACCGTGCTGTTCACCAGCGCCGGCCAGCTGCTTGGCGATCTCTCCGCGCTCGACAGCGATTCTGCCCTGCGCCGACGCCTGCGCCACTATGCTCGCCCGCAGCTGCTGGTGATCGACGAGGTTGGCTATCTCTCCTACTCCAACCGCCATGCCGATCTGATGTTCGAGCTGATCTCGCGCCGCTACCAGAACAAGAGCACGCTGGTCACCACCAATCGCCCGTTCGCCGAGTGGCGCGAGGTATTCCCCAACGCCGCCTGCGTCGTCTCGCTGGTCGACCGCCTCGTCCACAATGCTGAGATCGTCGCCATCGAAGGCGAATTGTATCGGCTCAAGGAAGCCCGCGAACGCGCCGACCAGCGCACTCGTCAGCGCCGTGGAACCAGGTCATGAGCAAGTCGCCGCAGACACGGCCATTGGGGCCAGCCCATCTCCGTCCGATCACCATTGAAATCCCCACCACCTGGTCGCCCGAACAGGCGCTCGCCGTGTACGAACTGCTCGACGACCTGCGAGAGAAAATCTGGGATCGCTATCATCACACACTGCAAGACCTGCTCCAGCAGCAGCTGCAATCCCCCCGGCATCGGTGACGGCGACGCTTCAGTGAACCCCAATCAGTCAAGAGCATTCTGACCGTCGCCCGCCGGCCACCCAGTACCACTGCTCGCGACGGATCCCCAACAAAACAATCCTGTTGTTCGATCAAGACGGCCATCCCGTCGTCCCGACCTGCGTTCCCACAACTCGCCGCGCACAGTGGCGGTCCAGCATGCCCGAAGGGCACCGCCGAAGGCGGCGCGAAGCGTGCTGGACGGCCACGAGCACGGCGGCATCATCGCCCCAGAAGGACGCCGACTACCAGGATCCCGCGCCGTTTATACGCGGGTCTTCACCGCCGCTAACACGCGCGCATAGAGCGCGGTGACCTTGTTGTCGAAGCCGGTGAAACGCCTGGCATGCTTAGGCACCAGCACCGGCTCGAAACTGCCGTCGCGGTCGCGCGGCGCGTCGATCCGGATCGTGCCATCGCCGGTCAGGACCGATTTGGCCGTGCTGCCGTTGCGCTGGTTGGTGACCAGCTCGGGTCTATCCGCGCCCGCCTCGTAGCCGAGATGGTGGCTCAGCTCGGCGTTCAACGAAGCCTCTGCCAAAGCCTTCTTCAACGCCAGACCAGCCGCGTTGATCGCCTCGCCCGTCATCGGACCGGTCAGGAATAGCGACACCAGCTCCTTCGGGATCGACGGCAGCCTGGCGACCTCACGCGCTACCTTCTTCGATCTGCTCGGCATAATACGCTCCTTCGCGTCGGTTATGCCTACTGCGTCACTCATTCTACAGACGCATCTGCCCGCAACAAGGACATTGCGGCAGAGCGTGCAGCAAAGCGCGCGCGAGGCGGATACGCATCGTGGCGATTGAGTTCGGCATGTGGCGTTGCGAACGCAGCGGCAGAGCTTCTGGGTCGATAACCAACGGGAAAGGCAGGTTGCGTGCCGCGCGCGACACAGAGTGTCGCATGATGGTGAAAGCCACGCCAACCGCGGCCTTCATAGTGACCGAGACCAAGTTCTTGCTTGAGTTCGAGATAAACTCGCTCGATCCGCCAGCGAAGTTTGGCCTGATCGACCATACATGCGAGCGAGATGTCGGCGGGCAGTGTGGAAAGCCAGTAGTGATCCGGTTCGGCTTCACCCTCCGGCCACTCGATCAGCAGCCATTCTTCAGCCGCAGGCTCGCTCCGCCTGGCGTCGTCATGGGCCGGGCGGACCCGCCATCGGGCAAACCGCGAGGTTAGCGGCGTGTTGCTGCCGTCTCGCCAGGTGATTGTCTACCAGGCATCGGTGGGAAGCTCGAGAGCCAGTGTCTTGGCCGCGACCGGCTGGTGCGTCTCGTCGCGTCGCAACCGTGTGCCGGGCCGCCCCCGGCCCGATCGGGACGCAGCTGGCAACGGTGCTTCGCTGGGCCGCCAAACCATCGTCGTGGACATGATGCCGGCCACGTAGGTCAGCCCAAGTCCGCTGATCCCAGCTCGCAATTTGCTGTCGTTGCCATAGGCCGGATCGATCAGTGCTACGCCCGGCGGCACACCATCCGCCAGCGCCTCGCGCAGCTGCTGCAAGGCGATCTCCGGCTTGGTCTGGAAGCGGACCTCATTTGGCACGCCGGCGATTGCCCGCCGAGCCGGATCGTCGGCCCACTCCTTGGGTAGGTACAGCCGGTACGCAACCGGCAGGCTTCCCTGATGGGTGGCTATCGACAGGCTCACGGCCACTTGGCAATTGTCCTGCTTGCCCACCTGACCGCAGTACTGCCGCGCCACACCGACCGAGTGGCGACCTTTCTTCGGGAAACCGGTGTCGTCGATGATCCAGGCCTGGATCGGCTCGTCACCGGTGATCGACGGCAGGACGGCTTCACGCATACGGCGCAGCATCGCCTGATCGGACCAGGGCGCCTGGGCCACAAAGTGCAGCAGCGATTGGTGTTGCGCCGCCGTTCGCTCAGGTGCGGTCACCGCCGCCAGCGGTTCGACGCTCTTGCGTCCCTCCGCCGACAGCAGGCCGATGCAGTAGTCCGCGAACCGCCTGACGCGGTCGGCGTGTCCCAGCTCAGATGCCAAACTTGCCGTATACTCAGCGAACCGTGCTTGCGTGCCAGTGTCATTATCGAGATCCATCCAACCCTCCTGGAAGATATGAATCTCCACCGTTGACCAATCACTCCCGCGTCGCGCCAAA
This sequence comes from uncultured Alphaproteobacteria bacterium, assembly GCA_963818775.1. GTDB lineage: Bacteria > Pseudomonadota > Alphaproteobacteria > Acetobacterales > Acetobacteraceae > JAMXLO01. Next base: position 10,644 of record CAWFUF010000012.1, on the reverse strand, counting down.
CAAAATCGCCGGCCGAGGCGGCCGCTTCGCGACTCAGTAGGACTAGTCAGCCTACGACAAATCCTGACCAGGCGTTGTCGGGGGTACAGGGGGGCACCTCACGGCACCGCCCCTCCCACACCACCGGGCGTACGGGTCGCGTACCACGGCGGTTCGGCGGATTAAGCTTTGACGAAGCCGGCCATCTCCACTAGTCCCATAACGCGGAAGTCCGCCTTGCCAAACGCATCGTGCAAGGCCCTAGAGGAACTCAGTCGCCACGGCCCCTTGGCAGCTCTGGACGCTGCGAACGCCGCCGACTTGGCGACCCCGCGACGACACAGTTCCGCAATGTGCCGACGCATCGTCCTCCATTGCACCCAGGCAAGGCAGCGCAACCTCCGCCTCACCCAGGCATCAAGCGTTGATAGCTCTCGCCACTGGCTGAATCCAAAATATCCTGCCCAGCCGCGTAGGAATGGGTTCAGGTCTTTGGTAACCCGCTCCAGACTGACACCGCGCTGAACGCCGCGTCAGTTTCTTGAACCGCGCAAGGGCTTTCTCGGCCACGCATCGCCGCAGTTCCGCTTTCCCCCTTATGGTATATCCCAGGAAGGATCGTTGCCACGGGCGACCGACGGCGCTCTTCTCCGCGTTGACCTGGAGCTTCAAACGGCGCTCGATAAAGCGGGTGATACTCGACATCGCCCGATGGCCAGCCGCTTCGCTGCGAACGTAGCCGGACGATAGATGGCTCGTTGGGAAAGATTCCAACCACGTCGGCGCGTCGCTTCACTTCCTTGTTCAGTCGCTCCAGCGGGTTTGTGCTGTGCAGCCTGGTCCGGTGCTGCTCGGGGAAGTCCAGATGCGACAGAACGTCGGTCTCGCTGTCGTCAATGAACGCCGCGAGCTTCGGCCACTTCTGCCGCAACTGATCGGCCACGTGACGCAACGTCTGGCTCGCCTGCGCGCGATCCGGCTGGATGAACGCCTGACGCAGCGCGGCCGCCACCATGTTCTGCTGTGTCTTTGCCACGTACGACAACGCGTTTCGCATCCAATGTACGCGACAGCGCTGCCAGCTGGCGCTGAACACCCGCCGGATCGCCGCCTTCAGCCCCTCATGGGCGTCCGAGATCACCAGCTTCACCCCGCGCAGGCCACGCCGCGCCAGGCTCTTCAGGCAGCCCGACCAGACGTCTCGGCCTCCGAAGGGCCGATGTGCAGCCCGACGATCTCGCGCTTGCCGTCGGTGTTCACCGCCACAGCGATTATCGCCGCCACCGAGACGATCCGGCCGCCCTCGCGCTGCTTGAGGTAGGTCGCGTCCAGCCACAGATACCGCCACTCGCCGAGCAGCGGACGGTCAAGAAGTGCATGCACACGCTCGTCGATGTCCTTGCACAGCTTGGAGACTTGCGACTTGCTGATCCCGCTCAGACCCATCGCCTGCACCAGATCGTCCACCCGCCGCGTTGAGACACCGCCAATCCACGCCTCCTGGATCACCGCGATCAACGCCTTCTCCGAGACCTTCCGCGCTTCCAGGAACGGCGGGAAGTAGCTCCCCTGCCGCAGCTTCGGAATGCGCAGCTGCAGCGATCCCAACCGCGTGTCGAACACCCGGTCGCCCCGGTGTGTGTCGCGGTGGCCGTTGCGCCAGGTCGTTCGCTCCCCGTTGCGCTCATAGCGTCCCGCACCGATCAGGCCCTCGACGTCGGTTTCCATCAACAGCTGCAGCACCGCCTCCGCCACGCTACGCAGAGAATCGCCGTCACCGGCCTTCTCCAGCAACTCGAACAGCGCCAATCTCTCCTCGGTCATCGGGGCCTCTCCCGGCAATGGTTGAAGCTTCGCAACTCCACCCTAGCCGATCGATCCGATGACCACCGCCGCCCACACCGCTCCGAATCTCCATCGCATCCGTGGACGCTAAGGGGCGGAGATGGAAGAGGCGCGCAAGTCGCTCGCCTGGGCATTACAGATCGATCCGCGGCGAATTGATCTCCCGACCAGCATTCCCGAGGACGTCAAGGCGATGCCGTGGATACAGTTGTTCCGCCATCCCCGTAGCGTGGCGGCGTCCTGTCTCACCGCGATCAGCCAGACCGGCGGCGTCGGGCTGCTGTTGTGGATCACCGCGCTGCTCGTTACCTGAACAGCGTATGGCTCGGCGGCGTGTCGATGTTCTTCGTGCTGCTGATGTGCCAGCGCTTCTTTGGCGACGGCAGCTATGCGATCATCGGCCCCTATATCGCCGAGGTCTGGCCTGCCAGGCTTCGAGCCAGCGGCATGGGTCTGGGCTACGGCGTCGGCAATCTGGGAAAGATCATTGGTCCGCTCGGCCTCGCGTTGATCATCGGGTCGTCCAACTACGTCAGCCCAAAGGCGACACTCGATGCGATCGTCCCGGCGTTCCTATTTCTTGCGTTCTGGTATGCGCTCGCCGCTGGCTGGTCGGCTTCGAGACGAAAGGACGCTCGATCGAGGAGATCGATGCGTCGCTAACAGAAGCGGCAGCCTCGAAAGTACCAGTCGCCCGGTACTCGGAATCATAGGACGGCGAGACGTTTATGCTGTCATGGCGAGGGGGACGGAGCCGCCGAAGCAATCCTGTTCGTGAATGCGCACCGTCGCGGGGATTGCTTCGTCGCTGCACTCAACGCCATGACAATGTCAGAGTGACTCGCCCTCCAACGATAGGGTTTATCCCTGCCACACCGACACGAGGTCACGGACCTGCGGCCTCGCCGCCGGTGATCCGCCGCCGACCTGCGTGCCGAGGTACAGGAAGCCGACGATATCGTTGTCGCGATCGAGGCCGAGCGCCTGCTTGACCGTCGCGTCGTAGGCCGGCGCGCCGGTCTTCCACATCGCACCAAACCCCAGCGCACGCGCGGCCAGCATGATATTCTCGGCGGCCGCGGCGGCCGAAACGAGCTGCTCCACCTCGGCGATCTTGTGGCCGCGCTGAATGGCTGCCGCCGCCACCACGATCACCGGCGCGCGCAGCGCCTTGTCGCGCTCGCGTTGAAGCATGTCGGCGGAGGCGTCCGGCTGCTGCCGGCGCAGGCAATCGGCCATCAGCTCGCCGAAACTCTCGCGCTTCTCCTCCGGCACCACGACGAAGCGCCACGGACGCAGCCGACCGTGGTCCGGCGCCCGCAGCGCGCTTTGGAACATCTTCTCCAGCGCCTCCTGGTCGGGACCCGGCGAGGACAGTTTCGTCGCAGATTCTCGGCCGACCAGCAGTTCCAGCGCTTCCATCTCAGGCTCCTTCAACGGGTCAGTGTGTGATCGGACCGTCGGCCTTCTTCCACGCGTCGATACCGCCGTGGACGTGGCAGGCGGTGGCGAGACCCGCATCCTGTGCCGCCTGGACGGCCATGGCCGAGCGCTCCCCGAAGGCACAATAGAACATCAGGCGCTTGTTTGTCGCGTTGGCCAGTTCGTGCAGCATCCCGCCCGCCTGAATGTTACCCTGAAGGTCCGGATAGGGCGCGTGCAACGAACCGGGAATCACGCCGTGCTTCTCGCGTTCGGTGCGCTCGCGCAGGTCGATCAGCACGATGTCGCGGCGGGCGATGAGGTCCCTCGCCTGCTCCGCGGTGACTGCCCAACCTCGGCGGGCGATCTCCTGCTGTGCGAGGCCCTGGCGCATGTTCGCCGGGACCGCGACGTCCATCATCTTCGGGTTGGACAGGTTCAGGTTGTTCATCAATGCGATGTATTCGTCGATCGATTTGACCTGCAAGCGGGGATTGTAGCGCTTCTCCTCACCGATCGTGCTAACCGTGTCGCCTTTGTAGTCGTGCGCCGGGAACACCATGGTTTCGTCGGGTAGGCGCAACAGGCGATGGAAGATGGACTTGTACTGCGCGCGTGGATCGCCGTTCTGAAAGTCGGTGCGGCCGGTGCCGCGGATCAGCAGTGTGTCGCCGGTGAACACGCGGTCGGACATGATGAAGCTATAGGAATTGTCGGTATGGCCAGGAGTGTAGGCGACATCGAGGCTTATGCCCTCGATGCCGAGCCGGTCGCCATCGGCGATGCGCATCGACACGACATCGACACTGGACTGTTCGCCCATCACAGTGATGCAGCGGGTGCGGTCGCGCAGCGCGCCGAGGCCGGTGATGTGGTCGGCGTGCAAGTGGGTGTCGATCGCCTTCACCAGCTTCAGATCCAGCTCGCGGATGAGCTGGAGGTAGCGATCGACCTTCTCGAGGACGGGATCGATAATCAGCGCCTCGCCGCCACGTCGGGATGCTAGCAGGTAGGTGTAGGTGCCGGACGTCGCCTCGAACAGCTGACGAAAGATCAAGATTGCCTCGCGTATTCCCAGTTCGAAGGAAAGTATATTCTACTTTCCCTCTGTCACGCCACATTGATTCCGCTGACCTACCTGTCTGCTTCCGTCTCGACATCAGGCTTGGTTAGCCTCCACCGTCCGCGCCGGCATAACCGACGAGCAGATACTCCGTCTGCCAATAAAGTATTTTCTCTTCGCCCGCTTCGTCGACCTTCGTGACCAAGAAACGATAAGGAATGCGGAAGGCAAGCTTTACATTCTGCTGCTGCCCTTTGAAGGCCCATTGTGTATTATAATTTTGCTCAACCTCAATTCCCATGCACGCAATAGTATGCTCGGGATCGTTGCTTGAATACCCGGGCTTCGCCGGGGAAAACAGCTCGAGCTGCATGTCGCCAGTTTTCCGTCCCGTTGTCGGATCCTTCGGCAAGTCGGTGTACGGGTTGAGGCGGCAAATCAGTTCGCCCAAGGCAGCCATGCCTGGATCGGAATGTTCTTTCGGCATATTGTTCTCCACCTTTCGGGTTTGTGCATTGGTCCAAATACGAAGCTCGGTGGGGAGGAGCCAAGTCATTGGCTCCCGTCTCCACCCTCTCCCACATCGCCGCTATGACGATGAAGGCCATGCAGCTATGAAGCATTTCATACCTCAGCCAGGAAATTGGTCGGTCGGAGGGAGGCCAACCTCCAGTTCCGCGAGCAATGCACTGGCTTCCCGTACGTCTGGGAGATCGGCTGCCTCGCTGAACCACGTAAGGAGGGGCTGCAGCAATTGCCGTGCCGTGGCAGGTTTGCCCCGCGCCAACAAGAGTTGGGCGAGGCTGGTGGCTGCGCGCAATTCGAATAATCTCGCCGATTGCTCGCGCCCAATGTCGATTGCCTGCCGGAACGCTTGCTCCGCCTGTTCGGTATCGGAGTTTTCGGATGCAAGAATAAGCTCGCCCTTGCGGCGATGAAGCTCGGCATCCAGCCAGCGTGCGCCGGTTTTGCCTGAGAACTCGAGTACGTCGTCCAGCAAGGCAAGGGCCTCATCACGCCGGCCCGACAAGGCCAGAATATCCGTTAGGAGATACTTGCCGACTTGCAGCCTGACACTCCTGCCAAGCGTGTTCAGAACGGTGATAGCCTGTGCCAGTAGACGCAGCCCATTGTCGATCTCACCCTGTCTTCCGATAATCCACCCGAGCTGGCATTGGCCGACAGCAAGCAAAAACGAAAGTCCCTGCTCCTCGGCAAGGGCCACCAGCATTCTTGCGCACTCATCGCATTGCGCTTCGTCACGCAGGACCTCCAATGTCCGCGACCATACACTCAATGCAAGCGCATAGGCCGGTGATGACGATCCGGACTTCCTTGCGCCTGCCACAGCTGATTCACCATGGCTAATGGCCTGTTCCACATGGCCCAGGTGAGCCAGCGCGACACTGAGATAAGCTGCGGCGACGTGCGGGTCTGACGCTATCGCACTGTCGCGGAGCTCGTAATTGCCTGTCGCATGCAGGGCAAGGGCCTCTGCGAGATGCCCATGTGCCGCGACGAAGTGTCCCCGGTAATATGCCACGACACCCAGGCGCACGCGAGCCGCAATCGCGATCCCCGCGTCACCATTGCTCTCAGCCAGAGCGCGCAGTTCCTCGCCGATCGCCTCCGCCGCATCGAGGTCGGCTCGCGTTTCGGCAATGACGCCCAAAGAGTATAACGCTCGAGCGAGCATCTCGGGATTACCAAGCTTGCGGCCGACTGCGGCGGCACGCTGGAACGTCAATTCCGCTTCCGGGTCATTTGGCCCCTTTGTTGCCATAAGGATGCGGCCAAACGCGATCAGCAATTCTACTTCCAGGCGAGAGCGATCGGGGCCATCCGGCAGACTCGCCGCAATCTGTAATCCGCGCTCGAGATGGGTTCTGGTCTCTGCCACCGCCGCCCGTTCGGCGGAGCGTCCACCAGCAATTCGGTAGTACGAAGCGGCCTCGGCAAGCCTGCCTGCCTGAGCACAATGATACCCAAGCAGGCCGGGCTCAGTCACGCCGAGCGATGCATCACTCTCTGCCGCTTCGACGATTCGGGCGTGAATGCCTGCCCGCCGCCGGCGCAGTACGCTCTCGTAAATGGCTTCCTGCACCAAAGCATGCTTGAACGAATAGATGGCGTCAGCGGGCCCACCACGAAGCGACGCGAGACCGGACCCGATCAGTTCATCCAGACCGTCCACCATCTGCTTGTCTGGTATCTGGGCGACGGCGCTGAGCAGCGAGTAAGTAAATTCCCGCCCGATTGTTGCCCCGATCTGTGCAACGCGCTTGGCCGCGGGTAGTCTGTCGAGCCGCGCTGTCAGCAAGGCTTGCAGCGTCTCCGGAACAGTCAGTGCTGGGGATGACTGCGTGTAGCCCCCGGCATTCTCCAGCACCGATTTCGTTAATTCCTCGATGAACAATGGTACCCCGTCGCTTTGCGCAACGATCCGCTCGAGCAAGGTCGCCGGCAGGGGCGACCCGATCATGACCTCTCTCGCCAGTCGCTCCGCGTCGCGGTTATCGAGGCGGTTCAACGTGACAGCAGTCGCATTCGCGCGTTCGGCCCATGGCGGGGCGAACTCCGCCCGGTATGTCACAATGAGCAAAATCGGCAGGTCGGGCAGCATGCCGATCATCTTATCCAGAAGCTCGAGTGAGCTCGGATCGGCCCAGTGCACATCTTCGGCGATCAACAGCAGCGGTGGCCTCTGCTTCGCCAAGGCGACGACGCGGCGCGTAAGTGCGTCGAATGTCTTTTGCTTCTTTGCCTGTGGGCTTAAATCCAGCTTATGATACGATTTACCCACCGACACCCCAAGCAGATCGGCGATCAGTGAGATGTCCTCGGCCGACGCGCCTGCCGCCAAGAGCACGGCCACAAGTTTACGCAGCTTGTCGATCGGCCCGTCGCGCCGGACAAAACCCGCCTCGTACTGCAAGCGCGCGATAACTGGATACAGCGGACTTGCAAGGTAATGCGACGAGCAGAAATAGCGCAGACTTGCGTGCAGCTCCCCGCGCAGTCGCCCCCGCAATTCCACGACAAGGCGCGATTTGCCGATGCCCGGCTCACCTGCGAGCAGCACCAATTGGCCCTTACCCTCTTTTGCCAGTCGCCAGCGGTGCAGGAGGAGTGCAAGCTCCTCGTCTCGACCGACAAGCGGCACGAAACGAGCAGCGTAACGAGCAGCAAAGCGGTCGCCGACGGCGCGCTCCCCCAGCACGCGCCACGCGCGTATCGGCGTCGGAAAGCCCCTCAGCGAGAGTTCACCAAGGTCACGGCACGTGAACAGGCCGCCGATCTGCCTCCGCGTGACATCGTCGATCACAATGCTGTCCGGCTCGGCGATGTCCTGGAGCCGAGCGGCAAGGTTTGGTGTTGCACCGATCGCAGTCTGTTGGCGCGTGTCGCCAAACCCGGCGAGTTCGCCAACCACAACGACGCCGGTGGCGACGCCGATATGCACCTGCAATCTCTCGCCTCTGATAGGCCCTTCCAATGCAGACAGAACCGCAAGGGCGGCGCGGACCGCACGCTCGGCATCCGCCTCGTTGCTCTCGGGCCAGCCGAAATAACACAGGACTCCGTCACCCACGTAACGAGCGAGATAACCGCCGAAGCGCGCGATCGCGACGGCGACGCGCGATTGATAGCTGCGAGTAACCGCAGCCAACTCCTCTGGATCGAGTTGTCCGGATAGCGGAGTTGAGCCCACCAGGTCGCACAACATGACACTCAGTCGCCGGCGTTCAGCCTCCGACGCGACCTTCGGCAGAATCTCGGATGCATCGGGAAGGGGCGCGCCGCACCGGACGCAGAAACGCGCTCGCTCATGCGCCATCTCGCCGCATGCCGGGCACTGCATTCTCGCCTCTCAGTGTCGATTCCGACGTGGCCCCGTTGTTAGGCGGCGGTCAACCACAACCGCCGGTTTTCGTATAAGGCAAACGGCGCGCTCTCGTCACCCCAGGTCGAACTTCCCCTGCCGCGGGTCATTGATCCGACCCGAGCGGCGGGAGCGCGCCGCAGCCTGCGCGCGCGGTTCGGATGGACGGAACGCTGCGGTCCACATCTTCCGCCGCGCCTCGTAGGCGCGTTGTCGCTCGGCGGCCTCTGAGAGGAATTTCGCCGTCACCTCGACCCGATCCGGCGGCAGGCCACCGCGTTCGGTCATCGCCGCAGCGCCATATCCCGCAGTTCCGGCACCACCCACAGCGGCCGTTCGCCACGCGACACACGCAGCACATTGTCGAACGCATTGCGTGTCTGCTTCACCCGCGTCTCGCGACTGGCGCCGGCCAGATGCGGCGTCACCACGACGTTCTCCAGCGACAGCACCGGCTCCGACGGCGAGGGCGGCTCAGAAGGAAACACGTCAAGCCCCGCACCAGCGATCCTGCCGTTGCTCAGCGCATCGTGCAGTGCCGGAAAGTCAATCACCGGCCCGCGGCTGCAGTTGATCAGCACCGCGTGCGGCTGCATCCATCCCAACTCCCGCGTGCTGATCATGTTGCGTGTCAGCCGCGTCAGCGGCACATGCAGCGTGACGATGTCCGAGGTCGCCAGGAGCTCTGGCAGCAGCCGATAGCGCACGTGCAGGGCGTCCTCCTCATGCTCGGCCATACGCACGATGTCGCTGTATTGCACGTTCATGTCGAAGCCGCCGTTGGCAATGCGCGCGACGCGCTTGCCGATGGTGCCAAGACCGATAATGCCCAGCGTCTTGCCCTGCATCTCATAGAACGTCGGCACAGGCTGGTTGCCACGCCAGCGTCCGCCGGCAGTCATCGCGTGCTGCCACGGCAGCCGGCGATACACCGCGAGCATCAGCATGATCGTCTGCTCGGCCACCGCGCGCGAGTTGGCGCCCCCGTTGTTGGACACCAACACGCCGGCGCGGCGCGCGGCATCGAGATCGATGTGGTTGTACCCGGCGCTGAACAACTGCACGAGGCGCAGCTTCGGTGCGGAACGATAGAACCCATCGTCCATGGTGCTGACATTGCCCAGCAGGTACTCGGTATCCGCCAATGCTTCGGCATAACCGGCGCTGCCGGGGGCCGCGACGATCAGTTCGAAATCCGGCGGCGCCAGCTCCCGCGCCTCCTTCACTGTCTCCTCTGCGGTATTGACGAGCAGCACCTTGGTCGGCATGGCGGTCTCCTCCTGGCTTTAAGCGTCAGGTTAATCCTCCCCCTCCCCTTGCGGGAGGGGGGTCGGGGAAGGGGCGGCACCAGGCTCGCAGTCCCCAGAACCAGTACCTGGATCCCCGCTGTTTGGCACCGGTGCCAAACTAGGCAAAGCCGCCTGGTGATCGTACTGACGCTTGAAAAAGCGAGGTGAGCAGTATACCGGTGCCCGATAGTTGTCGCCATTACGGGACCGGCCCTTGCAGCATCCTTCGTATCTGACCAGTGTGGTTCCGACGCTCGTCTTCCTGGTGGTGTGGTTTGCCATCGGCCTGACGGTGTTCGGCCCGCTGCACTGGCTGTTCAGAGCGGAAAGGCAGCCATTTTGGCGCAGCGACATGAAGGTGGACCTTGGTTATTGGTTCCTTGGCCCGCTGCTGTACGGCTACGTCATGTTCATGGCGCGCAGATACGCTGTCGACCATGCGCACCTCGATCGTATTGCGACCTCCGTCACGCGTTCCCTGGCCGCTATGCCCATACTGCTGCAAGCCGGCATCATCCTGCTCCTCACGGACGTGGTGCAATACTGGGGCCATCGGCTGTTCCACCGAAATCCGTTCTGGCGTTTCCATTGCATTCATCATGCGCCGAGGCAGGTCGACTGGTTGACCTCGACGCGCATTCATCCTGTCAACTTCATTCTGTATTCCACCCTGATCAATCGCTCATCAGCCTGGTCGGCTTCAGTCCCGAGGCATTCTTTGTACTTGTGCCGTTCAATACGCTGACCGGTCTCCTGGTGCATGCGAACCTGAACTGGACGTTCGGCCCGTTCCGCTATGTCCTGGCGAGCCCCGTCTTTCACCGTTGGCATCACACCTACGCTGATCAGGGAGGCAACAAGAACTTCGCTCCGACCTTTCCATTTCTCGACCTGGCATTTGGCACCTTCCATATGCCGAAGGGCGAGACCCCCTGCGTTTTCGGCATCGTCGACCGCGAGGTGCCGAGTAACCTGTTCGGTCAGCTCTGCTATCCGTTCCGACGTCTGTCGCGCACCCTCTCACGAGGCGCTGAACAGCCGCTCGGCGGCGAGACCGCAGCCAATCAGTTCATGCAGTGATTGAGCGCCGATCGCGATCCGCTGCCAGGCTCGGCCCAGCCGCAAGCGACGCCTCAGGCGGCCACTCCTTGCGCCGGCGCCGG
>CAWFUF010000011.1:0-1144644 GCA_963818775.1 uncultured Alphaproteobacteria bacterium | reverse complement strand
GAACTAACCCGCTGAGGCGGGAAGTGGTGCGCGGTGGCGGAGTGTTCGAGGCGTTCGGTCTGCCAGGGTTTGGGTGCTTCACCCCAACCCTGGAACGGGAGGCCCCGATGACCGAGATGAGCCCGCTGCGTCGGCGCATGATCGAGGATATGACAGTCCGCAATCCGTCGCCTGCGACCCAACGATCGTATGTGCATGCGGTTGCCAAGTTCGGCCGCTTCTTCGGCCGCTCGCCTGACAAGCTTGGTCTGGAGGACGTCCGGACCTTTCAGGTTCATCTCGTTGCTGGCGGGATATCGTGGCCGGCGCTGAACCAGACGGTCTGCGCGCTTCGTTTTCTGTACGGGGTAACGCTCAGGCAGTCTGATCTGCCGGAGCGGATCCCGTATGCGCGTGAGCCGCAGAAGTTGCCGGTGGTGCTGGGGGCCGATGAAGTTGTGCGCTTCCTCGAAGCGGTGCCGAGCCTGAAGTCTCGTGCCGCGCTGACCACGGCATATGCGGCCGGATTGCGTGCTTCCGAAGCAGCGTGCCTCAAGGTCGCCAATATCGACAGCGGCCGCATGGTGATCCACGTCGAGCAGGGCAAGAGAGGCCGCGACCGCTACGTCATGCTGTCACCGCAACTGCTCGGCATCCTTCGTTCATATTGGCGACTGGCGCGACCCGCGCACTGGCTGTTTCCCGGACGCGATCCCGAGCATCCGATCCACCCTGTCGTGCTGCATGCCGCCTGCCGCTCGGCGTGTGCCGCGTCGGGTCTCGGCAAGCGCGTCACCGTTCACACACTGCGCCACAGCTTCGCCACCCACCTGCTGGAGGGTGGCACCGATATCCGCATCATCCAGGCGCTGCTCGGCCATCGCAACGTAAACACCACGGCGCGCTATGCCCAGGTCGCGACCAGCACCATTCGCGGTACTCCAAGCCCACTCGACCGACTACGCCTCGAGGTAACACCGCCGCCCTGAGACGGGACGATGCGTCCCACGCTGGAGGTGGCGGATATCTTCCGCCGCCACGGCGAAGCGTTCCGTCGCAGCCATGGCGCTCACCTCGGCAGGATCGAGCGACGTGTCATGGCAGCGATCGAGCTCTGCCGAACGCCTGCGCTCGGAGGGCACGTCGAGCAGTGCGGCGATTGCGGGCTGGTTCGCTGCGCCTACAACTCCTGCCGCAACCGACATTGTCCGAAGTGCCAGGGTCTGGCGCGCGCCGAGTGGCTCGAGGCGCGTCAGGCCGAGTTGCTGCCGGTGCCGTACTACCACGTGGTCTTCACCCTACCACCGCCGGTGGCGGAGATCGCGTTCCAGAACAAGCGTGCGGTCTACGCCATCCTGTTCCACGCTGCGGCCGAAGCGATGCGCGACATCGCCGCCGAGCCACGTCACCTCGGTGCAGAGATCGGTGCAGTCGCGGTGCTGCACACTTGGGGGCAGACCCTGCAGCACCACCCGCATCTGCACTGCATTGTCCCAGGCGGTGGCCTTTCGCCGGATCAAACTCGATGGGTGGCGTGCAGACCGGGGTTCTTCCTGCCGGTGCGCGTCCTCTCGCGACGGTTCCGAACATTGTTCCTCGCACGATTGCAGGCGGCGTTCGTGGCCGGCGAGCTGCGTTTCTCCGGCACACTCGCGGCCCTGGCCGCAGCCCAACGCCTTCGCCGAACGTCTCGATACCCTGCGCGCGGTCGAATGGGTGGTCTATGCCAAGCGCCCGTTCGCCGGACCCGAGCAGGTGCTGGCCTATCTCGGCCGCTATACCCATCGCGTCGCGCTGGCAAACTCTCGTCTCACCCTTACCCGGCTCGCCGACGGCCAGGTCGACTTCACCTAGAAAGACTATCATCACGGCAAGACCAAGGTGCTGACACTCGCTGCCGACGAATTCATTCGGCGGTTCCTTCTCCACGCCGTGCCGAACGGGTTCCACCGCATCCGCCATGTCGGCTTCCTCGCGAACGGCCATCGCACCGCAAAGCTGGCGCTGTGCCGTGCTTTGCTCGCAGCCCCGACGCCAGAGCCACCGCCGGCGGAGAGCTACCGCGAGCGCACCCGCCGGCTGACTGGCCACGCACTCGATGTCTGTCCGGACTGTGGCGGCGTGATGCTGGAGCGCGGGCCGCTGCCGCGCCGTCCACAGCCGCAGGCGCCGTTCTGGTGCGACAGCTCATGACCAAGAGCAAAGTCACCCAATCAATCAAAGCGAGCTGCGACGCCGATGTCCGCATCAGCATGGTCCGGCGCAGGCCGATGACGGACAGATTGCCCTCTGCCCCGCTCGTCCACTGTGCCCGACACATCATCCATAGGCCCTCACCACCACGCCACAGGCCGATCGGGCCGTCACCGCGACGCCAAAAACCAACACCAGGGCCCTGGTGTTCTCCGTGCGCAACGGCGCAAGTGACAAAACACCCATAGCGTCGTTGGCACGCGGGTCAGTTCAATCCGGCTTCAATGAGGTCGCCCGCCGAGCGCTTGGCGTCGTCCGTGTCGCGCGACCTCACAGAAGCCTCCAGATTCCGGCGCGGCGAAAACTTCGATTCATAGGGTGTCAGCCGATTTGGAGCTGACCGATGCGACGTTATGGCATACGCGACGATCAATGGGAGCGTATCCGGGACCTGCTGCCTGGACAGGAGGGACATGTGGGAGTGACGGCGGCAGACAACCGGCTGTTCGTCGAGGCGGTGCTGTACCGCTACCGCACCGGCATGCCGTGGCGCGATCTGCCGGAGCGCTTCGGTGACTGGAAGAACGTGCATCAACGCTTCAGCCGTTGGGCCAAATCGGGTGTCTGGGAGAAGGTCTTCCTGCATCTTTCCGCTGACGCCGACAATGAATATGCGATGATCGACAGCACCATTGTGCGTGCCCATCAGCACAGCGCCGGCGCCCAAAAAAAGCCGGCGAGGACCAGCCGATCGGCCGATCACGCGGGGGGTTGAGCACCAAAATCCACGCCCTGGTCGATGCGCTCGGCAACCCGGTCAACTTCTTCCTGACCGGCGGAGAGGCGCATGATCTGGTCGGCGCCGACCACCTCCTGCCCTCGATGCAAGCCGACACGCTGATCGCCGACAAAGCGTTCGATGCCGATGAGCGGGTCATCGCGCCGCTGGCTGCGGCCGGCAAAACGGCGGTGATCCCGCCCAAGGCAAACCGGCGACTGCCTCGCGACTACGACCAATACATCTACCAGGCGCGTCACCTCATCGAGAACTTCTTCGCCAAACTCAAGCAGTTCCGTGCCATCGCCACCCGCTACGACAAGACCGCCCTCCGTGCCAATGAAGATGAGACATGGCGCTGCCGGGAATTTAGATTCTACCTGAGCGAATCCTTGACCAAAAGCGTTCAACAATCGTGTTGTTGCTGCGAAGGTCACGCGGCAAGCAGATCGACGATCTGTTGGATGGCTTTGTCGGCGCGGTGATAAGCGGTTTCCGATTTACTGGGCGGCTGATGACGGGCGACGGGGCGGTGGTGGAAACGGCTGTGTGCGAGCGGACCGCAGAGTCTTTTGTGGAAGAAGAGGAACAGCAGCGCAACCTGGACGCCTTTTGGGGAGAGGCGGTAGGCGTAGCGGGATCCATCCCGCTGCAGCAGGCCGTGGCCTTTGAGTTTGCGCAGGTCGTAGCGCAGTTGGTTGATGGCGTAGCGTGTGTCGGAGAGCTGGAAGGTGCCGAGGACAGCCTGATGGATTTGCTTGGCGGTCCAGCCGCCGACGTGGCTGCCGCCGTGCAGGAGGACCTCGAAGAGGCGGATGACGCGCGGATCGTGCAGCTTGATGCCGGGATAGCGGACTGCGCCGACGGTGATGGGGAGGGCGAGACGTTGCAGCAGCGGGAAGTCGACATGGACGTTGAGCCATTGCGCCTGGAAGCCGGCGAAGCGATCTGTGATGGTCTGGAACCGCTCGCGCACGGCATGGAGATGATCCAGTCCCTTCCTGAGATGGAAATCGGCGAGGTTGTTTGAGACCAGCTCGTTGCGCAGGTAGGTGGCGAACTTTTCGTATTGTTTGAGGAAGGCGTGCTTGAAATAGGCACGAAAGACATGGTGACCGTGCTCGGCGCGGTCGATGATGGTGGCAAGTTTGCCACGCATCCTGCGGTTCACACGTGTGCCGAAGATTGCGGCGATCTTGTCGCCGGTGAGCCGCCACAGACCGAGCTCGCAACTGCGTTCGAACAGTTTGTGGATGGGAAAGTGCCGCTTGAAGATGAAGTTGCGGCAGTATTCGATCTGGGCGATCGCGTAGAAGCGCGACAGGTTGAGCCGGGTGCGCTCCTTGGCGGAGAACTTGGGGCCCAGGATCAGCGTCCAATAGTCGAGCCGTTGGCAGATGATCTCCGGGCTCAGCCGATCGGCGGCGGCCTGCAGCGCGGCCACGTCATCCACCGCGAGAAAGGCATTGTCGGTCTTGCGGAAGCCGATCCGCGCTCGGTTGAGCTCCTGCTCGATGAAGCTGTGACCATTGAGGTAATACGTGGCCTGGAACGGCAGGAACGAGGCGACCCGCATGACCATCGGGCCGAGGGTTTCGTCACGGATGTAGAAATAGTAGTGGGTGAAGCGGCTGCGCTGACGCGCCAGGATGCGGTAATTGGCGTCCTTGGTGGGGTATCTTGGCACGGTGACGCGAAAGGTCGGCCCCTGCTCCATGCTCTTGAGGATGTAATAGACGCCGTAGCTATCCGCCCGCACCATGCGGCGTCGCCACGGCAGGGTATGGTCTTCCTTCCGCACGCCCTTTTCTGCCCATTCGATCGGGATACGATGATTGCGTGCGAAGGCTTCCACCCAGTTCTGGTAGTCGGCGGTGCGCTGGCTCAGGATCTCCCTGCTGACCACGGGAACGCCAGCGACTTGATGGAAGAAGTTCACCACCCGCTCGGGCCGCGACAGCCCGCTGAGGTAGCCGTATATGACGATGCGGTCGAAGCAGTGGTAGACGAAGGCAAGCAAGCTGCCGAACAGCTGGGTGAACAGGTCCATGGCAAACCCCGCGAGACCCGGTAGGGTTCGAAAATCTGTCAAGCGTGGCCCGGGCAAGCGGATCGTGGAAGGCGGCAGCATTCGGCTGGCCGATGAGGTGCGCATATCCAGCACCGAGCGGCCCACCACGACGGACGCATCATCACGATTGGTCAGCTGGTCCTGTTCTCGACCGAAACCGGCGATGCATGGCTGCTCGATAGCGCGGCAGCGCATCAACATCGCTCAGGCGGGAAATTTCGAATATGTTTGGCTAGACTTGAGGGCGCGGAAGGATGATCTCGCACATGCCCATGCAGCAGACACCTGATGGCGAGGCCAGCCTCGCCATCACCCGAATTATCGGACCGTCCGCGCCGCCGGACGTTCACTGCGCAGGACAAGCTACGCATCCTGGCGGAGACCGATCGCGCCACGGCGACCGGTGGTATCGGCGCGATCCTACGTCGCGAGGGACTTTACTCATCGGCTCTCACTGACTGGCGACGGCAGCGTGACGCCGGGTCCTTCACAGCACTGGTTCCCGGCAAGCGCGGCCCGAAGGCTACCGACCCGAGCCCGCTTTCAGCCGAAGTGACCGCACTTCAGCGCGATAATGCCCGTCTGGCACTGCGCCTGACGCGAGCCGAAGCCATCATCGATATCCAAAAAAAGTTGCGGCGCTGCTGGGCATCCCGCTGACGCCCAGCGACGGCGAAGCTTGACCGAGGCTGTCGTTGCACTCGCACCCGCCCGCGGCATGACCGCCGCGGTCTGCGCCGCGCTTGGGGTGTCACGTGCCAGCGTCCAGCGCCGCCGCTCCCGCCTGGCCGCGCCACCGGCGATCGACCGCCAGCGAGCGAAGCCGACCCGGGCATTGAGCGATCCGCAACAGCAGGTGGTACTGGAGCTGTTGCATGCGCCGCGCTTCGCAGACCAGGCGCCGGCCGAAATCTACGCCAGCCTGCTCGATGAAGGCGTCTACCACTGCTCGATCCGCACCATGTATCGCATTCTTGGACAACACTGCGAAGTCCGCGAACGCCGCGAGCAGCTCCGCCATCCCGCCTACCGGAAGCCTGAACTTATCGCCGAACTGCCCAACCAGGTCTGGTCCTGGGACATCACGAAACTTATGGGACCAACGAAGTGGAGCTACTTCTATCTGTACGTCATTCTGGACATCTTCAGTCGCCGCGTGGTGGGTTGGTGCGTGGCTGATGCAGAGAGCGCCGCGCTGTTCAGGCCGTTGTTTGATGATGCCATTGCGAAACACAACGTGCTTCCCGGTCAACTCACCCTGCACGCCGACCGCGGCGGCCCGATGAAGGCCAAGGCTACCGCGTTGCTGCTTGCCGACCTCGGCGTCACCCGTTCACACAACAGACCGCATACCTCCAACGACAATCCGTTCTCCGAGAGCCACTTCAAAACCCTCAAGTATCAGCCGCGCTTCCCTCAACGCTTCGGCTGCATCGAGGACGCCAAAAGCTTCTGTCGCCGCTTTTTCGATTGGTACAATCAGCAGCATCACCATGCCGGGATCGGCTTGATGACATCGGACCAGGTCCACTACGGTCAGACCGATGCCATTCACGCCGCACGTCAGAACACACTCGATCGCGCGTTCCGCAACAACCCAGAGCGCTTCGTCAACAAACCACCAACACCGCCTGACAAACCAACCGCTGCCTGGATCAATCCACCAGCGTCAACGCTGAAGATCCAAGCCTGAATGCCGATCCCGGATGTATCAAAGTCGTTGACACGTTCCGCCGCGCGCAACTTCCTCGCCGCCATCCACCTGACCGCCGGGCTTATTTGGCTGAATTGATGACAGGCCCTAGCACTACTTTGGCAGAATATGGCTGATGGCATCGCGTTTGGGATTCCCGAATTGGCTAATCGATGATTCCTGCAGGATCGGCTTGTTGGAGGCCGATCGTGGCGGGTACGAGGCTAGACTGGACTGCTGAGCTTGAGTGCTGGCTCGAGCCTTTCCTCAATCGTTTGGGGCACAAGACCCGGCGGCGAATGTGTCCACTGTACATTTTGGGACTGATCGGACCAGGCGAGCGGAAGAGTGTTCAGCCGATGGCGGAGCGTGTGGTTCCGGGCGGTTATGACCAACTGCATCATTTCGTGGCGGCCGGTGTCTGGGATGCGGCACCGTTGGAGGCGGAACTGCTTATCCAGGCGGACCGGCTTGTGGGAGGAGAAGGCGCTGTATTGGTAATCGACGACACGGCGTTGCCGAAGAAGGGCAACCATTCCGCTGGTGTGGCCCCGCAATACGCCTCTGTGCTCGGCAAGACTGCGAATTGCCAGACGCTAGTCTCGGTGACACTGGCGAGCGGCGAGGTACCGGTGATGGTGGGGCTGCGGCTGTTCCTGCCGGAGAGCTGGACGAGCGATGCCGATCGTATGTAAGCGTCTACCGACGACCGCGGCATTGATGGTTCGTGGCGATCCCTGAGCTGGACTATTGTGTCCAAAGCCAGGGGAGCAGGGCGTCGATCTTGTGGATGGGATGATCTGCGATGCGTGCGAGAACGTCGGACAGATAGGCCTGCGGATTGATGCTGGTCATCTTCGCCGTTTCGACGATGGTGTAGACACAAGCGGCGCGTTGTCCGCCCGCATCGGAGCCACAGAAGAGGTAATTTTTGCGGCCGAGAACTGGCGCTCGCATGCCGCGCTCGGCGGCGTTGTTGCTCATTTCCAGCCGACCGTCCGCGAGGTAGCGCAGCAGCGCGTTCCATCGTGTGAGGGCATAGCGGATAGCGCCGGCGAGCGGGCTTTTGCCGCTGATCCGTTTCAGGGAGCCCTGGAGGAATTGCTTCAACTCGTCCAATCGCGGCCGGGCGTATTGGACGCGCGCGGCCAGGCGTCGATCAGGCGCCTGTCCGCGAACGCTGGTCTCGATGACAAACAGGGCGGCGATGCGCTCCATTGCTTCGCGCGCGATCGGCGAGGCCGAGGCGTGGTGGATGTCGTAGAATTTCCGGCGTACGTGACTCCAGCACGCCACCTCGATCAGCGGCGGCTCGCCGTCCGGCGTGGTGGGCCGATAGAGACTGTCGAAGCCGGCGTAGCCATCGGCATGAAGGAAGCCGCGGCAGCGGCCGAGCAGCGCCTGGGCGTGGATGCCCTTGCGGTCCGGCGAGTAGCGATAGTAGGCGGCCGGCGGAATGTCCGATCCGAACGGACGTTCGTCCCGCACGACCACCCACAGCCGGCCGGTCCTGGTTTTCCCCGTGCCGGGCGCCAGCACCGGGAGGGTGGTGTCGTCGGCATGCAGCACCTGCCCGGCGCGGACGTGGCGGCCAATGGCTTCGGCCAAGGGGGCCAGCAGGAATACTGACCGCCCCACCCAGTCGGCCAAGGTCGAGCGGTCGAGTTCGACGCCTTCGCGGGCATAGATGCCGGCCTGGCGGTGCAGCGGTGTATGGTCGCAGAACTTCGCCACCAGAACCTGCGCGAGCAGGCCGGGGCCGGGCCGGCCGCGTTCGATCGGCAGACTGGGCATCGGCGGCTGCACGATCGTCTCGCAAGCGCGACAGCTCAGCTTCGGGCGGATGTGGCGGATCACCTTGAAGCTGGAGGGCACGTATTCCAGCACCTCGCGCTCGTCCTGGCCGATGCGGCTGAACACCGTGCCGCCGCAGCTCGGGCAGGTGCAGGCTGCTTCGTGGGTGATGATCTCGCGCGGCAAGTGTGGCGGCAGCGGTTTACGGACCGGATGTTGGCGTTCCCGCCGCTTGACGGGTTGCTTGGTTCCCTCCTGGCGTCAGGATCGCCGACAGTTCCGCGCGCCTCGCGCACCGGCATCCGCTTCGAGTTCGCCGATCAGCAACTCAAGCTGCTCGATCGCGTGGTCAAGCTTCTCGGAGGAGCGGCCGAAGCGCGCGCGGCGCAACACCGCCAGCTGCATCTTCAGCTTCTCGATATATAGCGTCTTGGCATGGATCTCGGCCGCATTGGCGGCGATCTCGATATCCTTGCGTGCCAGCTCTGCCTGCAAATCAACCGCGAGGTTGCGCAGCGCGGTGGGGTCGTCCGGCAGTGGCAAGGTCGCTAACGACATAGACGCGAGATACAGAATCGCGGGCTGGCGTACAAGGCCTGACGCACAGATATTGCTCAGGCCGGCATTTTTCTCAGCCAACCGCCACAGGTTTTCGCGGCACGTCCGCCGCAACCGTCCGCCGCCAGTCCATTGCCTCGATGAGCAGTGTGAGCTGCGCCGGCGTCAGAACCATCTTACCGTCCACGATCGGCGGCCAGACAAACTTGCCGCTCTCGAGGCGCTTGGCGAACAGGCATAATCCAGTGCCGTCATAATACAGCACCTTCAGATAGTCGGCCCGCTTGCCACGAAAGAGAAACAAATGGCCCGAGAACGGATCGCCATCAAGCACCTGCGCGACACGTGCCGCCAAACCATCAAATCCCAGGCGCATGCTGACAGGATGACAGGCCAGATACACCTTCGTACCCGGCACCATCGGAATCACGACAGGCTCCGCAACACGCACAGGACACGCCGCAGCGTCCGCTCATTGACGAACGCATCCACCCGAAGACGCGTCCCACATGGCAGGTCGATCTCGACCATCCCCGGGCGTTCGTCCATCGCCGGGCGCGCATCCGCACCGCGATCCTGCGGCGCCTGCCCCACCAGCAGAGCGGACGAATTGAGCCTCCGAACTGTACCTTCGTCCTTAGGCTCCACAATCGCGCCGATCGAAAGAAACCCATCCGCGGCACCAGCGGGCGGTGCATCGGGCTGTGTCTGTTGTGCAGACGAAGATGCCTCTGAAGTCTCAGCCGTAGGCCGCGTTCCAATCACTTTCCGCCAATTGAACACCTGATTCGAATTCAACCCGTGACGGCGCGCAACATCGGCAACCGACATGCCGGGACCAAACGCTTCCTCGACAATCCGCCGCTTCTCCTCAAGCGGCCACGAACGGCGCGAGACCTTCACCCTGTCGCTCGTCTCCGGCAATGCACTCAACGGAACGTCCTATCCTGTGCAACCTGGCTAAGTGTCCACTACTCCTTGATGGACACTTGCCGATCCTCACTATGACAATGAAGGCTCCCATATCTTGTGAGCACGACGGTAGGCGGCCATCAGTCCACGCTCACGATCGTATGGCAAGGACGCGGGTTCCGACGGATCACCAGGCATTCCGCAGCAAACCTGAGATCGCCATCGACGAGGTCGACCGGATGAGAGCCGCAGGCGTGCGCTTCGGATGCGTGCTGGCCGATGCCGGCTACGGCATGAGTGCGCCGTTCCGGCACGCGCTCAGTGAGCGCGGTCTGCAATGGGCTGTCGGCATTCCACGGCATCAGAAGGTCTATCCGGGTGATGTGGCATTGATCTTTCCCGTCGCCGGCCACGGTCGCCCACGGCAGCGACACATCCCCGACCGCAGGTCGATCTCGGCAGAGGCGATGCTTGCGGGCGCTGCCTGGCGCTCGGTCAGTTGGCGCCGCGGCACAAAAGGTCGATTGTCGGCACGCTTCTCTGCTGTGAGGGTACGGGTCGCTGACGGGTCGAGGCAACGCATTCGCGACATGGGCGGCCAGCACATGCCCGGCGAGGAGGCCTGGTTGATCGGCGAACGTCGCTCCAGCGGAGAGCGCAAATACTACCTCTCGAACCTGCCCGTCGACACGACTCTCAAGGTGCTCGCCAGTACCATCAAGGCGCGGTGGATTTGTGAGCAGGCCCATCAGCAACTAAAGGAAGAACTCGGTCTCGATCACTTCGAGGGACGATCGTGGCATGGCATCCACCGTCATGCCCTCATGACGATGATCGCCTATGCCTTCCTTCAGCATCGCCGCCTCGCAAGCGCGAGGCGGGAAAAAAAGAATCAACGAGCCACCCCCACAGCCAAGCCTGCCAGCGGTACGTCATGCCATCCTCGCTCACATCATGCGCTGGCCGCATCTGCGATGTCCGCACTGTCGGATATGGCTCAGCTCGGCATAGCGATAAAATGCATTCTGCCAAAGTAGTGATAGTAAGTGCGCTTCAGCCATAGCCGAGGAGCTCACGGTTCCGTGAGCAGTCTGTTATTAACGCGAAACGTACAGCGTCCGTCACAAGTATTTCCGTTGCGGTTGTTTATCGTCCTGCATCTCCCCGAAAACAAAGGAAGCGCGAGGATGTTCCAAGCCTATCACGGCGTCACGGCAGGCCAGCACCAGTCAAACTTCGATCACCTGTCGGCTGAGGGTTACCGCATGATCTCTCTCAGTGTGTATGGCGACCCTGGCGACGCACGCTATGCCGCGGTCTGGGTCCAGCGCAGTGGTCCTGCCTGGGTGGCGGTACATGGCGTCAATGCAGCCGGCTATCAAAGTTTCTTCGACAACCAGACCGCCCATGGCTACGTGCCTGTGCTGGTTTCCGCCGCTGGTACCGCCAGCGACGCCGTATTCGCCGCCGTTTTCGAGCAGGGCATCACCGGTCCTTGGTTCGCCCGTCACGGCATGACGTCAGGACCCGAGGCGAATGTCGGCACCTTTCAGCAACAGAACAAGGCGGCGCACGACGGCAAGATGATCCTGCGTTCCGTGGCGATCTACGGCACGCCGAGCGATCGTCGCTTCATCGGAGTTTGGCACGCCAATCCAGGCTTCACGAAGTGGCATGTCCACTACGCCGACGATGCCGCAGGCTATCAGACCGTGTTCAATGCCGAGACGTCGAATCCGTTCTATCGCCCGACCGAGGTCGCGGTCTCCAGCGACCTGCTCTACTGCTCGCTGTTCAAGGACGACATGGTCGGACCATGGGTGGCGCGGCACGGCATGACGTCGGCGGATTATCAGACAGAGTTCGACCAGCAGAATGCCCGCGGCTTCTATCCCATCTCGGTGCAGGGCGGGGGCAGCGGCAGTGGCACGCGTTATGCTGCGATCTTCGCGCAGCGCGACATTCCGCTGCCGCGGAATTGGCACGCGACAGGAACCGAGGTGCCTCAGCTTGCCGGTCTCGACCACATCATGCAGAGCTTCATGCAGGCCAATGGGGTGCGCGCCGCACAGCTTGCGATCGCCAAGAACGGTGTGAGCAAACTGACGCGCGGATACACCTGGGCCGAGGATGGCTATCGCATCACGCAACCGTCGGACCGCTTCCTGCTGGCAAGCTGCAGCAAGATGTTCCTCGAGGCGGCGGTGCAGTCGCTCTATGATGCGAAGCCAGCCAAGCTTGCGCCAGCCACCAAGGTATATCCGCTGCTCGGCTTCTCGCATCCCGCCGATCCGCGCAGCGACGACATCACCATCCAGCAGTTGCTCGACCACATGGGCGGCTATGACGACACGGCGACCGGCTCTGGGTTCGATCCCACCTACCAGATGCGCAAGATCGCGTTGGACGAAGTGCTCGGGCACAAGGTGAGCAAGCTCGACGTGTGCCGCTACATGTATGCCAGGATGCTTGACTTCACGCCTGGCGCGCGGAGTCAGGTACTCCAACTTCGGCTATCTGCTCGCCAGCGCCGTTGTCGAGAAGGTCACCGGCATGGACTACTTCGACTATGTGAAGAACACGTTGCTGGAGCCAGAGGGGATCACCGAGGTGAAGATTCGTCCCACCGCGGCGAATCAGCAGCCGTCGACCGAGGCGATGATCGAGGATGAAGGCCTCGGAAACTCGGCGCTCGATCCGCTCTCGCCGTTGCTGGTACCGGCGATATTCGGCGGCGACGGACAGGTGAAGGAGGTCGCGGCCGCGTGCGCCGGCACATCGGCTTCCGCCGAGGCCCTGACACAGTTCATCCACCTGCATGCTGTGTGGGGCAATGGCGGGCGGGCACCGAATTCGGCGCGGTCGGGGAGCACGCCCGGTTCGTCCACTCTGGCATGGTCGCGCGGCGACGGGGTGGACTGCGCCTATGTCATCAACACGCGCGATTGGCCGCCGAACACGTCGCCAAAGCTGGACGATCTCGGCACCTCGATTGATCAGGTGCTGAACACGACGCCGTTGCCGTAGCCCCGCGCGCCTTCCCCTCCCCTTGCGGGAGGGGGAAGCGGCAAATGCCCTGCCGCTGAGCGGCCCTGCTCAGGGACGACTGATCCTGCCCGCTAGTTCGGATTATTCACTCACTGCTATTGCTGCCCTCATCTTCTCGATTTCCGCTTCGTCGGATGCGCTGAGCACGGCATCGGTTAGCTGGATGCCGACCTTCTTCAAGTTGCCGGTGAACTTGAACGGCACCCGATAATCCTCGCTGACCGGGGTGCCAGTGTCTTCGCCAATGTCCAGTGTTTCATCCGCAGAGATGCGGAATGGGATTGTTCGCTCAATCCTGCCTTGGGCCACCTGCCGTCCGTCCACCGTCAGCGTCGCGCTGCCACCTTTGCCGAGGCCACCACCGTCATACTTGAAATCGACCAGGATGGTGTGATTGCCGGGGGAAAGCCGGTCGGGTCCGGCGACTGTGTAGCGATAGACGCCCACGGTGTTGTAGTGGAGCACGGGCTTTCCCGCGAGCAGGTACAACCCCCATCCGTTGAAGCGCCCGCCCTGCGTCACCAGGACGCCTTCCGCGCCGGTGTCCGGTATCGTCAAATCGGCACCGATCTTGAACGACTTGTTCAATATGCTCGGCGCGCTGCCTTCTGGAATGCGCGTCATCCCCGGATAGTAAGCGAACACGGAGCGGCCACGGGTCAAACTCGGGCGGTTGTCAACATTCATCCGTTCGATTTTGCTGTTGTCCAATGGCAACACGTTGTACTTGGCCGCTTCGATCCAGAACAATTCCTGCAATTCCCGGAGCTTCTTAGGTTCCTGGGCCGCGAGGTCAGTGGCCTCGCTGAAATCCTTTGTGATGTCGTACAATTCCCATTTGTAGTCGTCCACGCCGATCGTCTTACCAACGGCCCATGGTGCCAGCGGTGGCGTCGTCGCGGCGATCCAACCGTCATTGTAGATGGCACGATTGGCGAACATCTCGAAGTATTGAGTGCGGTGGGTCGAGGCCGCCTTCGCATCATCAAACGAATAGACCATGCTCACGCCCTCGATGGGCTTCTGCGGCACGCCGTTGAGCACCGCAGGCATTTGTACGCCGATCGCCTCAAGGATGGTCGGCGCAATGTCGATGACATGGTGGAACTGCGTGCGGATGCCACCTTTGTCCTTGATGCGCGCGGGCCAGGACATGACCATGCCGTTGCGAGTGCCGCCGAAGTGCGAGGCAATCTGTTTGGTCCACTGGAACGGCGTGTCCATCGCGTGCGCCCAACCGATCGGGTAGTGATTGAACGTCGTCGGGCCACCGAGTTCGTCCATGCGGCGCAAAACTTCGTTGAAATCCTCTGGGATGGCGTTGAAAAACGCCATCTCGTTGAGCAAGCCCTGTGGGCCACCTTCGGCGCTCGCGCCGTTATCTCCCTGGATGTAGATGACCAGCGTGTTGTCGAGTTCGCCCAGGTCCGCCAGCGCATCGATAATGCGACCCATCTGGGTGTCGCAATAGCTCAGCGCAGCCGCGTAGACCTCCATCATGTGGGCTGCGACCTTCTTGTGGTCGGCGTCAAGCGAGTCCCACGCGGGAATGCCCGCAGAGCGCTCGGTCAGTTTGGTATTCTCCGGCACGACGCCCAGCCGCTTCTGGCGAGCAAGCGTTTCCTCGCGGACCTTATCCCAACCCTGATCAAACTGACCCTTGAATTTGGCGATCCAATCCTTCGGCGCATGGTGCGGGGCGTGCGCCGTGCCTGGAGCATAGTATGTCACCCACGGCTTGTCTGGCGCAATCGAATGCAGCAGGCGAATCCGGTCGATGGCTTTGTCCGCCATGTCCTTCTCGAAGAAATAGTCTTTGTCATCGTGTGGTGGCTCAATCGGCTTGATGTTCTCGAAGATGGCCGGCGCCCACTGGCTGGTGTCGCCGCCGATAAAGCCATAGAAATATTCAAATCCCAATCCAGTCGGCCACAGGTCGAACGGCCCGGCTTGGCTGTTGTGCCAGTCGGGTACGTTGTGATTCTTGCCGTACCACGCGGTGTTGTAGCCGCTTTGCCTGAGCACCTCGGCGAAGGTTCCGACGCTTTTCGGCATGAGCGTGTTGTAACCGGGGAAGCCAGTACCACCCTCCATGATGACACCGGTCGCGGCAGAGTGGTGATTACGTCCGGTCAGGAGCGCCGCACGGGTGGGCGAGCATAGCGCTGTGGTGTGGAATTCCGTGTAGCGGAGACCCTCGTTAGCGAGCCGATCCATGGTCGGCGTCGGAACCGGGCCGCCAAATGTGCTGCTTGCGCCAAATCCCACGTCGTCAGTCAGGATGAGTAGTATGTTCGGGGCACCGTTGGGTGCCTTGACCTCCTGTGGGAAATC
The DNA here is from genome assembly GCA_963818775.1 of uncultured Alphaproteobacteria bacterium. Classification (GTDB taxonomy): domain Bacteria; phylum Pseudomonadota; class Alphaproteobacteria; order Acetobacterales; family Acetobacteraceae; genus JAMXLO01. The sequence goes on along the minus strand of CAWFUF010000011.1, from coordinate 1,129,284 downwards.
CTTGGTGGATTCTTCGACCGTGCGGCCGACGAATCCTTTGAAGGGTGCCTCGGGCCGTGGCAGCACATCTTGCGCCAGCGCCGGCAGCACAAAAGCTGCCGTGCTCACGGTGGCAAGCAAGCGTCTCCTGCCCCAATTTGGGACACGTTCAGTCATTTGCACATTCCTCCAAGGAGCGGGATGCTTAGAACAATATCGAGCGGGAGGCGGTGGATGGCTGCCTCAAAAGTCGAGGTCAGCGTAATGCGCGGGCGGCGTCATGCCTGGTACGCGATCCGCCAACACGCCGCGAAAGCTCGGTCGCGACTTCATCCGCGCATACCAGTCCCTTGCTGCCTGGGACACGGTCCAATCCACATCGCCAATGAAATCGAGGCACGACAAGTGCGCCGCCGCGGTGAAGTCGGCCAATGTCATCACGCTCCCGGCCAGCCACTTCCGCGTCTCCGCCAGCCAACCGAGATATTCCAGGTGATAGCGCACGGCGAGATAGCCGGTGCGCATCGCTGACGCATCCGGATTGCCGCGCCCCGTCATTCGCTTCAGCACCTTCTCGCCGAACAGATTGCGCGTCGCCTCGGCGGCAAACTTGCCATCGAACCATGCGACGAGCCGCCGTGCCTCGACGCGCTCAGCCAGCGTATGGCCGAGCAGCGGGGTGTCCGGATAGGCCTCCTCAAGGTACTCGCAGATCACACCGGAATCGGGGATCGCAAGCCCGTTGTCCTCGACCAGAGTCGGAACGGTGCCGGCCGGATTGAGTTCCAGATATTCGGCGCGCCGCTCCCACGCCTTTTCCGTTCGCAGATCGAACGGCAAGCGTTTTTCGGCGAGAACCAGGCGCACCTTGCGGGAGTAAGGCGACAGAGGCAGATGATACAGCGTTCGCATCGCCGGTGCTTATGACACCGCGCGCCGCGTCGCGCCAAGCGTGTTGCGACGTCAGTCTTTCGTTTGAAATGAAAGATCGGTGGCACTACCGACCTGCTCCTCCGGCAGCACCCTGCGCCTGCCGCCGCCCGGTTGGAATCGCCGCAAATAGACCGGTACAACCAGTTCCACGGGCGTCGGCACGATGCCGAGTTCCTTCAGTCCGGGGATGTCGGCGCTCGCCACGTTGTCATGCTGGAGCATCAGCAATTGATCTTGGGTCAGCGGCTTGCCTGGCAGCAGTTCCATGATGCGCGCCTGCAATCGCGCCAGCCCCATCGGCACATCGACCATCCGTCTCTTCCGCCCGGTTTCCTGCAGGACATAGGCAAGCAACTCGCGGAACTGCCACACGCGTGGGCCGCCGAGTTCGTAGACCGCGCCGGCGGCATCCGGACGCGCCAGCGCCGCCATCACAGCGTCAGCGACATCGCCGACATAGACCGGCTGAAACAGTGTACCGCCGCAGATCACCGGCATCACCGGCAGGATCCGCGCCATCGCGGCGAAGCGATTGAACAGCATATCCTCCGGGCCGAATACGAGGGACGGCCGCAAGATCGTGGCACCGGCGAAGGCTTCGCGCAGCATTGCCTCGCCGATGCCTTTGGTGGCGGCATAGCGGCTGTTCGCGTGCGGGTCCGCGCCGATCGCCGATATGTGCACGAGGCGCGCGACGCCCGCTTCTGCCGCGAGGCGCGCCACGAGCCCAACCCCTTCGGCCTGGATGCGCTGAAAATCCCCCGATCGCTGCTCGCTCAGAATGCCCACCGCATTGACGACGAGATCGGCACCCTCCACCGCGCGATGCACTGTAGGTTCGTGGGTGAGCGACGCGTACAGCGGCACAATCTGCCCCACGGCGCCCATCGGCTTGAGAAACAGCGTGCGCTCGGTGTCGCGCACGGCCACCCGCACGACGAAACCCTTCTCGGCCAGGCGCTTCACGATATAGCGGCCTATGAAGCCTGACCCGCCGAACACCGTTGCCACGCTTCGCGTCGCCATCATCGAACCTCCGGCTGCACGCCCTTGATAGGCGGCAGCGCAACGACGCTCAAGCCGGCGCGTCCGGCGTGGGTTCCTCGGTGGCGGAGGTGTCCGGCGTTGGTTCCGCCAGCCGCGGACGCCAGCCGAGCCATTCGGCCGCGCTTTCGGCACGGCGCAGCGCCACATCCAGCGCCGACATCGTCGCCGACAGATCCTGGCTTTCGTCGCTCCGCCAGGCGCGAATTGTCCACAGCCAGACTGCCACCAGGCCTTTTACCCGCAGTTCGCCACGAACACCGCTCGTGGGGAGGACGCCGGCCGCCTGCAGCATCCACCGCATGCTGCGCCGCGTCGCCAGAGCGAGCAGCAGCGCTATGGGCGGTTCGGCCGGCAAGGCGCGAAGCAGCGCCAGCACACCGGCGCGATGCGCCTGGAGTGCATCGATGCGCCGCATCAGCAGATCGAACAGCCTGTCGCGGACCGGTCCGTCCGACGGCGCCTCGGCCAGCGCAGCCTGGTCAGCCATTCGGCCGAGGCGCAGGAGGATTGCGACCCGGCCCGGGAAGCGTTCTCGGGCGCGCGCCAGCGGCAGACTTGCGGCGCGCGCCGCAACGGCAACGTTGACCGCGCTCCAGCCGCTTTCCGCGGCGATCTGGAATGCGGCGGCGATCAAGGCGCGATCGAATGCAGCATCGTCCATCGCTGTATCATGGTGGCTGATTGCGGGCTTGACCACCCACGCGGACGCGGGACGGTTTGATGGCGCTCCTGGTCGGCCTTACAACTCCTCGCCATCGAATGGGGAGCGAGGTGATCCAATGAGCGAGAACAAGTCCGGCCGCGCGCATCTCATCGCCGGTGGCTTTCCGCCGGGTTCGGCCGCCGGGCACGACCACGACTATGCCCGCATGCGGTTGCTGGGTCTGTTGGCAGAGCGCGACATTCCAGCCTCGGTCGCCAACGATTTTGCCGATATCGAGAAGTGGCTGCCGGTCGGCCGATTGCTGATCACCTATGTGGCCGGTCCCTACCCCGATGGCGCGCAGTGCCGCGCCATCCGGCAGTGGCTGGAGGCGGGCGGCCAATGGCTGGGCCTGCACGGGACCAGCGGTGGCCGCGCCGAACGGGTGGAGGGCACGCGCCAGCGCCGCACCGTGAAGACCGAGCACCATGCTCTGCTCGGCAGCCGTTTCCTGACCCATCCTCCGATCTGCAATATTCATGTCGACGTGCGCGACACCGATCACCCGATCACCCGTGGGCTAGGCGCGTCGTTCGACGTCGAGGACGAGCCGTACTTCATCGAACTGCAAGAGCCGGGGTCGACCCGGATTCTGCTGACGGCGGACTACGGCCCTGGCGCTGTGTCGCCGAGCATTGGAACCCTCTATCCCTCGGACACGTCGCTGCAATCTGACGGCAGGACCCGCGTGCTTGGCTATACGCGTGAGGTCGGCGCCGGCGGCGCCACCTATTTTGCACTCGGCCACTGCCACAACCCCGCGATCCGCGCGGGCCGATCCGCTGATTCCACCGATACGACGCCGGCCACCTTCCACGGCGCGTGGGACAGCGACGCATTCATCGCACTGCTGCGCAACACCATCGCCTGGGGTATGACTTCGTAGCTACAATCGTAGCATAGCCGCCTGGTAGCCAGAGCAGATCATCGCGACTCTGTGATGCAGTGCGGTCCGAATGCGTTTGGTGCCGCGAATAGCGACATGCTATGCGCCGCCGCATGTACCGGATGCAATCGATCGCAGGCTGCGACACGCTCACGGCCCTCATTATGGAGGGCTCGGGGTCGCGCGCGTTGTAGCCTGGCGATAGTCGGCAGCGCTCGTAGCCCCGCCGATCGTCGGACGGGGCTTTTTCATGTCACCATGATCTCCGTCCGCCCCCCACCTCGTTTCGGCGAGGCTTCCAATGCTGCGGCGGTTCCTAATCCCTTACCAACCGAAGCCGGTGCCCGCGTTATCTTTCGGGAACGCGTCTTCCGGCATGGACGGTCCGGCACCCAGACGTGCCTGGTCGACCCTCCTGGCCGATCGCATCGCGAGACGGGCCGGCCATGTCGGTCGCCTGATGGCCGCCGTCCACGCCGACATGGTGGGCTACAGCCGGCTGTTCCGCCTGGACGATACCGGAACGATAGCCCGCCTGCGCAACATGCGGCGAAGCCTGATCACGCCCACAATCCGGCGGCATCATGGTCGCCTTGTGCAAACCGCCGGTGATTCGATGCTGATCACGTTCGGCAGCATCACCGAAGCCGTCCAATGCGCGCTGGCGATCCAGCATGACCTCGCCGTCGAGAACGATCGCTGGCCCCACGACCATGCAATGCGCTTGCGCATGGGTGTTGATGTGGGTGACGTCTTTGCGGACGGAGGCGACTTTCATGGTGACGGCGTCATCATCGCTGCGCGGTTGCAAGAGGTGTGCCCGCCGGGGGCAGTGTGCGTCTCGCGCGCGGTGCATGACCGGGGAGGCGATCGGCTTGGATTGCCATTCGAAGCCCTTGGCCCATTGGCGCTGAAGAACATCGCTCAGCCTGTGGAGGCCTTCGTCCTGTGGCCGACACCTCATGAGAGAGCGAGGGCGATCCGACTGGTTGTGTAGATGCGGTGCCCGTAGGTGGTAACGCCTGCGGGCACCGAACAACCCGAATCGTTATCCTGCCAGCTCGCGCGAGCGAACCGTCGCCTCGGCTATGGCTTTACTGAGCGCCGCCGGCCAGGCCTCCGATGCCATCAGCACGGCCAATGCACGCTCCGTGGTACCACCTGGACTGGTGACCGCCACGCGCAGGGCCGCGGCATCCTCGGAGCTCGCGGCCAGCAGCGCGCCGGACCCGGACACCGTCTGTCGCGCCAGCAACCGCGCGAGGTCAGGCGGGATCCCCTGCTCGCGCGCCGCCTGCTCCATCAGCTCGGCCAGCAGAAATACATAAGCCGGCCCGCTACCCGACACCGCGGTGACCGCGTCGAGCAGGCCTTCATCCTCGACCCAGGCCACCACGCCAATTGCCTGCAGCAGCCGCTCGCACAGCACGCGCTGCGGCGTGTCCACGCCAAGCCCTGGGCACGCGACCGTGACGCCCTGCCGAACTGCCGCCGGCGTGTTCGGCATCGCCCGCACGATCGCCGCCTCACCGCCGAGCAGCCCGAGCATGCCGGCGATCGTGCGGCCCGCCATGATCGACAGGAACACCGCGTTTTCAACGAACTGGCGGTACAGTGGCAAGGTTTCGGCCGCGTTCTGCGGTTTCACCGCGAACACCACGGCTGCAGGCGCGAATTCCAGTGGTATCGCCGCGACGTCCGGCACCACCGTCAGGTCAGGTCCCGCCCATTCAGCCGCCGTCGGCGCCGGATCCACTGCGACCGACAGCGCCAACCCCTGCTCGCGCCACCCCGACAGCATGGCACTGCCCATGCGCCCGCAGCCGACCAGCAGGACCGGCGGAATACTCATGCCTCGCCGACACACTCCAGCATCGCCGCCGCCAGAGCGTCCTGCGGCGACTTGCCGCCCCACAGCACGAACTGAAAGGCGGGGAAGAACCGCTCGCACTCGGTGATGGCGATATCGACCATGTCCTCCAGGCTCTCGGCCGAGGCGCCGGGTGCGCCTCGCAGCAGGACGGCGTGGCGGAATACCGGGATACCGTCCTCGCTCTCCAGGCCGAAATGGCCGATCCACAGCCGCTCGTTGGCCAGCGCCAGCAGCTCATACAATGCGGAGCGGCGCTTCTCCGGCACCTTCAGATCGAACGCGCAGGTGAAGTGCATCGCGCTGATCTCGTGCGACCAGGAGAACCACAACCCGTAATCGCACCAGCGGCCAGGTGCTTCCGCCGCCATCTCCGAATCGCTGCGCCGATCGAACGCCCAGTCGTTGGCGCTGATGATCTGCTCCATGATGTCGAGCGGATTGGCGGCGGCATCGTGGCTGAGAGCCGTCATAGACATGCTTGGTCTCCCATCGTGCAGGAAGGCCGGACGGTTTCAAGGTCACCGCATCTATGGGTTACGGGACCAAGTTAACCACGAATCCCAGCCTACCGAGCGGACACGCCGCGCCGCAAGCCTCACTCGGTATCTTTCTTCGTCTCCAGGGCCGCGACGCGCACTTCCAGTGCGGCCAGACGGTGTTCGACATCATGCAATTGCGCCTCTGCCGCCTCCTGGCCGGCCCGGGCATTGGCGGCCAACTCCGCCATCGCATCGAGTTCCTCACGCTTCACCAGATCCAGACGTCGGATCGCCTCATCGATGCGCGCCCGTGCAAGGGCCTCGATCTCCTCGCGGAGGCCTGCAAGGGCGGAGATCGCGCCGCCGGCCACACCGGCGAGGTCGTCGAAAAAACGCGGTCGGTCGCTCATTCTTGCCAGCCCCTTTCCGCGGACTCGCCCCGCCCCGTATAACGCGCGCCATGATCCTGGTCACTGGTGGCGCCGGCTTCATCGGCTCGAATTTGCAGGCGGCACTGGTGCGCCGCGGCATCGAGACCGTCATCATCGACCATCTGGGCAGCGCGGGGAAATGGCGCAACCTGGCCAAGCATGCGCCGGCGAGGCTGCTGCCACCGAGCGATATTGACGCCTTCCTCGAGAGCCGACCCCCGCTCGAAATGGTATTTCACCTGGGCGCGGTTTCCGACACGACGGCGACGGATGGTGATACCGCCTGGGCGACCAACGTCGAGTTGTCGCGGCAGATCTGGCACTGGTGCGCCAACCACGGCGTCCGCCTTGTCTATGCGTCGACGGCGGCCACCTATGGCGATGGCTCGGCCGGCTTCGACGACGATGCATCTGTCGCCGGGCTCGAGAAGCTGCGCCCGCTCAATCTCTATGGCTGGACTAAGCATGCCTTCGACCTCCGCGTCGCGCGCGCCGTTGCGACACGCCAGCCGCATCCGCCGCAATGGGTCGGGCTCAAGTTCTTCAACGTCTATGGGCCCAACGAGTACCACAAGGGCCGTATGATCTCGGTGGTCAAGGTCAAGCACGACGAAGTGGCGGGCGGCAGGGCGGCGCGGCTGTTCCGCTCAACCGAGCCGGGCTTGGCCGATGGTGCGCAGCGGCGCGACTTCATCTGGATCCGCGACGTGGTCGATGTCCTGCTGTGGCTGTACGATTCGCCAGAGGTGTGCGGTCTGTTCAACGTCGGCACCGGGCGGGCGCGCAGCTATCTCGATCTGGCCAATGCGGTGTGCGACGCGGCCGGTGTGCCGCGCAAGATCGAATACATCGACATGCCGGATGCGCTGCGCGGGCAGTACCAGTCCTTCACCGAAGCCTCCATGGCCCGGCTGCGCGCGGCCGGCTATGGCGGCCAGTTCACTCCGCTGGAGGAAGGCGTGCGGCGCTACGTTCAGGACCACCTGTCGCAGCCCGACCCCTACGTATGATCCCGGTACTGCTGTTTCCGCAGTTCGACCCGGTCATCGTCCATATCGGGCCGTTCGGCATCCGCTGGTACGCGCTGGCCTATATCGCGGGGCTGGTGCTGGGTTGGCGGCTGCTGCGCTATCTGGTGCGGCAACCGCCAGCGGTGGCAACCGCCGTTCAAGCCGACGACTTCCTCACCTGGGCCACTCTCGGCGTCGTTCTCGGCGGGCGGCTGGGCTACGTGCTGTTCTACCAGCCCAGCGTGTACCTGGCGCATCCCGGCATGATCTTCGCCGTCTGGGAAGGCGGCATGAGCTTCCATGGCGGCGCCCTCGGCATGATCGTGGCGATCATCTGGTTCTGTCGACGCAACGCCATCCCGCTGCTCGGCTTCGCCGATCGTGTCGTGGTGGCCGTGCCGATCGGGCTGTGCTTCGGACGGATCGCCAACTTCATCAACGGCGAGCTGTGGGGACGGCCGGCACCGGACTGGCTCCCCTGGGCGATGATCTTCCCCAACGGCGGACCTGTCCCTCGCCATCCCAGCCAGCTTTACGAGTCGTTGCTGGAAGGTGCGGTGCTGTTCGTGGTGATGTTCGCGCTGTCTCGCCAGGAGCGCTTGCGCGCGCGGTTGGGCTGGCTGAGTGGCGCATTCCTGATCGGCTATGGGATTGCACGCATCACCGGCGAATTCTTCCGTGAGCCCGACGTGTTTCTGGGATACCTGATCGGCGGCGTGACCATGGGTCAGTTGCTGTGCATACCGATGCTGATCGCGGGGGCGTGGCTGATCCTGCGCAGCCGGTGATGGAGCGCCTCGATCATTTCATGGCACGCGCCAACGCCGCCTATTACGCGACGCACGATCCGTATCGCGATTTCACCACCTCCCCCGAGATAAGCCAGGTGTTCGGCGAGATCCTTGGGCTTTGGGCGGCGGTCACGTGGGAGCTGATGGGCCGGCCGAGACCCTGTGCTGCTGGTGGAGGCGGGACCGGGACGCGGCACACTGATGGCCGACGCTTTGCGAGCGATCCGTGAGGTGGCCAAGGGGTTTCACGCAGCGCTTCGCCTGCATCTTATCGAGACGTCGCCGAGGCTGCGGGCGATCCAGGCGGAACGGTTGCCTGGCGCGACCTGGCATGACGGTCTGGAAACGCTGCCGGGTGGGCCGTTGCTGTTGGTGGGGAACGAATTTCTCGATGCGCTGCCGATCCGGCAGTTCGTCCGGCGCGGAGGGACGTGGACGGAGAGGTTCGTGGAGGGTGGGCGCTTCGTGGAATGCCCCGCTCGGCCCCCTCTCCCCGCCCCCCTCCCGCAAGGGGAGGGGGAGCAGGCTGCTACTGTTGCTGCTCCCCCTCCCCTTGCGGGAGGGGGCCGGGGGGAGGGGGCTGCGGGCCACACAATCTACGAACTGAATGAAGCGGCGCTCGCCATCGCGCGGTCCTTGGGCTCGCGCCTGTCCACACATCCGGGCGCCGCGCTCTTCCTCGACTATGGCCCTGAGCACAGCGCTCCTGGCGACAGCCTGCAGGCGGTCAGCGATGGCCGGCCCGCCGACCCGCTCGCACCGCCAGGCACCGCCGATCTGACAGCCCATGTCGATTTCGCCGCCTTCGCGGCCGCCGCTCGCAGCGCCGGCGCGGCGATACATGGTCCGGTTCCTCAGGGCCTCTTTCTCGCTCGCCTCGGTCTGTTCCAGCGCACCGACCGCTTGGCGCGGACTCAGCCACCCGCCCGCGCCTCTGCCTTGATCGAGGCGGCACGCCGGCTCGCCGAGCCGAACAGAATGGGCCGATTGTTCAAGGCTATGGCGCTGTGCAACCCCGCCTGCCCGACGCCTCCTGGGTTCGAAGGCTGACGCTCTGGACAACCTCCCGGACCGCCGCCAAAAGCCTGCCATGCCGTTGACCGCCGAATCGCTCCGCGTACCGCATGGTTTCTTCACCCGCCAGGGCGGCGTTTCCAGCGGCCCTTACGCCAGTCTCAATTGCAGCCTCTCAGGGGGAGATGCACGCGACGCGGTGTTGGAAAACCGCGCACGCGCCGCACGCGCAATCGGCGCGGGGCCGGATTGCCTGATTGGCCTCATGCAGGTGCATGGCACCGAGGTGGTCCGGGTGACGACACCGTGGGAACCCGGCAACGGCCCGCGCGCCGACGGGATGGTGACGACGCGGCCTGACATCGCTCTCGGAATCATCACCGCGGACTGCGCGCCCATTCTGCTTGCTGACCCGGCGGCCGGCGTCGCGGGGGCTGCCCATGCTGGCTGGCGCGGCGCGGTGGCCGGCGTGATTGAGGCGACCGTCGCCGCCATGGTCGGCCTGGGTGCCGATCCCGCCACGATCGCAGCGGCGATCGGGCCCTGTATCGGCCAGGCCTCCTATGAGGTCAGCGGAGTTGTTCGTGATGCCATCGTCGAGCGCAATCCGGCACACGAGCGTTTCCTCGCCTCTGGCCGCAAGGAGGCGCGGTGGCAGTTCGACCTTTCCGGCTATTGCGCGGCGCGACTGGCCGATACCGGCATACGTTGTGTCTCCGTCATCGATGCTGACACCGCGGCCGACGAGGCGCAGTTCTTCTCCTACCGCCGGCGCGCCCTTGGCGGCGGCGGCCCGATCGGACACCAGATTTCCATCATTTCGCTCGATCCGTGATAGTCATGACGTCGCGCCTAAGCCTGCTGCTCCTGCTATTGCTCGCATCCTGCGGTGACCTGCCCGAGCCGTTCCTCGGCAATCCGGGCGTCGTCGGCCGCCAACTCGCGCAGCCGCCCACGCCGCGGCTGGCGGTTCCCCCACCGACCAACGCGCTGCTGCCCGACGCGGCCAGCCGGCAATTCGCTGACGCGCTTGCAGGCGGCCTCCAGGCACAGGAGGTGCCGGCGGTTGCCGATCGGGTGCACGCCAACGACTGGCAGCTGGTGGCCACCGCGGAACAGCATGACGGGACCGTGGTGCCGATGTTTCGCGTGCTCAATCCGAAGGGCGAGGACAAGGGCCACACGGAGGGAAGCCCGGTGCCGACCGCGGCCTGGGCCGCCGCCACGCCTGCCACCCTCGGTCAGACCGCGATCGATGCCGCACCGAAGATCACCAAGCTGCTCACGGGTATCCAACACGCCGACCCGAACAGCCTGTACAACCGCATAGCCAAGGTTGAGGTCGCGCCGGTCACCGGCGCACCCGGCGACGGCAACGAATCTCTGACGACTCAGATGAGGAGCCACCTCGCCGCGCTCGGCCCCATGGTGCAGGAGGATGCCAACGGCGCCGACTTCATCGTGCAGGGCAACGTGCGTTTGGTACCGATCCCTGGCGGTCAGCAACGGGTCGAGATCCAATGGGTGGTGAAGGCCGCAAACGGCGACGAACGGGGCAAGGTTGTGCAGCTCAACAATATCGCCGCCGGCTCGCTCAACCATTACTGGGCGGACGTCGCCGTGGTGGTGGCGACCGAGGCGGCGGGGGGTGTAAACGACGTGATCACGCGGCAGTCCGGGCGCCAACCCGGCGAGCCGGTTCATGGACAGGGGGCAAAGCCATTGGTAGAAGGCCGCACAACCGGCGTAGAGCCGGTCCGATGATCCCAGTTTGCGGCGGACCAGCATGAAAATCGTTGCCTGCAACGCCAACCGTCCGCTCGCCGAGGCGGTCGCCGCCACGCTGCAGTTGCCGCTGACCCGCGCCTCGATCCGGCGTTTTGCCGACATGGAGGTGTTCGTCGAGATCCAGGAGAACGTGCGCGGCGAAGACGTGTTTGTGATCCAGCCGACGTCGTATCCGGCAAACGACAACCTGATGGAACTGCTGATCACGCTTGACGCGCTGCGCCGGTCTTCGGCGCGGCGGGTGACGGCGGTGATTCCGTATTTCGGCTATGCGCGACAGGATCGGAAGACTGCCTCGCGTTCGCCGATCAGCGCCAAGCTCGTGGCCAACCTGATTACCGAGGCCGGCGCGAACCGGGTGCTGACGATGGATCTGCATGCCGCGCAAATCCAGGGATTCTTCGACATCCCGGTGGACAACCTGTACGCGGCACCCTTGTTCAACCGCGACATCCAGGAACGCTACAAAGGCCGCGATCTGATGATCGTGTCACCGGATGTCGGCGGCGTGTTGCGCGCGCGCCTGCTGGCGACGCGCCTGAACTGCGATCTGGCCATCATCGACAAGCGCCGCGAGCGCGCCGGGCATTCCGAGGTTATGAATGTGATCGGCGATGTCGAGGAACGCGACTGCATATTGGTGGATGATCTGGTCGACTCCGGGGGACTCACTGCAACGCGGCAGAGGCGCTGATCAAGGCGGGTGCGCGGTCCACCAGTGCGTATGTGACGCATGGCGTGTTGTCGGGTGGGGCGGTGGCACGCATTGCATCGTCACCGATCGAGATGATGGTGACGACCGATTCGATCCTGGCAACCGAGGCCGTGCGGTTGGCACCCAACGTCCGGCAGATCACCATCGCACCGCTGATCGCGGAGGCGATGCGAAGGATCTCCGACGAGAGTTCGGTAAGTTCGCTGTTCGATTGATGTCGTGACCCGATGCGGTCAGGGTTTGCGTGCGACGAACACCAAGCCATTGTCACCGATAATGCCGTAGCGCGGCTTGTGCAGTCGCATAGTTGTTGTTGAGAAGCCGATCTCCTGAAGGCGCGTCAGCATCGCGGCGCCGAAAATACGCCAGACGAGGATGCCCTGATCTGGCCGCACTGGATCGCCGTGGTATAGCGGCTCCGCCAGATACTCGATCTCGCCGTCGACGCGTCGCGCGCGCACGTCGTCATCTGCGGCACCTGGAACAAAGGGCACGGTGAAGATGTGCAGGCCACCCCGCCGCAGCACGCGGAAGATGTCGCGATGCGCACGATAGGCGTCGGCAACATGCTCGAGGACGTCGCTCGACAGCATGACGTCAATGGTTTCATCAGCAAACGAGAGCCGTTCAAGGTCCTCATGGCGTAACCCGTTCACCGATGCGCCCGGGGTATGCGTCTCTCCTAGGTATTCCGAGCAGACGTAGCCCGGCAGATCAGCCAGTGCCGCGTGCAAAGGTCCGTTCGCCTCCGCGCTGTAGATCCGGCAGCCCTCCGGCAGGGTCAACCGCCCGACCGGTGCGAGGCCCAGGCTCCTGCGCAACGCCAATGCCATCTGCCGCTGGCGATTTGACGCGCCGCACGCTGAGCAGGCGCCGGATTCGCGCAGGTTCTCGGTGAAGTCAGAAAACAGCACCCGCTGCGTGCCGCATACCGGGCAACTACCGGCGATCGGATTCCCGGCCAGAGCCCACGCCTCCTCGGTCATGCCTTTGGGCCTGCCGTGCATCGTCCGGGACGGCACCAGACGCCCGAGCAAGTCGATAGCAGCGCGACGCAACGCGTGCATCGGTCGTTTGTATGGCATGCGCCGTATCCGCCGCAAGCCGCATGACGTGGGCAGCATGGCCGGAGCATGGTAGGGAGAGACCGTGGCGAGCCGCCACGACGCGGAGACAAGCGATGCGCCAGATGACACTCGTGGCCTTCCTCCAGGCCCAGAACTGCACGAACTTCGTCGGCTCCTGGCGCCATCCGGAGGCCTCGCCTGACTTCATGACCGCCGACTACTACCGGCACGTCGCCCGCGTACTGGAGGCCGGGAAGTTTCATGTCGGCTTCTTCGACGATCGCCTGGCGATGCCGGACCGCTACGGCGGCGATCATGCGCACACCGTCGCCAACGGCATCCGCTGTGTGAAAATGGACCCGATCACCATCCTCACCGTGATGGGAATGGCGACCGAACGGCTCGGTCTTGGTTCGACCTGTTCCACCACCTACTACGAGCCGTTCCACGTCGCGCGCGTGTTCCAGACATTGGACCTGATGACCAACGGCCGCGCCGCCTGGAACATCGTGACATCGATGAACGACGGCGAGGCGCTTAACATGGGCCACGCCGCACATGGCGAGCACGACCAGCGCTACGATCGCGCCGATGAATTCCTGGAAGTCGTTGTCGGGCACTGGGATTCCTGGGACGACGATGCCATCGTGCTGGACAAGCGCACCGGACTCTTCGCGCATCCCGACAAGGTGCGACGGCTGGACCATACCGGCGAATTCTTCCGTTCGCGCGGGCCGTTCACCGTGCCACGCTCGGCGCAGGGACATCCGGTGCTGATCCAGGCAGGACAGAGCGGACGCGGCCGTCGGTTTGCGGCGCGCTGGGCGGAGCTGGTGTTCGTCAACTACCACTCGCTGGAACAGGCGCGTGCCGATTACGCTGGGTTCAAGCAGCAGATCGCCGAAGCGGGGCGTGATCCGGAGAAGGTGGCGGTCGCTGCAGGCGTATACACGGTGGTCGCCGAGACGCGCGCCGAAGCCGAGGACAAGGTGGCACTTATCGACAGTCTGCCGAAGGAGATCGATCAGCTGTCCTTGCTGTGCGAAGTGCTGAATGTCGATCTGGCGAAGAAACCGCTCGACGAGCCGTGGAGCGAAGAAGAGATTCTGAGCTGGACCGGTGCGCAGGGCCTGCGCGATCGGGTGTATCGCATTCTCGGCAAGCGCAACCCGACGACACGCGACTTCATGGAGGTCAGCCACCGCGGCACGTTCCGCGATCATCCGCGCTTTGTCGGCAGCCCCAAGGACGTCGCCGACGGCATGGAGGAATGGTTTGCCACACGGGCCTGCGACGGTTACGTGGTCGCTGCCTCACACGTGCCCGGCGGCTACGAGGAATTCGTTCGCTACGTCGTCCCTGAACTGCAACGCCGCGGAGTCCTTCACAACGACTACAGCGGCACCACATTGCGCGAGAACCTTGGTCTCGAGCGCCCGCGCATCAGCGCGTGACGCGAGGTTCGTCACTAAACGAGGAGAGAAGTCATGAAGCTGATGTACTCGCCAGGGGCCTGCTCCATCGGTATCCATGTGCTGCTGGAGGAAATCGGAAAGCCGTACGAGGCGCAACTGGTGAATCTGCGCGAAGGGGGGCAGTTCAAGCCAGATTTCACCTCGGTCAATCCGAAGTCGAAAGTGCCGACGCTGGTGCGCGACGATGGTTCCGTGCTGACCGAGTATCCTGCGATCGCCTATTGGCTGGCTCGCACCAACCCGGGAAAGAACCTGCTGCCGGAGGATGTCGAGGCGCAGACGCGCGCGATCGAGGTGTTGGACTATGCGGTTGCCACGATCCACATGCAGGGATTCTCGCGACTGTTCCGCGCGTCCAGCTACACGCCGAACCCGGCGGACGAGGACAAGGTGAAGGAGCGCGGCAAGGAGATGGTGGAGAAGGGCTTCGCTGTGCTGGACAAGGCGCTGGCGGGCAAGGATTACGTGGCTGGGCAATTCTCGATTGCTGACTCGGCGCTGTTCTATGTCGAGTTCTGGGGCGGCAAGCGCATGAACATGAAGTTGCCCGCGAACTGCGACGCGCATCTCAATCGGATGCTGGCGCGGCCGGCGGTGCAGCGCGTGATGCAGCAGGAAGGCCTGAACTGAGGTGCACGGGGCGTTCCAGGAGGCCACACTTTCGCCGATTGCATTCTGGTTCCTTCGGCATGGCGAGACCGACTGGAACGCCCAGGGCATTTCGCAAGGCAACGTCGATATTCCATTGAACGCGGTCGGTGTGGCACAGGCGCGCGCGGCGGCGGAAAAACTGCGCAACCGCGGCATCGCCACGATAGTTGCGTCGCCGCTCTCACGCGCACGGGTGACCGCGGAGTTCGCGGGCGAAGCGTTGGGATTGCCGGTCGCACTGGATCCTGACCTGCGCGAAGTTTCCTTCGGCGTGCAGGAAGGTCAGGGCATGAGCGGCTGGTTCGCCGATTGGGTAAGCGGGGCGTTTACGCCTGAAGGGGCAGAGACGTTCGTGGCGTTGCGGCGGCGTGCAGTCGCTGCGGCGAATCGCGCGATCGAACAGCCGCCGGCGGTGCTTGTTGTGGCGCACGGCGCGCTGTTCCGCTCACTGCGCGCTGCGATGGGCATCGAGCCCAACATGCGAACGCAGAACGCCGTGCCGATCTTCTGCGAACCACCCGGCCCCAACGCAACCAGTTGGACGCTGAAGCCGGTTGTATAGTGCCGTCAGACGCCTAGGTAGAACTGCCGGATCAGCTCGTTGTTGTTCAATTCAGCTGCCGAATTTCCGGCAAACTCGATGCGGCCATGCACGATCACATAGCCCCGGTCGGCGATCCGGATAGCCTGGGTAAAGTTCTGCTCTGCCATCAGCACGGTGAGCTGATAGCCTTCCTTCAGCTCCTTGATCTTGTCGATCGTGCGCGCGACGAGCAACGGAGCCAGCCCCACCGATGGCTCGTCGATCAGCAGAATCCGCGGCGCCGACATGAGCGCACGCGCGAGTGCCAGCATCTGCTGCTCACCGCCGCTCATGCTGCCCGCCAGTTGCCGGCTGCGCTCACGCAGTCGCGGGAAGGTTTCAAAGCAGAACTCCAGATTGCGTGCGATCGCGGCACGCGCGGAGCGTCGGAACGCGCCAAGCAGCAGGTTCTCCTTCACGGATAGTCGAGGAAATAGCCTGCGCCCCTCGGGAACGAACGCAACGCCAAGTTCGACGATCGCCTCGGTGGAATGGCCAATCAACTCGTGGCGTGTGCCGTCGATATCGGCAACAATGCTGCCGGCGGACGGCCGCACAATGCCCATCACGCATTTCAGCAGCGTGCTCTTGCCGTTGCCGTTGGTGCCCAGAAGCGCCACCGTCTCGCCGGCAGCGACCGTCAGCGATACGTCGTGCAACACGCGCACCGCGCCGTAGCCAGCATCGACCCCGGAGATGGCGAGGCTACTCGCCAAGGTACGCCCGCACCACGTCTGGATCGCGTACCACGTCGCCTGGATCGCCATCGGCGATCTTGCGGCCCGCCACCAGCACGACCAGGCGCTGCGAGAAGTGCATCACGGCGCGCATGATGTGCTCGATCAGAATGACCGTGACCCCTTGCTCATTCAGTTGTATCAGCAGCGTGAGGATGTCATCCACCTCGTTATGTGACAGGCCGGCCATCGCCTCATCCGCGATCAACAGGCGCGGTGACGCGGCCATCGCGCGCGCCAGTTCGAGCTTGCGCATTTCGATCTGCGTGAGATCACGCGGCATTCGCGTGGCTTTGTCGGCAAGGCCGACCATGTGCAGCAGTTCCGTACAGCGTTCGTCGATCTCGGGCGCGGAGAGCGCCGCTCCCGGTCGGGCATTGACCGTATAGAGCAGCGGAATGCGCAGATTCTCGGCCAGCGTCAGCGTGTTGAACGGCCGCGGCAATTGGAAGCTGCGGGCTAGGCCCAGGCGCGTGCGCTCATGCGCGGACAGGCCGTCGAGCACCTGCCCGGCAAATCGCACGCTGCCCGTCTCGTTGCGCAGCGTGCCGCACATGCAATTCACCAATGTGCTCTTGCCAGAGCCGTTGGGACCGATAAGACCGACGCGCTCGCCGTCGCGGACTGTGAGTTCGATCGCCTGCAATGCAATGAAGCCGCCGAACCGCTTGCCGAGATTGGTGACTTCGAGCAGCGCAACGTCAGTCATGGCCGTGCCTGCCGCCCCGCAACCGCAGCAGTCCTAAAATCCCGTTCGGGGCCACGATGACAAATGCCACCAGCACCAGGCCGACAACCAATAAATTCACCGCCGACGATATGGTAACTGTCACCACCTGCTGCAGAGTGCCCAGGAGAACAGCGCCGATCACCGGCCCTAGCCAGCTTGAAGTGCCGCCAACCAGAGGCATCGCGACTCCGTTCACGGCATAGGCCAAATTGAAGCCGGACGCAGGGTCGAGATATGTCACGTAGTACGGCAATGGTGCACCGGCCATGCCCATGAATGCGCCGGACAGTGTCGTCGCCACCAGCTTCAATCGAAGCGTCGGCACACCCGATGCCTCCGCCGCGACTTCGTCGTCACGGATCGTCGCAAGCCCATAGCCGAGACGCGACCGTTCGATTGCGCGCGCGGTTGCGAGCACGATCACCACGAGCCCCAGCATCACCAGAAACAGATACTGGATGTAGTCCATGCCCAGCAGCGGCACGGTCAGCGGGCGCACGATATAGGCGCCCCGCGAACCACCGACGAAATCCCAATTGGTGATCAGCGTTTGCGCCACGACTGCCAGCGCCAGTGTTGCGATCGAGAAGAATGCGCCGCGGAGCCGCAGCGTCAGGTAGCCGGTGCCAAGTCCGACGATGCCGGAGACGATGCCGCCTAATGGCATCATGATTGGCAGTGGCAAAGAGGTCAGCTTGTGCAGCACCACGGTGGTGTAGGCGCCCAGCGCAAAGAATGCGGCTGTGCCGAAGTTCACATAGCCCGTGTAGCCGCCCAGAATATTCCACGCGGTTGCAAGCGCGATGTACTGCAGCACGACGTAGCCAGCAAAAAACACGTAGGCATTGCCGATCAGCCAGGCGGCGCCGAACACCACCCCGGCAGCGATCAGCAGCACGACGACAAACCTGGCTCCACTCACACGCTAGCGCCCGAAGATACCAGCGGGTCGCACCGCCAGCGTGATCAGCAGAAAGCCGAAGGCTACCGCCGGTGCCCAGGAAGGGCCGTAGAAAGTCGATGTCAGGTTCTCGACAACGCCCAAGGCCAACGCCGCGACCAGAGTCCCTGCGAAGCTGCCCATCCCGCCCAACACGCAGATCGCGAACACTCGGCCGATGTAGTCGCGGCCGATCGATGGCTCGACAGGTTGGATCACGATCAGAACCGCGCCAGCCAGCGAAGCGGTGGCGATCGACAGCCCGAATGCAATGCGCTTTATGCGTATGGGGTTGGCCGCCATGAGCCGGAGCGCCAACTGGTCCTGTGCCACAGCGAGAATCGCGCGACCCAGGAAGGTGCTTGACATGAACAGTTGCAGCCCGCCGACCATCACCAACCCGACTAGACAGGGCACAAGCAGCCGCAGCGGCAGATCGATGACGCCTAAATGCAGGCTCGGTCCGATATAGGGTGCCTCGACCAGGCGATAGTCGACTCCGAACACCAGCACGAGCGTGACCTCGGTGATGAACAGAAGGCCGAAGAAGAAGGCGAGGCCGCGCAATGCCTCCTCGCCGCGCCGCTCGAAGGCAACGTAGTACACCTGATAGACTGCCGCACCGAGTAGATAGAATGCCGGCAGCGCGATCACGCTCGCCAGGATGGGATCCATGCCAAACGTCGTATTGCCGATATAGGCAATGTATGAGCCCAGGATGATGAAGGCTGGGTGGGCAATGTTGACGATGTCCAGCATGCCGAAGGAGATGGACACGCCAATCGTGACGGCGGCGTAGAAGCCACCGAGCAATAAACCGGACACTACGGCATTGCCAAGGAGATCGAAGGACATTTCCATTATACGGGCCAGTCTGACCAAAGCGCCTCGTCTTGGCTAGCCCGTGTTCGATGTGGCGGTGGCTATCTTCAGGCGCGACGGGCGGAGTCCAGCGGGATCACGTTGGTCGGCGCCGCGCTCATCACCCTGCCGATCTGTGCCGCCAGTTCGTCCTGCAGATACGGCTTGGATAAACGCGGCAGGCCTGGTTCTTCGCCGTTCGGCAGTTCGGCGTAGCCCGTCGCCAGAATGACCGGCAACTCCGGCCAGCGCTGTCTGATCTGCCGCGCGAGTTCAGCACCCGTCATGCCTGGCATCGCGTGGTCAGTCACCACCACATCGACCTTCGTACCAAGCCGCAGCATGTCGAGAGCACGCGCCCCTGAAAGCGCCTCGGTGACGGTGTGACCGATATCCTCCAGCATAGCCGCAGTGCTCGCGACGACAAGCGGATCGTCGTCGACCACCATCACGCGGCATGGTCGGCCGGCACTGCCGTACAACGCCGTCGCCTGCGTTGTACTCGCCACCAGGGCTGTCTCGGACAATGGCAGCCACAGCTCAACCGTGGTGCCATCGCCGGGCCGGCTGGTGATACGCATTGCGCCGCCCGATTGTGCCGCGACACCATGCACCATGGACAAACCGAGCCCGGTGCCCTTGCCCGCTCCCTTGGTGGTGAAGAAAGGTTCCGTGGCCCGCTTCAACGTCGCCTGATCCATGCCTGCGCCGGAGTCGGACACCGTCAGGCATACATAACTTCCTGCTTCCAACTCCTTCGGAACGCCTATCTCGCTTGTGATACGGGTTCCACCAATGACCAGGCGCCCACCATACGGCATCGCATCGCGCGCATTCAGCGCAAGGTTCAGCAGTGCGAGTTCGAGCTGATTCGGATCGACCCGGATCGGCGGCAGATCGGGACGATACGTCGTAATGATCTGAATGCCGGGGCCAAGCGTTCGCCGCAGCATCTCCTCCATGCCATCGATCAGCCGAGGTACATCAACCGTCTCCGGTCGGAGCTCCTGACGACGCGCGAAGGCGAGCATGCGCTTGGTCAACGTGGCACCGCGATCGGCACCCTGCATCGCACCGTCCACCAGCCGCGCCAGGCGAGGATCGTCTGGCAGGCGTTTGCGCAGAAGCTGCAGATTGCCGAGGATCACCATCAGCAGGTTGTTGAAGTCGTGCGCGACACCGCCGGTGAGCTGGCCGATGCTCTCCAGCTTCTGCATCTCCTGCACCTGCATCAGCGCTGCCTCGCGTTCACGCGTGCGCTCCTCCACGCGCTGTTCAAGCTCTGCGTTGGCCTGCGCCAGTTCCGTCGTACGCTCCTCGACGCGGCGTTCCAGTTCGCTGTTGAGCTGCTCAAGCTGGCGGGTCTTGCGATACAGGTCCGCAAACACCCGCACCTTGGCGCGCAGCAATTCCGGCACTACGGGGACAGGCACGTAGTCCACAGCACCTGCCTGATAGCCGCGAAGCAGGTCAAGCTCGCTCATCTGGATGGCGGAGACGAAGATGATGGCCGTGCGTCGGCAGCGTGGATGTTCGCGGATCATCGCCGCCAGTTCGAAACCATTGAGATCTGGCATGACGACATCGATCAGCACGACCGCGACCTCATGCCGAAGCAGATGCTGCAATGCCTCGTTGGCCGAATTCGCCTTGATGAGATTCTCTCCAAGTTCGGAGAGCACCACTTCGTAGCTCATCAGCTTCGCCGGCTGGTCATCGACCAGCAGGATGTTGACCTTGTCCCCCGGACTCATGGTCATGCCCTCAGCGATGCAGCCAGATACGCAAAGCCGACAGCAACTGCTCGGTGTTGACCGGCTTGGCGAGATAGTCCGAAGCGCCGGCCTCCAGACATTTCTCCCGGTCGCCCTTCATCGCCTTGGCGGTAAGCGCGATGATTGGAAGGCGGCGGAAGTCAGAGTTCGCGCGGATCACCTCCATCGTCTGGTAGCCGTCCATCTCCGGCATCATGATATCCATCAGCACGATCGCGACACCTGGCGTGGCTTCCAGCATATCGATTGCCTCGCTGCCGGTGGTCGCGGTGATTACTTCCATGCCCCGCCGTTCCAGCACCGAACTTAGCGCGAAGATGTTGCGGGCATCGTCGTCTACCAGCAGTGCCTTCCGTCCCACCAAACTCTCGTCGGAACTGTGCAGCTTTTCCAGCATACGCTGCTTCTCTACCGGCAGGTCCGACACCACCCGATGCAGGAACAGAGCGGTCTCGTCCAGCAGACGCTCAGGTGATTCGACGCCCTTGACCACGACGCTGCGGGCCATGGTGTGAAGCTGCGCATCTTCCTCGGGTGACAGCTCTCGGCCGGTGAACACAACGACCGGCACATTGGCGAGGTCGTCGTCGTCGCGGATGCGCTCAAGCACCTCGAAGCCTGACATGTCGGGCAGACGCAGATCGAGCACGACGCAATCGGCCGGCATCTCACGCAGCGTCGCGATTGCCTCGCCACCGGTTTCCACCGTGACGATGTCAATGTCGTCGTGACCGAGCAGCTCGGTGATAGAGAGACGTTCAGCCGCGTTGTCTTCCACCACCAGAAGCTTCTTGCGGCGCGGCTTGACGTAGTCGGTGATCTTGCCGAGTGCTTCCAGCAACCCCTCGGTCGTGGTCGGCTTGGTCATGAACGAAAAGGCACCGCGCGCCAGGCCGTGCTGGCGGTCTTCATCCAAGGTGACGATCTGCACGGGGATATGCCGCGTCGCCGGATTTTGCTTGAGCTGACTCAGTACCGTCCAACCCAGCATGTCGGGCAGGAAGACGTCCAGCGAGACTGCACTGGGCTGATACTCACGTGCCAGCGTCAGCGCATCCTCGCCACGCATGGCGACGAGTACTTTCAATCCGTGGTCATGCGCCAGATCAACGAGAACGCGCGCATAGTGCGGATCGTCCTCCACGATCAGCAGCACGGTATCGCCTTGTTCAATGCTGTGGCGGTCGTCAGCCACCGCCTCCACCGGTCGCTCGGCCAGCCGCACCGGGGTAGGCAACGCAACTGCGATCCGTGTCGCCGCTTCGATGCCGATGGCGCGGTTGGCGGTTGCCGGACCACCATAGGCGAGCGGCAGATACAGGGTGAACGTGCTGCCGACATTGGGCTTGCTACGCAATTGGATCTCGCCGCCGAGCAGGTTCGACAGCTCACGGCTGATGGCAAGACCGAGGCCGGTACCTCCATATTTGCGACTGGTGGATGCATCGGCCTGCTGGAATGCCTCGAAGATGATGCGCTGCTTCTCGGGCTGGATACCGATGCCGGTATCGCTGACCTCGAACGCCACCACGGTTGGCGCGTGGTCGAGGTTCGGATGACCTGCGGTCCAGCCACCGGCAACCGCGTTGATGCTGAGCTGAACGCCGCCATGCTCGGTGAACTTGAACGCATTGGACAGCAGGTTCTTCAGCACCTGCTGCAAGCGCTTGTTGTCGGTGGTGATGCTGCGCAGCGTCGGATCAACCTGCACGTTGAACGACAGACCGCGGCTTTCCGCTTCATGGCGGAACGGCCGCGTCACTGTCTCCTGCAAGTTTGACACCAGGATCTCCTCGGCATCGACCGACATCGTGCCGGATTCGATCTTCGACAGATCGAGAATGTCGCTGATCAGATTGAGCAGATCAGTGCCGGCACCGTGGATGGTGCGCGCGAACTCCACCTGACGTGGCGTCAGGTTTCCGTCGGGATTGTCGCCGAGCTGCTGACCAAGGATCAGGATCGAGTTCAGCGGCGTGCGCAGCTCGTGCGACATGTTGGCAAGGAACTCCGACTTGTACTTCGAGGTGAGCGCTAGCTCCGTCGCCTGCTCTTCCAGTGCGCGTCGCGCCTGTTCGATCTCCTGATTCTTACGCTCCACCTCGACATTCTGTTCGGCGAGTTGCTGCGCCTTCTGCTCAAGCTGTTCGTTCGTCTGCTGCAGCTCGCGTTGGCGCGTCTGTAGTTCGGTGGCGAGCTGCTGCGACTGTTCCAGCAGGCCTTCGGTCTGCATCGTGGCCTCGATCGAGTTCAGCACGATACCGATGCCGGCGGTCAGCTGCTCGAGGAAGGAAATTTGCAGATCGGTGAACGAACCGACCGAGCCCAGTTCGATCACCGCCTTCACCTGGCCTTCGTACAACACCGGAAGCACGACAACATTATTTGGCGTCGCCTTGAACAGGCCGGAGCGGATCGGCACCGCGTCAGCCGGCAGGCTGGTAACCAGCAAGCGCCTGCCGTCGACTGCGCACTGGCCGAGCAACCCCTGACCCATTCGAAGATCCTGGGGATGACCTGCAATTCCATCGTCCGCGTAGGCAGCGAGCAATCGCAGATGAGGATTGGTCTCCTGATCCACACGGTAGATCACGCCGTTCTGCGACTCAACAAGTGGCGCAAGATCAGAAAGCAGCATGCGGCCGACAGTCGCCAGATCGCGCTGGCCCTGCAGCATGTTGGTGAATCGCGCCAGATTGGTCTTCAGCCAGTCCTGCTCTGTGTTGCGGTCGGTGGTAAGGCGCAGATTGTCGATCATCGTGTTGATGTTGTCTTTCAGCTCCGCGACTTCGCCGCGCGCCTCGACCTGGATGGACCGCGTCAGGTCGCCCTTGGTGACCGCAGTGGCCACTTCGGCGATCGCGCGCACCTGCGTGGTCAGGTTCGCCGCCAGCAGATTTACGTTGCCGGTCAGGTCCTTCCAGGTGCCGGCAGCACCCGGCACGTTGGCCTGACCGCCCAGCCTCCCTTCCACACCCACCTCGCGCGCAACCGTGGTCACCTGATCGGCGAACGTCGCCAGCGTATTGGTCATGTTGTTGATGGTCTCTGCGAGTGCCGCGACCTCGCCCTTAGACGCCATCGTCAGGTTCTGCTTCAGGTCGCCGTTGGCAACCGCAGTCACAACCTTGACGATGCCGCGCACCTGCTCGGTCAGATTGGCCGCCATCACGTTGACTGTGTCGGTGAGGTCCTTCCACGTGCCGGCCACACCTGGCACCTGCGCCTGGCCACCCAACTTGCCGTCGGTGCCGACCTCGCGCGCAACACGCGTCACTTCCGACGCGAAACCGTTGAGCTGATCGACCATCGTGTTGATGGTGTTCTTCAACTGCAGAATTTCGCCCGACACGTCCACTGTGATCTTACGAGACAGATCGCCGCGCGCCACTGCCGTGGTGACCTCGGCGATGTTGCGCACCTGCGTGCTGAGGTTTGCCGCCAGCAGGTTGACGTTGTCGGTCAGATCCTTCCATGTGCCGCCGACACCCGGCACCACAGCCTGACCGCCCAATCGCCCTTCCGTGCCGACCTCGCGCGCCACGCGCGTCACCTCGCCGGCGAAGGAACGGAGCTGATCCACCATCGTGTTCAGCGTCTCCTTCAACAGCAGAATTTCACCGCGCACATCAACGGTGATCTTCTTCGACAGGTCACCACTCGCGATCGCTGTTGCCACCTCGGCGATGTTCCGTACCTGACCCGTGAGGTTCGACGCCATGAAGTTGACGTTGTCAGTCAGGTCCTTCCACGTGCCCGCCACGCCCGGCACCGCCGCCTGACCACCCAGCTTGCCTTCGGTGCCCACCTCGCGCGCCACACGCGTCACTTCCGATGCAAAGGCGTTCAACTGGTCGACCATCGTGTTGATGGTGTTCTTCAGCTCAAGGATCTCGCCCTTCACGTCCACAGTGATCTTGCGACCCAGATCGCCACGCGCCACTGCCGTCGTAACCTCTGCGATGTTGCGCACCTGGCCCGTCAGGTTCGACGCCATCGAATTCACGTTGTCGGTCAGATCCTTCCATGTGCCGGCCACGCCAGGCACCTGCGCCTGCCCGCCCAGTCGTCCTTCCGTACCAACTTCGCGCGCCACACGAGTGACCTCGCCGGCGAAGCGGTTGAGCTGATCGACCATCGTGTTCAGCGTCTCCTTCAACTGAAGGATCTCGCCGCGCACATCGACCGTGATCTTGCGCGACAGGTCGCCGTTGGCAATTGCGGTTGCCACCTCGGCGATGTTGCGCACCTGACCCGTCAGGTTCGACGCCATCGAGTTCACGTTGTCGGTCAGGTCCTTCCACGTGCCGGCCACACCAGGCACGTTTGCCTGCCCGCCAAGCCGTCCTTCAGTGCCGACTTCGCGCGCCACGCGCGTCACTTCGCCGGCGAAGCCGTTGAGCTGGTCGACCATCGTGTTGATGGTCTCCTTCAACTGCAAGATCTCGCCCGACACGTTCACCGTGATCTTCTTGGAGAGATCGCCCTGTGCCACCGCAGTCGCCACCTCGGCGATGTTGCGCACCTGGCCCGTCAGGTTCGACGCCATCGAGTTCACGCTGTCGGTCAGGTCCTTCCACGTGCCGCCCACACCCGACACCTGCGCCTGACCGCCAAGTCGACCCTCTGTTCCCACCTCGCGCGCCACGCGTGTGACCTCTCCTGCGAAGCGGTTGAGCTGATCGACCATCGTGTTGATGGTTTCTTTCAACTGCAGAATTTCGCCCGAAACATTCACCGTGATCTTTTTCGACAGATCGCCGTTGGCGATAGCGGTAGACACCTCGGCAATGTTGCGCACCTGCGCCGTCAGGTTTGACGCCATGGAATTCACCGACTCTGTCAGGTCCTTCCAGGTTCCCGCAACGCCAAGCACGTTCGCCTGGCCGCCCAGCCGCCCATCGGTGCCGACCTCGCGTGCCACGCGCGTAACCTCGCCGGCGAACGCATTGAGCTGATCGACCATCGTGTTGATGGTCTCCTTCAACTGCAAAATCTCGCCCGATACGTTCACCGTGATCTTCTTCGACAGATCACCGCCGGCAATAGCCGTCGCCACCTCGGCAATATTGCGCACCTGCGCGGTCAGGTTCGACGCCATCGAGTTGACGTTGTCTGTCAGATCCTTCCAGGTCCCGCCGACACCCGGCACCATCGCCTGGCCGCCCAACTTGCCGTCAGTACCCACCTCGCGCGCCACGCGAGTCACTTCGCTGGCAAATGCGTTGAGCTGATCGACCATCGTGTTGATGGTGTCTTTCAGCTCCAGGATTTCGCCACGCACGTCCACGGTGATCTTGCGCGACAGATCGCCGCGCGCCACCGCGGTGGTCACCTGCGCGATGTTGCGCACCTGATCGGTCAGGTTGCCGCACATCGCGTTCACGCTGTCGGTCAGGTCCTTCCACGTCCCGGCAACGCCAGGCACCACCGCCTGCCCGCCGAGCTTGCCCTCGGTGCCAACCTCGCGCGCCACGCGAGTCACTTCCGACGCGAACGACCGCAACTGATCGACCATCGTGTTGATGGCTTCCTTGAGTTGCAGAATCTCGCCACGGACGTCCACGGTGATCTTCTTCGACAGGTCGCCATTCGCCACGGCGATGGTCACGTCAGCGATGTTGCGCACCTGCGCCGTCAGGTTCGACGCCATGGAATTCACCGACTCTGTCAGGTCCTTCCAGACGCCTGTCACCTCGCGCACCTGCGCCTGACCGCCCAGCTTGCCGTCAGTGCCGACCTCGCGAGCCACGCGGGTCACCTCCGAGGTGAACACCGACAACTGCTTGATCATCGTGTTGACGATGGTCGCCAGCCGCAGGAATTCGCCTTGCAGCGGGCGCCCATCCACGTCGAGCCGAACTGTCTGCAGCAGATCGCCCTGCGCCACTGCGGTGATTGCGTGCGTCACCGCTGTCGTCGGCCACAGCAGATCGTCGACCAGGTCGTTGACCGAGGTCTCCATCGCGGCCCAGGCGCCACCTTGCAGCCCGAACTTCACCCGTGTGCGCGTCTTCCCCTCGCGGCCCACCACCTGCCCGACATGCGCGAGTTCAGAGGCCATGCGCTCGTTCGCCGCGACGATCTCGTTGAAAGTGTCGGCAATCTTGCCCTCCAGCCCGGTTCGGTCGCTCGGCAGGCGCACCGAGAAGTCGCCGGTCCGCATGGCCTGCAAGGCATGCAGCAGCTCATGCATGCCGAAGGAATGGCCATTCAGCTGGCCGTTGCCTCGTTCGAGGACGGTGCCCGCGATCTCCATTTCGCCGCGATCGACTGGAGGGGTGCCGACGTTGCTGTGGTCATTCAGGTCCATGACTAACTCCTGGCCGGCCGGCACTTTGCCAACGATCGCCTGGCAGCGCGAAGGATATTCATTCCGCTTCGGGCTCGTTGCGCCTTGTTCCTTGTATTTTGCGTGAGTGCGCCCGGTCCATTCAAATTCCCGCTCAGCAGATCCGGTCATCCGGCAGTCTCAACGGCCGTGCCGCCGGGGTATTTTCCGCTACCGAGCAAAAAAAATCCGGCAACAGCACGTCTGAGCTGGAAAAGTTGCAAACCACGTTCTGCGGGGCGCGCGAGGATCACCAACTGTTGACCGCTCCTCGGGGAACTGCTCGCTGTCCGGACAGTGCCGGACCGGCGGATCCGCAGAGCTTCGCCGTATGAGCCTTCCAGCGCGTTCATTGCCCACGCAATGACTTCTTTATTGGTTTGGCCACAATAAATTTGGCCATCACCGTAGGGTGAATAGCCCGCTAATACATCGTCGCCGCGATGTGCGTTGGCGCAGTTGGCGCCGGGCACGCGTCTTATGGTCAGGGCCGCACCGGATAGTCATGCACCGTGGCCTTGGCATTCGACCTCGGACCTGATCTCGAAGTCCGACGTGCCGAGTAGCGGCGCCAGGTCGTAGCCATTTGCAGCGGAATCACGGTGTTGTTCCGGCCGAACTCCGAGGCAACGAAGAAGCAGTAGTTGTCCGGATCGAGGCGCCCCCCTCAGGCCGGCCAGTGTGGGAACTTCCAGCCGGTCCTCTGTCACCTTCCGGGCATCGCGCTTAGCCGCTGACCGGGCCGAACAAGGCTCCATGATTAGCTCTCTGTCCCGAAATCAGCGCGCGATTGTTCGACGCATCGTCATAACTCACGGCATCGGGCGGCAGGAACGTTCCCAAGTTTGCGTGCATAGTCGAGCACCTCATCGCATCAGAATCGACAGAGATCTCGCCCTTTGCATTTATCAGTTCTTCATCGAAACGTATTGAGTGAGCCCTCCAGGCTTACCTTGGTGTCTGAAGTCGGGCTACAAGACGCGTCGTTTCCAGTGAAGGAGAATCGAGCATGCTGTGGAGGCATTGGCTGGCTGGACCTGCCTTGTGCGCGGCTATGTTACCTGCCACCGGCAACGCCGCCGTCACCGAGGATACGTTCCAACTGCACACGACGGGCGATCTCGTCGAGCTCTGTTCAACTGCGCCGTCGGATCCGATGGGCACTGCGGCGCTGAATTTCTGTCATGGCTTCACCCTCGGCGTTTATCGGGTGCTGACAGAGGAAAGCGCTGCCCAACGCACGGGCAAGCTGTTCTGCGTACCTGATACGCAAACCACTACCCGCAACCAGGCAATCGCCGAATTCGTGCAATGGGCGAAGGCGACCCCGAATGTCCTGTCGCAGGCCCCCGCCGACGGACTGACCGGTTATCTCGTCAGCAAGTTCCCGTGCAAGCGCGCCAAGTGATCGCGGAGGAGCAGAACACATGAAATCGAAAATTGTCATGCTGCTGGTTGGCTGCCTGGCTCTGGCGGGCTGTTCGGGTCTTACCGACACGCAGCAACGCGCAGTGACCGGAACGGGTATCGGCGCCGCCGGCGGCGCGGTGCTGGGTGCAATTGGCGGCAATGCCGCTCTCGGCGCAGTGGC
This sequence comes from uncultured Alphaproteobacteria bacterium, assembly GCA_963818775.1. Taxonomy (GTDB): domain Bacteria; phylum Pseudomonadota; class Alphaproteobacteria; order Acetobacterales; family Acetobacteraceae; genus JAMXLO01. The sequence continues at coordinate 1,100,894 of CAWFUF010000011.1, read as the reverse complement.
CGGCGCGGCAGCAGGCTTGGCGGGAGGTCTGATCTTTGACTCGGTGAAGAAGAACGAGCAGGCCTCATACAATCAAGGCTATGCAGCCGGAAGAAATTCGTCGGCGACAAGCCACACGACGACGCAATAAATCGCCTTCTCCCGTGTGCCGCTTGGTCCGACGGTCAGCGCATTCATCACCATTCTGCTCGCAGAGGCCCTGCGTATCCGGTTCGGCACCGGTGCCGTTGGAGGGGACAGGCCTGCTGGGGATGTTCACCATCTTCCTGCCGCAGGGGTGATCGGCACGCTGCAGACAAAGTTCGCGCGCGTATCGCCGGCCCGCGGATAGGGACGGAACGGGCCGCGCCAGGCGGGAAGCAGCAACGGCAGCATATGGGCGGCGGCGAACAGCACGGCACGCTTGACGCTGAACGCCGCACGGACGGAGCAGCGGAGCCAGACAAGGCCCTCGTGCCCACGGTTGTGGCGGATCAGTTCGCGGCCGATGATCCAATCGTTCTCAGCTTCGGTGCGTCGGCGGATTGCGGCGAGGCGCCGGGGACCGAAGCGGGCAAGCAGAGCCGGATTGCTGAAGATCGCTTCCATACAGGGTGTGAAGGCGGCTGGATCGGCGGCCAGGCGATGATATGCCCCGCCGGGCTGCTGGCGGACGAATAACACTGGCATACGACCCGGAGCCGCGACGAATGGGCCGCGGAGAGCGATCCGGATCCAGAATTCCCAATCCTCGCCGTAGGCGATGCCGGGGAGGAAGCCGCCGACCGCGCGTATTGCTTCACTGCGCACGAGGAGGTGGCCGCCGTTGGCGAACAGATTGCCCACCAGCAGGCGGCGCAGGGTATCGCCGGAGGGCGGATGGCGGACATAGGCTGTATCAACGAACGCATAGGCTCCAATTGCTGCGACGGCGCTTGGTGAGGCATCGAGGGCCGCGACGAGACGCGACAGCGCATCGGGGGCGAGCAAGTCATCGGCGTCTAGGTACAGGACCGAGTCCCCCCTCCCCCCAACCCCCTCCCGCAAGGGGCGGGGGAGAACACACGCCGCCACTCCCCCTCCCCTTGCGGGAGGGGGATGGGGGGAGGGGGCCGTGCGGCATAATTCGTCGGCTCCACAATTCCGCGCCGCAGAGACACCAGCATTGGCCTGCCGGATCAGGCGGATGCGTAGATCAGAAAACCCACCAACGACCTCGCTGGTTCCGTCAGTCGATCCATCATCGACCACAACCAGCGTCCAGTCCTCGTGCGTCTGCGCGAGCACCGACGCGATCGCGCCGCCGATCCAGGGCGCAGCATTGTAGGCAGGAATGACGACGCGGACACGCACGCAGTCAGCGTGCGCATCGGCAAACAAACAAAGCCTTAACGGAGCGCGGCGAGGATTACGCCTCGGTCTTGTGCTCGATGCCTTTCTCGGCGAGCAATGTCTCTAGCTCGCCCGACTGGAACATTTCGGTCACGATATCGCAGCCGCCGACGAACTCGCCCTTCACGTAGAGCTGCGGCACGGTCGGCCACTGCGAGAACTGCTTAATCCCCTCGCGCAGCTCCTCATCCTCCAGCACGTTGGCCGTCTTGAACGGCACGCCCATGTGCGTGAGGATCTGGACCACGCGCGCCGAGAACCCGCACTGCGGGAACATCGCGGTGCCCTTCATATAGAGCATCACCGGCGCTTCGCCGACTTCACTCTGAATGCGTTCGAACACTTCGTTGGCCATAACCGAGGACTCCTGGAGAAAACTATTAATCTGGGGCTGAGGTCTGCAACGCGAGGGCGTGCAGTTCGCCCCCCATCCTGCCGCGCAGCGCGGCATAGACGATCTGGTGCTGCTTCACGCGCGGTATGCCACGGAACTGCTCCGATACCACCGTGGCGGCGTAGTGGTCGCCGTCGCCGGCAAGGTCTTCGACGGTGATACGCGCATCGGGGAGCGCCGCCTTGATCAGCGCCTCGATCTCGTTCGCCGCCATCGCCATGCCATTCCCTCCCCGGTCAGCCGGTGCCGTCCATCCAGGACGGGAAGAAGCGTTCGTGCTCCGCGCGCAACGCATGCACGGATATTGTGCCCCCATCGGGCAGTGTCAAATCCTGTCCACCGGATGTGCCGATCCGCACCGCCGGCAACCCGGCTGCTTCGGCGGCACGGATCAGCAGGCCGGCGTCCGGCACGGCCAGCAGGTAGCGACCCTGGTCTTCACCGAACCAGTAGGCATGACCAGGGATCTCCCGCGGGCCAGTGAAGAGCCGCACACCCGTCAGCCCCGCCATCGCCATCTCCGCCAGCGCGACCAGAAGCCCCCCATCGGACACGTCGTGGCAGGCGCGGACATGGCCGGCGAGAATCTGCGCGCGCACGAAATCGCCCGTTGCCCGCTCCGCCGCCAAATCGACCGGCGGCGGCGCACCCTCCTCCCGGCCAGCGATCTCGCGCAGCCAGAGCGATTGGCCCAGCCAGCCCCTGGTGGCGCCGACCAGCACAACGTCGAGCCACGGCGCCAGTGCAAGTCCCACTGCCTTCGACGCATCGTCCAGCACACCGAGACCGCCGATTGCCGGCGTCGGCAGGATGGCGCGCACCGAACCCGACGGATCACGGGTTTCATTGTAGAGGCTCACATTGCCGGACACGACAGGGAAATCGAGCGCGTCGCAGGCAGCGGCCATGCCGCGAATCACGGCTGCGAACTGGCCCATGATCTCCGGCCGTTCGGGATTCCCGAAGTTCATGTTGTCGGTCAGCGCTAGTGGACGCGCACCGACCGCGGTCAGGTTGCGCCAGGCCTCGGCTACCGCCTGCGCCCCGCCAGCCTCGGGATCGGCAAGGCAGTAGCGTGGCGTGCAGTCGGTGGTCAGCGCGAGCGCCCGGGTGTGCCCCTCCAGATTGACCACCGCGGCATCCGCTGCGCCCGGCCGCTTCACCGTCTGGCCGCCGACGGTGCTGTCGTACTGGTCCCACACCCAGGCACGCGAGGCGAGGTCCGGACAGGCGACCAGCTTCCAAAGCGCCGCGGTCAGGCCGACACGATCTTCGACCTTCGCGGGGTTGATTTGCGGCTGCTTCGCGGTCTCCGCTGTCGGGCGATGATACAGCGGCGCCGCATCGTTAAGCGGCGCCAGGGGAATGTCAGCCTCGACGGCGCCGTGGTGGCGCACAACGATGCGGCCGGTGTCCGTCAGGCGGCCGATCACTGCGAAGTCCACTTCCCACTTTTCGAAGATCGCGCGCGCCGCAGCCTCGCGGTCGGGGCGCAGCACCATCAGCATGCGCTCCTGGCTCTCCGACAGCATGAATTCATAGGCGGTCATGCCGGTCTCACGCGCCGGCACCTGATCCAGATCGAGATCGATGCCGACGCCGCCCTTCCCCGCCATTTCGACGGATGAACTGGTCAGGCCAGCGGCGCCCATGTCCTGGATGGCCACAATGGCGTCAGTCTCCATCAGCTCCAGGCAGGCCTCTATCAGCAGCTTCTCGGTGAACGGATCGCCGACCTGCACCGTCGGCCGCTTTTCCTCTGCGTCGGCGGCGAACTCGGCCGAGGCCATGGTGGCGCCGTGGATGCCGTCGCGTCCGGTCTTCGATCCGACATATACGACCGGGTTGTCGACGCCGGCCGCGGCGCTGAGAAAGATACGATCCTTCGGCGCGATACCGACTGTCATCGCGTTCACCAGTGGATTGCCGTCATAGGCCGGATGGAAGTTGATCTCGCCGCCCACGGTGGGGACGCCGACGCAATTGCCGTAGCCACCGATGCCACGCACCACGCCATCGACGATGCGCTTTGTCATTGGATGGCTTGGGGACCCGAAGCGCAGCGCGTTGAGGTTGGCAATCGGACGGGCGCCCATGGTGAACACATCCCGCAGGATGCCCCCGACGCCGGTGGCCGCACCCTGGTAGGGCTCGATGAAGCTCGGGTGGTTGTGGCTCTCCATCTTGAAGACAGCGGCAAGTCCATCGCCGATATCCACGACACCGGCATTCTCGCCCGGGCCATGAATGACCCACGGCGCCTTGGTCGGAAGCTGCCGCAACCAGACGCGCGAGGACTTGTAGCTGCAGTGCTCGGACCACATGACGCTGAACACGCCGAGTTCGGTCAGTGTCGGCGTGCGCCCCATGATCTCCAGGATACGTGAGTATTCATCGCCGCTGAGGCCGAACTCCGCGGCGAGCGCCTGGGAAACGGTAGGGGGGCTGGTAGAATCGGTCATGCGGTGCGGCTGGTATAACCGCTCGGGTGACAGACTGCCATCGGGCTGGCGAAGGCGCTAAGCTGCCGGCATGGACGATATCCACGCCACGGACATTCTGGCCCGCTATCAGGTGCCGCGGCACCGGCTGACGGTGCGTGACTATCATCGCCTGGCCGAGGCTGGGGTTCTGGGCGAGGACGATCGCGTCGAGCTGTTGGAAGGGCAACTGGTTGACATGGCGGCGATCGGGCCACGCCACGCTCTGGCAGTTGACGCACTGACCGAGTTGCTGGTGTGCTCGGCGGCCGGGCGGGCGGTCGTGCCGGTGCAGAACCCGATCATGCTGGATGACAGCTCGGAGCCACAGCCGGATTTCACTCTGCTGCGGCGGCCTTGGGAGGGTTATCCGTAGGAGCACCCGCGGCCCCCGACGTCTATCTGCTGATCGAGGTCGCGGATTCGAGCCTGGATTTCGATCTCGGCGCGAAGCTGGAACTCTATGCCCGGGCCGGCATCAGCGAGTTCTGGGTGGTGGACCTGACGACAAATCGCGTGCTGGTGCACCGCGACCCGAACCGCGGCGGATACACCTCAATCGCCGCTGTCGACACGTCCGGCACGCCGCAGGTCGAAGCGCTGCCCGGCGTGACGATCCCTGCTAGCAGGATCTTCGTCCAGCAGAGCCGCGTTGAGCAATCACCAGCCTAGCCTACTCCCACTCCTACTACGCTGCGTCAATCATTCTGCACGACGGCCTACTGACGCATCTTTCCGCAACAAGGACATCGCGGCAGTGCATGCGCCAAAGAACATGCGCCAAAGAAAGTACGCGCCAGGTGCGGGGATGTCCTGAGGGGGAATCGTCTCCTTCTCGGAGGTCAGGAAGGTCCTAGTTTGGTTCCCAAGAACATGGCTAGGCTCAGCGGTTTGCATATCGGACAGCAGGCGCCCAGCAGTGCGTGCCCGAAGATCTGCGGCATGGCGCAGACCTCCACCGCGGCTGCCGAGCTTATGCACCACGAACGCACGGGCAACCTCAGTACGGTGGCCTTTCGCTGGATCCCTTTCTGGCTCCCGGCATATACCCGTGGTGGTAGAAGCAACTACGAGACCCGCTGCGCATTGAAGTTGTGCCTGATTCCAATGGTGCCTAGCATCCGCCCGCGCGACGGTGGTGGTGGCACGGCAATAGCCGGCCATGATCCGGCGTCAGTGCTCTGGGAGAAGGCGGATCACAATGAACGAACGCGAATTGCGTGGCGTCATCGCCGACGTTAGGCAAGGCAGACTATCGCGACGCGCGTTCACTAGGAGAATGATCGCGCTTGGCCTCACCGCCCCCCTGGCGGCGCAGATGCTGGCTTCATCCGGTGTGGCTGTAGCGGCTGAAAAGCCGATCTACAAGCCGACCAAACGCGGCGGCGGCGGGGCGCTCAAGGTGCTGTGGTGGCAAGCGCCGACGCTGCTGAACCCGCACTTCGCGAACGGCACCAAGGACCAGGACGGTTCGCGCGTGTTTTACGAGCCGCTGACGGCTGGGACGCTGACGGCGACCTAGCCCCAATGCTCGCCGCCGAGATCCCGAGCATCGAGAATGGCGGCGTCGCCAAGGACGGCCTCTCGGTCACCTGGAAGCTCAAGCAGGGCGTCAAATGGCACGACGGCCAGCCATTCACGGCCGACGACTGCATCTTCAATTGGCAGTACGCCGCCGACCCTGCGACTGCGGCGACGACCATCGGAACCTATCAGGACATTAATGTGGTCAAGGTCGACGACTACACGGCGCGCGTCGAGTTCGAGAAGCCGACGCCGTTCTGGGCGGACGCCTTCGTCGGAACCGCCGGCATGCTGCTCCCCAAGCACGTCTTTGAACCATACAAGGGGGCCAGATCGCGCGAGGCGCCGGCGAACCTGGCACCCATTGGCACGGGCCCGTGCCTGTTTGTGGGTTTTAAGCCGGGCGACCTCGTACAAGGTAAGCTCAACCCGGATTACCACCAGAAGAACCGACCGTACTTCGACACCATCGAGATGAAGGGCGGTGGCGATGCGGTGTCGGCTGTGCGCGCTGTGATGCAAACCGGCGAGTACGATTTCGCCTGGAATATGCAGGTCGAAGACGAGATCCTGAAGCGACTGGAGACAGGCGGCAAGGGTCACGCTGAGATCATCGACACCGGCAACGTTGAATATATCGCGCTCAACAACACCGACCCTTGGAAGGAGGTTGACGGTGAACGGTCAAGCCTCAAGACGAAGCACCCGTTCCTTGCCGACCCTGCGGTTCGCGATGCGCTCAACGTGCTGGTCGATCGCGCCTCGGTGCACAAATTCATCTACGGCCGCACCGGCTTCGACACCGCCAACTTCGTGAACAATCCGAAGCGCTTTGCATCGACAAACACGCACTACGAGTTCAGCATCGACAAGGCAATTAAGCTGCTGGACGACGCTGGTTGGAAGCCCGATTCCGCCGGCGTGCGCGAGAAGAACGGCGTGAAGCTGCATGTTGTCTACCAGACCTCGATCAACGCGCCCCGCCAGAAAACCCAGGAGATCGTCAAGCAGGCCTGTCAGAAGGCCGGCATCTCGGTCGAGATCAAGAGCGTTACGGCGTCGGTTTTCTTCTCGTCGGACGTTGCCAATCCAGATACATTAGCCCACTTCTACTGCGACATCCAAATGTCCATGACGACCATGACGCAGCCAGACCCCGCCGTGTTCATGCGTCAGTTTCTGTCGTCGCAAGCTGCAAGCAAGGCGAACAAGTGGACTGGCCGGAACAGCACCCGCTGGCAGAACGCCGATTATGACAATCTGTACCATGCGTCCGAGAACGAGCTCGATGCTGTCAAGCGGGCGGCGCTGTTCATAGCCATGAACGACATGGTGATTAAAAATGTGGTGGTCATCCCGGTCGTCCATCGCCCTGGGGTGTCCGCTGTGTCAAACAAACTGCACGCCCCGCTGAGCGGCTGGGACAATAACACCTGGGCGGTTCAGGACTGGTATCGCGATGCCTGAGTACCAAACCAGCCCTGCGGGTTTCGCTGGAGCGGTGGTAAGGACAATCATATCAGCGGCTCCGTTGGATGACCGCTGTCGACCCAAAGCGGACTTTTGAGCGTGTCGACGAGGTGGCCCCGTTCCCGCGCCGTGCCGCCCGTTCACCGCTGGCGTTCAGTGGCGCCGCTTGGCCGACAGGCGGCCGTGTCGCGAGGCCGCCCCCGCGACGTAAGCGCGGACTTTGTGGGTATTCCAACCAATGTCTCGTCGGGCGGGGTCAGACGATGTCAAAGGTTGGAAACTGAGCCGTTCCGGCGATGCAGCCGGCGAGGCCAGGGTCACCAGTCCACAGTGTGTACCGGCGCCTGCCGTGAACGGCCAAGGCGTGCTCACTCTGCTCGATCGCGTGCATCGCGAAACGGCGGGCCCGCTCCAGCCAAATCGTGTCGCCGGTGCGCGCGAACAGCTTGAGGAAGGCGAACCCGTTGCCCGCCGTTCCGTGGCAGAAGCCAGCCCCCTTCGCGAGTGGGCCCGCTTTCCAAATGAGTTCACCGCCGGCCACCAACAGGTCATCAACCGGCGCATCGGGGAAGCCGGCGAAGCAGGTCACCATACCTGGGGCGCCATGGCATTGTTGCACCAGCAACGCCGTGCGACCTGGCCGATGCATCGCGACCGATTGTGGCCAGTTCGCCAGACCATCCTCGACCAATGCAGTGCGCCGAAATGATTCCGTCAGCTGCGAGGACCAGCGAATCCGTGGCTCCATGGCCAGCAGATCCCACCCACGCAGGATCGCGAAGGCATTTCCGGCGAAGCCATGGACGGCGCCAATATGAATGGCCCTGTGTCCGTACACCGCCTGCTCCCAAAGGTGGCACCCTACCTCGGCGCAATGGGTCATACGTTGCCACAGCAGATCGGAATCGCGCACGAAGCGGTCGGCCCATGGCGTCCCGCCATCGGCCTCGTGCAGCCAAATCGAGGCCAACATGGTGCCTGGCGAACCCCACATGAGCTCACGGATGACGCTGTCAGCGTTCTCGTCGACTGCAACACCAAGCGGCTCGGCGATCGTCTTCATTCCCCGCACGCCCTTGAAGCAATAGGATGCCGGTGTCGCCCACCAACAGGCCGTGGAGCCCCGCTGACAAGTCTTGAGCCCGTAGGCCGATCAGCCATTGCGTTTGCAGTAGCCGCGCACGGTTCGGTTCGAGCAGACTGGCCACCGTCGCATACAAGTCCGGTCGGTGGTTGCCGAAGCCACGCTCCGCCAAATAATGCAGCGCCCAGATGACGCCAGCGGCGCCAATCCAGACACCGCGCTCGACGTCAGGGACCACTTCAAGCGGAGACGCCGGCCACACACCGTCCGGCAACACCCGTGCCACCGTGTCCTTGAAAATCCGTTCAATAGCTGCTCGGGCTCCCGCCGAATTCCACGTCGTATCCGCCAGGCCCTCGTGGCGAGCGGGATCATACAACATTGGACGTTCTCCTCGCGCCGTGCATCCGGGGATATCCGTCGATGCTCTATCGCGACATTGCGCGCCAGGGCAACGGCTCGCGGGCTGTCATTGGAGGGGAACTGCGGTATGTGCTGGCTCGCGCGCCAGATGCACGGGCCGATCTTGCCGCCGAATTGCCCGCGGTGGGGCAATGACGCCACGCGGATCACGCCGGCTCGCCACGGACTTGGCACATGAGAGGCGTGACGAAGCATGGTTTTGGTAATCGACAGTTTATGACTTCACTTCACTCGCCCTGGCAGAGCAACGGGGTGCGCGGCTGGTGACAGCGGATGGGCGATTGCTGGCGCGCGTCGCCGGAAACTGCCGGTTCCGGCCAACACAAATCCCGAAGTCACCCAGCCGCCCGCCCGCCCAAGGCAGGTTGGCCGTTTGACTGCCGCCCTACGCCGCCGCCAGTGCGTCGAACAGAGGCTTGCCGTCGGTGCCGCCCATCAGCGGATCCACCAGATCCTCTGGGTGCGGCATCAGGCCAAGCACGCGGAGGTTGGGCGACAGGATGCCGGCGATGGAACGCGCGCTGCCGTTGCGGTTGGCCTCCGGCGCGATCTCGCTGGAGGGCGTCGCGTAGCGCAGCGCAACCAGTCCGTCTCCTTCCAGACGGTCCAGCGTCGCATCGTCGGCGAAGTAGTTACCATCACCATGTGCCATCACCGCACGAAACACCTGCCTGCGCTGATAATGGCTGGTGAACACGGTGTCGGTGCGTTCGACACGCAGGTGGCAGTCCATCGACAGAAAGCGCAGCGAGGCATTGCGCAGCAGGGCACCAGGCAGCAGGCCAGCCTCGGTGAGTATCTGGAAGCCGTTGCATACGCCCAGCAGGTAGCCACCACGCGCGACGTGTCGGCGCACCGCGGTCATCACCGGCGAATGCGCCGCCATCGCACCGCAGCGCAGGTAGTCGCCATGTGAGAAGCCGCCGGGGATCACGATGAGGTCCAGACCCGCGAGATCGGTCTCCTTATGCCAGATCATGCGCGGCTCTGCCCCGGAGCGTCGCAAAGCGATCGCCATGTCGCGCTCGCGGTTGATTCCGGGGAAGATGACAATGCCTGCCTTCACGGGTGCCTAACCCTCCCCCTCCCCTTGCGGAAGGTTGCGTTATGCATCCACCAGTACCCGGAAGCTCTCGATCACGGTGTTCGCCAGCAGCTTCCGCGCCATCTCTTCGGCGACGGCATGGGCGCGTTCCGGATCGCTCTCGGCCAGCTCAAGCTCGATCACCTTTCCCGCCCGCACTTCCCCGACATTGCCGAACCCCAAGGTATGCAGCGCGTGACCGATCGCCTTGCCCTGCGGGTCCAGCACGCCCGGCTTCAGCATCACGGTCACGGTGGCCTTCACTGCATGAGCTCCGGGCCCTTCATGTCGCGCACACCGGCCTCGGGCAGGATACCAAGGCGCTTGGCCACCTCCTGGTAGGCCTCCTCGACCTTGCCGAGGTCGCGGCGGAAGCGGTCCTTGTCCATCTTCTCATTGGTCTTCGAGTCCCACAGCCGGCAATTGTCCGGGCTGATCTCGTCAGCCAGAACGATGCGCATCTCCTCATTCTCCCACAGCCGGCCGAACTCCAGCTTGAAATCCACCAGCGTGATGCCGACGCCGAGGAACAGGCCGGCGAGGAAGTCGTTGATGCGCAGTGTCAGCGCCACGATGTCATCGATATCGGCGGCGTTGGCCCAACCGAAGCAGGTGATGTGCTCCTCCGACACGATCGGGTCCTCAAGGGCATCATTCTTGTAGTAGTACTCGATGATCGAGCGCGGCAGCCGTGTACCTTCCGGTATCCCCAGCCGCTTGGAGAGGCTGCCGGCAGCGACGTTACGAACCACCACCTCAAGCGGAATGATCTCGACCTCGCGGATGAGCTGCTCGCGCATGTTCAGGCGGCGGACGAAGTGGGTAGGGATGCCAATCTCTGCCAACCGCATCATCAGGTATTCGCTAATGCGATTGTTCAGCACTCCCTTGCCGGTGATCACGCCCTTCTTCTGTGCGTTGAAGGCGGTGGCGTCGTCCTTGAAGTACTGCACGAGAGTGCCGGGTTCGGGCCCCTCGAACAGGATTTTTGCCTTCCCTTCGTAGAGCTGGCGGCGGCGGGCCATCGCGATCCCCTTTTGGGCAGTACGCCGTCCCGCCCTGCGTGGCCGGGATGGCTGGGTTGGATATAGCAGTGCATGGCCCCGGCCGCCATGCCGAGGGTCATCAGACAAGGCTGAACGGCGCCTCGTCCGGCGCGCCGGCAGCGAACAGCCAGACCGGGGGGGCGGCCTCAGGAATCGCCAGCAGCGAGGAACACACCGTGCCGAACCCGGCACGCGGCACCACGTTCATCTGCTCGCCGGCGTCCCCGCGTCGATCGGCAAGGATTTCCTGCCAGGCCCGCCAGCCCCGGATCGGATCAGGGGTTGGCCTCGGCGCCTCCATCGCCTGGAACCGCGCCAGATGGCGGGCAACCCGGGGGCTGTCTGGGTCGTCCGGATCGTGCGCGGTGACCATGTGGAGGCCTGCGGCCAGACTTCGGGCTTCCGGGCGGCCGTGACCGAGTCCGCGCACGAAGATCGCGCCGGCCCGATCGGCCAGCAACAGGTTAAAGCTGCGCCAGGCGCCGGCATCGAGAATGGCGATCGCGGTGGCGGCCGCATCGGCGGACCTGTGCTCCAGTGCGAGAAGCGGCAGTTCGCCGCGGCTTCGCTTGCCGGCGGCCGGCCCCAGGCTGCCCGGACGGTTCAGGACGGCGGCGACCACGCCGTCGCGGTTCAGGCCCATCCACGTGCCGCCCCCCGAACGGTCGCGACCCGCGATGATGCCCGGCCGATCGGGCCAGTAACCGGCTGGAGGATCCCATGCACGGTTCAGCATTTCGTCCCGATTGGCGGCGAGCACGAGCGGCCAAGCATGGCCGGGGCGGATCAGGACGACGACGGTGCACATATTGCCGGTGGCAGTGTTGGTCCGGGCCATACGTCACAACTGGCAATGCCCGTCAATTTCCGGGATATCCGTCGCTCGGATGGATGATCCTGGGAGGGGACCCCATGAGCGAGTTAGCAGCTACACGACGAAGTATTCCTGCATAGGTGTGCGCCGCTCGGTATCCTGGAAATGCGACTGCATACCGAGGACGGCCGCTGCGGTGGGGACTTGTGCCGCAACTTGCGCTGATGGGGCAGCTCGACCGCTAGACCGGGCTGATCCGTTCCCAGGTCAGCTCGCGATGATGCAGCACGCCGTCGATCTCGCGCGGTGGCGGCTTCAGCACCATGCGGTCACCGTCGAACCGCACGCCACGGACCTGTGCGGTGCCGATCAGCGCCGGATTGGGCGCAGCATCGACATGCGTCGTCAAAGTCGCGCCGTCGAACGTGTAGTCGCCACAATAGCCGCCGTAATCGCGTCTGGTGCCGGCCGGCAGGTCCGTCCGTCCGTCCGAGAGCGCGGCCATCATCCGCCTGTCCGCAGTGAACACGATACGACCGATTGCCTGAGGTCCGTACGGCAGCGGTAATGGCCGACCCTCGGCATCAAACGACTTCGCTGCGACCAGACGCCAAGTGCCAATGAGGTCCGGCATTGCTTCCTCTCCTGCTTTACTGCGTTTCTCCCGCTAGCTAGGCCGGCAACAGACCTGAAAGCCTAATCGAACACACGGGCGAAGATGTGGTCCACCTGCGCCAGGTGAGCCTTCCCATCCAGCGCCGCATCCAGTTCCGCCGCCGACACCCGCCGCGCCACGTCCGAATCGTCCAACAGATTGTCACGGAAGCTGCGTCCCTGCTGCGTGCCCAACTTTTCCCATGTCGCCATCGCGTTGCGCTGGACGATGGCATAGGCGTCCTCGCGCGAGATGCCTGCTCGCGCCAGCGCCAGCAGGACGTCACCGGAATGCACCACGCCGCCGAGGCTTTCCAGGTTCGCTGCCATTCGCTCCGGATACACCACCAGCCGCTGCATCATGCCCGCCAAGCGCACCAGCGCGAAATCCAACGCGATCGTCGCATCCGGCCCGATCACGCGCTCGACGCTGGAATGGCTGATGTCGCGTTCATGCCAGAGCGTCACGTTCTCCAGCGCCGGCACCACGGCGGCACGCACCACGCGCGCGAGACCGGTCAGGTTCTCGCTCAGCACCGGATTGCGCTTGTGCGGCATCGAGGACGAACCCTTCTGGCCGGGATGGAAAAACTCCTCCGCCTCGCGCACCTCGCTGCGCTGAAGGTGCCGCACCTCGGTCGCCAACCGTTCGATGCCCGCAGCGATCACCGCGAGCGTGGCAAAGAACATCGCGTGCCGGTCGCGCGGGATGACCTGCGTCGACACCGGTTCCGGGGACAGCCCCAGCTTCGCCGCCACGTAAGCCTCGATCCGCGGATCGATCGAGGCGAACGTCCCGACGGGACCGCTGATGGCCGCCACCGCCACCTCGGCGCGCGCCGCCAGCAGCCGGACGCGGTCGCGGGCGAATTCTGCGTAGTGCCCGGCCAGCTTCACGCCGAACGTCGTGGGCTCCGCGTGAATTCCGTGGCTGCGCCCAATGGTCAGCGTGTACTTGTGCTCCAGCGCACGCGCCTTCAGTGCGGACAGCACCGCGTCGAGGTCCTTCAGCAGCAGATCCGCCGCCTGGGTGAGCTGCACCGACAGACAGGTGTCGAGCACATCCGAACTTGTCATGCCCAGGTGCACGAACCGGCTGTCCTCACCGACTGCCTCGGCCAGCCAGGTCAGGAAGGCAATCACGTCATGCCGCGTTTCCCGCTCGATCGCGTCGATGCGATCGATGTCAGCCTGACTGATGGCAGCGAGCTTCGCGCCCCCCTTCTCGCGGATCGTCCGCGCGGCGTTCGCCGGGATCAGACCACATTCAGCCATCCCTTCGGCGGCCAGCGCCTCGACCTCGAACCAGATGCGATAGCGGTTGGCAGGCGCCCAGATGGCCGCCATCTCGGGTCTGGTGTAACGCGGAACCATCGCTGCCCTGTCCCGTGGTGGTGGTAGGTCAGCTAGACCGTTGCGCCGGTGGCTGACAAGGGCGAACCGCTTGCACCAGATAGCTCTGACCGCCGACCTCGCCGCACTGGCGCAAGTCATCGTGATCGACGTCACGCTGGCCGGCGACAACGCGATCGTCGTCGGCATGGCGGTTGCCGGCCTGCGCGCGCAGCAAAAACGCCCGGCAATCCTGCTCGGCATTCTCGGCGCGACGGCGATCCGCATTGCCCTGGGTGCCATCGCGCTGAAGCTGCTGGCGGTCATCGGATTGCTGCTCGCCGGCGGCCTGCTGCTGCTGTGGGTGTGCTGGAGGATGTTCCGCGAACTTCGCCGCCAGCGTGGTCATGAGAACTCCGAGACCGCTGGACATAAGACGCTCGGCCAGGCGATGACGCAGATCATCCTGGCCGATGTATCGATGAGTCTGGACAACGTGCTCGCGGTGGCCGGCGCCGCGCACGGTAGCACCTGGATACTCGCTGTCGGGCTGCTGCTGTCGGTTGTGCTGATGGGGGTTGCCGCCAACCTGATCGCCAGCATGCTCGAACGTCTGCGGTGGATCTCCTGGATCGGTCTCGCAATCGTGCTCTATATCGCAGTGGTTATGATCTGGAGCGGCGCGCACGAAGTGGCCGGGGCTATCCACCCCTGATCGCGCTGACTTGATCGCTTGGAGGTCGCTCACGGCAAAGCGACCGCTCGCGGACCGAATTTCGCCACGAACTCTGGCCCTCCTGCACATGTCGAAACGTCCTTCGACAAGTCATGCACCATCGTTCGCGGGGGAGTGAGCATCATGCCGAACCGGAGACCAATACTGATCGTCGAGGACGACGAAACGCTACTGGACATGCTTAGTGAATGCCTGGACGAAACGCTGGAATTTTCTGTGACCACAGCGGCGAGCATTGAGGCCGCCGAGAAAATTCTTGGCCATGAAGACACGCATTTCGACGCCGTGATCCTCGATATTGGCCTGCCTGATGGCGACGGACGCGACTATTGCGCCAGGTTGCGGCGGCAGGGGCATAGCATGCCGATCATCATGCTGACTGGTGCCAACGAGGAGACGGATGTGGTGCGGGGGCTGGACTCTGGCGCCAGTGACTACGTCGCCAAGCCGTTCCGTGCCAGCGAGCTGGTGGCGCGCCTGCGTGCACAGATGCGGATTTTCGATCGGAGCGAGCAGGCGGTATTCCCGGTCGGGCCATACACCTTCCGCCCTGCGAAGAAGCTGCTGCAGGATGTCGCGAACAACAAGCGAATCCGCCTGACCGACAAGGAGACGGCGGTTCTCAAGTTCCTTTATCGCTCCGAAGCGGCGGTGAACCGGCAGATCCTGATGCACGAGGTGTGGGGGTACAACGCCACCGTCACAACCCATACGCTGGAGACGCACATCTACCGGCTGCGACAGAAGATCGAGCCCGATCCGGCGCACCCGTCACTGCTGGTGACCGAAGGTGGTGGCTACCGACTGCGTCCAGAGACCGCACCGATGACCGAGCGGTGGTGACCGACCAGGAGGCTCTGCCCGACGCAGAGCCTCCTCGGGCGGGGTCCTGACACCCCGCCCCGGCGGTCCTATCTTGCACACATCGCCCCCGCGCACGCAGGGGCCAGGGCAAGGAGGATTCCGCCATGCTGAACCCGACCTCTCCGCTGCCGTTGAAGGACCCGACGCTGTTCCGTCAGGCCAATTACATCGACGGAAAATGGGTGCAGGCCGATAGCGAGCGTACGATCGTTGTGAAGAACCCTGCGACCGGCGAGGCGATCGGTGAGGTTCCGGCATTGGGCGCCGCTGAGACACGCCGCGCCATCGAGGCGGCGCACCGCGCGCAGGGTGCCTGGCGAGCGATGCTGGCGAAAGACCGGGCGGCAATCCTGCGCAAGATCAACGACCTCATGCTGGCGAATGCTGATGACCTCGCGGTGATCATGACCGCCGAGCAGGGCAAGCCACTGGCCGAAAGCAAGGGCGAGATCGCCTATGCCGCCAGCTTCATCGAGTGGTTCGCCGAGGAGGGTAAGCGGATCTACGGAGACACTATCCCGCAGAACGCCAAGGGCCGCCGCATCGTGGTGCTGAAGGAACCAATCGGCGTGTTCGCCGCGATCACACCATGGAATTTTCCGGCCGCGATGATCACGCGCAAGGCGGGTCCGGGATGGGCTGCGGGATGCACCGGCGTCATCCGTCCGGCGAGCCAGACGCCGTTCTCCGCGCTGGCGCTGGCCGTACTGGCTGAACGGGCGGGAATGCCGGCAGGCGTGTGCAACATCATCACCGGGCCGTCGGGCGAGACAGGGGCGGAACTCACCTCGAACCCACTGGTGCGGAAGCTGACATTCACCGGCTCCACCGAGGTAGGCGCCAAACTGCTCGCGCAGTGCGCGCCGACGATCAAGAAAACCAGCATGGAGCTCGGCGGCAACGCGCCGTTCATCGTATTCGACGACGCCGACCTCGATGCGGCGGTGACCGGCGCGATGGCGAGCAAGTACCGCAACACCGGCCAGACCTGCGTCTGCGCCAACCGCATCCTTGTGCAGGACGGCGTGTATGACGCGTTCTCCGCCAAGCTGAAGGCGGCCGTGGAGGCGATGAAGGTCGGCAACGGCATGGAACCCGGCGTGAGCCAGGGGCCACTGATCAATGCAGATGCAGTGAAGAAGGTCGAGGAGCACATCGCCGATGCGGTGAAGCGTGGCGCCTCAGTCGTGACCGGCGGACATCGCCACAAGCTCGGCGGCACGTTCTTCGAACCGACGATCCTCGCCAACGTGCCGAACGACGCGATGATCTTCCACGAGGAGACCTTCGGGCCGGTGGCGCCGCTGTTCCGCTTCAAGACCGAGGAGGAGGCGATCAGGCTCGCCAACGACACCGAGTTCGGCCTGGCGTCGTATTTCTATGCACGCGACGTGGGGCGGATCTTCCGCGTGGCCGAGGCCCTGGAATACGGGATCATCGGCATCAACGAGGGGATCATCTCGACCGAGGTGGCACCATTCGGTGGCATGAAGTCGTCGGGCCTGGGGCGCGAGGGTTCCAAGTACGGGATCGAGGATTACCTGGAGATCAAATACCTGGCGCTCGGCGGCATCGGGACGTAGCCGGACGGAACCGCGGAGCAGTCCTGTTTTCCCGCGCGCCGCGGTTCTGGTAAATCAGGCTGATGAAGTCACCCAGACGCGACACGTTCAATGAACGGCTGACTACCGCGGCAGACGCGAAGGCCGCCCAGTTGGCAAAGTTCCGCGCCAGGCCGGCACCAGACAGTCCGGAGGCGCTCGAACGCCAGGCGGAGCTTCAGGCCATCGCCAACGCCCGTGAAGCGCGTAACGCCGAACGCTGGACAGCTCGGGCGGCCGAAGCGGCGAAGCAGGCCGCCGAGGAGAGGGCCCGCGCGGCCGAGGAGGCAGAACGCGTGGCGCAGGAGAAGGCGCGCGCGGCAGCCGAGGCGCGCGAGCAAAAGGCGGCCCGCGACGCGCGTTACGCGGCTCGTCGCTCCCGTCGCAAGTGAACTCCCTAGGATTTTGGCGTGCCTGTCATCCGGGCAAATGCCATGCGGTCCTTGTTCTCGCGCATCAGGGCCGTGAAGCTGGGTATGGTATCGAAGCCCAGGCCAATGGGCAGCGCCGTGTCGGGGTCGGGCTGGACCCGCGCGTAGCTCTGGCCCGCGACCTTCTCCCATTTCCCAGCCGGCTTCTTCACCTCGAGGTTCACGACCGTCGCCTTGAACACCATGCGAACGATCGCCTCCTTCGGGGAGGACGGCTTGGTCAGGCTCGGGCAGCCGGCAATCATCTGCCAGCCGTTCGCCAGCGCCCAACCGGTCAGTTCGTCCTTGTCCACCTCGGTTCCCCCGTTGGCGTTCAGGTCGTGTAACGCACCCCCGACGCTCCCTGACTGACAATGTCGCTCACGAGCCACGGACGGCCGCCGCTTTGCAGGACGTGCCGCAACAGGGCGGCGGGTGCCCGTTGGAACAGGATGATGTTCCTGTTCTCACATCGCGCGTCAAGCACTCGCCTGATATCTGTCACCACGGCTACGCCTTCCCATTTCTCGGACAGGAAGTCGACGGCCCACTGGCGCGCAGCCTGCTCCAGCTCTGGCATGGTGAGCATAAGGGTCTGCATCGAACCCTCCGAGCCCAATTCAATTACAATTACCCTTGTCGCACGCAACAGTCCGGCGAACATTGATTTGGATCAAAGCGTCAGTGCGTCGCACCTTGACCGGGGCGGACCTCCATCAGCCGAGCAAGCGGCAATCAAACCACCGTGGTCTACTGCTTGCGGGGAATAGAGCCTCTCGGCACATTGTATGAAAGTGGCATCACCGGGAGGGACCAGAGTGAGACTTCTGGCATTGATCGGCGTCCTCGCGATCATCGTTGCAGTCGCTGCCGCGGCGTTCTTCTTCGGCGGCTTCTACAGCATCGCAGCGACCGAACAGGACAGCGGCGTCGTTGCCTGGGCGCTGATCCATGTCCGGGAGGCCTCAATCGATCGGCACGCCACCAACACGCCGCCGGGCTCGCTGGACGATGCCGCCACGGTGAAGGCAGGCGCCCACGCCTTCGCCGAACGCGGTTGTGCCAATTGCCACGGCGGACCGGGCGTCGGTTGGGCGAAGTTCTCCGAAGGTCTGAACCCTGGTCCGCCCGACCTCAAGGACGTCGTTGGCGGTCTTGAGCCGCGCGAGCTGTTCTGGGTGGTCAAGAACGGCATCAAGATGACGGGCATGCCGAGCTTCGGCGCGATCGGCGTGCCTGACGAGGAAATCTGGTCGATCGTCGCCTTTCTCAAGAAACTGCCGACCGTCTCGGAGGCGGACTACAAGGCGTGGAGCACATCGGCGCCATAACGTCGAGTTGTCAGCTCTCAGCCCCCCGCCCTACTCTGCCCGCTGAAAGCTGAAGTAGAGGCCGTGATGGACTTCGACCTTTTTGTCATCGGTGGCGGCTCCGGCGGTGTCCGTTGTGCGCGTATTGCCGCCGGCCATGGCGCACGCGTCGGCGTCGCCGAGGAACGCTTCTGGGGCGGCACCTGCGTCAATGTCGGCTGCGTGCCGAAGAAGCTGCTGGTGCAGGCCGGGGAATACGGCGCCTGGGCCGAGGACGCCGCCGGGTTCGGCTGGAAGATCAAGAAGGGCCCGCATGACTGGGCCAAGTTGATCGCCGCGAAGGATCGCGAGATCGGCCGGCTCAACGGCATCTACAAGCGGCTGCTCGACAATGCCGGAGCGACCATCTTCGAGGCCCGCGCCACGTTCATCGATCCGCACACGCTCGATGTCGGGGGCAAGCATGTGACGGCCCAGCGCATCGTCATCGCGACCGGCGGCCACCCGGTGCGACTGCCGATTCCCGGCGCGGAACTCGGGATCATCTCCGACGATGCGTTCTACCTGCCGCACATGCCCAAGCGCGTGGCGATCATTGGCTCGGGCTATATCGCGGTGGAGTTCGCCGGTATCTTCGCCGGTCTCGGCGCGCACGTGGATCTGGTGTACCGCCAGCCCCTGCCGCTGCGCGGCTTCGACATGGACCTGCGCGAATCACTGGTCGAGGCACTCGGCGCGCAGGGCATCGCGCTGCATCCAGGATCCCGGCCGCAGAAGATCGCAGCACATGGCGACGAACGCGTGCTGACCTTCGGCGAGCGACACGAGCTGCGCACCGACCTAATCTTCTTCGCCACCGGTCGTGCCCCGGCGACCAAGGGGCTCGGCCTCGACAAGGTCGGCGTGACGCTGAACGACGCCGGTGCCGTCGTGGTCGATCAGCACCTGCGCACCAGTCAGCACCACATTTACGCCATGGGCGATGTCACTGACCGGCTGAACCTGACGCCCGTGGCGATCGCCGAGGGCCATGCGCTGGCCGACTCGCTATTCGGCCACAACCCGCGCGCCGTCTCGCTGCGCAACGTACCGACGGCGGTGTTCTCCACGCCGCCGATCGCCACGTGCGGTCTGACCGAAGAGCAGGCGGCGGAACACGGCCCGGTTGATGTCTATGTCAGCAAGTTCACGCCAATGCGCCATACGCTGTCCGGCCGCGCGCGCAAGAGCACATTGAAGCTGCTGGTCGATCAGGTGAGCCAGAAGGTCGTCGGCGCGCACATGCTGGGCGAGGACGCGCCGGAGATCATGCAGGGCCTGGCGATCGCCATTGTGATGGGCGCCACCAAGGCGGACTTCGATCGCACCATCGGCATCCACCCGACAGCGGCGGAGGAGTTCGTCACGCTGCGCACACGGACGCGCGTCGTGGAAGTGGCAAAGGCGGCGGAGTAGTCGAAGTCAGACAGCCGCCCAGTCCTCGGTCTTCAGCCGCGGCACGCGGTTAATTCGCGCTGGTTGGCGGTTACCAGGTACTGCGCCGCGGCGACGCGCCTGTCCGGCGATGAGCACATCATATGGGCCACCAATTGGAGTACCGGCGCGTTCGAGTGACGCCCGAATGTCGTCAGCCTCCATCGCATCGTCTTGCTCGAAGTCGAGCACCTGGATCGGACCCGATAGGAAGTCATCTATACGATGTGACTCACGCCGCGGGTTCGTGCTCTTAGCGGCGCCATAACTGAGATGGAACAACACAACGATCGAAACCGCTACGACCTCGCGCGCATGCAGTGCGACGGCAACACGTGCACGCACAGCCGCACTGCTGCCGTTGATGAGTGCGATGACCGCGTTCGTATCGAGGCAGATTATTCGTCAAAGCTTACGTCGTCCCAAGGCGGCATCGGAGGTTGCTGCCTTCCCTCAGGCATGAACTGCATGTCGCGGTAGGCATCCAGCCGATCGGACCAAGCTCGCAGGTCGGTTTCGATCGGTTCCAGCGGGATGCCGCGACCAATACGTCTGACACGCACTTCATTACCCGGAAGCCGGAATTCCTTTGGCAGGCGGACAGCCCGGGTCTACCAGATGGGTAGCTACCAATGATATCTGTTGGTGCATTGCGTCCGGCGCGAGCATGGGACCGCTGCCGTGCGCCAGTCTATTGCGCTATGTTAGCAAACCGCCGAAAACACGGTCCCGGATAGGGAGAAGACGACCTTGAAAAGACGTGCCTTCATCACCGGCGCCACTGCGGCCGCAGCCCTGCCGCTTGCTCGTCCGTCCGTCGGCGCCAACTCGAAGACACTGATCTTCGTGCCGCAGGCCAACCTGACCAGCCTAGATCCCGTGTGGACCACGGCGACAGTCACCCGAAACTTCTCGCTGATGGTCTACGAGACCCTGTACGGCCGCGACCAGGCATTCAACCCGCAGCCGCAAATGGTCGCAGGCCACATCGTCGACGACGACGGCAAGCGTTGGACGATGAAGCTGCGCGACGGGCTGGTCTTTCACGACGGCACGCCGGTGCTGGCGCGAGACTGCGTTGCCTCCCTGCAGCGCTGGCTGAAGCGCGATGCGGTCAGCGAGACGTTCAATGCCCGGGTCGATGCGCTCGAGGCTGCCGATGATCGCACGCTGGTCTGGCGGTTGAAGAAGCCGTTCCCGCTGCTGGCGCATTTCCTGTCAAAGGTGCAGCCACAGCCGGTGATCGTGCCGGCGCGCCTCGCCGCGACCGATCCCTTCAAGCAGCTCACCGACATCGTCGGCTGCGGGCCGTTCCGTTTTTTGCCCGACGAATTCGTCTCCGGCAGCCACGCGGCATTTGCGCGCTTCGACAAGTATGTGCCGCGGCAGGAACCGGCATCCTATACCGCAGGCGGGCACAAGGTGCTGCTGGATCGCGTCGAGTGGCGCGTCATCCCCAATTCAGCTACCGCAGCGAATGCGATAACGGCCGGTGAGGTCGACTGGCTGGAACTTCCATCGCCCGATCTGATCCCGATGCTGAAGCGCGCATCCGGCGTCACGACGGAATTGCTCGACATCTATGGCACGGTGGCGATCCTGCGGCCGAACAGCCTGATCGCGCCCACCAGCAACGTCGGCGTGCGCAAGGCAATGATGGCGGCGGTGGACCCGCGCGAGGCGATGATCGCCGCGATGGGCGAGGATGAGTCGGGCTGGCGCGCACCGATGGGCTTCTTCCTGCCAGGCTCGCCCGCCGCCAACGATGCAGGAATGGAATTCCGCAACAAGCGCTGGAGCACAGACGACGTCAAGGCGATGCTCGACAAGGCCGGCTATGGCGGCGAGCGCATCGTGCTGCTGCATCCGACCGATCAGATCATCTACAATGCGTTCATCACCGTGGCGGCGGACTCGTTCCACAAGGTCGGGCTCAATATCGATGAACAGATGGTGGATTGGGGCACGGTCGTGCAGCGTCGCACCAGCAAGGAAACAGTCGACAAGGGCGGGTGGTCGATCTTCCCTGCCGGTGCACCTGGTCCAGAGTTTGTCGATCCGATGCTCGCGAACACGCTGCGCAGTCCCGGTGCAAAGGCGTGGTTCGGCTGGCCGGACGACCCGAAGATTGAAGCGGCGTACGAAGCATGGATCGATGCACCGAACGACGCCGAGAGGCACAGGCACGAAGCCGAATTTCAGTTGGCGGCTTTCAACTACGTGCCGACGATCACGCTTGGACAGTATCTGCCCAAGTCAGCGTGGCGATCGAACGTGACCGGACTGCTGAAGGGCTCGGCACCTGTGTTCTGGGGCGCCGACAAAGGATAAGCTATTCAGTCGGGCGTTGCTCCGACCACGGCCGCGCGCACTCGAACGTTGCAGCCACTCGCAGCAACAGCGCATCGTCGCCAGGGCGAGCGATCAACTGAATCGCCACGGGCATGCCGGCGGCATCGAAGCCGCAAGGCAGGCTGACCGCAGGATTGCCGGTCAGGTTGAACGGCATGGTGTACGGGTACCAGGACGCACGGATGTTCTCGACCAACTGGTTGTCGATCTCGATCGGCCCGAAGAAATCCTGATCGATCGGCACCGCGCTGCGCGACAGCGTCGGCATCGCGACGATATCGCAGGTGTCGAACCAGGCCTGCACCTGCCGGTAGAGCCGCGTGCGCTGGAAGATCGCCTCGTACAGCTCCGCCGCTGAGTAGTCCGCCACGCGATCCATTTGCCGCACGAAGGTCGGACACATGATGGCGCGATGCTGTTTCAGGTGATGGCCGAACTGTGCCATGCGATAGGCACCATTGTTGACGAACCACACCGCCTCGGGGTTTTCGAACGCCGCAGTCAGCTCCGACACCTCCGCGCCCAACTCGGCGAATGTGGCCAGTGCAGCCTCGAAGCTTGTCAGCACATCGGTCGCCACCGCGCTGTTGCCGAGCCGCGCGCGCCATGCAATGCGCAGCCCGTTCAGATCGCCGTCACGTGCCGCGGCAACGAAATCGGCTTTCGGCCTGCCCGTAGTGAGCGGGTCGCGCAGGTCTGGTCCAGCCATTGCATCCAGCATCAGCGCGGTATCCAGCACCGTGCGCGTCATCGGCGTGGTGTAGGATATGTTGCCGAACCCGTCCTGCGCGTACTCCTGTGGCACCACGCCGAGCCCCTGCTTGAATCCCACGACACCGTTGCACGCGGCAGGAATGCGCGTCGATCCGCCTCCATCGGTGGCGACCGCGATCGGTACCAGTCCGGAGGCAACCGCGACCGCCGATCCACCGCTCGAGCCGCCAGAACTGCGATCGGCGCCCCAGGCATTGCGCGTGCGCCCGAACAGCGGCGCCTGCGTCAGGCATTGCTGGCCGAACTCCGGCGTTGTCGTCTTGCCGACCACGATGGCGCCTGCTTGCTTCAGTCGTGCCACCGCAACCGCATCATGATCGGGAATATGATCCTTGAAGATCAGCGAACCCCAGGTCGTGCGAATATTCGCTGTCGGGATCAGGTCCTTCACCGCAACCGGCACGCCATGCAGCGGCCCGAGCTCTGCACCCTGCATCACGGCCGCCTCCGCCTCACGCGCCGCGCCCATCGCAGCATCGGCGGCGATGGTGATGAACGCGTTCAGCACGGCCTGGCTGCGCTCGATGCGATCAAGCGCCGCCCGCACCACCTCGACCGGCGACACCGCCCGGCTGCGAATCAACCCGGCCAGATCGGCTGCGGAGGCATATGCGAGGTCCATGTCTGCTCCCTGACCGTGCCGCTTCATGTTACACCACGGCGAACAGGGAGAAAGCATCATGCGAACCGGCGCCGATTACCGCCAGTCTCTTCGCGACGGACGTCGTGTCTGGGTGATGGGCGAAGGACTGATCGACGACATCACGACGCATCCCGCTACCCGTGCGATGGTCGATGAATATGTCGCGTGGTATGATCGCCATGCCGATCCGGCCTGGGCCGAGACCGTACTTGGCGATGACGGCATGCCGCTCTCTTACCTGTCGCCGAAAAGCTCCGACGACCTCGTCCGCATGGGACGCTGCTTTTCCGCCACGACGTTTCTCAGCGCTGGCAACATCACGCACACGCCGGCCTATGGCCACCTGATCGCTCTCGGCATTCTCGCTACGGTGCAGGAGCGCAATGTCTCAGCCAGACAGATCGCTGATGCAGCCGCATATCTCGACATGATCGACCGGACCGGACGGTTCCTCACGTTCTGCGGCGGCGGCGCCACGATCGGCTATCGGATGCGCGAGGATCCCTCCCAGCGCGCCGCCTTCCGCATCGTGCGCGAGACCGACGCGGGGCTCGTCATCAGCGGCAAGATCGGCATGCACACCAGTCCCGCCTATGCCGAGGAGGTCTTCATTGGTGGCGCCCAGACGGGCATCGAGATCGGCGCGCATCGCGCCACGTTCGTTGTCCCGGTCGGCGCGCCGGGCGTCACCACTGTCTGCCGCAGGATCGCGGTGCGCGACGCCAATCCGTTCGTAGCGCCGCTGTCCAGCCGTTACGACGAGCTGGATGGGCAGATGTGGCTGAATGAGGTGTTCATCCCCTGGGAACGGATCTTCCTGCTCGACATCCCGCCGGAACCGATCGTCCGTTGGCTGCTCTGGCATCAGCTCTATTGCTGGTTGTCGAAGGGCGAGTTCACGCTGGGCCTCGCACTGGCCTGCACGCATGCCATGGGTCTGATGCAGCATGAACAGACGATCGACCACCTGATCGATCTGGTGATCGATGTGCAGACGGTGCGGAGCTGCCTGACCGCGGCGGAGCGCGACCCGCAGTTCACCCCGCAAGGCCATTGCTGCCCGAACCATCTGCATCTTGCCTCCGGCAGCATCACGATACTGAAGGCGCGTCAGCGCATGAGCGAAATCATGCGGATCGTGCCTGGCTCGTCGCTGGTGGTCGCGCCGACGGATCGTGACATCGCCGCGCCTGAAATGGCCGCGGGATTGGAGGAGTCGTTCGGCGGTGGCGGTTACACCGCGTTGCAACGCGCTGCACTGCTCCAGATGGCGTGGGACCACGTGTCGTCGGCGCTAGACGCGCGCGAATCCGCGTTTGAACTGCATGCCAACGGCGGCATGCCCGTCTGGCGCGGGCGCATCCGGCGCAACTTCGATCGCTACACCGAGCTTGCCAACGCAGTGCTGCGCCAGGTCCCAGTGCCGATGCCGGAGATCGATCTGGCCTCGTTGCGCGAGATGGCGTACGCGCCGAGGCGGGTGGTCACGCCGCCGCCGCGGTGACCACCCCAATACGCCGCGCCCGGTCATTGCGAGGAGGCGCAAGCCGACGAAGCAATCTCGGTCAAGTACGCGCATAGCCCGACCGAGATGCTCCGTCGCTCGCGCTCCTCTCAATGACAACGGTGCGGGCTTGCACGTGGCGCAGAAAGCAGCGATCCTCGACCTTGATGCACTGCGTCTGCATCGCACGGTCGAAGTTCTCCCTCGCCTCGGGATCGGCGCGCAGTGTTTCGCGATACCGCTCATACGCCGCCAGGCTGTCGAACTCGATCAGCGCCAGGGCGAAGTTGTTGGGACCTTCCTTCGGCAGGAAGTACCCCACCAGCGCGCCGCCGCACCGCTCGATGATCGGCGGCCAGGTCGTCGCATAACGCTCGAAGTCCGCGATCCGGTGTGGATCGAGCGTTAGCGAATGCAGCACGTGATCATCACAGCACCGCATACTGCACTCGCTCGCGCTTCGCGAGACGCGGCACGCCCTCCCCCACGATCAGCGCCTTGAAGTGCGGGGTCTGCTGATGCGCCTCAAATGCCGCTGAATCCTCGAACAGTTCATAGAACAGGAATTGCGCGGGGTTCTCCACTGCACGGTGCACCAGGAACAGCATCACGCCCTGCTCCTGCCGCGCCTTGGGCGCGAAACGCGCGAGGACGTCGGCTACAGCGTCGGCTTCGCCCTGACGCGCTTCCCACATCGCCATTACCGCGAGCCCGCCGGTGATCTGCTCAGTCTGCATGTCCGCCTCCTTTGCTGGAACACGCACAGACATACACAGCCGACCACGCCGGATCAGCAGACATCGCTTCGGTCGCGAACGAACAGTCAGGCCTTCGTCACATCGTAGAACAGCGCAATCCAACTCGCGCGGGCAAAGAGGTAGCCCTTCTTCTCCGCACGATAGGCAATCGTCTGCACCTGATTGTGCACCGGGAACCAAAGCGCGCTGTCCATGATAAGCTTCTGCGCCTCGCCATAGATTGCGTCGCGCTTCGCGGGGTCCGTCATTGCGCGGCCTTCGGTGAACAGCCCGTCCAGCGTCCTGTCCCTGAGCTGCATCCAGTTATACCTGTAGTGGCCGGCGCTCGGGATGTTCGCACTGGCAAACAAGTTCTCCAGGCACATCGGATCTGCCTGGATCCAGCGGACTGGCAGCAAGTCAAACGCATTGTCGAACACGAGCTGCTGATTGCGGGCGAAGGTGATCGTCTCGACCTTGAGGTCGAATCCAACCCGCCTCGCCACCGATTGGATCTCGACCGCGGTATCAGGTTCCAACGGCGGCGGTGCGCCATAGAATCCGCTGAGCCGCTGGCCCTCCTTGACGCGCACGTCGCCCGGTCCAGGTCTCCATCCCGCATCATCCAGAAGAGCCATGGCAGCCTTTGGATCCGCCTTGTACATCTCCTGCGCGCCGGCCCAATAACCGGGTGTACCCATCGAAAGCGGGCCATATGCAGGATCGATCAGACCAAAGAAGAGATTGTCGCTCAACGCCTTGCGGTCCACCGCCATCGCCAGCGCGCGGCGAACACGAACGTCAGCGAAGATCCCGCGACTGCCATTGAGTTCGAGACCGAACGGGATGCCCGCGGCATTGCCGATCATCGTGCCGTAGCCGCGTGTCTCCCCGAACCGCTTCATGTCCAGGATCGGTGTGGCGTCGGAGATGTCGATCTCGCCTGCCTCCAATGCAGCCACCCGCGTCGAGGCATCGCCGATGAACCTGCTGATAATACGCTGAACGCTGGACGGACCGGTGTGCACGTTGTAACCCGGCGCCCAGTTATACTTATCGAAACGTTCCAATACGACCTGCCGTCCCTCCTCCCACGAGACGAAGCGGAACGGCCCGGCGCCAACTGGCGCACGCGCAAAGCCCTGATTGCCAAGCCGCTTGACCGCTGTCGGCGAGACTGGCGCGAGTGTGCCCTCGGCGTAGCTCGCCAGAGCGGCTCCGAACGGCTGCGAATAGTTCACCCGCACCGTGAAAGGGTCGATCACGTCGGTGCCGGCATAGGGGCCAAGCTGCGTCACGGCACCTTCGCTTGCCGTCTTCGGATCGGCGATGGTGTCGAAGGTGAACCTGACCGCATCTGCATCGAACGGGGTGCCGTCGTGAAAACCGACGTCGCTGCGCAGCTTGAGCGTCACGCTCTTGCCATCCGCCGCGACGTTCCAGGCGGTCGCCAGCCCAGGAAACAGCCTGTTCGATCCATCGCTGGCGATCAGCGTATCGAAGATCTGCGCGATCACCTGATACTCATGCCGCGAGCTGGTCACGCGCGGGTCGTAGGTACGCGGCGCCACATCATCCTCGCCCCACGTAACGGTCAGCGCGTCGGTTTGCGCGTTGACGCCTCGCGCGATCATTGGTGCAGCAAGCACGCCACCGACAACCGCGCGACACGTGGGGCCGTGACCGCGGACTTCTCATAGCGCCTCCATGCAGTCTCGATGTTCGCCTGGGACTGTGCGGCGTCCGATGACAGTGTGCAATCGGGCGCTTGTGCGAGCACCTGCCTTCCCTATGCTTTGCTGCATTCACATGTCGCGCCTTCTCTCCCGCTTGCTCGGTGCCATCCTGACGCTGTTCATCACCTGGAGTGTGGTGTTCGGGGCGATGCGGCTTGCGCCGGGTGATCCTGTGCTGCTGATGTTGCAGGGCACACCGATCAGCGACGCGGCGATGGATGCGGCGCGCACCAAGCTCGGTCTCGATCAGCCGTTCGTCGTGCAGTACCTCACATTTCTGGCCGACGCCGTCCGCGGCGATTTCGGCGACAGCTTCCGCAGTCGCCAGCCGGTGGTAAAGCTGATCGGCGACGAATTTCCCTACACACTTCAGCTCGCTATCGGCGGCTTCGTCGTCGGCGTGCTGCTCGGCGGCGCGCTGGGCATCGCCGCAGGCATCTGGCCGAATGGGTGGATCGATATGGTCTGCATGACATTCGCGCTCGCTGGGCTATCGCTGCCCAGTTTCTGGATCGGCATGATCCTGATCCAGATCTTCGCGACTGAACTGGGTTGGGTGCCCGTGCTTGGCAGCGGACTTGATGCGCTGGTACTGCCAAGTATCACACTCGGCCTGTTCATCGCGGGCGGCCTGGCACGCCTGGTACGCAACAGCATCATCGAGGTGATGGCGCAAGACTACATCCGCACGGCCTACGCAAAGGGGCTAACGGCAGTGCGAGTCATTACCAGGCACGCGATGCGCAACGCCGTCATTCCTCCGCTGACCCTCCTCGGCATCCAGTTCGCTCTGCTGATCGGCGGCGCCGTAGTCACCGAAACGGTGTTCGCCCGCCCCGGCATCGGTCGCCTGCTGGTGCAGGCTGTGCTGGAGAAGGACTTCCCGGTCGTGCAGGGCGTTGTCGTGCTGACCACTGCAGCCTATGTGCTGATCAACCTGCTGATCGACATCGCTTATGGCATCATCGATCCTCGGATGCAGGCGTGATCCCCGCTCGCATCTTTCGTCTTTTCGGTACCCCGGGTGCCATGGCCGGGGCGTGCGTGCTTATTGCCGTTCTCGCGCTGGCCGCACTGGCCCCTTTACTTGCGCCCTACGACTGGAATGCCACCAGCCAGTGTCGGCGTCTGGCGCCGATGTCGGAGAGCCATTGGTTTGGCTGCGATCTGTTCGGACGCGACATCCTCAGCCGCGTAATGTATGGCGCACGGTTCTCGCTCGCGATGGGGATTTCGACAGTAGCAATCAGCCTGATTTTCGGTGCCCTGTTCGGCATCACCATCGCCTATCGTGGCGGGCGCGCTGATACCGTGGGAGCAAGGCTGATCGACGCGATGCTCTGTTTCCCGCCGATCATTCTCGCCATTCTGATCGTCGCTGTGCTGGGCGTCGGACTGTGGAACGCGGCGCTGGCTGTCGGCATGTCCGGCATACCCCGCTTTGCCCGCATCACAAGGGCGGCAACATTGTCACTGGTCGCACGCGATTTCGTCGAGGCTGCACGCTCGGTCGGATCCAGCCACACGCGCATCGTGCTGCGGCACCTGCTGCCCAACCTTGCTCCAATCCTGATCGTGATCACCACGCTTGATCTCGGAAGCGCGGTGCTGTTCACGGCGACACTCTCCTTTTTGGGCCTTGGCGCGCAGCCGCCAACCCCGGAATGGGGCGCCATGCTGAACGCCGGACGCGAATATGTCCGCTATGCACCGTGGACAATGGTATTTCCCGGGCTGGCACTGTTCGTCACCGTGATGGCAGTGAACCTCGTCGGCGACAGACTCAGCGTGGTGCTCGATCCACGTCAGCGTAGCTGAGCGTCAATGCCCCGCGTGGCTGCCGGAAAAGTCCGGCGCCGGCAGGCCGGATTGTTCGAGTTGCTTCACCAGCGCCTGCTTCAACCGCTCGAGTCCAGCCGCGGTGGCGGCCTCTGCGCGCGCCACCAGCACTGCCTGCGTATTTGACGCTCGCAGCAGCCACCAGCCATCGGCGGTCAGCACGCGCACGCCGTCGGTCTCCGACACTTTCGCGCCTTCAGCACGCAGCCGTTCCGCAACCTCCTCGATCACGGCAAACTTGCGCGTGTCATCGCAGTCGAAGCGCACTTCGGGCGTGTTGATCACCTGCGGCAGCGCATCGCGCACCTTCGACAGCTTCATGTCCAGGCGCGCCAGCACGCCAAGCATCCGCACCGAGGCATACAGCGCATCGTCGAAGCCATACCAGCGATCGGCGAAGAAGATATGCCCGGACATCTCACCGGCCAGCGGTGAGCCGGTTTCCGCCATCTTCGCCTTGATCAGGCTATGTCCGGTGCGCCACATCAAAGGATTGCCGCCGGCGCGCGCGATTTCGTCGAACAGCACTTGGCTCGCCTTTACATCGGCAATGACCGTTGCACCGGGACGCTCGCGCAGCACGTCACGTGCCAACAGCACCATCAGCTGATCGCCGAACAGGATGCGGCCCTTGTCGTCGACAAGGCCGATGCGATCGGCGTCGCCGTCCAGGGCGATGCCGATATCGGCCCGGCGCGCCGCGACCTCCGCAATCAGCTGCCGCAGATTAGCCGGCACCGTCGGGTCGGGATGATGCGCCGGGAACCGGCCGTCGATCGTGCCATTCAGCACGACATGCTCGCCGGGCAATCCGGCGACCAGCCGCTGCAACACCTCACCCGCGGCGCCATTGCCGTTGTCCCACACGACCTTCAGCAAGCGATCACCGCCGTCCCAATCGGAGAGCAGGCGTGCAACGTAATCGGCCGAGACGTCGACGTTGCGCTGGGGCGCCGTGGTCTCTTCCACCACGTCGCCGGCCAGCGCCTGGTCACCCAGCGCACGAATCTGCTCGCCGAAGAACGGCTTGCCCGCGAGCACCATCTTGAAGCCATTGTAGTCGGGCGGGTTGTGGCTGCCGGTCACCATCACCGCGCCATCGGTCTTCAGCGTGGTCGCGGCATAATACAGCATTGGCGTCGGGCCGCGACCGATGCGCACTGCTTCGATGCCGCTCGCGCGCAGCCCCTTGACCAGCGCTTCCTCCAGCTGCGGGCTGGATAGCCGACCATCGTAACCGACGGCTGTGGTGGTGCCGCCTTGGCGCGCTACGATCGAACCGAAGCAGCGTCCGATGGCGAAGGCGTCCGCCTCGGACAATGTGCGGCCGACCGTACCGCGGATGTCATACTCGCGCAGCGTGGTCGGATCGAAGTGGTGACTGAACGCCATCGTCAAACCGTCTCGCGCGAGACCGCGCTTACAATGAAGTCGGACCGATCGACATAGTGCCGCAGGAAGCTGCGCACGGCTTCCGCCATGTCCGGCCGCTTCAGTGCATAGGCGATCTGCGCCTCCAAAAAGCCGATCTTGTCACCGCAATCGAACCTTTGACCTTCGTAGCGCAGCCCGTGGAATGGTTGTTTCCCGATCAGTTTTGCCATGCCGTCGGTAAGCTGCACCTCACCGCCCGCGCCGCGTTCCATCCGCCCAAGATGGTCGATCACCTCCGGCATCAGCACGTACCGGCCGATAATGGACAGGTTCGACGGTGCGTCCTTCGGTGCGGGCTTCTCCACCAGCCCCAGCACCTCGACCAATCGGCCGTCTTCCTTGCCGGTGCGCAGGATACCATAGCGGTTGGTCTGCTCGCGCGGCACCTCGGTGACGGCGACGACATTGCCACCGGTGTCGCGATACGCATCGGCAAGCTGGCGCAGACAGGGCGTATCGGCCAGTACGAGGTCGTCAGGCAACAGGATGGCGAACGGATCGTCGCCGATGAACGCGCGCGCGCACCAGATCGCATGCCCGAGCCCGAGCGGCACCTGCTGGCGCACAGTCACCAGCGAGCCCGGTTCCACCTGCGTCGCCTTCAGCAGGTCCAGGGCGTCAGACTTGCCCCGCTCGCGCAAGGTGGCCTCGAGCTCAAATGCGATGTCGAAATGCTCCACCAGCGCAGTCTTGCCGCGGCCGGTGACCATGCAGAATTGTTCGATACCGGCGGCACGTGCCTCTTCGATCGCATACTGGATCAGTGGCTTGTCCACCACCGGCAGCATTTCCTTGGCGGTTGCCTTGGTAGCGGGCAGAAATCGCGTGCCGAGGCCGGCGACTGGCAACACCGCTTTACGCAATGGTTTGATCACAATTGGGCTCCCCCTGATCGTCCGAGATCCGGCGGCAGCAAACATTGCCGGCAGGCGGAAATGTGGCGTCAACGGCGCAGCGGACACCGCCACGTAGAGGCGAACCGTATCACGTTGCCGCGGGGGCCGTCACGCATTCCCGCGCCGGCCAGTGCCGGTTCGCCCCAGCAGCACGTCGCGCGCAAGGTTGATGCGGGTGGCGAGCCAGTCGGACCCGCCGCTGTCCGGATGGGCCGTGCGCATCAGCCGGTGATGGGCGGCCCGGATCTCCGCCTCGGTGGCCCCCGGACGCAGCCCGAGGACCTGATAGGCTTCCTCTTGTGTCATGCCGGTCTGTCGTCGCGGCGGCGGCTGGCTGGAGCCGCCCGATGGCCGCTGCTGCTGTTCCGCCAATCGAGGCGCGGTAGGCTCGCCAGCGCTGCCAGATCAGTGGTCCGAACATGGCGAGCGCGCCAAGCGCGATGCCCTCGCGGCCGGTCAGGATCAGCAGCAGCGCCAGCGTGATGCCGCCGAGCGCAGCGATCCAGGCCAACAGCGACTTGATCGTGGTCACAGACGCCCGCTCGAAGGCGCGCAGGCCGCCCAAGAACAGGAACAGCGTCAAGCCACCCAGTACGAGCCAGAGCATGCCTCACTCCCCCTCCCCTCGCGGGAGGGGGCTGGGGGGAGGAGGCGCGACCTGTGCCTCCAGCACCGCCAGCGCGCTCAGGTTGACGATACCGCGCGCGGTGACGCTCGGGACCAGGACGTGAATCGGCTTCGACATCCCGAGCAACATCGGCCCCACCGGCAATCCATCCGACGCGGCCTTCAGCAGCGTGAATGCAATATTGGCGGCATCGAGCGTGGGCATCACCAACAGGTTTGCGGTGCCGCTCAGCCGGCTGTCGGGCAAAGCCCGATCGCGGATCGCCTCTACCAGCGCCGCGTCCGCGTTCATCTCGCCGTCCACTTCGAGGTCCGGAGCCTTCTCGCGCAGCAGGGCCAGGGCGCGGCGCATCTTGCGGGCGGACTCCGAATCGCTGGCGCCAAAGTTCGAGTGCGACAGCAGCGCAGCTTTCGGCGTTATGCCGAACTGGCTCACCGCCTCGGACGCCAGCACCGTCATTTCGGCAATTTGCTCGGCGGTTGGATCAACCACCATCTGCGTATCGCACAGGAACAGCGTGCCGTGCGGCAGGATCAGACAGCCAAGCCCATACACACGCGTGACGCCCGGCCGGCGTGGGATGATCGGCAACAGGTACTGCACCTGCCGCCACCAGTTGGCAGTGCCGCCACAGATCGCCGCATCAGCCAAGCCGGCATGCAGCAGCATCGCCGCAGCGACCGTGCCGCGTGCGGTCAGTCGATGCGCCGCCTCCTCCGGCGGTATCCCACGCCTGCCCGCCATACGCTGGTAGTCCGACAACAGCGGGCCGAACACATTCATGTCCTGTGCGGGATCGAGTACGCGCACACCGTCGGTGAGGTCGATGCGTAACCCCATCTCGCGGATCTTGCGTTCGATCACCGCGCGCCGGCCAAGCAGGATCGGTCGTGCAATGCCCTCGTCCACAAGCGTCTGCGCCGCGCGCAGCACGCGCTCGTCCTCGCCTTCGCCATAGACGATCCGCCGCGGTGACTGCTTGGCAGCCTCGAAGACCGGATGCATGAGCTGGCCGGAGCGAAATACGAAGCGTTCGAGGCCGCCGCGGTATTCCGCGAAGTCGCGGATCGGCCGACGCGCAACCCCGCTGTCCATCGCAGCACGCGCAACCGCCGGCGCAATTTCCAGGATCAGGCGCGGATCGAACGGCTTGGGGATGATGTATTCCGGGCCGAACACCGGAGCGGCACCGCCGTAAGCCGCGGCGACCACCTCGGACGCCTCCATCCGTGCCAACGACGCGATCGCTTCGGCGGCGGCAATCTTCATTGCTTCATTGATCGAGGTGGCGGAGACATCCAGCGCGCCGCGGAAGATGAACGGAAAACACAGAACGTTATTAACCTGGTTGGGAAAGTCGCTGCGCCCGGTGGCAATGATGGCGTCAGGCCGCGCGGCGGCGACCTGCTCGGGCAGGATCTCCGGGTCCGGGTTGGCGAGTGCCAGGATCAGCGGTTTCGGCGCCATCAGGCTGAGCCACTCCGGCTTCAACACGCGTGGCGCCGATAGGCCCAGGAAGATATCAGCATCCCCGAGCACATCGCGCAGCGCATGTGCGTTCGTATCGCGTGCGTAGCGCGCCATGTTGGGCAGCATGCCTTGACGTTCGGTGCGAACGACGCCCCCGATGTCTGTCAGCGTCACATTCTCCGGCCGCAGCCCCATCGACACCAGCAGATCGACGCAGGCAAGCGCAGCGGCTCCCGCACCCGAGGTTACCAGCCGTACATCGGCGAGCGCCTTGCCTTGCAGCACCAGCCCATTGCGCACCGCCGCTGCGACCGTGATCGCTGTGCCGTGCTGGTCGTCGTGAAACACCGGGATACGCATCCGCTGGCGCAGCTCTGCCTCGACGGCGAAGCACTCGGGCGCCTTGATGTCCTCCAGGTTGATCGCGCCAAAGGTAGGCTCCAGGGCCGCCACCACGTCGCAGAAGCGCTTGGGGTCTTCGGCATCGACCTCGATGTCGAACACGTCGATGCCAGCAAACTTCTTGAACAGGACGGCCTTGCCCTCCATTACGGGCTTGCCCGCGAGCGCGCCGATATTGCCCAGGCCCAGCACCGCCGTGCCGTTGGAGATCACCGCGACCAGGTTGCCACGTGCCGTGTAGTCATAGGCAGCGTGCGGATCAGCGACGATGGCCTCGCAGGCCGCCGCGACGCCGGGAGAATACGCGAGCGACAGATCGCGCTGCGTGGCCATCCGTTTGGTGGGCTCGATCGCAAGCTTTCCCGGTTGCGGCAGACGATGGTAATCGAGCGCCGCCCGGCGGAAGTCGTCATCCATCGGCAACCCACCCTTAATCGGTCGACAACCAGGATGAGCGAGCAGACACGGGCTTGCAACGGATGCTTTGCCGCTCTACGGCGGGCGTTGCCGCGCGCGCAAGAGCTGCACCACAGCCTCCAGGTGTCCCTCTCGAAATGGCTTCTGCAGCAAAGGCGCGTCTGCGTGCGCCGGATCGGTACCTGCAGTGCCGTAGCCGGTGACGAACGCGAACGGGATGCCGCGCTCACGCAACGCCTTTGCGACCGGATACGATGGAACGCCCCGCAGGTTGAGGTCGAGGAACGCCAGATCGAACGACCCGCTTCGCGCCAGTGAAACCGCCTCGTCGAGCTGGCCCGCGGTGGCGACAACGTCGCATCCTAGCTCCGCCAGCATATCCTCGATCAGCATCGCGATCATCGCCTCGTCTTCGACGAGGAGCACGCGCAACCTGGTCTCAGTCTGTTGTGTCATTCGCCGATCAGCCGAGCGGTGCGTCGATCTCACACACGACGCCGGTGACAGGGAATTCGAGTTGCACCAAGGCGCTGAGCTCATGCGCCACGCCCCGCGTGATCAGCCGCGATCCAAAGCCCTTCGACGTCGGCTCCTGGACCGGCGGGCCGCCCTGCTCCTCCCAGCGCAGCCGCAGCCGAGCATCGCCGCCGGCAATCGACCAGGCGACTAGTACCCGGCCTTCTGACGTGGAGAGCGCACCGTATTTCGCGGCGTTTGTGCACAGTTCGTGCAAAGCCATCGATAGCGACAGTGCCATGCGCGGCGAAAGGAACAGGTCGGGCCCGGAGATCACAAACCGATGCTGTTCAGGGCTCCGCAGGGGCGCGATGACCCGGCCCAGCAACTCGCGGATGCTCGCGCCCTGCCAGCCCTGGCTGGTCAGCACATCATGCGCCTCGGACAGCGCGATCAGACGCCCCAGAAACCACTCAATGTGCTCGCCGGGACAGCCGCGCAGGCTCTGCTGCGCGATCGACTGCACCGTCGCAAGCGTGTTCTTGACCCGGTGGTTGAGCTCGTTGATCAGCAGACGCTGCCGCTCCTCGTGCGCCTTGCGGTGAGTGATGTCGACCAGCGTGTTCACCGCGCCTATCAGCTCGCCCGATGCATCGTGCAGGGGTTTGGGATAGGCAGCGAAAGCAATCTGGGTGCCATCGGGACGCACCGCAATCGCCTCGCCGGTTAGCGCGCGCCCCTCGCGCAACGCGATCGCCATCGGACAATCGTCGTGGCGCATCGGCCTGCCGTCAGGATACAGCAGCCGCCACGAACCACACCATTCGCTCTTGCCGAGCTCTGGGCGATGCCCCCAGAGCTCGGCGGCTGCCTCGTTGAAGAAGGTGATGCGCCCGCCGGTGTCGATGGTGTAGACGGCCGCCGGCAAGGCATCGAGCAAGGCACGAAAGCGGCGCTCACTCTCCCGCTGTGTCTGGTCCGGCGTGGCAAGCATCGCGGTGCTGTCAGGCGCAAACGGAAAGCATGGCTCGAAGTCGAATAGCTGCTGCAAGGACTGACCTCTGATCGATCTTCACCCGGTCGTGCGCTATCGTTCGGCCAAACGCTGCACAAATGCAGCCCCCTACAATGCGCCACCGGAATGGCCACAACAATGGCGACCGGGCCAATTGTGCGTGAGCAACCAGGATTGAGCGGA
This sequence comes from uncultured Alphaproteobacteria bacterium, assembly GCA_963818775.1. Lineage (GTDB taxonomy): Bacteria > Pseudomonadota > Alphaproteobacteria > Acetobacterales > Acetobacteraceae > JAMXLO01. Next base: position 1,064,338 of record CAWFUF010000011.1, on the reverse strand, counting down.
CGGCGGGCCTTCACACCCGGCACGCGGACAGGACAGAACTGCGAAACTCGTTTCGTACCGGCCGCCAGCGGAATAGTGATCTGACAAACCGTAAATAACGGCATACCGCTGCGCAAGCTTGCGGGGGAAGCTAACTTTGGTACAGGTCATGCCATGGCTGTTGGAGCGTGAGTACCGACAGCATCGAAATCTTGACTACAACGGGTTGCCCGAGACGTTCGCGGTGTGGCGTGAAACGGCAAACATCGCGGGATATCGCGTGCGCGCACGCCACAGGCGAGTTGTGAAAGTGATCATACATCCCGGAGAACTTGAGGAATGGGCACGTCAGACCGGGCAGGCTGTGAGTGCCCGGACGCGCTCAGACTTCGCACAAATGCTGTGGCAGGCCGAGGTCGGCCGGTAACCGCCGCCTAGGTCTCGGTATCTGATCGAGACTTTCGCGTCGCTCCCGGCATAACCCGCCCGGAAAACTCCTGGAGTTCGGCGCAATGCGGCAGCATCGAGTTCACGCAGCTCGCGGTAGATCTCGCGCGTTCTATGGCTGGATGGCAGCTCATGCCATTGCTGCGGCGGATAATTTGCCGACGCCCGAGTGATCGCCAGCTGAACAGTGTCCCGCGATTTATCCGCCACCAGAACAATTCCTTCCCCGGTCGGTTGTTCTTACCCTACAACCCATGTTTGTTTATGTCACGCCGATTTCACAAATCGCGCTTTCTGCCCCCGTGTCAAAGTGGCTTGGTGCCCGGCCTGCAGCGCTTACCTCCTTCGCTCCGCCGCCGCATTGCACGCGCTCCATGCCTGTGCATCTTGCGCCCCTGTGGTTCCAGCCCTTCCCCTCGGCCGTACCCCGCCTGCGCTCCATCGCAAACCGAACTGTCTCATCCCACGGCCAGCGAGACGCCCGCGAGACGCCGATCGCCACGGTAAGCGTCGCCTCGCATGATCCCCCCGGACCCCGACGCCGAAGCCCGGCGCACGCTGCGCCGCCATCGGGCCTTCGCCACCGCACTTCTCGTGCTGATGGCCGCCCTCACCCTGGGCAGCTATGCGCTGCCGGCCTCGACCGCCACCGACCTCCTCCAGGCCGCCGCGAAGGCCGGTTTTGTCGGCGGCATCGCCGACTGGTTCGCGGTCACCGCGCTGTTCCGCCATCCCCTCGGCATCCCGATTCCCCATACCGCGATCATCCCAAACCAGAAGGAGCGCCTTGGCGCCGCCCTCGGCCGCTTCGTCGCCACCCACGTCTTCACTGCCGACGAGGTCTCCGGGGTGCTGGGCCGCCTCGATCTTCCAGGCATTCTGCACCGTTTCCTCGCCGACCCTGCCTCTGCGCGCCCCGCCGCAACCGCGCTTGCCGCCATGCTGCCGCGCATCCTCTCCACCGTGGAGGACGGCCGCGCCCGCCGCCTGATCGCCCGCATAGTACCGCGCATGCTGGGCGGCCCCGGCGCCGGTCAGTTGGTGGCGCGCGCGCTGCACGGCCTGGTCGAGGGCGGCCGCCATCAGGAGGTGTTCGGCTTCGTCCTCGGCCAGCTTCGCGACCTGCTCAGCGCCAAGGAGGACGCGATGCGGATCGCCATCGAGGAGCGCGTGCGCGAACAGGGCGGTCGATTGGTCGGTTGGGCGCTCGGCGCCTCGATTGCGCGCCGTGTGCTGGTCACGGTGAACGCCGAGCTCGACAAGATGAAGCCCGACGGCTCCGAACTGCGCGCGGCATTCGACGAATGGGTGCGCCGTGAGATCGCCCGGCTGGAGGAGGACCCCGCCCGTGCCGCCGAGGTCGGCGCCGCCATCCGCCGCGTGCTGGCGCACGAGACGGTGCAGGCCTGGTTGTGGGACGTCTGGGCACGGCTGCGCATCGCGTTGGAGACCGATGCCGCGCGCCCGACCGGTCGTACCGTTGCATATATCGAGGGTGCGCTGGCGAATGCCGGCGCCATGCTGGAAGCCGACCCAGCAGCACGTGAGCGCGTGCATGTCGCGGTCGAAGCGGTGGTCGGCAGCCTGCTGCCCACCGCGCAGATGCGGCTTTCGGAGTTCATCGGCCAGGTGGTCGCGAACTGGGACACCGACACGATCGTGGAGCGCCTGGAACTCCGCGTCGGCAAGGACCTGCAATACGTGAGGGTGAACGGCACGCTGGTCGGCTTCCTGGTCGGCGGCCTGCTGTATTGGGTCCTGCTAGCGACCTTCGGCCACGTCAGTTTCTAAGCCGTCCGCTGTCGGCGTAGAGTAGGCCATCCAGTTCGGAGGAGGACGCAATGGCGACGACTTACAAGGAATTGCTGGCAGCGGCCCACGCCGCGGTTCCCAAGGTCACGGCGGCCGAGGCGGCAGGTTTGGTCGAGAAAGCCGGCGCCCTGATCGTCGATGTTCGCGACGGCATGGAGGTCCAGGCGAGCGGCAAGGCGAAGGGTGCGGTTGCGGTACCCCGGGGCTCCCTCGAATCCCGCGCCGATCCGGACTCGCCAAACCACAATCCGGCCTTCCGCAAGGACCGCCCGGTCATCCTGTACTGCGCCGGCGGTGGGCGCGCGGCGCTGGCCGGCAAGACGCTGCGTGACATGGGCTTCACTGATGTCCGCAATCTGGGCGGCTTCAGGGACTGGGTAGCCGGCGGCGGGGCCGTCGAACCCGGCTGAGCCTCAGGCGTACACGAAAGGCTTGTCGTTCAGGTCGATCGCCGGGAACTGGTCCTTCTCGCGCCAGTAGTCCTGGGTGTGCTGCCACTCCGGCTTGTCGCCGCGCTTTGGCAGCAGATGCATACCGCGCAGCACGTATCCGGGATTGAAGCTCTCGGTGTCGATCCACGGCAGCAAGGGCATGTCGTCGTCCTCGGGCCGCAGTGCCACTGTGACACGACGGGCGCCCTTCTGTTTCATGTGATTGAGCAGCCGGCAGACGAAGTCGGCGACCAGATCGGCCCGCAGCGTCCAGCTCGCACGGAAATATCCAAAGACCCAAGCCAGGTTGGGCACGCCGGTGAACATCATCCCGCGATAGGTCACCGTATCCGAGAACACCAACGGCTGGCCGTCGATGGTAAAGTCGATATCGCCGAGGACGCTGAGATGGAACCCGGTCGCGGTGATGATGATATCGGCATCGAGCAGGGTGCCGGATTTGAGCAGGATGCCGGTCTCGGTGAACCGCTCGATTTCGTCGGTGACGACCGACGCCTTGCCCGAGCGAATTCCCTTGAACAGGTCACCATCCGGCACGAACGCGATGCGCTGCCGCCACGGCCGGTACGTCGGGGTGAAGTGCGTCTCCACGTCGTAATCGGTGCCGAGATGCGCGCGAACACCGGCAATGAGTTCCTGCTTCGCGACCTCGGGTTCCTCGAATGTGCGGCGGGTGAACGTGTCCTGATCACGCAGTATCTTGCGGCGGACGATTTCGTGGATCCACGTCTCGTCGATCTGCAGTTCCCGCAACAGCTCGGCCAGCTCGTCGGCATTGCGGGCGGCCCTGAAATAAGTCGGCGAGCGCTGCAGCATTGTGACGTGGCCGCACTCGGCTGCGATCGCAGGGATGAGCGTCGCCGCGGTGGCGCCTGAGCCGATCACCACGACCTTCTTGCCGCGATAGTCCAGATCCTCGGGCCAGGTCTGCGGGTGCACGATCTGGCCCTCGAACTTCTCCATCCCGTCCCAGTGCGGCATGTAGCCCTCGGAATGCCGGTAGTAGCCCTGACACATCCACAGGAAGTTCGCGGTGAAACGCACCGTCTCGCCGGTGTCGCCGCGCACCGCCACGATTGTCCAGAGGTTGTCCGTGCTGGACCAACTTGCCGAGGTGATCTGGTGCCGATAGCGGATGTGCCGGCCGAGGTCGTTCTCATCGATCACCTCGCCCATATAGCTCATGATCTGGGCGGCCGTCGCAATCGGAGCGCCTCGCCATGGCTTGAAGCGATAACCGAAGGTGTGCAGGTCGCTGTCGGAACGGATGCCCGGATAGCGATGGGTGAGCCAAGTGCCGCCGAAGCTCGCCTGCGATTCCAGAACGACGAAGCGCGTCCCGGGGCACTGCTTCGTCAGGTGATAGGCACCACCGATACCGGAAATTCCTGCCCCGACGATCAGGACGTCGAAGTTCTCGGTCTTTGCCGGGGCGGTCTCGGCGAATGTCTGTGCGTCGTTCATGATGTCCGATCTTCAGTTCTGGGACAGGAATTGTACGGTGAGTGGCGCCTTCGGAAGATCGTGCGAGTCCCAGGCCTCCCAACCGCCGCGATACCAATAGACCTTCTTGTAGCCGAGCGCGATCAGTCGCAACACGAGATTGCGGCTCTGCCAATGGTTGATAGAAAACGAGAACACCACGATCGGTCGCTCTTTGTCGCCATTTGTCGCCTGACCCACCAGCGTTCCCAAGGTTGTCTGCCATTCGTCATCGAGTCTGCCACTGCTCGACGAGTTAATGTGAATTGCACCTGGAATGGTTGGATTCTGCGGTGAAGTCGAGAGAACCAACGGTTTGGGGGTGCTCTCGAGCAAGTGCTGCATTTCATCGGTGAGGACCGTTGTGCCACCTGGAACGCTGATCGGCGTCGGCTGATCCACTGCATCTCGAAGGTAACCACCGGATGGAATGTGCCAATCCGCTTGCTCGTCGAGATGATCACGCAGCCCCGCGAGGCGCATCCCTTGGATGAGTCGCCGCTCCTGTTCCTGCCGATGTGCGTCATAGTAAATAGGGATGCTGCGCAGAAACGACCTCACCGTGTAGTCCATCAGCCGTTGGGACGACATCGCCGATGCGAGCATGGCATGGGCGCCATCAGACTGGCCGGTAAGAGCGTATGCTGCGGCAAGGGTCAGTTTCGTCTCTTCGATCACAGTGTCCCATGGTTCACGTTCCGCTATCTGTGTGGCCGTCAATTCTCCGGACACTCGCATTCCGCGTTCCAGCCATTCTATCGCATCAGCATCGCGTCCAAGCATTATCAGCATGCGGCCAAGAGCGAGATAAATTGCCTGCCGACTTGGCGCAAGCGGGTTGAGGCGCGCCGTGCGTTCCAGCAATGGAACTGCGTCTTCGGGATGTCCCCAACGGCGATAACAATAGGAGCATTCAAGAAAGTCAGCGGCCACCCCGGCGGCGCTCGAATCAGTGTCGAGCAATTGCCTGAACGTGGCGACCGCCTCGTCCTCGCTGTCACGGCGCATCAGCAGACGAAATCGGGCCGCGAGCACATCCGGCGAATTCGGTGCCAGCATCTGCGCTCTGTGCAGCAGGCTACCGGCCCGTCCTAGGTAGCGATTGGCTTCGATCAGCATCGTCGCGGCGCCGGCCATCGCCGGCACCGAGGTCGGATCCTTCCGCAGTGCCTGTTCGAAGTATCCGGCCGCGATGACGTTACGGGTGTAGCTGATGCGCTCCTGCATCGCCGCCCGCCCGCGTAGTACCAGATCATAAGCCGCCGGATCAGACGTCGACTTCTTTGGCTGCTGCTTTCCCTGATCGAACCTGATGTCGAGCGCCGCACCAATGCGCTGGACCGTATTGTCCTGGCCGTCCTGCAAAGCGCGCAACGGCTGATCGAACCGCTCGGCCCATACGTGCGCGCCGTTGTCCGCGGCGATAAGCTGCGCATTGATACGAACCGCATCGCCAATCTTGCGGACACTGCCTTCCAACACATAGCGGACGCCGAGTTGCCGCCCCACGTCGCGAATGTCCACTTCCTTGCCGCGATACGCGAAGGCGGATTCGCGCGCAACGACCACGGCGCCGTCGAGATGCGACAGATCGGTGGTCAAATCCTCCGAAATGCCGTCCGCGAGATAATCTTCGTTCGGATCGTTGCTCAGGTTGGTGAACGGCAGGACCGCGATGGACAACGGCGCGGCACTGGCTTCGGCAGGCGGCTTCGCAACCGGCGTCCGTTGCATCCACCAACCGGCCGCGCCGGCGGCGAGCAGACAAAGCACAACGCATGCCGCCAGAACCTTGCGAGTGCGGCGATATCGGATCTGCCGCCACCCGGCAGGGCGATCGAGACGCACCACGAAAGCTTCGATAGGTTGCGCAATGTTCTTGAGCTGAACGGTCCCCATCGGTTCAAATCGCAGGTCAAGCTCCTGGACGTGGTTGCGCACGACGGCAGATACGCAGACACAGCCGGGCGGACAGATCGCCTGCAGCCGCGCGGCGATGTTGACGCTGTCGCCATGGATGTTCTGCTCATCGGGGATCGCATCGCCGATGTTGATGCCCATACGGAAGCGAATGCGGCGATCAGGTGGCTCGCCGTCGTCGAATTCCGGTATGCGGGTCTGTATCTCGACCGCAAAGCGCACCGCCGACAAGACGCTGGAGAACTCCATCATCAGCGAATCGCCGGCGGTGTTGTGGATTTTCCCGCCATACCGCTCGAGCGCAGGGTCGATAAGGGCGCGGCGCAATCGGGCCAGGCGGGAGAAGGTCCCGGCATCATCTTGACCGATCAGTCGGCTATAGCCCGCCATATCGGCGTGCACGAAGGCCGCCAGCCTCCGCGGTTCTGCCCCCCTGACCACAGGTAGCCCGCTCGATGCGGCTTGCATTTGAGCGCCCCGTATCCAGAAATTTACTTTAAGGCAATTGATTCGTGGTGTCACCGGCCGGCGAAGGGTCGAAGGGCTCTCGCGCCCATGACCAAACGCGCGTTGCATGGACCTCAGTCGCGGATGACACCCCAGATTTTGATGCCACACCCCACGATCGGCTCGCTGTGAAGCTGGTCACAAAGTGGCCGCGTGCCATATCAGCATGGACTGGCCGCGGCGAGGAATGCCTTAATAGCCCCTGGCGCCGCGGCGCTGGACAGGCATGGAGCAGGACATGGGACGCAGGTTCGCCAACATCCTCGAGACGGTCGGTAACACCCCGGTTGTGCGGATCAACAAGCTGGCGCCGGGCGACGTGAACCTCTTCGTCAAGATCGAGGCCTTCAATCCGCTGGGTTCGGTAAAGGACCGTCTCGCGCTCGGCGTCATCGAGGATGCCGAGCGTCGCGGCGAACTGAAGCCAGGCCAGACGGTCGTCGAGGCCACCAGTGGCAACACCGGCATCGGCCTCGCCATGGTCTGCGCGGCAAAGGGCTATCCGCTTGTCGTCACCATGGCCGAAACATTCAGCGTCGAGCGCCGCAAGCTGATGCGCTTTCTCGGGGCCAAGGTGGTGCTCACGCCAGCCGCGCAGCGCGGCATGGGCATGGTGAACAAGGCGAATGAACTGGCCAAGATGAACGGCTGGTTCCTCACCCGCCAGTTCGAGAACGAGGCCAACGCCGACATGCACTCGCGCACCACCGCGCGCGAGATCATCGAGGACTTCAAGGACACGAAACTCGACTACTGGGTCACCGGTTACGGCACCGGCGGCACGCTGAAGGGTGTCGCACGTGTCCTCGCCAAGGAGATGCCGAACACCAAGATCGTGGCGTGCGAACCGGCGGACGCGGCGATGCTGAGCAGCGGCGAGGGTCAGCAACGCAACCAGGATGGTTCACCGGCGACGGCGCATCCCGCGTTCAAGCCGCATCCGATGCAGGGCTGGGCGCCCGACTTCATCCCGAAGCTGACTGCCGATGCGGTGGAAAGCGGCGTGCTGCACAAGATTCTTCGTATCGCCGGACCTGACGCGCTGAAATACAGCAAGGAACTGGCGGCAAAAGAGGGCATCTTCGTCGGCATCACCGCCGGCGCGACCCTCGCCGGCGCGCTGCAGATCTGCGCCGAGGCGCCGAAGGGAGCCAACATCCTGGCGATGCTGCCCGACACCGGCGAACGCTACCTCAGCACGCCGCTGTTCGCCGACATTCCGGCGGACATGACCGAGGAAGAGGTGGCGATCTCCAAGTCCACACCGACCGCGCAGATGCCGCCCGCAGCGTGACGGCAACGGGCGTCAGAACACCAGAGTGCCGCCGACCACCGCCAGCGTCGCCGCCATCACCGGCCGCAGGACCGTGTCCGGCACGCGCACCGCGAACAGACTGCCCAGCACGATGCCCGGGATCGAGCCAATCAGCAGAGACACCAGTATCGGCAGATTGACCGAGCCCAGCATCCAGTGCCCCAGCCCTGCGACCAGCGTGAGCGGTACCGCGTGTGCGATGTCGGACCCCACGATGCGCGCCATCGGCAACTTGGGATAAAGCAGCAGCAGCGCGGTGACGCCGATCGCCCCTGCACCCACCGAGGAGATCGTCACCAGCAAGCCGAGCATCGCGCCGATGGCCACGGTAAGCAGGCCGGTCTGCCGCACCGATACGTTGGCCAGCCGATCGCCCCCCAGTTCGAGCAGTCTGCGCCGGAACAACAGGGCGGCCGCCGTCATCAGCAGCATCACACCGAGAACGGTCGTGATGACGCCCGAAGCCGCGCGACTGTTGAGATCGAAATGCGCAATTGCCAGCAAGGTCAGCGCGGTGGCCGGCACGCTCCCTGCGGCCAGGCGCGCGACGAGAGGCCATTGCACGGTGTGGTTCGCCCCATGCACCGCTGTGCCCACGGCCTTGGTGATGGAGGCGTAGAGCAGGTCGGTGCCCACGGCGGCGGCTGGAGAGACACCGAAGAGGAGCACGAGGATAGGAGTTACCAGCGAACCCCCGCCCATGCCGGTCTGGCCGATCAGCAACCCGACGATGAAGCCGGTCAGCGTGTAGAGCGGGTGGAATGCCGCCAATATGCCCATTGCACGCGCACCTTAGCACATCGGTCAGGGCGAGGGACACGGGCTTGAACTGGCCCGGAACCTTAGATCTCCCCCGCCTCCGCAAGCACCCGCCGCGCCCGCAGCTCGTCCTCGGCGCCCACCGCCAGGCGGCGCGGGATCGCACCAATGCTGCCCTCCACCGCGCTGGTGTGCACATCCAGCACGAACGCGGCAATGCCTGCATCCGCCAGCAGCGCCGTCAGGAACGACAGCCGCACAGGATCATTCGACGTCGCCAGCACAATCACAGCTTGCTGTCTCTCCCGCCTTTGCTTGACCCTGTTTCCGGCGCGCCGATATGGTGCCTTGTCCTGCCAGACATGCAAGCCAGGAGACCAGCTTGGACGAGGTCGTCAGTCCGTCCCGGGCCGATCCGGCGTCTCCGCCGCGCCTGGAGGCGCGTGCCTCGGCTGCCGAGGGCGCGCTGACCGCTCTGGTCGCCTTGCTCCAGCCCGATCTGGAGGCCTGCAACCGCACCATCGTAGCCCGCATGGATAGCCCGGTGGCGCTGATCCCGCAGCTCGCCGCACACATCGTCGCCGCCGGCGGCAAGCGATTGCGCCCGTTGCTCACCCTCGCCTGCTCCCGCCTCTGCGGCTACACTGGCGAGCGGCATGTGAAGCTCGCGGCCTGCGTCGAGTTCATCCACACCGCCACGCTGCTCCACGACGACGTGGTTGACGCGAGCCTGCTGCGGCGAGGACTGGCCTCGGCCAATGCGGTATTCGGCAACCAGGCCCCGGTTCTGGTCGGCGACTTCCTGTTCGCCCGCGCCTTCCAGTTGATGGTGGAGGACGGCTCACTGATCGTACTCGGCATCCTCTCGCGCACCGCCGCGACCATCGCCGAAGGCGAGGTGCTGCAGCTTGTCACCCAGAACGATCTCGCCACGTCCGAGGCGCGCTACCTGGAAGTGATCAAGGGCAAGACAGCCGCCCTGTTCGCCGCCGCCTGCGAGGTGGGCGCCGTGGTGGCCGATCGGCCAGACCCCGAGGCCGCGGCGCTGGCGGAATTCGGCATGAACCTCGGCATCGCCTTCCAGTTGGTGGATGACGCGCTCGACTACACGGCAGACCAGGCGGTGCTGGGCAAGACCGTCGGCGACGACTTTCGCGAGGGCAAGATCACCCTGCCGGTGCTGGTGGCGTACCAGTCGGGCGATGTGGCCGACCGCGACTTCTGGCGCCGCACCATCGAGGCGACAGACCAGAATGAAGCCGATCTCGATCGCGCGCTCCATCTGATGCGGCACTGCGGCGCCATTGGCGCCACCCTCCGCCGCGCCCGTGGATTTGCCCAGGCGGCGAAGGCGGCTCTGGCACCGTTTCCCGACAGCGCAATGCGGCGTGCCTTGCTGGACGTGGCGGACTACACAGTAGACCGCGCGCGATAGCTCACCATGGAAAGGGCCGCGGTCACCTCGGATAGATGTGTGGCCAGTCCTTCGGAAAGGGGAGTTCGTCTTCCGTCTTCAGATCAATGTGGATCAACCGCCACGCGCCATTGTCCACCTGATACAGATAACGGACGAACAGGAACGCCTTGTCGAAGTCGATCTTGAAGATGACGTCCTTCTCCGTCCGCCCGTAGTCGCGCGAATAAACCAGGTCAGTGTACCTGGCCCTGCCCGAGACCACGCACAAGCTGAAACAGATCCTTCAGCTTCTCGGGCGAATTACCCTCCATCAACCGCGACGTGGCCTCGGCCGCGGCGTCGAGATCGCGCCGCGCCAAGAGATTCGTGATCTCCGCACTGGCCTTCACCGCATCGAAACTGTCGGTCGCCTGCTGCGCGGCAACCGGCAGCGTGAGACACAGCAAAGCGGCCGCCGCGATCAGCCGCGACCGCATCGCCGTCGGCCTACTGCACGACCGCGATCTGCTCGCGCCGCAACTGCACGGTCAGTTCATCGAGCGCCTTGCCGACGCGGTCCAGCATCTCGTCCACCTCGGCCTCGGTGATGATCAGCGGCGGGCTGAAGCAGAGGATGTCGCCCGGGTACTGTGCGACCTATCACGCCCTGCTCTTCGACCAGCTTGGTGAGGCGACCGCCGATCCGCGCTGCCGGTTCGAAGTTCTGGCGCTTGTCCTTGTCGGCCACCAGTTCGATCGCGCCGATCAGGCCGATGCCGCGCACCTCGCCCACCAGCGGATGCTCGGCGAAGCGCCGGCGCAGTTCGCTCTGCATGTGCGCACCGACAGCGCGGACGTGCTCGCCGATGTTCATCTCGTCATAGATCTTCAGCGTTTCGATCGCGACCGCGGCCGGCACCGGATGACCGGAATAGGTGAAGCCGTGCCCGAACGTGCCGATCTCGTGGCTTTGCTTTGCCAGGCCCTGGAACACGCGATCGTTCACCATCACCGCGCTGATCGGCAGGTACGACGACGACAGCGCCTTGGCGCAGGTGAGGATGTCGGGCTGCATGTTCAGCGTCTGGCTGCCCCAGTAGTTGCCGGTGCGCCAGAAGCCGCAGATCACCTCGTCTGCGACGAACAGCACATCGTACTTGCGCAGCACCGCCTGGATCTTCTCGAAATATGTCCGCGGCGGCACGATCACGCCACCGGCGCCCATCACCGGCTCGGCCCACATCGCCGCCACGGTGTCAGGACCTTCCGCGAGGATTAGCTTCTCAAGTTCGTCCGCGCAGCGCGAGGCGAATGCTTCCTCACTCTCGCCCGGATTGGCGCCATGATAGTGATGCGGGTTCATCGTGTGCACGAAACCGGGCAGCGGCAGATCGAACGCCCGATGATTGTGCGGAATGCCGGTCAGCGACGCCGATGCAAGCGTGATGCCGTGATACCCCTTCAGCCGCCCGATGATCTTCTTCTTGTCCGGTCGCCCCACGGCATTGTTGAAATACCAGATCATCTTGATCGCGCTGTCGTTCGCCTCGGAGCCCGAGTTGGCGAAGAACACCTTGCTCATCGGCACCGGCGCGCGTTCGATCAGCATCTCGGACAGATCGATCAGCGGCTCGTGCGACTTGGCGGTGAACGCATGATAGAAAGGCAGCTTCCGCATCTGGTTGACCGCCGCCTGCACCAGCCGCTCGTTGTCGAAGCCCAGCGAGGCACACCACAGACCGGCGACGCTCTCGATGTAGTCCTTGCCCGCATCATCCCATACGCGAACGCCCTTGCCGCGCGTGACCACCATGGGACCGATCTGCTGATGGGCCTGCAGATCGGTATAAGGGTGCAGCACGTTGGCGATGTCGCGCGCGGCAGCGGAATTGGCGCCGAAGGGCGGAGGTGGTGCCATGACTCGTCTCCTGGGCTGGGGCGCGCACTCTAGTCTGCCGTTCAGAGGGCGGAAAGGTGCGGACACTGCGGCTCCCCGCGCGGGAGGGGGGGAGGCGCGACGGTCCAAGCCTCAACTGGTATACCTCCGCACACATCCAACCCCTGGAGGAGAGCATGATCCCAGTCGTCGATCTAAAGGCCGAGTTCGCCAGACTGACGATGCTCGAGGCGCGCACGCCGACTTCATCCGAGGCCGAACGCAAGGGGGCTTTCGGACGGGTGGCGCCCTATCGCGACGGCGCCATCTTCACCGCCAAGTTCGCCGGCACCAGCGCATGGGAGCGGCATCCGCAAGGCGATGAGATCGTGCAGATCGTCGACGGCGCGACGACGCTGCATCTGATGACCGCGGAGGGGAAGCAGTCCGTGACGCTCAGCGCCGGGATGATGGTGGTCGTGCCGCAGAACGCCTGGCACCAGTTCGAGGCGCCCGACGGCGTATGCGTGATGACGGCAACGCCGCAACCCACCGAACACCTGCGCGTCGATGTCGAGGACCCGTGGACCGTGGAGTAAGCAGCGTCAGCTACCGGAGATTACGCATACCTACGCCGCCGCTCCGGAAGCTGGCGACGGCAACCGACCAGCAACAGATGAGTTGCGCGTTCCATGAAACCGGGGTTCCTCGCGTAGATCTCCTCGAGCTGCGCGAGCTGACCCCAGAGTTGCTGGTCCACCAGAATGGACGCTGGATTCTACCGATGGTCAGGCACGAAGCGATTGTGAAAGATATTGAGGCCACACAGGTCTTCGCTATCGAAATGCTGTGCAAAGCAATTCTGTAGCTCGCACGCGGTAAAGAGGTGAAAGGGCAGCGCCATACGACGCCCGCTGCGGAGCTCGACCCTCACATCGATCCAAACTGTGGTCCAGGCTGAAGTGGCGCGCCTTGTCAATCGAATCGACGAAGATTGTGGGAGGGCTGCCGATTGAACGCACCGTGGTGACGAAGTGTCCCCTGGTCACGCGCGCAATTTCGGCGGCGACCTTCGTTGGATTAGCCACCGGAAGATGGCTCAGGACGCTGTAGAGACAGAGTGTCATGTCGACCGAGACATCCGCCTCCGCCAGCCGGCCGGTGAGATCTGCAACTTCGAACGTAAGATCGACGCCCGTCTGCCCGGCGAGATCATGAGCCATGCGTCGCGCGACATGAATTTGCGCCCGGGCAATATCGAAGCCCCGCGCCGTGATGTCGGAGAATCCAAGTTGGCGCGCGTGCGTGACGAGGCGTCGCAGCCATGTACCGGGACCGCAACCAGCATCCAGAATGGTGAATCGGATCTGACGGACCCAGAGTTAAGGCATCCGACGGATACAAATTCGCTGTCCCGAGGAGGCTGTCCCCTATGAGTCCCATAAGGGTTACGACGCACGTCTCCGGTTCCCGAGGCCGCCCGTGCATCCCGACACCCACACCGATCCTATATGCGCTGGCCACAACACCGATGGCAATTATATGCCGTTATGCCGATCTTCCGGCCTGCCATGAACTGCGACCATTCCGGTCCGCGCATTACTTTTTTCAGGAGCCGTCTATCATGCTGACGCACGTCCGTGCGGCCGCGCCTCGCCGCGCGCCGCCCAGCCCACCCCTGCAGCCTCCAGAACCTGGGGCCGCCCTGCTCGACAACCTTGGTGCGATCGAGGACGAAGAGCACATCGTCGTACTCGGCAGGGACGGCCCTGATTTGATGTGTGCGCTGCTGCGAGCCGGCGCGCCGCAAGTAACGCACCTCCGATCACCCGAGCGGCTGGAGGCCGACAGTGCCAGCCTGGTGATCGTGCCGCATGTTCCCTCACTCGACTGGCTAGAGAGCGCACTGTCGTCGATTCGCCGCGCGCTGTTCGCGAATGGCCGCCTGGCACTCAGCGTCGACCCGCTTCCCACCATGCAAAGCCGCGTCCGACGCTTGCTGAGCCTGCACGGCTTCACTGCGATCCGCTCGCGCTGCGCAGCGGGCCGCCTGATGCTCAACGCCGAAGTCCCCGCGTTCGATATTCGCCGGCACGCCTGACAGGAGCCATGACGATGCGCAATCCCATTTTCGGCATTGGCGGCTCATTGACCGCGCTCGCCACGCCCTTCCGTGACACGCATGTCGACTGGAAAGCCCTATCCCGGCTGTCAGAGCGGCAGATTGACCGTGGCACCGCCGCGTTGATTGTCTGTGGCAGCACCGGCGAGGCCGCCTCGCTGACACTGCGGGAGTACGCGCACGCCATACACACAGTGGCGGAGGCCGCTTCCTGCCGCGTGCCGGTGATCGCTGGCTGCACCGCCTTGGCTACTTCCGCAGCGGTCGCCATGGGCGTCGAGGCGGCATCCGCGGGCGCGGATGCGCTGCTCTGCGCAGTGCCGCCGTACGTGAAGCCGACGCAGGACGGCATCATCGCGCATATTCGCGCCATTGCCCACGCGACCGATCTTCCTGTCGTGCTCTACGACGTTCCGTCGCGCTCAGGCGTGCCGATCGCCGACGACACTGTGGCGCGGCTGCACGACGCGGAACTGATCGTCGGTCTGAAGGATGCCACCGCCGATGTGTCGCGTCCGACCCGGCTGCGCGCGCGGTGCGGCGATGACTTCATGCAATGGAGCGGCGACGACGCGACCGCGCCCGGGTATCGGGCGATGGGCGGGATCGGCTGCATCTCGGTCACCGCCAACGTGACACCCACGCTGTGCGCACTGATGCACCGAGCCTGGGACAACGGCGAGTTGGAGAGGTTTGCCGTGCTGCGCGACCTGCTCGACCCATTGCACGCGGCGCTGTTCAAGGAGAGCAATCCGATTCCGTTGAAGGCCGCGCTGGCCAGCCTCGGGTTGTGCACGGATGAGGTGCGGCTGCCGCTGACCCGCGCCGCGCTGGCGACGCAAGAGCGGTTGCTGGCGGTGATGCCGGAGGTGATGCTGGCTGAGGAACATGCCGCGCACGGTCCACCCTATGCGCTCGCGAGTTGATGGTTGATCCATGTCAAGGCACGCTCCGGCAATTCCTGCCTAGTGGCCCGCGAGAATTGGTCCGGAAACAGACGGCATGCTCGACTTTCTGATGCTCCTATTGCTCGCACTGGCATTCGCCGGAGGTGCCGGCTACGTCTGGGCCTGCGCTGATCTGACCCGACCGACCGGCGCGACACCAGACCAAGCACCATGACCTGGCAGGGTTGGCTGCAGATAGCGGTGTTCGCGGCGCTGATCACAGCAGTTGTGAAGCCTCTCGGCGGCTATATCGTTCGGAACGTCGATGGCGGGGGAAGGGTGCTCCGTGCCTTCGCACCATTGGAGCGCGGGCTGTATCGGGTTGCCGGCATCGATCCGGCCGAAGAGCAGGGCTGGGTGGACTACGCCATGGCGCTGCTGTGGTTCCATCTGGTCGGCATCATCGTGCTTTATGCATTGCTGCGGCTGCAGAATCTGTTGCCTCTCAATCCGCAGCAGATGGACGCCATGACGCCGGATCTGGCGCTGAACACCGCGGTCAGCTTCGCGACGAACACGAGCTGGCAGTCCTATGGTGGCGAATCAACGCTCAGCTATCTGTCGCAGATGCTGGGAATCGTGGTGCAGTCGTTCATGTCGGCTGCAGTCGGCATTGCCGTGGCGCTCGCACTGGTGCGCGGTTTTGCGCGCCGTTCGACGCAATCGATCGGCAATTTCTGGGTCGATCTGACGCGGATCACGCTCTATGTGCTGCTCCCGATCTGCGTCGTCACGACGCTGATCATGATCTGGCAAGGCGTGCCGCAGACGCTGCACCCCTATGTCGCCGCCACGACGCTGGAGGGCGCGCAGCAGACGATCGCGCTTGGGCCGGTCGCCACGCAGAAGGTGATCGCGGTGATGAGCGGTGACGGCGGCGGCTTCTTCAACGTCAACTCGGCGCATCCATTTGAGAACCCGACCGCCTTCACCGGCCTGATCCAGATGCTGTTGATGATGGTGATCGGCGTCGCGCTGACCAACACCTTCGGCCGAATGGTCGGCGACCAGCGGCACGGTTGGGCGCTGTACGCGGTGATGGCGATACTGTTCATAGTCGGCCTTACGGTGATCTATGGCGGTGAGGCGCAACCGAATCCCGCCTTGTCGTCGTTCCACCTCGACCAGAGCGCCGGCAACCTGGAAGGCAAGGAGATTCGCTTCGGCGTCGGCCAGTCTTCATTATGGGGTAACATAGCGACGGCTTCGTCGGATGGCGCGGTCGATTCGATGCATGACAGCTTCATGCCGCTTTCAGGCCTGGTGATGATGGCCAACATGATGGTGGACGAGGTGATCGTCGGCGGTCCTGGCTCGGGATTGTTCGGTATCCTGCTGTTCGCCATCGTCGCGGTGTTCGCTGCCGGACTGATGATCGGACGAACGCCGGAGTATCTTGGCAAGAAGATCGAAGGCAGCGAAGTGAAGATGACGATGCTGGCGCTGTTGTGCCCACCGGCCGCCATTCTAGGCATCACCGCGGTGGCTGCCGTAACGCCTGCCGGCTTGGCCGGACTGAACAATGCCGGCCCGCACGGGTTCTCGGAAATGCTGTACGCCTATACGTCCGCGGCGGCGACCAACGGCAGCGCGTTCGCCGGGCTCAGCGCGAACACGCCGTTCTATAACCTGACGCTGGCGGCTGCGATGTTCGCGGGACGCTTCATTGTCATCGTGCCGGTGCTGTGCATTGCAGGACTGTTGGCGGGGAAGCGCATCATACCGGCTTCCGCCGGAACACTGCCGACTCATGGCATGCAGTTCGTTGGTCTGATGGTGGGCACCATCGTCATCGTGGGCGGGCTGACCTTCTTCCCCGCGCTCGCGCTAGGGCCGGCTGCGGAGCATTTCGCGATGCAAGCCGGCATGACCTATTGAGCTGACGACCAGCGACGCGGTTGCCTGGTCGCCACGCTCGGCAAGCAGGTCGGCAGCGTCGCCACAGCCTAAGCCAAGACTGGCCGCAGGCCATCGGCGAATCCGGCGCGCGGCTGATGCAGGCGGGCATGGCGGCCTCCTGATCGAGGCCGGCGTTTGCCCTCAGGGTGATCTGCGCTCAGGCCAAGGCAAAGTCGCTGGCGCGCAGCGATGCGGGGTTGACCCCCGGCAGCAGCAGAGAACTACCCCTGCCCAGGTTGATCATCGTCCCACCAGAGATCGCCGAGGTCGCTGCCTGCACGTTGGTGAAGGACGCGAACTGCGCCTTGCTGAACGCGATCATGTCCTGCACAGGGTTGAATCCGCTGATCGTATGCGAACCGGCCGCAAAGCTGGTGAACACGAACTCGTCCGGCGTCGCCGGCGTCGCCACCAAAGTCTCGTTGGCCGACGCGCTGTAGATGAACCGCATATTATCGTCGGACACGTTCCAACCCGTGCCGGGATTACCCGCAACACCGCCGCCGATAACACTGGTGCCGCTCATGTCCCACAGCGCTACAGACCCGGCGTCGTTCTGAAGGACGATATCGGTGTGACTGTCGCCGAAGAAATCGCCCGTCCCCCCGACATGCCAGGCCGGCCCGGGGTTCGTCGCCACAAGACCGCCGCCAATAACGTTGATGCCGTTCATGTCCCACAGCGCGACGGACCCGTCGTTGTTCTGAAAGACAATGTCGGTGTTACCGTCGCCGAAGAAATCGCCCGTGCCTTCGATGTGCCAGGTCGGCCCAGGGTTCGCAACGAGACCGCCGCCGATAACGTTGGTACCGCTCATGTGCCACAGAGCGACCGACCCGTCATCGTTCTGCAGGAGGATGGCGGTGTTGCCGTCGCCGAAGAAATTTCCGGTGCCCTCGATGTGCCAGTTCGGCCCGGGGTTCTCCACGAGACCGCCGCCGATGACGCTGGTGCCGCTCATGTCCCACAGCGCGACCGACCCGTCTTCGTTCTGAAGGACAATATCGGTGTTACCGTCGCCGAAGAAATTGCCCGTGCCCTCGATGCGCCAGGTCGGCCCGGGGTCCGCCGCGACACCGCCGCCGATAACGCTGGTGCCGCTCGTGTCCCACAGCGCGACCGACCCGTCGTCGTTCTGAAGGAGGAGGGCGGCATTACCGTCGTTGAAGAAATTGCCCGTGCCCTTGATGTGCCAGGTGGGGCCAGGGTTCGATCCGACCAAGCCGCCGGCTGCGATCGTTGTACCGTTCATATCCCAGATGGCAACCGAGCCGGTGGTGTTCTGGAACAGGAGATTTTCACCTGGGATCGGCTGCGGTGGGGGTGGAAGTGGGGGCGGCGGTGCTGGAGCAGTGTCAGTCACCACCGTGCTATCGGTTGTCGCGGGATTAGTATCGTTCGTGCGGCTGACATCCAGCTCTATTTTTGTGCTGACAGACGTCACACCGCTCGGCAGCGGCGCCGGAATGAAGGTCAGGTTATCAAGTT
Organism: uncultured Alphaproteobacteria bacterium; assembly: GCA_963818775.1. Taxonomy (GTDB): domain Bacteria; phylum Pseudomonadota; class Alphaproteobacteria; order Acetobacterales; family Acetobacteraceae; genus JAMXLO01. The sequence continues at coordinate 1,045,937 of CAWFUF010000011.1, read as the reverse complement.
CCGACGATAGGGTCGCGGGGTCGGCTGCCGAAAGCGTGTAGTCGCCGGCGCCACCCGACAGACCAGGGCCAACCAGGGTTCCATTGTCGTCCGAAAAAGTTCTGATCAAAGTGCCCTCACTGGTGATCAACCAGATCGTGGCCGAATCAGTCGCATCGAGAACGGAATCGCTGATTGAAACCTTGGAGAACGGATCGATGGTCTGGCCCGGTGCTACCGTTTGCTCGGTAAAGATGAACCCATTGATGACAGGCGGGGCCGCCATGGCAATCTCTCCTGGTTTTCGGCAGCCACTACCGCGCCAAACCATAGATCACTGTGAATTAGATCACATGGCCAAGCCGGGTATTGGACGAGAGATGCGGCTCGTGAGAAGTTGACGCTTGTTTTTCGATGCCCGACGTATTGCCCGCGTTGTGCGACACCCACCTGTCTCGCATCGCAAGCAAACGTACACACCGAGGAGTAGCCGCCCGACGGCCGCACAACACCTATGCAGCCGACGTTCTACGGGACTCAGTGGGTTGGCTTATGCGGTCGAGAAGACTCGAACTTCCACGGGGTTACCCCCACAAGCACCTCAAGCTTGCGCGTCTACCATTCCGCCACGACCGCTCAGGCGCTGGGATATACTCGATGAACGACGCCCCTTCAATTACTCCCGCCGCTCCCGAATGGCGCATCGAAGGCGGCCTCACCCCCTACAGCCACGCCGTCGCGCGCATGCAGGAGCGGATCGCCGACATCCGCGCCGGCACCGCCAATGAACTGGTCTGGCTGGTCGAGCATCCGCCACTCTACACCGCCGGCACCTCCGCGAGGCCGGAAGAACTCACCGACCCCCATCGCCTTCCCACCTTCGCCACCGGTCGCGGCGGGCAATGGACCTATCATGGCCCCGGCCAGCGCGTGGCCTACGTCATGCTGGACCTCACGCGCCCGCACGGCACGGTGCCGCCGCGCGACGTGCGCTGCTTCGTCCACGGCCTGGAGGAATGGCTGATACGTGCCCTTGCCCGCCTCGGCGTGCGTGGTGAACGGCGCGAAGGCCGCATCGGCATCTGGATCGCCGAGCCAGCCACCGGCACGGAGGCAAAGATCGCCGCCATCGGCGTGCGAGTATCCCGCTGGGTAAGCTGGCATGGCGTGGCGCTGAACGTCGCGCCAAACCTCGACCATTACGCCGGCATAGTCCCGTGCGGCATCAGTGAGCACGGGGTCACCAGCCTCCACGCACTCGGCCTTCCGGTTACCATGGCGGAGGCGGACGCCGCCCTGCGCGCTGTCTGGCAAGAAGTGTTCGGCGACGGCGGCACGCAAGCAACCCCTCCCGATAAGACGCCGCCTACAAGGATGGAACCTGCCTGAACCCAAACACGTCGGGCGGGTCGGCCAAATCTTCCTCGATGCTGACCACCTCCGCCATGCGCGGACCGCGGCGGCAGAGCCGCAGCAACTCCTCGACGGCCGCGGTGTCGCCGGCCACCAATGCCTCCACCGAACCGTCGATCCGGTTCCGCACCCAGCCCGAAACGCCCAGGGCCTGTGCCTTTTCCACCATCCACGGGCGGAAGCCGACGCCCTGCACACGCCCGCTGATGACGAGGCGCTTGCAATTCATGCCGATGCCTCCGGTCGTGTCAGTTGCAGAAAGCGCGTCGCATGCGCGATGTCGGCCGCGATCGCACTGCGACGCGACGCGGCCTCGGCATCCTCGCCCCATGCCACGGACTGGTACAGTTCATCCAGCGCCCCTAGCGAGTGCGCAGTCCGAGCATCCAGTCGCCCCTCGGCCAGCGCCAGCCCCAGCACCAGGCTGCCCAGCGCCGGCACCGCTACACCAAGCGCCGCCAGCGCCGCCACGTCCAGCCCGGCAACCGCACGGCGCAACGCAGCGACGCTGTCACGGTGCTGCTTCACGTAGGGGATCCCGCGCGCGACGCGCAGCGGTGCGTCGTAGGTCAGCGCCACCCAATCCAGCCAAGGCTGCCACTCGCGCGCCTGGCGGGCGACCAGTTCGTCCGGCGTCTCGGCGCGGTAACACAGCAGGTCGCTCTCGGCGTACCGCGCGATGGCATCAACGGTTGGCATGGGATCGGGCGCGATGCGCTGCTGCGCCGTGCCGGCCAGGCAGGTGAGCGGCGTATCTGCGAACGACATCTCGCCACCCTTGCCGCCACCTGCCGCCTCCCATTCCTCCGCGATGGCGCGGGCAAGCGGTTCGCTCTCCACGCGCAACAGCGCCCCACCCGGTAGATGCATCGGCCTGCCGTCAAGCAGGACCGCATAACCGGCATTGCTCGGATCAATGGCCACGGTTTCCCAGAAGCGCTTCACACTCGTCCTCTTAACGGAACAGCTGCTTCAGCGCACTGCCCACATCGGGCAGCTTCTGCTTCTGTTTTTGCTGAGGCGCTGCCTGTTGGGCCGGGTTGGACTGTGCCGCGGGGCCGGCCGTCCCGCGGGCCGCTGCCAAGGCCGCGCCGCAGTCCGCCTCCGATCCCCCTTGCAACTGCTTCGCCCCGAGCGCGCCGGCAATCAATCCCATCGGCGTCGTGCTGCCCAGCACGGCTCCCGCCACGGTGCCCGCATTCTGAGTAACTGTCGCTGTTGGGTCGGGCGCGGTACTCGGCGACCTGAACGGGCCAGTGATCCGCATCGGCACCACCAGTCCAGTCCCGGCAATCCTTGTCTCTGGCCGCACGCGCAGATCGAGCGTTTCGTTGCCAAGGTTCAGGCTGCCATCCCCATCCATGCTGAGCAGTGACGAAGCGAACACCAGCGACCGCACGGTGGCGATCCCGTGGTTTGCGTCCAAGCGGGCGGCGAAGCATTGCACTTGGCTGGTCCCACCTCGACCGACCAGATCGAGCAGGTTCACCGCGCGCAGCACCGATCCCAGCGTGCTGCCCAGCAGACGGTTGTCCACGGTTCCGTTGGCCAGGCTCAGACCCAGCGATCCGTCCAGGCTGGCAGCGATCGCATGTGGCGTAGCGCCTGCGCCGTGCAGATCAGCCTGCACATTCATGTTGCCATTGATGTAGTCGGGTTCGCCCATCGCCGCGAGCAACGGCTTCAGCGCCAGCACCGGTATTCGCAGCCGGAGCGCCACGGGCGGACTGGCCTGCGTCGCATCCACGCTGAGCGTCGCATCCAGGTGACCTTCGGGCAGATCAGCCGTGACCGGGTCGAGCTGCAGCCTGCCATCCTGTAAGCTCAGATGTGTTGCGATGGCGCGATACAGCACGCCGCGCGACTTCAGTTGCGCGACGCTCAACTTAACATCGGCGTTGGCCAGACGCAGCGGGCCAAACGGGATCGGCGTGTCGGGAATCACGTGGCCGCTCGTCGCCGGCTTGGCCACCGGCGGCGCGGTCGGCGCGGCGGCGGCATGGGCAGTCGGCTGGGCAAGCGCGGCTGACACGGCGTCGAGGTCGATCATGTCGGACGCCACTGCGGCCTGCACCGACGGCCGCCCGTCCGGGGTTCGCGCCGCGGTGCCTTTCACCGTCAGATTCGAGCCCAGCGCGTGCAGGTCCAGATCGATCGGGATCGGTGCCGCCGCCTTGGCACCCAGCAGCAGACCCGCGGGAGCGCCGACGGTACCAGCCAAAGTCGCGGGCGAGTTATCGAAGCTGCCCTGTGCGGCGACGTGGGCAGGCTGATCGAGCTGCGGAGCAGTCACATCGAGCTTGTCAAGTTTCAGCCCCGCCACCGTCCCGCTCAGATCGGACGGACCGACATGCAGTGTGAGCCCGGAGATTTGCGGCCCAGCCGCGCCATTGTCGGCAACCTGCGCCGCCAGGCTGACATCATGGAGCGGCGGCAGTCTTTGCCCCGGCAGGAATGGTGCAAGCGCGGCGAGATCCGGCACGTTCGCTGCCACCTTGATCGCGTAGCCCCGCACCTCCTGCGGCTGTGCGATCGTGCCGTCGAGCGCGAGCTTCGCCCCCGCCGCTTCCATCTGCAACTTTGCCGGCCACGCTCCTGACGTCCCAGTTTCCCGCAGCCGTGTCAGCGGACCAAAATCACCCGCCAGCGTGAACGGCGCCCCGTTGTAGGTCGCCGATGCGGTGACGTGCAGATCGGAGTTTGGCGATGCAGCCGTCGCCCGCGCGCTGGTGAGCCCAAGCACTGCGTTGCGGCCGGTGACATCGTCCCGCCACGTGAGGGTGCCATTCTCGATCCGCACATCGGCAACGCTGATCGCCGACGCACTCTTCTGCGGAACGGCAGCGCCGGGCTGCGGCGCGCTCGGGCTGGTCTGTGGCGTGAACTGCCAGTTCGGTCTGCCTTGCGCATTCGTCTCTAGCATGATGTCGGGCTTCACCAGCACCAACTGGTCGATCTCGATCCGACGGCTCAGCAGCGGAATCAGCGCGAGCTTCACATCCATCCGCTCCAGCGTTGCCATCGCCGGCCGGGAAAACCCCGGCGGATTGGCCAGACTGACGCCACTGACGGTCAATGTCGGCCGCAGCGACAGCCCCAACCGGATGCGCCCCCCCAGGGTCAGCTCGCGTCCCGTAGCCTGCTTCACCGCCGCCTCAACCCGGGGCTTGAGGCTGTCAGGATCGAAGCTGAGCGCGACAACAACGCCCGCGACGACGATCAGGCCGACCACACCGGCCAGCGACCACAATCCGATGCGCACTCCACGCGGAAGCGTTCGCCCAGCCATCGCCGCCTCTGCTCCTCGTGCTAGCGCCGCTGGGCTGCTCCCGCTGCCGGCGCGTGAAAGCCCAGGGTGCGGAACGTCTCGGTCATGTGGGGCGGCAGGTCCGCCTCCACCAGCAATGTTCCGCCCGCGGGATGGGGCAGTCGAAGCGCGCGCGCATGCAAGTGAAGTTCGCTTGAGAGCCCCGCCACCGTGGCGCTGAATGCATTGTTCTGGTCCGGCCGCGCGTACTTAACGTCGCCCAGGATCGGCGCGCCGATCGCGACACAGTGCACACGGAGCTGGTGCGTGCGCCCGGTCAGCGGGCTCAGCTCCAGCCACGCCAGCTTCTGCCCCGCATGATCGAGCGTGCAATAGTCGGTGATGGCGCGTGCGGCGTCCTTGTCGTCGCGGTCGGCAATCTCGGTGCGCTCCCCGCGTGCGCCGCCGATCCGCCGCAGCGGCAGATCGATGCGCCCCTCCGGCGGGATCGGCCGACGGGCGACCACCGCCCAATAAGTCTTTTCTACCGCCCGCGAGCGGAACGCGGCTGCCAGCTTCGCCGCCGTCCCAGGCGTACGCGCCAACAGCAGCACGCCGGAAGTGTCGCGATCGAGCCGGTGCACCAGACGCGGACGCTCCGCCGAGCCAAAGCGCAGCGCGTCGAGCATCCCGTCCAGGTGGTGGCTGATGCCCGGCCCCCCCTGCACCGGCATACCCTGCGGCTTGTTCACCACCAGCACATGCTCGTCACGATAGATCACCAGCCGCTGGAGGTCGCGCTCGGTCCCCGGCTCTATCGCAGGCCGCGGCTTCTCCTCGGGCGGCGCAGGTAGCGGCGGAATTCGCACCGCCTGCCCGACGGCGAGCCGCGTCGCGGCATCGACCCGACGGCCATCCACCCTCACCTGCCCGGTGCGGCAAAGCTTCTGGATGGCCCCTTGCGTCAGCCCAGGGAAATGCCGCCGGAACCACCGATCCAGCCGGATATCCGCCTCGTCCTCCGACACCGTGCGCGCAGCAACCACCATAGCCCACACCTTACTCTCCCCCTCCCCTCGCGGGAGAGGGGGTCGGGGGGAGGGGGCGGCGCACGCCCTACAACGGTATTGCCAGCAGCGTGTCGATCTTGTCGCTATCCAGCACCACAATCCGCTCGTTGAACCTGAACGGCGCCGCCGAGACATCGATCCGGTCCAAATACCGCCCGCTGGCGAACAACATTGTCGCCCCGTCGTGCATGATCCGCACCGCCAGGAAATTCGAGTGCGCCACCGCGATGCCACCCTCCATCGCCTTGATCCGGATCGGCCCGACGACATGGCGATACCGATGCGGCTCATAGATATTCGCGCGCCGCAGCGAAAACACGCGATCCAGCAGCATCCCCCGCGACGCGGCGTACATCACCCCCTGCCGCATTCCCGCCTCATGGTTCGCCCGGCTGATCACCAGATACCGACAGGGCTCGCCGAACAGCTCCGGCCATTCCTCCAGCCGGTCCTCGTCGATGCGTTCGGCGTATTCCCCGATCAGTTCATGCACCCCAAGCCGGATGGCGAGATCGTCCATGCGTCATTCGCCCATGAGCATGCGGTAGTGCTTCCAGAAGCCGCGGATCGCCGCCTCGCTGGCGCGGAACGTCTGCGATTCCGCCTCGTGGCCGCCCATCATCACCAGCCCCGCACCGTCGTCGTTGTATTGCAGCGCGCGCTGCACGAACCCGCCGACGCAGCCGTCTTCCATCGAGATATATCCCGCCGCGCCGATCAGATTGCCCTGCCGCAGCCGCCGCTCGGTCATCGCCTCGTCGTCCGTGTCGAAGCCGAGGTGAATCCATTCCAGTTCGCACTTGTCCACCCCACGCGGACGAACCACCCGCACCGCGATCGTGTTGCGCACCTGTTGCAGCACCATGCCGGGGAAGATCGTCAGGATCTGCACCGACACGCCGTCGCCGTACTCATCGATCGACTCCACCACCGAGCGGTCCTGCAACTGGAACTCGCTGTCCGCGCGCAACGCAGCCGCCTTGTAGTCCGCGTCCTCCGCCGCGTAGTCCAGCTTGGCGTAGCTATAGTGATTGCCGCCGTCGCGATTGATGTAGATGCCGCCAGGCATGCTGAGCCGGTTGATCCGGAACGTCGTCAGGAACAGGTGCAGGATCGAGGCGTGATAGGTGTCCTTCACGTTCTCAAAGTAGAGCTTCCAGTTGTTCGGCATCACCTGCGTGCTGCGCCCGAGCAGCACCGGCGTGCGGTTCATCACCCGAAGCAGGCCACGCGTCACATCCGGCCCGAGATACGTCTCCAAATCCGGTGTGTCGTCGCTGAACGTGCCGAACACCAGCCCGCCGAGTTCGGCGACGCGCAGGCGCTGGAGCCGGTGCTCATCCTTGCGGAACTCCGGCGGCATGCCGCCCTGGCGCTTCACGCCGTATTCGAACGCCACACCGGTGAGCTGGCCGGCGAGGTCGTAGGTCCAGCCGTGATAGATGCAGGAGAACTCTTTCGTCGTGCCGGCGCGCTCGATGCACAACAGGTTGCCGCGATGGGCACAGCGGTTGACGAACGCGTTGATCGCGCCGGCCGCGTCGCGCACGACGATGACCGCGGTCTCGCCGATGGTGGTGGCGACATAGTCACCCGGCTTGGCGAGCTCCACCGCGAGGCAGAGGTAGTTCCAGGTGGGTCCCTTGAACAACCGCTCCTGCTCGCGCTGGTACTGCGTGGCGTCGGTATAGACGCGGAACGGCACCTCGCTGATGCCGTTTGACGGCCAGGCGACGGGAGGTTCAGTGGTCAGACCGGACTGGGACATGGGGCGGACTCCTCCTCCCGGTGGGCGTGTCGGGGTGGGAGTTTAGGCGGGGTGAGAGGGGACGGGAAGGTCGCGAAGGGAATGTTCGGTCGGGTTGGTAGCACGGTCACGCCGACGAGGGTGATCTGCTGTGATGAATTGCCCGACGGCAGACGACGTACACCAAGCACAGTTTCGCAACTGGCGGCTCGGCGTCCTTCGATCGCTATTGAGGACTCGAACTGCCAATCGGAAGATGTTGCCAACGGGCGGAGGGTCACATGGGACGTGGCTTACAGTGTCAATCAGGCGTTCGAGCGCGTACTGGAATTCATTCGTGCTCGCATTCTCGTATGGCTATTGAACCCGGAGATGGGGAAGGTCGGAGAGAACATCGGGCAGTGGATAATCCTTCTATTCTTTAGCTGCTTCATTCGTCCGAGTGATCTGACTGGCGAAAGCCCTGTTCAGCTGACGTTCAAACGCTTTGGCATTCTCACGCCCTTGCACCAGCCGGTTTGTACGCGCTTGCGAATGTCGAGATGTTCAAACATTTCATTGTGGCCAAACTCCCGCCGCTGCCCCCGAATAGTCCATCCGCCGAACTGATCCTTTTCCTTTGGATGAATAAGATTATGTATGGGCTGGCTTTCGTGTTGGTTCTATCAACCACGTATCTCTTTGGATTGACGAGGTGGGCCTACAATCAACTCATTTGCAGGCTGTTGGGTCCGACGCTGGCCAATGTGCAGCGCGCATCATTAGCCTATTTCCTGCTCAAAATCATGCGCCGCCATGGCAATCTTTTCACTATTTGCTTGGATATTTGCCTTTATCGGAACACTTGACGAAAATACCGCGCATGCCATCGTAGCGCTAGCTGATCGTGTCGGCATTTTTCTCTCTATTTACGGCGGGTACTTTGTCTTCTCGGTTCTGACCCTTATCGCGACTGGGCTCGGAATAGCTTCGGTCAAAATATGCCGGATGAACGGCAGGGCGGCGATGCGAGAGATTTATTTGACCGATGCCACATCCGAGCAGGTCATGGAGGTGAAGTTGCTACTCGCCGCCACGCTGTTCGTGCTGATGACATTTGTCCCGCGTTTGGCCGGGCTACGGCATTGAACAGAGTAGGTCGCGTAGCTGCTGCCCTTTGGGGACACCCGGAAAACGCTCCACCAAGCTCCAACTGGCTTTGCGGTTCAGCTTTCCATTTCACGCGTCGTCGTATTTTTGCTTCTCATGAGGGCCGGCAGAGTTGTGGCGCTGTGGCTCGGCGCCTATGATTATGAGGCACTTTCCGTTGGTTTTGCTATCGGAATTTACGGACTGATTGGTATCAAATACGTGCTTGCTGCTCTCAACAAATATGCGGCTATCATTGTGAACGAGCGCGGTAAGATCGTCCTGAGCTGCCTGTGGTTCCTGGTCCTCAGTGGACCGGTGTTGTTCGGCGGAGTGTGGCTTTTTCTACAGCCCTTCCCAGAAACAACGTGGTATGGACGGCTGATATACGTAGTTGTAGCAATCGGTCTGGTTATTGCAGGCTTCAGGGAGGCGGTCAGCATTGGCTCGCATGCCGCGCGCGATACATCAACTGCCACTTGATGCAAGGTGGAATTGGAGCTGGAGCACTGTCGGAATGCCGTCCGGTCCCCGTCTGGGCGTCGGCTGGCGGTGAACCTTGCTTGTGTCATTCATTTGAATTACAATGGTGACATTGAGCCAGGAGACACCAATCATGCCCGCTACCGCATTGGTGCAAACGCGCATCGACCCGGCCCTGAAGGAACGCGCGGCCGCCGTGTTGGACAACATGGGACTGACCGTCTCCGATGCCGTGCGCATCCTACTGACACGGATCGCAAATGAGGGTGCGCTGCCGTTCCCTCTGACGACCGACCCGGCCGCGCACGACGCATGGTTCCGAGCCAAGGTACAGCAAGCCCTGCAAGATCCCCGCCCTGCAGTTCCGCACAATAACGTAGAGGCACATTTCGCCAAACGGCGCGCAGGGGCACTTCGCAAGCGCCGAGAATGACGCGTGAGGCTCGAATGGTCCGTGTGGGCGCAAGCGGACCGCGGCGCGATCTTCGACTACATCGAGGCGGACAACCCGCGCGCCGCGGTCGCCATCGACATGCGGATCAGTGATCGGGTCAGGCTGCTCGCTCGGCTGCCGAGGAGTGGTCGCCGCGGCCGCGTCGAAGGCACACGCGAGTTGGTCATTACCCGCACGCCGTATATCGTGGCCTACCGGATTATTGGGGATACCGTGCGCATTCTCCGCGTTCTGCACAGCTCGCGGCAATGGCCCGACGACATGCCGGACGGATAATCAATTCGCTCCGACCACCATTGGGCAAAGCCGCACTCATCTGACAATTTTGTGCCTCCGGCGAGCGCGCAATCTTAACACGGAGACATCAGGGAGGGCCCGGAGGGCCACAGGAGTCGGAACGGTCCCACGGCCAGCGCCTACACGACGTAGCGGCGGATGCCCTCGGTCAAACGTCGCACATTGAAATTCAGGATCAGCCCGACGCGAAGCCCGCTCATCCGCAGATACGTGCACAGTTGTGCTTCATGCGCCGGCACGATGGCGGCAACGGACTTGATCTCAAGGATCACCTCCCGCGCGACAACGATGTCAGCCCTGAACCCCTCCCCGATCGGCATCGCCTTATAGACGACCGGAATGCCAACCTGCCGCTGGAACGGTATGCCCGCCTCGCCCAGTTCATGACACAGGCATTGCTCGTACACCGACTCGAGCAGACCCGGCCCGGTATGGCGATGCACCTCAATCGCCAGCCCGATAACCTGTTCGGTCAGTACCCCCGCCAGTAGCACAAGCTCCGACTCCTGTGGCCCACAGTGGCCCTCCCCTTCTGTCTCCGTGTTAAAAGAAAACGCACCGTAAACGCACCGTCTTAGCTAGTATCACTGGCCATTGACAGTCACTAAAACTAACACCACATCCCCACCATGAACCCACACCCCGGAACCCAAGCGGCTGCAAGCCGCACCTACACACCATCCCCCAGCTCGCCCTCCCCTCCCCCGCCTCACCCCATGCGTCAACGTCTCACCCACCGGCGTGTGAGACACCGATGAGACAGCGCCCCCGAGACATTCGTTGACTGATCCCCTCCCACGCCTTACCCATCCCGCCCCGCGTGGCCACGCCTGACGCGGCATCAGCTAGAGTCGGCAGCATCGCCGGCCACTCGAGCCAAGGTCCGTAACCTCATGCTCCGCCGCGCCGAAACCCTGCTCGACCCCACCGCCCGACAGCCCGAGGCGCCGCCCGTGCACGGCCTGTCGCCGTTCTATCACCACTACCTCCGCCAGGAGCGTTGGCTCATCATCGGCCTGTTCCTGTTCGGCGGCCTCGCCGGCATCCTCGACGTGACCGTCCCCGCCTTCATCGGGCGCATCGTCGGCCTCGTCTCAAACCACACGCCCCAGGCACTGCTGCACGAGGCCTGGCCGCAGCTCATCGGCATGGCCGTGGTCCTGCTGCTGCTGCGCCCAGGGGTGCTGCTCTGCCACATCGTGCTGATCAACCAGATCGTTAACCCCGGCCTCTCGAACATGATCCGCTGGCAGAACCACTGGCACGTGGTCCGCCAGAGCTGGACGTTCTTCCAGAACGACTTCGCCGGCCGCATCGCCAATCGCGTGCTGCAGACCGGCCCGGCGTTGCGCGAGAGCGTGGTGCTGTCGTTCGACGCCGCCTGGTACATCCTGGTCTACGGCAGCAGCGCGCTCCTGTTGCTCGCCTCCATCGACTGGCGCCTGACGCCGCCGATCCTGCTGTGGTTCGCCTGCTACGGCGGCATCCTCTGGTTCTTCGTGCCGCGCCTGCGCGGGCGCTCCCAGGTGGTCTCCGAGATGCGCTCGCTGCTGACCGGACGCGTCGTCGACAGCTACACCAACATCCTCACGGTCAAGCTGTTCTCCCGCGCGCGAGACGAGGACGCGTTCGTGCGCGAGGCGATCGACCTGCACACCAGCGCCTTCCGCGATCAGACGCGGATGATCACCGCCTATGTCGCGGTGTTGGCGCTGATGAACGCGTCGCTGATCGTCGGCACCGCGAGCCTCGCACTCTGGCAGTGGAGCGCCGGCCGCATCTCGGTGGGCTCGGTCGCGATGGTGCTGCCTCTCACCTGGCAGATCACCAACATGGCCGGCTGGGTCGCGCGCAGCGTCACCGCAATCTTCGAGAACATCGGCACGGTGCAGGACGGCATGCGTTCGATCGCGGTCGAGCGGCAGATGCCCGACCCGCCGGATGCGCGCGAACTGCGCGTGACGCGCGGCGAGATCCGCTTCGAGGACCTGCACTTCGATTATGGCCGGCAGCGGCGGCTGGAGGATCGCGGCGGCGTGCTGCGCGGCATCGACCTGCGCATCGCACCCGGCGAGCGTGTCGGACTGGTCGGCCATTCCGGCGCAGGCAAGTCAACGCTGGTGAACCTTCTGCTGCACTTCTATGACCCGGAGCGCGGCCGCATCCTGATCGATAATCAGGACATCGCCACGGTGACGCAGGAGAGCCTTCGCACGCAGATCGCGATGGTGACGCAGGACACATCGCTGCTGCACCGCTCGATCCGCGACAACATCCGTTACGGCCGCCCGCAGGCGACGCAGGCGATGATCGAGGATGCCGCGCGACGCGCCGAGGCACACCAGTTCATCGTCGGGTTGGAGGACTGGCACGGACGGTCAGGCTACGACGCCCATGTCGGCGAGCGGGGGGTGAAGCTGTCCGGCGGGCAGCGTCAGCGCGTGGCGCTGGCGCGGGTGATCCTGAAGAACGCGCCGATCCTGGTGTTGGACGAGGCAACGTCGGCGCTGGATTCAGAGGTCGAGGCGGCAATCCAGGGCCAACTCGACGGCCTGATGGAAGGCCGCACCGTGATCGCCATCGCCCACCGTCTGTCGACGATCGCGCGGATGGATCGCCTGGTCGTGCTGGACCACGGGCGCATCGTCGAATCCGGAACGCACGCCCAATTGCTTGCCGGCAACGGCACGTATGCGCGCCTATGGCGGCGGCAGTCGGGCGGCTTCACGCCCGAACTGCTGGACGCCGCGGCGAAGTAACCTCAGGAACGCGTGCGCAGCGCTGCCAGCCGGTCGGTCAGACTGGTCGCTGCGACCGGCTGACCCGAGGCGATCTGCATCGCACGCGCGATGTTCGCGTCATCCTGTTCGGGTTGCGTCGGCCGCAGCAGCTTTGCCTTCATGTTGGCGGCCTCGGCGTTGGTGAGGTCGCGCGCCGCGGCGTCCTGCATCGACTTCAACGCCACGTTCAGGCTGGTGGTCGTCGTGCTCAGCCCGGCAGCCCGACGTGCCGCCTCGGCCTGCTGCTCGGCCATCTGGCGCTGCTGACCGGCGCGCGCCATGTCGCGCTGCGCGCGCTCGAGCTGCGAACGGCCCTCGCGCAGCTTGCCGCCCGCCTCGGCATAGGTCTTCTCGAGCATCTCAAGGAATTCCTTGGCGTCGACGACGTCCTTCTTTTCCCGATCCACTTCGGGCGCCATTTGCTCCAGCATCGTCACCAGCGTCCCCAGGCTGCGCTCGAGTTCCGCCTTCTTCGCCGGGTCGGTTTCCGCCGCGGCCTGGCGTTGCAGTTGGTCCGCCGCGGCCATCCGCTGCGTCGACAACGCCTGAATGGCGTTCGCCTCCCGCGTCTCCTTGTCGTAGCTCAGCCGCGCCCGCGCCACCTGTTGCCCGAGTTGGTCGAGGTTCTGCTCCATCGAGCGCATCTCAGCCTCGCTGGCCGATTGCGGATCCCAGCGGACCAATGCCTCGACACCGGCCTGAACCGCCTTGTCAGCCTTCACACCGACCAGGTTTCGCATGAACTGAAGCATGGGTTCGTCCTCCTTGTTTCCACGGCGTTAGGTCAGACCGGGACCATCCCGGCCGCGTTGAGCAAGGCAATCGCAAGTTGCGCCGCAGCGATCGGCAGCGCCGCCGCGAGGCTTCCGTCGTCGATCCTGAGGTGCAATCTCCGCATGACATGGCAGGCGATCACCACGGTCACCAATTGCAGCAGGATCGCCACGATACCCCATACCAGGATGTCGAGCACCGCCCGGGTGGTCGCGAGCAGGGCTGCCAGCGGGATTGCCAACGCGACCACTGCACCACTCAGCACGGTTGCCGCCGCGACATTGCCCTGACGCAGCAGCTCGCGTTCGTGAAACGGTGTGACCGTCGTATAGATCATCACACCGACGACCAGCAGAACGATGCAGATCACGAACTGCAACAACAGCACCGGCAGCCCGCTGCCGAGTGCGTCGGCGATGCTCGAAGGCAGGCTCTCGTTCATGAGGTGCTCCGCGGTCGTTCAGAGTGAAACTGACGGAAGTGTCAGGGAGGCAGGGTTGATGTCGATGCCGGCGTGGATCTCCACCCAGGCCTGACCGCCATCCTCGACCGCTGCCACCATGACGTACTCGCTGGATGGTGCCGGCGGCGCGGCGCCCGTAGGGCCCGCATACAGCATCGCCTGCAACTGGCGCTGCGTCACGGCACCGAGCGCCTGGATGGTCTCCACCTGCTGCCGCGGCGCGATCCTCGTCTGCCCGGGCGCCCATGCCCGATCATAGGTCTTGCCATCCTTGGTCTGGAATGCCGGCCAGCCGATCATTCCTTGCGCCGGATCCAGCCACTCGCCCCACTCCGCCTGGCTGGCCGGATGGACCTCATCGAGCCGGGAGAAGTAGCGGCATTCATCCGGTGCGCCATCGGCGCCGAGGTGCAGTTGGAAGAAGGCCATGCGCCCGGGCAGATAGAGCCGGTTCAACTGCACGCCTGCGTCTTCCAGCAATCCCACAGCCTCGACGCTGATCATTCCGCTGCCTGCCGGCGGCTGAGCCTTGGTGGCACCCGCGGCGAGCAGGAACGCGGCCGGGTCGAGCGGAATGGTCTGGCCGACGCGAAAGCGTGTTCCGGCACTCCCGGCCAAGCCGGGTGGCATGACAGCGCCCGGGCGGGAAGTGGCGGCTCGTCGGCGCGCGAGCCAGAGCAGCAGGAACCCCACCCCCCCGATGAACAGAACTACCCAGACGATGCCCGAGCCGCCCGACGCACCGGCGGCCGTCGTACCGGCATTGCCAGGTGCCGCTGTCGGCTGATCACCGAGGGCCGCCAGCCGGGCCGCCGTGGTGGGGTCCCGCGCCGCCTGCTGATGCCATTGCTGGTAGGTCGGATCGATCTGCGAGCGCTGGAAATATGCCGCACGGTCGGATGCCGAAAGCGCACCCAGCATTGCCCAAAAGGCTGCCGAGCCAAGCCCTCCAGCATAGTCAGATTGCGGGTAATAGCTTGACGGCCGACGGGGGTAATAACCGGCGCCACCCCATACCATATCCGTGTGCGACGCACTTTCGACCGGCGGGCGACGTGGCTGCTGGGCGGCGCGATACTGCTGCAGCGCCTGCGCGGAATTCGTCCGCGATATCGACAGGTCTCCACCCGATTGAGAAGTGTATCCACCGCCGGTTGTCGATGGACGCCGGTAACCACCGCTCGACGGCGCACTCCAGCCTGATGAGCTCGATCCCGAGTAGGCCGGCGCCGATATGGTCGGCCGGCGGTACCCGCCGCTGTCAGCGAGTACGCTCGTCGGCGCGCTGCATAGTGCGACGACAAGCGTGATCGCCAATACTGCACGGTCAAATGCTGTCCGAGACAGCCTCAACACATCAACTTGACTTTTTGAGGCAGGTGCTCAGGTAAGTCTTGCGGGCATCGCTTGTGAGTTTGTCCTGCGTAGCCTGGCCGTTGCAGACCTTCATCAGCGTGTTCTGGTTCATCTTCCCGCCGAGACAGGCGGTCATGTAGCTTTGCCGCGCGTCGCCTTTGAGATTGCGTTGCGACGCGTCTGCATTGCAGCTCGCCATTCGTTGCTGCTGCGCGGCCTGGGCCGGAGTCGGCGGCTTGGTGGTTTGTGCGAGTGCCGGCGAGCTCGCGATAGCCGCGGCGACGCAGACGACAGATGCAAAACGCAACATCATTGTTCCCTCGACGTTGTAGAGCAGTACAGTATCGGTCCGACCAAGGTGCTCAGTCACGTTCACGTCCGCGCGATGCAAAGCAGGATCAGCTGGCTGATTGACGGCTCAACCAGCACTTTACCATATTCACGCCGGCAACCACGCAGAGAACATTATCCAAGTCTTCGTCTTCGGCCTGCTCGCCTACGACGAACAACTTGACCATCTGAAGGTTGACAACGAGCTGCCCTATCCGCTGTCCGCACGGCATTTCCGACGTCGCGGTGCGCACCTACGCCGAGAACCTCAAACGCGTCGGCCATGACGGTCTCGGCTTCAACGAGCATCACTGCTCGTCCTACGGTCTGATGAACTCGCCCAACCTGATGGCCGCCTGTGCTGCGCAGCGCATCAAACGCGTGAAGCTGCTGATCTACGGCAACCTGCTCGCGGCACCTGCATGGCGCGCAACATGCGTGCGAGGATTTCCGCATCACGATGGAAGGCTTGGCAAGGCTGGCCGAGGTCTGCCGTGGGCACGCCGCAAGAAGTAACGGAGCGCATCGTCGAACTCGCGGAACACGGCGACGCCAACACGGTGCAGATCGGCTTCAACCGCGGCGCCATGCGGCAGGAGATGTTTTTTGGAACAGACCCGCCGCTTCACCCGCGACGTGCTGCCGATCGTGCGGGCACACCAGGTGAACCGCGTACCGGCAGTCGAGGAGATCAGGGCGCCCTGACCGGATCGAGGAAGGACAACAACAATGGCGAGGCTTTCTCGGGGTCCTACGCCGCAACCGGCGCCGATCCCGACGCCATGGCGACGCAGCACCTGGACGTGGCGCACGGCAATCCGGTCGTTGCGCTATTCTCCGACGGTTATGCGCTGCGGACGATCATGCTCTGGATCATGTTTTTGGCCAGCATGCTCAGCCTGTACCTGATCGGCGTCTGGCTGCCCACGGTATTGCACCTCGAGGGTTGTCACCCGCTGACGCAGTGCTCGCGTCCAGCCCTACGGTGCCGGATGCGGCCTGAACGTATTAGTACCTCGGCCCGCTGGTCACCGGCTTTGGCCTCGAACGCGTGTTCACCATCTGCTTGGCATGCGGCATCGTCCGCAGCGCAGGCGGAAGGCGATCCCATCCTGCGGCGGACGTGACAGTTCGTCGCCTGAGGAAACGCGCGGTCAGATGCTGACAGCGCAGCCAACACCGTGGCGCTCGTCAGCCGACCTTCTGGCCACCCATCGCCTGCTTGATGAGCCCTACGATGACCATCAGGATGCCTCCGCCGACACCGCCAGAAGCAATTTGGCCTATGATTGAGCCGATATCGAGACCTCCTGCACCGGCTGCTTCGGCGCCGCCGCCAAGAAACTGACCGATGATCTGTGCGCCGACACCACCGCCGATCACACCGGCAATAGTATTTCCGACGACTCCCAGATCAAACTGCTTCAGCAGCGATCCGGCAATATTGCCGCCCACACCACCGGAGATCAGCTGAATTATCAGCCCAATAATTCCACCCCACATGACGGTTTTCCCCCGATTTCGCGTTCTCGTGATCGTTAGGGCCGAGACCCCACTCGCAGTCTTCTGCTTGCTTCTAGCAGAACTTTGCCCGAAACACACATACGACTGTCTACGGTTGAATTATGATGCGATTTGTGACGGTGCTGCATGTACCAAACAGTGCTGCGCCCTCTCGTCAAGCGCAGTGACGAGCTACTTACCGCGCGTAATGTGCTATGACCCGTTGATTCGTGTTCAAGCACCGGACCCCACGTCGCACACCGAGCAACAGCACGCATGGATATTTGCCGCTTTCAGCGCCGCCTCGCGGTGGTACGCTGCATAGCGATGATCACGGCCCGCCTTCACGGGCCGTGACAACGGAGGCCGCATCAGGCAGCCGCCTTCACCTCGATCTTCTTCTGCTGCTCCACCGCCTTCGCCGTTTTCGGCATGCTGATGGTCAGCACACCCTTGGAGAAGTCGGCCGCGATCTTGTTGCGATCGACACCCTCGGGCACGCAGAAGCTGCGCTGGAACGAACCGTAGGAGCGCTCGGACAGATAGAAGTTCTTCTCCTTCTGCTCCTTCTCCTCCTTCTTCTCGCCCTTCAGGGTCAGCATGTCGCCGGAGACCACGACCTCGATCTCCTTCTCGGTCATGCCGGGCAGTTCCGCAGTCACTTTGTAGTTGCCGTCGTCCTCGGTGATGTCCACCGCCGGCGACGGCACGGTAAACGTGCTCTCGTAACGCAACGCCGGTTCGGCATCGAACATGCGCCGCAGCGACGGCATACCCCAGCCACCCGCGAACCGGTCGAACATCCGGTCCATCTCAGTGCGGAGGGAACGCCACGCGTCGGGCGCATTGGTCGCAGCCGGAGCGGTCTTCTTCACTTCGACAGGTGTATTTGCCATGATTGATCTCCGTTCAGGCAGTCTCGATATCCGCCGTTTCTCGGCAACCCAATGCAGCACGCACAGGCGTGCAGCCGCATTGATCCAGATCAAGTGCGCGGACGACGCGCCGGGCTGACCCATTCGCGCACGTGCGGCGACAGCTCATGGTCTGGCGTCTTGACCAGATCTTTTTCGAGCGTGCCGACCAGCTTCGCCTGCGTTGCCACGTCCAGCGCCGCACGCAGCTCGCTCAGGGCACGCGGCGGCGCCACGAGCAGCAGCTCGTCGAACTCACCACGCCCCGAAGCGGCGTCTATCTGCTCGCCGATCAGATGAACGAACTTCTTCTTCTCCATCTCGTGCAAGTCATGCCTTTGGCCGACCGCATGGCGCGCGCCCGCGCCGCTTTCGAACGACCGGCCCGGTCGGTCGGAACCGATGTCACGCGACCGCAGATGCGCCGACGCGGAGTTGAGCGAGCCGATCGTGCGCAGCACATTGTCCACGTCCGGCTGGACGAATTGCACATGCTCGCCGTCGGCGATGACGATCCGAACGATCAGTGGCTTTGCCATGGGTTGCCTCCTTACAGAAGGCCATGCTGCACCCCGCGCGGCCGTCGCGCTTTGATCTGGATCAGCCCGCTCTCAGGTGGCGCCCCCGTACTGCCGCTGCACCACTTCGGCGAGGCGCCGCAGTTCCGCCGGCGGCAGTTTGCCCACCACGGTGTAGCCGACGCCCTTCTCGATCCAGGCGCAGCCATCGACATGGTCATAGTCGATGTGCTGGATCGGCTGGCTTGGCGAGGTGTGCAGCGGCAGCACGAACACTGTGAGGCGCACGCCCTGTGGGCCGTCATACATGAACAACCCGGCCGGTCCGTCCGGCGTCGCCGCCAGCCGGCCGCCCATGTAGCTGAAGCCCTCGGCCGACAGGTCGGGGGGAGCCACGACGTGGTTCAACCGATTGGACACCCAGCGCGCCAGATCGTCGCGCTGCTGCGCGCCGAGTTCCGTCGGGCGTCGGAGGTCCGCGGTGTACACCACGTGATTGGCCACCGCCTGCTGGGCCAGTAGAGTAAAGGCGGCATCGGATGACTGCATGTCGCCGCGCAGGAACCACCCGCCAGCGCCACCCAGACCGAACGCCAGCACCACCGCGGCCGCCGCGCGCCAGGCCAGCCCCTGCCTTCCCAGCCGCTGTTGGACCAGACGCTCCAAGCCGAGCCGCGGCGGGATCGGTTCCACCGCAAAAGGAGCGAACGCTGCCCGCAGCGCCTCCCGCTGGGTGCCCCACGCGGCGACCTGCCGCGCGACCTCCGGATGATCCTGGAGATAGCGTTGCACCGCTGACCGGCGATCGGCGTCCAATTGACCGTCGACGTAGGCGTGCAGCTCCTCCTCGGCAATCGGCCTGACGGGGTCGCTCATTTGACCCTCCGCAGTGCCGGCCGAACTTCCTCGCCTCCCTCGGTCATCTGACGCAGCCGCTCACGGCCACGCGCCAGGCGAGACATCACGGTTCCGATCGGGATCCCCAGCACACTGGCAGCCTCGGCGTAGGAGAGATCCTCCACCGAGACCAGCAGGACGACCGAACGCTGCTCGACCGGCAGCGCGTTCAGCGCGCGGATCAGGTCGCGCCACTGCAGGCTGTTCTCCTGGTCGGGGCGGAGGCTCATGGCGGCTTCGTGCGTTTCGTCCAGCGGCTCGCCCGCCGGCCGCGCCTTCGCCCGACGCAATTGGCTGATGAACAGGTTGTGCATGATGGCGAACAGCCACGCCCGCACATCGGCATCGTCGCGCCGCGTGTGCAGCTTGGCGAGCGCGCGTACCAGGCAATCGTGGACGAGGTCGTCTGCATCATCACGGCTGCGCAGCAGCGCCGCGGCGTAGCGCCGCAACGCCGGGATGCAGGCCTCGACGCGGGTCAGCGTGCCGGACACCGCCGTGACCCAGCAGGATTGGCTCTGCACATCGGCAGCGTCTGCTCCAAGCCTCGCGGATAGGACGCGGACGGCGCCGGTTTATTCCACCGGCTGGACGCCGATCGTCGGCTGCCCGAAGCTGCGCCAAGCAAAGGAGGAACCGCCATGAAGATCACCAAGGTTGAACCGCTGCTGCTCGACCGGTTCCTGTACGTGCGTATCAGCACCGACGCAGGCATCACCGGGATAGGCGAATCAGGCACCTGGGGCCAGCTTGAAGCGTCTGCCGCGTCGATCACGAAATACGGCGACTATCTGATCGGCCGCGACCCCTTCCCTATCGAGCACCACTGGAACGTTATGCTGCGCGCCAATCATTTCACCGGCGGCGCGATTACCGGCGCCGTGTCGGCGATCGACATCGCACTGTGGGACATCAAGGGCAAGGCATTCGGCGTTCCGGTGTACGAGCTGCTCGGCGGGCGGATGCGCCACAAGGCTCGGCTCTACGGCCATGTGAAGGGACGCACGATCGAGAAGCTGCTGGATGAGGCGGTGCGTCTGAAGGAGGCCGGCTTCACCGCGCTCGGACATCTGAACCCGCTGCTCGACGAAAGCGAGGACGATCCGTTCTACAAGTCCCACGCGGCGCGGATCGAGGAGGCGATCGACAACGTGCGCCGGCTCCGTGAGGCGGTCGGGCCGAAGGTGGACCTGTGCATCGAGATCCACCGCCGCCTGACGCCGCCCGAGGCGATCGCACTGGGCCGCGGCATCGAGAAATATACCCCGATGTTCTTCGAGGACCCCCTGCGGCCGAACAGCTTCGATGCGATGGCAGACGTCGCACGGCACATCGACATTCCGATCGCGACCGGCGAGCGCTTCACCAGCCTGTATCAATTCCAGACGCTGCTGACACGCAACGCGGTGCAGTATCTGCGGCCCGATGCGTGCCTGGTGGGCGGGATCACTGGGATGAAGAAGGTGGCCGCGATCGCCGAGGCGCACGATGCGTGGGTGGTGCCGCACAATCCGCTGTCACCGATTTCCACTGCCGCGTGTTTGCAGATCGCCGCCTGCATCCCGAACTTTGCGATCCAGGAGTATCCGTCGCGCACGCCGGACCTGGACGGCGGGAAGGAGCTGCTCGGCAACGACCTGGCGCGAGGGCTGGAGGAGCAGGTCGACGGCTTCATCGCGATTCCCGGCGGGCCGGGGATCGGCGTCGAACTGGTGGAGGATGTGGAGCGCAAGTTCCCGTATCGGCCGCGGCCGATCAAGATGCGGCCGCACGTCGATGGGTCTGTGGTGGATATGTAGCGATCGACGGCCTGGGGTTGGTCAGACCACCAGGCCGCTTGCTTGAACGGCAAGAGCATCAAGACTTGGCGTGGCCGAGGTGCTCTGCGCCTGTTGCTGCTTCGCAAGAAGGTATTGGTCCGTCAGGCTATTGACGAAAGTGGGGTCCTGCAGCTTGGTGATGTCGAGACGGCTGGAGACAGCCTGCTCTTGCGCGGGCAGGTCCTGATAAGCGATCTGTTGCGGGATACCGAGCGCGGTCAACACCACGTCCCAATTGATCGGATTGCCGAGGATCTGGTCCACGCTGGTGATCTGGCTTGCCTGCTGTTTGAATTGAATTGCCTCGGCAAGGCCGGGCGTCGCCTGATCGAGCGAATTCATCCAGGTCACTGATTCGTATTGGTTGGCGATCTGCGACTGGACGGTCGGGTCCTGCAAACCCGCGAGACCTTTGGTCGCGAGGTTGTATGTCGTCGCCAGGGTTTTCCAGCGCGTATCGGACAGTTGGTTGACCAGCGAATTCGGATCGGTCGGGTCCGACTGCAGTGCCTTGCTTGCCAATGCCGTGTACTGCAGTTGATCGGCCATCCCGTTGGCCGTCAGCAGCACCTTCAGGACATTCGGGTTCTGCAGCGCGGTGTTCAGGTCCTTGGCGTTGGCAATACCCGCGGTAAAG
This sequence comes from uncultured Alphaproteobacteria bacterium, assembly GCA_963818775.1. Classification (GTDB taxonomy): domain Bacteria; phylum Pseudomonadota; class Alphaproteobacteria; order Acetobacterales; family Acetobacteraceae; genus JAMXLO01. The sequence goes on along the minus strand of CAWFUF010000011.1, from coordinate 1,024,127 downwards.
GCTGCCAGATCGCGAATCACGGTGGGGTTCTTGGCTTCCTTTGCGACATCGGCGGTCTGGTTCTGTTCGGCCAGCTTGAGGTCCAGAATCGGGTTCCCCGAGGACACCGCCGTGCCCGAACTCGCCGTCGCGCCGCTATAAAGTGTGGTCAGCATACTGGCCGCGATGTCACTGGCCGACGAGGTGCCACCGAACAAAAGGCTGTAATTGATGCCGCTGACGATGCCGCTCATGGTGGTCGTCCGATGCCGCGATCTGAGACGTCGCGCAGTATGGACACTCGGCGATTAACATCCCCTCAACGCAGGACGCTGTGATTTAAGCCCGCTCGCCCGAACCGCACGGCCCGAGAGCTGCGCAATGGACAGCCCCATTGGCTGGCATGACGGCGCGGACGGGACTATCTTCGCAAGCAACGGCTGGACCCGCCGCGGGCAGGCCCCGCGAACACGTCCGAAGGAGCACCGAGATGATCAACCTCCACGACATCCGCTACGCGCGCCTCGGCACGCAAGACCTCGACTCCGCGATCCGCTTCGCCACCGAGATTGTCGGACTACAACTGGTCGCGCGCGAAGGCAACGCAGCCTACTTCCGCAGCGACAAGGTCGACGTGCGCGGCGATACGCGCGACCATACGCTTGTGTATTTCGAGGGTGACCCCGCCGATCAGACCATCGGCCTGGAACTGATCAACCCGGACGATCTGGACGCCGTCGGCGCGGCACTGGAACAGGCCGGCCGCCCCGTCCACTTCGGCACCCGCGCCGAATGCGACAGCCGCCGCACCCGCGCGTTCATCGCCTCCTCCGATCCCAGCGGCAACAAGATCGAGATCCTCGCGCGTCCCTACAACAGCGGCGGGAAGTACTTCCCCGGCCGCCAGGTTGGCATCACAAACTTCAGCCATGTCGCATTGTTCAGCACGGACACCAAGCGCGACACCGAATTTTGGACCCGCCTCGTCAATGCCCGCGTCTCCGACTGGCTCGGCGAGGCGACCTTCCTGCGCATCGGCACCGTCCACCATTCGGTGGTTCTGATGCCATCATCGCGGCCAGGCATCCAGCACATCAATCATCAGGTCGAGGACATCGACGACGTGATGCAGTCCTACTACTGGCTGAAGCAGCGGGACGTGAAGATCGTCTACGGCCCAGGGCGTCATCCGATATCCACCGCAATGATGGTGTATTTTGAGGGGCCCGACGGCATGGTCTATGAGTATTCCGTCGGCGTGAAGCACATCATGCCCGAGCAGGAGGCGACCTACCGGCCGCGCCAGTTCTCGCTGGAAGGCTACAACGGCGACATGTGGGGGTCGTTCACCGAGACCGAGGGTCTGCCGCGCGAGCCGGCGGTCGGTTCGAAGATCCGCCTGGTCGTGTAGCTGTGCGCGATACCGAACAAGGCCTCATCGCCCACATCCGCGACAACTCGGCGCGCCTTGCAGCGGCCTGCACCGCCTGCGGCGAATGCTACCGCGCCTGCCCCATGGTACCTCGCACCCCGGCGCTGTCGAACACGACTCCCGAAACGGTGATGACCGGCATCCGCGACATCCTGCGCGATGGCGCCGGCACACCCGATGCGATTGCCTTCGCCGGAGCCTGCGTTCGGAGCGGCGAGTGCACGCCGGCCTGCCCCGAGAAACTTGACGCTGCGTTCCTGATGCGCCTTGCATCGCTGCGCGTCCGCGGCACGCTGGGCGACGCACCCCGCGTCAAGGCGCCACACGACCCAAGATGGTCCGCGCGAGTCAAGGCCTTCGCACGGCTCACCATGAACGAGGAGGAGCGGGCCGAATGGCTGTGACCCCGGATGCCAACGTCACCTTCTGGTACGGCTGCAACATGACGCGTCACGGCGAGATCGTGCGTCTCGTCACGCACATTCTCGAAGCGGTCGGCGTGGCCGCGGCACCTGCCGGCGGACCCGGCTACTGCTGCGGCTCGACGCAGGAGGCGAACGCCCGCATTGCCGCCGGCATGGCCGCGCGCACGGTGGAGAAATTCAATCAGGCCGGCCGCGACACCGTGGTCACCTGGTGCCCATCCTGCCACATGAACATGGACGACCTGATGGCGCCGGTGACGGAGACCGCGTTCGAGACCCAGCACATCACCCAACTGCTCGCCGCGCGTGCCGAACGGCTGCGTCCGCTGCTGACCCATCCCGTCCATGCGCGGGTTCTGCTGCATGCGCATCACGGCTTCCACGGCCGTGTGCCGGTCAACACGGACGTGCCAACGTTGCTCCGCATGATCCCCGGGCTGACGGTCCTCGACCATCCGCTGCGCATCCCCGGGCATATGTGTTCCGCGATCGCACCCAAGCCTGGCGTGATGGCGCAGGCGCACAGCGATACGCTGGAGGCCATGTCGGATATCGGCGCGGACACTCTGGTGACGATCTTCCATTCCTGTCACCGCGACGCCGTAGCACTGGAGCGCGGGCGCACGATCCGCGTGGTGAACTGGATCCATCTGCTGGCGGAGGGCATGGGCCTGCCGCACACCGATGAATACAAGCACTGGCGGAATGCCGAGGATCCACGCGCGTCGATAGGCACCGATCGGATCGCCGCCGCCGGTGACGCCGCCTTCGAGCAGTTGGTGGAACCGGAACTGCGGCGCGCCCCGACAATCTGACAGGCGTTGTGTCCGAGGCGATCAGGGAGACCAACGTGCATCGCCGCAGCTTACTGACCTCCCTCACCGCACTCGCTGCGAGCCCACTTGCGCCGAGGCAGTCCTTCGCCGAACCGGTGACGGTTCTGGATCTGCAAACGCGCACCATCGAGGTGAACGGCAAAGCGGCCACGGTGCTCGGGATCACACAGCCTGACGGGACATCGGGCCTGGTGACGGATGTCGCGCTGCCGTTCCGGGTGCAGGTGCGCAATCATCTGGACCGCACTTCGCTGATCCATTGGCACGGGCTGACACCGCCATTCCAGCAGGACGGCGTGCCTTATGTTTCCGCGCCGCCGATACCGGCGGGTGGTACGCAGAACTACGATTTTCGCCTGGATTTCCCTGGCACGTTCTGGATGCATTCGCATGTCGGTTTCCAGGAACAGCAACTGCTGTCGGCTCCGCTCATCATCCACGACGCGGGCACGCGAGGCGCTTCGGTGCAGGAAATCGTCGTCATGCTGCACGATTTCACCTTTAGCGATCCACGAGAGGTTTTCGCCAGCCTGAAGCAAGGCGGTCGTAAGCAGACAACGTCGGCGCCGCCTGCCATGTCGAACATGCAGAACATGAAGCCGGACCTGAACGACGTCGACTACGATGCCTTCCTCGCCAACGACCGGACTCTCGCGGACCCGAACGTCACCCGTGTCGAACCGGGCGGGCATGTCCGGCTACGCCTGATCAATGGCAGTGCCGCCACCAACTACTGGATCGATCTCGGCGAACTGCGGGGTACGCTCATCGCGGTAGATGGCACACCGGTCAAGCCGGTCGCGCTGCAGAGCCTTCCGCTTGCCATTGCGCAACGCGCCGACATCCTGATCGAGGTGCCTCGGGAACAGGGGGCGCATGCCATCCTCGCTCAGGTGGAGGGCAAGACCGACCGCACCGGCATCGTGCTGGCAACTGCGCGGGCGAACGTCACGCGGATCGAGGGAAACGCGGGGCGGCCATCTCCGGCGTTCGACTTCACCTTCGAGCAGGCGTTGCGCGCAGCAAAACCGCTGGCGCCCCATCCCGCCGGAATCGTGCGGGATGTGCTGCTCTCGGGCGATATGCAGGCCTATGTCTGGATGATGGACAATCAGGTTTATCCCAAAATCACACCGGTCACGGTGTCTGCAGGCACGCGCGTGGAACTTGTCATGCGGAACAAGACCATGATGTCGCATCCGATGCATCTGCATGGTCACCGCTTTCAGGTTATCGGGTTCGATCAGCAACGTTTCCCGGGCGCGGTCCGCGACACGGTCCTCGTGCCGCCGCTCAGGACTGTGACCGTCGCCTTCGATGCGGACAATCCCGGCCGCTGGGCCTTCCACTGTCACAATCTCTGGCATCTTGCTGCGGGGATGATGGCAGTGGTCGACTACACGGGGATCCCTATGCCGTCGCTGCCTCCCGAGATCGATTAGGCTTGGGCTATGTCACGCCCCAGCGCTGTGCGAGCGCTTGGTAGATTTTGTCTTGCTGCATTTTGGTCAAAGCGTGATCCACCGCGGCGACGAGGCTGGGATTGTTCCGGTTGAAACCAATTCCCAGCGGCTGCGGCGCGTCGGGCACCTGCGCCAGGATGCGCAAGCCTGGTGTCTTTCGAACAAACCACGCCGCGACCGGATAGACCTTCATCACAGCGTCGACGCGACCCGAGCTCAGATCCTTGATCGCGTCGCCTATCTTCGCGAACGGATAGACCTTGACATTGCCGATCTGGCCGGCTCGCTGCATGGCGACAGCCACATCGTAGTCGGTCGTCGCGGCCTGTACGCCGACGGTGCCACCCTTCAGGTCAGCAAGCGTCATGTTTGCCGGCGATCGTCGGAGATCGACTAGCAGGCTCAGCGTCGTCGTCAGGTATGGCACCGACCATGCAAGCAACCGCTGACGGTCGGGCGTGATCGTGATCCCACCCACAATGCAATCGTAGCGATTCTCCTCCATATGGCGGAGGATGACTTCCCATCGCGTGTTCACGAATTCCGAATGGAGATCGAGCCGTCGGGCGATCTCCTCCATGAGGTCGACCTCAAAACCGACTCTCTTGCCGCCGGAGATAAACTCGAACGGCGGATTGACGAAATAGGTGCCGACGCGGAGGACGCCCGCCCTCAGTGTGCGAAGCTGATCGGCGCGAGCCAGAGGGATCAAAGGCAACAGAAGGGCAGCCGAGGCGGCTGCCCCCATCTGCTGCATCAGGTGGCGGCGAGACGGCGGCGGCTTACAAGCGGCATTCATGAATGGGCTCAAGGTGGCCTCAGAATCGTGTGCAGGCTCTCTATATGACGCCTATTTCTGCGGCCCATAAGTAGCCTTCTCGATCGCCCACCGTCTCGGTTAATTTGATCCGGCGGCGCCTGAAGGGAGAACCCAATGCAACGAAGAAGCCTGCTCACCTATGCGGGAATGATCGCGTTCGGGGCCAGCCTGGCAGAGCCGCCCTCCGCCACGTCGGGACCGGCTCAGTTCCGCCGCGTCCGCCCTTCCGATCCGGCTTGGCCAAGTGCGGTGAGTTGGGAGACGCTGAACCGGAGCGTTGGCGGGCATCTGATCAACGTTCAGCCGTTGCTTGCGTCCTGTACGAGTCCAAACGAGTGCCAGGACGTGCTCGAGGCTGTGAAGAACCCGTACTACGTTGGCGATCAACCTGCCGGGACGCAGACCGCCGGTTGGGTGGATGCCTGGATGTCGGCACCCAGCATCTACGCTGTCGCGGCAAGGACCACCGAAGACGTGGTCGCTGCAGTGAACTTCGCCCGCGAGAACCGCCTGCGGCTGGTCGTCAAGGGTGGCGGCCACAGCTATCAGGGCACATCTGACTCGGCCGACTCGCTGCTGATCTGGACGCGCGCGATAAACAGTATCGAGCTGCATGACGCATTCGTGCCCCAGGGTTGCGAGGGCAGACAGGCAGCGCAGCCCGCCGTCACGGTCGGCGCCGGATGCGTATGGATGCATGTCTATGACGCTGTCACCACGAAGGCCGGGCGCTATGTGCAGGGCGGTGGCTGCGCGACAGTTGGCGTCGCGGGGCTGGTCCAGAGCGGAGGCTTCGGCAGCTTCTCGAAGAATTTTGGCACGGCCGCGGGCGGGTTGCTGGAAGCCGAAATGGTCACCGCCGACGGTCAGGTGCGCATCGCCAACGCGTGCACCAACCCCGACCTGTTCTGGGGCATCAAGGGCGGTGGCGGCGGCAGCCTGGGCGTCGTGACAAAGCTGACACTCAGAACGCGCGAGCTGCCGGCGGTGTTCGGCGGCGCGAGCGTGACAATCAAGGCCGCGTCCGCCGCAACGTTCCGCCGATTGATCGCCCGCTTCGTCGGCTTCTACGCTGAAAGCCTGCTCAATTCGCACTGGGGCGAGAGCGTCACCTTTGGATCGGACAACACCTTCGCGGCCTCAATGGTCTTCCAAGGGTTGGAACCGCAACAGGCCGTTGCGGTCTGGCGGCCGTTCCTCGATTGGATCGCCGCCTCGCCGCGAGACTTCACCGTCACCACGTCAGCCGATATTGGTGGCGGCCCGGCACGCAATCATTGGAATGTCGAATTCCTGAAGAAGAACCGGCCCGGCCGGGCATTTTCCGACCCGCGACCAGGCGCACCGGCGGACAATGTGTGGTTTGCCGAGCAGAACACGGAACTCGGTATTTTCATCCATGGCTACCAGTCGCTCTGGCTGCCGGCCTCGCTGCTGCAGATCAATAGACAGAAGCGATTTGCCGACGCCCTGTTCGCCGCCACCCGCCATTACGCAGTAATGCTGCACTTCAACAAGGGACTTACCGGCACCAATGCCGCCGACGTTGCCGCGGCGAGGGATACTGCGATGAACGCGGCGGTGCTGGACGCATTTGCGCTGGCGATCATTGCCGGCGGCGATCCGGCGGCCTATGCGGACCTCCTCGGTCATCCGCGCGATCTGGCGAAGGCGCGCGAGGGCGCCGCGGCCATCAGCCGCGCCGGGGACGAATTGCGGAAGGTGGTGCCGAACGCCGGCTCCTACGTATCGGAGAGCAACTACTTCAAGCGCAACTGGCAACGCTCCTTCTGGGGCGAGAACTATCCTCGGTTGCTCGCGGTGAAGCAAAAGTACGATCCCGAAGGCCTGTTCTTCGTCCACCATGGCGTCGGCAGCGAGAGCTGGAGCGCCGACGGCTTCACTCGGATCGTCACGTAGCGGTAAGCTGAGATTTGGGCCGTTAGCGAAGCCACGCCCCCATGAGCGAGATGCTGACCAGCGACGCTTTCACGACAATCAAACGACGCATCATGCAGTCCATCCACGAGGACGCGATGCGCAGTGTTGCGACGGAGCTTCCGCCCCCTGGACAATAGCATGGCGCCGCCCAATCTCGATCATCGCCTGGTTTCCAGTCTGCGCATCTCCTCGCGCGCGGCCTCGGCAAAATCCTTCAGCGGATCGATCCCCGCTCCGCTCTCCAGCAGATCATGCAGTTCCCTGACCGTCTGGTTTGGCGCGTCGTAGGTCGCGATCGTCGTTATCATGATCTTTTCGGCGCAGGCGACAGTTCGCGGCGAGCTCACGACGCGCATCCTGCTGATCATGGCATAAAGCGCGATGATCTCCTGAACCTGCGGCTCGCTGCTTACGATGGCTTCGCCGTATGCCTTCGATGCTGCGACGATGAAGTCCCGATAGAGGTCCTCGCGTCGTGCCATGTCATGGGCGAGCTGACCGGCCCTTGCCTGCGAACGTTGGTTAAGCCAGTTGGTAACGCCGGATGTCAGGCCGCCGACCACCGATCCCGCGAGTGCCGATATGGCAGAGATATATGCGATATCCATATATACGTGTCGCCGCCTCAAAGGGTCCCATCCTGCTCGCGCCACAGTCCCAGGCGTGATCCGGCGTGTCCATCCGTACCGTCGCGATCATCGATCGGCTGCTTGCTATCCGCTGGGCGAATGCTCAGATTGGACCATCCCAGCACCGGGGAGGAACATGGGCTGGCTGGACGGTCAGGTAGCGCTGGTAACAGGCGGCGGTTCGGGCATTGGCCGCGCGGTGGTCGCCCGCTTCGTCGAAGAAGGCGCGCGTGTCGGGATCATGGAACGTGTCGCATCGCGCGCCGAGCAGTTGCGCGCGGACCTTGGCGATGCAGTGATCGGCATTGCCGGCGACGTCAGCACCCTCGACGACAACAGGCGCGCTGTGGCCGAGACAGTGCGAGCCTTCGGCCGGCTTGACGTGTTCGTCGGCAACGCCGGCATCTTCGACGTCTACGCATCGTTCGCCGACCTCTCCGATGACAAGCTGAGCCAGGCCTACGATGAGTTGTTCGGTGTCAACGTCAAAGGATGCATCTTCGGCGCCAGAGCGGCGCTGCCCGAGCTACGCAAGACCAATGGCTCGATGGTCTTCACCGCCTCGGTAGCCGGCCTCACTTCGGGTGGCGGCGGCGTGCTGTATACCGCATCGAAGCACGCCGTCGTCGGCCTCGTTCGAGAGCTGGCCGTGGAGCTGGCGCCAGACATCCGGGTCAATGGGGTCGCGCCCGGCGGCACAATGACGGACCTGCGCGGGCTCGCTTCACTCGGCGAGGACGACCGCTCGCAGTTCGCCAATCCCGGCATCGAGGACCGGCTGCGGGCCGGCAATCCGCTGCGCACCGTGCTGATGCCCGATGATCTCGCCGGTGCCTATGTCTTCCTCGCATCGCGGCGCAATGCGCGCGGCATCACCGGAAGTATCGTGACGGTCGATGCCGGCGCGATGCTCCGCATGCCACGGCGAACCGAGCGCGCGAACTGAGGCAACCGGAGGCTGCGGGAGGCCCATCACGATTCGGTGACTTGTTAGCCAAAAACGGGTGTGGGAAATATCACACAGGACGCCTTGGTTTTGGGCGTACTGCGTAAGCCGTAGCGGTTTCTTATCGTAGCCTGGGGCGAGCGCCGAAAGAAATCTCTCGCTGAATAACTCGCGTGCGGAGGTTGCCGCTCGGCACTGAGGGGCGGCCTCGGTCAATTGCCAGGGGGGTCGAGGACACCGATGTCAGCGTCGTCTGCCCAGTTGCATCGAGACGCATTGGCCGCCGGCACGGTGCTGAATGGGTACCAGATCCTCGGGGTGCTCGGTCGCGGCGGGTTCGGCATCACGTACCGGGCGAGCGATCTGTTGGATCAGTCCTTTGCCATCAAGGAATTCTTTCCGCGCCAGTTTGCGATGCGGTCCGGCCATGACGTCGTTGTCACTTCCGAGTTTGACGAGGCCATCTTCGTGGATTGCCGGAAGCGTTTCCTTACGGAGGCGCGACTGCTGTCGACGCTCGGCCGCAACGGCGGCACGGCAGGAGTTGTGCAGGTCGCCACCTTCTTCGAGGCCAACAATACCGCCTACTCCGTCATGGAGTTATTGGCGGGGGAAACGTTGGACGATGTGCTTGGGGCCGGCATCTCCCTGTCCCCGCAGGTTCTGTTTTCAATGTTGCGGGGGATTCTGACGCCGTTGGCCCGCGTTCATGCTGCGGGCTTTTTGCATCGCGACATCAAGCCGTCGAACATCTTGATCCGTCCCGACGGTCAGCCGGTCCTGATCGATTTTGGCTCCGCGCGGGATATGCGCCCGACCGCGAACACCACCTACACGCAGGTCTATTCGGGCCATTATGCTCCGATCGAGCAGATGATCCATGGAGCTCCGCAAGGACCCTATTCCGACATCTATTCCGTGGGTGGCGTTGCCTATAGAGCCATCGGGGGAAAGCTTGTGGACGCGCGCGCCCGCCAACAGGCGACGCTGAGCCGCCAGCGTGACCCGCTTGTGCCGGCGGCTGACCTCGGACGCGACCGATACCCCGCGTCGCTGCTGCTTGCCATCGATCGCTCTCTTGCGGTGGCGGCAAATGAGCGCCCGCAGCGCGTCGAGGAAATGCTGGCGCTGCTGGACAACACCTTCGATGGCGAGGAAACGATCCTGCGCAGCAGGCCGGTCGAAAGCCGCGTGCGCATAGGTGCCCCCGCGTCGCGCCCGAGCAGTCATAGTGCGATGTCGCTGAGCCGGATGCGGTCTTCGGTGACCGGGGCAATCTCCGGCATGGGCCGACTGTCACGGACGTGGGCAGGCAACGCCTCCCGGCAGTCGGCCACCAAACCGCTTCAACAGCGATCGGGAAAATTGCGAGCGGTTGTCCCCGCCGTCATTGTCGCCGCAGCCGTCCTGATCGGCATCGTCTCCTACGTTTGGTTCTCTGGGCAGAGCCAGCCGGCGGATACGCTTGCCAACCTGCAGGTCGCGGTCGACAGGAATGGGAACGAAATATCAGCGAAGTTCCCGCAAACAACGGACACTGCGAAGCTGATCGCGGCGCTACCTTATCTTATCAAGCTGAGGGTAACCGCACTCGATCTCAGCAATTCGCAGATCGTGACGCTACCATCATTGCAGGGCCTCAACTCGCTGGAGAAACTCAATCTTCATGGGTCACAGGTGACAACACTGCTCTCGCTGCGAGGGCTTACTGCTCTGCGGGAACTTGATCTGTCACAGACCAAGTTGACCACGTTACCATCACTGCAAGACCAGGCTGCTCTCCAAAAGCTCAATCTAAGCTATTCGGGGATAACAACGTTGCCATCGCTGGATGGCCTCACCTCGCTCCGAGAGCTCAACCTCTCGCACACGAATGTGGCTGCGATGCCGCCACTGGAAGGACTGACCGAGCTTCGCGAGCTTGATCTGACCGATACCAATGTCACCAGTCTGCCTGGAATTCAGGCGTTGGCGAACCTTCATGTGACGCCGGACTGGCTCCGCGAAGCGCCGCAGCCCGCCCCCCAACAAACCCCTGTTGCGACAGCGCCATTTCCTCCGGAATCGCCCGCTCTGGCCGCGCCGCCACCTGCGCCGTCGTCTGGGCCCAAACCGTGGCTGGAACCACTACCACCGCTGGTGACACCACCAGTTGCGCCGCCTACCGCAGCCCCGCCGGCGGTGCTCAGGCCGCCGCTGGCCAGGCCGCTGCCGACGCCCCCTGCCCCGCCGCCGCGCATCGCACTTGCAAAGCCGCCGCCCCCACCGGCAAAGGAACCCCCCGCGGCGACCAGCAAGCCCGGTGCGCAGGCTCCAGCCGTAACGGAGCCTCCAGCCGTTCGGCGGTCGCCTGAAAACGAAGAGTCGCGTCCCGGCTACGAATACTTCTCGCGCGGCTACGCGGCCTTCCAAAGCCGTAACTATGCCGAGGCGAAGACCCTGTATCTGCAGGGTGCAGAGAAAGGCGACAGAAATTGCATGTATTTGCTCGGCAACCTGTATGCTCAAGGATTGGGCGTTGCGCCTGACTATAGGACGGCGCGCTCGTGGTACGAAAAGGCTGGGGAACATGGATATGCGACTGGGTTTTACAGCATAGGGCTGCTCTACTTCGAAGGCGGGCCGGGCCTGGCGAAAGATTGTGCGCTGGCGCACCAATGGTTGACAAAGGCGGCCGCAAGCGGCGTCCGCGAGGCGCAGTCCCTGCTGAATTGACCCTGTTACTGAACTACGCGGCGCATCACGACTTCGGCTGCGCTGCGTAAGTCGCCGACAGGTACTTGATGATGGTGTCCGCTGTGTCGTCGTCGATCGGCGCGCCCAGAGCCGTTCGCATTTTCGTCACCTCAGCCTTCCAGTCGTTCTGTGTCAGGAACACCGAGTTCATCCTGATGTAATTCAGCGTGTGGCAAATGCTGCAGGACGTCTGCACCGCATCGAGCCCGGGACCAGGCTTCAACGGCACATTCTCATCCGCAAGAGCGGCCGGAGTTGCGAGCAGCAGCGCGACAGTGAAATAACGCAACATGCTGGGCTCCTATGCCACCGTGACTGGAATCTGCTGCGGCACATTGTTGTGGTATCCGGCGGGATTGAACTTCAGTTTGTCTACCTGCGTCTCGCCCGCGTTATTCGTGGCACGCGATGACACCACATAGTTGCCGGCCGCTAATTTGCCGGTGTTGAAGCTGAATGCCTGAAACCCGAAGCGCCCGTGATCCTTGCCAAATGTCGCCCGCTTCCAGCTCTTGCCACCGTCCAGCGATACCTCCACCTGCTTGATGCCATGCCCGCGATCCCATGCCACACCCTCGATCGTGAAGCCGTTGGCAGGAAGACGCGCTCCTTCGATCGGATCCGCGACCACCGAGTTGACCACTATCTCGGTGATCGGCCAGGTCTTCGGATTGTCCTGCGAGGGAAACGGATGATCCACCGCGAACATCCCAGCCGGGACGCGATAGGCGCTCTGAATCCAGAAATTGTCGAGCGGCTTGCTGCTGAGCTGAATGCTGGAGATGTGCTTCATCCAATAGGTCGCCGTCCAACCGGGCACAATGACCCGCGCGGGATAGCCATTGAGGTGTGGCAACGGCTGGCCATTCATCGACGTCGCGATGATCACCTCGTCGGCTGTCGCCTTTTCCAGCGGCAATGCTTTCATGAAATCGGGCGTCGTCGGCAGCACGGGTCCGTCGGCACCGTTCAACCACACCTCCACCGCGGCAGGTGTGACGCCGACCTTCGCGAGCACGTCCTTCAGCCGCGGCCCCCGCCACGTCGCGCAACCCATGGCGCCATAGCCCCACTGCACCCCGGCGACATGTGGCGAAGAGAGGCCGCGGCGATTGCCGGAGCATTGGCACACGGCAACTACGTCCACCTGCGGAAAGTCGGTCTGCAACTCGTGAAGGCCGAGGGAGATCTGTCTGCTCGCCGCGTCGCCGCCGATGGCGAGCGACCATTTGCCCAGCTCCGCCATCGCCGGAATGCCGGCCAGATGATATCGGATGAAGAACTCATCGTTGGGCGTGATCGCGGACCGGAATGTCCCAATCGGCAACTCGTAATTCGGCGGACGGTCGGCCAGACAGATCAGCTTCTGCTTACCAGGAAGCGCCACAAATGTGGCTTCCTCACGCGTGCCATTGGGTAGTTGCGGACTCATCCAATAGCTTTTCTCGGCACCGCGTGCCTGGCGCGTCGCGAATGCAACGCCACCAAGACCGGTCAAAACTTCCCGGCGATTCATCAGCAGCCTCCCTGATGGCGTTCCCTTATCGGCGGACGCTGGAGGAGTTGCCTATCGCCGCTCAGAGATCTCGGCAAGGGCCTCCTCCGCCAATGTAGTATCAACGCAGTGATCGAACGGAACGGCACGATCGAGGGCGCCACCGGAACGCATGGCCGCCTGCAATCGGTCGAACCCCTCACGCCGCAGCACCGGGTCAGGCGCGAACAGTTTCAGCGCGCGATAGCGGTCGATCGCGGCGGCGAAAATTTCGGGTGCAACCGCAGGGAAGAAATCGGTCAGCGCATCGGCAATGTCCACGCCCGGCGTCGCGGCGATCCAGCGCAGCGTGCTCGCCATCGCGCGGGTCATGCGCAGAAACTCGTCGCGATGCGACTGAAGCAGCGGGCGGCGCATGACCAGCGTGGTATAGGCGGTGAGGCCACGATCCGCCGCTGCATACCAGACATGGGCTGCGCCCGATGCGATCAGCTCCTCGGCGTACGGCTGGAACAACTGCACGGCATCCAGCGAACCAGCCCGCAATGCGGCGGCATTGTCCGCCATGCTGGGGCCGCTGACGCGGTGCAATGCGGCAGGATCGACCCCTGCACGGCGCAGGTCGTCCTGCAGGCACAGCCACGGCGTCGGCACCTCGGCCACCGAGGCGAAGCGGACCTCCGTGAGATCCGCAACGCGAAATTCCGGCCACGGTTCGCGACCGACGATGAAGAACGGATCTCGCGCGATCACATCGCAGAAGCACACACTGTCAGCCGCGGGATCCGACGCATGCGTCAGCATCACGCGCAGCGGGCCGCCCCACATCGCGTCGACCTCGCCGTTGCGGAGTGCCGCGGCGGTGCGTGCGGGATCGGGCGAGGACAGCAGCTCCACCTCGACGCCTTCCGCCTGGTAGGCGCCGATGGCATGCGCGGCGTAGAACGGCGCATAGAACAGCGCACGAAAGTTCTCCGAGAGCCGGATCGCCACAGGCCTCCTCCTCGAATGCTGCGCCGCATATGATAGGGTGAAGGGTACCGGAGAGCCATCCATGCGCATCGTGCTGATCGGCGTGTCGCACTGGCATACGCCGTTTTACCTGGACCCTTTGTTGACGATGTCTGACATGTCGGTAATCGGCGTCAGCGACCCCGATGCCGCACGCGCAGATGATATCGCGGCAAAGGGGCGCTGCCCAGGGTTTGCCGACTACCGCGAGATGTGCACGCGGCTGAAGCCTGACTTTGCCTTCGCCCTCGGCCGTCATTGCGACATGGCAGAGGAGGCGCGCTTCCTGATCGCCGAACGCATCCCGTTCGCAATGGAGAAACCGTGCGCCATCACCGCAGCCGATGTGCACGACATAGCGGCCCGCGCCGCGCAAGCCAACCTCTTCGCCGCGGTACCGTTCGTGATCCGCTACAGCCCATTCATCAACACGATCCGCGAAGTCGCTGCGGGCGAGGCGGTGAATTACATCGTATTCAAGTTCGTCGGCGGCATGGTGGACCGCTACCACGAGCAGCGCGTGCCGTGGATGCTGCATCGCGCCACCGCCGGAGGCGGACCGCTGCTCAATCTGGGCGTACACTTCCTCGACCTCTGCCGCGTGCTCCTGCCGGACACGAAGCTGCACGTCGTCGGCTCGGCGATGTCGAACAGCTTCGCCCAGCTCGACATCGAGGATCACGCGGTCGTGCTGATGCGGGGCGGTCAGGCGACCTGCGTGGTGGAAACCGGCTATCTGTATCCCGCGCCTAATTCGGTATTTGACCTGCACTACTCGATCCGCACGGAAGGCCACTACTTCGCCGCGCGCGACAACCAGACGCTGGAGATTCTCGACAACGCCCGCCGGCGTGAGGTGCGGTCGATGCCGCTGACCAACTCGTTCTTCTACCCGACTTTCGTCGAGGACACGCTGCGCCGCGTCGCCCGTGGCGAGAAGCCGATTGCCGCCCTCGCCGACATGGCCGCGGCGATGGACCTGGTAGAGGCCGCCTACGCCGCCTCTCCGCTCACTCAGCCAGCGCAGGCGCCAGCGTCCCCTCCAGATCGGCCGAGGTGATCTGCGAGCGCACGAACAACTGCAGGAGCGCTGCGCCCAGGACTGTGATCGCCGCACCGATCGACAGCGCGATGACGAACGAGCCGGTCACATCGACCACGAAACCCGTGACGATGGGCGAAACCGTGCCGCCGAGGTAGCCCCCGAAATTCTGGATGCTGGCGACCGACGTGCAATAGGATTGCGGAGCGACAGCGGTGATCAGCGTCCACTTGCCCGCGATGCCCAGCGACAGGAAGAACATTGCGAGCGATATGGACACGATCGCCTGTGTTGGACTGGCGGCCATCGTGGCGGCGACGGTGAACAGTCCCGACAGCAGCAGGCCGATGATCGAAGGCAGCCTACGGCTCGCGACCAGGGCCATGCCGCGTGCGTGCAGCCGGTCGGTGAGCCAGCCGCCGCCCCACGCGCCGAGGATCGAGCAGAACAACGGGATCGAGGCGAGGAAGCCAGTCCTGGCAATGCTGATGTGCTGCTGCATTTCGAGGTACGCCGGCAACCAGGTCTGGTACATCCACACCGCGTAACCCGTGCAGAAAGCGCCGAGCATCAGCCCCCACATCGACTGGAAGCGGAACAGCCTACCCCAGTGGCGTGCCTCCACCTTCCCCTCAGCGGCGCGGTTCGCAGCGAGATACGCCTGGTCCTGCGGCTCGAGTTCGGTCTTGGCCGGGTCGCGATACAGCTTGAACCACACCAGCGCGCCCAGCACGCCGGCGACGCCCATGGTGATGAACATCATCCGCCAGCCGAACGCCAACATCAGGCCGGTCAACAAAGGCGGGGCGATGAACGGACCGATGCTGCCGCCCGAATTATACACGCCCGTCGGGCGCCCTCGATCCCTCACGTGGAACCAGTCGCTGGTGACCCGCACGGCGGCAGGAAAGGCGGGACATTCGGCTGCGCCGAGCGCCACGCGTGCCCAGAGCAACTGCACATACGACACCGCGAAGCCGCCCGCCGCCTGGGCCAGCGACCATAGCACCAGAGCCACGCCGACCAGCCACCGTGGCCCCAGCCGATCGAGGAAATAGCCGATCGGCACCTGGCACAGCGCATAGGTGATCGACCATGCGGATTGCAGTGCACCGATCGCGGTGGCGCTGATGCCGAATTCCTCGCGGATCTTGATGTTACCGACGGCAAGCGTCGAGCGATCGACGTAATTGAGTGCAATCGCCGCGGTGGCGAGCCCGATCGCGATCCACTGCATTCGCCGCATGCGTGGCGATATCGGCGAGATGGCCATGGCTTCTCCTGTCGGCGGAATGGCCCCCGCCGTTTCTTGTCATTGGTCCGATTGGCGCACTTCCCTCCGGCATTGGCAAGCGCGGCGTCACCGCCCATGTTACCGGCAACGCAAAGGAGCCAGAGCAATGGGCGAATCGCCGGTAGGGCTGCGCATCGACATCGTCTCTGATGCAATCTGCCCGTGGTGCTATATCGGCAAGCGGCAGCTCGAACGCGCGCTGACCACGCTGGCGCAGGAAGGACTGCGCTTCTCGGTCCACTGGAACCCGTTCCAGCTCAACCCGGACATGCCGAAGGAAGGCCGCGACCGCTCCGCGTATCGCGCAATGAAATTCGGCAGCGCCGAGAAGTCGCGCGAACTGGATGAGCGCGTCGCCGGTGCCGCCGCCAATGTCGGGCTCGGTTTCCGCCTGGACCAGATGCTGCGCACGCCAAACACGCTGGATGCGCATCGCCTGATCTGGCTGGCCGGTCGCGAAGGCGTACAGGACGCGGTGATGGAGGCAGTGTTCGCCGCTTATTTCATGCGAGGTGGCGACATCGGCGATCGCGACGTGCTGGCCGACTGCGCTGCACAAGGAGGCATGGACCGCGCGGCGGTCGCCGACTTCCTGGCCGGCGATGTGGCGGCAAAGGAAATGCTCGCCGCCGACAGCGCTGCGCGCGAGGCGGGGGTCAACGGCGTGCCGTCATTCTTCCTCGACGGCTATGGTCTCTATTCCGGAGCCATGCCGGCCGACACGATGGCCGAGGCGCTGCGCAAGGGCCACGAGGTTCTTCGCCAGCGCGCGGCGTAGCGCGGTTTCTATCGCAACGCTGTCAGGAATGGGCCCACTGCCGCAATGAAGCCCAGCGTGTTTTGTCCGTGCACGTTGTGACCGCAGTTCGCAACCATCACCAGCGTTCCTTGCGGCAAGGCGTCGCGGAAGCGGTCCGCCGCCTCCGCCGTCAGGATTCGAGAGTCTGCGCCCCTCACCAGCAGCACCGGCAGGTCGAACGCGCGGGCGTCGTCCAGCGTAATGTTCTCCAGCGGGCCGGTGCCGCGCACGACACCCAGCCGCCGCGGATTCGCATCGCACTTGCTGACGAACTTGCCATCCGCCCGCTTCAGCATGTTGTACTTGACAGTGCGCTCGATATGTTCTCGCGTGCGGTACGGGTCGTACTGCTGCACGTTGCGCACGAAGTGCTCCAGGTCGTCGAACTCCTCGTTGTCGCGAACGAACCCGGCGATCACCGCCCGACCGCGATCTGATAACTCCGGGCCGACATCGACGATCACCAGCCCGCGCAGCAGCGACGGGTCGCGACGGGTCAGCAGCATCGCGTTGCGACCGCCCATCGAATGCCCCATTAGAATCGGCTGCCGCAGCCCTAACGCCGCGATGAATGCCTCGGCATCCAGCGACATCTCGTGGTTGCTGTAGGTGACATCGCGCGCCCACTCGCTGTCACCGTGCCCCCGCTGATCCAGCGCCAGCACACGGAAATGCTGTGCCAGGTGCAGACTGACCAGATCCCAGGAATGGGCAGACTGGTGGCCGCCATGCAGCAGCACGATCGGTGGGGCATCCGGCGCGCCCCATTCCAGGAAGTGGAACCGCAACTGCCGCAGCACGATATTGCGCGAACGGTATGGTGTGGCCGGCGCATGCGGAATGCCGAGATCAGCAGCACTGGCAACCAGCAGGCGGAACTCCTCCGTCTGCGTCATGTCGAGCGGTTCGGTCGTGTCGGCGTATTGGTTCAGATACATGGCGGCTCTCGTATTGCTCCCGCCACGTTCGACCACCGCCGGTCACATGGCAACCGGTGCGACGCCGAACAGCCACGGATGCAGGCGCAGCACCACAGCCCAGGCGACCACGCCGACCAGCACCGTGAGCCACCCGATCTCGCCTGGCACCAAACGGTTGCGCCCTTGCGCGATGGCGGCGAACGGCACGATCGAGGTTGCCGCCGAAAGTGCCTGCCACGCCGCGGGATCACGCCGCGCCAGCTTCGCGTCGATCGACGGCATGCCGGCGAGCGCGGTCACCAGAAAGGCGCCGAATAAAACAATAGCCGCCGTATCGCCATTGCCGATGATGTGCACCGCAGCCCATAGCGCGAACGACCACAGCATAGGATGACGCGTGATGCGCTGGATGCCGCGCGGCGGCTGCGTCATTGCCGTCTCGCCGCCGACCATCGTCGGATTGCGCCGGCTCACCGAGGCGACGAACAGCACGAACGCCACCAGCATCACGGCGACCAGCACCCAGCTCAGCCAGACCGGCGCGGACCACAGCGGTGTCGTCGAGGCCTCGCCCCAGGCGCGCACCAGAAACACGATTACAACGATCGACAGCAGCGAGTACAGTCCGCGGAACGGAGCATCGCCGATGCGAGCCACAATCGCATCGCGCACCCGGGTTCCGGCAATGCCGATGTGCATGCCGATCCACACCAGAGCCGCGATCACAAGAACAGTCATTGGCTCCTCCCTTGCCATTCGCCGGGTGGCGTCGGACCATTCGACAAGAGCACGAGGACGCCACGTCATGCAGTACACACCTCCGCCACACGTCACGCAGCACTGGCAGCTCTGCAAGCCTTCGGCGAAGGGGCGCCGCGGCATGGTCGTCTCCCAGGCCAAGGGGGCTGCCGAGGCCGGGGTCGCCGTGCTGGACGCCGGGGGGAACGCGATCGATGCGGCGGTGGCGACCGCGCTCGCACTCGCCACGCATGAGCCGTGGAATTCAGGCCTGGGCGGCATCGGCTTCGCACTGGTGCACCGCGCCGGCCAGCCTCGCGCCGAGGTGGTGGATTTCGGACCACGCGCGCCCGCCGCCACCGATCCCAACCGCTACAAGCTGACCGGGCACATGACGACCGATCTGTTTGCGTGGCCGGAGGTCGAAGGCGACATCAATATCCACGGGCCGCTGTCTGTCGCGATCCCGTCCTCGGTTTCGGGCTACGAGTACATGCATCGGCAATGGGGCCGCCTGCCGCTCTCCGAGGTGATCGCTCCGGCCATCGCCTTGGCGAAGCGCGGCCTGCCACAGGACTGGTACACCACGCTGAAAGTCGCCACATCCGCCTCAGCGATCCGGCTGTACCCACACACGGCGTCCGTCTATCTGCCGAACGGGTTGCCGCCGGCGCCGCCCTATCAGGGCAAGCCGGGCTTCTTCCGGCAGGGCAATCTGCCCGAGACATTGGAGCGGCTCGGCAAGGCTGGTCTGCGCGACTTCTACGAAGGGGAAATCGCCGCCCTGGTGGCAGCCGACGTCAAGTCACTCGGCGGCGTGCTGTCGCTGGAGGACCTGCGCAACTGCCACGCACGGACCTGGCCGGCGGAGGAGGTCGGCTGGCGTGGCCGCACGCTGCAACTCACCGGCGGCCTCACCGCCGCGCCGACGCTGAAGCGCGTGCTGGAGGGCATGGCCGATGCGCCTTACACCGGTAAGGCGCCGACCGCTGCCTGGTACCTGTACGCTCGCCCGCGTGATGAGGGCCGCCTACGCCGAACGGCTCGCCGGCCTTGGCGAATCTGAGCCGCTGGCGGCGGAAAGCTGTACCACCCATCTGACCGCATGTGACGCAGAGGGCAATACGGTGGCGATGACCACAACCCTGATGTCATCGTTCGGCAGTCGCGTGCTGCTGCCGCAATCGGGCGTACTGCTGAACAACGGCATGATGTGGTTCGATCCGCGGCCCGGGGTGCCGAACGGCATTGCGCCGGGCAAGCGGCCGCTGTGCAACATGCTGCCGATCATGCTGACGGAGAACGGGCGTCCGTTCATCGCCGGGGGCGCCTCGGGCGGACGGCGGATCATGGCGGCTGTGTTCCAACTCATGACCTTCATCGCCGATTTCGGCATGGATGTGGACACTGCGGCGCATCATCCGCGCATCGACGTCTCCAGCGCGAATAGTGCCAGCGCCGATGCGCGCTTGCCCGCCGCAGTGCTGGAAGCGCTGGCGGACGATGGCGAGCTGCAGGTGGTCGAGCACAACGCGGTGCCCATCAACTTCGCCTGCCCGAACGTGATCGTTCAATCGGCGGACGGCGCACGCGTCGGCATCAGCGATGCCGCCTCGCCGTGGTCGGGCGCGGTCGCGCAAACGTAGGGCGGCGGTCAGCCGTAGGCGCGGGTAATCACCGCGTCGATGGCATTGATGACCGCACTGCTGGACACGTCATCGGACAGCGATGTCACCAGGCGACCGAGTGATGACCGCTGGATTGCGACGATCTGCAGCGGATCGAGCAGGACGTACTTGCCCTCTATGCGGAACCGCGGCGTGAGAGCGGCGTCGGGAACCTTGCCACGAGGCGCCGCGCGAAGTGCAACGACCAGCCGCGTGCGCGCTGCGTCGAAACGCCGCGACTGGATGACAACGACATAGGGAATGTCAGCTCGGCTCTGTCCCGTGTTCGCATGGACGTCGAACTGCGCCATCAGAGTGACGAAAATTCCTCGCCAAGCCCCCCGTGCCGGTCATAGAGGTCATTAAGCATCGCGATCGTCGCATCGATGCGACGATCCTTCTCGTCCTGTCTGGCGCGCTCGGCTGAGATGAAGTCCGCAAGCAGCTGCTCGACCGTGTCCGACAGATTGCGCGTCAGCAGTCGGGCCTCGCGCACCAGATCTTCGCTCAACGTCATATTGACCGGCTTCTTTGGGCCGCGCGCGACGTAGTTCATGGTCACCTCGTCTTATGCGCATCATATGCGCATGAGACGAGGTGGAGCAAGCCTCAGGCGTGCTCCTTGCACCACTGCGCCACCTGTGCGTGCGTGGCGAACCAGCATTTTCCGCGCGCTTTCATGTGCTTGATCAGCCGCGCCAGCAGCGGCAGGCGAGAGCGGTGGCCGGTCACGTGGGGGTGCATGGTCAACAGGAACAGCCCGCTCTCCTCCCACGCGCCATCGAACTCCGCGGTGAAGATCTCCTCGACCGCGGAAGGCGGCGTGTAGGGTCGCAGCGCCGAGAACCGCACGAAATTGAAATACACCGCATCGTCGCGGATCCATTCCGGCGGCAGTTCGACGATCCCGGTCGGTTCGCCGGCATCCATGAGCTCGTACGGATCGTCGTCCGCCATCAGCGAACTGTCGTACAGCAACCCAAGCTCGCGCACGATGTCGAGCGTGTTCACCGAGAAATCCCAACTCGCGGTGCGCATCCCCACCGGATCGCGCCCCGAGATACGCGCCAGCGTCTCGAAGGCGCGGAACGTCAGGTCGCGCTCGGCTTCGCGCGGCAGTGTGGTGTTCGCTTCGTGGATCCACGAGTGGATGCCGATCTCGTGTCCGTCATCAGCCGTTGCGCGCACCTCCTCAGGGTGCAGCAACGCCGACACCGCCGGGTAGAAAAACGAGGCCGGCACCGCCTCGCTCTCCAGCAGGCGGCGGATGCGGGGCATCGCCTGGCGATTGCCGTACTGACCCTGGCTGATCCGCATCGGGCTCTCGTCACTGTCACGCAGCGGGATCGTCTCGTGATCCGCGTCGAAGCTGATCGCCACTGCACAGCGCGCGCCATCCGGCCAGGCCTTCGGCTTCAGGCTGCGGCCGGCGCGGGCACGGCCGACGATGCGTCGCCATGTAGCCTCGGGCCACTGCCAGGGTTCGCCCTCTGGATGCCGGGTCGAATCATTCATTGGCGCACTCCTCGTTTGGGTTCCCGCCGCTGCGCGTTGCGTCCATGCTGCGCCCGAGTTTGGAGGAAGGACAAGGCATGCTGCATCAGCACATCAACGGCTCCGACATGGCGTATATCGAGGTCGGCGAGGGCTCGCCGCTGGTGTGCGTGCACGGCTCGCTGTGCGACTTTCGGATCTGGTCGTGTGTGCTGGGACCGTTGTCGCGGCGCCACCGGGTGATCGCGCCCAGCCTGCGGCATTTCTTTCCCGAGCACTGGGACGGCGCCGATCCGGACTACACCATGGCGCAGCACGTCGCCGACATGATCGGCTTCATCGAGGCGCTGGGCGTCGCGCCTCTCGATCTGATGGGTCATTCGCGCGGTGGGCACATCGCCTTCCGGGTGGCGCAGCAGCGGCCAGACCTGCTGCGGAGGGTAGTGCTGGCGGAACCGGGCGGCGATCTTGATGCATCCCTGGCGTCGGCAGGCGCCACTCTCCCGCCGATGCGGGACAGGACGGTCGCGGCGGCGCAGAAGATCGCCGCGGGCGACGTCGAAGGCGGGCTGGCGGGGTTCTTCGACGGGATCGACGGCGAAGGGGCATGGCGTGCTCTTCCGCCCTATGAAAAGCAGGCAGTTCGAGACAACGCCTACACGCTGGTCGGACAGGCCAACGAGCAGCGCCAACCGTTCAGCCGCGCCGATGCCGAGTTCGATCCGGACTCCGACGCTGTTGGTGGGTGGCGAGAAGACCCCCGGCTCGCTGCCGGTGGTACTGCGGGCGCTGGCAGCGCACATTCCAGGGGCGCAAGTCGAGATCATCCCGAACGCCGCGCATTTCATGTTCGGACAGGACCCGCTCCGGTTCTGCCGGGCAGTGACGGCCTTCCTGGCGGAATGAGGGCGAAGTGGGGGGCTTCTGTTGCCCGGTGCCCCCCGAACCGCGCTTATCGCTTATGCAGCGACAGCGAGCGCCTCTGTGTTGTCATTGGCACTTGTCATATGGCCCGATAACGGCGGAACCATGCCGAGCGAAAGATACGCCTTTACCGCGCGTGTCGAGCCTGTGTCGCCCCCATGCTGCCACCTTGGGCAATGGTGGAGGCGCCGGGCACTGCCCCCGGGTCCACTACGCTTATTCCACGCACCGTTTATCGCCATAGCCGGCGAACCGACAGAGGTAATATAGGCATTCCTCCAGCCCGGTGAAAGTGGAGTTGTCATGCGCCTGACCGAGCAGCAAGCTGCCGAGATCGAGGCCGCCCGCGGCCAGCGGTCGCCGACCGCACGCCCCACCGTTGCAGCGCTGGAAGCCATGCTGTTTCAGGCGATCCCGGCGCTGGATCACGGCTTCATCCGGGTGATCGACTACATGGGCGACGATGCGGCGATCGTGCAGGCGGCGCGGGTGTCCTACGGGCGGGGAACCCGTCGCGTCTCCGAGGACGCCGGGCTGATCCGCTATCTGATGCGCCACAGGCACTCGACCCCGTTCGAGATGTGCGAGATCAAGTACCACGTGAAGCTGCCGATCTTCGTCGCCCGGCAGTGGATCCGCCACCGCACCGCCAATGTGAACGAGTATTCCGCGCGCTATTCGATTCTGGACCGCGAGTTCTATCTGCCAGCCCCCGAGCACCTGGCAGCGCAGTCAGCGGTCAACCGTCAGGGCCGGGGCGATGTGCTGGCCGGTGAGGAAGCCACTCATGTGCTCGATCTGCTGCGCGAGGATGCGACACGCAGCTACGACCACTATGCGGAAATGCTGAACGAGGATGAGACGGGGGCTGCGCGCGATCCGTCGCGGCAAGGCCTGGCGCGCGAACTGGCGCGGATGAACCTGACGCTCAACACCTATACGCAGTGGTACTGGAAAATCGACCTCTACAATCTGTTCCACTTCCTGTCGCTGCGCGCGGACGCACATGCGCAGTATGAGATCCGTGCCTATGCCGAGGCGATGCTGGGCACGGTGGCGGTTTGGGTGCCGGTGGCGCATCAGGCGTTCCTCGACTACCGACTGGGCGCGGTGACGCTGTCGGCGCAAATGCTGGCGGTCGTGCGGCGGATGCTGAACGGCGATGCGGTCGAGCAGGTGAACAGCGGGCTCAATCGGCGGGAGTGGGCGGAGCTGATGGCGTCCCTGGGGCGCGCCTAGCAAGCCTGCCGCCGGTCCACTGCTCGCTCGGCAATACTGCAACGATTTGTGACTGGCTTCACTGAAGTCGTCGCGGCGGCGCGGTTATCGTGCCTGCATCGACGGGGTGCAGCCGTGGCCGAGTTTCGCCTTTTCCGACCCGAGGCAGTGGCGTTCCAGCGGGAACCGCTGCGATCCGTTGAACGGCAGCCGGTGGCCCCGACAGCAGGGCCGCTGACATGGCTTCTGGCAGCCATGGTTTGCGCGGCGGTCGTGTTTCTCGCAACCGGCCACTACGCCCGCAAGGTAACCGTCGCCGGCTTCCTGGTGCCAACGGTCGGCGTCGCCAAAGTATTCCCACCGCATGCTGGCATCGTCACCGCGCTCGATGTACGCGAGGGCCAGGTCGTCGATCAGGGTGCGCCTCTGCTCACCGTTCGGGTCGGACAGACTGACGGACAGGGCGGTGACGTTGACGCTGCGGTGTTGCAGGCATTGGCGCGTCAGCGGGCAGAGCTGCTGGAACAGATCAAACTGGAACAGACGAAGGCCGAACAGGAGAAGATCCGGCTCCGCGATCAAATCAGTGGTCTCGACCGCGAGGCTACGGCATTGCAGGCGCAGTTCGCGACTCAGCATGCGCGATCGCTGCTAGCCGAGCAGCAGGTCAAGGCAATTCGCGGGCTGGTCGCCGCGGGCTATGTGTCCGATGTCGAGTTCAAGCGACGGCAGGACAGCTACCTGGCGCAGCGACAGAACGAAGCGGCGCTAACGGAGCAGGTCGCCGCAAAACAGAGCGAGGCGACGCAGCAAAATCACACGCTGGACGCGCTGCCCGAGCAGGTTGCCGGGCGGCTATTGGTGCTGCGCCAGTCCGTCGCCGATCTGGAAGGCAAACTTGCCGAGGCAGCAGGTCGCCGCGCCTACCAGCTCCGCGCGCCGGTCGCGGGGCGCGTCTCGGCTTTGCAGGCCCGCGTCGGGCTCGTCGCCGATCCCGCAATCCCCCAGCTCGCGATCGTGCCAACCGGAGGCGTTCTCGAGGCGGAGCTACTCGTCCCGGCCCGTGCGATTGGCTTCGTGGCGCCCGGCCAGACAGTGCGCCTGGCATACGAGGCGTTTCCATACCAACGGTTCGGCCTGCATGGTGGTACGGTGCGCTCCGTGTCCCGCACGCTGCTGCGTCCGGCAGAAGTCGTCGGGCCGGTCGTCAGCACCGAGGCGTCGTACCGGGTCACTGTCAATCTCGATCAGCAGAGCCTGCCGGCATTCGGGCATGACTTTCCGCTCGACGCGGACATGACGTTGAAGGCCAACATCGTGTTCGACCGGCGATCGCTGCTCGACTGGGTTTTGGATCCACTGCGCAGCATGCATGGTGGTTCGGTATGACAGCTCGCGCGCCGTGGGCGCGGCGCCTGCCCGACATTCGCCAGTCCGAGGCAGCAGAATGCGGGCTCGCCTGCCTTGCGATGATCGCGTCGTACCATGGACAACAAATCGATCTGGGCAGCCTGCGCCGCCGCTATCCGATCTCGCTCAAGGGCATGACGCTGGCCGGTGTCATCGAGGCGGCAGAGCGGATCGGACTGGCCGGCCGACCGCTACGTCTCGAACCCGTCAGCCTCGCGCGACTGCGATTGCCTGCAATTCTGCACTGGGACATGAGCCATTTCGTCATCCTGAAGCGGATCGCACGCAACGGGCGGGCTGTCATCCATGATCCGGCACTCGGCGAGCGGCGGCTGGACGTGGCCGACCTGTCCAATCATTTCAGCGGCGTGGCGCTCGAGATCACCCCATCCTCCGGGTTTCAGCCCGGCAGGCAGGTGGTCAAGCAGCGGCTCACGGGATTGATCGGTTCCGCACACGGCCTGCTCTCTCCCTTGGCGCAAACACTGGTGCTCTCAGTGATCCTGCAGGCCTATCTGCTGGCAGGTCCATTTTACATGCAGCTTGCGGTGGACGAGGGAGTCGTCGACGATGACCGCAGCCTGCTGTCCGTACTCGCCCTCGGCTTTGGGCTCGCCATGCTGTTCAACGCAGTGGCCGGACTGCTCCGCTCCCGCATCCTGGTCTACCTGCAAAGCCGCATCGCCTCCGACATCGGCAATGGTCTGTTCGCCCATCTGCTGCGTCTGCCGCTCGTCTTCTTCGAGCGCCGGCACATCGGCGACCTGGTATCGCGCTTCAGTTCCATCGAGCCGATCCGCAATCTGCTGGCCGAAGGCCTGATCTCGGCACTGGTGGATGGCGCGATGGCCGTGCTCACGGCCGGAATGGTATTTCTGTACAGTGCAAGGCTTGGGTTGGTCGTGCTCGCTGCATTGCTCATCTACGCCGCGCTGCGAGTGGCCTTCTATCGGATGTTCCGGCGACGCTCGGTCGACGTGGTGCAGGCCCGCGCACGTGAGAACTCCACGTTCATCGAAACCGCACGCGCCATACAGAGCATCAAGATCTTCAATCGCGAGAGCGGGCGAAAGATGCTGTGGTCGAACCGCTACGCCGATGTTGTGGCAGCCAATGCTGGTGTGGAGTACCTGAAGGGCGGGTTCAAGGCCATCAACGACGTGGTGTTCGGCTGCGAAAATATCGCCGTGATCTATCTCGGAGCCCTCGCCATCCTCGATGGGCGCATGACGATCGGGATGCTGTTCGCCTTCATCGCGTACAAGCAGCAGTTCATCGACAAGGCGGTGCGGCTCGTCGAGAAAGCGATCGAGTTCCGGATGCTCGACCTGCATCTCGAGAGGCTCGCCGACATCACCCAGGCTGAGCCGGAGCCGGGCCAGGAGCGGACCAGCTATCGCGCGCCGGCGTCCGGCCGCATTGAGGTGCGCAACCTGTCGTTTCGTTATGCGCCGGGCGAGCCCTATGTCTTCGAAGGCGTCAACCTCACTGTTCAGGCTGGCGATTACGTAGCGATCACTGGCCCGTCTGGCGGCGGCAAGACGACGCTGATGAAGGTCATGCTTGGCCTGCTCGAGCCCACTGACGGCGAGGTGTTGATCGATGGCCTGCCGCTGACCACATACGGGGCGCGCTCATTCCGCGACCATGTCGGCGTCGTGATGCAGGATGACCAGCTGCTGTCAGGCTCGATCGCAGACAACATTTGCTTCTTCGACCAGGGCTTCGATCACGCGCACATGCAGCATTGCGCCAGGATTGCCTGCGTTCACGACGACATCATGCGCATGCCGATGTCCTATGACAGCCTGATCGGCGATATGGGATCTTCGCTGTCGGGTGGTCAACGCCAGCGCGTCCTGCTCGCCCGCGCGCTGTACCGGCGCCCCACCATGCTCTTCATGGACGAAGGCACGTCGCATCTCGACACAAATATCGAGGCACGCGTCAATGCGGCCATTCGCGAGCTCGGCCTGACGCGCATCATCATTGCGCATCGGCCAGAGACGATCGCATCCGCGGAACGCCGCATTGCGATTGTTGATGGCCAACTGCACGAGCAACCGCAGCCCGATTCGATTTCTCGCCGGAATGCCATCATCCCGGCAGTGGCGCAGGTCATCGAGGCAGTACCACCAATTTGATGCCACCTGCGCGCCTGCTTCACGCTCAATGAGAAACACCCATCCATCATATCCATCACATCCATCACATCCGTCACATCCGTCACATCCGTCACATCCGTCACATCCGTCATGGCTGGGCTTGGCCCAGCCATCCACGTCTTCTCTTGGTGCGTGTGGTCGAGCCCGCCTGACGATCGAGGTGACAGCAAGTCACTCGCATTGAGAGTTGGCACAACCAGGCACAATATTTCCATTCGTCACAGGAGACATTCGATCTGTGACCCTTCTCACTGTGTCCCCCTTACCCGTTCTTTACCAGTAATAGTCGCGGTCAAAGGCCGACCGTAATCAGAAACTTGAGGAACATAGCGATGAGCAAATCGAAACTGGCGACTGATGCCGACCTCCCGGCGCCGTTGTCGTTGACGCTGGAGGACGTTCGCAACGTGGCAGGCGGCGCGACATTTGTGGCGACCGTAAGCGCCGCACATTGGTGGTGGTACGGTCAACCGGCAAACCCCTGGCTGAACGCGGTCTCCCAGGCCAACGTGTCCAATGTGACCGTCGGACAGGTTGGAGCGGTACAGGCTCTCGGAGGCTAAACCACCGTACAGCCTTGCGCGCCCGTCTGGACAGCAGTCGTCGCACGGATCGCTCGCGATCTGCGGCGCTGCGCCAGGCGGGTCAAAGGCTTCGCTGCAATGTAATTACGGTCGAGAATTCCCCATGAGAAAGCCCCAGAATGCCGGCCCTCTATTATGCCCGAGCGCACACACCGCCGCGCCCGGCGCTCGCTTGTTCGGCGTGCAGGTGCGCACGGAAAGCGGTGATCGACAGCTCGCTTACCTGACCGAGACGCATCCGATCACCGAACAGGTTCTGGAGCTCGCTGGTTCGGCGGCGCCGCATGAGGTGTTGCGCGTTGCCGCGCATTGCATCGAGGGTGAGTGCCCGCATTGGAATGGCCAAGGCTGTCGGTTGGCGACCCGAGTGGCCACCATGCTACCGCCTGCGGTTTCGGCGCTGCCACGCTGCGCCATCCGGCCCACCTGTCTGTGGTTCAAGCAGGAAGGACCCGCTGCCTGCTTGAGGTGTCCGCAGGTGGCGACGATCGAGCGCCATCCCTCCGACACTTTGGGCGCCACCGTGGCGCAGCTTGAATTGCAAGATGACGACGTAGTCCTGCGGCCGCGTCACGGAGTTGATACGACCGCTCGCGGCTAAGCTGGTATCACTGGGCTACGCGAGCGCACCGGCGGATCCGGGCTGGCGACCCCCGCGCTGACGCCCGTCGGCGGGACTGGCATGTTCATCACGCGTGACGCATTGCCACGGAGGACCGACGATGATCTGGGCTCGTTTCGCTTGCCTTTGCCTACCCATTGTCGCCCTGCTGGGCACGGCACCGCCAGTATCGTGCCAGGCGCCCGCGCGCTCGTTCGACCCGGTCGGGCGCTGGCGCCTCTACCACGACAACGGTGCTCCGTTCACCGCGCGCCTGGCACCGGATCAGAGTGCCGCAACCGATTCGGAAGGCGGCGAACACGGCATCTGGCGCTGGGAGGGAAACAATGTCCGCGTGATCTACACGGATGGCTGGGATGACCTCCTGTCACTCGGTCCCGATGGAAAATTCGTTAAGCGCGGCTGGGGTCCGGACGATGACCGCTGCGGTCCTGCGTCCAATCAGACGGCCGCTGAACACCTGTCCTCTGACCCCGGACCACCGCTCTGAGGGGTGACTGCCCAACGGCTTGGCTGTAGCCTTCCGTTCACGCGGAACGGAGGAGCGACCGACATGGCAGACGGACAGACCTGTCTCAAGGGGGTGAAGATCCTCGATCTCACCCAGTTCGAAGCAGGACCGTCCTGCACCGAGGCACTCGCCTGGCTCGGCGCCGACGTGGTCAAGCTGGAAAACCCCGGTGGCGGCGATCCAGGGCGCGCGTTGGGCGGTCAGGCTGCCAAGGACGATCCCTATTTCCTGCTGTTCAACGCCAACAAGAAGTCGATCACGGTCAATCTGAAGGACCCGAAGGGCCTGGCGCTGGTGAAGGACCTCGCCGCCAAGGCCGACGTGATGGTGGAGAACTTCGCGCCTGGCGCGATCGAGCGACTGGGCCTCGGTGCGGACGTGATCCGCAAGATCAATCCGTCGATCATCTACTGTCAGGTCAAGGGATTTGGTGAAGGGAGCCCGTTCGAGAAGAACCTGGCGTTCGACATGATCGCGCAGGCCTGCGGCGGCACGATGAGCATCACCGGCGAGCGCGACGGCCGTCCGTTGAAGCCTGGACCGTCGCTCGGCGATACCGGAACCGGCATGCTGCTGGCGATATCCATCCTCGGTGCTCTGTATCGTCGCAAGGAAACCGGAAAGGGCGATCACCTGCAGGTCGCGATGCAGGATGCGATGCTGCACTACATCCGCATCGCGTTCGCCGCGCAGAACCGTACTGGCAATACCCAGGCGGCCGGGCGCGCAGCCGACAGCAGCGTCTCCAACACCACGCCGCCGATGGGGACGTTCCCGTGCAAGGGCGGCGGCTCGAATGACTACGTCTATGTCTTCACCAGCCGCGCCAATCCCGACCATTGGCGGCGTCTGCTGAAGGTCATCGGCCGCGAGGAGCTGAACGGCGACGCGCGCTTCGAAACGCCCGCCGCACGCGCCGAGAACGCGGACGCCGTGAACGCGATGATCGCGGACTGGACGAAGCAGCACACCAAGCATGAGGCAATGGAGATCATCGGTGCGGCAGGCGTGCCCGCCGGCGCGGTGCTCGACACGATGGAACTGTACAACGACCAGACCTTCGAGCAGCGCGGCATCTTCCAGACGATTGAACACCCGACGGTGGGGACCTTCCGCATGCCGGCATGGCCGGTGCGGTTCGAGGGCAGGCCGCCACCGGTCGTGCCGTCGCCGCTGCTCGGACAGAACAACGAGCAGGTGCTGAGCGACTGGCTGGGCCTGGATCGCGACACGATCGGCGGCCTGAAGAACAATGGCGTAATCGGTTAGAGGAGACGAACCAATGGCAGAACTGACAGGCTCGGAAATCCTCGCGAAGTGCCTCAAGAAGGAAGGCATCGAGGACATCTTCTACATCATGGGCGGCCCGATGCTGCTGGCGGAGTCCACCTGCATCACGGAAGGCATCCGCATGATCGACGTCCGCCACGAGCAGGCGGCGGCGTACGCATGCCAAGCGTACAGCCGGCTACGGCAAACGCCCAGCGTGTGCATGGCGGCATCCGGACCTGGCGTGACCAACCTCATCACCGGCATGGCAAATGCGCTGATTGACTGCTGCCCCGTGGTGGCATTCGGCGGGTCGAGTCCGATCAGCCAGTTCGGTCGCCAGGTGTTCCAGGAGATCGATCAGGTCAAGCTGATGGAAGGCTGCTGCAAGCACGTCGATCGCGTGCATAACCTCAAGCGCATTCCCCAGCAGGTGAACTTCGCGTTGCAGCGCGCGATGTCCGGCAAGCCTGGTCCCGTCTACGTCGACATGCCGGGCGACATCCTTTACCAGAAGATCGACGAGAACCTGGTCGACTGGAGTTTCGCGGGACGCAAGATGGACAGCCGCCCGCTCGGCGATCCGCGCCAGGTTGGCGCACTGGTGAAGGCGCTGGCGGAGGCGAAGCAGCCGCTGATCGTGTCGGGTTCCGGTGTGATCTGGTCGCGCGCGTGGACGGAGATGCAGGCCTTCGTCGAGGCGGCCGGCATTCCATTCTATACAACGCCGCAGGGTCGTGGCGTGGTGCCGGACGATCATGCGTGCTCGTTCCTGACGATGCGGAACGCGGCGTTCGCGGATGCCGATCTGATCATCGTACTGGGCACGCGGATGAACTACATCATCGGCCATGCCGCGCCACCGCGCTTCGGCGGCAATGCGAAGATCGCGCGCATCGACATCGATCCGGAGGAGATCGCGGCGGCCGCGCGCGGCGTCGACATTCCGATCGTTGGCGATTGCAAGATGGTGCTGCAGCAGTTGCTTGACGGCATCAAGGGCAAGGTGACGCAAGACAGCTACAAGGCGTGGCGACAGAAGCTTGCGGATGGCGAGGCACAGAAACGTTCTGCGGCCGGCGCCAACAGGTACGCCGAGGATGGCGACATCCATCCGGTGCGGATGCTTGAGGAGATCAAGAACTTCGCCAAGCGTGACGCGATCCTCTGCGTCGACGGGCAGGAGACCTTGAACTTCGGCCGCCAGACGATGCCGACCTTCTCGCCCGGGCATCGGCTGAACTCAGGGCCGTTCGGCACGATGGGCGTTGGCCTGCCGTTCGGTGTCGGCGCCAAGGTTGCGTGTCCGGACAAGCAGGTGATCGTGGTGCATGGCGACGGCTCGATGGGCATGAACGCGATGGAGATGGACACCGCAATCCGTCACAAGATCCCGCTGCTTATCGTGATCAGCCTGAACGGCGGCTGGACCGGCGATCCGCAGCGCGAGAAGCCGGGGCGCGATCTTGGATACATGCGCTACGACAAGATGTGCGAGGCGTTCGGCGGCTACGGCGAGTACGTGACCAAGCCGGAGGACATCCGGCCCGCGCTGGAACGCGCGCAGGCAAAGGTAGACGAGGGCATGGTAGCGTTGGTCAACGTGCGCACCGACTATCGCGCGCGATATGGCGGCGTGCGGTTCTCCGACTATTCGACCTGACGCTGCTGCGCTTTACCTCCCTCGCGCGAGCGGGGGAGGTAACGGCGTATATTCCTGCCCTTCTCCTGGTCTTACCTTATTTGGCGCCTGTGCCCGAAGCTTTGTTGGCCAGCCAACTCGAACCAGTGTCTCATCCGGGTCCGACAGCGTAAACTCATACGTGCCCCACGGTTTGTCCTCGGGTTGGCCCAACACAAGTTCGCCCATTCGTTCGGCCAGTTCGTCAACATTGTCGGCATACAGATAAAGGCCGAAGGGATTGCGGCCCGGTATCAGCCGCCCTTCGACTGCTTCCGTCAGATGGATCTCACGGCCCTGATCATCGGACAGCATGCGGTAATCGTCAGGTCCACGCCGATTGGCGAAGCCGAGCCTGCGGTAAAAACCCTCACTCGCATCGAGGTCAATGCAAGGAAGAATAGCTACCATGGCGCGGGCGTGTGACATCGCAGTTCCTCCAGCAAGCGGTTCAAGTGCCTGCCACAAGTCCCAGCGTGTGCCGGGCAATGACCAGTTCCTCATCCGTGGGAATCACATACGCCGGCAGCGCCGAATCGGCGCCCGTCAGCAGCGGGCCGCCTGCCTGATTCGCCGCCTCGTCTATCGAGAAACCGAACCACTGCAGTTGACGCAGCACGCGGGCACGGACCTCGGGGCTGTGCTCGCCGATGCCGGCGGTGAAAACCAGCCCATCGATCCCACCCATACTGGCTGCCAACGCACCGGCAGTGCGTACCACGTGGTAGACGAAATGCTCCACCGCCAACTGCGGCAACGGCGCGTCGCTTGCGAGCAGCGTACGCATGTCATTGGACACTCCCGACAGCCCCTTCAGCCCGCAGTCGGCATAAAGAAACCGTTCGATCCGATCGACCTCCCAGCCTTTCTGCTGCTGTAGCCAAAGGATCACGCCAGCATCGATCGATCCCGGTCGCGTCCCCATCGGCAAGCCGTCCAGAGCCGTGAATGTCATCGACGAGTCCACACTCCGGCCGCCCGCCAGTGCGCACATCGAAGCGCCAGATCCGAGATGCGCCACCACGATCCGTCCCGGCGCGATCTCAGGCACGCGCTCAGCCAAGGCGCCCGCGATGTATTCGTATGACAGTCCGTGAAAGCCATAGCGCCGCACGCCCTCGCGGTAGAGCGCGTCAGGAATTGCAAATCGATCCGCCACAGCCGGATGGCCGCGATGGAATGCCGTGTCGAAGCACGCCACGTGAGGCAGACCCGGGAACAGCTTGGACAGCGCCTTCAACACGGCCACGGCGGGCGGATTGTGCAGCGGCGCCAGCGGCTCCAAAGCCTCGATCTGCGCAAGCGTCGCGGCGTCCACCACCACAGGCGCATCAAGGTCGGGGCCGCCATGCACCACACGATGACCAAACCCCATCAGCCCCTGCTTCTCCAAAGGTCCGTCAGGCATCGCGGCCAGCAAGGCGAGCGCGGCCGCGTGGTCCTTTGTGCTCACCGTGCTGTCATGCGTCGGCTTCCCATCGGCGGTCGCTATCAGCAGACGCCCCTCCCCGCCGATCTTCTCCACCTCGCCGCTTTGCAAACGGTGCAAGGCGCTGTCCGCCACGCCGTACACGGCAAACTTCAGACTGGACGAACCGGCATTCAGGACGCACAGGCGACGATCTTGCATACCTCTTGGCCTTTCACGTCCGGAGCGCGCATGCTTGGTAGTCGAGCCACAGACGAGCTCCGGAGACAGCGTCCATGACCAAGTTCGGCCTCGCCCAGTCTATCCGCCGCGTGGAGGACCCGCGCCTGCTGAAGGGCAATGGGCGCTACACCGACGATATCGTGTTGCCGGGCATGCTGCACGGAATAGTGCTGCGAAGCCCACACGCCGCGGCGAAACTCGGCATGATCAACACGACAGCGGCAGCATCGGTCGCGGGAGTTAAGGCAATCTATACCGCGGCCGAGCTGAGGGCGGATGGCATCGGTCCCCTGCCCTGCGCCGCACCGGTGCAGAACCGCGATGGGTCCGACATGGCGAACCCACCACACCTGGCGCTCGCCGAGGGTGCCGTACGCCACGTCGGCGACCCCGTCGCGTTCATCGTCGCCGACACCGCGGCGGCGGCGCGCGACGCGGCCGAACTGATGTTGGTGGATTACGATGTACAGCCCTCCATCACCGACATGGCTCACGTCATCGATGCCGACGCGCCACTCGTCTGGCCCGACGTCAAGCAGAATATCGCGTTCGATTGGGGCATCGGCGACAAGGCGGCGACCGATGCCTTGTTTGCCACGGCCGCGCACGTCACGAGCCTGACGGTTGTGAACAACCGGGTTGTCGTCGCCTCCATGGAGGCGCGCGCGGCGATCGCGGACTATGACTCGGCCTCCGATCGCTGGACATTGTATGCCAACACGCAGGGCGGATGGCTGATCAAGAACCTGCTGGGAGCGGTGTTCCAGACCGAACCCACGAAATTCCGCGTAATCACACCGGATGTCGGTGGCGGCTTTGGCATGAAGGCCTTCCTTTACGCCGAGCACGCACTGACCTGCTATGCGGCACGCAAGCTGGGACGACCGGTTAAGTGGGCATCGGATCGCGGCGAGGCGTTTCTTGCTGATACCCAGGGCCGTGACAATGTCACGCTAGGCGAACTCGCGATCGACAAGGACGGAAAATTCCTCGCACTGCGCACGCGCAACGTCGCCAACATGGGCGCCTATCTTTCGACGTTCGCGCCTTACATCCCGACGCTCGCCGGCGGCGCCGTGCTGTCCGGCGTCTACAACTTCCAGCAGATCTACGCCAACGTGCTTGGCGTGTTCACCCACACCGTGCCGGTCGATGCCTACCGAGGTGCT
This sequence comes from uncultured Alphaproteobacteria bacterium, assembly GCA_963818775.1. Lineage (GTDB taxonomy): Bacteria > Pseudomonadota > Alphaproteobacteria > Acetobacterales > Acetobacteraceae > JAMXLO01. The sequence continues at coordinate 989,256 of CAWFUF010000011.1, read as the reverse complement.
GGTCGGCCCGAAAGCAATTACCTGCTGGAGCGCCTGGTCGATGCCGCGGCGCGCGAACTCAACATCGACCGGGCGGAAATGCGCCGGCGCAATATGGTGCCGCAATCGGCGATGCCGCATGCCACGCCCGTCGGCAAGACCTACGATGCCGGCGACTTCGCAACCGTGCTCGATGCGGCGCTCACGCGGATGGATTATGCCGGGTTCGCCGCCCGACGTGCGGAGGCCGCGCGGCGCGGCAAACGGCGTGGCATTGGCCTGGCCTATTATCTCGAAGTCACCATGGGCGATCCCACTGAGCGGGCGGAAATCCGTTTCGCCGAAGATGGCTTTGTCGATGTTTATGTAGGCACGCAATCGACCGGTCAGGGGCACGAGACCGCGTATATCCAGCTTACGTCTCAGCGTCTCGGTATCGACGGCGAGAAGATCCGTGTGCGTCAGGGCGACACGGACACCATCCCGGTCGGCGGCGGTACTGGCGGATCGCGCAGCCTCTATTCCGAGGGGCAGGCCATTCTGATCACGGCGGACTCGGTGATCGACAAGGGCAAACTTGCGGCGGCCGAAGCGCTGGAGGCGGCTTCTGCGGATATCGCATTCGCCGACGGCAGGTTCTCCATCGTCGGCACCGACCGCGGCATAGACATCATCACGCTCGCCGCCACACAGCGACAGAAGGTTGCTGCCGGCGAACCGGCCAGCACACTCGATGCGGCGGAAGTGGTGAATGTCGCCGAGCACACCTTCCCGAACGGCTGCCACATGGCCGAAGTGGAAGTGGACCCGGAGACCGGCATGGTCGAAATCGTCCGCTACCGCGTGTGCGACGACTTCGGCAAGACGGTGAACCCGATGATCGTGCGCGGCCAGGTGCACGGCGGCGTATCACAAGGGCTCGGCCAAGCCCTGCTGGAGCGCACCAGCTTCGACGCCTCCGGCCAGCTCGTGACCGGCAGCTTCATGGACTATGCGCTGCCGCGCGCCGCCGATTTCCCTGACATCGAGGTCGATCTTATCGAAGTGCCGAGCGTGTCCAACCCGCTCGGCGTGAAGGGTGCCGGCGAAGCAGGCTCTGTTGGCAGTCCGCCGGCGCTGATCAACGCCATCATCGACGCTCTGTCAGTCGATGGCGTAACCCACATCGACATGCCCGCCACGCCGGAAAGTGTCTGGCAGGCGCTGTCACTGGCAAAGGCAGCTTAGTGTCGCCATCAATGAAATTGGACTCGTTCGCGTGTCATTGTGAGGCACGCAGCGACGAAGCGGTCCCGATGATGCTGCGCACTCACCTCAGAATTGCTTCGCCCCGCCTTCGCGGGTTCGTTTCACTGATTCCACCATTGTTCATCAGCTCCCAGACCCTCGGGGGTGATAGCGGCAGCGACTTCGGCTGTATCCCGATCGCCGATGCGATCGCGCTCGCGATGACGGCAGCAACCGGCACGATGCCTCCTTCACCGGCTCCCTTGGCGCCAAGCGGATTATTCGGCGATGGATATTCCTCCATGTCGAACACCCGGATGTTGGGAAAGTCGGCAGCCGTCGGCAGTGCGTAGTCTGCGAGCGAACCGGTGAGGAGCTGGCCTGTCTCGTCATAGACGAGATGTTCCAGGAAGGTGCCCCCTAGGCCTTGCACGATGGCGCCAACGATCTGCCCTTTCAGCGTCATTGGGTTGACGATGCGTCCGACATCGCCCACCGCGACGTAGTCGACGATGTCCACGCGCCCGGTCGTCGGATCGACGGCGACGTGTGCTGCATGCGTACCATAGGGGTAGGTGCGCCGCGTGTTCGCGTATGTGCCGTCAGCATGTCGGTGCTCAATTGCCAGGTCCGCCCAGCGGATGGCGTTGCCGTCCGGCGAGGTGGCCAAACCCGCCTCCAGGACGATGTCTTCGGCCGCACAATTCAGGCGCAAGGCAGCGGCGGTGCGGATCACCTGCTTCAGCTTCGCCGCGGCGGCTATGATGGCGGAGCCACCCATCACGGTCGAGCGCGAGGCGAACGAACCGAACCCTTCGTGCAGGTGAGTCGTGGAGCCATGGAAGACCGTGATCTGTTCCATCGGCACCTCCAGTGCATCGGCAGCGATTTGCGCACAAATGGTTTCCAGCCCTTGGCCGACGATAGCGGAGCCGACATAGACCGAGACCGTGCCATTGCTTTCGATCACGATGCGCGCGTTTTCGCGCGGGCCGACGGCGCCGCCTTCGACGAAGCAGGCGAGGCCGATGCCGTGATATCGCCCGTCGATCAGCCTGCCATTAAGCCTGGACATTTCTGCCCAGTCGAATTCCGAGAGACAGCGATCCAGCGTCTGGAAGTAATCGCCGCAGTCGAGCTCTTCCTCCTGCAATACCGGCGTGAGGACGGCCAGTCTGTACGGCAGTTCGTGCCTGGCGATCAGGTTGCGGCGACGGAATGCGACCGCGTCGATGCCGAGATCGTCGGCGACAATGTCGAAGAGCCGCTCGCGAAAAAAGTCGCCTTCGAAACGGCCGGGTGCACGATAGGTGCCGCTTGGCGTCTTGTTGGTCACCAGCATCGACGATTCGATGTGGATGTTGGGGATGCGATAGGGACCGGAGAACATTAGCGCGACCTTACGCGGAGCGATGGTCGCGTTTGCACGGATGTAGGCGCCGATGTTGCCACTGATGCTGCCACGAACGGCCACAATGGTTCCGTCCCGCCTGCATAGCAGTTCTAACTCGGCATCGAATTCCCGCGCGTGATTGCAGGTGAGCAGGTGTTCGCGACGACTTTCGATCCACTTCACCGGACGATTGAGGTGGCGGGTGGTGAACGGGATCAGGAAGTCTTCTGGATAGAACTCGCCGCGCATGCCGAACCCGCCGCCGACATCGCCTTCGATCAGGTCGATCGCCGATTCACGCAGACCCATTTGACGAGCCAGGATGGCGCGAGAGGCAAACGGCACCTTGGCGGCGCCATAGACGGTGAGGTGCTCCTTGCTGCTGTCCCACGTCGCCGCCAAGCCGCGCGTCTCCATGGTGGTGGCGGTGTGGCGTTGGGTCGCGAACCGCTCGCGGCGTACCAGGCAGTCGTCGGCCGTCGCCGCCGCGAAGGCTGCGTCGGCGTCACCGAGTACCGCCGTGTAGGTCAAGGCAAGGTTGGTTGCCGCTTCCTCAAACAGCAGCGACCGGTTCGAAGCCGCTGTCTTCGTATCGACGCACGGCGGCAAGGCTTCAATGTCAAGCTCGATCAGGTCCAGCGCATCCTCGGCGATCGCGGAGGATTCGGCGATGACGACCGCGACGGGCTCGCCGACGTAGCGGACCTTGCCGCTGGCGATCACCGGCTGTTCGTAGGGCACCAGATCGATCAACGGAGCCAGGCGCAGCGGGATGGTAGGCAGCGGGCTGCCGATGTCCGCCGCGGTAATGACGGTGACGACGCCCGGCTGCGTCAGCGCGGGCGCCGTGTCGATGCGAACCAGTCGCCCGTGCGCGACGGAACTGCGCAGGATCGCAGCGTGCAGCATACCGGCAAGGCGAAGGTCATCGACGAACTGTCCTTGGCCACGAAGCAGCCGAAGATCCTCGATGCGTGCGATTGGCTGGCCGACATAGGTGTTGGCCGCTGTCATCCCGTAGCCGCCCGGCGTCGCCGGGGCATAACCCGGCTACTTCGCCGCATCCAGATCCCGCGCGCCGAGGGTGCGCGCGCGGATCGCCTCTTCGGGAGCCGAGTGGCCGAAGTCGGTGAACGCGCGCCGCACGGCGTCCACCGTCGAGCCGAAGACCTGCGTGCGGTTCTCTCTCGCCCAGGTGCTGGAGCCGACAATCGACGTCAGCGAACCCTGGAACTGCGGCATCACATAGCGCGCGAACAGCTCGTAGCTGCGGAGCGTCTGCTCACGCGTTGCCCACTCATGCGCGCGGAACATAACGCCGCCGAACCCACCATGACTGTTTTTCAGCAGTTGGTGGATCCCCTTCGCAACCGTATCCGGTGAACCGACCAGAGTCGTGCCCATCTTCACGCCGTCACGCAGAGGATCATCGGCACGCCCGGGCGGGCGGCCCAGCGTGTCCTCGAAGTATGTGACAGTCTCGATCCGCTCGCCCTTTTGCACCTCTCGCAGCGCCTGCTCATCGTCCTCGGCGATGTGTGCATTGACCACGACACGCCAGTTTTTGCGGTCCATGGTCTTGCCGTTCTTCGCTGCGGCCTCCTCGGCGATCTTCCACTGACTAGCCAACGCCTCGGGACCGCCCGGCAATCCAGCGCCGATCGACAGCACGCCCACGCCATGCGTGCCCGCTGCAATCATGCCGAACGGCGTGATCGTGCTGGCCACCGCGATCTCGAAATGCGGGTCGGTATACGGCGCGAGATGCAACCGCGCATCGCGCATCTCGAACCAGTCGGTCTTCATGGTGACCGGCTCTTCGCACTTGAGTAGCCGCATGATCGCGTCCATCGCCTCCAGCATCCGCGGACGCTGGGTGCTGGGCTCGATGCCGAGCATGTAGGCATCGGACGTCAGCGCGCCGGGACCGCAGCCCATCATCGCGCGGCCGCGCGTCATGTGGTCGAGTTGCACGAAGCGTTGCGCCACCATGAACGGATGATGGTAGGGGAGGCTGGTGACGCCGGTGCCCAGCTTGATGTGCTTGGTGCGTTCGGCAGCGGCGGCGATGATCAACTCGGGCAACGCGATGAGTTCCCAGCCGGCGGAATGATGTTCGCCGATCCATGCTTCGTCGTAGCCAAGCCAGTCCAGCCACTCGAGCAATTCGACATCGCGATTGATCGCCAGTGTCGGGTTTTCCCCCACACGATGGAACGGTGCCAAAAAGATGCCAAACTTCATGCCGCGATGGGCCATTTACCTGTTCTCCACGTCTCGCCACCTTGTATCGTGCAACGTCCCACGCCGGTAGCCAAGCCGGGCCACCCGTGGCAGCCTGATCGGCAACCTATGGTTCGGGAGGGATGGGATCATGCGCCTCGAAGGAAAGGTGGCAATCGTCAGCGGCGCGGCCTCCGGCATGGGGGCCGCGACAGCGCGCCGCTTCGCCAAGGAAGGTGCCAGGGTGGTGATCGCCGACATGCTGGAGGAAGAGGGTCGCCAGGTCGCCGCCGAAATCACGCGTGCCAACGGGTCCGCCGAGTTCATGCGCCTCGACGTGACCAGCGAGGATGACTGGAAGGCCGTGGTCGACGCGACGGTGCAGAAATACGGCAAGCTCGACATCCTGGTGAACAATGCCGGCATCAGTGGCAGCGCGGTTGCCGACATGCTGGACACCGACGCCTGGGACAGGCTCATGGCGGTGAACTCGCGCGGTGTGTTCCTGGGCACCAAGCACGCCGTGCTGGCGATGAAGCAATCCCGTGGCGGATCGATCGTAAATCTGTCGTCGATCTCCGGCGTGACCGGGCAGACGATGACGCACATGGGCTACAACGCGTCGAAGGGCGCGGTGCGCACGCTGACCAAATCCACGGCGGTGCAGTTCGGCCGCGATGGCATCCGCGCCAATTCGGTGCATCCCGGATTGATGCCGCCAATGCGCACGTCTGGCGCGACGGCTGATCCCGAGGTGCGGGCGAAGATGCTGCAAGGCGTGCCGTTGCGTCGCGCCGGCGAGATCGACGAGGTCGCCAATGCCGTGCTGTTCCTAGCCTCGGACGAGGCGTCGTACATCACCGGGGCTGAACTCTATGTCGATGGCGGTTATCTCGCCACGTGAGCGGAGGGTTTTGCGATGACGCTCAGCAAGCAGCAGCTTCAGCAGTTCGACAAGGAAGGCTACCTGTTCCTGCCTGACCTGTTTTCAGCCGAGGAGATGGCGGTTCTGCGCGACGAGGCGGTGGCGATCTTCCGCACCGATCGCCAGGAGATCTGGCGCGAGAAGTCCGGCTCGCCGCGCACGGCATTTGCCGCGCATACCTACAACGAGGCGTTCCGTCTGCTAGGCGCGCATCCGCGCCTGATCCGTCCCGTCGAACAGGTGTTCGGCGACCAGCTCTACATGCACCAGTTCAAGATCAACGCGAAGTCGGCGTTCGACGGCGAGGTGTGGCAGTGGCACCAGGACTACGGCACCTGGGCGCGTGACGACGGCATGCCGGAGCCGCGGGCGATGAACATTGCGGTGTTCGTCGATGAGGTGTTTCCGATCAATGGTCCACTGATGCTGGTGCCGCGCAGTCACAAGGAAGGCGTGCTGAAGGCGGGGCACGATACATCGACCACGTCCTATCCGTTATGGACGTTGGACAATGCAACCGTCGAAAGGCTGGTGCGCCAAGGCGGCATCATCACACCGACCGGCAAGCCAGGCGCTGTGCTGATGTTTCACGGCAACCTGGTGCACGGATCCGCCGGCAACATCACGCCCTATCCGCGGAAGATCGTATATCTGACGCTTAATGCGGTCTCCAATTATATCCGCACTCCGACCCGCCCTGACTGGATCGCGCATCGCGACTTCCGGCCGATTGAGCCCGTGGCGGACGATGCGCTCCTGCGATACGCACGCACTTGCCAAGCCGCGGCAGAATAGGTAGGCGGTTACGGAATCGCAGTGACCAACGGGAGGATACATGTCTGCCACCAGATCAGGGCTGGCCGTGCCGCGTCGTCGGGCGCTGCTGGGCGCCGCAGCAATTGCCGCGGCACCGCTCGCCAGGCCCTTCATCGGCAATGCGGTCGCTGCTGACACAATCAAGATCGGCCTGCTGCTCGCCAAGACCGGCGACATAGCCGCGCAGACCGAATATCTGGCGAATGGCACCTACCTGGCGCTGGAGGAACGCGGCAACAAGATCATGGGCCAACCGGCGGAGCTGATCTGGCTGGACGAACCCTCGCCGCAAGGCTCGCAGCAGAACATGCAAAAGCTGGTTCAGGAGAACAAGGTTGCAGCGATCCTCGGCGGCTCGCTCAGCTCCAACGGCCTGGCCGAGCAGGCCACCGCGGCGCAACTGAAGGTCCCGTTCGTCTGCAACAACGCCGCCGCCACCGACATGAGCGGCAAGAATTGCAATCACTACACGTTCCGGCTGAACACTCCCGTGGCGGTGCAGGCAGCGATGTTCGCACCTTACATCATGGGCTACGGCAAGAAGTGGTATTTCCTCACGGCGAACTACGCGTTCGGCCAGGACATTGCGAGATCGTTCAAGCAGATTCTCGCGCAGGCCGGCGGCACCATCGCCGGCGACGATGTCGTGCCGCTGAACACGCCAGATTACAGCTCGTTCATTCTCAAGATCCGCCAGGCGAAACCGGACATGATCCTCGGCGGCGTGCCGGCCGGCGATCTGTCCACTTTCCTGAAGCAGTGGAACGAGATGGGCATGAAGGGCTCGATCCCGATCTGCGAGATCGCCATCGGCGACACCGACATCTGGGCGGTCGGCCCCGACGCGGCAACCGGGCTCTACACTGCGCTGTGGTGGTACAATAATCCGAACAATCCGCCAGAGGAAAAGGTCTTCGCTGCCGCCTATCAGAAGAAATACGGCAAGCCGGCGGCCGACAAGGCATGGATGGGCTGGATCGCCGCCAAGTCGCTGTTCGAATCGATCGAGCTGGCGAAGTCCACCGAAACCGACGCGATCATCAAGGGTCTGGAAAGCTGGAAGGGCGGCTCGGCGACCAACCCATACTACTGGCGCAAGGGCGACCACCAGATGCTGCTACGCAACCTGGTGGTGCAGGCGAAGCCAAAGATCACCGACAAGTGGGACTACTTCGACGTCAAGGGCGTCGTGCCGGAGAACCTGGCCGATCTGGAAAAGGTCTTCGGCGATCCAATGGCCAACGGCTGCCACATGACCTGATCGCATCGTGCTGGATGTCATACTTTCGCAGGTGGCCGCCGGGCTCGTGCTCGGCGGCCTCTATGTGCTGATCGCGATCGGCCTGTCGATCATCTTCGGCTTGCTGGGCATCGTGAACTTCGCGCACGGCAACTTCTTCGCGCTCGGCGCGTATTTCGCCCTGACGATGTACCAATACCTCGGCTGGCCCGGCGTGCTACTGGCACCGCTGCTGGTCGGCGCCGTCGGCATGGTGGTGGAAAAGACGATAATCCGCCAACTCTACGACAAGGAACCGCTGATCAGCCTGATCATCACCTTCGCGCTGGCATTGATGATCGAGGCGCTGCTGCGACTGGTCTACGGCGGCATCGGCCAGCCCTTCAGCCAGCCGCCATTCCTCTCAGGCATCTACCTCTGGGGACCGGTGCTGATCACCAAGTATCGTCTGACCGTGTTCCTCACGACAGTGGTGCTGCTGATCGCGCTGTGGGCGTTCATGCAGTTCACGCCGTATGGCCGCATCCTGCGCGCAGGTTCGCGCGATCCGGAAATGGTGGGCCTGCTCGGCATCCGCCTGCCGCGCGTGCTCACCGCGGTGTTCGGCCTCGGCTGCTGTCTCGCCGGCATCGCGGGCGTGCTGGCCGCACCGTTATGGACGGTGATCCCGTCGATGTCCGAGAACGCCATCATGCCGGCGTTCGTCGTGGTGGTGATCGGCGGTCTCGGCTCATTCGCCGGCGCGGTGATCGCCGGACTGCTGGTCGGCGTGGTAACCGCACTGACCATTCAGTTCCAGCCCGACGCGGCCAACGCAATGATGTACGTGTTCATGGCCGCAGTCTTACTGGTTCGCCCGCGTGGCCTGCTCGGCGAACGCTGGGAGCGCTTCGAATGAGCCCCGCCTTTGCTGCAGAGAAACCAAGGGGAGGGGCCGCGCCGTGACCGCCCTCCGCCATCCAATCCTATGGATCCTGCTCGTCCTGGTCGCACTGACGATTGCCTGGGATGCGATCGGTGCACCGGTCAGCCTGATCACCCAGATCGCCATCTACACCCTGTACGGCGCGGGCGTGAATCTGCTGGTCGGCTACACCGGCCTGGTCCCATTCGGCGCATCGGTGTTCTTCGGCTGCGCCAGCTACGCCGTGGCGATATCGATGCGCGGCTTCCTCCACAACGAAGCCGCGTCGCTGCTGTTCGCGGTCGCGTTCTCGCTGCTGCTGGCCGCGGCAATTGCACTGATCATCCTACGTCGACGCGGTCTGTATTTCTCCTTGCTCACACTGGCGTTTTCCCAGATCGCCTTCGAAATCGCCTACAAATGGACCGACCTCACCGGTGGCGAGAACGGTTTGCAGGGTGTCCCCCGCCCATGGCTCGTCAGCGACTGGTCCTTCCACATTTTCACCGTGCTGACCGTGACCGGCGCCATGTGGCTGCTGTGGCGCCTCGCCCACGCGCCATTTGGTCGCGCACTCCAGGCACTGCGCGACAACGAACAGCGCATGCAAAGTCTCGGCTATTCCACCTTCCGCCTGAAGTTCGAGGCCTTCGTCATTCTGGGCGGCATGGTCGGCTACGCCGGAGCGCTGCTCGCACTGATGCTGCGTGGCGCCTACGCCGACAATCTCGGCTGGCAGCACGCCGGCGACGCGCTGCTGATGACTGTGCTCGGCGGCGTGCATCAGTTCCTCGGCCCGCTGTGGGGCGCGATCGCCTTCACCCTGTTGCAGGACCGGTTAAGCGCGATCACCGAAAGCTGGTGGCTGATGTTCGCGCCGATCATTATCCTGTTCGCCCTGCTGTCCCCGGAAGGGATCCAAGGCGCGGTGCAGCGCCTGCTGCGACGCGAACAACGCTGGACGCTGGTGCGTTCCGGCGTTCCTCCTCGCCCCGGGCACATCGCACCATTTCGTGACACCGAGCAACGCGCCATGCATGCGGACCAGCCGATCCTCACAGTGCGCGGTCTGCACAAACGTTTCGGCTCACTGGTCGTCGCGGCGGATGTGCAGCTCGCTGTGCATCCTTACCGGCTGCACAGCCTGATCGGCCCGAACGGCGCCGGCAAAACGACGCTGTTCAACATGCTCACCGGACTGCTCCGTGCAGATGCCGGCCAGATCGTATTCAACGGCCAGGACATCGCGCACCTGCCGGTGCACCGCCGCATTCGCCTCGGCCTCGGCCGTTCGTTCCAGATCCTCAGCGTGTTCCGCAATCTGACGACGTTCGAGAACGTGCGTGTCGCCGTGCAGGCCCGCAGCCCGTTACAGAACAGCCTGTGGCGAGATACCTACACGATCGAGGCGATCAATGCCCGCACGTGGTCGCTGCTGGCCGCTGTGGGACTGGAGGATCGCGCGGCCGAGCCCTGCGCCAATCTGTCGCATGGCGAGCAGCGGTTGCTTGAGATCGCCATCGCGCTGGCCACGGACGCGAAACTGCTGCTGCTCGACGAACCCCTGGCGGGTCTGGCGGAAGCCGACCGCGAGGTGGTCGGCGCGCTGATCCGCCAACTCGCCACGACGCATGCCGTGCTGCTGATCGAGCACGACATCGATCGCGTCCTCGCGCTGTCGGATCGCATCACGGTGCTGCACCAGGGTCGCGTGATCGCTGATGGCAAGCCGGCCGAGGTCGCCGCCAATCCGGATGTGATCACGGCCTATATGGGGACGACGCGCGCAGGTGGCCCGATGCCGACGGTGCGACCCGACATCGTGCGGCCTGCTGGCGCGAAGCCACTGTTGGAGCTTGCGCAGGTGCGCGGCGGCTATGCCGGCAGCCTGGTGCTGACCGATGTCGATCTGGTGGTGCATGACGGCGAGGCGGTGGCGCTGCTTGGACGCAACGGCGTCGGCAAGACCACGATGCTGCGCGCGATCACCGGCACTGTGCAGAAAACTGCAGGCCGGATCACGATGGACGGCACCGATATCACGCACGCGAAGCATTACGAGATCAACCGACTGGGCATTTCGATCGTGCCGGAAGGACGCCGCCTGTTCCCCAACCTGACGGTGATGGAGAACCTGCGCCTGGCCGCGCGTCCCGGCGGCGCATCGTTCGACGAGATCTTCGCACTGTTTCCGAAACTGAAGATCTTGCAGCGCGCGCGTGCGGAAAGCCTGTCGGGCGGCGAGCGTCAGATGCTCGCGATCGCCCGCGCATTGACCGTACCCAGCCGGCTGATCCTGCTCGACGAACCGTTCGAGGGCCTGGCCCCTGCTGTCGTGCAGGAGGTGATGGACGCGCTGGTGCGCCTGCGCGGACGCGTCGCCATGATCATCGTGGAACACCACGCCGAAACCGTACTGCCAATCGTCGATCGCGCCTATGTGCTAGTCAACGGACAGATCGCCTACGAAGGCAGCGCGCGCGCATTGGAGGCAGACGCCCCATTGCAGGCGCGCCTCCTCGGCATCGTGCAGCCGGAGCTGACTGCAGCGTAACTCCTTACGTCCCCTTCCGTCGAATGGCCGGCTATCTGGCGCGCCCGCTACTGAAACAGCTTCAGCGCATTCAGCAGCGTCTGAACCACACCCCAGGCGAGCGGGACACCGACGAAACCCCAGGCGAGCGCCAGATGCAGCGGTGTTGTCGTGCCTGTCATGACCTGCTCCTTCAGTCCGCCATGCCCATAACATCGGCGTCCTCGTGCTTCATGTGATGCCGCTCATCTACGGCCTGCACGAACAGGTTGCAGAAGAATCCAATGATCAACAGAAACGCCATGACGTACAGCGTAACGTTGTACGCAGCGGCCTTCGCGACGCCGTGCTCGACATTGTACTGCCGGATATAGTTCACCAGCACCGGCCCGAAAATGCCCGCCATCGACCAGGAGGTAAGCAGCAGTCCGTGGATCGCACCGACATAACGCGTGCCGAACATGTCGCGCAGATAAGCCGGCACGGTGGCGAAGCCGCCGCCGTACATGCTCATGATTATGCAGAAGCACAGCACGAACAGTGCCACGTTGCCGGCCGCTCCGGTGTAAGGAACCGCCGAATACAGAATGAAGCCCAGCACGAAGAACACGAAGTACGTGCTCTTGCGCCCGATGTAGTCGGATACAGATGCCCAGAAGAAGCGCCCGCCCATGTTGAACAGGCTCATCAGGCCCACCAGGCCGGCCGCCGCGGTGACCGTGATCTTGCCGGGAAACATCTCCTGGCTCATCGCCGATGCTTGGCCGAGCACGCCGATGCCCGCAGTGACATTGAGGCACAGCACCCACCAGATCAGCCAGAACTGCGGCGTCTTCAGCGCCTGATAGACGAACACGTTCTGCGTGGTGATGAGCTTGCTCGACTCTGTCGGCGCGACGTAGCCTACCGGTACCCACCCGGGCGGCGGCAGACGCACAATCGCGGCGCCCACCATCATGAAGCAGAAATAAACCACCCCGAGCACAATGAACGTCTCGGCGACACCGACATGCGTGTCCGTGGAGAACTGCCGCATCAGCCACACCGACAGCGGCGAGGCGATGAAAGCTCCACCGCCGAAGCCCATGATCGCCATGCCGGTCGCCATGCCGGGCCGATCCGGGAACCATCTGATCAGCGTGGACACGGGTGAAATGTAGCCGATGCCAAGACCTAACCCGCCGATTACACCGTAGCCGAGATAGACCAGCCAGATGTTGTGGATGTAGACGCCGAGGGCAGAAAGGAAAAAGCCTGCGGCCCAGCACAGCCCGGCAGTGAACATCGCCCGGCGCGGTCCGCCTTCCTCCACCCAACGGCCGAACAGCGCGGCGGAGAAGCCGAGGACGAAGATCGCGATGCTGAAGATCCAGCCGAGATCGGTGAGTTTCCAGTCGTCGGGGGCGGACTGCGTGATCCCGATCAGCCGCGTCATCGGCAGGTTGAACACGCTGAACGCGTAGGCCTGGCCGATGCACAGGTGCACGCAGAGCGCGGCAGGCGGCACCATCCAGCGGCTAAAACCCATTCCTGCTATGGTGCGCTCGCGACTGAGCAGGCCAGGCGCACGGCCAGACAATGTCGTTGAGCTCATGAACCGCTTGCTCCCAGAGTTATTTCACTTTGGGCAAGCGCGATCACTCAATCACGCTCGCGTTACGAGCTTAGGTCAGCTTTCCGTAATTGTTCAACTGCCTGCTGGACCAGCGGATCAAGCTGCCCCTTCACCGTGTCGTATTGCGCCAGGATGGTACCGCGCATTCTGGGGTCCCAGAATTTCCGCAGATGATCGGCAATCGAGGCAACTGCCTGATCGTGCTTCTGATGCGCGAAGTACTTGCCGATCTGGTTGGCCATATAGGCCAGCTTGTCAGGCGACATCCTGCACCTGCTGCGCGACGATGCGCTCGGGATAGGTGAACACTTCGAAGCCGTCGGCACGGGCGATGCCGACCAAGGTAATGCCAGCCTCTTCGGCAATGCGCACCGCGAGCGCGGTCGGCGCGGAAACGGCGACCACGACGGGTGCGCCGAGCATCGCCGCCTTCTGCACCATTTCGACCGAGATGCGGCTCGACAACAGCAGCAGTCCTTCCGCCACCACGACGCCATCGCGCGCCAGGGCACCGGCAAGCTTGTCGAGCGCGTTGTGCCGGCCGACGTCCTCGCGCAGTGCTACGAGACCTCGCTGCGGATGCCAAAAGGCGGCGGCGTGAACCGCGCGCGTCTGCTGGTTCAGTTTCTGCGCGGCGGGAAGGGCCGCCATCGCGGTGTGAATGGCAGCAGGGTCGAATCGCGCAGCTGAGGAGACACGAGGCGGCGTGCGCACGGCATCCGCCAGGCTTTCCAGTCCGCATAGCCCGCAGCCGCTCGGGCCGGCCAGACGGCGCTGGCGCTGCGTTATCGAGTCGGCCCGTTCCGGCGCAAGCCACATACGGAGCTCGATACCCGTCTCCACAGGCACGACTTCCAACTCGTCGATCTCTGCGGCGGATTGCACGATGCCTTCGGTGAGGCTGAAGCCCAGTGCAAAATCCTCCAGATCCGCCGGCGTCGCGAGCATCACCGCATAGGCGCTGCGGTTATAGGTGAGCGCGATGGGCGTCTCCTCCGGGATCGCGCGAGCACCGCGCGTCGCTGCTTCACCGCGCCAGGCGGTGCGCACGACACTGCGGAGGGGGGCGGGCTCTGTCACTTGGCCGGCACAGCCTCGATGCGGCGGCTGCGCTGGGTGAGTTCGCGATATTCTTCCTGCCACTCGCTCGGTCCATTCGAAGGCGACACCTGCACCGCGGTCACCTTGTATTCCGGACAGTTGGTCGCCCAGTCCGAGTAGTCACTGGTAACCACGTTCGCCTGAGTCGCCGGATGGTGGAAGGTCGTATATACTACTCCCGGTGCCACACGGCTAGTGATCTGCGCGCGCAACGTCGTCTCGCCTGACCGCGACGCCAGCCGCACCAGGTCACCGTCGCGCACGCCGCGTTCCTCGGCGTCGTGCGGATGGATTTCCAGCACGTCCTCGTGGTGCCACACGACGTTCTCCGTCCGCCGGGTCTGCGCGCCAACGTTGTACTGCGACAGGATTCGCCCCGTGGTCAGTAGCAGCGGGAACCGCGGCCCAACCTTCTCGTCGGTCGGAACATATTCGGTGATGCAGAAGTTGCCCATGCCGCGCACGAAGCCGCCAATGTGCATTACCGGCGTGCCATCCGGCGCCTTGTCGTTGCAGGGCCACTGGACAGACCCTTGCTCCAGCTTCGCGAACGACACACCTGCGAAGGTCGGCGTTGTGCGGGCGATCTCGTCCATGATCTGCGACGGGTGCGTGTAGTTCCACTCCAGCCCCATCGCACGGGCGATTTCCTGCGTCACCTCCCAGTCCGCAAAACCGGCACGCGGCGACATCACCTTGCGCACCAGGTTGATGCGGCGCTCGGCGTTGATGAAGGTGCCGTCCTTCTCGAGGAAGGTGGAGCCCGGCAGGAACACGTGCGCGTAGTTCGCGGTCTCGTTCAGGAACAGGTCGTGCACTACGACACACTCCATCGCCGCCAGACCGGCGGTGATGTGCTTGGTGTCGGGATCGGACTGCACGATGTCCTCGCCCTGGATGTAGATACCCCTGAACGAGCCATCCAGCGCCGCGTCGATCATGTTTGGTATGCGCAATCCCGGCTCCGGATCCAGCGCAACGCCCCACTCGCTCTCGTAGATCGCGCGCACCGCCGGATTGGCGATGTGCCGATAGCCGGGCAACTCGTGCGGGAAGGAGCCCATGTCGCAGCTTCCCTGCACGTTGTTCTGTCCGCGTAGCGGGTTCACGCCGACGCCCGGTCGGCCGATATTGCCGGTCGCCATCGCCAAGTTCGCCAGTGCCATCACCGCGGTGGTGCCCTGGCTGTGCTCAGTCACGCCCAACCCGTAGTAGATCGCGCCATTGCGCGCCTTGGCATAGAGCCGTGCCGCATCGCGTATCGTCTGCGCCGGCACGCCACTGACCTTTGCCGCCGCCTCGGGGCTGTTGCGTTCTTCGGCCACGAACCGCGCCCAGTCCTGGAACGCTTCCCAGTCGCAACGCTCGCGTACGAAGTCCTCATTCACCAGCCCTTCGGTGACGATCACATGCGCCAGCGAAGTTAGCACCGCGACGTTGGTGCCGGGCCGCAGCGGCAGGTGATAGGCTGCCTCGACATGCGGCATGCGCACCAGGTCGATGCGGCGCGGATCGACGACGATGAGCTTCGCCCCCTGCCGCAGCCGCTTCTTCATGCGGGAGGCGAACACCGGATGGCCGTCAGTCGGGTTGGCGCCGACCAGCAGCATGACGTCGGCCTGCTCGACCGAATCAAAATCCTGCGTGCCAGCCGAGGTGCCAAATGTCGTGCTCAGTCCGTAGCCCGTCGGAGAATGGCAGACGCGCGCGCAGGTGTCGGTATTGTTGTTGCCGAATACCTGACGCGCCAGTTTCTGCACGAGATACGTCTCTTCGTCGGTGCAGCGCGACGAGGTGATGACGCCGATTGCATCCTTGCCGGCCGTCGCCTGAATGCGCCTGAACTCGGATGCGACGCGGCCGATCGCCTCTTCCCACGTCGCTTCGCGCCAGGGATCTGTGATCTTCTCGCGCATCATCGGCGTGAGGACGCGGTCCCGATGGTTGGCATAGCCCCAGGCAAACCGGCCCTTGACGCACGAATGTCCGTGGTTCGCCTTCCCGTCCTTCCACGGCACCATGCGCACCACGGTGTCGCCCTGCATCTCGGCCTTGAAGTTGCAGCCGACGCCGCAATAAGCGCACGTGGTGATCACCGAATGCTCGGGCTGACCAAGTTCGATCACCGTCTTTTCGAGCAGCGAGCCGGTCGGACAGGCCTGCACGCACGCGCCGCAGGACACGCACTCGCTGGTCAGGAACGGCTCGCCGGCGCCTGCCGCGACCTTGGACGCAAAGCCACGCCCCTCGATGGTCAGCGCGAAGGTGTTCTGGGTTTCCTCGCAGGCACGCACGCAACGCGAGCAGACAATGCAACGCGCCGGATCGAACTGGAAGTAAGGATTGGATGCGTCGATCTCGGCATGCAGGTGGTTGACGCCGTTCTGGCCATAGCGCACCTCGCGCACGCCGATCAGCCCGGCCATCTCCTGGAATTCGCTGTTGCCGGCGACCGGCGACGTGAAGCCGTCCAGCGGATGATCGGTCAGGTAAAGTTCCATAACACCGCGGCGCACGCGACGCACGCGCTCGCTGGTGGTAGAAACCTTCATCCCCGCCGCGACCGGCGTGGTGCAGGACGCCGGCGTGCCCCCACGGCCCTCGATCTCGCAAAGACACACGCGGCAGGAGCCGAACGCATCAAGCGAATCGGTCGCGCAGAGTTTCGGAATCCGAATGCCGGCCTCCATCGCGGCACGCATGATCGAAGTGCCGGCGGGAACCGTGACCTGCTGCCCGTCGATCGTCAGCGTAACCTGCTCGGTCGACAAACTCTCCGGCGTTCCGTAATCGATTTCCTGAATCAGCGGCATTCGTCGTCTCTCCTACGCAACCCCGCCATCGCCATGACGGGAGGGCGAGTCATTCCGCGGCCTCGCGGCGCACGGGGCGAAAATCCTCGGGAAAGTGGTCCAGCGCGCTCATCACCGGGTACGGAATGAATCCGCCCAGCGCGCACAGCGAACCGAACTTCATGGTGTGGCAGAGGTCGCGCAGCAGATCGACATTCGCATCGACCGCTTCACCTGCCGCGATCCGGTCGATCACCTCGATGCCGCGCACCGAGCCTATCCGACAGGGCGTGCACTTACCGCACGATTCCTCGGCGCAGAACTCCATGGCAAACCGCGCCTGTTTCGCAAGATCCACCGTATCGTCGAACACCACGATTCCGCCGTGGCCGATCAGCCCATCGCGCGCCGCGAACGCCTCGTAATCGAACGGCGTATCGAACAGCGCCGGCGGGAAATACGCGCCGAGCGGGCCGCCGACTTGCACAGCCCGCACCGGACGGCCCGACAGCGTACCACCACCGATGTCGTTCACCAGCTCGCCGAGCGTCACGCCGAAGCCGCACTCGAACAGCCCACCATACTTGATGTTGCCGGCAAGCTGGATCGGCATCGTGCCACGCGAACGGCCCATGCCAATCTCGCGATAGAACTCCGCGCCTTTGTCCATGATGATCGGCACACTGGCCAGCGATACGACGTTGTTGATCACCGTCGGCATGCCGAACAAACCCTTGTGCGCCGGCAGCGGCGGCTTGGTGCGCACCTGGCCGCGCTTGCCTTCCAGGCTGTCGAGCAGCGAGGTCTCCTCGCCGCACACATAAGCACCGGCACCGACGCGCTGCTCTATATCGAACGCATGCGACGAACCGAGCACGTTGGCGCCCAGCAGTCCCTCGCGTCGCGCGACGTCCAGCGCCGCATTGAACGTGGCGATCGCGTGCGGGTACTCCGAGCGTGTATACACATACCCCTTGGTCGCGCCGACCGCGATGCCTGCGATCGTCATGCCCTCGATCAGCACGAACGGATCGCCCTCCATCAGCATCCGGTCGGCGAACGTCCCGGAATCGCCCTCGTCCGCGTTGCACACGATGAACTTGCGCTCGCCCTTCGCCTCGGCCGCCGTCTTCCACTTGATACCCGTCGGGAACCCGGCACCACCACGCCCGCGCAGCCCCGACTGCGTCACCTGCTCGATCGTCGCAGCCG
Source organism: uncultured Alphaproteobacteria bacterium (assembly GCA_963818775.1). Taxonomy (GTDB): domain Bacteria; phylum Pseudomonadota; class Alphaproteobacteria; order Acetobacterales; family Acetobacteraceae; genus JAMXLO01. The sequence goes on along the minus strand of CAWFUF010000011.1, from coordinate 971,296 downwards.
ATCCGATCTCGATCGCGCGCGCGATCCCCTTCAGCCCGCCATGCGCACGATAGTCGTCGAGCGACAGTGGATCGACGATGCCGCACCGCGCGAACGTCAGCCGCGTCTGCTTCGCCAGATACGGCAGTACTTCCGGCCGCCCCAAACGTAGTGGATGCGCACCACCGACCAGCAAGCCGGCAGCCAGCAGACTGGAAATGTCCGCGACCGTTACCGGACCATAGGCGATGCGACCCGCGGAGGTTGCCACCTCCACCATCGGCTCCAACCAGAACAGTCCGCGCGAGCCGGTGCGAACCAGCTCCACATCGCCCGCCTGGCTCAACAGCGAGGCGACCGCATCCGCGCCCAGCGCCAGCGCGGCGGCATCGCGCGGAACATAGACCCGAACCGTCATCGCGCGCGCTCCAGTGCCGCATCGATCCGCGCATTGTCCAGCCGGGCAAGTGGGGCGCCATCGAGCATGGCCGAAGGGCCGATCGCACATAGGCCGAGACAGAACACCGGCTCCAGCGTCACAGCCCCGTCGGCGGTAGTGTCATGCCACTCAACGCCGAGCCGCTGCCGTACATGCGAGGCCAGCATATCGGCCCCGAGCGACTGACAAGCCTCGGCGCGGCACAGGCGCAGCACGTGCCGGCCCGGCGGATGGTGGCGGAAATCGTGATAAAAACTCACGACCCCATGGACCTCGGCGCGCGTGAGATTTAGCGTCTCAGCGATCATCCGGATCGCCTCGGCATGGATGTAGCCAAACGCCTCCTGCAACGCGTGTAGGATCGGCAGCGTGGCACCTTCGCGGACGCTTTCTCTCGCAATGATCTCGGCACCGCGCTCACGGCTCCATGGCTCAAACCCAGCCACCTGCACCTCCTGGCTCGATCCCCGATTTACCCCCTAGATGAGGGCCTTGGCGGCCGAATTGCAAGCTGAGGCAGCCGTTTGTGTTTCGTCAAACCTTATGGGCCGACCGTTGGATCAAGCCGGTAGCCGTCCGTCAGCGTCCGCAGAAAGGCGATGATGTCGCGCTCATCCTGCTCCGTCATCGCCGGTGGGTCCCCTGGATTACGATCGAACGGTGGGTCCACCACGTCGATATTCGCCCGGAACCGCGGCGGAATGTCGTCGTATTTTGCCACCTGCCCGTCCGGGCCGTACGGATAAACCTTCTCCGGTGCGACGTCGCGGAAGGCGTAGAAGTCCATCACCTGCTGCAGCGAGCGAAACACTCCGTTGTGGAAGAACGCGTGACGCGTGGCGACGTTCCGCAAAGTTGGCGTGGTGAACATGCCGCAGAACTGCGTCTGGTCGCGCATGTCGTCGCGGGAGGGCCCACAAATCCCAAGATCGAAATAGGCGGGATCGCGGTTGGCCAGCAGTGAGGGGTTGCGCGGCGCACCCAGCGCCTCGAACTGGCCGTCCGTGAACACCGGCGGTGTCCCGTCTGCTGCAGGCCGGTCCAGATGGCAGCCGCCACAATTGGCCTTGTCCGGATCGTTGAACAGCAGATAGCCTCGCAATTCGTCGGGGGTGAACCGCGCCCTGCCCTCCAGCCAATAGTCGTATTTGCTGGTGTAGGGATGGAAATCCGGCGCCTCGATCTGGTAGCGCGCCACAGCGAACATCGCTTCGGACATGAGCAGCCTGGGCTCATCGAGAATCGCTGCGCCGAACAGTTCGGCGAAATACGACGCGTAGGGACGCCCCCGCAGCTTCGCGGCGACCTCACTGGCACTGGCATTGGCCATCTCGGTCGGGTTGAGCAGCGGCTGCTGCGCCTGCTCCTGCAACGTATCCACCCGGCCATCCCAAAACAGACCGCCCTGAGGCACCAGATTGACCGCCGAGTCCGCGGTATTGTGCGCGGACTTCGGCACACGCGTCGCTCCGTGCGCCAGTGCGACCTGCAAAGGCACGCTGTTGTTCTCGTTCTCGTCCTTGTCCGGACCGACGCTGAACGGAGCGTGCCGCTCCAGATATGTCAGGGACGGTATGGCCCGGACGCGCTGCCGCTCCCCGGGGGCGTCATCCGGCGGTCCATAATGCTCCGCCGGGCTATGACAGGAAGCGCAGGCCATCTGCCCGGAGGCCGACAGGCCAGTATCGAAGAATATGCGCTCACCCAGCCGGGCCATCGCCGAAAGAGGCGCCGCCGATGGCCGCATCAGCCGCACCGGGTAAGGGTTCAGACCCGCTTCCAGCAACCGCCGCACCCCCGCAACATTCTCCCCCTCCCCTTGCGGGAGGCGGCCGGGGGGAGGGGGCCGTGGAGCGTCACCGCCGCCCTGACCAGGCTGCCCTGCCCCCACCGCGACGAGCAACGCCAGAGCAACAACGACCCACCTCAGCGTGGCGGCGCCTTCAGCACATTGCCCGTATCCGGGTCCAAATACAGCGCCGCAACGTGGTGCGTCGTATTGAAATCGAACATCCCCACAACGGACCCAGCCGTCGCGTCGAACGACCCACCGCCGAGGCGCTCGCCCTCCAGCCAGTTGTCCTCGATGAATCGCACCACCGAAGCCAGCGAGATGCGCGCATGATCAACATGATTTGGCCGAGCCCACGGCGAGATCACCAGGAACGGAATGCGTGTGCCCGGACCGCAGCGCCCATTAACCGGCTTGCCCGCGACACCCGGCGGCGCTGTGCCGCTCCCGCATTTGCCAGGGCCGTTGAGCTGATCGGCCTGCGCATCAAATGAAGCATGCACGGGCGGGGTGTATGCGTGGTCGTACCACCCGTCCGAATTGTCCCAGGTGATGAAGATCGCTGTGCTCTGCCAGTCCGGCTGCTGCTCGATGAAGTTGATCAGCGTTGCCGTACCTGCCTGTTCATCCAACGGGTCAGAATAGCCGGCGTGGCCGTCCTGGTAAGCGTCCAGCTTGATATACGACACTGCCGGGACGTTGCCGCCCTTCACCGCATCGTAGAAGTCCTGCAGATCGTATTCGTGGTTCGCCGGATCATCCGTCTTGCCGTCAGCTTCCAAACTGCGGCCAATCGCCCCCAGCGAGCTGGGACGCGCATGCGTCGGGTTCGCCGTGGAAGCGAAATACTGGAACCAGTTGTGGTGCGGAATGTAGTCAACGACGGCCCGACCGACGACCGCGGATTGTGTGCTGCGCTTGCATCCGGTGGTGCCATTTGCATTCATGGTCGCCAGGTTGAATCCCCCCATGAAACCACCCCAGGTGACACCAACTGCATTCAGCAGATCCCCGATGTTCTTGCCGGTCATCATCGCCTGGTCCTCCGGCACCGAGCAGGTGTCGTAACCTGGATCCACGTCGTTGATCATCGTCCAGCCGCCATGCCCATCCGCGATGTAGTACGACACCGCTGCAAGCGTCGACGGCTTCTTGGTGGTGGCCACGATCTTCATGCCGTTGGTCTGACCCGCCATCAGTTCCAGCGCGCCAGGCGTGGACGGACCGTAGGTATCGGTCCAGGCGTTGTCGTTCATCGCGAAATGCTGGGCGTAGTGCCACATGGCGGCGACAGTATTGCCGTCGAAATAGCCCATCACCTGCCCCTTGGTGCCGAACGCTCCGGCGCCGCCGGGGGTCCCCTTGCCTGTATACTTCGGAAACAGATCCATCTTGCCGCCGTTGTAGGCCTGCTGCTCGGCGGTATAGGCGTGGTTCTGGTCCTGCGTATTGGCCTGCGTGCGGTCAAGCCGGAGAGGCAGCGCCGCATCGGGACCGTTCGCCGGATTGGTGTTCGGGTTCCGCCTGAGCAGGTTGGCATTCGCCAGATTGTTGACCCTCGGCGTCCCCGCTGCCGCAATGAAGCGCGGCTCGCCCGGCGGATTGGTCGCTCTCGGATAGGTTGCAAAGTAATGATCGAACGAGACGTTTTCGTTGAAAATGATCACCACATGCTTGATCGGCGTAGCGGTTGGTGTCGCATCCTGCGGACCGGCGGCGGACGCCGCACCTGTAACCCAAAGCGCAGCAGTCAAAACCGGCAACACGTTGCGAGTCCGCATGACATTCCCCGATGTGGTTCAACCTGCGGGGTCTATTGGCGCCGTCTCGCCTTGTGCATGAAACAATTGTTACAGCAATTACGCCGCCTTTAGTGGAATCCGCGCCCCTGTCGTGGGCTGGGCGACGCCGCCGCGCAGCACCCCCGGCTCCGTGCTGCCCCATAACGTTTCGAACCCGCGCGGCAGACGCCGGCTGTTCGGCATCGACAGCCATAGGCGGAACAGCAGTCTTTCCTGAAGCGTGACACTGTCGTCCTCGTACGCCGTGCGGCCATGGAAAATAACGTGGTTGTTCAGCAACTGCAGATCGCCTGGTTCGAACGGCGAGTACAGACACACTTCCTCCGCCACCTCGGCAAGCAGATCCAGCGCTTCGTTCTGCGCTTCGGTGATGCGAGGGACTTCCGGGCGTTCCTGCGCCTGCTCCACATAGGTGCGGGAATACTGACACGTCAGCTTGCCGTCCTGCACGGCGAACACCGGCATGGCGTAAACGCCGTGCTCGTCCCCCGGCCGCGCGCTCCAGTAGTCCTGGCATAGCAGCGCCAGCAGATCAGGCCGGCGACGCAGGATCTCGTTGAAGATCGTCACGATGCTGGTGAGCTTGCTGATCCCGCCGGCCTTTGCGTTGCGGACGCACAGCAGAGCGATGACATCGCAGCGGTCGGTGTGCCAGCGCAGCGGTCCCGCTGAACGGGCGCGAGCGCGGGACGAAACGACCCTTCCAGCTTCGCTCGGCTCAAAGGTCTTGTCGGACAGCCGCGTCTCATCGTGCACCTCGCCCATGATCTCGCCACGGGCGTTCTGATACACCGCGGTGCCGAGGTGACGGCCGAGACCCCAGAAGATCTGGCGGACGTCGCCCTCGGAGTAGCGCTCGACCGGCAGGCCGCGCAGACGCACTGCACCGAGGCCGTTCTCCAGCTCGTCACCGATCTCGACCAACATCGCCGCGGTCGTGGGGAGCGGGAAGTCGTCACGGCCGAAACCGAACAGCGGCAGGTGCGCACGCTTCGCGTGCGCGAGTGCGGCATCGATCTCCGCACGGTGGGTATCGGTCAGCGTACGGATCCAGGCGCCGGATTGGTCTAGCTCCTTGCCATGCCAGCCGGCGCGGCCGGCGAGTGGCTGCGTTTCGGTCATCGCGAGCCCTCCAACGTCCCCTCGCGAGCGTTGTTGTGCAGGTCGACAGGTGTGTCAATCACGGCCACCAGTCTCCCACCCCCTCAGCCACTCGGAAGGTGCCCGAGCTACCGGAGTACCGTCATGTTGTCCCAGGTCACCCACCACTCTGCGATCTTCCTGCACTCCGTGCGGAACACTGCCCGAAATCAAATTGCGCCCTGGCACCCGATGGTGGAAATGGACCCATTGGTCCCCGCTGTGTTTCGCTCATATGCCACCTACAAGGCGACGAGATTCCCCTCGGCAACCAGATGCTCGATCGTTTGAACAAAATCAGGAAAGACCTCGGTATCCAACCGTAGACATGCCTTGACCTGATCGAGACTCAAAATATCGAGACCTGGAGGCGCCTGGCAATGGCGAACGACGTCGGGTGCTGCGAGTTCGTCGAACGCCTCAGGCTCAACGACCGTTCCAAGCTTCGAAGAATCGCCGGATGATGGCTATGGCCATTGAGGACAACATTATGGCCCTCCTACATTCTCCCGAGGTGCAGAAAATACGCTTCGTGGCCGAGGCCGTCAGGATTGGTTGTGACAGATACGAGGCTGTCGCCAAGAAGCTCAAAGAAGGCCTCGTGACTGTCGATATCGAGCCCGATCTCGATGACGCGCAGCCGAGGCTTTCGCATTATGAAGCAGAGGGCATCGCCTACATTGCGGCTGCCCTCACATCTGGTTTGCAGGTGGTCCCACTGTCGACGACACGGAGGACCCCCACGTGCAGGTCGCCGGTGCAATCGCCAGGAGCGTTATTGCCGCCGGCCACACCCTTTATGTCGCGACGCCGAATGAAATGCGCAAACTCCGCAGGGCGATCGGGAAAGAACCGCTCTATGCCCCCATGCGGATCACCCGCAGTTCAGCGACGGCATCTGATCACCGATCCTTTGCCCACGCGCGATTTAGGCTCAGGCGTTGGGATTGTACGTCGTGATCTTTGACCCTTGCAGCGCCAAGCCTGCCATCAGTCCATTTAGCCCGAATGGAATGGCGATAACCTTGTGCGACAACGTGGTGCTGTCGAACGCCGCGCCTGCACCCGCATCGATCACTACCACGCTCGGGTCAGAGCCAATCGCCCACCCGTCGCTCTTGTCGAGGAACTGCAACGCCGCAGGATCCATGAAAAACAACGCGTAGCTGAACCATTGCACACCGGCCTGCAATCCGAACGATGCCGCACCAATTGTGTAAAAGCCATCAACATGGTTATGCACCCATAACACGCCTTTGCCGCCCTGCGCCCCGAAGATGAATCCGCCCTTCACGATCTTGGGGAACACCAGGACCCCAACAGCCTTTCGCCCAAGCTCTGCTGCACGATGGTCGGCCGCGTAGAGCCGGTGAAGTGCGGCTGTGGCATTCTGGGTAATCTGAGCGGCATCGGATGCCGCAAATGCCTCCTTCGCTCCCAACAGCATCAATGGGCCGATGGCGGCAATAGACCGCATGGCGCTCCGCCGGCTCGTTTCCATACCTGACCTCCTTCGTGTGGACTGACCTCGGATAGTTCAATCAGTCCAGGGGAGCAAGCCAGCGCTCAGACGATTGGCGTCGGTCCCACCGCTGAGGCGCTCAAAAGTTGATCGGCGATGCAGGCGTGACATACTTGACGACCTCGCGGAGGATGTCGAATGCGGACGCGTCCGTTGTAGCCGTCTCGCTCTTGGTCGCCTCGACCGCGATCGTCACGCCATTGGCCAGGTTGTAGCCGAAGCCGCCGCTGTAGCCGTTGATGCTGGGGTTTTGCACGAGCCACCCGTTGGTGACGACAAACCCATAGGCAAAATACAGATCAGGCCTGTTCTTGCCTTTGCCCACAGAGGTCGGAGCGATCTGCTCCTTGAAGTGCGCCGGCGAGATCAAATGGCCGGTTCCGAAGATCGGGCCCCATTTACCCAGGTCATAAATGTTCGAAGTGGGCAGCCCTGGCGTCGAACCCCAGAACGGGTTCCAGTAGGTGCAATCCTCGTAGACCTTGCGATCCATCGTGAAGGCATGCAGCACAGGACGCTGCATGTCCTGATCGATCGGATACTGCGTGTCCTTCATTCGCATTGGTCCGAATATATTCTTGTCGTACAGCTGCTTCATGGATTGCCTGGTGTCGCGCTGAATGACCTGCCCCAGGATGACGTTGTCCGTGTGTGAGTATTGCTGACTTGTCCCGGGCGAGAAGTTCATTTTTCCTCCGCGGACCGAGTAATTGATCAATTCGTCGTCCGTAAAGGTTCTAAACGGCTCCGCCAGTTGCAGCTTCAGGAAATCGGCGACAGTCACGTAGTCGATGTAGCCGGCCGTGTTGCCCACCAGCATACGCACCGTCACCTTATCGGCGCCCAGCAGTTGCGGGAACCAGCGGGAAATCTTGTCGTCCAGGCTTATCCGCCCCTGCTCGACCAGCATCAGGAGCAGCGTGGACATGAATGTCTCCGCGATTCCGCCGATGCGATAATGCATAGCCGTAGTGGCCGGTACGGTGGTCATCGAATTGCCCAAGGCCATCGTCAGGACCTCGCGCTCGTGCACCCACATTCCAAACTCGACGGCTTTTGTTCCGGCCTTTTGGGCCTCGGCCTGGACGATGGCTCGCAGTCGACCCGGATCCGCATTGGGCGAGACGGTCTGACTCACCGCATTCTGCGACCCCGGGCAGCACAGTGAGAGGCCGAGGAGAAGCAAGAGTTTCGCTCGCATAAATCAGGTTCGCCCCGTGTCTTGGCGACTGGGGCGAATAGTGCAATCAGTTTGCCGCGGCAAGCTGTCCTTCGACCCCGTCATCCGCGTTCGCCGGCCGGCGCATGGCAGGCGGTACGCTGAGACCTAAAGTTGCCTCGACGGCACGCAGCGCATTGTGTGCCTTGCGGATCTCCCGTTCGTTGTCTTCAATCAGAGCCCGCGACGTGAACACGCCGCGCAGCCTGATCTTTCGTTCGATGGTCTCACGTAGCCGTTCAGCATAGCTCATGTCGCTCATGACATCACTTCCCTAAGGTTCCCTCTGCGGGGTTGTCCGATCTGGACAAGGCGGTAGATGTTCATCGGCAGCAGGAGGCTGTGCAGGATCAGGATGGGTGTCGTGCTGGTCATGATTGCATAGCCGATGAAGGCGATGTTGCTGGCGATGCCTATACAGCGCAGTACCTGCATCGACGTGACCGAGAACGTGCAAAGCACCAGGCTACTGGCGACGTAGCCGCAGGCCTCCTTGGCCCAACCGACCTCGACGAATGAATGATGCATGTCGACCACCCACTGCACCTCCCTACAGACCGCACGAGACTATGCGACGAGGCAGGAGGCCGGATGTGACGAGAGTCACGCGATCATCGGGAATTCGATGTGCTCACTCCTAACTTGATGGGAAAATAGAGCTTGACTTTCCTTCGTTGTTCAGGCTTATATTCCTATCAATGGACGATCACTCCACCGAGCAGACGCGCCGCGCTGATCCGCGGACTGGGCCAAGTGCCGAACACAATAAATTGCGGCCCGTTGTGACGCCGACGAATCCAGCGGCACGCTGTCATCCGTGTGTTTTGCGTACATCTGCCCAAATCTGCGTTTCCACCTTCTCCTCTGCCCTGTCTCACCGCACGATCCATCGTCTCCGCCCACGCGTCGTGAGACGGAATCGCACGGCACCACAAATCCAGTTCGCCAACCGGCCTCGCCCGGCAGATCAACCACTCATGAGCAACTGATGCACCGCCGCCGCATCAGACGCCTGACGCAGCTTCTGCATGAAGCCCGCATTGCGCAACGGCCGCGACAGCGCCGCCAGCGTCGCCAGATGCTGATTGCCGCCGTTCGCAGGAGTCAGCAGCAGGATCACCAGATCCACCGGACTCTCGTCGATCGCCGCGAAGTCGATCGGGCGCGCCAGCCGCGCGAACAGCGCGAACGGCTCGCGCACCGCGTCCAGCCGCGCATGCGGCAGGGCGAATCCCTTGCCAAGCCCTGTCGATCCCAGGTTTTCCCGCCCCTGCAAAGCATCGAATACAGTGCGCCGATCCAGCCCCAGCGCCGCGGCCGCCCGCCCCGCCAGGTCCTGCAACAATTGTGCCTTGTCAGAAACCCGCAGCCCCACCACGACCCGATCCGGGCCGATGAGCTCACCGATCGCCATCACTCCGGTGCCCGCAACCGGTAGCCCACACCGGTCTCGGTCTGAATGTATTCCGGCTTCTCGGTGTCGCGCTCGATCTTCTGCCGCAGCGCCCTGATGTAGATACGAAGGTATTGCACGTCGGTGTTCGGCCCCCAGACCTCGCGAAGGATCATGTTGTGCGTCAGCACCTTGCCGGCATGCGCCACCAGGAGCCGCAGCAGATCATACTCCCGCGGCGAGAATTTCACCTCCTGGCCGCGCACCGTCACGATCCGCCGCACCAGGTCGACCGTCAAATCACCGGTGCGGAACACCGGCCTCTCGCCCTGCTGCTGTAGCCGATGCCGCTGTGCCGCGCGGATCCGTGCCAGCAGTTCGTCGATGCCGAACGGCTTCGTCACGTAATCGTCGGCGCCCAGATCGAGCGCCGCCACCTTCGCCGCCTCGTTCTCCCGGCTGGACAGCACAATGATTGGCAGCATCGCGCCGGCGTCACGAATGCGGCGGATCACCTCCAGGCCGTCGATGTCCGGCAGTCCCAGATCGAGCACCACGAGATCGGCGCGCCGCTGCCGCACCGCATCCAGTGCATTCTGGCCCGACATGGCCTCGATCACCACGTAGCCCTGGCTGCCCAGACCGGCGCGCAGGAAGCGCAGGATCGCCGGTTCGTCATCGACTACCAGAACCCGTGCCGGTCCGGCGCCTTCGGTCATTCGATCGTCTCCGTCGGCCTCTCGGCCTCCGCGAACACCGGCAGCTTCATGGTGAACACTGCACCAGAACGGTCTGTGCGATTGGTCGCCACGATGCTGCCGTGCATCGCTTCGACGAAGCCGCGGCAGATCGCAAGGCCCAGCCCCGTGCCGGCACGCCGCCGATCAGCGCCGCCCACGCGGTAGAACTTGTCGAACACGTGCTCCAGATCGGGGGGCGGAATGCCGGGCCCCTCGTCAAGCACCTGCACGACCACATTGCCGCCGTCCTGCCACGCCTTGATGGTGATCAGCGCACCTGCCGGTGCGTACTTGCTCGCATTGTCCAGCAGATTGAACAGAACCTGCTCGAACAACACCTCGTCCAGATCGAGCATCGGCAGATTGGGCTGCAGCACCACCTGCGTGCGATGCTCCGCGAGAATCTTGCTGGCGCGCCGCAATGCGCTGCCGATCGCATCGGACAGCTCGATCGCGCCGGTGCGCAAGCGCAGCGGCCCCGATTCTAGCCGCGTCATGTCCAACAGGTTGCCGATGAAGCGATTGAGCCGCTCCGCCTCGTCCTGGATGTTGTGGATCAGGTCGAGCCGCGTCGAGGCATCCATCGCCTCGCTGAGACTGGTGGCCGACCCAAGGATCGACGCCAGCGGTGTCCGCAGGTCATGCGAGATCGACGTCAGCAGCGCCGCGCGCAGCCGATCGGTCTCGGTCACGAGACGTGCGCTCTCCACGTCCTCGACCAGATTGACCCGCTCGATCGCCAGCGCGGCCTGATCGGCCAGCGCATCGAGCAGCCGATGCTGATCGGGCGTCAGGATCGGACCCGGCTCATCACTGTCGATGCCGACCACGCCGACCGCGCCTCGCCCCGTGTTCATCGGCATGAACAGCCGTTTGGCACCAGGCAGCGTATCGGAGCCGCGACCCGCGGTGCGGTTCCTCTCCCAGGACCACTTCGCTGCGGCCAGGTCAGCGTCGTCCAGCATGTCCTCCGGTGGGAAGCCGGCGCGCACCGCGACCCGTCCATCCTCCGGTAGCAGGATGACGACACGCACTTTCAGCATCAGCGCGATCTGATGCACGGTGGCCCACAGCAGATCGTCAAGATTTGCCGCGCTCGCCAGCTTGCGGCTGAACTGGTACAGCTCCTCGGTGGTGCGCGCCCGCTGTCGCGCGACGATCGCCTGCGCCCGAACACGCGCGGTCAGGTTGCTGGCAATCACAGCTGTCACGCCGAAGAAGAACAGCGCGGCGACGTTCTCCGGGTCGGCGATGGTGAATGTGTAGAGCGGCGGCAGAAAGAAGAAATTGTATGCCAGCACGCTGACGAAACTGGCGAATAACGCCGGCCACAATCCATACACGACTGCGGACACCAGCACGGCGGTCAGGAAGGCCATCGCCACGCTGGCAACGCCCAGCCTCTGGTGCAGCAGGAGTGCCACGCCCAACGATACGGCGACAAACGCGAGGCTGCCGATGTAGGCTCTCGCCTCGCTTGTGGGCACAGCGAACGCGCGCGGCTTCGACGCGTCGCGGTTGCGTCCGAGCACGTGCACGCCCGCCCCGCCACTCTTGCGGATCAGCTGCTGCGCCAGCGAGCCATAGAACAGTTCCAACCACCATGTCCGCGGCTGCTGCACGATGATGATGTGCGTGACGTTGTTGGCACGTGCATACTCGGCGATCGTATCCGCGACATCCTGTCCGGGCAGCGTCACCGTCTCCGCGCCAAGCCGTTCCGCCAGCCGCATCGCCTCGGCGATCCGGTCACGCTCGGCCTCACCGAGGTTCAGGTCCCGCCCGGTCTCGACATGGACCGCAGTCCAGGGCGCCTTCAGACTGTCCGCCATGCGCTTGGCATGACGCACCACGTCGGTGCCGGTGGCGTCGCTGCCGATGCAGGCAAGGATGCGCTCGCCGGCCGCCCACGGCCCGGAAATCGCGTGCGCCTGCATATAGCGCACCATCTGCTCATCCACCCGCTGCGCCGTGCGCCGCAGCGCGAGCTCACGCAGCGCAGTCAGGTTGCCGGGCGAGAAGTAGTGGCGGATCGCGCGTTCCGCCTGGTGAGGCACATACACCTTGCCGTCGCGCAGCCGCTGGATCAGGTCTTCCGGCGTCAGGTCGATCAGCTCGATGTCGTCGGCCTTGTCGATGATCGAGTCGGGCACCGTCTCGCGCACGCGGATGCGGGTAATCTGCGCGACGACATCGTTCAGGCTTTCGACGTGCTGGACGTTGAGCGTGGTATAGACATCGATGCCGGCAGCGATCAGCTCGTCGACATCCATGTAGCGCTTGGGATGCCGGCTCCCCGGCGCGTTGGTGTGAGCCAGTTCGTCGACCAGAGCGAGCTGCGGGCGGCGCGCCAGCAGCGCGTCCAGATCCAGCTCCGCCAGCGACCGCCCACGATAATCCACGGGACGGCGCGGGATGATTTCCATGCCGTTGAGAAGCGCCTCGGTCTCGCGCCGCCCATGCGTCTCAACCACGCCAACGACTACATCGACGCCTTCCTTATGGCGCGCGCGGGCTGCGGAAAGCATCTCGAAAGTCTTGCCGACACCCGGTGCGGCGCCGAGGAAGATCTTCAGCCGACCACGCGCGCTCTGTTGCGCAGTTTCCAACAGCGCGTCGGGTGACGGCCTGCCTTCGCGTGAACCTCGATCGTCCAAACCGCACTCCTCCCCCTCCCGTCGCGGGAGGGGGAGACTCCTTTACCCTCGTACCGTCTCTATCCGTTCATCGCGTCCAGCGCGAGGTTCAGCTTCAGCACGTTCACATGCGGCTCGCCGATGATGCCCAGCAGGCGGCCGGTGACGTGGTCCTCCACCAACTGCCGCACCTTGTCCTCGGCCAGTCCACGCGCCTTGGCCACGCGCGGCACCTGGAACAGCGCGCCGGCCGGCGTGACGTCGGGGTCCAGACCGCTCGCCGGCGTGGTGACCAGATCGGACGGGATCGGCGTGCCAGGGTTCTCCTTCGCCAGCGTCGCCGCGTCAGCCTTCACCCGATCCACCAGCGCCTTCGAGGTCGGCCCAAGATTGGAGCCGGACGAGTTGTCCGCCGCGTACGGCACCGGCACGGTCTTGGTGGCGTCCTTCGGATCAGGCTCCGTTGTCGCCGACGGCCGGCCATGGAAATATTTGTCGGACGTAAAGTTCTGCCCGATCAGCGCGGACCCGATCACCTTGCCGTCCTTCTCGATCAGGCTGCCGTTCGCCTGATACGGGAACACGGCCTGGGCGATGCCGGTCATCAGCAACGGGTAGATGATTCCGGTGATCACCGTCATGGCGATGATCATCACGATCGCGGGGCGAATGTGTTTCATGGCAATGGCCCTCCTCAGGCCAGGCCGATGGCGGTTACGGCCATGTCGATCAGCTTGATGCCGACGAACGGCACGATGATGCCGCCGACGCCGTAGAGCAGCAGGTTTCGGCGCAGGATCGCGGCGGCGCCGATCGGCCGATACGCCACGCCTCGCAGCGCAAGCGGGATCAGCGCCACGATGATCAGCGCATTGAAGATGATCGCGGACAGGATCGCGCTCTCCGGATTGCCGAGCCGCATCACGTTCAGCGCCTGAAGCTGCGGATAGAACGCGATGAACATCGCCGGGATCATGGCGAAGTATTTCGCCACGTCGTTGGCGATGCTGAATGTGGTCAGCGCACCGCGGGTCATCAGCAGTTGCTTGCCGATTTCGACGATCTCGATGAGCTTGGTCGGATCGCTGTCGAGATCCACCATGTTGCCGGCCTCGCGCGCCGCCATGGTGCCGGTGTTCATTGCCACGCCGACATCGGCCTGCGCGAGCGCCGGCGCGTCGTTGGTGCCGTCGCCGCACATCGCCACCAGCTTGCCCTGCGCTTGCTCGTCGCGGATCAACTTGAGCTTGGCCTCCGGCGTCGCCTGCGCGAGGAAGTCGTCCACTCCGGACTCAGCGGCAATCGCCGCGGCGGTGAGCGGATTGTCGCCGGTGATCATCACGGTGCGGATGCCCATGCGGCGCAGCTCAGAGAAGCGCTCCGAGATTCCGCCCTTGATGATGTCCTTCAGGTGGATCACGCCGAGAAGGCGGCCATCCTGGCAGACGCCGAGTGGCGTGCCACCCGACTTGGCGATCTCGTCCGACTTCATGGTGAGCTCGCGAACCGCGGCCTCCGACACAGTGGAGCGCACCGCGACACCGCCGCCATTGCCGCCGTTGCCGGCATGCCGGGCGAAGGCCAGCACGGCATCGACTGCCCCCTTGCGGATGGCGGACCCGCCGAGATCGACGCCCGACAGGCGCGTCTGCGCGGTGAAGGCGATGAAGTGTGCATCCACTGGCGCCATTTCGCGCCCACGGATGTTGTACTTCTCCTTCGCCAGTACCACGATCGAACGGCCTTCCGGCGTCTCGTCCGACAGCGAGGCGAACTGCGCGGCATCGGCAAGCTCCTGCTGCGTCACGCCGGCCAGCGGCAAGAACTCGGTCGCCTGGCGATTGCCGAGCGTGATGGTGCCGGTCTTGTCGAGCAGCAGCGTATCGACGTCGCCGGCGGCCTCCACCGCGCGTCCCGACATCGCCAGTACATTGAAGCGCACCAGCCGGTCCATGCCGGCGATGCCGATCGCCGACAGCAGCGCACCGATCGTGGTGGGGATCAGTGCCACGAACAGCGCCACCAGGATCACCACCGACACCGTGCCACCGGCGTATGTGGCAAAGCTCGGGATGGTCGCGACCGCGATGACGAAGATGATCGTCAGACCGGCGAGCAGGATGTTCAGCGCGATCTCGTTCGGCGTCTTCTGCCGCTCCGCGCCTTCCACCAGCGCGATCATGCGATCGAGGAAGGTAGAACCCTGAGTGGCAGTGATGCGCACCTTGATCCAATCGGACAGCACGCGTGTGCCACCGGTCACAGCGGAACGGTCGCCGCCACTCTCGCGGATGACCGGTGCGGACTCACCGGTGATCGCCGACTCATCGACTGACGCGATGCCTTCGATCACGTCGCCATCGCTGGGGATCAGATCGCCGGCTTCGACCAGCACGATGTCGCCTTGCTTCAGATCGGGCGCGGCCACGACCTGCCAGTTCGTGGCGTTCTGTGTCGCGAGCCGTTTGGCGGCGGTCTCGGTGCGCGCCTTGCGGAGCGTCGCCGCCTGCGCCTTGCCGCGGCCTTCCGCCACCGCCTCGGCGAAGTTGGCGAACAGCACAGTCACCCAGAGCCAGACGATGATCTGGAAGGTAAAGCCGAGATGTCCGCCGCCGGTCCCAAGGTCGCGGAGAAAGATCACGGTGGTGAGCGCGGCGACGATCTCGACCACGAACATCACGGGGTTCTTGATCATCACGCGCGGGTTGAGCTTGACGAACGACTGCCCGATCGCGGGCAGAAGGATCGCGGGGTCCAGGATGGTGGACTGAGACTCGCGCATCTTGTTGCGAATTTCCATGGGTTAGCTGCCTGTGTCAAAGAGGGTGCCCGCGTGCATCGCAAAGTTCTCGACGACGGGACCAAGTGAAACCGCCGGGAAGTAGATCAGACCGCCGGTGATGGCGATGACGCCAACCACCAGGCCGACGAACAGCGGGCTGTCGGTGGGGAAGGTTCCGGCAGAGGTCGGCACGATCTTCTTCTGCACCAATGAGCCGGCGACAGCGAGCATTGGGATGATCATCAGGAAGCGGCCGATGAACATCGCCAGCCCGAGCGTGTCGTTCCAGAACGGCACGTTGGCGGATATGCCGGCGAACGCGCTGCCGTTGTTGCCGGTGGCGGAGGTGTAGGCGTACAGCGCCTCGCTGAAACCGTGCGGGCCGGCATTCGCCATCGCGCCGGTGCCGACCGGCAACACCACAGCGAGCGCAGTCCACCCCAGGATCGAAAGCGGCAGGCACAGGATGGCGAGCATCGCCATCTTGACCTCCTTCGCCTCAAGCTTCTTTCCGAGGTATTCCGGCGTCCGGCCGACCATCAACCCGGCAACGAACATTGCGATTATGACGAACAGCAGCATGCCGTACAGGCCCGAGCCGACGCCGCCAAAGATGATCTGCCCAACATGATATTGACCATCGGCACCATACCGGCGATCGGCAGCAGGCTGTCATGCATGTTGTTCACTGCGCCGCACGACGCGTCGGTGGTGACTGTGGTGAACAGCGCCGAATTGGCCAGGCCGAAGCGGACCTCCTTGCCTTCCATGTTACCACCGGCCTGCAGTGCACTCGCCGCCTGGTCCACGTGGAATGCCGCAAAAGCCGGGTTGCCGGCGCTTCCGCCGAATAGCAGGTGACGACGCCGACAAGGAACAGAACGCCCATGATCGCGAACACCGCCCAACCCTGACGCTGGCTGCCGACCATGCGGCCAAATACGTTGGTCAATCCCGGCACCGATCGAGAAGATCAGCAGCATCTGGATGAAGTTGGTCAGCGCGCTGGGATTCTCGAACGGATGCGCCGAGTTCGCATTCATGAACCCGCCGCCGTTGGTACCCATCATCTTGATGACTTCTTGCGAAGCCACCGGGCCCTGCGCAATGACCTGTTTGGCGCCCTTCGAGTGTGCTTGCGTCGGTATAGGCGTTGAGGTTCTCGGGCATGCCGAGGGCGATGAACACCAGCCCGACGACGATCGAGATCGGCAGAAGAATGTAAAGCACGCAGCGGGTCAGATCGACCCAGAAGTTGCCCAGCGTGCGTGCCGAACGTCGGGCGAAGCCGCGGATCAGCACGATGGCGAGCACGATGCCGGTGGCAGCTGAGACGAAGTTGTGCACCGTGAGCGCCCACATCTGGGTGAGATAGCTCATCGTCGTCTCGGGCACGTACGACTGCCAGTTGGTGTTGGTCAGGAAGCTGACCGAGGTATTGAACGCGAGGTCGGGCGACACCGCGTCCTGCCCCTGCGGATTGAACGGCAGAACGTTCTGCAGGCGTTGGATCGCGTACATGATCACGAAGCCGGCGAAGCTGAACGCCAGCATCGCCACGGCGTAGCTGATCCAGTGCTGCTCCTCGTCCGGGCGAACGCCGCAAAGCTTGTAGATGCCGACCTCGATCGGGTGCAGCACCACGCGCAGCGGCGTGCGCTCACCGTTGAACACGCGCGTCATGTAGCCGCCGAACGGCTTGGTGATCAGGATCACCAACACGGCAAAGATCGCGATCTGCAGCCAACCATTGAACGTCATGACGCGTTACTCCTCGCGATCCTGCTCAGAACTTCTCCGGGCGGACCAGGGCATAGACGAGATAGACCAGCAGGCCGATCGTCACGATCGCGCCCAGCGCATAGTCGAGGGTCATGGCAATGGCCTCACAGGTGATCGCAGGCGATGGCGTACAGCACACAGCCGCCCAGGAAGGCGGCGCCTATCAGGATGTAGATGATGTCGAACATGGTGATCTTCCCCGGTCAGCAACGACCCCGCGGCATGCGGCCGGCATGTTGCGTTGCACAACAGCTAGCCCAGACCTCATATAGAATTGATGGCATCTAGGCCGGTTCGGCATATAAATTCCATATATAGATCAGAGCATTGCTTAGACGCGAATATTGAGTGCACCCGATAACAGCCAGTGATCGGCGCGCATTGATCTGGATCAATCAGCCTGAGTCGCGGCAGCTTACTGGTCGCGCGTCAGTAGTGCCCCACGAACATCACAAGGATGTGGGCAAGTAGCGCCAGTCCCAAACAGACCGCGATGACCGTCCCGAAATGCCGTAGAAAGTCTCCCGGAGAGTACTGCGTGACGGAATCCTGAACAGGCCCGTCTACCTTATGAAGTGCAGTCTCAACATTTTCCACGCCACACTCCATTCAAGGGTGCAGAATTCACGCGAAGCGTGCCTGCCCGATACACTCGGGCCAGTACTTAATGAGGCTGTCGGTATAAAATCGATGCCGCTGCGGCAGCCGTTGTATATAGGATGCATATAGCCATGATCAGCCGCCACCAACCGCGAGGCCGGGCAGCGCAACCATACTCCAGCCCCTGAAGCAACATCGAATTTATATGTGCACATGGGCGCCCCTGAAGCCGGAAACGCTCGCGCTGATACGCGTACCCCCCCACCAAGGTGGCAGTCCAGCACGCCGAGACCGTGATCCCCCTCGCGATCGCCCCAACGCGATGACAACCGGCCGACGGCGCGTTGCTGAGGCTGCATACGCTGCCGGCGATGCTGCCCTTACTGGGACGCGTCGAAGTTGCCGTGCCGGTTGCTCAACGCATGCCAGGTTCGGCGATTGGATGCGCCAAGCTGTGTTCAACCACCCCGCCGCGACGGCGGCCGAACCACCGATACGCTGAACATCAGGGGCAGGTTGCCAATGAGAGTCGCGCGGCCCCCTCGGCGGTCACATAGGCGATTAGGCCGCCAGCAATGGTAGCGACGATGCGCGGCACAGCGGGATCGACCAGTACGACGTCGGCACGCAGTCCTTCCGCTATTGCACCACGATCGGTGAGCCCCGCGGCAGCGGCCGGGTTGGTCGAGATCAGTTCCCAGGCCCGCGGCAGGTCAAGCACACCCCGACCGGCCAGCACCATGGCCGCACGCAACATCGCTGGATAGAAATAGTCCGAAGACAGCACCCTGCAAATGCCTGCTTCTGCCATCCTTGCGGCGGATGCCCAGCCGAGATGCGATCCGCCGCGTACCACATTCGGGCAGCCCATCACCACCCAGTCACCGGCGGCACTGGCCTCCTCCGCAACTTCCTCGGCCATTGGGAAGTCACAGATGCGCGCTCCTTGCGCGCGAAATGCCTGACGTGTGCTGATCATCGCATCATCGTGGCTGGCCATCGGCAGTCCGGCCTCGCGTGCCGACGCGGCAAGCCGTTCCAATGCGGCGGGAACGGCAGGCGCTCGAGCGCCGACCTGTTCTGCGAGCGCACGGAAATCATCGAACTTCACGCCGGAACGATCGCTGTACTTTGCGCCCACCACGGGGTTCTGGACATGCCTCAGGATCGACGGCGTGTGGTCGTTGAAGGCCAACAGATGCACGCGCCCCGCGGCGATGTCGGACAACGCTGTGTCGAGCGCATCGAGGTTATATGCCTCCCACCGCAGATGGACACGCATGTCGCAGGTCCAGCGTCCTGCCTCCAATGCATCAAGCAGTGCCTGCCACGCCGCGAGGCTACGCAGGCCTGGTTCCCACGACAGCGTCACACCGTGGAACGCAGTGGTGATGCCATTCGCCAGAAGCTGTGTTTCCGTCTCGTGCAGCGCAATATCGGCGGCGAAGCCGACGCCGGGTCGGGGCTGCAACTGCCGCTCGAACGCATCGCCATGAATGTCGACGATGCCAGGCAGCACCAGCAGTCCGCACGCGTCCAGTTCTGCCCCGCGCCCGTCGCGGCCGATGCCCGCGATACGCCCATCCTCCAGCGTCAGGTCCACTGTCTGCTCGCCATCCGAGCCCAGCAGTACCTGCCCTCCCGTGATCCGCAGCCTCATTGCTCTCGCTCTTATGGTTCAAAGACGATCTGCACGCGCGGCGTTGGATAGCGCGACAGGCCGAATTCCACCACCATGCCGGTCCGATCGACATTGACGTTCTCGGTGACCAGCAATGGCCGGTTGCGCGGCATTCGAAGCAGTTCCGCCTCCTCCGCGTTCGGCAGCCGCGCGGAAACGCGGGTAAGCTGCCGCAGGTAGTCCGTGACGCCGACCCCCTTCAGAGCCTCGGTGATCGTGGGCGCGGCGCGCAAGGCATCGAGCACACCGCGAAGCCGCGCTGTCGGGAAGTAGTGCTGCGACAGGCTCACCGGCCTGTCATCGGCAAACCCGAGGCGCTCCAGCAGCACGACCCGGCTGCCTGCCCGAATGCCCAAAGCCGCCGCGACATGCGAATTGGCCGCGGTCTCCTTGAGCTGCAGCAGGCGTCCGGACGGCTCCATGTTGTGCCGGCGGATCCACTCGGAGAAGCGCGTGCGTGCCTCGACCGCGTATTCAAGCACGTCCTCAGCAACGAAAGACCCGCGACCCTGCTCCACGCGAACCAATCCGCCACGCGAAAGCTCCTCGAGCGCGCGCCGCACCGTGTGGCGATTGACGCGGAACTGTTGCGACAGCTCCGCTTCGGTTGGCAGGCGGCCGCCCGGCGGATAAGTGCCGGAGCCAATGTCGCGCTGCAGACGGTCTGCGATCTGCCGCCACAGGGCCACGCCATCCTGGCGTAGGACCGGCTCCAACGTCATTGCATTGTCATCCGTGCCGACGCGCATTTCATGCAACTCCTGGCTTGACGATAGCGCGATGTCGGGCTAGCTGTCTAGACATCCAAACAAGCGCAGGCGCTTGCCATGCCCGATGCAGTGCCACCGGAACAACCGCACGCCGCGCGTCGGCGTTGGATAGCCGTGCTGGCCCGTTCTGATGCAGCCGAGCTCTGCGAACGCCTTGGCACGCTGCCGGCGTATCGCGTGCTGCGCGGACCCGAGGCGGGACTTGTGATGGTACGTGGCCGCACCGGCGGCGGTGGCGCGCCATTCAACCTGGGCGAGATGACGGCGACGCGTTGCAGCGTGCGCACCGACGCCGGATGCGTCGGCCATTCCTACATCGCGGGGCGCAATGAGCGGCTGGCGGAGCTGGCGGCGCTCACTGACGCATTGTTGCAGGATCCGACGCGACAGAATGCATTGATGGAGGAGGTCATCGAACCACTGGCCGCGATGCAGCAGGCACGGCGCGACGCTGTCTCGGCGAAGGCGGCGGCGACGCGTGTGCAGTTCTTTGCCATGCGGAACATGCGCTCATGAGTGCGACAGTTGCGCTGCCTGGCTTCACCGACCCGGTTGGCGAAGCGCAGGCGACATTCCGTGCGGTGCTCGATGCGATGGCGCGGCCGGGCAGGCTGAATCGGGTCGGCGCGCAGCTGACCGCGCCTGCGCCGCTCGATCAGGCGACAGCGGCGGTGCTGCTGACACTGGTCGACAACGAGACGCCATTGTGGCTCGAGCCTTTGGTTGCGGCCGCGGGTGACTGGCTCGCATTCCATTGCGGCGCATCGATCGTCGATATGCCTGGCAACGCCGCGTTCGCATTGGCATTGTCACTGCCGGATCTCGAAGCATTGTCGGCTGGTTCGCATGAGGCACCGGAGAGTTCGGCGACGCTAATCTTGCAGATTGGCGCTTTGGGATCCGGCACGCGCTATCGTTTGTCCGGCCCTGGCCTGCGCGAGCCGACACTGCTGGCGAGCAACGGTCTGCCAGCGGACTTCGCTGCCGTCTGGCAGCGCAACCATGCGCTGTATCCGCGTGGAGTCGACATCATCCTGTGCGCCGGCACGACGCTCACGGCCTTGCCGCGCAGCGTGTCAATCGAGGAAGCCTGACGATGGCATATGTCACGGTCAAGGGTGGCGAGCAGGCGATCGACAATGCACATGCCTGGCTGGCCGAGGAGAGACGCGGTGATCAGGCGGTCCCGGAGCTGTCACTGGCGCAGATCGAGGGTCAGCTCGGCCGCAGTGTCGATCGCGCGATGGGCGAAGGTTCGCTGTATGACCGGGAACTTGCGGCGCTGGCAGTGAAGCAGGCGCAGGGGGATCTGATCGAGGCTGCGTTCCTGCTGCGCGCCTACCGCACGACGTTGCCGCGCTTCGCTCATTCGCTGCCGGCTGACACTTCGGCGATGCAGATCAGGCGGCGCATTTCCGCGGTATTCAAGGACCTGCCTGGCGGTCAGGTGCTTGGCCCCACCTATGACTACACGCATCGGCTGCTCGACTTCGGCCTGGCCGACGGAGACGCCGCGGTTGTGGGACCGTGCGGCGGCGAGACGATGACGGCGATGCCACGCGTGCCCGATATCCTTGGCGATGAAGGGCTGATCGAACCTGACGGAAACGGCGAGGCTGAGCCCGGAGACCTGACGCGACAGCCGCTGACATTTCCTGCTGCTCGTGACATGCGGCTTCAGGCCCTGGCGCGCGGCGACGAAGGATTTCTGCTGGCTCTTGGCTATTCTACGCAGCGCGGTTATGGCGGCACGCATCCTTTCGCCGGTGAGATCCGCATGGGCGAGGTGTCAGTGGAGATCGAGCCGCCGGAACTGGGGTTTGCCATCGATATCGGCGACATCACTGTCACCGAATGTCAGATGGTCAATCAGTTCAAAGGCTCGAAGACCGCGCCCCCGCAGTTCACCCGCGGTTATGGGCTGGTGTTCGGCTTTTCCGAGCGCAAGGCGATGGCAATGGCGCTAGTCGATCGCGCGATGCGGGCAGAGGAACTTGGCGAGGAAGTCACCGCACCGGCCCAGAATGTCGAGTTCGTGCTGTATCACGCGGACAACATCGAGGCGACGGGGTTTGTCGAGCACCTCAAGCTGCCGCACTACGTCGATTTCCAGAGCGAGTTAGAGAATGTGCGGCGACTGAAACGCGAGGTCACGCGGATGACGGAATCTGCGGAGGCCGCGGAATGACGATGCAGCCGGTATGCGGTGAAAAGGAGGCAGTGGTGCGGTACTGGTGTCGCCCCTTCCCCCCAACCCTCTCCCGCAAGGGGAGGGGGAGCTTCTGGTGATGAAGGGCTACAACTTCGCCTACCTGGACGAGCAGACGAAGCGGATGGTGCGTCGCGCGCTGTTGAAGGCGGTGGCGATCCCTGGGCACCAGGTGCCGTTCGGCTCGCGCGAGATGCCGCTGCCCTACGGGTGGGGCACCGGCGGGATTCAGGTCACCGCGTCGGTGCTGGGTGGTGACGATGTGCTGAAGGTCATCGACCAGGGCGCCGACGACACGACCAATGCCGTCTCGATCCGACGCTTCTTCGCTCGCACCGCCGGCGTCAGCACCACGACGAAGACTGCGGATGCGACGGTGATACAGACGCGACATCGCATTCCGGAGAAGGCGCTGCGCGACGACCAGATCATTGTCTATCAGGTGCCGCAGCCGGAACCGCTATTCAGGCTCGAGCCGTCGCGCATCGAGACACGTCGCATGCATTCGTTGGCCGACTACGGGCTGATGCATGTGAAGCTCTACGAGGACATCGCCCGGTTCGGGCAGATCTCGATCAGCTACGATTATCCGGTGATGGTGAACCAGCGTTACCTGATGTCACCGAGCCCGATCCCTGCGTTCGACAATCCGAAGATGCACCTTATGCCGGCATTGCAGTTGTTCGGTGCGGGACGCGAGAAGCGGATCTATGCGATCCCACCCTGGACTGAAGTGCGCTCGCTCGATTTCGACGACCATCCGTTTCGGCCAATCCGAGCGCCGCATCCATGCGGGCTGTGCGGTGCGACCGATTCGTATCTGGATGAGGTGGTAATCGATGACCGTGGCGGACGGCTGTTCGTGTGCTCGGACACCGATCACTGCGCGGAGCGGCGCGCCGCAGGTCACGTCGGCGCCGAGGGCCTTAAGGAGGCCGCAGAATGAGTGACGGCACTCTGTTGTCAGCCCGCGGCCTGTCGTTGTCGTATGGCGCGCTTACCGCGCTGATGGATGTGGATGTTGACCTCTGGCCGGGCGAGATCCTCGCGGTCGTTGGTGAGTCCGGATCCGGCAAGACCACGCTGCTGAACGTTCTTTCGGGCCGTCTGCCGCCTGACGCTGGTGCTGTCTGGTATCGTGATCCGGCGGGTCATCTGCACGATGTGCAGGCGATGCCCGCGCCGGCGTTGCGCACGCTGCACCGTTCCGACTGGGGGTTCGTGCACCAGGACCCGCGACAGAACCTGCGCATGAATGTCACCGCGGGCGGCAATGTCGGCGAACGGCTCATGGCGCAGGGCGCACGACACTACGGCAACATCCGCGAGCAGGCCATCGACTGGCTGACCCAGGTTGAGATCGACGCAGATCGCGTGGACGACATGCCGCGCACCTTCTCGGGCGGCATGTTACAGCGGCTGCAGATCGCGCGAACGCTGGTGACCCATCCGCGTCTGGTATTCATGGACGAGCCGACGGGGTCACTGGATGTATCGGTGCAGGCGCGGCTGCTCGATCTGATCCGCTCGCTGGTAACTCGGCTCAAGATTGCCGCAGTGCTGGTGACACACGACATCGGTGTGGCGCGACTGTTGGCGCATCGCATCATGGTGATGCAGCGGGGGCGCGTGGTGGAGCAGGGGCTGACCGATCAGGTGCTGGATGATCCGCAGCACCCCTACACGCAGTTGCTGGTCAGCTCGGTATTACAGACATGAGTTGCTCGCCGCGATTGATGTTGCGCACAGACGCGCTGGCGAAGGGCTTCACGCTGCATCTTCAGGGCGGCGTGCGGATTCCCGTCCTGTCGGGCATCGGTCTCGATCTTCATGCTGGCGAATGCGTCGTGCTGTCCGGACCGTCAGGTGTCGGGAAATCCACGCTGATGCGCAGCCTGTACGGCAACTACCGCGCGGATTCGGGTCGCATCCTCATCCGCCATCGGGATGAGATGGTCGATCTTGCCACCGCCGACCCGCGCACCATCCTCGCTGTCCGCCACGAGACACTGGGCTATGTCAGCCAGTTCCTCCGCGTCGTGCCGCGCGTGCCGGCACTCGATGTCGTTGCGGAGGTCCTTGTAGGCCGCGGCAGCGCGCAGGACCAGGCGAGACGGATCGCCACCGACCTGCTGCTGCGGGTGAACATTCCACGCCGGTTGCACGGATTACCGCCGACCACATTCTCTGGCGGAGAGCAGCAGCGCGTGAACCTGGCGCGGGGCTTCATCGGCCGCCATCCCGTGCTGCTGCTCGATGAACCCACCGCCTCGCTCGATGCGGAAAACCGCGCCGTGGTCGTCGCCATGATCAACGAGGCGAAGGCACGCGGCACGGCCATCATTGCGATCTGTCACGATACGGATGTGCGCGATAAGATCGCGGACCGGCTGTTCGCACTGAGGCCTTTGCAGGATGCGGCATGACTGACGAGACGATCCTCACCAACGCCATCCTGGTCCTGCCCGATGCGACCCTGCACGGAACGCTGGTGGTGCAGGACGGCCGCATCTCGGATGTGCAGCCAGGCCGTTCCGGCGCGCTTCCTGCCCACGACCTGGACGGTGACTATCTGATCGCGGGCATCGTCGATACTCACACCGACAATCTGGAGCGGCAGGTGCAGCCGCGCTCGCTGGCACGCTGGCCGTCGCGCTCCGCGATGGTCGCGCATGATGCGCAGTGTGCCGCTGCTGGCGTCACCACGGTGTTCGACGCGCTGTGCCTCGGCGATCTCGGCTTCGACAAGGAGCGCATGCGCACCTTCCAGGATGGGGTGGTCGATCTCGATGCGCTTAATGATGCAGGTCTGCTGAAGTCCGAGCACTTCCTGCACCTGCGCTGCGAGGTTCCCGCGCTGGACATGCTGGCACTGTTAGACACTGTCGCCGATCATGTGCTGGTGCGGATTGTCAGCCTGATGGATCACAGCCCTGGCGTGGGACAATACGCCGACCTCGACTTCTACCGCGCACTGCGCCGTCGCGGCGGCGTGGACGACGCGTATATCGAGCAGCGTATCGGCGAATTGCAGGCGCAGCGCGAACGGATGCGCATTCCCAACCGCCGCGCTCTGCTCGGGCGCATCGCCGGCCGCAACATAGCCATTGCCAGCCATGACGACAGGACCGAGCAGGAGGTCGCGGAAAATGCGGCCGACGGCATTGGCATCAGCGAATTTCCGGTCACCATGGAAGCTGCGCTTGCGGCAAAGGCGGCTGGCATGCAGGTCATTGCTGGTGCACCCAACATCGTGCGAGGCGGCTCGCATTCCGGCAACGTCGCTGCGTCGGCTCTGCTCGATAATGGCGCGGTCGATGCCTTCGCTTCCGACTATGTGCCGAACAGCCTGGTCGAGGCAGCGTTCCAATGTGCGCAGCGCATAGGGCTGCCGCAGGCGGTCTCGCTGGTGACAGACAGGCCCGCGCGGCTTGCCGGGCTGGATGACCGAGGAAGGCTGGAACGTGGGCAACGGGCCGATCTGGTGCGGGTTCGCCTGCATGAAGGATTGCCGGTGGTGAGGCAGGTCTGGCGGGCCGGCGAGCGCGTTGCCTGATGGGGCCGGACGCGCGTGTCGCGGTGTACTATGCACCGCAGGCCGATGATCCATTGTCTGCGGCGGCGTCAGCCTGGCTTGGCCGCGCTCCGACAAGCGACGCGCCGGTACAGCAACCTGATATCGCGAATATCGCTGAAGTCACCGCGGAACCTCGGCTGTACGGATTTCACGCGACGCTGAAGCCACCGATGCGATTGGCCAGTGGTTGCGGTTGGGACGATGTCGTTGCAGGCGTAACGATACTGGCCGAACACATTGCGCCGTTTGACCTGCCAACGCTCTCCGTGCAGGACGTGTTTGGTTTTCTCGCTTTGCGCGAGACCGCGACGAGCGCCCCGTTGCAGGCACTGGCTGATGCCTGCGTCGAACACCTGGATGCATTCCGTGCGCAGCCATCCGATAGCGAGCTCGCGCGTCGTCGGCGGGCAAATCTAACCTGCCGGCAGGACGAAATGCTGATCCGATGGGGTTATCCGTACGTGTTCGACACTTGGTTCTTCCACCTGACGCTGACGCGCAGGCTAAGTGCGATGGAGAAGCAGGTGTTCATGCCGGCAGCCGAGGCCTACTTCGCGCGCGCGCTTGCGACGCCGCGCCGGGTCAACGATATCTGCCTGTTCGTGCAGCCTGTCCCCGGTGCGCCGTTTGTCATCCGGGAACGTCTGCCGCTGCGCGGTTGAGCGCGGCGAGGAAGCGCGTCAGACCGTCGTCCAACGATCCGTCGTTGACGACCGTTTCCACTGGAATGTCGCCAGGTATCGCAACGCTGCGTGCGAGCCGGGCAGCGATTTCGGCCGCATCCTCCCGTCCGCGCGACGTCAGTCGGGCTGTGCGGATGTCCTGCGAGGCGGTCACCTCGATCACGCGCACCGGGAAACGCGTGGCCGCCTCGAAAATAATTGTGCGTGAGACGTTGGCTACTGTGACGATGCCGTCCGTGATTGCATCGGCTGGAATGCCGTAGCGCAGCCCATGTGCCTCCCACTGAAGTGCGAAGTCGCGTTGGGCGAATTCTACCTCAGTGGCCGGCTCATGCGCCTCGCCGCCCGCGTCCTGGGGCCGCGTCACGACCCGGCGGACGAAGTGGAACCGGCCGTTATCTGCCAGCGCCTGCTTCGCCGCATCGAGCAGAGTGTCCTTGCCTGCCCCGCTGGGCCCCACCACCAGAACCAGCATCTGAACCTCACGGCCGTGGTGGACAGGCCTGGCCGCAAAGTCAACCCGCCACCACGCCGACCTGTCGTGCTTCGTTCAGGCATACTTCAGGAACGCGCCCGTCGCACCATCGGACGCGAGTTGGAAGCCGGAGGCTGTAAACGGACCGGCCAGGGTGAACGAGGACTTGGTCGTGCCGGAGACAACCGTGACCTTCGTGTTGGCGCCGCTGGCCACTGCGGTCACCGTGGAGCCGGCGAAGGCCAGGTTGGTCAAGTCGATCGTGTCGCTGGTCAGGAAGTTCTTGATGGTGTCGCCGTTCAGATGTGCGGCGGTATCGCTGAAGGTGTCGAACCCGCCGGAGAACCCAATCAGCGTGTCGGCTCCAGCGCCGCCGGTCAGCGTCTGGCCGATGCCGCCGGCCGTGATCGTGTCGTTGCCGCTGCTCCCAACCGCGATGAACTGCATTCCGTTCAGCGTCAGGTTGCTTGCGGCGCTCAGTTTCACCGTGCCGACGTCGGTCCCGGCGTTGAGCGCAATGGTGCCGCCAGTAGTGATGTCCAGCGTGCTGTTGGCGCCGAGGCCGCTGATCAACGCGCCAGCATTGGCCGCGGTGGCCTTTATCGTCTCGTTGGGACCGCCGGCGATGACGCTTTGCGTTGGCGCACCGAGGGTGATGGTATCGCCGCCGGTGCTGCTGCCGCTGATCTCTAGCCCGGCCGTGGTGTTGGCGGTGAAGTTCGTCGTCGTCGCAAGCTGCACTGTGTTGATGCCGGTGATCTTGGTGCCCATCGTTGCATTGCCGCCGCCGGTCACCATCAGCGTATTGCTGCCGGTGCCGCCTTTGATGGTGACGTTGCCGATTGTTGACTTGGTGACGCTATAAATGTCGGTGCCGGTGCCGCCGTTCACGGTCTCGCCGGAGCCAAGCGTTACGGTGTCGTTGCCCGCGCCCAGGTTGATCACATCGGTGTTGTTGGCACCGATAATGGTGATGCCTCCCCCCGCGGCCGAGGCCACGTTCACCGTCGCGTTCAGCCCGGCTTTCAGCGTGACCGTCTGCGCGCTCGTCCCCTGCCCTTCTTGTGCGTCGATGACGTTGATGTTCGTCAGCTTCGCCAATGCTGCGAGGTTGAACGCTCCACCGCCGGACAGCTGCAAGGTGTTGCTCACGCCGGTGCCGGTGCCCCCGGTGATCTTGTCGGCGGGAAGCAGAGTTGCCGCTGTCGCTACGATGGTGGTGCTCACCGGCCCGGTCGTGATGGTCACCGGCGTTGTCGTCAGGGTCACGGTCGACAGGCTGGCGTTGGGCGCGAAGGTGAGGTCGGTGCCCCCAGTTCCGTCGGCGGCAAGGGCAAAGCTGCCTTGGTAGGATCCTGACAGCGTAATCTTCGAGCTGGTGGTGCCGCTGGTCAGCGTCAGCACGGTGCTCGCGGCGCTGACCGTCGACTTGCTGATTACCGCGGTCGTTGGTGCGAGATTGGTGATGTCGATGACATCGCTGGCGAGCAGGTTGGCGATGGTATCGCCGTTCAAGTCGGCGGCGGTGTCGCGGAAGATGTCGTTTCCGGCACTGGAGCCGGTCAGCGTGTTGGCGCCTGCGCCGCCGGTCAGCACCTGGCCCGCGCCGCCAGCGGTGATCTTGTCGGCGCCAGTGCTGCCGACGATGGTCAGCCCGGTCGTGGCATTGGCGGTGAAGGTTGTCGCCGACGCCAGTTGCACTGTGGTGATGCCGGTGATCCCGGCGCCCATGGTGGCGGTGCCGCCGCCAGTGACGCTCAGCGTGTTGGTCCCCTTCGTGCCGCCGTTGATGGTCACATTGCCGACGTTCGCCGAGGTGACTTTGATGGTGTTGTTGCCGCCGCCGCTGTTCACCGTCTCGCCGGCACCTACTGTCACTGTGTCGTTGCCAGAACCGAGGTTGATGACGTCGCTGTTGGCCGCACCGGTGATGGTGATGGTGGGCGACGTATCGGTTGCTGTGGTGTCCGAGGCGACATTCACCGTCGCATTCAGCCCGGTGCGCAGCGTCACCGTCTGCGCAGTCGTGCCCTCACCCTCCTGCGCTGTGATGATCGCGATGTTCGTGAGTGTCGCCGGCGCCGAGAGGTTGAAGGTGCCCCCTCCCTGGAGTGCGAGCGTGTTCGTCGCGGTGCCGCCGCTGATACTGTCGGTGGCGGTCAGCGTGGCGGTCTTGGCGATGATCGTGTTGTTGGCGGGACCGCCGGCGACGGTATCCTTTCCAGTGGTCAGCGTGAAGGTTTGCCCCGGCGTCACCGTCACGCCGATGCTCTGCGTTGCCGCAGCGACGCTGAAGCTGTCGACGGCGTTAAGCGTGATGGTGTCGGAAGGCGTCGTGGCGTCGGTATCGGACAGAGTCGCCAGATCGCTGTTCACGGTCGCCAGCGACCCGCTGATCGTCAAGCTCGTAGTGCCCGAGCCGGTCACGCCGGTTCCGGTTGCCGAAAGCAACCCATTCGTATCGGCTAGCGTGACGGTGAAGGTCTCCGTCGAGGCACTGGCGGTCTCCGCCAGGGTGACACCGGCGATGAGCGTCGGCGCGCCCTGATTGATGGTCGCCGAGGTTGGCGCGGTCAGCGTCGGCGGATCGGCCACGTCGGTGGCGACGACGGTCGTCGTGCCGTCTGTAACGGTGGCCCCCGCCGTGTCGGTGTCTGCGATCGTAAAGGTGGTAGTGACGGTCTGACCTGGTGCGACCTGATTGCGGGTCGGCGTGAACACCAGGCCATCCAGCGCTGTGGTAACCGCCGTGGCGGTACCGGTGTCGGTATAGACCCCGGTGGTGGCATTGTAACTGCCACCGCCCAGGTTCGACAGCGTGCCGTTCGCCGCGGCAGACAGCGTGATCGTCACGGTCTCGGTCTGGGGGGCGGCATTCGTATCCCCGATCGCAACCTTCGAGAACGGTGCGATGGTTGCCAGATCAGTCGTCGCCTGGCCCGCGGCGGTGCCGATGATCGTTGGGGGAGCGGCCAGGGTTATCGAAACGACATTCGTGCCCGCACTGGTGAGGTCGAGTTCGAGCTGATTTTGTCCGTTGACGTCGGTGAGGCTTACGATAGTTGCGCCGGTGACGGTGGGCGTCAGCGTGGTGGCTCCGCCGAGGTCGACGAGGACATCGCCTGTGCCGACCGCGGTGAAGCTGAGATTGAGACCATTGCCGGTGACCGAGACCAGATCCGCCCGCATCGGCAGCGATTCGATGTGAGTGACATCGTCCTGGGTGGTACCAAGGTTGATCGCGAACGTGCCGCCGTTGGTCGGCAGGAACAATTCTGTCGAGTTATAGGCGTACCAGTTGGTGACACTCTGGATCACGTCCGTGCCGCCGTTGACGACGTCGAGCGCCATCCCTCCGACATCCGGCGCAGTGGGGTCCGGGGTGACCGTCGCGGTGATCGTGTTGCCCACGGTGGTGTAGTTGATGGCCGCCTTCTGCTGCGCCTCGGTTCGCGCCGCGAGCTCCTCAAGCGTCAGGAACTCGTAGTTGTCAGCATAGGCCTGCGCGATGAATTGCGTGTACATGGCCGTGGTGTACGGCGAGCCTGTGCTTGTATCAGTGGTCGTGTTCCAGGCCGCAACACCGTAATCGTGTACCGGCAAAACGACGACGGGCGTGCCGGCGGCATTGGCCGCGAGCGCGTTGAACTGCGCCGCCCAGTCCGCTTCGGCTTGCGCCACAGTCTTGCCTTCGTATTGGATCTCCGTGAAGTCGAACGTCATGTTCGGCGCGATATAGAGCGAGCCCATGTCGGTCGCGCTTGGGCTCATGTAGCCGATCGCACTCGGGTAGCCAGATCCGACGCCGGTCCAGCCACCGGTGAGAAAACCGGTGTATCCGGGTGTTGTCGTGGTCGGAGCAACAGATTGGAAATAGGGCAGTATGTTCTGGTCGGTGGCGAATGTCTCGTTGGCGCCCGGAATGGCGGCACCCTCGATCGGAATACCAAGTTGCTGCGCCTCCAGCGCCGCCGACTGTTGGAACTCGTAGGCGTAGGTGAAGGGATTGCCGGTTGCGCTCAGGACCGGGTTAGTCGTCGTCGCAGTCTGCAGGAAATTGGTGTTTTCTGCCGGGATCGAGAAGGTCAGAGTCGTGCCGGCTGGAATGTCAGCGATAGTACCATCATTTGCGGTGCCGTAGCCGCCTGGCACGTAGCTGATGGTGATGGTGTCGCCTGAAACCGCCGTGACCTGAGAATTGGCGATGGACCCACCTTCTCCGGCGGCGCCGGGGAGCGGCGTGTTGGTACCAAGTGCGCCATTGGAAGCCGTGACAAACATGCCCACCGTGACGCCGGCGAAGGATGGTGGCGCACCGGTCAAGGTGATCGTGGTCGAGCCAGCCTTCGTATCGCTGGCGGTGGTCGCCGTGAACGTCCCAGTCGGTGGATTGATGAGGTGGGTGTAAGAGTGCGTGCCGATCTCGCTCCCCATCGCCAAGAGATCTTGGTAATAGGGCAGGCTGGCAGTCCAGTTCGTTGTCGACGGATCGGCGGCGGTCGGGTTGTCGCCAATGTTGAGGAAATAGGATCCAACGAAATCGTATTGCGTGTTCCACTGCTGCAGAATCGGTATCAGTGTGCCATAGATCCCGGCACTGGCGGGCTGTTGGACTCCATTGACAGTCGGCGTCACGTCCGCGGGGAACTGCGACTGGTCCATATCCATGCGCACGGCCACAACGCCGGCGTCACGCGATATGTGCAGAGCGACGCCCGGCTGCGTTCCGAGCGCGACGGCCTGGATGGCGTTCGACAACAGGTTGCTGTCGCCGAGTAGATCCTGGCTGGCGAATTCTACGTTGGTGCCACCGGTCGTGGTCTGGATGACGCCGGGGATTGTTTCTGTACCGGTACCGCCTAGTGTTGGATCAGTGACAGTCTGGTTGACGAGAACATCCGTTGCAGTGCCGCCCACGGCCTGATAATCCGCATAGCCTTCACTGGGGTAAGTCTGGATGACCTGGCCCGCGGTGTAGCTCTTCATGATCGGGTTGGTGACGTCGTTCGCGGTGACCGATATCGCTCCGCTATTGCCGCCGGAAACCCGTTGCAGGCCCAGCAGGGTCTCCATGTTGGAGTAGGCGTTGCCAGGCAGTGGCGCGCCGGTTTGATCGTTGGTGAGGAAGTCGCCGGCGGTAATGATGCCTATGTGGTAGTTGTAGACCGCGCTGGTCAGTGTCGACATGATCGCTGGCAGTTCCGCGGTATTCACATCCGCCATCGACGGGAATATTATTGCATCGTAACCAATAAGGTTGTTGATATTGGTCAGTTGCAATTCATCGATGATGTCATACGACACGCCGGCCATGCGGGCCTGGTTCTGCGCCGCCATGAACAGATCGGAATAGGCGGTCTGACTGAAGTAGAGGGCCGCGGTGGTGTCCGAGTAGACGATAGCGACCTTGTGGGTAGGCGTCCGCGCCACCAGGGTTGCGGGGTCAGTTATCGTGTATTCCGGATTGTTGGCAAGATCGGATGGCAGACCCTGTGTGCCATTCAGGGCGACGAAATTGATTGAGGTCGGCGCGGTGCCGCCGGTCGGCGTCAGCAACGTCTGCGGGATCGCGAGTTCGAGGCTTTCGCCATTGCTGGAGAAGCCGTAATCGAGCGGCGCCCCGCCGTTGAGCAGCGTCGTGACGCCGGCTGTGACCGAATACAGAAAGGGCTCAAGTGCGGCATTGGAGCCGTAGGCGAACTGCACCTCATACTCGGCACCAATGTTGGCGAACGACAGGTCGTAGCCGGTTGCGGCATTTTGATCCGTGTTCAAATAGATGGTGTCGGCTGTGCCGATGACCGGGTCCGTCGCGGCGGTCGCGTCGATGCCGATCACGTAGGTGTTGCCTAGCGTCGCATCGTCGAGGAAGGCGCCGTAGATTTGATATCCTGCGGCGACGTTTGCCGGATTTGTGATGATGTCGGCCGCCGGCCAATCCGAGAATGTCCCGTCGAGCGTGATCAGGTTGCCAATCGTTGTCGGGACCACCGCCGCGGAGTCGGTGATGGTGTATTCAGGACTGCTGGAAAAACTGGTAGGGAGACCCTCTGCGTTATTGATCAGGGTGGCGAAATTGATCGAGGTGGGCGCGGCGCCGCCGGCCGGCGTCAGCAGCGTCTGCGGGATCGCGAGTTCGACGCTTTCGCCGTTGCTGGAGAAGCCGGCATCGAGCGGCGTCCCGCCGTTGAGTTGGGTAGCGCCGCCAGCGGATGTGACCGAATACAGATAGGGCTGAAGCGCTCTGTTCGCATCCAAAGCGAATTGCACCTCATACTCGGCGCCAACGTTGCCGAACGACAACTCATAGCCGGTCGTGTTATTTTGATCCGTATTCAGATAGATGACGGTACCTGCGGCGATGACCTGGTCCGTCGCGGCGGTCGCGTCGATACCGATCACGTACGTGTTGCCGAGCGTCGCATCGTTGAGGAAAGCGCCGTAGACCTGATACCCTATGACGGTATTTTCCGACGTCATGAGCGCGTCAGTCGCCAGCCAGTCCGTAAACTGTCCGTCGAGAGTGATCTGCTGTCCAATTGTGATTGCCATCGAAGTTATTTCCTAAACGATTCAGCTTGGGCTCAGCGTGACGGCGGGTGCGCAAGGCGGACTCTCATGGGAACGGCTCCCTGCGCAGTTGGAAGGTGATCGAGAAACGTTGGCGCTCGGCCTGATGAGGGAACACCGGGGGCGGCATGTAGCTTGGGAACGGCACCATCACGCCCCGGCCCGGACGGCGTACCTCGCGGGCACGAGCGGCCGCAGGCGGGTGGCGCGGGTGATCGTGAATGTGCTGGGAAATCGCCAATGGCCTGGTTTCCTTGCTTGACGTCACCCACCGCGAGCGTCCGTTCGGCTTCGATCACGTCTCGGTTCTGGGTTCGTGCATCATCGTTCCAAATTGGATACTTGTCTATCGAAATTTTACGACACTACTACGATATTTAGATGAAGGCGATCGAGCAGCTTATCGGCCCACAGGCGGCCGTCGGCGCGGGGCATTGCCATTGCGCGTAATGCGGGAGCGAGTTCCATTCCTACACTGGGCGCCGCCACGCCCTATTGTGGTGCATCGAGGCATTTCCCCTTGACCCCATTGGGCCAGGTGAAACGCGGCGGCCGCCTTGCGCGTCAACGTAACCTTGGTACGCGGCCTTTCGGGGAAAATGAGGCTATTGTCGGGGAATTGCCGCGGCGAGTGATCGCGGGGCAGACGATCAAGGCAACTTGGCCGGCCGGATGGCGCGACGGCGGCCGGATCAGCCGATTGGCCAACATCCCTAGGACAGATTGACGCACGAAATCAGGGTCGTTTACCGACTCAAGAGTAGGCTCAGTGGGAGGGATAATGTGGAGCGGCGTGCGCCTGATAAAGCCGCGCGCGCAATACTTCGTTGACGCCCAACGAAACGCTCGCGACCCGCTTGCAGGGGCGTGCGGAACCGACCCGATGGTACTTGGGCAGGGCCGCTCCGGGAGCGCCAACGGTCCATCTAAATTTATCGTATTGGTCGAAATATCCGGTACATTGGTTATCCGTACGTTAGGATATTGATTGACTTCGTCTCAAAATTACACTATATGATCAGGAATAGCGAGGTGAGAGGTTGATGTCAGGGGCATACGGCGGTGCCGGATCTGCCGCATCTCCTACGTCCGACCGGCTCACTGATAAACCCACAGAGGGGGCGCCTCATCGTGTTCCATCGGCAACAGACATCGAATTCCTTCGCCGGCGCGGGCACACTGCAGGCCGGCGGCACCCTGAACCAATCGAGGGTACTGCGGCTGTCGCTGGTATTTTGCCTTCTGGTCTCACTCGCCTCCCTTTGCTACTATGTCGTAACGGCGCTCCCGCAAGCGCGACTGCTCTCCGCCGCACCCTGGCGTTCGCTGCCCCAGCAGCTCATGGGTGCCATTGCGCCGAGGGGAGCCGCCGTTGCGACAAAGGCGGATGCTGCCGTGGTCCGAGGTGCCGACACCCAGGTATCGTCAGCTCCATTGGTCGTCGCCGAGGGGGCAAAGGGCGCCGTGATCACCTACGGCGACCGGTTGAAGATAACGTTTTTCGAGAGCCTCGGCGTTCCGCTCGACAGCAGCAGCGGCGCTTCGGACAAAGTCGTCGCCACGGTCTTCCCGCGCATGGATCTGTCCGCGGAATATGCGGTCGATGAAGGCGGCAACGTGAACATTCCAAAGCTCGGGCAGTTCACGATAACCGGCCGGACCATACCAGACCTGCAATCGGAGCTGGCCGCAGCTTTCAGGCACGCGATGGGCAGAACAAGCGAAGTGAATGTCGCAATCGTCGAGCGCCAGCCAATCTACGTCCTCGGCGCAGTGCGCAATGCCGGCACCTTCAAGCATACGCCGGGCATGATCGTATTGCAGGCTCTGGCCGATGCCGGCGGCGCCGACTTTGGCACGGCCGACACGTCCAAGGCGATCGAGGGCATCCGCGAGACCGAGCGCCTGCGTGAGATGGCCGACAAGCGCGACCGGCTGCTGGTCAAGCAGGCCACACTGACCGCACAGCTCGACGATGCGGATACCATCGCGGTGCCGGCCAGCATCAAGTCCCGGCTGTCGGAGACGTCCCCGCTGAACGCAGTTATCGCTGGCGCGGCGGCGACCTTGACCGCGGAACGCAAGAGCTATCAGCAACAGCAGGCGCTTGCGGAGCGGCAGGTCGCGATTGCACGGGTTGAAATCGAGGCTCAGAACACGCGCGCCGAGCAGCTCAAGACGCTTTTGGCGAAAAAGATGACCCGACTCCACGAACTGGAGGAAATCGCCGCACGCGGGAGTGTGTCTCAGCTCAAGCTGACAGACGTCTACGTGGACATTTCCGAGACAATCGCGCGGCAAGAGGACCTCCACGTCGCCGCGGCACAGGCCGGGCGCACCTTGGCCGAGGCTGAGATTGCGCAGTCAAAGTTGGAGCTCGAGCATACTGTCGGACTGCAGAAGGAAATCGCCACCGCGGAGCAGGACATCAACGACAGCACCCAGGCAATGGCGTCCATGCAGGCGGTGATCCAGGTGCTGCGCGGTGGTCCTCCCGAGGCTGGTGCGGCGGCCAACCTGCCGCAGCTCAGGGTCATGCGTCGCGTGGCAGAAGGTTTCGCGGTCATTCCCGCGACGGATACGACCCTGCTCGTGCCTGGCGACGTTATTCAGGTCAATTCCGCCGGACGCCCCGACTTACCGACGACTGGAAATGCCCAGGATCTGCAGCGTTTGCTGAATTAGATGATGGATTGAAAAAATGACATGTCACGTGAAGCAAGCGGTAATTATGGCGGGCGGCAAGGGAACGCGACTGCACCCATACTCTGCGCTTTTCCCGAAGCCATTGATGCCGCTCGGAGACATGCCGGTTCTCGAGCTGCTGCTGCGCCGGATGAAGAAGGCGGGGGTTACAGACGTTATTCTTGCGGTCAACCATCTTAGTCATCTCATCAAGGCCTTCTTCGGCAACGGCTCTGAGCTCGGGCTGCGCATCAGCTACAGCAAAGAGGACAGGCCGCTTGGTACCGCAGGCGCTCTGGGCAATATGCTTGACGATCTCGACGAGACGTTCCTGGTTGCCAACGGAGATCTTTTGACCACCATGGATCTGGCGGCGATGGCAAGGCAGCATTCTGAAACCCGGTGCGACGCCTCCATCGGTATCTTTGAGCGTGAGAACAAGATCGATTTTGGCCTCATCGAGTTCGACTCTGAGAACCGTCTCTGCGCCTACCGCGAGAAGCCTACGAACATGTACTACGTGAGCATGGGGGTCTATATTCTCCAGCGAGAGGCGGTTCGTCAGAATATCGCCCTGGGCGATTATCAGGACATGCCCTCGCTACTGTTGAACATGAGGGCTGCCAAAGCTGACGTCCGCTGCTACCATGACGATTGCATGTGGCTCGACATCGGACGCCCTGACGACTTCGCCCTCGCACAGAGCATGTTTGAGAGCAATCGCGCGCTGTTCCTGGAAGAATGAATACGTGCAACGGGCCATCGTTACTGGCGCGCAGGGGTTCCTGGGGCGTCACATTGTGCACGGCCTGCGTCAGCATGGCGTGCAGGTCACGACACTGGGACGCCAGCCCACGGCCGAAGCATCGCATGTTGCGATGGGAGACGCGCCCTGGTGCCCAGCTCAGCTCGCCAGAATAATCGAGGCCGTCGAGCCGGACGCAATCTTCCACCTGGTCGGTAGCCCGGTTGGATCCCCGGCGGAGCTCGAGCGGTTAAATCTTGGGGTGGCAACTGCTGTCATGCAGGCGCTCCGTGATGCCGAGGCGCACCCCCTCCTGGTTTGCTGTGGGAGCGCCACCGAGTATGGCGCGGCCATTGTCGACGGAGTTCCGGTCTGCGAGACGGCCAGATGCGCCCCAATCAGTCCTTATGGGGTTGCCAAGCTCGCGCAGACGAATGCCGCCCTGGCGTTCGCCGAGGCCACGGGCACGCCGGTCTTGATTGCTCGGATCTTCAATCCGATCGGTCCGGACATGCCGACGCATCTGGCCCTTGGCAGCTTTGCCCGGCAGCTTGCGGCGCTGCGCACGCCGCACGGCACGCTGCAGTCGGGAAATATTAACGTTTTTCGTGACTTCATAGACATCGATCACGTTGTAACGATGTTGTGGGACCTGGCGCATAACTCTGAGGCCCGCGGCGCGGTGAACATCTGCAGTGGCGAAGCGACGGAACTCGGAAAGCTGGTTGAGATCTTGATCGACGTGTCTGGCAAGAAGATCACGATAGAGACGATCTCATCGCGCCTGCGTCCGGGCGAACTCGGTGTTGTGCTGGGAAGCACGGCGCTGCTCGGCAGGCTCGGCGCGGGGCCACCGAAAACCGATTATGCAGACGTGGTTGCACGTGTATGGAAGGCCGCCGAGGCGCGTTTCGGCGGCGAGTCATGAAAGTCAATGACCGGGCCGACCTGGCGCCTCCCAGGGAGGGGTCGGCGGTGCGTTCATCCGGTGGCGATCCCGTCCTGGTTGACGCTGTTGGCGAGGCTCGGTTCGCTGCCACAGCGGACAAATCAGACGAACCCGAGCACGCGCGTGTGGACGACGGCCGAAGCACCCATCAGCCGCCGGTGATGACGGATGGAGGTCGGCCCGGTCCGGAGCCTCTCCAAAAGGCGGCGGCCGGTTCCGGATCCCCCGGAGGTCGCATCAAACGGTTCCAAAAGGCGCATGAGCGACCTTTGACCGAGATGCTGTCCATCGCCGCGTGGCGCAGCTTTGTTCCCGAGACGATCGCCCTGCTCGTCGTGATTACGCTCGCTCGAGCCGCCGTGCTCAGCGGTCCCGCCATGCCCAGCAGCATGCCGCATCCCTACTGGATCCCGGTTCTGCTCATGTCGACCCAGTATGGAGTCATGGGCGGCCTCTTCGCCACACTTGCGGCAATTGCTTCGTACTTCCTCACTGGGCTCCCGGTGCAATTCGCGACGCAAGACTTCTATGCCTACGCCGGCGTTGTCGCCGGACAACCATGCGCCTGGTTCGGAACCGCACTCATACTGGGCGGCCTGCGCACCCTGCACATCCATCATCAGGCGGAGCTTCAAGGACGCTTCGATCAGACCCAGCGGGCGGCGGACGATCTGGCCGACGGATTAGAAGGCGCGGTCGGCGAAATAGAGCGGCTGGAGCGTCGCATCGCCTTGGACACCACCACACTGACAAGCCTCACCCACAGCCTCGCAAAGCTAGAATTGAGTGATCGCGCGTCCCTGCTCGCCAGCATCATCGATGTTGTCCACCATAGTGTGGGCGCGACGAACTTCGCGATCTATCTCAAGGGCGAGCGCGGGCTGGAACCTGTGCTCGGCGTCCAGAACGGCTCGTCCCTCCCCCCCACTGCGATCAGCCCGCTGGCGCCCTCCCTGCTCGATGAGATCGCAAGTGGAACCGGCGCCGCCGGGGGCACTGTACCGGCGCTGGGCGGCGATTGCGCGGCTCGCATACCGCAGTGGTCAGCAATCCGCCCGCCAGGTTCCGCTGAACTGGTCGGCGTCGTGGTCTGCGACCGCCTGCAGCCATCGCAGGACCCCGCCGTCGCAGCGCGTCGGCTTGACGACGTGTGCCGTTTGCTGGGCGTGCTCCTATCCGCACGTCCCGAGGCCGTCTCCGGCGCCCACCGAGATGGCTGAGCATAGCCCCACCATGGTGCTGGAACCTGATCGCATCGGAAACACCGCGCCAGTGCCAAGAAGCGCCGCCCGCATCACGCGGCCCATGCTGCTTGTCTTTTGCCTGCTCTGTCTGGAGTCAACACTTTTTCTGGCCTTCGCCACCGGGCGCCTGGAGACGGGCGCGTTCGTAAATCTTCATCTTGCGGTCTGTGCAGCGACAGCGACGTTTGGGTTCTGGTGGGTCGGCGCTACCTCCACGGCTGCTGTCGCCGATGACAAGATCGCCGCAGTGCTCCAATCGGTTGCCTGGACAGTCCTGGCCGGACCGTTCGGCACGGTTGTCGCCGCTGCACTGCTCGTGCCGCGGAAGGCCGGGGCGAGCCATACCGAAGCCGCCGCCAGCCGGCCCGGCCTGGCGCGCCTGGAGCTGCTGCATGGCTCATTACTGGACAGCCGCATGCGGCTTGAGCACGCGCACGCCATCCGCCCCTTGCTGGACGTCATCATCGAGGGAAGGCAGCTCGAGAAATTCGATGCGCTCAGTCTCATATCCAAGCGCTATGATCCGGCGCTGGCGCCGGCCCTGAGGCGGGCTTTGGAGGACAAGGACGCGTCTGTCCGGGTGCTGGCGGCCACGGTCCTGGCGCAACAGAACAATTCCCACACCAAGCGGATCGGTGCGCTGCAGGCCATCGCCAGAGCCGAGGCCGGAACCGCGAGCGATTGGAGCGAACTCGGGCAGGCGCATTTCGACTACGCTGTCTGCGGTCTGCTCGAGACGTCGCGGGTCGAGATCGAGGTAAGTCACGCCCTGGACTACCTGGCTCGCGCTACGGAGCTCGATCCAGGCAACGCCGTGGCAGCGGCTCGGCTCGTTACCGTACGCCAGTATACTGACCGTGGCAGGTGATCGGGCCTTGCCGCGCACGACCTCGACAAGTGTGACGACCGGGTCAGACCAAATGGCCCCTGAAGCCGATGTATGCCTCATCGTCGAGGGCGGCTATCCGTATCTTCTCGGAGGCGTCTCGTCGTGGACGGACGCATTCATGCGCGCCTCGCCCGGACTCAAGTTCTACATCATTGCTATCAGCATCTCGGCCCAGCCACGCATCAAGAAATTCGTCATGCCCGACAACGTCGTCGGGCTGACCGACGTTATCCTGGACGTCAGCCCCGCAGGCCGCGCCCCGGCAGCCCGGGACGGGCAACGCATCGACCATGCCGTGCAACTGATGCAGTCCACACTCGCGGGCGAGGTCGGGACAAGCTTCGATAAATTCATCGACCTGGTCCGGCAGACCGGTTTCGGGCAATCTGCGCTGCTCGATTCCAAGCCGGCATGGACCGCGATGGAGCGTGTCTACCAGGAACTTCTGCACGATGGACCGCTCATCGACTTCTTCTGGACATGGCGGTTTCTGGCGCGGAGCCTGCTGGCCATCGTCACGGCGCCGCTGCCCAATGCTCGCGTATTCCATGCCGTGTCGACCGGATATGCTGGAGTTGTCGGAGCCTACGCCCAGCATGTCACCGGGCGCCCTTACGTCGTCACCGAGCACGGAATCTACACCAACGAACGGCGGATCGAGCTCAGCATTGCCGACTGGATCTTCGATTCGGGCGCCAGCGGCTTCACCGTTGGGAAGAAGCCGACCCAACTGCGCGACATTTGGCTCACCGCATTCACCAACTTCTCGCGGATCTCCTACGCGCATTCAGACGTCATCATCACGCAATACCGCGCAAACCAGGACTACCAGCGCTTCGACGGGGCTCCGCAAAGCAAGCTCCGCATCATCCCGAACGGGATCGACATCGATCAGTACGCAGGCGTTCACCATAGCACTGAGCCCCGACCGCCCACCGTCGTCATGATCGGTCGCATCGTGCCCATCAAGGACACGCGCACGTTCATCATGGCGGCCTCGCTGTTGAAGGACATGGTGCCGAATGTCGTGGCGATCCTGATCGGTCCGGAGGAGGAGGACCCGGCTTATGCTGCGGGTTGTCGCGAGCTCGTAGCGCAACTGGGGCTCGAGTCGACCGTGCAGTTTCTGGGGCGGGTTCCCGACGTGATGGAATATCTCGGTAAGGTCGACGTAATTGCCTTAACCAGCATCAGTGAAGCACAGCCTATTGCATTGTTGGAGGCGGCAGCGACTGGACTGCCCGCTGTCACCACAGATGTGGGTTCATGCCGCGAGATCATTGAAGGGTTCGAAGGCGATTCGGTCATCGGTCGAGGTGGAATCGTGGTCGAGGCGTGCAATCCCAGAGCAACGGCGCAGGCGCTGGCCGCCATCCTGCTCGATGACGAAATGCGCGCGGACATGGGCCGAGTCATGCGGGAGCGCATCCCGAATCTCTACAACAAGAACCGCATCAGACGGCTTTACGAAGATTTATATGCCGGTCTGGCCCCAGAGCTGGCGCTCGGCTCGGGTTCAAGCGGCTCGGCGAGACAGGGAAATCCGACGTGAGCAGCCAACCGCAGGTGAAGGACATCATCTCGACGCGGGCACGCCCCGAGGAGCATGTCATGTCCGGCATCAACACCACGATCGAGTGGATGACGCGTCAGCGCGCGCTGACCAGCATCGCTGTCGGCTATGTATACGCCGCTCTGCTGGTAGCCGGTCCCTGGATCTTCACCGTCATCGGTCTCGTCGGCCTCAGCGCCGGGAGTTGCGCCGCTGGTTGCGATCAGTTACCGGTGTTTCGCTCGATCGTCATCTACAATTCGCTGTTTGCGCTGGTCGTCACCAGCCCCCTCGCCTTTCTGTCCGGGCGCTACGTCTCCGATCAGCTTCACGTGGGCCGGACACACTGCGTCTTCTTTGCGCTTGTGGCGTCGCTCGGTATGTTCTGCCTCATCACTCTCGCGATTGTCGTTCCGTTTTATCTGTTTGTGACAACGCTCAGCGGCCCGGAACAATTCGCCGCCATTCAGAACGCTTTTCTGATTGGCGTCTCCTGGCTGCTGATCCCGTTTCTTGGTGTGATCAAGGCCCACACAGCCATGCTGGTTGCTTTCGGCGCCAACGCGCTGTCGATGATCTTGCTCGGCTTTCTGTTATCGGATCCGCCAGCTACCGCGCTGCTCATTGCGTTCAATGCGAGCTTTGCCATCACCGATGTGATCCTGATTGGCACTCTCGTCCGCAGATTCGGCAATCACATAGAGCTGGATCCGGGCGTGCTGAAATACACGCCCTGGAAGTGGGAGCTGCCGATGGCCGGGCTCGCCTATGCCCTGGGACTTTGGACAGATAAGGTGATCATGTGGTTCGGAGCGCCCTCCGGCGGCCTCAAGGTGGCGGGGGCATTGCAGACCATGCCAAGCTACGACACTGCGATGTTCTGGGCGCAACTGGCCTCGATCCCTGTGATAGCGGTCGCCTTCGTTCACGTCGAGACGCGGTTTTCCAGCCTCTTTGGCCGGTTCTACGGGCGTCTGGATCACCAGGCGAGTTTGCGCGAACTGACCCTGGCGATGGAAAAACTGCGAATATTCGTCATCTCGAGCATCGTCAGTCTGTTCGTCGCCCTAGCTGTCGTCGCGGTCATGACCATGCTCATCTCGTTTGTCTTCATGACTGAGCTTGGCCTCAGACCCACCTATATGAGCATTCTCCGCGCCTCTCTGTGTGCGATGGTCTTTTACACCTCGTCCATGTTTTGTTTCCTCTTTCTGCTTTATTTTGATCTACGTCGTCCGGCACTGCTCATCGTCGCGACTTTTTTCGCCTTGAACACCATTCTCACCCTGGCGCTTCTACCTCTGGGGCAGACATTTTACGGTTATGGAAACATGATAGCGGCCGCGACAACGTTTCTTATGGCTTTCACGATTCTATTGCGCGAGCTGCCATGGCTGCATTATCATGCATTTATCACTAACAATACCTCGCTGTGAGGCACCTCGGCGCCCGAAACACGATCGTACGTTGCAATATGCTTGAATATTCTGTGCCGAAATTATAACATATCGGCTGATATCTGCATCGGCGGATGGTCAGAAATCGGATCGGAATGATGTCTCATGTGGGTCGGTAAGAAAGTCGTAGTGACCGGGGCTGGCGGCTTCATCGGCAGCCATCTGGTCGAAGCGCTGGTGGCGGCGGGAGCCTCGGTCACCGCCGTGGTTCGATACAACTCCGGATCTCTCATTGGCAATCTCGCCTTTCTCGACCGCAGGGCCCGCGAGGCAGTTCGGATCGTCAGCGGAAATGTCGAAGACAGCGATTTTATGTACCGGACCATTGAGGGGCAGGAGATCGTTCTGCATCTCGCGGCGCTGATCGCAATTCCGTATTCCTACGAGGCCCCGCGCAGCTACGTGAGGGCGAATATCGAAGGCACGCTGAACGTCCTGGAGGCCGCGCGACGCTACGATGTCGCCAGAGTGGTGCATACCAGCACATCGGAGGTCTACGGCACGGCGCTCAGAGTGCCGATTGACGAAACCCACCCGTTACAGGGGCAATCTCCGTACTCGGCCTCCAAGATCGCGGCCGACAAGCTGGCCGAGAGCTACTTTCGGTCGTTCGAAACCCCGGTGGTCACGTTGCGGCCGTTCAACACATTCGGGCCGCGGCAGAGTGCGCGGGCCTTCATCCCCACGATCATCTCCCAGGCCCTCGAGCGCGACGAGATCCGACTCGGTTCCCTGACCCCCGAGCGGGATATGACCTTCGTCAGCGACACGGTTGCAGGATTCATGGCGGCTGCGCTCACGCCAGATATTGTGGGAATGACCATAAATCTTGGAACAGGTGAGACCCATACGGTCGGCTGGTTTGCCAAGCAGCTCCTGAGCCTCATGGGCGTGACCAAGCCGATCGTGCAGGAGGAGCAGCGCATGAGGCCCAACCTCAGCGAGGTTCGGAGGCTGGTATCGGACAATACCCTGGCGCGCGAGAAGATGAACTGGGCTCCCAAGGTGGCACTCGATGACGGGCTCCGGCGTGCCATTGAGTTCGTCAGGGCCAATCCAGGCCTGTTCAGGAGCGATGGGTATGTAAGGTGAACCGCGGCAAAGGCCTTCAAGTGCAGCATGCCTGCAGGGGCGCGTAGCCGAAGACACCAAGCGAAGTTCAGGCTTCGCAGATGGAAAGAATGACTGCACCTGCCCGTTTCATAATACTCGTGATCGGTATCGTTGTCGGGGCGGCAGTGTTCTTGGCGCCGCGCGGCAATGAACAACTTGCCATGCTACAGGACGAGGATAAGCATGCCCAGATCATCGCCCTGCTCGAACCACGAGTAGCCCGCGGCGAAAACGATCCCAATCTTCTGGCGACGCTGGGACGCGCCTATGGCGAGGTCGGCAGTTACCAGCGGGCCATCGAACTCATGGAGCGGTATACCTCGCTCCGCCCCGATGATGCCGAGGCGTATGCGCGGCTTGCCAAACTCT
Organism: uncultured Alphaproteobacteria bacterium; assembly: GCA_963818775.1. Lineage (GTDB taxonomy): Bacteria > Pseudomonadota > Alphaproteobacteria > Acetobacterales > Acetobacteraceae > JAMXLO01. Next base: position 926,502 of record CAWFUF010000011.1, on the reverse strand, counting down.
ATGGCAAGGTCAACGACGTAACAAGACAGATCGCAATGCTGGAGCGCTCCGTTGCGATCGCGCCAACTCTGGCACGCGCCATTGACCTGGCAGCCTTGTACCGCCAGGAGAACCAGGTCGACAAAGAGCTCGCTCTGCTGTCGCGATTCGAGTCAGAGCTGACGGTCGGGAATGGACTCTTGTTGCGACTGGCCGAGCTTCATGCCAGCACGGGAGACCGAGAGGGTGCGATCGACATCCTCATGCGCAGCGAAGGACTTCCGGCCCCGACGCCGCTGACACAAACCGGGGATGCGCGAATTTTCCTGGCAAGACTGCTCGTTGAGTCGGGGCGAAACGCCGAGGCTGTCCGTCTGGGCAAGGAGTGGATCCTTCAATGGCATGAGCCTTGGCTGGCCGATCGCCTGTTGCGTGGCATTGTCCTTGAGTCGCCCGTCGCCGATGCATCGGAACTCGCCGATGCCGTGGCAGCCTTGCACCCGGAGATCCGCTTTTTCCTCGTTCGCGGCCTTGCGACGATGGGTGCCAAGCCGGTCGCGCGTCACCTGCTGTCCACCTGGGTCAAAGAGAACCCTTCGCCCTCGGCGAATGAGATTGCCGGGTTTCTGTCGGCCTGCCGCGAACAGGGCGAGCCGGAGATCGTGTGGCAGGCTTTCGGCGAAGTGCTCAGGCGCCCCGCGTCGAATGACCTCGTCGCGCGCTACAGCGAGGCGATCGCGGCAGAGTTCGGCATTGGGGCGCTCGCCCCCTTCTGGGGGAACCTGCCGCAAGAGGTCACCGAGCAAAGGCCGTTGCTGGCCGCACAGCTCGCATTCCATGAGAACAACCCGGCTTTGACGAAGTGGCTGCTCGGAAAGGTTGACCTTGCGACAGTGGGGACTTCCTATCGACGGACGTGGATCGATCTGCTGATGGCCGTCACCTCGCCTGCCGACGCATTCGGGGTTCTGCGAGACCTGCGGCGCGGCGGTCGTCTCCCACCCGACCTTCTGCCCCAGTACGCCCGCCTTGCCGGAGAGCTAGGGCAGGAAATCGAGTATCGAGCAGCGCTCGTGGATTTGGGGCGCAATGTCCATTAAGCCAGACGACGGCCACAGGCGACGCGCGATCCTGCAGACGTGCGCCACCATGTTCGCAGCAAGTCTTGCCTGGGCGACGGGCTCGCGCGCTGCACAGCCAGCCTCTGAACAGCACGTGAAATGGATCGCATTCTACGGGCAGATCGCCAATGAGCAGGCGCTCGCATCACTCGCGTCATACGACATTGTGGTTCTGGACCCGATGTTCGCGGGGTCAATTGCGACGGTCGCTGCGGACCACGCACGCGTATGTGGGTACCTGAGCCTCGGTGAGATCAGGAAGTCGGACAGTTTTTACGACAAGGTAGATCCCGCGGCCTTGCTTGAGGAGAATCCCGCCTGGCCGGGGACACGCAGGATCGACGTCAGACATCCGTCATGGAAAGCCCTAGTGCTTGCAGAGATTATCCCTTCCATCGCTGCCAAGGGGTTTGCCGGGCTTCTGCTCGATACGCTCGATACACCGCCGTATCTTGAGCAACAGGACCCCAAGGGCAAAGCCGGCATGCGTCAGGCGGCTGTGGATCTCGTCAAGGCCATACACCGCTCTCGGCCAAACATGATGGTGATCATGAATCGGGGATACGCACTGCTTCCGAACGTCATTGGCAGCATCGATGGCATCGTCGCCGAAAGCCTGCTGACCACCGTGGACCAGCACGGCGGCTACAAGTGGAACGAGCCGGCACAGGTTGCGCAGCAGATGGCGCTACTGGCGCCTGCCCTGCACAGTGAGGTGCCCCTGCCGATCCTGAGCCTCGACTACTGGAATCCCGAGGATACCAAAACGATCGCGGAAATTTATCGTCGCGAACGGGAGCTTGGCCACCACCCATACGTCGGTACCCGGATGCTCGACAGGATCGTTCCGGAGCCGCGTTCGTAGGCGGCAATCCGCCGGCGCATTTTTCACGGCGGCGGCTACCCTGTGACTGAGCGAGCCACGCCGCTAGACTGCATCGCGAGAGAGAACAGGATCCGCATGCACGTCGCCACCTCATCGGCCTTCAAGGAGAACGCCCATCGCGCCATCGCTGATGCGGGGCTTCAGAAGGCGCTCGCACGCAGTGGGCCTAGCTTCATCGCACGCCGCACCGCTGCGGTCGCCGCGTTGCCGGAGTTCGCACGGTTGCGCGACATCGCGTGCGAGATCAAGAACCACGCGCTGGCCAATCTCGATTTCTACCTCGAGGAGTGGGAAGCGAAAGTGCTCGCTGCCGGCGGCAAGGTGCACTGGTGCGCCACCGCGGATGAAGCGCGCGATGCGGTGCTGGCGATCTGCCGCTCGGTCAATGCCCGCAATGTCACCAAGGGCAAGTCGATGATCAGCGAGGAGCTGGGCATCAACGACCACCTCGAACGCCACGACATCACCCCAATCGAGACCGATCTGGGCGAATACATCATCCAGCTTCGTCACGAGCTGCCCAGTCACATCATCGCGCCGGCGTTCCATCTCAACAAGGAGGACTGGGAGGAGAGCTTCCGCAAGTCCCACACAGATCTGCCGCCGGACCGCGTGTTTCGCGAACGCCGCGACATCCTGACGGAGGCGCGCGCCAGGTTGCGAGAGAAATTCCTCGCAGCCGATGTCGGCATCACCGGCGCCAACTTCCTGATCGCCGAGACGGGCAGCAGCGTCATCGTCACCAACGAGGGCAACGGCGATCTCACGCAGACCCTGCCGCGCGTGCATATCGTGCTGGCCAGCATCGAAAAGATCGTGCCGACAATCGAGGACTGCACCTCGCTGCTGCGCGTCCTGGCGCGATCCGCGACGGGACAGGATTTTTCCGTGTACACCACGTTCTCGACCGGCGCGCGGCGACCCGGCGACCTCGATGGGCCGGATGAGTATCACGTCGTGCTGGTGGACAACGGCCGCTCGGCGATGCTCGGCACGGACTTCCAGGAGATGCTCCGCTGCATCCGCTGTGCCGCGTGCATGAACCACTGCCCGGTCTATGGTGTGGTAGGCGGCCACGCCTACGGCTGGGTATATCCTGGTCCGATGGGCAGCGTGCTGACGCCATCGCTGATCGGCGTGAACCAGGCGGGCCAACTGCCCAACGCCTCCACCTTCTGCGGCAAGTGCGAGAGCGTCTGCCCGGTGAAGATCCCGTTGCCCAAGCTGATGCGTCACTGGCGCGAGCGCGAGTTCGAACGCCACCTGACGCCTCGTGGGGTGCGCACCAATCTGGCGCTGTGGGCCTTTTTCGCGCGCCGCCCATCGCTGTATCGCCTGGCGACCCGCGCTGCCGCCTGGACATTGGGACTGCTTGGCCGCAAGCACGGACGCTTCCGCAAACTGCCACTTGCTGGCGGCTGGACCGACGGGCGGGACATGCCCGCGCCAGAAGGGGATACGTTCTTCGCCCGCTACGCCCGCGAGCAGCGCGGGCGCGTCCGGTGAGCAGGGAAGCGATGCTTGCGGCAATCCGTCGAGGGTTGCGTCGCGGCGCACTGCCCGCTGACCAGGCGACGATGCTGCGGGGCCGGCTCGCGTTGCATCCGCGGCATCTGATCCCGGCGCGCTCGCGGCTGCCGCGTGCCGAGCAGGTCGCGCTGTTCGTCGCCAACGTCGAGAAGGAATTCGGCAGCGTCGCGCGTGTCGCGGATCTCGACGCGGTGCCCGAGGCGGTGGCCACGTATCTCGCGGCGCAGAACCTGCCGACCGACATCGTGATGGCGCCACATCCGGAGCTGCAGGTGATCCCCTGGGCGACGCGTCCGCTACTGCGCCTCCGCGAAGGCCGCGCCGAGGCATCCGATATGGTCAGCCTGCAGCATGCCTTCGCCGGGATCGCGGAGACCGGCACGCTTATGCTGCCCTCGGCGCCGCAGCGTCCCACTACTCTGAACCTGCTGTCGGATACCGAGATTGTGCTGCTGCGCGCTTCGCGGCTCGTCGGCGCCTATGAGGAAGCGTGGGACCTGTTGCGTGCCGAAGCCGGTGGCATGCCGCGCAACGTCATGCTGGTCACTGGTCCGTCGCGCTCGGCCGACATCGAGCAGACCCTGGAACTCGGCGCACACGGCCCGCGACGGCTGCACGTCGTGCTGGTCGAGGACGAACCTTGAGTTATTACTGCGGCGTCTCATCCTTGCGCCGTTCCGCGCTCACAGCGGCGACGATGCGACGAATAAAGGAGTTCGTTGCCAGGTCGGTGACGGGCAAACGAGACCGATGGCGCCAGTTCGGACATTCCGCCACCGTCCCAGGCACGTTGATCTGCGCCGCCTCTGACAGCAGGTCGGTCAGGTTGGCAATCATTAGCGCTGACGGCGTCCGGGCGACAAACCGCTGGATCGCTATGATCAGTTCGTCAAGGTTTCCCCGCGTCTCGAGGTCCGGCGCGACGAGTTGTTGATCGCGAAGTGCCGCAAGCAGCAGCTGGCGATCAGCCTGTCGCTCCTCCGCTTCTCGTCCCGCCTCAGTTTCCGTAGTCAGGCCAAGCATTCGGCGGACTTCGATGTCATCTCCCTCCCACCAGCTTCGTATCGTCGGCAAATCATGAGTGCCGAACGTGGCAACCGACAGCTGTGGATAAGTCATAGGTCGGCGAAACAAGCCGTCGGGGTAGCGCTCGAACATCGAGAGGCGATACGAGAGCACCTTCGCTGCAGCCATTCGTTCGCGAAAGCCCGCGGGCAGCGTCCCGAGGTCTTCACCGACGACCATGCAGCGGTTGCGATGGCTCTCCAATGCAAGAATACCGAGCATGTCGTCGAGCGGATAGCGGACATAGGCACCCGATTGAGCCGACTGCCCGGATGGTACCCAATACAACCGCTGCAGACCCATCACATGGTCAATTCGCAAGACCTGCGCGTGCCGCATGTTGGCTCGCAGAGCAGCTATGAATGGAGCGTAGGCATTTGTGCGCAGGGTTAGCGGATTCGGCGGCGGCGTGCCCCAGTCCTGTCCTGCGACGTTGAACGCATCCGGCGGAGCCCCAATGCTGGCACCGGTTACGTAGGTGTCGGAGTCGGCCCAGGCATCAGCGCCATTGGCGCTGACGCCGACGGCGAGGTCCAGGTACAAACCACTCGCGCCTCCCGCACCCGAAGCCGCGGCCACGGCGGCCAACTGGCGGTCAGCGACCCACTGCGTCCAAATATGGTAGTCGATGCGATGGGCATGTTCCTCAACGAACCGCGCAATTCCGGCTGATTCCGGCGTCCGCAACTCCGCCGGCCACTGGTGCCATGGAATGGCGCCGAAATGCTCCTGTAGCGCGCTGTAGACTGCGAAGCGGTCCAGCAGGCGTCCGTGTTGCTTGCGATACGCCTGCAGACCGGCGGATGTTCGATCGGCGGCACCTCTGTAGTCCTGTCTGGACGACCGATACACCGCTTCCAGAGCTTCCTGTTTGAGCTGATGGACGAGGGGGTAATCGACCAGCCTGGCGCTCTGGGCCTGCGCAATCCTCGCAGCGAAGTTCGGGTCGATGCAGAAACATGCGCCATGCTGGCGATCGTCAGCTGTCAGCACCTTGCCCACGTCGATATACGCTGGGTTCAGGAAGAGGCGACTGGATGGCAGATAGGGGCTCGGATCGGACATTTCGCCGGGCAACGGGGCGTGCAATGGGTTCAGGCCGACCACAGAGGCGCCCATTTCTCGAGCAATCCGGGCGAATGAGGTGAGGTCGGAGAAATCGCCGATACCCCAGCTTGCATCCGACCAAAGCGAAAAGAGCGGACAGGCGATTCCCCATTGCCGTTCGCCGCGCTCGACCCAATCGGGAACGAACGCCTTCGGTGGGGTGATGACTAGAGTGGTGGCTGCCTCGACACCGGCAATCGCAAGGGTTACTTGGTGGTAGCCGTCGTTCAGCTCCATTGGCAATGGCAGGCGTATGCGCACAAACGTGCCGCACCGCACGGTGTGATGCTCAAGAACATCGAGCGACTCCGGCACAAGAGTTCCGAAAAACCTTGAGCAGCCTTCCGGCGCGACGCACCAATCCATGGATTGGGACAACAGCGCGTCGGGCAACGTCACTGTAACGGACGGGACGGCACCCCGCGAACGTCGAAGTACGGTTACAGGAGCGACAAGTCGATGCCAATCAACTTCTTCCCATTGATGCAGCGCAGCATGTATTGCATTTTCCGAACACAAATCGAAGCCCATTGACTGGAGAACGCCGCGCTTCGACTCAAGTGAAATATGCCTGATATGCCCCTCGGTATCGCGATAGCTGGGCTCGATCCCAACATCATCCGCGAGCGTCTCTGTAGCGGTCTGTTTGGCAGTGCCCACTGATCGACCCGTTACCAAATTCACTTCGGCTTGATAGCCTGCGGTATCCGCGGGCGCCAGCAATTAAGCGTGCAGTCGTCGGGCGTGAGATTGCCATCACATACAGCGCCCAGAATTTTGTTAACATGCGATTTGCATGTTGACATATTCCTGTAGCGAATTGGTAATACCACGAAGACGAGATGCCCCTCTCTTGGTCGTGAAGGATGGCTGACAGATTGTCCCTGGTCTCGCCCGAATTGCCGATGCCGTTGTCGCGCAAATGGATCCATTGTAGCGTTCAGATCGCGCCAGCTTATGGCATTCGTTGTGGCGGTTGTAGTCCTGGCTGGCCACCAGGACCGCCTGATCACTTCCGGGCGCCCTCTGGGCGCGCAAACACTGACAAATCCGTGTGTCGAGCTAAATCTCGGGTGCATGAGGATCGGGACTGGTGAGACGCAAGGATCAGGCGCTATCCGTGGTCGAATCTGACGGTGAAATGACCCTACGCTTTTGGGGCGTTCGGGGGAGCCTGCCCGCGCCCGGGGCTGCCACGGCCCGCTACGGCGGGAACACTCTTTGTGTGGAGCTCCTCTGCGGCCCGCACCTGCTGATACTCGATGCTGGCAGCGGCTTGCGCGAACTGGGCGCTGCGCTGACCGCACGTGGCGCGCCGGTCGACGTCGATATTCTGCTCAGCCACACGCACCTCGATCATATCTGCGGGCTCCCGTTCTTCGCGGTGATGTACGACCCGCAGGCGCGCATTCGCTTTTGGGGAGGCCACCTGGCGCCGCCGGCCTGTATCGCGGAGGCGCTGCGAATCAGTTGGCGCGCGCCTTTCATGCCCGATATGGACGCTGAATTTCGTGCGCATACGGCATTCCATGATTTCGTCGCGGGAGATCATCTGCAATTGCATCCGGGTCTCCGCATTGGGACGACGGCCCTGCGACATCCAGGCAACTCGGTTGGTTATCGGATCGAGTGGGCCGGAGCGAGCGTTTGCTACATCACCGATACCGAGCATCCGGCCGATGGGCTTGATGACAACCTGCGCCGGTTCGCGCAGGGTGCCGACATCATGATCTACGACGCGACGTATACGGCTTCGGAGTATCAATCGCGGGTCGGCTGGGGTCATTCGACCTGGCAAGCCGGGACCAGTCTCGCGGATGCAGCGGGGGTCAAGCGGCTGGTATTGTTCCACCATGATCCCAGTCACGACGATGCTGCGATGGATGCGATTGGCCGCGCCGCCGCCAAACGACGCCCCGGCACATTGGTCGCCAGGGAAGGGATGAAGATTGCAGTTGACGCGGCGGCTACCTCGCCGAGCGCTCGATCGCCGCGTGCGCGCACCGCGGACTGAAGCCTGCGCCGAGCGGTGCGGCTGAACAATCAATAGCGGCTGTCGCGGCCTGGCCCGGACATCGTCTGGCGTTCCCGATCCGGCACACGCGCACCGAAGACGCGACCGAGGGCAAGGATCGGAGTGTGCGGCCATGTCCGATGATGCAAGGGTGCGCCCGGCATGATGGAGTCCAAGCCCATGCATCGGATCATACTGGCCTTCCTGCTCGCCAGCCTGACGCCATGCTCGGCGACTCTGGCGGCTTACCACGACGAGGCGGCAACCGCGGCTCCTGTCAGAACAGGGAAGGAGCGCCTGAGCGACAAGGCGTCCGATGAGCAGCGAACGAATGATTGCAAGGTGCCACCGATGAAGCGAACCCGCTCGAGGCCGACGAGCTGTCGCTGAGGCTGGCGTGTCGCCTCGGATTTGGGCGTCTACCATTGGCACGGTATGCTGCGGATATGATGGACGCCGCCGCAAAATACCCAATCCGCCGGGCGATGCGCGAGACGTCGCGGCATTCGCGCGCGGGTTCCTGTGCGCCATGCACTCGACCATCGCGTCATCGCACCGAATGAGATCATGCCGAATATCGACGTAGCGTGCACCCAAGGGCCGAAGGCATGGCAAGCTCACCCTCAGTGTCGACATGGCGCGCCCGGGATAGGTCGGTGCAAGCGTTTGCGCATGTGGCGGGCAAAGCTCGGAAGCCAGGTGGCAGGGCAGATACTGGCCGGAATGTTTATCGTGCAGACATGCAGGCCAGACGCGTTCGCTGCCGAGGTCTGCCGCTTCACTGGAACCACCGATTATGATGGTCATGTCGCTGTGACCGCCGAGGTGGCCGCAACAGGTAGCGTCACGAGTGTGGATGTCGTCGCAAACTTCGAATCGACGACGACGTTGTGGCTCCGTCTGCACTACATGCTTGAAGAGGTCAGCACCTGGCGGGGCGGTGAGCTTGAGAACGTGGCGGTGAACAGCCGCTACCTGATCGGAGATCACATAGTCCGCCAGCAATGGGACGAGTTCCAACGCGGCCACGACGGAATGCTGGGGCATCGCGTGCAGGCAAAAAACCTCGGAGACTTCCGCCACAAGCACCCCGGCTTCGTCCAGCATTGGGATCCCGCGACATTCGGTCAGCCATGGCTGCATGACTATCCAGCCGCGCTACCCGAGCGTCGCGCCGATCTCGACCTTAAGGGCTCGTCGCTTCCGTCGGGGCTGCGCTCGCCACTCGCCATGGCCTTCTACTGGGTGCGATGGCTCCCACACGATGGCCTGGAGGTTCCGGTGTTCCTTCCCGGCTTCAAGGCAGATCGGCTGGTGGATCTGCCGATCACGGCCGCTCCTGCACCCAATGGCACGCTGTGGAAAACGCCTCTGCGGTACCCGGCACTGAGCAAGACGCCAGCTTCCGTGGCCACAGCCCACATCTCTCCCGACGGGCACCTGCTGCAACTCTCCTTCGAGTTGCACCAGCCGCGCGGATCTGCGCGAGGCGTGATCAATCAGGCCGGCTGCGAAGGTGCCCCTGTGGCGCCGCCGGACCGGCCGCGATAAACCCCGAACCACCTGTTTGAGTTAATGCAAGAGGAGAGAGCCATGCGGAAATTCCAGGGGCCCGCGGGATCGGTGAGTTGAATCGAGATCGAAAGTCAGTCGCTCAAAGGAAATCTGCTCGGTGATCCGACGAGGCGACCTGTGGACGTCTATATTCCTGCAGGACACAGCGGGCGCGACCTGCCATTGCTCGTGGACTTGGTCGGCTTCACGGCCAGCGGACTTGCGCACACGAACTGGGCGGGCTTCCAGGAGAATGTGCCTGAGCGTCTCGATCGGTTGATCGGCGAGCAACGCATGGCGCCTGTTGTCGTCGCATTTCCGGACTGCTTCACCCGCCTCGGCGGCAACCAGTACGTCAATTCGACAGCAATGGGCGCGTGGGAGGACTTTTTGCTGCATGAAGTGCTGCCAGCCGTCGAAATGCGCTTCGAGTGCGGTGGCGAGGGTCGCCGCGGCGTGTTCGGCAAGAGTTCGGGTGGATATGGCGCGATCACCCACGCATTGCGGCACTCCGACGTCTGGGCGGCCGCAGCATGCCACTCAGGTGATATGGCGTTCGAGCTCTGCTACCTACCCGACATGCCGGCGGTTCTGCGGGCACTCGCCAGCTTGGACAATTCGATCGAGCGTTGGTGGACGGATTTCGAGGCAGCAAAGAAACGGCCCGACAACTCCTTCAAGGTGATGAACGCCCTGGCGATGGCTGCCAGCTATGACCCTGATCCGACTCAGTTCCTCGGCATGCGGCTGCCGGTGACGTTCGATACCTGCGAAATCATCGAGGATCGTTGGGCCAACTGGTTGCTGCATGATCCTGTTGTCGCGATCGAACTCCAGGCCGACAATCTGCGTCGGCTGAAGGCGCTGTACATAGACTGCGGTGTGAACGACCAGTTCAATCTGCTGTATGGAGCACGGCGTTTCGCCAAGCGCGCGACGGCACTTGGTATCGACCATCGCTATGAGGAATTTCCAGACAACCATACGGGAGTCGACTACCGCATGGATGAGAGCCTGCCGTTCCTGGTGAAGGCACTGTCCGCCTGATCAGGGCGCATCACCGCCATGCTTTCCAAGCGGAGCGGAGGAGGTTAACACTTTGTTAGCGTCTGCTCCAGGCAATGGTCGGTGGAGGACGGCATAATGGCGCACGTATCAGTTCCACACCGCGTCAGGCGAATACAGATTTCAGCACTTGTGCTTCTCGTGACTGCGGGAACGCTCAACTATGTTGACCGTGCCACGCTCTCGATCGCCAATCCGCTAATCCGCCACGACCTCGGTCTCTCGATTGCCGATATGGGCCTTCTGCTTTCCGCCTTCCTCTGGGCGTACGCGTTCTGCCAGCTTCCTGGGGGCGCCCTGACCGACAGGATCGGCCCTCGCCGGCTGCTTGGCATCGGGCTTCTGGTGTGGTCGCTGGCCCAAGGGCTCGCGGGTACGGTCGGGAGTTTCTGGCAATTCGTCATTGCCCGCGTGTTTCTGGGCGCCGGTGAGGCACCAATGTTCTCGGGTGCCGCACGTGTCGTGCGGGACTGGTGGAACGTGCGTGATCGGGCGTTACCGACCGGCATCTGGAACTGTTCCTCATCGCTTGGTCCTACCATCGCTCCGCCATTGTTGACGGTCCTTATGCTGACACTCGGCTGGCGGTGGATGTTCATCCTGATGGGTGTCTTCGGAATCCTCGTGGCCATCGCATGGTTCGGGATCTATCGCGAGGTCGAGGAGGTAGAACTTTCAGGCGAAGAGGCCCATCACCTCACAGAGGGCGAAGAGGAGCGGCCGCCGGATCAGCATGTCACGCTTGCCGAGTGGGGCCGGCTGTTCCGCTTCCGCGTCACGTGGGGCTTGATCCTGGGCTTCTTCGGCATCGTCTACATGGTCTGGTTGTTCCAGGCTTGGCTTCCCGGCTATCTTGAAATGCAGCGTCACATGTCGATTCGCGCGACTGGCTTTGTGGCTGCCATTCCTTATGCCTGCGGGGTCGTCGGCAGCATCGGTGCAGGCTGGATCACCGACAAGCTCATGGCAGGCGGGTTCTCGCCGATCAATTCGCGCAAGCTGCCGATCATCGTCGGACTGGTTGGCATGGCCGTGTCCACCTTCATCGCAGCCGAGACGCCGAGCAACGTGATGGCCGTGGCGGCCATCTCAGCGGCGGTGTTTTTCGCTGGCGGAGCCAGCGGAATGTCATGGGCGCTGGCGTCAGTCGCCGCTCCTGCGCATTGCACGGCGTCGCTAGGTTCGATCCAGAATTTTGGCGGCTATCTGGGCGGAGCGCTCGCGCCTACGGTGACCGGATTCATTGTCCAGGCGACCGGCACATTCGTCCCTGCCCTGCTGGTCGGCGCAGCAATCGCGCTTGCCTCGGCGGTCGCTTACCTGATCGTGATCCCCAATCGGCCAATCAGCTCAGCCGCGCTTGGCGTCGTCGCCACCGATGCTCCAGAGATCAGACCAACCGGTGCTCCCAGGGCGCGGTGATCGCTAGCCGCCAAGCAGCCGAACCGACGGATTTGTGGCCACTGGCAGTTTCTTGCTCCTTATTACTGGTGGGGCTGAAGCCCTGGATTGCTCACACATGTTCTGAGCATGAAGATTTGTCAAGTCCGATAGATACAAGGCAAGTGATTGCGTCGCGTGCACGACTTGTTGTGTGGTGCATTTTGGCGGTTAGCGGGATGCTTTTGGCCAGGATCGGCACCGCAGTCTCTCGGTGTACGATCATATGTTACCTTATTTATGCGCAAAGCCGCCTTGACTTCACCCTTGAAAGCAGGATGTAACCACTATCGACAAAGAATCAGCGGATCGCATACAGGCGTCGCTGTCCGGGCAAAAGAAGATAATGACAGAATTGACTCCAGATGAGGAACGGCTGCGCGCTGCCGAAGGGCAAATGCGTCGCGCACTAGGGCTCCAACATGAGCCAGCACAATCGACGGCCCCTAAAACCATATCGGCCGGCGCAAACCCACAGCGGCGGCACTTCGTGCGCGATGGCGATGTGCCTGTCACCATTGTGCACGGCGAGCATGGCAACTCTCTCGTTCAGCAATTGGATGCAGCCCGACAAGCGCTGCGCGCGCAGACGACCGCATTTGAAGAAGCGGAGCGAGCACTGGCGGAAGCGCGGAATACGATTCGGGATCTCCGGACCAAGTTGGCCCATGAGAGCCTCGCGAAGGATGAGGCAGGCAGACATGCCGATGCCGAGCATCAGCGAATCGGGAAGGCGCTCGCGACCGCGCAGGAGGAATTGGCAGCCGAGCGTGCCTCGCGGGAGCAGGCGGAGGCGGAACGCGACCAGGCAACAGCTCGTCTTCTGATGGCGACGGAACGCGTACAGCACGCAACGGCAGCCTGGCAGGACCAGGATGGAGCGAAGCCGTCGGCAACGGCTTCGGAAGCAAGCAAGCCGCCGCGCCGGCGTGGACGGCCTCCCAAGGAGGCATCATCAGAGATCGTCGAATGGTGGACGCCAGGCTGGCAGGAGAAGTATCGCTAGTTGCCGGAAGCACGGACGAAAGTAGGCTGTCATTGCGAGGAGTGCAGCGACGAAGCAACCGCGGTCATAACTTCACTCCATCGAACGAGCTTGCTTCGTCGCGACGCTCCTCGCAATGACAATGTCGGTGCGACTCGCGCTCCAATGATACTGGGCACTAGCGAACCCACGGCCGCCGGTTCCGCACGCGTGTCAACGGCTTCCTCTCACCAGAAATTGCGGAATTGCGTCGCGACGACCTGATCGTAGGGTATGTCGTCGGCGAGTACGCCCATCTCGCGTGCGAAGCAGTTGACCGCGGTGATTGAAGCCGCGGCGATCGAAGCGTCGTAGAAGGGCAGATCGCGGCGCACTATCCCGGCGATCAGCTCGGCCTCGCGCGGCGGGAAGCGCCTGTGTCCAACGTCGGTGGCGCGCGACACGTCGTGTTTCAGAGCATTCTGGGCTGCGACCAGCGCACGCACAGCCGCCGCAGCCGTTTCCGGTGAGCGCGCGATCAGTCCGTCGGTCGTGGCCAGCACGGGCATCGTGTAGTCGAAGCAGCCCGGTGGGCCGTCGCCGCGCCGAACGTCGAGAACGATCGCGCCGACCCCCGTCGTTATCGCCAGTTCGGTCGCCATGCCGTTGGCCCAGAAGCCATCGATCTTGCCGGCAGCCAGCGCCTCGGCAGCGGTCAGTCCGAAATTGACGTCGGAACCGGTCGCTCCCGGCACCGGGCCAATTTCGATCTGGCCGTGCTTGGGATCGAGGCCGGCGGCGTCCAGCAGCCGGCGCAGCCCCATCTCGACCCAAGGCGCCGCGCCGATCCGCAGGCCCTTGAGGGCGTGCAAGTCGCCCCGGGCTATCCCGAGGTCGGCGCGCATCACCAGGAACCAGTACATACCCTGCGCCAACGCACCGAGAAGCTTGACGCCGCGCCATGCAGGAAAGGCGGCAAGTGCGCCATGCGCGGCACCGCCGACAAAATCGACTTCGCCGTCACGCAATGCCATGTAGGCGCGATCGACCGGGAAGATCAGTTCGGCGGAGACTGCAATGCCCTCGCGCTCAAAGAACCCTAGCTCGGTCGCAGCCAGGGCAGGGAAATACGAATTTGAGATCAGGTCCGGGATTGCGAGCCTCATGGCTGCTGATTCCTCCTGTGGCAAACTTCCTGACGTCCGCAGCAGAGCCTAGAGTTGGCATAGGCAGAAAGAAAATCGCAGCCCGGGGAAGCACACTGATGGTCCCGTTCGAACTGGCAGAGCCCGAATCGCTCGTCGAGGCTGTGGCGATGCTCGATCCCGAGGACAGTTCAGTACCGACCAATCGCCGGCGGCACCGCGCTGATGCTGATGATGAAGTCGGGGCTCTATCGGCCGCGACGCCTGGTCAGCTTGCGAAAGATCGGCTCGGGCCTCGCCGATATACGGCTCGGAGCCGACGGCTCGCTCAAGATCGGCGCGATGGCACGGCTCGTCGATTTGCGACGCTCCGCAGAAGCGCGCTCCGCCGCGCCGGTGATCGCCGAGACGCTACTGACTCACTCGAATGTCCGCGTGAGGAATGTCGCGACGATTGGCGGCAACCTTGCGCACGCCGATCCGCATATGGACCTGCCGCCGGTGCTGATGGTACTTGGTGCCAGGATCAGCGCCGTCGGGCCCACGGGTGAAAGGGAGTTCGCGGTCGAGAACCTGCTCACCGGCTATCTTGAGACAGCGCTAAACAACAGCGAGTTGATCACCACCGTGACCGTGCCGCCGCAGAGTGGTTGGCGCACAGTCTATCTCAAATGCACTGCTCGCTCAGCCGATGATTGGCCCGCGCTCGGCATTGCCATCTCGATCCACATCGAGGAGCGCATTGTTCGCGATGTGCGTATCGCAGTCGGCGCAGCAACAGAGACAGCGAGGCGACTTCCCGGTACCGAGGCGTTGCTCGCCGGCCGCGTCCTTAATGATCCGCTGATGCGCGAGGCTAGCCGGGCTGCTGCGATCGAGGCGCCGGTTGTCGCAGACCAGCACGGCTCGGCTGAGTACAAACGTGTCCTGGTCGAGGTTCATTTGAGGCGAGTCCTCGCCCGGCTTCAGCAGGAAGCCATCGCATGACCGACGCGGCGCGCATGTCCTCCGGCCAGGTCGGCCGCTCAGTGCCGCGGGTCGAGGCTCGCGCCAAAGTTACCGGCGCTGCCGAATACATCCATAACCTTCGTCTGCCCGGCATGCTGTACGCCAAGATTTGCCGCAGCACCGTACCGCACGCCCGCATTCGTCGCATCGATACGCGTGAAGCTGCAGCCATTCCCGGTGTGCGGCGCATCGTCACCGCCGCCGACATCCGCACGGTCATCGCAGAGCCCTATTACGGCCCAGCCTTCCACGACCAGCCGATCCTCGCCGAGGGGAAGGTGCGTCACGTCGGCGAGCCCGTTGCGGCGGTGCTTGCTGCCGATCCTCATATCGCGGAACAAGCCGCGCAGTTGATCGCAGTCGATTACGAACCGCTGCCCGCGGTATTCGATGAGGTCGAAGCGGTCAGTTCGTCAGCGATCGTGCACGACGCGTTGAAGCCTGCCGGCACATTCGCCGACCTGAAGCATCTGAGCGACCGACGAAATACCAATGTCGCACTCGATTTTCATCTCCGTCGAGGCGACACCGAGCGCGCCTTTGCCGAGGCCGACCACGTATTCGAACACAGCTTCCGCACGCAGCAGGTCATGCACACGCCGCTTGAGCCGCATGTCGCGATCGCTGATGCGCGTGGCGACTCGCTGACGATCCATACCTCGACGCAGACCCCGTCCTTTGTCCGGACCGAGATCGCGCGGCTGTTGGGCTGGCCGGAGAACCGCGTGCGCGTCAGGACAGCATTTCTCGGCGGCGGCTTCGGCGCGAAGGTCTACGTGAAGGTCGAAGCGCTCGCCGTCGCGCTCTCCCTACTCGTCTGCCGTCCGGTCAGGCTGGCGCTGACCATGGAGGAGCAGTTTTTCACGATCAGCAAGCACGCCAGCACGTTTCGCATCAAGAGCGCTGTGACCAATGACGGGCTGATC
The DNA here is from genome assembly GCA_963818775.1 of uncultured Alphaproteobacteria bacterium. GTDB lineage: Bacteria > Pseudomonadota > Alphaproteobacteria > Acetobacterales > Acetobacteraceae > JAMXLO01. The sequence continues at coordinate 910,698 of CAWFUF010000011.1, read as the reverse complement.
ACCGCGCGACGCTGCGAAGTCTTCTACAACGGCGGCGCTTATGCCGACATCGGGCCGCGCGTCGCGCAGAAGTCGGGATTCAGCGCCGCTGGTCCCTATGACATTCCGAATGTGTCGATCGATTCCTTCGAGATATATACAAACCGACCGCCGGCCGGCGCGTTGCGTGGCTTTGGTGTGCCACAACTGGTCTGGGCCTATGAGAGCCACACGGATCTGATTGCGCGCGCACTCGGACTGGACCCGTTTGCACTCCGCCGCAAGAACCTGCTGCGCGACGGCGCCGAGCAGGCGACCGGAACGGTGATGCGTGACGCCGCCGCGGGTGCAGTTCTCGACCGGCTCTCGGAGCGGATCGGCTGGGACCAGCCCTTCGACCGCGGCGCAGGCATGGTGAAGCGCGGCCGCGGCATTGCAATCGGTTTCAAGGCCAGCATTGCGCCAACCACGTCCGCGGCGAGCATCGCCATTTCTGCCGATGGCAGCTGCACGCTGTATTGCGGCACCGTCGACATGGGACAAGGCTCCAGCACGGCGATGGCGCAGATTGCCGCGGAGACGTTGGGCCTGGAGGCTGAGGCCGTGCGGGTTGTGACGCCTGACACCGATGTGACGCCGTACGACATGGGCACGCTGGGGTCGCGTTCGGTGTTTCATATGGGCCATGCCGTGCGGCTTGCGGCCGAGGAGGCCCGCACGAAACTCGCTGCGCTTGCAGCGGAGACCGGCGTGACGCCGGGTACCAATCTGCCGATCGCTGAACTGTTCCGCCGGAAGTATGGCATGCAGGCTGGCACGATTGTCGGCACCGGCAGCTATATTCCCGCGTACGCGTCGCCGAATCCCGCGACAGGGCTCACGCCAAATGCGACGCCTTACTGGATGATCGGCGGCGCCGCCGCTGAAGTTGAGGTGGATACCGAGACCGGACGGGTCCGCGTCTTGCGCCTGGTCAATGTCGCTGACGCTGGCACACCGGTAAACCCACGCATCGTCGAGGCGCAGTTGACCGGTGCAGCCATCATGCAACTCGGCTTCACGCTGCTCGAAAGCATGGATTTCACCGAGGGGCAACTGCGTAATCCATCCTTCGCCGAATACAAGATACCGGGCATTCGGGACCTGCCGGATCGGATCGAGGCAGAAGTCGTCGATGCGACCCAGCACAGCGGTCCCTTTGGCGCCAAGGGAGTCGGCGAGACCGGAACCTTTGCCGTGTCGCCGGCGATCGCCAACGCGATTGAGGATGCGGTTGGCGTGCGCATCACCGAACTGCCGATCACGCCCGAGGCGGTATACTGGGCGCTCGCGGAGGTGAGCCGATGAGCGCGGCGCCCCGCACTGTCCGGTTCATGCTGAACGGCGCGGCCGTGGAGTCCACGGTGGCGTCCCATTTGAGTTTGGTCGAAGTGCTGCGCGACCACTTCGACCTGTTCGGCGCGCGCGAAAGCTGCGGACAGGGCATGTGCGGCTGCTGCACGGTGTTGGTCGATGGCCGCGCCGTGTCGTCCTGTCTCTACCTTGCCGCCTTCGCCGACGGCGCGGATGTTGTCACAGTGGAGCATCTCGCTGCCGAGGGACGGCTCGATCCGGTGCAGGAGGCCTTCATCGCGGCCGGTGCCTTCCAATGCGGATTCTGTACACCCGGGTTCGTCCTGATGGCGAAGCAACTGCTCGACGAGATTTCCGACCCGACCGATGACGAAATCCGCCACTACCTGTCCGGCAACCTCTGTCGATGCGGCGCGTATCCCGAGATAATTGCGGCCGTTAAGCTTGCGGCGACGCGGCGCCAGGATGACCCGTCGCGCACTCCGTCAGCATCCACCAAGCCGTTGGCGGATGACCTGATCGAAGGCGGCTAGCTCGGCCTCGGGCATATTGTAGCCACCGGCAAGGTCGTGCGCTGGGAACAGGAATACATCGTCAATGCCTGCTTCCTCGCGTGCACGCAGCAGCCGCTCCGCGCAGCGTTCCGGCGAGCCGAACAGTCCGAACGCATCGGCGATCTGGCGCGCCTGTATCTCGGGGATGGCAGCAGGATCGTGCGCCTCGGCCAACGGAAAGCCGGCTTCCCTGAGCCAGCGGAGATTCGAGGCGCTCGGATAGTTGAGGAATGGCTGCCCTGGAGCGAACCAACTTCGCACCCATCGCGCTCCCACGTCGGCATCGGGTCCGAGTCCGAGCGTGACCACGAACTTCACTGGAAATCCGTTCAGGGAACGGCCGGCGCGCCTAGCCCCCGCCTCCAAGTGACGCATTGCGGCGCGCACGGAATGCGCATGGAGACCAACCATGAGAAAGGCGCCATCGGCCACTTCGCCCGCGAGTTCGATCATGCGCGGCCCCGCCGCAAGCAGGTACACTGGCGTAGGTGTCGCGCTGCGGTTGCGCAGGCGGATCGATGTCGGGCCGAACTCCACCTCCCCGCCAGCAAGGAGCCCGCGGAGATCGCTGACCGCGTCACGCATGAAGGCCACGCCCGCGCGCAGATGCCCGATGCTCCGCGTCGAGATGAAACCTGGGGCCACGGTGAGATATGTCCGCCCGGGCGCGATTTCCTCCAGACTGTGGGCAAGCGAGGCGAGAACCAGCGGATGCCGAACCACGGGGCTCGAAGTGGCCGGGAAGAGTTGCAGCCGGTGCGTCGCCTGAGCGGCCAGGGCCAGCGCCAGATAGACATCCCGGCCACTGGAAGGATGATCGTGAACGCCTACGCCGTCGAAGCCAGCGTCCTCGCAGCGGGCGATGAATGCAGCAATCTCGGGCAACGGCCGGCCGGCCGGAACGCGCAGCGCGACGCGGAGCCGGGTCAATCCAAGCCTCCTATCAGGCTGGCACCAGCGGCGCGTGCAGACGGGTTCCCTCGCAAATGATTCCACCGCGATCGCCGATCGTGATGTTGCCGTAGCATTCCGAAAAAACCGGCGGCAGCGGCCGTGCGTCCGGCGGGGCGAGCCACAGGCGCAGCAGATGGCGCTTGCGCTCGGCTTCGGGCCAGTCCTCGTAACCCGTGCGGGCGTGAAGGATGGTATGGTTGTGCAGGAACTGGATGTCGCCCGGCATGAAATTCATGTCGAGCCGCAATTTGGGATCGGCCGCCAATTCGCCCAGCATGTCGAGCGCCTCGATGTCCTCAGCGGTTAGTCGCCGCGCGTCGGGAAAACGCTGCGATGATCCGATATGGAGGCGCGAATACAGCACGGAGAGCCTGCCCGCATGTTCATTGAACACCGGTGCTTCGTAGAATGGCGGCTTGCCCTCCGGCACCTCGCCGCGTCGATCGACGGGGAACGGCTGATACAGCCGCTCCAGCAGATCAGGCCGACGCGCGAACATGACATTATGCACAGCCATCGAACTTGCGATCGCGGAAAGTCCGCCGGATTTCGCGCGCCGCAGGCACAGGAGTGCCACGACATCGCAGCGATCGATATGGAAGTTCTGCCGTTCGGACGTCGCATAACTGCGAATATTCGGATTGGTCGCGCTGCTGCCGCCGAGATCGAAGATGTGCCCGAGTAGATGCCCCTTCGAGTTCTGCGAACGCGCACTGCCGAAATAACTCCCGATGCCCCAATATGCGGTGGCACTCTCCGCAATGGGTCGATCCTCGACCGGCACACCACGCAGCAACACGAAGCCACGTCCCTCCAGCACTTCAGCTCGCAACCGGTCCAGCGCCGGCCCGAGTGTCGGAAGCGGGAAATCCTCGCGGCGTATATCGGCGATATCGATGCCGCGTGCCTGTACCGCCTTCAGTGCGGCTTCAATCTCGGCGATTTCCGAGGGGGACAGGCGATAGCTCCACTCCGCCTCACGCCCGCGCATATCCGCGCCGAACCAGGCGGCGGGCCCGTTTACCGGTCGCCGCGCCGGCAAGTCTCGCGTTGGCGTCATGACATTTGCATCGGTAACGGTCATCGGAATTCACCTCCGCGACGAAGACCCAGCGACACAGCATACCCGGACGAGCCGCCCGGTCCAGCTTCAGACGGGAATGCACAGCGCGTTCGGAACCAGAAGGTTGTCGTAGACGCACCGCCGCTCCTTCAGCCTGAGGCCGTCCACCGTGCGGCAGAACACATCATGGTAGCTGCCGATCTGATGCAGTGTGGCATCCGGTCGATCGAACAGCACTTGCAGAACCACGTAATTGGCCTGGGCGCGTAGATCGCCGTTGGCCTCTTCGCCCAGCACCAGCAGATTGCCAATGACGTGCCGCAGGTAGCGCGGCGCGAACATTGCCGTCTTCTCCAACGCGAAGACGCGATCCTGAATCATCGCCTTGCCTTCGCAGTAGATCAACCCGACGGGAAGTCTCTGCTCCGCGTTCTCGCGCGACGTGACGAGGTAGAACGCGTCATCGACGAACAACTCCACCCAATCCTGCAACCGCTGTTCGTCGAGCGCGGCGGCGTAGCGGGTATTGAACAGCTCAATCTCATGATGCAGCAATAATGCCGCGAGATGCCGCTCGGTATCCGGCGACTGCATGGGCCGCCTCTGGTTCACAGGCCCATGACCCCGCGCCAATGGCGATACATGCCGCGAATGGCCGCCTCGGATATGAGGGTATCGGTGGTGCCGGTCGCGGTGGCGGGATCGAGCTCGACGAGATGCTGGCCGCCTGGGACGCCCAACATTCCGTCCTGCACGAACTTGATCGCCTCATTGTCCTCAAGCCCGAGGAAACCCGCTGGTCCCATCAGATTTCCCTGTCGCAACCGGTGACGCGTCATCGCATCGTCATCGCCTGCGAAGCCGAACATGGTCCATTTCATGATGAACTCGTGCGGCCCGGTCGGGACGATCTGACGAATGCCCAGTGTGTTCATCTCCCGCTGCACGATAAGGTTCGGCCAGATCGTCGCCATGGTTACGGACCATGGACTGTCGAACTCGTCGATGAAGTCCATAAGCCGAGGGTCCGCAAGGCTCATGCCCTCTTTGTACGCGCGCATCTCGGCGCGATGCTCCTGCGCAACCGACGTTGCCTCGGACTTGGCGGAACACATCACTCCGTGGCGGCCCGATGCATCCGCGAGCATCAGCGAACGGTTTCCGGCAACCAGCAGTCCGAAGGTGACCAGGAAAGTGTGCAGCAGCGTGGCGTGATACGGGTCCTTCAGGTTCTCGTGATAGAGCTTCCAATTGCCGGGCAGCGTATGGCGGTAGTGGCCGAGTACGCGCAGTCGCCTACCGTCGAATGTCGCCTCGAATTCGCGCAGTATATCAGGGCCGAGATAGTCCGCGAGCGGCTCCATATCGTCGGCGTAGGAGGCAAATACCACTCCGCGATGCGTAGTAACGTTGAGTCGCCGCAGACCGTGCCGTGTGGGCTCGAAGTCGGCGGGCATGCCGCCCTTGCCAGCGACACCACGGCGGAACGGCACGCTGCGCAGGCGACCATTCAGTTCATAGCTCCATTGGTGATAGGGGCAGACGAACTCCGTCACGCTGCCGGAGAGTTCGCGGCAGAATTCCGCGGCGCGATGCGCGCAGCGGTTCTCAACGACGTGGATCGTGCCATCCTGATCGCGCGCGACCACTACTGGAGTTGGACCGACATTGGAGCGGATGAAGTCGCCCGGGTTCGCGATCTCGGCTTCCAGAGCGACATAGTTCCACGTGCGACCGTGGAAAATCCGTTCGACCTCGCGCTGATAGATAGTCTTGTCCGTGTATACCCAGTCGGGAATGCGCTTGAGCCCCTCGGCTGGCCACTCATGGTCCATATTGGCGGAGAAGACCAGTCCGTCTGTCATTCCGATCCTCGCGGCGTTGACGGTTTCGGGTTGCGTCCGGAGTATAGGCCGATGGCAGACGCCGCTCCAAGGAGGTTGCGATGGCACAGGAACCTTTGGCAAAACGAGGCAATTTCCTGCATATCTACGACTTCCGCGTGCAGGCCGGACACGAGGAAGAGTTCATCAGGCTATTCGAAGAATTCGACTACTCGGACGGCAACCCGATGCACAAGTCGTCCGCTCAGGTGAAGGACGGTGTGCTCTGCCGCGATACGGAAGATCCGCAACGCTTCTTCCTGATCGCCGAATGGGCGGACATCGAGGAGCACGCGCGCATTCGCCGCATTCTTGCGGACGAGATCAAACCGGCTTTCATCAAGTTCATCGAGGGCGGACGCTTCGTGCCGAAATACGTGGAGGTCGTCTCGTCCACGCCAGATGAAATCCTCCAGAAGGCTGCGCGGTAGTGCACACTCTCATCAAGAGCGAAAGCTAAAGGGGCATGGCACTCGATCCGGCCCGGGACCCGCTGCTGCGGCCGTTCCAGCTCAAACATCTGACGCTGCGCAACCGGCTGATGAGCACGGCGCATGAGCCGTCGTTCTCAGAAGACGGCATGCCGAAGGATCGCTACCGGCTTTATCATGTCGAGAAGGCAAAGGGCGGCATCGCGCTCACAATGACGGCTGGGTCCGCGGTGGTTTCACCTGACTCGCCGGCGGTTTTCGGCAACCTGCTCGCCTACAAGGACGAGATCGTGACCTGGATGCGCCGACTGTCGGACGACTGCCACGCGCATGGCGCAGCCGTGATGATTCAGCTCACGCACCTCGGGCGGCGCACCACCTGGAACAAGGCCGACTGGCTGCCGGTGCTGGCACCCTCGCCGGTGCGCGAACCGGCGCACCGTGCATTCCCCAAGGTGATCGAGGACTGGGATATCGAGCGCATCATCGCCGACTATGCTGCGGCGGCGCAGCGCATGGAGGCTGCCGGACTGGATGGCATCGAGATCGAGGCCTACGGCCATCTGCCGGACCAGTTCTGGTCACCGGCGACCAATCACCGCACGGACGAGTACGGCGGCAGCCTGGACAACCGCCTGCGCTTCACCCATCGCGTGCTCGATGCGGTGCGTGCCGCGACTGGTCCCAGATTCGTTGTCGGCATCCGCATGGTGGCCGATGAGGCCTGGGATATCGGATTGTCCCGCGCGGAGGGCATCGAGATTGCTTGTCGCATCGTCGCTTCGGGTACGGTTGACTTCCTCAATGTCATTCGTGGTCACATGGATACCGATGCCGCCCTGCGGCGGGTGATCCCGATCCATGGCATGGCAGCAGCGCCGCATCTCGATTTTGCCGGAGAGGTGCGCGACGCGACGGGGTTCCCGGTGTTTCACGCTGCGCGTATCCAGGAAGTGGCGACGGCGCGGCACGCGATCGCGGCAGGCAAGCTCGATATGGTGGGGATGACTCGCGCGCACATCGCCGACCCCCATATCGGGCGCCAACTCATGGCGGGGCGCGAGGACGAGATCCGTCCCTGCGTCGGCGCCACCTATTGCCTCGACCGTATATACGAAGGCAACGACGCGGTGTGCGTGCACAATCCCGCCACAGGACGTGAGGCGACGATGCCGCACGTCATCACGCACACCGGGGGCGCGAAGCGCGAGGTGGTCGTGGTCGGCGGCGGACCCGGCGGGCTGGAAGCGGCACGCGTCGCGGCGGCGCGCGGACATGACGTTGTGCTCTTCGAGGCGGCGGAGCGACCGGGCGGGCAAGTGCTGCTCGCGAGCCGGACACCGCGCAGAAAGGAGTTGATCGGCATCATCGACTGGCGGATGCAACGCTTGGCGGCCGATGGCGCCGCGCTGCATTTTTCCACCTATGCCCATGCCGGCGATGTTCTGGCTCTGACGCCGGACATCGTGTTTCTTGCCACCGGCGGCGTGCCGAACACAGACGTGCTGGAGCACGGCGGCGAGCTTGTCGTGTCCACCTGGGACATCCTGTCCGGCACCGCGAAGCCTGCGCAGCGCGTTTTGGTCTACGACGACAACGGCGCCCATCCCGCGATGCAGGCAGCCGAGCTGCTGGCGGAAGCAGGCAGCGCGGTAGAGATCGTGACGCCGGAGCGGTATTTCGCTCCCGAGATAGGCGGCCTCAATCATGCGGCGTACGCCGAGGTGTTTCATCGCCACGGCGTGCGGGTGACGATCAACGCGCGACTGATGTCGGTGCGGCGCGACGGCAATGCATTGCGCGCCAGCATCGGCTCGGATCACGGTCCGGAGAGGTTCGATCGTGTGGTCGACCAGGTGGTGGTTGAGCATGGCACGTTGCCGGTCACCGACCTGTACGACGCGCTGCGCCCGCTTTCGCGCAATCTCGGGGAGGTCGATTACAACGCACTGATCGCGAACCGGCCACAGAAGGTGGTGCGCAACCGGGATGCGGCGTTCCAGCTTTTTCGTATCGGCGACGCTGTGGCGAGCCGCAACATCCATGCCGCCATTTACGACGCATTGCGGCTGGCCAAGGATATCTGAATCAGCTCGCACCACCGGTGAGCTGTCGTGCAAGGTAGCGTGCAAAATCGTAATTCGGCCGTTCCAGCCAGCTCAGATGGCCCGGCTTCGCCAACGGTGCATGGGCATTACGGAACACGGCCTCCACGCCGTTTTTGTCCTCGGCATTTACCTTGTCCAGCAGCGCCTTGAGCGTGTCCATATGCTGCGGCCCGTGCGGATCGCGGATGAATTCCGGCGCGAGCCCACCAGCGAACACGATATGCACCTGGCCGACACCGCGCGGCGACAGCAACAGATACCAAAAATAGCCGGGCGTCAGCGAGACGAGCTGCGTCGGATAGATCGACATCAAGGCCACCGTCTTGCGCCAGTCTCCCTCGAGCGCGGTGTTGCCCGGGTGAGCGTTGCCGATCGCGAGCGAGGCGTCCTTGGTGATCCAGTGATAGTTGAACGTATCGAAGCCCGGAGGGCAGTCCATTTCCTCCATCTTCGACGCGGGTCCGATCGTCGCCCGGTGCAAGGTCGGCAGGTGGTAGCTCTCCATGAAGTTTTCGGCGAGAATTTTCCAGTTCGTGTTCCAGACAAGCTCCTCACGGAATGTCTCGACATAGCCCTCCATGTGATAACGCCCGATCAGCTCGGTGAGCTGTGCCATTCGCTCAGCGACGGGCGCGATATCGGGATTGAGCGTGACATAGATCCAGCCGAGCCAGATCTCGGTGCGCAGCTCCGGCAGGCGATAGTCCGCTTTGCAGAAGCCGGTTGTGCGTTCCATATGCGGCGCCGCCAGCAGCGCACCGTCGAGGCCATAGCTCCATGCATGGTACGGGCAGACGATCGCGGTGGTGCGGCCGCGCCCTTCCAACAGAACCGACATCCGATGCAGACAGACATTGGAAAACGCGCGCACGCTGCCAGCCCGGTCACGCACGATGATGACCGGCTGACCGGCGATCTCATAGGTCAAATATGCGCCCGGTTCGGCGATTGCGCTCGCCCGACCAACGCAGATCCATTCCTTGCGGAACAGGCGCTCCTGCTCGACCGCCAGCATGTCGGCAGACGTATAGATTTCCGGCGGCATGGCGCGAGCGTTGGAGAACGGCCGCGCAGCGGTATCGCTCAGTGCCTGCAATGCCCGGATGGCTCCTTGCAGTCTGGCATCGCCTGTCGGCAGCCCGACGACCCCATCGTTCATCGTCCTCACCCCCCAAACCACTCGCGAAACCGCTGCGCCTCTGCCAGGATACGCACCGACGACCGACAGGCAACCGGGAAGCACCCATGCTCGATCTGGCAAGAATACGCGCGCTGATTGCTGCACGCCAACCGAAGCACACACTGCCGCAAGACTTCTATGTCGATCCCGACGTGTTCGCGTTCGACCTGGCGGCGATCTACGGCCAGAACTGGATCCTGGCGGGGTTCGAGGTAGAGGTTCCCGAACCCGGCTCTTACCTCGCGTTCCCGGTCGGGCAATCGCCGGTGATCGTCGTGCGCGGGCAGGACGGTGCCCTGCGCGGATTCTACAATTCCTGCCGCCATCGCGGTGCGCAGATTTGCGAGCATGGTCACGGCTCTGGATCCTGGCTGACCTGTCGCTATCACCAATGGACCTACGGCCTGGACGGGAAGCTCGCCAACGCCCCTCGTATGGCAGCCGATCTCGACGTTGACGCGCATGGACTGCGGCCGATCCATGTCGAGACGGTCGCCGGCTCGATCTATGTGTGCCTGGCGGAGCAGCCGCCGCGCTTCACGGAATTCCGCGAACACGTCGCGCCTTTGCTGGCACCGCACAATCTGGCGAACGCCAAGCTTGCCTTCGAGAGTACGCTGGTGGAGCGGGCGAACTGGAAGCTGGTGATGGAAAATGCGCGCGAGTGCTACCACTGCGCGGCGCGCCATCCCGAACTCGCGTTGACCTTCCCGGTCAGAGGTCGCCGGCCCGTGCAGTTCGCCGATGTCCAGCGCTTCGAGCGATTTCGCGCGAGGATGGCGGAAGCCGGGCTGGAAACCGGGCCGGTGGAAGGTGAATGGTGGCAGGCCATGCGGTTCCCTCTCAACGATGACACAGTCACGCTGTCGATGGATGGCAAGCTGGCGTGCAGCAAATTGCTGTGCGACGTGGCGAGCGGCGACATTGGCTCGATGCGCTGGTCGCTGGAGCCGCACTGCTTCGCGCACGCCACGAGCGATGTCACCTTCATGTTCAGTGCAATGCCCACGGGGCCGCAGGAGACGGTGGTGACGTCGAAATGGCTGGTCCACAAGGACGCGGTCGAGGGCGTTGACTACCGCGTTGATGAACTCACCGAGTTATGGACCAGGACCAACCTCCAGGACCGCGACCTGTGCGAGACCAACCAGCGCGGCGTCAACTCGCTGGGCTATCTTCCAGGTCCCTACAGCGAGGAGGCGGAGGCGCTGGTGATGCGCTTTGTCGACTGGTACTGCGATGAGGCTACGCGCTACATCGATCGGCACGTGCGCGTTGGACCGCGTCTTGCCGCGGTTGCGGGCGGTTCGTGACCTGTATGGCGACACCTCATGACCCCAAATCCGTCGCGGGGAAATCGCTGCCGGTTCAGGAGAGCTGCCAGCTTCTGGTGATCGGCGCCGGCCCGGCCGGCTTAGCCGCGGCTGCCCATGCTGCGCAGCTTGGCCTCAAGGTCGTGCTCGTGGATGAAAATCCGGTGCCGGCCACGGTCATGAGCGATGACATTCCACTGCACTTCGGCCAGCGCTTCAGTGCCGCGGCGCGCAATCGCACCGCCATGCTGGAATCATTCAGCGCGCGCGAGCCGGCGATCGCCGAGCTGTTCGACGCGGGCGTGGACGTGCGACTGGGCACCTCGGTCTGGGGCCTCTATGCCAACGGTCCTAGCGTTGGATGGCTGCCCGGCCCGGTCGCCGGCCTGCACGACCACGATGGAAACTGCGTCCATGCTTGGCTGCGAGCGCGCGATCGTGGCGGCAGGCCGGCGCGACATGGGGCTCGCTTTTCCGGGTTGGGATCTCCCTGGCGTGCTGGGCATCACCGGCGCGCAGCGTTTGTCGGAGCGTTTCGGCATCCTGGATGCGCGGCGCGTGGTCGTGCTTGGCACGTCGGCTGAGGCATTGGTCGCGGCGCGATCATTACGAAACGCCGGTGTCGAGATTGCTGCCCTGGTCGAGGTTGCACCGGCACCGATCGGGCCGAAATCGTTGCTGCAGGAACTCGCCGGCGTGCCGGTGCTATGCGGGCGTACGGTGCGCCGCGCCATAGGGGGCAGCGACGGCGTACAGGCGATCGTAGTTACACCCGTCGCATCGCAGGGTCCGGAACAGTCAGTCGCCTGCGATGCGGTTCTATTGGGCGTCGGCACGGTTCCGGTGATCGAGCTGCTCGACGCGCTTGGCTGCCGCATGAGCTACGTTGCCGAGCGAGGTGGGCACATTCCGATCCTCGACACCATGCAGCGAACGACATTGTCGTGGCTCTATGCCGCTGGCGATTGCGCGGGCATCTGGGCCGAGAAGACATTGGATGCCGATATCGCCAGGGCGGAGGGCCGGCGCGCCGCCGCGGCGGTTGCGACTTCACTCGGCCTGACCAGCGGATTACCTGAGCCCCCATCGCCGCCCAACACGTCCGCGTACGACATGGACGCCTACCGGCTCGACTGGGTGCGCGCGACTGTCGTGGACGCCGCCGGTGAACCTTTCGTCTGCCAGTGCGAGGAGGTCACTGCGCGCGAGATCATGGAGCTTCGCCCACCGCGTTATCTCGCCTGGCCGGACGATCGTCGCAACGCGCGCTCACTCGGTCAGATGCTGGGCGACGCGCCGCCCAATCCCGACCAGGTGAAGCGCCTGACACGGGCCGGCATGGGGCTTTGCCAAGGCCGCCGCTGTCGTGAACAGGTCGCTGCCCTGCTGGCGCTCGCCTCGGACGCGCGGCTGCGCGACATCCCGCTCGCCTCGTATCGCGCGCCGGTACGCCCCCTGCCCCTCTCCGTGGTTGCCGAGACGCAGGAGCACGCGGGGATGACGCGGCATTGGGACACCTGGTTCGGCATGCCGTCGCAATATGTCCCCTACTGGGATGCGCCGCGCTCTTACACGTCTGCCGGACGCCCGACCGACGACGAACCGGCGGACGGCAAATGAGTGAGCCGAACGGTGCGGCCGTGGTGATTGTTGGCGGCGGCGCAACCGGCCTGTCAGCGGGATGGTGGCTCGCGCGCGAGGGTGTCGATGTCCTGGTGATCGACAAGGGAATCGTCGGCTGGGAGGCATCGGGTCGCAACGGCGGCGGATGCACGCACCCATTCAGTCCGCTGTTTCGCGAGGAGCAGCGCCTGTGGCCGATGATGGACGAGCTGCTTGGCTATCCGACGGAGTTCCGTGGCAAGCGCATTCGCATCGCGATGGACGAGGAACAGATGCAGCGCTACGGCAACGCGCGGCAGCACGCGGTGCGGCAGGGGTTCGTGTCCGAGAAGCTTGACGCGCGGCAGGTCCGCGACCTGGTGCCGCTGGCAGGCGAAGATATTGCGGGCGGGTATCTGCATCACTTCGGCGGCCACGCGAATCCTCAGCGTACAGTGCAGGCATACGCCTGGGCCTTGCAGGACCACGGCGGACGCGTGCTGCAACAGACCACCGTGCTGGGGTTCCAGACCACGGGCGGCAAAGTGACCGCGGTGCAAACAGATCGGGGCACGATCGGCTGTGAGACGCTGGTGATCGCCGCCGGTCCGCAGATCAGCCACCTCGCCGCTTCGCTCGGCGTGCGTGTGCCGATGGTCGCGGCGCGCGCCGAGATGATTGTCACGGAGCCCCTGCCGCTGATGCCGATCGGCGGCGTGGATGGCAACGGCCTGTACGGACGGCAGACCCTTCGTGGCAATCTTGCCTACGGCGGCGGTCCGCACGAGTGGCTTGAGATCAACGACAACACAGTGCCGCATCGGTCGAGCACGCCGCTCATGCGCAACATCGCCGTGCGGGTTGCCGAGTTGTTTCCGCGTGCCGCGCATGCACGCGTTATTCGAAGCTGGGCCGGCATCGTTGAGAACACGCCGGATGGTCGTCCGGTGATCGAGCGTATGGCCTCACCGAACAACCTGATAATCGCGACGCTGTCGAGCATCGGGTTCGGCCTGTCGCCGGCGACTGGACACGCGGTGCGCGATCTTGTTATCGACGGGTCTTGCGGGTTCGCCGACCTCAGCAGCTTCAGCCTGTCGCGCTTCGACCGGCTGGAGCCGGATTGGATCGACCGTCAGGGCTGGCGGCCACCGGTTGCGTCGTAGTTCCAATCTCCCCTCCCCCGGCGGGAGGGGGAGGTTTTCTTGCCAGATCGGGCACGGGGATGTGGCAGCGGATGCGGTGACCGGCCTGAGCCAGACGCTCCGGCGGAGTTATGGTTTCGCAGATCGGTCCTAGCTTGCGCTGACACCGCGTATGGAACGGACAGCCGGAGAGCGGCGACACGGGGTTCGGCAGTTCGCCGGTCAGCACGATGCGACGGTCGGATTTCGACGGATCGATCGTCGGAGCGGCAGCGAGCAGCGCCTCGGTGTAGGGATGCCAGGGCGGCTCGAAGACCTGCTCCACCGTCCCCGCTTCCATGATCTGGCCGAGATACATCACCACCACGCTGTCCGCGATGTACCGCACAAAGCCCAGATCGTGGCTGATGATAATGAATGTCGTTTGCTGTGTGCGCTGGATATCCACCAGCAGCTCGATGATTGCAGCCTGCACCGACACGTCGAGGGCGGACACCGGTTCGTCGGCCACGACCAATGTCGGCGCGCCAGCGAAAGCCCGGGCGATACCGACTCGCTGCTTCTGCCCACCGGACAACTGGCGCGGGCGGCGGCCGGCATAGACCGCGGGCAGACGAGTCATGCTCAGCAGCTCGCGGACCCGATCCCGAACCGCCGCCCGACTGCGCGCAACGCCGAGTTTACGGACGGCGCGGGCAATTTGTGTTCCGACGGCGTAGCATGGGTTAAGCGTCTCGTCGGGATTTTGAAACACCATCTGCAGGGCGCGCAGCAGTGCCGCAGAGCGCCGCTCGACTGGCAATCGTGCAAGATCGATGGTCTCAAACATCGCCCGGCCGCCGCTGGCCGCCGTCAATCCCATGACGATCCTGGCGAAGGTCGATTTGCCGCAGCCGGATTCCCCGACAATGGCGACGCTTTGGCCACGCGCCACGTTGAACGTCAGATCATGGTTCGCTCGCAGCGTACGGGCTTGATTCCGCACACGCATTGGGTAGAACTTGTCGAGCGCTCTGACCGCCAGCAGCGTCTCATCGTGATGCTGTACGTTTGGCTCGACACTGTACTGCGTGGATTGCCATGCGATCTCCTCGGTGCGCGCGCATCGCGCCGACGCCAGCCCATCGGAACCCACCGTCTTCAGCGGAATCGGCGCCTGATCGCACAGCTCGCGGCGAAAGTGCGCGCAGCGCGGACCGAAGCGGCAGCCGGCGCGACCTTCCTGGTGCGATTGCATCTGCCCCGGGATCGGGACCAGCTTCTGCATTCCGCGCGGCAGATCGGGACGCGGGATGCAACGCAGCAGACCCGCCGTGTAGGGATGCCGCGGCTGCGCGAAGATCCGGTGCACTTCGCCGGTCTCGACGATTTCGCCGGCGTACATCACGGCGGCGCGATCACAGATCCGCGCGACCAGGCCGAGATTGTGCGAAATGAACAGCATCGCCGTCCGGCGTGTTCGCCGCAGCTCGCCAAGCAGATCGACAATGCCAGCCTCGACCGTCACGTCGAGCGCCGTCGTCGGCTCGTCCAACAACAGCAGACGCGGCTGTGGCAACAGCGCCATCGCGATGACCGCACGCTGCTGCTGCCCACCGGAGAGCTGATGTGGATACGCCGCCATGATGCGTTCCGGGTCCGGTATCTGCATCTCCGCGAGCACGTCCTGTGCAGCGATGCGCGCCTCGTGACGCGGCAGCCCGCGATGAACGACGGCCGTCTCGATGAGTTGCGAGCCGACACGCAGACTTGGGTTCAGGACCGACATAGCCTCCTGGTAAACCATACCGATGCCGGGGCCGCGTAGGCGTTGCAGCGCCCTGCCAGACATGGTCGCGATGTTCTCACCAGCGAAACTGATGCTGCCCTCAGTGATCCGCCCGGTGCGCCCAAAATGCCCAAGGCTCGCGAGCGCCAAGGTCGATTTCCCACAGCCTGATTCACCGACCAGTGCCACAGCCTCACCCTCATCGATCGAAAGAGACACGCTGCTCACAGCCGGCACCGACCCCGCGCGGGTATGATAAACAATCGAGACGTCCGTCATCTCGAGCAGCGGCGCACGCGTTGGCTTCATTCCTGCGTCACCAGTTCGCGCAGTCCATCGGCCAGCAGATTCAGTCCGAGCACAAGCGAAGAAACGGCGATGCACGGGAACAGCACCATGTGGGGAAACACCAGCGCGAAGCTGCGCGACTCGTTCACCATGCTGCCCCAATCCGGATTGGGCGGCGGCAGACCAAGGCCAAGGAAGCCGAGGGTGCCGATGGTGATCACGACATAGCCGAGACGCAGACAGGCATCGACGATGAGCGGGCCCGCAGCATTCGGCAGGATCTCGACGAACATGATGCGCCACGTGGGTTCACCGCGCAATTGTGCGGCCGCGATGAACGCGCGGTCCCGCAGGGCCAGCGTCAGGCCTCGCGTCAGTCGCATGATGGCCGGACCGGACGCCAGGGTCACCGCGAGAACGATGTTCAGTCCCGATGCGCCGAATTTCGAGACGATGACGATGTAGAGCACCAGAGCCGGGAACGCGAGCACGAGGTCGGAGACGCGTGACAGCACATCATCCAGCCATCCGCGCCGGTATCCGGCGAGCAATCCAGCCGAAATGCCAATGGCAAATGCCAACGCCGTGGCGAACGGGGCATAGACCAGCACGGTGCGCGTGCCCCAGATGACGCGCGACAGGATATCGCGCCCAAGATGGTCGGTTCCGAACCAGAAGACCGCTCCGTTGGGTGCGACCGCGCCGGGCGATTGCATTGGCAGGATCGTCTGGTTCGGCGGGAACGGAGCAATCCAGGGCGCTGCAAATGCCACGAATGTCCAAAACCCGATGATGGCAAGCCCGAAGATTGCCATCCTGCTGTGCCCGATCTGCCTGACCCACGCGAAACGTGGCGCGGTGAATTGCGCGGCGGCCATCGAAGCAATCTCGGCATCGCTCATGCCGCACGCATCCTGGGATTGAGCGCCAGATAGCCGAGATCGGAAATCGTCTGCGTGATCGTGGCCATGGCGACGGCGATCATGGTGCACGCCTCGAGAAGATAGAGGTCTTTGCCGAGCGACGCCTCGAGGATGAGGGAGCCAAATCCCTTGAAGGCGAAGAAATACTCGACGACGATCACACCTGCGATCAGCCAGTTCACGTGCAGCACAAGCAGCGTGAACGGCGCGATCAGTGCATTGCGCAACGCATGTCGCAATATGACGCGGCGCTGTGGCAGGCCGCGCAGGATCGCCGCCCGGATATACGGCATGCCCATCACCTCAGCCATCGCCGCGCGGGTGATGCGAGCGATGTAGCCGAAATCGTAGAGCACCAGCACCATAACCGGCATGACGAGCTGCCGGTAGGAGAATCCGTCCAGCATCGGTACTGGTGCCTGGCAGCCAATGCAGGCTGAACACGAAGACGGCCGTGATCAGCACGGTGCTGGCGAATGGCGGAATCGAGGTCGTCAGCACGCAGATCGCGGAGACCGCTCGATCGAGCCATGATCCCTCGCGCATTCCGGCCAGAACACCGAGACCAAGCGATAGCGGGATCAGGCACACGAAGAACCAGAAGCCGAGGATCGCGGTGTTTTCCAGCCGTGACCAGACGATACGCGACACCGGGGCAAGGAAAATCCTCGACTGTCCCCACTGGCCAATGACGAAGTGCCCGAGCCAGTCGAGATAGCGTATCGCAATCGGCTGGTCGTAACCGTTGGCAGCCAGCCAGAGATGCCGCTGCTCTGGCGTTGAATACGGACCAAGCTCGGCCAGCGCGACATCACCGGGCAGCAGCTCGAAAAGCATAAACAGCAACAGCGAGGCGGCCAGCATGGTCGCCAGCATCCAGCCAAATCGTCGAATGATCTGGCGCGCCATGCGGCAGGTTTCAGACCTTCTCTACCGCCAGTTCGTCGAGGAAGATGTACTGCGTCGGGTGCATCCGGAACCCCTTCACCTTCCGGTCGAAACCAGTCTGCACGATGCGCCAAAGCGGCTGGACGATCGGACCATCCGACTGAAGGATCTGCTCCAGCTTGGCCATGACTTCGCGACGTTTGTCGACTTCAAGAATCCCCTCAGCCTCTGTCAGCAGCCGATCGAATTCGGGGTTGGAATAGCTTGATTCGTTCCATGGCACGCCGGTGCGATAGGCGAGGCCAAGTACCATTACGCCAAGCGGACGGTGAGTCCAACCTGTATAGCCAAACGGCACCTTCTCCCAAACTGCCCAGAAACTGGCAGACGGCATCAGGTTGATCTTCACGTTGATGCCTGCTGCCTTCCACATCTCCACCATGACCTGAACGGATGCGAGTTCCCAGGCCGGATCACCCTTGCAGGCGATCTCGAGCGCGAGGCCGTCGGGGTAACCTGCCTCCGCCACAAGCTGTTTCGCCTTGGCCACGTCCTGCGTCACCATCGGCAGCTTTGCGTATTCAGGATGCACCGGGGCGACATGATGATGCTCGCCGATCGACGCCCTCCCACGGAACACAATGTCGATTACCTTCTGCTGATCGATCGCCAGCTTCAACGCCTGGCGGACCCGGACATCATTGAACGGCTTCTGGTCGTATTTGCCGCGAACCACCGCGGTCTGCGCCGTCGTCACCTGGTACATCTCAACGTCAGGCAATGCTTTGACCGCATCGAGCTGCGAGACGTCGACCTCGTAAAGGCCGTCCACCTGCTTCGAGGCCATCGCGGCGATCGCGGCACCCGCATCATCGCCGAGATCGATGAACTCCACTTCGTCCAGGTGAACTGGCGGTCCCCAATACTTGGCGCTCGCCTTCAACACGGCACTCTGCCCGACGTTGTACGCCGCCAGTTCAAAGGGGCCGGTGCCGTTCATACCCGGTTTGACCGCAGCGTTTTCGGCAGGATCGAGCATGAAGAACGGATAGTGGAACAGGTGTTCGGGAACCGCGAGCTGCGCTTGCTTGCAGTTCAGGCGGAAGGTCTTGTCGTCGATTTTCTCGATCGCCTTCTCGCTCCACAGCCGCACCGAGGTAACGGGCTTGCCGTCCTTGGTTTCCCCCGTGTTGTACGAGTTAAGCATGTAACCCTTCATCAGCCCAAGCACGGATGAGCCGGTCTTCGGATCCAGCACGCGCCTGATGTTCCAGATCGCGTCATCCGACGTGAATGGCCGGCCGGATCGCCATTTCGCTGCTTGGCGAATGGTCAGCGTCCAGGTCTTCAGGTCCTCGCTCGCCTCCCATTTTTCCAACAGCTCCGGATGGGTGATGTTGTTGGCATCGGTGCGGGTGAGGTACTGGACCGTATTGCGCAGCACGTTGCTTGGTTCGACCCACGAAATCGTTTGCGGGTCCTTGATTTCCTGCACGCGCATGCCGATGCGGATCTTGCCGCCCTTCGGCAATTCCGACTGCGCTCGTGCTAGCATTGGCAGTCCAGCCATTGCATACGCCGTGCCCGCGGAGACGCCGAGCAACATTGCGGTTCTCAGGAATTCGCGCCGATCGATTTTGCCGCGCCGAAGTTCGGAACGCAGTTTCGGCAGGTAAGCATGCTCGCCTTGAGTTGCCATTGCACGAAGCCTTCTGTTTGTTGCCGACGGCGCGCCATCTTTGCGGTTCGCGTCAGCGTCTCCCGAAACCGAGCATAGGCTCAGTCCGCGATGAACGGGAAGCCTCAGTCCGTCAGGCGCAAGCCGTTCAGCGCCAGAGCTGGCGGCTGGCCAATGCCGCTCCCTGGGCAAGTGCTTCGAGCTTGGCCCAGGCGATTTGCGGGTGAACGCGACCGCCAAGACCGCAATCCGTGGATGCCATGACGCGCTCCCTGCCAACGAGTTCCGCGAAACGAAGGATACGCTCGGCGACAAGTTCCGGGTGCTCGACCACGTTGGTGGCGTGGCTGACGACGCCCGGTAGTATCAGCTTGTCGTCAGGCAGCTTCACGTCCTGCCAGACCTTCCATTCGTGTTCATGACGGACATTGCCGGCCTCAAACGAGTAGGCGTGGGCGTTGACCGCCAACATGACCTCGACGATATCGCGCATCGGAATGTCTGTCGTGTGGGGGCCATGCCAGCTTCCCCAGCATAGATGAAACCGAATGCGCTCCTGCGGCAACCCGCGAAGCGCGTGATTGAGCGCCGATACCTGAATCATCGCCAACTTTCGGTAGTCTTCCACGGTAGGTTCGGGATTGATCATGTCCCAATTCGTGGCGAGCGCCGGGTCGTCGAGCTGCAAGACAAGTCCAGCCTCAACGATCGACGTGTACTCCTCACGCATTGCGTCAGCGGCGGCGAACAGGAACTCCTCGTAAGTCTTGTAGTAGACGTTGGCCATCCGCGTGGTACTGCCAGGTGCAATCGAAGTCATAAAGCCTTCTTCCACGCCCGCGGCGCTGAGCGCGGCCTTGAAGTTGGCAATGTCGGCCTTGATCGCATCGCCACCAATGTAGCTCAGAGGAGCAACGCATACCGGGCCTGTCGCTGGCCGAGGGCCTGTTGACACCCCAGACTCGGGATCAGCGTATGCGGCCGCGAACCGCGCGCGATCGCGCCGATCGGCAAAGCTCGTCAGCACAGGCTGGCCCGGACTGGACCGCCGCGGCGCGACATCGTGCATGTCCGGTCCGGCCAGATCCAGACCGCCCAGACGATGATACGCGTAGCTCATCCATGCACCGAAATTGACGCGGTGTCCCATGGACTTGCCGAACTCGCCGTCGCCCGGAATATCGATGCCGAGGCCCTTCTGATGCTGAACGACTTGAGCCACCCCTGCGCGAAGACGCTCCTGAAACATCGTCTCGTCGCACGTCTCGCCAGCTTCGCGCGACCGGTTGGCTGCTATCAGATCGTCAGGGCGTGGCAGGCTCCCGACATGAGTGGTCAGGATGCGATTGGAGCTGGCTTTCATGGCTGTCCTCTCACCGCAAGGTTGCGACTCAGCCCCAAAGTTGGCGGCTGGCCAGCGCGGCCCCTTGTGCCAGCGCCTCGAGTTTTGCCCAGGCGATCTGCGGATGAACGCGACCGCCCAGACCGCAGTCGGTCGAGGCGATGACCCGCTCCCTTCCGACGAGATTCGCGAACCGCAGAATGCGCTCGGCAACAAGCTCCGGGTGCTCGACAACGTTGGTCGCATGGCTGACGATGCCTGGCAGGATCAGCTTGTCATCTGGCAGAGTCACCTCCTGCCAAATCTTCCACTCATGTTCATGGCGGACATTGCCGGCTTCGAACGAATACGCGTGCGCGTCGATCGCCAGCATGACCTCGACGATGTCGCGCATCGGGATATCCGTGATGTGCGGGCCGTGCCAGCTACCCCAACACAGGTGGAAACGGATGCGATCATGGGGCAGACCCTTGATCGCGTGGTTGAGCGCCTCGACGCGGACCATCGAGAACTTCTTGTACTCCTCCACCGTCGGCTCGGGGTTGATCATGTCCCAATTCTCGGCGATCGCCGGATCGTCGAGCTGCAAGATCAGCCCCGCATCGACGATCGCCTTGTACTCCTCGCGCATCGCATCGGCGCAGGCGTACAGCAATTCTTCCTCGGTCTTGTAGTAGGCATTGCCAATGCGCGAGGCGCTGCCCGGAGCGACCGAGCTCATGAAACCTTCCTCGACGCCGGCAGCCTGCATCGCCTCCTTGAAATTGGCGATGTCAGCCTTGATTGCGTCATGGCCGGTATAGGTGATCGGCGCAACGCAGACCGGCGCCGGCGGCCGCGGCCCGGTGGTGATGCCGGACTCGGGATCGGCGTACGCCGTGGCGAACTGGGTGCGGTCCCGGCGATCGCCGAAGCTGGTCAGCACCACCTCTCCGGGTCGAGACCGCCGCGGCGCCATCTCGTATAGACTGGACTCGCCGGGTTTGAGCCCGCCGAGGCGCTGCCAGGAATATCGCCACCATGAGCCATAGTTGACGCTCTGGCCCATCGGCTTGCCGAACTCGCCGTCACCGGGGATGTCGATGCCCAGGTCGTGCTGGCGACGCACGACCTCTGCCACCGCGTCGCGCAGCGTCTGCCCAAATGCTTGTTCGTCGAAGGCCTCTCCGGCTTCAAGGGCGCGGTTCGCCGCGATCAGCCCGTCTGGACGCGGCAGGCTGCCCACATGGCTGGTGGCGATATGATTGATGCTCGCCTTCATCGTTAATCCTCCTTGGACGGCAATCGTCGTAGCCCATACCAATCCAGCGAGAAAGATGGCAGAGGCGCAAGGACGCCGCTACATTCTGGCGGGATGAATGGATGCCAGAGAACTCGTGCTTGCGTCTGGCTACGCCTGATTGTGGCGGCACTCGCAATGCAGAATGTGTCCGTTGGCGCCAGAGCTGCGGAGCCGGGCTCTTTCACGCCGGAAAGCTGGGAAGTTCAGCAAAGCACCCAATGCAGTTCCGCGATCCACGAAGCGGAGCAACGCCATCAATTGCCGTCGGGTCTGTTGACCTCGATCGCCCGGGTCGAAAGCGGCCGGCCTGTGACGACCATGAACGACGTGCGTCCCTGGCCTTGGACGATCGATGCCGACGGTGATGGCCTCTTCCTCGACAGCAAGGCGGCGGCGGTTGCCTGGGTGGCGCAGCAGACATCGCATCACAGGTATATCGATGTCGGCTGCCTGCAGGTCGACCTGACGCTGCATCCCCACGCATTTGCCTCGCTTGAGGAGGCTTTCGATCCCGTGGCGAACGCGGACTACGCGGCGCGCTATCTCTCTACCCTTTATCGTGACGAGGCCGGCCACAATTGGGACGTTGCGGTCGGCCTGTATCATTCGCACACGGCAAACCTCGCAGCGGACTATCGGGATCGCATTTCGATGGAGGGTGCGCGTATTCTGCGTGGCGTGCTCGAACCGGTGCCGCTCTACGTGCGGGCCATCCGGCAAGGTACTCTTCGCCTGCCGTTGGGCGCCGGAAGATCAACGCCGATCAACGTGAACCGGCAACCCGCTGCGCGTTCTCACCACAGGCTGTCCACCTGTCAGATCGAGCAAGTGTTAGGTTCTTATCTTAACGCCTCGGGGAGCAACAATCGATGCACGCAGACCGCTCGCTCGTCGGGGCCGTGACCCTGGTAATTGCCGACCCACAGCCCGTAACGGCATGCTGCCAGCGATATTAAGGGAGGCCGTCATGAACGATGCCGCACCCGTGTCCGGATATGTCGAAGCATACGCCGCCTGGCGCGCTGACCCAGAAGCCTGGTGGGCCACGGTCGCCGAGGGCGTCACGTGGGAGCGGCACTGGGACCGTGTTCTCGATCCCTCAATCGGGCCATACGGTAGATGGTTTCTCGGCGCGACCCTGAACACCTGCTTCAACTGCATCGACCGCCACGTGCTCGCGGGCCGCGGCGAGCAGGCAGCGCTGATCTGGGACAGCCCGATGACCGGGCGGATCGAAACCTTCACCTATCGCCAGATGCAGACCCGCACTGCGAAGCTCGCCGGTGCGCTGGCGGCACTCGGCGTGATGCGCGGCGACCGGGTGGTGATCTACCTGCCGATGGTCCCGGAGGCGGCGATCGCCATGCTGGCCTGCGCGCGGTTGGGCGCAATCCATTCCGTCGTTTTCGGCGGCTTTGCCGCAGCCGAGCTTGCGTCGCGCATCGCCGACGCCAAGCCGAAGGTGATCGTGTCCGCGTCATGCGGCCTCGAACCTGGACGGGTGGTCAAATACA
This sequence comes from uncultured Alphaproteobacteria bacterium, assembly GCA_963818775.1. Classification (GTDB taxonomy): domain Bacteria; phylum Pseudomonadota; class Alphaproteobacteria; order Acetobacterales; family Acetobacteraceae; genus JAMXLO01. Next base: position 887,450 of record CAWFUF010000011.1, on the reverse strand, counting down.
AGCCGCTGCTCGATGCGGCGATCGCGTTGTCGCCACACAAGCCGGACGCCTGCCTGATTCTGCAGCGCGATGCGGAGCGCGCCACACTGGTTGCCGGACGCGATCATGATCTCGCAGAGGCCGAAGCTGCAGCATCGCAGCACGATCCGGTTGCCGTTGCTGCCACTGATCCGCTCTACATCCTCTACACTTCCGGCACGACAGGCCGACCGAAAGGTGTGGTGCGCGACAATGGCGGCCATGCGGTGGCGCTATGGAATTCGATGCGAATGCTGTATGGCGCCGATGCCGGTGACGTCTATTGGGCGGCGTCGGATGTTGGCTGGGTGGTCGGCCACTCCTACATCGTCTATGCGCCGTTGCTGCGCGGCTGCACGACCGTGATGTACGAGGGCAAGCCGGTCGGCACGCCGGATGCTGGAGCGTTCTGGCGGGTGTGCGCGCAGCACGGCGTGAAGGTGCTGTTCACCGCGCCGACAGCAATGCGCGCGATCAAGCAGCAGGATCCTGACGGCAAACTGCTGCACGCCCACGATCTGTCGAAACTCGAGGCGCTATTTCTCGCCGGCGAGCGCTGCGATCCCCCGACCGCCGTGTGGGCAGCCGATCTGCTCGGCAAGCCGGTGGTCGATCACTGGTGGCAGACAGAGACCGGTTGGGCGATCACCGGAGGGTTCCGGCAGTATGGGCTGTTCCCGTTCAAGCCTGGCTCGGGCGGACGTCCGAGCCCCGGCATCGACCTGCACGCGCTGGACGACGACGGGAATGCCGTCGCGGCCGGTCACACCGGCAATCTGTGTGCCAGACTGCCCTTGCCTCCGGGCTGCGCGCCGACCCTCTGGCAGAACGACGAGGGCTACCACACCGCGTATCTGTCGGATTTTCCCGGCTGGTATCGCACCGGCGACGCCGGGATGATCGACGCGGAGGGCGATGTCTGGGTGATGGGTCGGACCGACGACATCATCAACGTCGCTGGGCATCGGCTTTCCACGGGCCAGATGGAAGAGGTGCTGGCATCGCACCCAGCGGTCGCCGAATGCGCGGTTGTCGGTGCCAAGGATGATTTGAAGGGCCAAACGCCAATCGGATTGGTGGTGCTGAAGGCGGGCGTGAACCGTCTGGAAGCCGAAATCGTCGCGGAGCTCGTGGCTTTGGTACGTGAGCGGATCGGGCCGGTCGCCGCGTTCAAGGATGCCCGCGTGGTGCCTCGGCTACCGAAGACACGGTCGGGCAAGATCCTCCGGGCCTCGATCCGCCGCATCGCGGATGGCGAAACAGCGCCGGTGCCGCCGACCATCGAGGACCCGGCGGCATTGGATGAGGTCCGTGGGGTGCTGAGCAACGCTGCGATCCTGCGCGGATAGGCCTCGCGGCCTGTGGCCGCAGGCGGCTTGCCAATTTTCTCGAGCGATCCGTCCGAAAAGTTCATGGAGGCTTACGAAAGCCCGGACCGTGCCGGTGCTACGCTGGGTGATCCCATGCGCCGGCCGGAACTTGCGCCCTGGACACATTTGAAGGAGACGCTATGAGCGAGCCATACGGGGGCAGCCATCCCAAGGAGTACGTCGTATCCAAAGACGTCGCAGGTTTCGATTCGCTGACCGAGCTTGCCCTGGATATGCGCTCTGCATGGAATCATGCCACCGACCAGGTATGGCGGCGGCTGGATCCCGTGCTGTGGGATATCACGAGCAACCCCTGGGTCATCCTGCAGACGGTCTCGAGAGAGAAACTCCAGTCTGCGCTGGCAGATCCCGCCTTTCGCACGAAGGTCGATGATCTGGTGAGAGCCAGGCGGGACGCTGCGGAGGCGCCCGCATGGTTTCAACAGACCTATCCACAATCTCCGCTGCGCTGTGTGGCGTATTTCAGTTTGGAATTCATGTTGAGCGAGGCGTTGCCGATCTACTCGGGCGGACTTGGCAACGTGGCGGGCGACCAACTCAAGGCCGCCAGCGATCTGGGTGTGCCGGTGGTCGGCGTCGGGCTGCTCTACCAGCAAGGCTATTTCCGCCAGGTGATCGACAAGGAGGGCAAGCAACAGGCGCTGTTCCCGTATAACGATCCAGGACAACTGCCGATTACACCATTGCGTAAACCGAATGGCGAGTGGTTGCGGTTGGAAATCGCGCTGCCAGGTTACCCGCTCTGGCTGCGTGCCTGGCAGGTCCAGGTCGGCAGAGTGAAACTCTATCTGCTGGACACCAACGACGCAGCGAATTACCCGCTACATCGCGGCATCACCAGTGAGCTGTACGGCGGCGGGCCGGAGTTGCGCCTCAAGCAGGAACTGCTGCTGGGGATCGGCGGGTGGCGATTGCTCGCGGCGCTCGGGATTGAGCCCGAAGTCTGTCATTTGAACGAGGGACACGCGGCGTTCGCGGTGCTGGAACGCGCGCGAAGCTTCATGGAGGAAACCGGGCACAATTTCGAGGTCGCGTTGGCCGCTACCCGGGCGGGCAACCTGTTCACCACCCACACGGCGGTAGCTGCCGGCTTCGACCGTTTTCCACCGGCCCTCATCGAGCAATACCTCGCGGGCTATGCGCAAACGCAGCTCGGGATATCCTGCCACGATCTGCTTGCTCTGGGCCGTCAGAACCCCGACGACGCATCGGAGGCGTTCAACATTGCGTACTTGGCGATCCGCGGCAGTGGAGCAGTGAATGGCGTGAGCCGCCTGCATGGCGAGGTGAGCCGGCAACTCTTTGAGCCGCTCTTTCCACGCTGGCCGGTGGATGAAGTGCCGGTCGAGCATGTGACGAACGGCGTCCACATGCCGAGCTGGGATTCAGCGGCGGCCGACGATTTCTGGACGGCAGCCTGTGGCAAGGAGCGCTGGCTAGGCAGCGCGGAGATGCTCGAGCACGACATTCGCAGCATGCCCGACGCCAGTCTTTGGCAATTTCGTTCGGAGGCCCGCAAATCTCTCGTAGAATATGCTCGCGAACGATTGTCGCGACAGGTGGCTGCCTACGGCGCGTCGCCTGAAGTGGTTGATGTGCGGCTTCTGTTTGACAGCAATGCTTTGACGCTGGGTTTCGCCAGGCGGTTTGCCACTTACAAGAGACCCAACCTGCTGCTGCACGATCCGGAGCGACTGCTGCGCCTGTTGACCGATCCTCGGCACCCGGTGCAGCTCATCATCGCCGGCAAGGCCCATCCGGCGGACCAGGCGGGGCAGGCCATGATTGGCGAATGGATGCAGTTCGTCCGTCGCCCCGAGGCGCGCCCGCACGTGGTGTTCCTCAGCGACTACGACATGCAGTTGACCGAGCAGTTGGTGCAGGGAGTGGATGTCTGGCTCAACACGCCGCGACGCCCGTGGGAAGCATGCGGAACGAGCGGCATGAAGGTATTGGTCAATGGCGGAATCAACCTGTCTGAATTGGACGGTTGGTGGGCCGAAGCCTATTCGCCGGACGTTGGTTGGGCATTGGGCGATGGCCTCGAACATGACGACGCCACCGGTGGAGACGCATCCGACGCCGAGGCGCTCTATGGTCTGCTCGAACGCGAGGTGGTCCCAGAGTTCTACACCCGCGATGAACAAGGCATTCCCAACGCCTGGATAACCCGCATGCGGGAGAGCATGGCGCGATTGACACCGCGGTTTTCCACCAACCGCACGGTGGGCGAATACACCGAGCGATACTACCTGCCTAGGGCGACGGCCTACCTTCAGCGGGCTGCCGCCAAGGGCAAGATCGGCGCGGCAATAACCGACTGGCAACGTTCGCTCGACCAAAACTGGGACCCGATACACTTCGGCGTACTGAAGGTCGAGACCTCTGGCGACCGGCATGTATTTGAAGTCGAGTTGCACCTCGGCGAAATCGATCCGGGTGCGGTGTGCGTAGAGCTCTACGCCAACGGCTCCAGAGGCGGAAAGCCTGCTCTGCAGGAGATGCGGCGTGTTCGCCAATTGACCGGCGCCGAGGGCGGCTACGTTTACACCGCGACAGTATCCACAACGCGTCCACCAACGGACTATACGCCGCGCCTGGTACCGTGCTGCGCCGGCGTTGCGATCCCGTTGGAAGATACGCGGATTCTGTGGCAACGGTGATCGGCGGACCGAGCAGACGAGCATATGAAGGAATGGCGAAATGTTCCCAAGTCCGACACGCATGTTCTTGACCAAGGGTATCGGGGTCCATCGTCACGCCCTTACGGCCTTCGAGTTCGCCTTACGTGACGCGGACATCGAGCAGCAGAACCTGGTCTATGTATCGTCCATTCTTCCGCCCCACTGCGAGGTTATCAGCCGCGAAGCAGGGGTCGAAATACTCAAGCCCGGGGATATCACCTTCTGCGTCCTGGCCAGATCGGAGACCAATGAATTCGGGCGCCGCATCTACGCCAGCCTCGGCCTTGCCAGGCCGGCAGATCCGGAAATGTACGGCTATATCTCAGAACTGCACGGATACGGCATGACCGCAGCGGCGAGCGGTGAACAGGCGGAGGATCTCGCCGCTACCATGCTGGCGTCGACACTGGGTCTGGATTTCGACCCCGACGCCGCGTGGAACGATCGCAAGCAGATATACGAGCATAGCAGCGTGATCATCGACAGCACGTCCATCACCGCCGTGGCTGAGTGCGGCCCGGACAATCACTGGACCTGTGCGGTTGCTGCTGCCGTATTCCTGTTTTCCTGAGAGTGCACCGGGCCGAACCTGAACACTCGGTCATCGCGGATCGAGGCGCGGTAGAACCCTCTATCCGTCAGTCGTCGTGGGCACAGTCGCGGCACGACGATCCGTCGACGACGCCAGCGCGGCCAACCGTTCGAGCGCGACGGCATCGCCCAACGCCGCGGCCAGTTCGGTCATGGCCAACCCCGCCAGCGCAGCAGTCAACGTCTCCGCTTCGTCGATCTTGGTGCGTGCCGACAGTAGCGTGACGTCGATCGGATCGAGGCGCGGTCGGCGCGGAGGCGGCAGCATCGCCTTGTGCGCCTCGAGCAGCGAACGATCACGCAGGAGACACGAGACGTCGACGTTCGTTCGGGCTGTCCACTCGCGCTGCAGCGTCGCGGCGCGTGACACCACGCCGGGCGGTGTCACGTCCTCTGGCGTGCGCAACAGGCCCCCCGCCCAACGCCGCCCCGTGACCAACGCCAAAGGGATCGCCAGTGCAAGCCCGAGCACGACCGGCAGCATCCACAATGCCAGCGAGAGCGAGACCGCCCAGGCCACTCCGCCAAGCAGCAAACCGAGCACGGTGTGCCGCCGATAAAGCCGCCGCGTCTCCCGTGCCGGAATGGCGCCGTCCCCACGCCGTTGCGCGACCCATCCTGAATCGCGCCCGACCAGGATCGCCGCCACGTCAATCGTCTGGGTGAGCATCACAACCGGCGCAATCAATCCGGCGATCAGCGTCTCGAACAGGATGCCAGCCAGCAGACGCGCGGCGCCGAAGCCGCGGCGCTCGCGACCATGCAGCAGTATCACAATGCAGCCCAGCAGCTTAGGCACGAGCAGCAAGCCCATTGTGCCAACGAACATCCACATCGCGCGCACCGGATCGACCACCGGCCATTGCGGAAACAGCGACTTGCCTTGCGGAAAGTAATCCGGCAGCACGAAACGCGCCTGCACCGCGATCAGGATGCCGGTGAGGATGAACAGCAGCCACAGCGGCGCAGTTATGTAGGAACCGACACCGGTCAGCAGATGCAGCCGGCTAATCGCGGCGAGCCCGCGCGTCGGCAGCACCGCCATGTGCTGCAGATTGCCCTGGCACCAGCGCCGGTCGCGCACGGCCAGATCGGTCAGTGTCGGGGGCACCTCCTCGTAGCTGCCGCGCACGCCAGGCACCATGTGCACCGCCCATCCGCCGCGGCGCATCAGGGCGGCCTCGACGAAATCGTGACTCATGATCGGCCCGCCGAACGGCTTGCGGCCAGTGAGTTCGGGAAGCCCCGCACACTCGGCGAAGGCACGCGTGCGGATGATCGCATTGTGGCCCCAGTAGTTACCTTCGGAGCCATGCCACCACGCGATGCCGTGCGCGATCAGCGGTCCATAGACGCGCCCAGCAAACTGCTGTACGCGGGCAAATAAGGTCGTCGCACCGATGATGATCGGCAATGTCTGGATCAGGCCGACATCGGGATGCCGCTCCATCGCACCAGCGAGGCGCACCAGCGTCTCGCCGTTCATCAGACTGTCCGCATCGAGGATCAGGAACTGCGCGTATGCGCCCCCGAAGCGCGTCACCCACTCCGCGATATTGCCTGACTTGCGCGCAACATTTTTCGGACGCCGGCGGTAAAATATACGCGTATGTGCCCCGGTGTTTTCACGCAACGCCAGGAAGCCTGCCTCCTCGGCGATCCAGATCTCAGCATTGGTGGTGTCGCTGAGGATGAACAGGTCGAACGCATCGACGGCACCGGTTTCGCGCAGCGACTCCCAGATCGCCTGCAGCCCCGCCATGATACGCGCAGGCTGCTCGTTGTAGGTCGGCATCAGCAACGCGGTACGGGATGCCAGATGCGGCACCGGCGCATTGGAACCCGTCTCCAGCCGACAGCCGCCCCCCGCAAGCTGCGAGCAGAAGCCGGCAAGCCCGCTGGTGAACGACAGCGCGATCCAGGCGAACAAAGCGAGGAACAGCGCCATCATGAAGACCGCCAGAGTCGTCACGCCGTTCACCGCAAAGACCAGATACATCTCGTGCGCGCCGGCGATGGTCAGCACGACGGCGCCGCCGATCACCAGGAACCGCCGCAGCCACATGGCACGCGGCGAACTCGCCGGCCGCGGCACGCGCGGGGGCATCGTGCGCAGCGACTGGGTCGGCATGGCGAGCGGCGCCTCATCGGGCAGCGCGCGAAATGAAGCTGCCGTCAGGTTGTCCATCGGTAAATCCAGGTCTCGGTCAGCGGCGTTTCGCCGTCCATCAGACGCGCGTGCATCTCGACCAGCTTCTCACTCCCCTGGTCGAGCTGAAAACTGAGTCGCCAACCGCCGGTCGTCGGATTCTGTTCCGCGACCGGATTCTCGATCTTGCCCTTGCTGGCGCCGATATCAATCGTCGGCGGCGCAGCCGCACGGCGACCCTTCAATGCGCCGCCGGCAAAGTCGATGATGAACAGCCGGTTCTTCTGATCTCCCGCCAGGCCGGAGCGCGTCCCGATCACCTCGGCCACCGTCGTCGCGGTCGGCACCGACCAGCACCAATGCAGCCGGTAATTGAGAATGTATTCACCTTTCGCCTTCATCGGATCGCGCGGCCGCCAGAACGCGACGATGTTGTCGTTGACCTCGCGATCAGTGGGAATTTCGACCAGCTCCACGATGCCGTCACCCCAATCGCCGATTGGCTCGACCCACAGCGAAGGACGGTTCTCGTAGTGCGCCTCGAGGTCCTGGTAATCGCTCAACGTCCGGCCACGCTGCATCAGCCCGAAGCCACGCGGGCCTCTGTCGGTGAAGGCGCTGATCTGTAGTTCCCGCGGATTGGCCAGCGGACGCCAGACCCGCTCTCCCTTCCCGGTCCACAGCAGCAGTCCATTCGAATCGTGCACCGCCTCGCGATAGTCATCGATCCGTGTGCGATCGTTGGTATCGAACAGGAACATCGAGGTAAGTGGTGCGATGCCCACGGTGGCGAGGTCAGTACGCGGATACAGCGCCATCTCGGTGTCGAAGATGGTCTGCTGGCCTGGCCGGATGGTGAAGCTGAACGCCGCCGCGGCGCTCTGACTGTCCAGCAGCGCACGCACCACGATCGCATCGCTGCCCTTGCCTGGACGCTCCAACCAAAATGTGGTGAACCGCGGGAACTCCTCCCCTGCGGGATCTGCAGTCTTGATCGCGAGGCCGCGTGCCGACAGGCCGTAGCCCTGGCCCTTTGCCACCGCACGAAAGTAGCTGGCGCCGAGGAAGGCGCAGATCTCGTCGAAGTAGTTCGGGCGGTTGAGGGGATAGTGAAGACGAAAGCCCGCGAAGCCAATGTCGCCAGAGGGCGGCTTCACCTTGTCGAAGGTGAACAGGTCCGGGCTATAGCGGATCAGCTCCGCGCGGCCATCAGCAACCTGGTAGATCCTGACCGCCTCCTTGTAGAGGTAGCCGCGGTGGAAGAACTCGGCGGTGAAACGCAGCTTCTGGCCGCGCCACAGGGCGTGGCCTGTATCGAAGCGGATCGAGCGATACTGCTGATAGTCAAGGTTTTTCAACTCGTCGGGCAGCGAGGCGTCCGGCGCCTGCCACGGGTGCTGCGCCAAATCCCGCGCCAGATTGCGCACGGTCGCATTGTCGAAGGGCATTGCCTCCTGTGCCCGCGCGCCACCCGCCAGCGCAGCGATGATCGGCAGAAGCGCACCCTGCAGCAGAATATCGCGGCGGTGCATCACGTCTCCCCTGAACCGGAATGGCGGCCGGTTTCACCGGCGGATTGGGGCGAGATCATGCCATTCAAGCTGAGTTGAAACGTTAAAGCAGCTTCAGCGCCAGGAAGCCGCCGACGAGTCCGGCTGCGAACAGGCTGGTGACAAGCGTCAGCCGCCGCTCGATGAAGTCGCGCATCGGAGTGCCGAAGAAGCGCAACAATGCGGCGACGATGAAGAAACGGGCGCCCCGCGTGGCAGCACTGGCCAACATGAACACCGTGAAGTTGAATTTGGCCGCGCCCGACGCGATGGTAACGATCTTGTAGGGTATCGGCGTCAGCCCCTTGATCAGGATCACCCACAGCCCGTAGCGAGCGTACAGGTCCTGAAAAGCCGCGAACCGGTCGCTGTAGCCGTAGAAGTCGATGAGCGGTCGTGCGAGTTGGTCGAAAACCGCGTAGCCGATCAGATAACCGAGCGCACCGCCGACGACGCTTGCCACGGTGCAGACCGCGGCGAAGCGCCAGGCGCGGTCCGGCCGCGCCAGCGCCATCGGAATCAGCAGGGCGTCCGGCGGGATCGGAAAGAAGCTGCTCTCGGCAAACGCCACGGCGGCGAGCCACCAGAGCGCGCGCGGCGAGGCGGCCAGCGCGAGGGTGCGCATGTACAGGCGATGCAGCATGCCGTCTCCTACCACCGACCCGGGCCACTGGTCACTGATTCCCACCCGCCCTATCGTGCCGGCGCAACCATCCGAGGATCCTGCATGCGCCGCATTGCCTGTCTGATCGTGACCTTGGCCCTGGCGACGCTGCACATCGCGCCGGCTCGCGCGCAAGCCAACCTGCCGCCGCATGCCTGGCTATTCGGCGCCTGGACCGGCGGGCTGTTCCCGCCCCCCAGCGCGCTCAGCGCCCAGGAGTGCCTCGCGCTGCCAGTGGTGATCTTCACCCGCGATATCGTGATGCGAGCTGTGATCACCGATCAGCTTTACGCTCAGCGCCTGGTGGAAACCGCGCGGGTAACGGCGGACGGGGCAGAGTTCCGCTTTACCCGCCCGGTGGCGGAGGCCCCCGCCGGCCCGTTCAACCTGTCACCCAGTAGCGCCCCCAACGATGTCGGCTTCGGCTGCTCGAGTCCCGATTACCTGCGCGTGCAGCGCCACGGAGAGAATGAGATCACCTTCCCCGGCTGCACCGATTTCCCCTACCCGCTCGTGCGCTGTTCGGCGCGCTGAGACCATCAGGAGACTTGATCATCATGACTCGTTCCGTTGCCCGCCTGCTTGCCGAGAGCCTGGAGGCGCACGACGTCGATCAGATCTTCTGCGTGCCCGGCGAGAGCTATGTCGGGCTAATTAATGCACTGACCGACATGAACTCGCTGCGCCTGATCGTGTGCCGGCACGAGGGTGGCGCTGGCTACATGGCCGTGGCCGACGGCCGTCTGCGCAACCGCGCCGGCTGCTGCATCGTGTCGCGGGGGCCGGGCCTGTCGAACGCTATGGTGTCGTTGCATTCCGCTTATCACGACGCGACACCGATGGTGATGCTGGTCGGTCAGGTTGAGCGCAAGGATTTCGGCCGAATGGCGCTGCAGGAGCAGAACTACGCGCGGCTGTTGTCGGACGTGACCAAGTCGGTGATCGAGGTGATCGAGCCCGAGCAGGCCTCCGAGGCGATCGCGCGTGCGTTCCATCTGGCCGAGAGCGGCACGCCCGGCCCGGTTGCGGTCATCCTGCCAGAGGACCTGTTCGACGCGACCACCGACGTTGAGGTCGATCAGCCCCGTCCGCGCGTGCTGTCGGGACCACGGAGCGACGACCTGGATCGCCTCGCGGACATGCTGGCGAAGTCTGAGCGGCCACTGATTCTGGTGGGCGGCGCGCTGCTCGGCGATGCTCTGTATGACGAGGCGGTATTTGGCGATCTGCGGCGATTGGCGGAGGGTTGGATGCTGCCGATCTCGCCCACGCATCGCCGTCCGCAACTATTCGATGCGATGCATCCGCATTACGGCGGCTACATGGGCATCCGCGTGCCGCCTGCGCTGATCACCGAGATGAAGCGCGCCGACCTGATGGTGGCGATCGGCGAGCGGCTGACCGACAGCGTGAGCCAGTCCTACACCTTCCCCGCCGCGCCGCAGCCGCAACTGCCGCTGGTGCACATATGGCCGGACGCGAATGAAATCGGCCGGGTGTGGCGGCCCGAACTCGGTATTGCCGCGTCTCCCCATGAGGTGGTGAAGGCGCTGCTGAAGCGTGGCGCACCGGCGGGGGCGGAGAAACGGCGTGGTTGGGTCAGCGGGCTGCACGCAATCCACCGCAAGCTGCTGGCGAAGGAGTGGGATCCGACGCCCGACGGCATCAACTTCGCTGCCATTGTTTGCGAGGTGGACAAGCATCTGGCGCCGGATGCGACGGTGACCTCGGACGCCGGCAACTTCGGCAGCTTCATCCACCGCTATATCGGCTTCAAGCCGGGACAGATCTTCCTGTCATCGGTGGTGGGCGCGATGGGCTCCGGCATGCCGATGGCGGTAGCCGCCACGCTGCGCCGGCCAGGCAAGCAGGTGGTGGCGTTCATGGGCGACGGCGGCGCGCTGATGGCTGGCAACGAGATCGCCACCGCGGCCCAGTATGGCGGCGCACCGATCATCGTGATCTCGGACAACCGGATGTATGGCACGATCGGCATGCATCATCACGTGCGGTACCCCGGGCGGCCGTTCCAGGAATTGATGAAGCTGACCAATCCTGACTTTGCCGCATGGGGACGTTCGTTTGGCGCGGAGGGAATCACGATACGCGACGAATCGCAGGTGGCCGACGGCATCGCGCGCGCCTTCGCTGTGAAGACCAAGCCCGTGGTGGTGCACTGCCACACATCGGCGATCCAGATGAGCGCGTGGCGGAGGTACGAGGCGAAACAACCTTGAGCGCCTGCTACTTCCCCAAGTGCCGGTCGAAGAATCCAGCCACTTCCATATTGTATTCCTTCGTCTCCGGCGCGTTGATGTCGCGGTAGTACTGCGCGTGCGACTCACCCTCGAACACCTGCAGCACCGCTTCCACGCCGGCCTCGCGCAACTTGCGATGCACCCGCACCGTGTTCGACAGGAACAGATCCCGCGTGCCTGTCGTCAGAATGGTCGGCGGAAACCCGTGCATGTTGCCATATACCGGCGACAGCAGCGGATCCTTCAGGTCGTGCCCATTGGCATACAGCAGCGCCGCCGCGTGCAGGAACCCATCGTCCGACACCAGCACGTTGTCGACCATCTCGTTGGCATAGAAACTGTCGCCGGTCTTGGTCATATCCGACCATGGCGTGCCGGGTGCGATCGCGCCAGGCAGCGGCAGGTGCTCCATCTTTGCGCGCAGCACCATCGCCAATGTCATGCCGCCACCGGTGGATGTGCCGAATATTCCGACATTCTTTGGCTTCGTCGTCTTCAGCACCGCGCGGTACACCAGCATCGCATCATCCATCGCGGCGGGATAGGGATAATCCGGCGGCATCCGGTAATCCACAGAAATCACCTTGAACCCACCGAACCCGGCAAGCTCGATCGCTTCCTTGGTCGCCGCCTCACCCGGGCTCAGCACATAGGCGCCACCGTGCACGTGCACCAGCACGCGGTTGCGATTGCGCGGCGGGATCACCTTCGGCGTCACGATGAACGCCTTCACGCCATCGATCGTTGTCGGCTGCACCGTCACGCCCAGCTTGTCGCGGATCTCCGGCAGTGTTGCGACCACTGCCGCCGCGGCCTTGCCCACGATCGCCTTCCACTCGTCCGGCGTCTTCGGCACTACGTTCCATGTGGGATTGTAAGGCTGCGCGATGATCGCCTGCATCTGCGGGCTGACGGCATCCGGCACGGGAAGCACCTTCGCCGGCACTTGGCGCGCTCCCGGCGGTACGGGCTGCGCAAAACATGGTGTGCCGATCACCATCAGGGCCAGCGCCGCAGTATGCGTGAGCCTCATCGTCGTTCCCCCGTTGTTGACAGTGTCATTCGGCGCTCGCCAGGATCGACTCGATTGACATAACGAGCAAGACACATGCTGCCACTCGATGACCGGCTGCGCATCGGCATCCAGACAATCCACCGCCGCACCGAGCCGGCGACCGGTCCATGGCTGCCAAAGATCGATGAATTGACCAGGCTCGTGGAGCTGGTCGATCGCAGCGGATATGACTCGCTATGGGTTGGCGATCACATCTCCTTCGCCGTGCCGGTGCTCGATCCGCTGTTACAGCTTGCGCAGGCGGCGATGGTAAGCCGGCGGCTGACGCTCGGCACGTCGGTCTATCTGCTGCCGCTGCGCCATCCGGCGCCGGTGGCCAAGCAGGTCGCCACTCTGGATCATCTGACCGAGGGCCGGCTGATCTTCGGCGTCGGTGTCGGAGGCGAGTTTCCACGCGAATACGAAGTATGCGGCGTGCCGCGCAACGAACGCGGCCCGCGGTTGACCGAAGGGATCGCATTGCTGCGTCGCTTCTGGAGCGGCGAGCCGGTCAGCCACGCGGGACGGTTCTATGGCCCCTTCACCGACGTGCCGATGCAGCCACCGCCACGCCAGCCCGGCGGACCACCGATCTGGTGTGGCGGGCGTTCCGATGGCGCGCTCAGACGCACCGGGCGGCTGGCCGACGGCTGGCTCTCTTACGTCGTCACCCCAGAGATGTATCGTTCCGGCCTGGAGAAGATCGATGTGGCCGCGCGCGAGGCCGGACGCAGCATGACGAATTTCGCGACGGGGCATCTGCTGTTCACCCGCATCGACGACAGTTATGAGCAGGCACTCGATGCCGCGACGGAGACGTTGAGCGTGCGCTATGCGATGGACTTCCGCAGAGCGGCACAGCGCTATTGCGCACTCGGGAAGCCGGAACAAGTGGTGGAGCGCGTCCGCGAATTCCACGCTGCCGGCGTGCGGCACGTGATGCTCGATCTGCTCGGGCCGTACGAGCAGCGCGACGCACAGATCGCGCGCTTCGCAGCCGAGGCCATGCCGCTGCTCCGCGACCTGATGGGGAACGCGACGTCATGATATCCACCCGACGCGACCTGACTGCCATGCTGCGGCCACGCTCCATCGCGCTGGTCGGCGCCACCGACCGATCGCGCTGGTCACAGAACACCTTCGACAACCTCATCAACCGGAAGTATCCGGGCAAGGTGTATCTGGTCAGCCGCCGTGGCGGCACCGTGCATGGCCGCAGCGCAGCAATCTCATGCGGCGCGGTCGGCGCGCCGATCGATCTCGCGCTGCTGATGGTGCCGATGGCCGCGATCGATGAGGCGATGGCCGAGCTTGCCGCGGCGGACGTACACAACGCGGTGATCCTGACTTCGGGCTTTGCCGAGACCGGCCACAAGGGCGCCGATCATCAGGCACGGCTCGCGTCATTGGCGCGCCAGCACAATGTATCGTTGCTCGGCCCTAACTGCCTGGGCTTCGTAAATTTCATCGACAATGTGCCCCTGTGGACTGGCGGTTTTCGCGCACCCTCCAAGCCCGGCTCGATCGCAGTCGTCACCCAGAGCGGCGCGAACGGCAGCTTCATCTCTAGCCTGGCGGCGCAACACGAGATCGGCCTGTCGCACATGATCTCGACCGGCAACGAGGCCGACCTCGACTGCGCGCACTTCATCGACCATCTGATCGACCAGCCTGACGTGCGCGCAATCGCGCTGTTCGCTGAGACGATCCGCCATGCGCCGAGTTTTGCCGCAGCCGCACGACGCGCGATCGCTGCGGCCAAACCGATCGTGGTGCTGAAGATTGGTCTATCGGAAATCACAGCGCGGTCCGCACAGGCGCACACCGGCGCGCTGGTCGGCGATGATCGCGTTTTCGACGGCGTATGCCGCCAATACGGCATCGTGCGCGTGGAGTCGATCGAGGACCTGCTGTTCACTGCCGATGTGATCACCCGCACCGGCGTGCTGCGGCCGCAGGGGATCGGCGTGGTATCGATCTCCGGCGGCGCGTGCGAAATCGCCGCGGACCGCGCGCAGGTGCTGCACATGCCGATGCCCGCCCTGTCCGAAGCCGCGGTTGCCGAACTGCGGACCGCCCTGCCGAGTTTTGGCACGCCCAACAATCCATTGGACATAACGGGCGGCGCGGTATTGCAACCCGATCTGTTTGAGCAGGGCCTGCGGATCCTGGGCAAGCAGCCCGAATTCTCCGCCGTCGCCTGCCTGTTCGATGTGCCCGTCGCCGACGAGCATGCGACCGAATTCGTGCTTGCCGCATTGCGCCACATCAAGGCGGGCCTGCACGCCGCCAGTGTCCCAGCTCTCATGATCAGCCACACGGTAAAGCCGGTGACAGAGACGTCAACGCGCATCATCGAGGAGATCGGTCTGCCGTATGTCAGCTCCGGTCTGCATCACGGCATGAATGCGTTGGGCAACGCGTTCTGGTGGTCGGAACAGTATCGTCGTCTCGCCGGCACATCGGCGTCGATTGCGACAATTGCTGATGCAAGCGAGCGGCCGCACTCGGAACGCGCAACGCTGGATTACCTCGCGCGGTGCAACGTGCCGGTGGTGCCGGCGACATTGGCGCGCAATGCGGATCAAGCGGTGGCCGCGGCGCGTGCGATCGGGGATCGCGTGGTGCTGAAGATCGCCTCCGACGACATCGCGCACAAGAGCGATATCGGCGGTGTCGCGCTGAACCTGGAGGGCGACGTCGCGGTGGCCGACGCGTTCCGGCGCATCATGGCGGTGGCGCCGGCTGGTGCGCGCATTGATGGAGTGCTTGTGGCGCCGATGCGCAGCGGCGGCTTGGAGCTGTTCGTCGGCTGCACGCGCGATCCCCAATGGGGCCCGGTGATTGCAGTGGGTCTTGGCGGCGTGTGGGTCGAGGTGTTGCAGGATGTCGCACTACGTCCCCTGCCGATCGGCGCGGCGGAAGTGAAACGCATGCTCGCCGAACTGCGCGGTGCCAAACTGCTGCACGGCATACGTGGCATGCCGGCAGTCGATCTCGATGCAGTCGCCGCGGTGATCGCACGCATCGGCGATGCCGCAGTGGCGCTCGGGCCGGACCTCGAGGCGCTGGAAGTGAACCCGCTATGGGTTCGCGGCAGCGAGGTTGAGGCGCTGGACACGTTGGCGGTATGGCGTTGAACCCATTCTCCCCCTCCCCTTGCGGGAGGGGGTCCGGGGAGGGGAAGAACCTAGCGGGGGAGGAACGACATGGACCTGAGCCTGTCCGACAAACATCGATCCTTGCAGGACGAAGTGCGCGCATTCGTCCGCGAACACGGCCACAAATCGCCGAAACTCGGCGGTGGCCGGAAGCGGCCTGACCAAAAAGCGCTGGACTGGCAGAAGTTGCTGGTCGATCACGGCTACGTCGCGCGTGCCATCCCACGCCAATACGGCGGCTTCGGCGCCGAACCCGACGTGCTGGAAGCGGCGGTGATCGCGTCCGAATTTGCCGCTGCCGGTATTTATGCCGGCCTGACCAACCAGGGCATCAGCATGCTGGTGCCCACACTTCTGGAAGTCGGTACCGACACGCAGAAGAAGCAGTGGATCGAAAAGACCATCCGCGGCGATGTCATCTGGTGCCAGGGCTATTCGGAGCCAGGTGCCGGTAGCGACCTTGCATCACTGCAGACCCGCGGCGTGTTGCAGGACGGGCATTTCATCATCAACGGCCAGAAAATCTGGACCAGCTCGGCTCACTATGCCGACATGATGTTCCTGCTCTGCCGCACAGAGCCGGACAAGCCAAAGCACGAAGGAATTTCCTATCTACTGCTGTCGATGAAGACGCCTGGCATTGACGTGCGACCGTTGCGTACCATGACCGGCCGCGCCGAGTTCAACGAGGTGTTCTTCACCGACGTGCAAGTTCCCGAAGACCAGATCGTACTCGGGCGCGGCAAAGGCTGGTATGTCGCCAACGTGACTTTGAAACATGAGCGCTCGATGATCGGCAGCGCCGAGAAGATGACGACACGATTGGAACAGCTCATCGCACTGATGAAGTCGAATGGCGTGTTCAACATGGCCGAGTACCGCGACAGGTTGCTGAAGCTGCAAGGCGAGGTGATCGCCTGGAAGGCGCACAACCTGCGCCTGCTGACCGAGACCGCGGAAGGCGTTGATTCCGGTGTCAGGCGCATGATCATCAAGTATGGCGGCACGATGCTCGGCTTCCGTCTTGCCGCGCTCGCGGTCGATGCCCTCGGCACGGCCGGGCTGCCATTTGAAAGCGCCGGCGAGGATGCCGAGGACGATGACGCGACAACATGGAACATCGACTATCTGTACGATGTCGGCCTGATGATCGGCGGCGGCTCCAACAACATCCAAAAGAACATCATCGCCGAACGCGGCCTCGACCTTCCGCGCGAGCCAAAGATCGCGAGGGCCTGATGGAATTCGCCCTCAGCGAGGAGCAACGCCTGTTCGCGGATTCGCTGCGCAGTCTCCTGGCAGATCGCGTGCCGATCGAAGCACTTCGCCGCCACGCGGAGATCGGGTCCGGCTTCGATGCCGAATTGTGGGAAAGTCTGACCGAGCTCGGCCTCCCCGGACTGCTGGTACCCGAGCGCTTCGGCGGTGCGGGGCTCGGCATTCTGGATGCCACAGTGGCAGCGGAAGCCCTTGGCGGTGCGGCGGCTTTCGCCCCGTTCGCTGGCAGCGTCGTCATGGCAACTCTCGCGTTCGTACACGGCGCGACGGAGGAATTACAGGACGCGTGGCTGCCGCGTATCGCCGCTGGTGAGGTGCGCTTCGGTGTGGGGTTCGGTGGCACTGCGACCCTGACTGCCGGACGTCTTTCCGGGCGTGTCGCTGCGGCAATCGATGCCGGCTCGCCGACGCATTTGTTGGTCAATCTGACCGACGGCAACGCCGCCATCATCGCGGCTGATGCAGAAGGTGTCTCGCGGCAAATGCATCGCAGCATCGATCGCACGCGGCCAGTGACCGACCTCACCTTCGACAATGCGCGCGCGGTGTTGCTCGATGCGGCGAACCAACCAATCACGGCGGCACAGCGCGTACTGGATGCCGGGCGCATTGTACTTGCCGCCGACACGTTGGGCGCGGCCCAGCATATGTTTGATCAGGCACTCGCCTTCGTGAAGCAGCGCACGCAGTTCGGCCGTGTTATCGGCAGCTTCCAGTCTGTCAAACACCAATTCGCCGACATGGTGACGATGCTGGAGCCCTGCCGCGCCATGGTGTGGTACGCGGCCTACGCACAGGATGCGCTGCCGGGCGAGGCACGACTTACGGCACTGCAAACGAAGGCGCATCTCGACGATGTCGGTCGCGACATCGCACGCATGGCGACGGAGGCGCACGGGGGCATGGGGTTCACCGACCTGCTTGGTCTCCACTACTGGTTCAAACGCATCAGCTTCAATCGCCAGATGCTGGGTAGCCCTGAGCATTGCCGCGATGAGGCCGCCCGCTTGCAGGGGTGGATAACGTGAATCGTTTGCTGTGATCGCATTCGACGTCCGGCACTACGACAGCATCGGCTCGACCAACGACGAGGCGATGCGGCTGGCACGCGAGGGCGCGGCGCACGGTACCGTGGTTCATGCGGACGAGCAGACCGCCGGCCGCGGCAGACTGTCGAGGCGCTGGCTCAGCCCCCCCGGCAACCTCTATCTGTCGATCGTGCTGCGGCCGGATGTACCGACGGCGCGCTCCGTCGAGATCGGCCTTGTCGCCGCGCTGGCGGTCGCGGATGCGGTGGACGCGCTGCTGCCGCAGCACGTGCGCGCAACGCTGAAATGGCCGAACGATGTGCTGGTGCATGACGGCAAGATCGCCGGAATCTTGCTGGAGCAGGCGGACGACACGCTGGTTGTAGGCATTGGTCTGAACGTACTGCAAGCGCCGAGTGGCGTTTCGTACCAGGTGTCAACCATCGTCGGCTGCGGCGGATTGGCCACTGTCGATGGCGCTCGCGAGAAACTTCTGTCAGCGTTGGCGAAGTGGTTCGGTATATGGCTGCAAGAGGGCTTCCCGCCGATCCGTGCGAGCTGGCTCGCACGTGCGCATCCGATCGGCGCCACGCTCAGAGTACGGCTCGCGGACCGATTGGTTATCGGCCGGTTCGCTGGCATCGATGAAGACGGCGCACTGCTGCTCGATGCGGCGGACGGCCGTACGCGCATCGTTGCGGGCGACGTGCAGGCGGGATAACCGCCCAATCATCAAACGGACCAAAGGAGGCTGATATGGACTTCGGCATCGGCATCGCGACGTCGCACGATTCATGGAAGCTCGCGCAGCGCGCCGAGGAACTCGGCTTCACACACGCCTGGTTCTTCGACACACAGATGATTACCGCCGACTGCTTCGTCGCCATGGGTGCCGCAGCCATGAAGACTTCGCGTATCCGTCTCGGGACCGGCGTGCTGGTGCCGTCCAATCGCATCGCGGCGGTGACGGCCAACGCCTTCGCCACGCTGAACGGTATGGCACCTGGCCGGATCGATTTCGGCGTCGGGACAGGCTTCTCGGCGCGCCGCGCCATGGGCCTCGGCGCCATGAAGCTCGCCGACATGGAAGAGTATATACGCGTCGTCTACGGCCTGCTGAACGGCGAAACCCTGGAGACGAACGTCGAAGGCAGGCGCAAGAAGATTCGCTTCCTCAATCCCGACTTCGGCCTGATCAACACACGCGATCCAATTCGGCTGCACGTCTCAGCCTATGGCCCCAAGTCGCAGGCGCTGACGGCAAAGCTACATGCCGGGTGGAAGAGCTTCGTGTCCGACGTGCCAGGTGCCATGACCGCACTTGAGAGCATGCAGCAGAGCTGGAAGGCCGCGGGTCACAACGCTGGGGACCTTTACGCGACCGCCTGGGCGTGCGGCTGCGTTCTCACCGACGGCGAAGCCGCCGACAGTCCGCGCGCGGTCGCGCAGGCCGGACCGCGGGCAGCGGTGTTGCTGCATCGCGCGGCGGATCTCGATATGGAGGGTTGGCAGAACACATCGCCGGTGCCGCCATCGGTGCAGGAACAGGTGACCGGCTACATCGACACGGCGCGCGGCTTCGAACCGCAGGATGCGCGCTACCTCAACAACCACCGCGGCCATTTCGTGTTCGTCAAGCCGGAGGAGCGGAAGTTCATCACCGCCGAATTGATCCGGCACACAACCTTTACCGCCACCGAGCAGGAATTGAAGCAGCGCGTCGAGGCCCTGCGCAGCGCAGGTTGGAGCCAGCTCGTCATCCCGATCACTCCCGGAGAGGAACGCGCGCTCGAGGACTGGGCTCGGGTCAAGCGCGCATTCGACTGATTGAATTGAGATTTTCGCGTCTTGCGGGTGACGCTACCCAGCGGCCTCAATCAGGCGTATCCTGGGTCCAGGAACAAGCCGATCATAGGGGATACTAAAGCCTTGCGACCGCCCAGGAACGACCGCCAACGGCCACCACGCCGCCGCGGTTTTGATGACGACAACTTTTACGGCAGCGCGCCGCCGCCAATGCCGTTTCCCTCGTTTGCCTCCAGCGCGGCAGGACCGGAGTCGGAGGCGACGGTCAAGTGGTTCAACGCCGAGAAGGGTTACGGTTTTGTGGCGCTGAGCGACGGCTCGGGCGACGTCTTCCTGCACGTCAACACGTTGCAGGCTGCCGGCGTCCAGACCGTCAGCCCCGGCGCCACGCTCCGGATCCGCGTCGGCCAGGGGCAGAAAGGGAAACAGGTCGACCAGGTGGTGTCGGTCGATGAGAGCACCGCAGCCGCGACTCCCGCGCGACGGCCGGGCGGCTTCCAGCAGCGCCCGCAGCGCAGCTTTGAGGGAGGCCCGCGACGGCAGGTCGATCTCAGCACCGCCGTCGAGATGATGGGGACGGTGAAGTGGTACAACCCCGACAAGGGGTTCGGCTTCATCACTCCGCAGTCGGGTGGCAAGGACGTGTTTGTCCACGCGACGGTGTTGGAGCGCGCCGGTCTTGCTCCGTTGCAGGAGGGCCAGTCGGTGCGGATGGGCGTCGTGCAGGGCGCAAAGGGGCCGGAAGCCGGAACGATCAGCGTGGACTGATCAAACTGTCGCGAGCGTTTCGAAGACATCGCCGCCGGGCACAAGGCGAGAATGTGTCGCCGGTGCCATAGCGTGTAGAACGTCAGCTTCCATCACGCGACGCTGTGCTGCCGACGACTGATGTGAGTGAGCAGCAGCCGCACCTTCGCCGGGTCGGCGCCGGGTTGGGTTGCCGCCAGTGGCCCAATCCGTGATCCCTGCCCCTTGATCCAATCGGCCGATCGGCATGGCATAGCCGTGTCTTGGAGCGAACGGCTGCGCCTCTTCGGCCATTTACGCAGGATCCTCCTTGCCCAACCCACCACGCAGCTTCATGCCATCCGCCAGCCGAAACGCTGCCTTCGCCACGCCCGAATCCAGCAACGGGATGCGTCCCTCCATCGCATGCGCCATCAGGCAGCGGTCCAGCTTCAGGAGCACACCGGGTGGCGCCCAATCTGCCATTTCGCTCCCAGTCGCGAGCGTCCCGTGTCCAACGTCTCGGCCTCCGCAGCGACGATACCGTCGCGCCAGGTCGACGGGCGCGCGCCCAGCACATCTACTGCCGCGCCCCCGCATCGCGCGGCCGCCGCGCCACCATGGCCCCATTGCGGTGTGGCAGCGAGGATAGCCGGCAAAGATCTCGTCACCACCCTCGCCGCTCAGCACCACCTTCACGTCCTGCTCTGTCGCAGACGAGCGGGCCAGCGAACAGCGGCTGGTCCACGGTGGCAATATCGATGATCGAGAGCCGGTTGTGCACGAGCGCGATGCGGCCGACGACCGCGTGGCGGCACTGCGTGGACCGCGATGCCGCAAGCTGTCGATCAGTCGTGCCAGCGTAGCGGGATCAGGGGGCGGCGCGGCGCTCGACAGAACCAATCCAGCAATGCCGCTCATCGGACGGAAATGTTCCCTTCGATCAGTTCGCCGCTCCGCGGCCTATATGAGGGAAGCATGCCACGCCAGATCCTGCCCGTGGAGCACTTGGGAGAACCACCGGGGCTCACAGCATATTTTGGAAGCTGGCGAAACATACCTCAGGGAACGCTGTTGCAAGTGGCGCAAGATCCGGCTCTTCAGATCTGATGACGGGATCGAAGGCAGCTGGCTCGCGTGCCCTTCCCGTTATCGCTGCCTCGAGTGGCTACACACGAGGCCGATCGACGCTGCATATACTCGCGTCATTCCGCCTCGCTCAAGACGATTTTGATCTTGCCACCTCGGCGACTATTCCGCGTCGCAGCATTTAATACCTCACGGTATTCCGGCACCAAATATCACAAAATATCGTGATTGGCAGCACGCAAGCGTCGTCTTGATGGTTGCACCGATTGAGCGCCGCGGAACGATTTCTCTATTGCTGAGTTTACAAGCAACACACGGAGGAACGAAAAATGCCTGCAATTCTTCTTTGGCTACTCGGCATACCGATCCCTATCATTATCCTCCTGGTGCTTCTCTGGCATTAGGGAGGTACCCGCAATGGCACTCATTGCTGAAACGGGCGGACCCACTGTCGTGGTGGCGGAGGAAAACGCCGGCTCACCATCGGCCGTCTCGTGGGCCGCCGTTATCGGCGGCGCTCTGGCCGCCGTCGCCATCAGCTTGCTCCTCGTGGCACTGGGATCCGGTATTGGCCTTTCGTCGGTCTCTCCATGGTCATCGCTAAATCCATCGGCAACGACGTTCACTCTGCTGGCAGCGGTTTGGCTCATCATTGTGCAATGGCTGTCGTCGGCGATGGGCGGCTACCTCGCGGGACGGCTGCGCACCAAATGGGCTGACATCCACACGGGCGAGGTATTCTTTCGCGACACGGTGCACGGCTTTCTGGCTTGGGCGCTGGCGTCGGTTCTGGTCGCGGCCTTCGCCACTTCCTCAGTCACTTCGGCGGTAAGTACCGCGGGCCGCGCGATTTCGAATGTCGCCGGCAGCGCGGCTTCGACGGCCACCCAGGTTGCCGCCAATCAGTCTTCTGACTCCAATGGCTATTTCCTGGATAGCTTGTTCAGGAAAGATCAGCCGGACGCTAACGCGTCTTCCCAGGATGCGCGGGCCGAAGCGGGCCGCATCCTTGCCAGAGCGATCGCAAACGGCAACCTTGATCCGGGCGACCGCACCTATCTCGCGAAGCTGGTTGCAGCGCGCACAGGTATTTCTCAGCAAGACGCCGAAAAACGCATCGATGACACCGCGGCACAAATGAAGGCAGCCGAGGAGAAGGCGAAGCAAGCCGCCGACGCAGCCCGCAAGGCGTCCGCATCAGCCTCGTTCTACCTCTTCTTCTCAATGCTGATTGGCGCGTTCATTGCGTCTGCGGCGGGTGCGCTCGGCGGCAGTCAGCGCGATCCCTGATTGTGGAGGCACTCTGCGTTACGACCTGGAGATTTTCACAAGAATAAAGGTTAACGCGCTTCTTCGTGCCACGAAAAGCTCTGTGCCGGGGGCATGCCCCCGGCACAGAGCGGCCGCGAGGGAGCGGGTGATGCTGCGGCTTGTCCTGATGCGGCCTCTCCGAACACGACCACCTGGCAGTTCGGGCTGATGTCGCACCCGGCTGGGCGGCAGCCGCAGCAGGCTCAGCGGACAAACCTCGAACTAGCCACACCTCTGGCCTCAGCCATTGCCGTGGGTCGCTGAAACACCATTTCTTGGCGTATGACTCGTCTGGCTGCACTGCCGCGTCGCGCTGTCCTCGAGGTCAAGGGGGAGGATCGCGTGTCCTTCCTCCAAGGCCTGCTCTCCAACGACGTGACCGAAGCCCGGCCGGGTCATGCAGTGTGGGCGGCTCTTTTGACGCCGCAAGGCAAGTGGTTGGCCGATTTCTTCGTGTTCGCCGATGGCGATCGATTGTTGCTCGACTGCGAGGGCGACCAGGCAACAGCGACGCTGCAGCGCCTGTCGCGCTATCGGCTACGGTCCAGGGTGACCCTCGGGGCCGCCGACGAGTTGTCCGTTTATGTTGCCTGGGGTGGCGCACCGACCGTGCAGGCGATCATCGCCTCTGACCCGCGCCTCCCTGAGGCCGGCTGGCGCCTATTGTCCACGGTGGTTCTGCCAACGACCGCACTCGAAGTCGATTGGGATCGCCACAGGCTTGCTCTGGGTCTGCCGGACGGCTCGCGTGACCTGGAAGTCGAGAAGACGGTCCTGCTGGAGGCGGGGTTCGACGAACTGCACGGCGTGTCCTGGACCAAAGGCTGCTACATGGGCCAGGAACTGACCGCGCGCACGAAATACCGCGGACTGGTGAAGCGCCGTCTTATCCCGGTTGCCATCGTGGGGCCACTCCCGGCGCCTGGCACGCCGGTGACGCGGGACGGGGCAGAAGTGGGGACCATGCGATCCGGGCGGGATCAGACCGGCCTGGCGGTGTTGCGGCTCGATGCTCTCGATGGCGCCCTGAAGTGCGGCCCCGCCACGTTGGCGCCGCGGATGCCCGCCTGGATGCAGTCGCACTGAAGCCACGTGCCTGTCGCCGCATCACCCTTGCGCATTGTGAATGCCATGCTGGGTCGCGGGCTTGGTGGGCTTGAGCAGGCCTTGCTCGACTATGGGGATGCGCTGAGCCGGTTCGGCCACGAAGTCCACGCCGTGATCCATCCCGACGCGGCGATCCGTCCCGCACTCGCAGACGCGCGGAGCGATATGGCACGGACTGCCGCATCGCGGATCATGGGACGTGATCGCGGCGATACGGCTTCGCCTGCTGCTCCGGCGATTGCACGCCGATGTGTGCATCGCACACGGCAATCGCGCGATGAGCCTGCTGCGGCAAGCCGGAGCAAACCCGCTGATAGCCGTTCTGCCAAACTACAAGATGAGGTGCCGTGGCGCGGCCGCGGTTTTCCACCCAACCCTTGACCTGATGCGCCATGCGCAAAGCCAGGGCGTGATGGACACCTGCCTCTACCACATTCCGAGCATGGTCGATGTGCCACCGGCTCTGCCACCACGGGTTCGGCGGCAGCCACCGGTCATCGGGGCCATGGGACGTTTCGTTCCCAAGAAGGGCTTCGATGTCTTCATCACCGCACTCGGCCGGTTGCGATCGGATGGCGTCCCATTTCGTGCCGTCCTCGCCGGTGATGGCCCAGAACGGTCGACGCTGGAACAGCTCGCGACCCGACATGGCCTTGCCGAAGCTTTGGCCTTTCCAGGTTGGGTGCACGACAAGCGGACGTTCTTTGCTGGTGTCGACGTGTTCTGCCTGCCTTCGCATCACGAGCCGTTCGGAATCGTCCTGATCGAGGCGATGGCGCACGCGATGCCGGTCGTCTCGACCGACAGCGAAGGCCCGTCAGAAATCTTGCACGATGGATCCGACGGCATTCTGGTTCCGCGTGGCAACGTTGAACTGGTGGTGCAGGCCCTCGGAGGGTTGATCGCTGACCCGGAACGCGCCGCTCGGCTTGGGGCGAACGCCTATTGGTGTGCCCGAGAGACATACGATATGCCTCGGGTCGGTGCCCAACTCGACGCGGCGGTGCGTCGGGTCGGGCAGGGCATGCCGCTGCTGACCGCTGACGAATTGGGCGCAACAGCCTGAGGCATTCGCCAGGACGGATCGCTATTCATTCTTACGCAGAGCGACCGGCCGAGTGGGCCGCCCATTCCATTGCGATGTCGACGCAATGCCGTGCCTGTTCGCTGGGCCCCTTGCCTGAGCGGATCATGCACCCGTCAGGTCTGGCGAACCAGCCGGCTCTCCTTCGACGGCTCTGAGAGCCTCAACCCGCTTGCGGGTCGGCTGGTTCTCCTGCGGCTTGCACGCATTGCTTGACAGAGGCTTTACGTTTGTCTGACGAACCCTTATAGCCAAGCCAAGGTCAACCGCTGGTTGACGGTGTCATAATACCACATCGAGCGTTCCAGGCGCTAAAATGATGACAGAAGATCGTTTGTCGTGAGGCCTTGAACCATTTGTTAGGGGTACAAAGGATCGAATTGCTTGCCAATGGGACGATGGGGATACGTTCCCCCGGTGGGTGGTAATAGTGGACCGGCTTACGAGTATGACCGTATTCGCCAAGGTAGCGAGCACCCGGAGTTTCTCCGGGGCCGCCCGCGAACTCGGGGTTTCCCAGGCCACCGCCAGCAAGCATGTGCAGACGCTCGAGGACTGGCTCGGCGTTCGGCTGTTGCACCGCACGACACGGCGCGTCGCGCTGACCGATGTCGGTGAAAGCTTCTTCGTCCAGTGCACGCGGATCTTGGAGGATATGGAGACGGCTCGCTGCTCGGCCAGGCCGGAAGCTCCGGTGCGAGGCAACATGCGCATAACCGCACCGGTTGTGTTCGGCAGTACGCGGCTCGGGCCTCTCGTCGTCGATTTTATGCACCGGCATCCGGAGCTATCACTAAATGTCGAATTGTCAGATCGCTCTGTCGATCTGATCGAGGAAGGCTACGATCTCGCGATTCGCACCAGTCCGACCACCGGCGCGGGCCTTGTCGCCTGGCCACTGATGCCACTCGACTATGTGCTCTGTGCGGCGCCGTCCTATCTCGCCCGCCACGGGGTGCCCACCACGCCCGCGGAGCTCAGTACGCATCACTGCATCACCGGCAATAGCTCAGTCGGCGTGAGTTGGGGTTTCGATGGGCCAGACGGGCAAACGGAGGTGCCGATCTACGGCAGGTTACAGGTCAACAACGCGATGCTGCGATGCGATGTTGCACGTTCTGGTGCAGGAATCCTGCTTTGTGCGCAGTATCTGGTAGAAAATGATTTCGCCAACGACCGGCTCGTCAGACTGCTGCCGAACTACAAGCCGGCGGGCGGCACACTGCATGCGGTCAGCCCGGCCTACCGCGCCGGTTTACCGAAGGTCCGCAGCCTGGTTAATCATCTCACCAACCAGCTCAGCGTTCCTGGATAACGATTGGCTCGACTCCCTGGTGCTTGTTAATCAGGGGTCGTGCCGAACTTTTTGCTGGAAAAGCGCGCCGGCGGGCGGGTCGCGGGAGTAGACGAGGTGGGGCGCGGCCCTCTCGCTGGCCCGGTCGTCGCCGCAGCCGTGGTATTTCCGAGCGGGGTGCCGCGCCGGCTGGCCGCGCTGCTCGATGATTCCAAGAAGCTGACACTCGAACAGCGGCTAACGGCGTTCCAGGCGCTGCGTTTATCTGGCCGTGCCGAGATTGCCGTCGGGGCCGCCTCCGTGGCGGAGATCGAGCGTCTGAACATCCTGCGTGCCGCATTGCTGGCGATGTGCCGTGCGGTCGCCCGCCTGCCCTCGCCACCTGATCTCGTCCTGGTCGACGGCAACCAGCCTCCGCCGCTGCCCTGTGCCGTGCAATGCGTGGTCGGCGGTGACGGGCGTTCGCTGTCGATCGCCGCCGCCTCGATCGTTGCCAAGGTTTTGCGCGACCGGGCGATGGCGCGGCTGGCGGTGCGCTTCCCGGACTATGGCTGGGGCAGCAACGTCGGTTACGCGACCGAATTCCATGTGGCAGCGCTCCGCCGGCTGGGACCGACCCGTCATCATCGGCCGAGCTTCGGCACGGTCAGCCAGCTCGCGTTGGAACTTGATCTAGGTTCGACGTACGGCGATTGAGCTCGGGCAGCCGTCGGAGCTCTCTTCACGGCACCCTTTCAATCTGACCGATTGACGCGGCTGCGGGCAGGCCGCCACGATGCGACCGCCGCTCAATCTCGCGGCCCCGCCGCAACCCCGTCACACGGGAGCCCCGTGGAAGTCGTCCGCGAATTGCCGCTCGATCAGGTCATGCTCGGGGACTGCGTGCAGCTCATGCGCATGCTGCCGCCGGCCTCGGTACATTGCGTGTTCGCCGATCCGCCCTACAACCTTCAGCTCCGTGGTGAACTGCGCCGGCCGGACGATAGTCTGGTAGACGGCGTTGACGAGGAATGGGACCGGTTCGCCGACTTTGCCACCTATGACGCGTTTACCCGAGAGTGGCTCACCGAATGCCGCCGGCTGTTGCGCAAGGACGGTACACTGTGGGTGATCGGCGCCTACCACAACATCTTCCGCATTGGCGCCGCGCTGCAGGATCTGGGATTCTGGGTGCTGAACGACGTGATCTGGCGCAAGGCCAACCCGATGCCAAACTTCCGTGGCCGACGGTTCACCAATGCCCACGAAACGCTGATCTGGGCAGCGCGCGGCCGCGAATCGCGGTACAAGTTCAACTACGCAGCGATGAAGGCGCTGAACGACGATATCCAGATGCGTAGCGACTGGTTTCTGCCGCTGTGCACCGGGCCGGAACGGCTGCGCAACCATCACGGGCTGAAGCTGCATCCGACCCAGAAGCCCGAGGCGCTGCTGCACCGCGTACTCCTGGCCAGCACGGCACCCGGCGAGATCGTGCTCGATCCGTTCATTGGCACCGGCACGACGGCTGTTGTGGCGAAGAGGCTGCATCGGCACTTCATCGGCATCGAGCGACATCCCGCATACGCCGAAGCCGCCATTGGTAGGATCAGGACAACGCGGCCCGCGCCGGAGGAGGGATTATCGGGCGCAATATCGAAGCGCGACGTGCCGCGGGTGCCGTTCGGCAGTTTGGTTGAGCGCGGGCTGCTGCCGCCCGGAACCAAGTTGTTCGATCGCATGCGCCGGATCAGTGCCGTTGTGGCCGCCGACGGGTCAGTGGTGGCTGGTGCCGCACGAGGCTCAATCCACAAGGTGGGGGCGACGGTCCAGAACGCTCCGGCCTGCAATGGCTGGACTTTCTGGCACTTCGAACGGGACGGGCGACTGGTGCCGCTTGACGTGCTGCGGGATCCCGAGCCCGCGACGAAGGCATGACGCCGGGCGCGCGCAGGCGCGGCTCTGCCCACAAATCACGGCTGTTCTCTCGCTTCTTCAGACCGGTCAGACCTTGGCTGATCCGACCGGTTCGGCGTTGAATTGCTGATATGGTTCCTGCGGTTCGACTGATTCCCACCGCCAACGGTGCTATCTGTTAATCGGACAGCCATTTCCTTGGACCCAGCGCTTCCATCAGAGACGTGCACACTCTGTTGATGTCAGCCTCCGAAAGCACGGGATAGCTGGGAAGGCTGATGCCACGCGCGGCAATATCCTCGCTGATCGGGAGCCTCAGATCCGGACGATAGTGTGGCGGCATATGATGTGCACAGTAAAACACTGGCCGAGTCTCGATCCCGTTGCGAGCCAAACGTTGCATGACATACGCGCGATCGACTCCTCGAGGTAACAGCAGGCTAACCAGCCATTCCGAACTTTCCACCGCATTCGAAGCCGCCTGAAAGGTCACACCACTCCCCGCGAGCAACCTACGGTATCGCGCGGCAATCGCGCGCTTACACAGTAGAATGTCATCAAGGCGCTCAACCTGTCCCAACCCGATCGCTGCGGCAATATTAGTCATGCGGTAATTGAAGCCTAATTCGACGTGCCAGTACCGTCGGTCAGGATCCATACCTTGACCCTTAACAATCGCCATTCGGCGGTGCAATGCTGGATCCGTGGTCGCCACCAGCCCTCCTTCGCCAGTGGTGACAGTCTTGTTGCCGAAAAACGACCAGGCGGAAACGCGCCCAAATGTGCCGACCTGCCGACCGCGCCATTTTGTCCCTAAAGCCTCTGCGCAATCTTCTATTAGTACACACCCGGCCTCGGCCGCGATTTCAGGTAGTCTATCCATGTCGCACGCCAGTCCGTAGAGATGGACTGCCATGATTGCGCGCGTACGCGGCGTTATGCGCCGTCGCACGTCATCTGCATCCAGGAGCCAATCAGCCTCCCGAACCTCGGCAAATACTGGGACCCCACCTGCCTGGACGATAGTGTTGACTGACGCGATGTAGGTAAAGGAAGGTACGATAACCTCATCTCCGGGCTGCAAGTTTAGGCAATGCAATGCGATATGCAGGGCAGCAGTTCCATTGCATACGGCGCTAACGTACGGTGTCCCAATCTGCGAGGCCAGGGCCGCCTCGAACCGATCAAGGAACTCCCCGCGTGACGAAATCCAGGTGCTATCGAATGCCTGCATTACGTACGTGCGCTCGTTTCCCGACAGGTCCGGCTGATAGACCGGCAAGAAGCGTTCACTTGCCGCGTTTGACGGGCTGGGGTCAGCTGCTGACAACGTCGTCCTCCAATATTCGGCTTATCATTCCGCCGTCCTGGTGTGTTGGTCTATGGTGCATTTGCACCTTTCAAAGGGCGGGCGGGAACGCCAACCACTGTAGCACATTCCGCGACATCGCTAACAACGGCGGCTCCCGCGCCTGCTACAGCATCGGCGCCGATGCGGATGTCTGGACGCACGACGGCACCGACACCAATAAAGGCGCGATCGCCGAGCGTCACGTTGCCGGCTAGTACTGCGCCGGGCGCCACATGGCTAGCGCGGCCCAGTCGGCAGTCGTGCTCAATGACAGCCGCGCTGTTTACGATGCAAAGATCGCCCAACACGGCATCGGCATTTACGATCGCGCCGGGCATCACAAGTACGCCCACGCCAATGCTCGCGCTTGGGGACAACCGCGCGCCTGGGTCCACGGCCGTGATCAACGTGAAGCCCGCTCGTTCAACTACAATCCCGACCTTGTCCCGCACTCGGTTCGCACCAAGCGCCACGAATGCCAATGACACTCCTTCGGAGCGCAATTTGGCCAGACCTTCAGTGTCGGGCGCCCTCAAAACGGGGACACCTAAAATCGTAGTTGAGGTAC
Source organism: uncultured Alphaproteobacteria bacterium (assembly GCA_963818775.1). Lineage (GTDB taxonomy): Bacteria > Pseudomonadota > Alphaproteobacteria > Acetobacterales > Acetobacteraceae > JAMXLO01. The sequence goes on along the minus strand of CAWFUF010000011.1, from coordinate 857,392 downwards.
CGTCGGGCACCAAGCACGCGCACGGCCGAAAAAGACCTGCGGCGCGCAGCACCTCAATGCAGACCTTGGCGTGACCCGCCGCACCCAGGATGACCACGTCATGCATAAGGGTCACGGCGGCCGGTTGGCGGGGGTTAGCGCATCGATCGAGGCGGAGAAAGCGATGTTGATCGAGTACGTGCGTTCCAATGAGTCGATAGGTCGCAACGGCGCTACCATGCGCGCAGTCTCGTCTATCTCAGACGCAACATTCAGGCCGGCCTGCGCAAATGCCCCCAACCAATCCTGGGTGCTCACACCTTGGACTCGGAGGTGCGACGGCCCAAATTCCGCGACTACGACCAGTCCCGGGTTATCGGCGATGATTCGTCGCATGCCAGACAGCACGCGCAGCTCAGCTCCTTCTGCGTCGATTTTCACTACGTCGATCCGTGAGCCTGGTGGCTTGATGTCGTCGAGGCACACCGTAGCGACTTCAATCGTGTCCTTGGGCAGACTGTCCGCGCCAATCAACGTTCCTAGCTGTCCATTGGCGCCTAGAGCAAATTTTGCCACTCCAGTCCCGGCATCTGCCGCAGCCTCATACACTCGCGCGGTTGCTTCGAGACTGTTGGCGACAATCGTGCGCCGCAGTGCCTCGGCGTTGCGGGGAACGGGCTCGAGCGCATCGACTCTCCCCAACGGGGCCACAGCCCTTGCCATGGGGACCGTCAACATGCCGACATGCGCACCCACGTCGATGACATGGCCATCAGGAGGTAACTGATCTTGCAGAAAGCGGACGGTTCCAGGCTCCTGTGCGTTACGCCCATCTGCGAGGTGCAACAGGGCTGCTATCTCGGTATCGGGTAGGACGATCCAACCGACCGGTGTACGGGTTGCCAGAAAGCCGGCCTCCAACGGTACTACTTGGCGCCCCATCAGCGTGGTCAACATGTCGCAGATCAGTATTGTACGCTCCTCTATGAGGCCGATCTGCGGTCCGAGGCCGCCCACGAGATTTTCTAGCTGCCCTATTTGCAGAGTATCATTCCCCAAGCGATTCTCTATATCCACGAAATGTGAAGCGGCGTCAGACAAGCGATTGTCTATCTGCCCTATGGATAAGGTGTTGTTGGCCTGATGCTCCTCTATGAGAGCCTGATGCTGCTCTATGATGGCCTGACGCTCCTCCATGGTGGCCTGACGCTGCTCTATAAGGCCGATTTGATGACCAATGGCGGCCAAACGTGTATCGAGGCTGGCAAGCAGCTCAGGAATTCCGGCCTCACGAAGTGCGTCGAGATGGATACGAGTCAGCCGATTTATCGCCTTAGCCCACGGGCGACGCAACAAACCAATCATGCGGCGAACTTCCCAGCAATGCATGCGCGGGTCGCAAGGCGGCTACCCAGTGCTGCACTAGCATAGTCAGCCGCAACATCTCCCCATCCACGCGCCGGCATACCCGCGATAAATGCTCGTTGCCGGGATAATGCTGCCGCTCGGTCGGAGAGGATCGCGCGAATAGCCATAGCAAGTGATAAAGGATCGTACGGGTCGAATACGAAGCCTTGCGAGTCGGTAGTTCCCAGAAACTCCCTTGTATGAGGGCCATCGGCTATCAGACATGGAGTGCCGACGCTCACCGCCTCATGAAAGGGAAACGGCGCTTGACCACCCTCGTAGAAGGATGCATGGATCGCCAGCGAGGCACCATGATACAATGCCGCATGGACATCGCGCGGCAAGTCAGGCAGCGACAAGACATCCAAGTCCAAACCGTCGGATGCGATGCGCCCTGGCAGCGGGGTCCATGTTGCGCCAACATGGATCGGCGTCGTCATAAGCAACTTCAGGTCTAGCGCTTCGCGCCGTAGGAGCTGAGCTACCGCGTCTACCACTGTCACTACATTCTTGGTCTGACGGTCCTGGGTCGAAACGACCACATAGTCTACGTGCTCGAATGGAAAGTCGACCAGGTGGCGCCAGCCGCGTGCTTTGGCCTGATTACGCAGCAACGTAGCCGCTTTGTTTCGGCTGAAAGTTGTCCGATTGCCATCGGCCGGCAAGAATGGGAGATGAGGCCTCAGGTCGGGCTGGGCATGCGGCGCGACCATTGTGCGGTGGATCGGTAACCCGAATAATCGCTGAGCGGCTTCGACTCTCACGTGTTCCGAAAAAATCACGATTGTGTCGGCCCTGGCGATCACACGTGCGGTGCGCTCCCGCCATACCGGCCATCCAGTCGCACTCCAATAATCCGGGTGCCAGCTGAGCGGAAAACTATAGGGGATCGCATCCGGCAGTATCACGGCGTATCGGCGCGCCAGGAGAGTAGCGCCGGTAAAATATGGGAAAGGGACCAGCCAGCCATCCACCGGCACCTCGGCGTTGGCGAACGCGGCAAGATCGCGGACCCATTCAGGCTCTGTGCTCGCGTCCATGCCGGCAGGCGTTGGTGCGGCCGGCGGCGGCGGAGTGTGGAGCGTCCAGTGAACACCCGGCTGTGCCTTTAGGCTACGCAAGTCGGCTTCCGCCTCGGCCGCGAGCCAGCTTGGCACGATTAAGCGCCAGACCACAGGAAGGTCAGCAGCAGCAGCGCCTTCGATCAGAAAACCGAGCAGGCGCTGCATGCCTTCATTGGCCCAGCGATTTCCGGGCGGTGCCTCGTTCCAAACGCCGACCGCGGCGAGCGGCGACTGCGTGGTCACGACGCGCTCGGCCGTTTGGCTGTGAACGCATGTCCCGTGGCGGCCGCTGCATATTCGGCCGCAACGGCCGACCAGTTTCTACGCCCAAATGCAGCAAGAACAGCAGACTGAGAGGCCACGAGAGCGTCACGCCGGGCTAATGCCCGCATGATCAAGTCGGCGAGACCATCAGCGTCGAATGGATCGAACACAGTGTCTGGCAATGCATGCTGCTTCAGCAATTCGCTCACGTGCGGTCCATCGGCCATCAGACATGGCGTGCCGACGCTGACTGCTTCGAAGAAGGGCAACGTGCCCACGATGCCCTCCAGGAAGGACGCGTGAACGGCCAGCGCTGCGCAGCGATAGAGCGCCGCATGCACATCGCGCGGGAGATCGGGCATCGAGAGAACGTCCAGATCGAGGCCTGCATCCGACACCGTCTGCGGCAGATCGGTCCGACCGGCGTTGCGCCGCAGCGGTGTGGTCATCAGGATCTTGCAATCCACAAAGCGCTGGCGAATCAACCGTGCCAGTGCGCCAACAATCAATTGCACGTTTTTCGTAGGACGGTCCTGAGTCGAGACTGCAACGTAGGTCACATCCTCGAACGGAAAGTCAGCGAGGTATCGCCACGCCCGGGTCGCTGCATGGCGCCGCAGCACTGCCGCTGCCGCCCGGCGGGACGCGGCACCGGGAAGCAGAGCAGACAAATCCGGAGGCGCGGGCGGCGCAACTACCACCGGGACGCCGGGAGGGAAGAATTTGGGGCCCTGCACCCGCTTGATGTGCTCTGAGAAGGTGATGATGGTTGTCGCCTCCTCGAGCGTGCGTTTCGTAAACGCACGCCAGAGGGGAAAACCGGCCTCCGGCTGGCTAAACTCGTCGGCCCACCCCAAAGGCATGAGATAGGGGATGGCGTCCGGGAAGAGGACAGCCCGCGGTCCAGCCAGGAGACTCGAACCGCGGGAACTGGGAATAGGTATCAACCAGCCGAGTACCGGTACCTCGGCATTGGCGAACTTGGCCAACTTCCGGAAAGGTGGTGCGGGGTCCAGTGGCCCCGCGGGCAACTCGGGGCTTGGCCCGGGATTTGGGGCTGGCTCCAGGTCGGGAGCAGGTTCCGGGGCCGAGGAGGAAGCCAGGTCCGCTGCGGGCAGCGGGACTTGTGCTGCGAGTGCCCAGACCCGCAGGCTACGCGCGGCTTTGCTGCCCACGCCACGTGGCAGCCGAGCAACGGCATCTGCCAATTGCGGCGCAAATACTACGGGGTCGCGGGCAATACGAACAATCAACCGCAGCCTGGTCGTGATTGCTCGAAGAATTGAGCGTAAGGCGGCACGCAACAACAGAAGTGGTAGCGCCGCCAAGCCTGCCAAAAATAGAACCTGACCCATCCTGCGAGGAGTTAATCCGATAGGATTAGACTGCTCACTTGCGATTTCAGGCGACTCGAGCGGCGCTTCAACGATCGGCTCAGGAGGCCCGATCGGCGTATCCATGACGGGTCCACATGCCAGCGGTTCCTCCCGCGGCGGGCAATGCAAGGTCCAATCCTGCCCTTCGCGGGCTGCCAAGGTTCGCAAGTCCTCAGCGATCTTGTCGCGAAGACTCGACGGCGCAACTAGCCGCCAAATGATGTCTCCGCGCTGAGCCGCGCCCTCGATGAGAAAACCGATTACGCGCGAGACACCTTGATGGCTCCAGTCCGCAGAGTCGGGCAATTCGATCCAAACCCCGACGGCAATCCGATGCGCCTCAAGCGTCACTGGCGTGAAGCCGAAGCGCATCCAGCGTCTCGCGCCACGATACCGCCGGAGTGAAGTCGGGACGCAGAGGTAATAATGGCGCCCCCTTGACCGTCGGGGCAGTGGACGCAGCCGACAGGGCCGCCGCGGCTGCCACAGTGTCGTGCGCGGGGTAAGTCCATAGTGTGGGGATTGAGGTGATATCTCCTTGCAAGCCATCACGCATGTGTGGCGCATCTGCGACCACGGCCGGGATGCCCCGCGCCAACGACCGAGCCACCAGCCAGTGGCTGTCATCGGCAACAGTCGGATTCCAGAGAATCCGCGCACGATCCAGCAGCCGATCCAGCCGGCGCCCCGGCAAAATCGAACGCGTGTGCCAGCGGCCGCCGATCCTCGAACAGTCGTCAAGTATGCTAGAGACGGATGGTGCCGAAGCAACCGCATCAGCATGGCGGCCAACAATCAGCAACTGCAGCCTGCCCCCCGTTTCAAGATACTCACGCCACGCGATCGCGGCGCTAGTTGCCGGAGCTGGCCATGGGTATGCGGGATGCCAAATGATTGCGGGACTGTCCATTGCCGGAGTCACTTGGTCTCCTGTAGATGGTGACACGTCATCAAATGGCGGCCGGGGCCTGACGCGATCAGGATGCATTCCGGCATAGGAGACAAGATCTCTGCGGTCAGCGACAGTGGTTCCCAGGACAGCACGCGCACTCCGCCAGGAAAGGAATGTATCGATCCGACGCTCGACGTCCTGTTGGCCAGCAAATGCCGGCGTATATCGTTCGGCCAACTGCGGTGCCACGACAATTGCCGGTCGCAACCAAGCCGTTGCACCCAACGTTGTATCGCCGAACAATATCCAACCGCTACAGTCGGCGAACGACCAGGCGCGATCATGTGGAACTTGGATCGACGAGACTTCGGATGGCACGTCAAGATCCGAACCGAACATTCTTATCACAACGTCGCGTGGAAGTTCGGTCCAGGTGAGCGTCCGTACACTGACCGACATCACGGAAGCACGAAAGCACGATGCCATATTCTCCCAATCGTCAACCGCTGTCCTCGGCAGCCCAACTGCGACGCGAACACCGCACTCTTCGGACAACGAGCGGACGAGCGAAAGGGCGCCTGCAACTACATTAGGTTGCGGTGCGGGCGGCAACAGAACCGCGATTTTAGGCACTCTTGATGGCATCACGGAATGACGAAGACACTCTCAAAGCAGTCATCCCTTCTCTAAGCATGAGACAGCGCAAACGCAAGCTGGCACTCATGGCTCCCCAAGGATACGGCTCACGCCAATGAAAATCAGGCAAATCACGAGCCAGTTGCAAATCCACCGTCGCCTGCCGCTAATTCGGCGCCCGTTTTGGCAGCGTGACCAGGCGTTCGCGGAGCGGGACTGCGCTCTTGCCCAACTCGCCGAAGCAGAATCTCAGATGGACGCAACACTCCATCTGCTGAAGGAGGCGACCGAAGCCCTCAACGCGAAGGAAGAGCAAGCGAACCAAGTCAAGGCCGGCCTGAATGAAAAGCCAAAGGGTCTGCCTCGGCCATTCGCGCTGCCTCCAGAGTTTCACGCCGTATCAATCACAGGCCACGAGGGAGCGACATTCCAGATCGTCGTAGAAGGCAAAGACCCGCCCGCTTATGACCGGTGGGTTATCGATACCAAATACTATAGCGATGTCGCGCGCCTACTGGTTCAGATCCTTTCGGGTGGCGGAACACTCATTGATCTCGGCGCCAACATAGGAACGGTTTGCGTGCCGGTTGCAGCAACGGGCAGCCGTGTCATTGCAATCGAGATGCTGCCCCGCAATGCAATGAAGTTAATCCTGGCTGCTTCGCTGAACCGGCTAGATCGCTTCCGAGTAGTCCAAGCGGCTGTAACGGATCACGATGGCCTTGTCTCGTACACCGGTGATGAAGCGTGGGCTCAGGTTTCGACAGGAAAAACCGCATCACAGGCGACGGGCGTGCAACTGGATACTATCATGGATCTAATTGAATTAGAGAGCCCAGATTTTATCCAGAGACCCGTCGCGATGAAGATCGATGTTGAAGGTCACGAATTAGCTGCCCTGCGCGGCGCACAGCGTCTTCTCGCAGAGAATCGCCCAATATTCGTTTTTGAGTCAATTCAGGTCGCGACCGATCAACCCGAAAAGGCGTTCGCTCTGAAAAAATTCGTCTCGCTTGCCGGGTATGAGCTTTACGTGCTTCGAGGCACCGTGCTGTCGCCGCACCTTGAAGACGAACTGCAAATCAGCCCAGTTTCAGATATCTTAGCCGTACCGAACGAAGCCAGCGCCATACTATTCCGACGACTGACCAATTATGCCGTCCGGCCCCTCACACCACAGGAACAATCCGAGTGGCTTGAAGAAGTTAGGATCTCGAGTGAGGCCTTTAGCGATCACGTCGCTGCAATTAAAGTTGCTTTTTCACTCAGCTGAACCCTACTGCATGGTCGCCGCGCTGTCCAGCGCGGACCGCTGAGATCGCGGCCGCTATAGGTTGTATTACGGAGCCACACCACACGCCAGACTTGCGGCCGCCTTACAGGCAATGAGCATGATGCGTCGCAAATCTTGGCTACCGGTTTGGATAGCGGTGAGTCGCGCCCCAATGTGACAGGCCGACACAGATGACCGTCGTCCTGATGCCCGGCGAGGGAGGCTCGGGCCGAGCTAGCGTTAATTTGATATTATATCCCCATTATTCCGTCTGTGACACTGGCAGCTCTCTACGATATGCCTCTCCGGGGCGGCGATCCGGGACAAGAAGAGGACAAGCACGACGATGAGCAAGAACGATTTCTTCGGCGACGGCAACAGCGACTTCGTCTTGCAGAACACCGACGGGTCGGTCGCGCTCTGGGACATGAGCGGCACAACGATCATCGCCGGCGGTCTTGTGGCGAACCCCGGGCCGACCTGGGACGTCGAGGGCACGGCCGGCAGCACAGCCATCACGCCCGGTTCTGGCTCCTTCACCGATGACTTGGGGAATGTCTACACTATTTCAGCCGCCGGTGACGTTGCGCTAGTAAACGGATCGCCGGTCTTTGAGGGCGGGGGTACCGCCAAACTGGAATATTACAACAACACTTTGTATGGCCAGGATGCTGCAACCGGCGCCTGGTATAGATTAGTCAGCGACGGCTCCTGGGCTGCATCGGCTGCACCTGGTTTCTTCGCCGATGGTAGCCCCGGCATCGTCTTACAGAACACCGACGGGTCGGTCGCGCTGTGGGACATGAACGGCACCAGCATTGTCGGCGGTGGTCTTGTGGCGAACCCCGGGCCGGGCTGGGAAATCAAGGGCACGGGCGTTTTCTCCGACGACGGTAGCACCGACATCGTCTTTCAGAACACCGACGGGGCGGTTGCGCTGTGGGACATGAGCGGCATCAACGTTGTCGGCGGCGGTCTTGTGCCGAACCCCGGGCCAGGCTGGCAGATCGAGGGCACGGGCGATTTCTTCGGCGGTAACTCCGCCATCCTCCTGCAGAACACCGACGGGGCGGTCGCGCTATGGGACATGAGCGGTACCAACGTTGTCGGCGGTGGTGTCGTGGCGAACCCCGGGGCGGGCTGGCAAATCAAGGGCACGGGCGATTTCTTCGGCGACGGTAACACCGACATCGTCTTTCAGAGCACCGACGGCTCGGTCGCGCTGTGGGACATGAGCGGCACCAAAGTCATCGGCGGTGGTCTTGTGGGTAATCCCGGGCCGACTTGGCACGTCAAGGGCACGGGTAACACCGACATCACCTTTCAGAACGACAACGGGTCTGTCGCGCTGTGGGACATGAGCGGCCTCAACGTCATCGGCGGCGGTCTTGTGGGCAATCCCGGCACAGGGTGGAATCTCCTCGACAATAATTTACGTTTCATCTACAGCGCGTCGGCCAACGAGACCCTGGCGGCGACACCGCCGTCACCAGATGAGTTCGTGTTCAGCAGTTTTGCGGCCGGTTCGCATACGATCAGCGGATTTAACCCGATGCAGGACATGATCGAGTTCAGCAAGGCACAGTTCGCATCCTTCGCCGACGTGCAGGCGGCGACCTCGGCGGTCTCCGGTGGGGCGATGATCAGTCTGGGCAATGGCAGTTCGTTGGTGCTGCCCGGGGTCGAGGCAGGATCGCTGCACGCAAGCAACATTGCGCTGGCGTGAGCAGCAGGTCAGCTATATGACCTAGTATGCGGCCTCAGACGGAAACGACCAAGGCTACTGTCCGCAGGCAGACTTTTCAATGACGGCTGCATTTTCCAAGTGGTGCCGCCGCCCACAAGCCAAGCCCGGGCTCCGGCGCATTAGCGCGTGCCGCCCCTGGTTCGAGCTGATTGCAGTGCACTGCCCGACCCACTTCCGAACCAAAAGCACGGCGTGCGGATTCGGCTGCGTTCGGAGCGCCTTTGAAGCCTGACCCACGCAGCGCCCTTCGGTGCGATTGCAACGCGCATTCAACGTTTCGTCCGTTAAGCGCGACTTGCCATCAGACGATCTCGATTTCTGGGAATGGGAAGATCATACGTCCACCCTCAGCGAGGAACTTTGCCTCGCGCTGAAGGATGCCTTCCTTGAAGTGCCAGGGCAGCACGAGAAAATAGTCCGGTTTCATGTCACGCGCCTCCACTTCGGGTATGATTGGAATGCGTGTGCCTGGGGTGAATGCACCAAACTTGTCAGGATTGACTTCGGCGATCGCAGCCACTTCATTCCTGGTTACACCACAGAATTGCAGCACCACATTGCCCTTCGTAGAGGCGCCGTAGCCGATCACCTTCTTGCCGTCGGCTGCCAACGTCTGCAGTAAACGCAGTAGGTCGGCACGGTGGCGGTACACGCGCTCCTCGAAATCGCGATATGGGCGCGTCGTGTCCAACCCCATTCCCTCCTCCTGCTCAAGCAGCCAGGCAATCAAACGCTCCGAGCCTCGACGCGAGTCCCCCTTTCGGACGGCTGTCACCGCAAAGCTGCCACCGTTCACCGCGTTCATTTTGACGTCCAATGCACGCATCCCAGCTGCATCCAGGATGTGCATTACCACCCCCAGTGAGTAATACTCGAGGTGCTCATGACACACGGTGTCATAAGAGGTCATGCGCAACATGGAGGGCATATAGCTCTGCTCAAAATGCCAAATGCCATCCGGTGCCAGTATCCGCTCGATCTCCTGCGCAAAACTAATCGGGTGCTCCAGGTCATAGAACATCGCAATGGAAGTAACGACGCGGGCCTGCTGCAATCCGCTGCGAAAAAACAGCTCGGCCGAGAAAAAGTCTGGCACCAACGCAACGTCATCGGGATAGTACTGCCGGAACTTGGCGGCAGTCGGGTCGATACCGACGCGCCGCAGCCCGGGCACATTGTAGGCCTTTAGCGATGTCGCGTCGTTGCTGCCAATGTCGAGCACTGTGTCGCCCGGTTTCAGGTCAACGATCCGTTCCAGTTCACGAACCTTCTGCGTCAGGTGGCGGACCATGCTTTGATTCAGTCCGGAGCGGTAGCCATAATTGTCCCCGTACATCTCGCCGAGGTCATAGGAGTGAGCTAGTTGGAGAAGCTTGGACTCGGGGCACCAGACCAATCGCAAAGGCCCAGTAGTCACATTTTCGGTCTCGCTGCGCGGAAACACACCGGTGAGTGCCTGCTCTCCCAGGTCAAGAACCGGGACGAGCATCTTGCTGCCGCTGACCCGACAGCGCTCTAATGCCGTGTATGTTTGCCACATATGAACCCCGACGCTACGTTATCGTCACACGCACGCGACCGCGCCCCAGCGCATGCTGAAAGCGGGGTGGCAGAAGAGCCTTCAACCGGGCGGCCCAGGCAACCAGCCTCGACGGTCCCCCACAAATGGCGGTGCCACGCGTTTCCCTCCTGCCGACGCGTGGGGCAGTGCATGCTGTCCTTCAAGCGAAGGACATATGCCCGTGAACCGGATCAACGGGCGAACATTACGCAAGCCGCGCGCTTAATTCAACTCCGCGCCGCCTTCCGTTAGTGAAGGGGCCCGTTTTGCAGCGTGACCCTCACGCCTCCCATCATTCCGGATCGATAATATCTGACTGAAAAGAATCAGATCGCCTTGGCGCTGTTTGCGGAAAGAATCTGGCGGTCGCGCGTGCGGTTCGAATGATGTTATTTGCGGCGGCTTCGACCCCCGTCCGGTCGAGGCGCGTTTCCATGACCATGTCATCCTGCGCTGGGGCCCATGCCATGGCGATTGCGGCAGCCACTGTCGTTTGACGGTGTTCAGGGCTTCCTCGACACGCTGTTTGGCGACGACCTGCACGCAAACGGGTGAAGTCTTTGGCCGGGCCACGCTCGGGGCGATCCAGTCCGCGTCGCTGGCGGTCGGCCTGATCGGCCAGGGTCCGGCGCTGGCACGCAGGCGACTGACCAAGCACGCAGTCAAGCAGGTGGACCGGCTGTTGTCCAACGAGGGCATCGAGTCGATGCCCTGCTGGCGCATCTGGTGCCTTACGTGGTCGGTGTAGCGCGACAGCTCGTTTGGGTAGGTTGTTTCTCCGTTCCGAATGGGGCGGAGAGGCGGATGACCCGGCTGGATCGGGAGGCGCGCGTGACGATCAAGACGCTGGTGTCGCGTGGGACGACCAACACAGCGGGGGCGCGTCTGATGGGCGTGACCGAGGGGTCCGTACGTTACCACGTGTCGCGGATGGTGACCGGCGCGGTGGACGGTCGCGGCATGCAGCCATTCAAAGCGGCACCGCAGGCCGAGGCGATCGAGCATTGGCGGCAGAGCCAGCGGGACGGAGCGCTCAATCTGGCGGCACTGCACAGCTGGTTGGTGGCGGAACACGGGTATGACGGTAGCCTGCGGTCTGTGCAGCGGTTTTGGGCGAAGCATTATCCGGCACCGGCGATCCGGGCGCGGCGCCGTGTTGAGACGCCACCTGGCGTCCAGGCACAGGCGGATTGGGCGCACTTCCCACAGGTGGTGATCGGCGGCGAGGTAAAGAACCTGATCGCGTTCAAGATGGTTCTGTCGCACAGCCGCAAGGACGCGATCGTCTGGTCCGAGAGCAAGGACATGCTGTCCTGGCTCGGTTGTCATAGCGAGGCCTTCCGCCGGCTTGGCGGGGTACCGGCGACAGTGCGCATCGACAACGAGAGAAGACCGCGATAGTCAGAGGTGCCGGGGCCTGGGGCCTCATCAACAAGAGCTATCGCCGTTACGCGATGACGCTACGCTTTCATGTCGATGCATGCCCACCCCGGCAGCCACAATGCAAGGGGAAGATCGAGCGACGGGTGCGCGACCAGCGGTTCGCCATCGATCCTCGGCGATATCCATGGAGCAGTCTCGAGGACCTACAGCAATGGACGGACGCGCAACTGACAGCTCGGTCGAACCAGCTGGTTTGCCCGGCAACGGGCCTGACGGTGGCGGAGAGCTGGGCGGCGGAACGCCCGAAGCTGACACCTTTGCCCGAGGTCCTGCCGGAACCGTTTGACGATGTCGGTGTGCGCATGGTCGGGATCGACTGCCTGGTTGCCTTCGAAGGGCGGCAGTACAGCGTGCCATTCGCGCATATCGGCGAGCGGGTGGAAGTGCGTGGCTGCGCGCGCACGGTGCAGATCCTCAAGGACTGTCGTATGCTCGCCGTCCACCAACGCCATACGCCGGCGCGGTTGGTGATGGATCCTGCCCACTATGACGGAACGAGCACGCTGCGGGTCATGGCGCCCCCGCCGCTGGGGCGGATGGGAGCAAAGATCATGGAGCTGGCGACCGCGTCGGTCGCTCATCGCTCGATCGAATACTATGCGGCACTGGCGGAGGTCGCCCGATGACGGCGGCTCGGCCGAAGCTCGATATCGACACGACGCGTGACCGGCTGATGGCACTTGGCTGCATGCACGCGGCTGAGCAGTTGGACCAGATGCTGACCGAGGCGGTTCGCCAGGAGGTTCCGGCGCACAACTTCCTTGATCGCCTGCTACAGGCCGAACTGTCCGGCCGTGAAGGCCGTCGGGTGAAGACGTCGCTCAAGCTGTCCAATCTACCGGTTGGGCAGACACTGGAGAACTTCGACTTTGCCTTTCAGCCGGCGATCGAGCGTTCCCGCATCGACACGCTGGCCACCTGTGCCTGGGTGCGCAACGGCGAAACCGTGCTGGTTCAGGGGCCGCCGGGGGTCGGCAAAACGCATTTGCTGGTGGGACTTGGGATCCGCGCGGTCGAACAGGGCTTCTCGGTGCAGTATTTTCGCTTCGACGAACTGATGACCGCGCTGAAGGCAGACGCCGCCTTGCCCCCAGTGCGATTGAAGCGCCGCAAGTACATGTCGACGGCGCTGTTGCTGATCGACGAGCTCGGCTTCGACCCGATGAGCCGCCGGGAGGCGAGCTTGTTCTTTCGGCTGGTGTCCTACCGGTATGGCCGGGGCGCCATCATGATCACCACCAACAAGAGCGTGCGGGACTGGACCGAGCTACTCGCCGGCGACGAATTTCTCACTTCCGCGATCCTCGATCGCCTGCTCCACCGCTCACACGTGCTCAACATTCGCGGCCGCAGCTATCGTCTACGCGATCTTGAAGATGCGCTGAAGCCGCCACGGTCCTGAGCCGCGGCCTTCTCGGCCACTTCATCTTGGCACCGTGCTCGGTGCCGTCCACGACGCTTCGCGCCGGCTTCGCCGGTGCCGCTATGCGGCATCATGGACCGCACCTGCGCGCGGCGCCCACTGTCGATCCAGGCCGGGACGGGGGAATGGCCCCTTTCAGCCGAACAAGCGAATGTCCAGTCGATCCGTCGCAATATCGCACCGGATTCGTAAATCTACGTGTCGCCTTATCTCGTAAATCTACGTGTCGCTTGACAGCCCTGAGCTACCGCAAGCTCACCGCGCGGTCGCGCCATCACGCCCACCGCCATCCCGGCAGAAGTCGCGCAGAATAGTGGTCTCGAGCCTGCCGCGATAGAGGTCTGGTTCGCCGATGAAGCCAGGATCGGACAGAAGAACTCTGCCTCGTGCGCGGCCCTGCGGGCCTCCAGCAGATCGCTGACAAAATCCGCTGTGTGGGTTGTCGGAAGAAACCTGGTCGGGGTTTCCGTGGGCACCGCGGCACGTTTCGTCTACTTCGCTTTCGGTTTCCCTGAGCGGGCCGTGGTGGCGACGCAGTGGCTGCATGGCGGCGGTCCCGACCGATGTGTGAAATCATCCGATCGCGTTCGCTGCAGCAACGCAACGCCTGGCCGAGGCATTTCGGCTGCGCCACCTCCGGCGGTGATCGCGCTGCCGCTGCATGATCGCCGCTGCCCGCCACACCGCGCCAAGGCGTCCCAGGCGGGGGTGGCTATCTTCCGGAGTGCCGCCCCCATTGGGCCCCGGCGGTTCATCGTCCTCCTGACACAGGCGCCGGGCCCGCGCGTTGGACCTCTACAGGGCGACGTCCGCTCGGTCGCTATTTGAGCTTGCCTATCGCCCGCAGTTTCGCCTCGATTCTGCCCCTCGACCCGCTGTTTGGCTCGGCCTTGGACATGTCGCGGATCTTGTCGATCTTTTCGGCCACCATCTCGATCGTCACAGGCTCGTCGGGATCAAACTGAACGCCTTCCGACTTGAAGTACTGCACGCGCGAGTAATTGCCTGCGCTGGCGGCGATGATCTCGCCGTTGGCGCTGCAATCATCGCTGCACAGCCACGCCACAGCGGGTGAGACTAGCTCGGGGCGCATGTACTTCACCATGTGTGGCGCCATCAAACTCTCGGTCATGCGCGTATACGCCCCTGGTGAGATCGCGTTGCACAGGATGTTGTATTTCGCGCCCTCCACCCGCAGCACGTTGATCAGACCGTTCACCGCCATTTTTGCAGCGCCGTAGTTGCTCTGGCCGAAGTTGCCGACCGTGCCGGAACCTGATGTGGTGACGACGACGCGCCCGTACTGCTGCTTGCGCATGATCGGCCAGGCGGCCTTGGTGCAATAGACAGTGCCCATGAAGTGCACCTGCATGGTGAACTCGAAGTCCTCCATCGACATGTTGGCGAACGCCTTGTCGCGCAGGATACCGGCGTTATTCACCAGGATATCGCAGCGACCCCATGTGCTCACCGCAGTGTCAATGATGTTCTGTGCGCCCTTCATGTCGGCGACGGAGTTGTAGTTCGCCACCGCTTGGCCGCCGGCGGCTTTGATCTCCGCCACGACTTTGTCGGCGACTGCGTGCTGACCGCCGCGACCGTCCACCGCGCCACCCGGATCGTTCACCACCACTTTTGCGCCACGGCTCGCCAGCAGCATGGCGTGCGAGCGGCCGAGGCCGGCACCCGACCCGGTTACGATAGCGACGCGGTCGTCGAAGCGTATAGTCATAAACGAGGTCCTTCTGTCTGATGATAGTTATCGGGGAGCGTATCTCACGGGCCGGCGATTATGTATCGTAATAGCAACGCCTGAGGAAACGTTGCGACGTTTGCGCAAGATCATCGCAAGCTGACGGCTGACGGCTAGAGTTTAGGCGGCGGCGGCCCGCCGATAAGCCTTTCCTACGATGAGGGCGACTCCTTCCGGCCCTACCTTCGTGGTGTGTTGGCACCCCTCCGGCAGCTCGCAGTGGCCGCCAGCCCGGAACGTTTCCGGATTCCCGTCTCGTGTGACAGTGATCTCACCGCCGAGCACCATGATCCGCACGTCGAAATCGTGTGCGTGCATGTCTTCTGTAAAGTCAGGCTTCTGCCCTCCATGAATGACCTCGAAGCCTTCTCGGCGCAGGTCGCTTTCGAAGGCCTCACGGGTGAGGGGGCCGCCGTTGCGGCGGCGGCCTGATAGCAGGGCAACACCCTCCGGACCCACATGCTCGGCATGCATGCAGCCGGACGGGACCTCGAAACACTGTCCCGCCCGGAAAGTTACCGGGTTGTTGTCACGGGTGATGGTAATTTCGCCGCCCAGGACAAGCGCTTTGGCGTCGAAGTCATGGCAATGATTGGGCGCGACCAAGTTCGGCTTCACGCTGGTGTTCACAACCCGGTAACCGTCACGACGCAGTTCCGCTTCGAACTCAAGCCGATCCATTGACATTCTCCCGAGTGCACGCTCCAGCCGGTAATGAGACGGAGCGAGAGTTGACCTGAAGGAAGCATGGGCGTTCGCCAGGAGCGATTTTGCACCGGTCCCGGCTCACTGAATAGCTCGACGTTCCGGCCCCCTGCCGCGCCCGGCCTTTTATTCTGGTTCCCCAGCGGAAACTGTGGGTGGTTCAGGGTGATATGGAGTCACATGTGCGGCGTGGGTGGGCTGCAACGACGTAACGGGGTTGGTTGGTGGGGCCTCACCGAACGGCACAACCAATTGTGCCTCGGCCAAGCGGATCGCCGTCAAGCCCTGCGCCTGCGGCGCACCGCTTCGCGGCTGCGGGGCTTGACCGCGACCGGCATGGCCGCGAGTTCTGCATTGGTGCCGTCAATGACGCGATCGGTTCGTCGTCGCGGTAGAGTTTGGAGCGTTGTGGCGGTGGCTGATCGCGGGGCCTGTCAGGAAGCGAAAGAGCTTGCGGCAGGTTGCGTCGAAGGAACGTTGCTCGGTTTCGGACGGGCCATGGGAAAGTGACCTGAGCCCGAACTTCCCTCCATTCAGAAGTAGAGTCCTGGGTTGCCGTCACGCCCATCGTGACGGTGTTTCTCTGTTCGGTCGAGCGGCGTTTCTCCGTCCCGGCCGCCTTCGTCAGCGCCGTCGCGCGCAGCCTGGGTCAAGACTGATACTGGTGGCGAATTCAGGTGCCCAGCCCGATCACGCCACTGCCTGTAGAGCCGCAAACCGTGAGATACGCGTGTCTGCTGAACGAGCGTCGTTGTGCCACTCAGCGACTCTGACAAGTTGATTGCGACCGCTGTGATGACGTGCTGTAAACGTGTCTTCGCCAACCCGATATAGCGGCATCTGCGCAAGCCGCAACGACGAATCGCCTGCGAATGCGTGCCTTCGATGCCGGCTCGCGCGGCATAGTTCTTCCGAAATTTTTCCGTTGCCTGATTTCGCCGAACGGACTGCAGTGCCTCAAACTCCTTACGCGCCTGCAGCGTGATGATACGCGGCTCGACCTTCGACCGAGTGCAGCGGCTTCGCATCGGGCAAGCGGCGCAGTCGTTTCGCGCGAAGCGGGCCTCGAATTGCATGCCGCCCTTGATAGGTGCTCGGCAGCCAAGAGATACTCTGCTTGCCCTCTGGGCAGGTCACGACTTGCTGATCCCAGTCGACGTGAAAGTCCGCCTTGCTGAACCCTTCTGCGGCGTGCGCCTGCCAACTGGTATCTTCGACAACCGGGCCGACAACGACAACCCCATGGCGCTGCTGGCTTTCGACCAGCATGCGGCAGCCAGTATAGCCCATGTCGACCAGATGTTCCGAGGGTAACAACTCACTTTTTGCCAATGATTGATGCACGACTGTCAGCATGTGGTCGTCCGGTGTCGTCGCCAGAGTTGTTTCGACGTTGGTGATCACGTGCGGTGTTTCGGGGTCACATGTCTCGGTGAGATGCGCTTTGAAACCCGTCCAAGAGATATCGCGTTTTTTGCCATAGCGTGCCTCCGGGTCGTACGGAGATGAGATTTGCTCAGCAGTTGCAGGCATCTCTTGGACGATGTGCCATCGGAGCTGCCCGTCCTCCTTGGTGTACTGAGCTGTCCAGACTTGGCGGAGAACCTGGATGGCGGGCAATTGCGCGAGCCACGGCTCGACCGCGGCGTCGATCGCAGCCAACAGTTGATCGCCGTCGGCACCGATGGTGGCCGCCAGTTCGAGGCGCTCCTTTTCGGCCTTCGGTAAGCGATAGGCCTCCACGCGGCGACTGTACCGTTCGTACCAAGCCGGCGGCGCCAGGGCTTGCAGCCAATCCGCTGCAACGACGGCTAGCTCATTCAGCGCCGCGCGTACGGTCTCGCCGACACGTTCAAGCCGGTTGAGCCCGCGCACAGCCGCCAACACGTGCGTCGAGTTGGTGCGCTGGCGACCTCTGGCCTTCACCAGACCACGATCGCGCAAGTGCTGCAGGAGAGTGTCGAGCAGCAGTCGTTCGGCCCCACCGTCGATCAGGCGCGAGCGGAACTCGCTCAGGACCGTGTGGTCGAAGCCGGGATCGATCAATGACAGACCCAGTGCGTATTTCCAGTCGATCCGTCCGCGTACGGCATCCGCGGCCTGTCGGTCGGACAAGCCCTCCACGAATTGCAGCACCGTCGCGAGAGCGAGCCGCCCCGGAGCTTCGGCGTGCTTGCCACGGAGGGGGAATAGGGCCGTGAACTGATCGTTGGTGTAGATCGAACCGAGTTCGTCGGCGATGCACAGACAAAGAGAGCCTTTCGGGAACGCGGCACGAGCTACTCGAATGGTCTCTTCCGGTACGGAAGGAGGCTCTTGCGGATGCAGCGACATGTAGTGTCCTCGGCGGAGAATCCTACAGGCTGCTAGTTCGAGGAGCGATTCGGCTAAGCTTGCCGGTTGCAGAAGAAAGAAAGATCAAAAAGACTTGTATTTGACTCTGTCGCGAATTATTGTTGCAGGGGAAGATCATAGCCCGAATCAATATTGCGCCCCGACAGCGCTTGAATTCGCCACCAGTATCAAGACTGGCCGCAGGCCACCGGCGAAGCCGGCGCGCAGCGGTCTTGACGCAGGCGAGCACGACGGCAGCGTGATCGAGGCCGGCGTTCGACCACGCAACGCCGCGTGTCCGAAGCAAAGTCCAGCGACCAGCGCTGGTTGGGTCCCTGCGGCAGCGTCATCGGCGCCCGCGTGCCCAAGGCTCGCTTGCGGCCACCGCGGCGCCGCACCTGCAGCCGTTCCTCGGTATACAACCGACGCAGCTTCTTGTGGTTCATGCGAATCCCTTCCCGTTCCAGCAGCAACTTCAACCGCCGCCAGCCAAATCGCCGACGTTCGGCTGCAAGCTCCTTCAGCCGCGTCCGTATCGCCGCGTCATCCGCACGCCGATGGCGGTAGCGCATCGCGCTCCGATCCGCACCGATGACCGAACAGGCCCGCCGCTCGCTGATCCCGTGCGCATCGCGCGCAGCGGTCACCACAGCTCGCCGAGCGGCGGGCGTCACCACTTTCTTGACGTGATGTCCTTCAGCACCGCGTTGTCCAGCATTGCCTCCGCCAGCAGCTTCTTCAGCTTCGCATTCTCGCCCTCGAGCTGCCGCAGACGCTTCGCATCCGAGATGCTCATGCCACCAAACTTCGCCTTCCAGGCGTAGAACGTCGGCTCGGAAATGCCGTGCTTGCGGCACACCTCCGCCACCTTCATTCCAGCCTCCTGCTCCCGCAGCACGCCGATGATCTGCTCTTCGGTGAACCGGCTTTTCTTCATCCGTCCGTCCCCCATCAGGGTCGCGGACTCTACCTCAGCCCAGAGGAGTTTTCGGGGCTCAGGTCAAGGTGCGATAACTGATCGGAACGACATATCCGGCCGCGAACGATCTTGTCAGGCGCCTGGTGAAAGTTGGCATCCTGTTCGAGGTGACCGGCCGGTCGCGTAATCGCCGGTTCCGATACGACCCATACATCCAGCTTTTGCCGGTGAGTTCGATTAACAGCCACGCCTTGCCAGCCCGCACCGGCAGGTCCTATGGGGCAGGTGCAAAGCCAGAGGACACCGCGATGCCAACGCCCGTCGAGACCGTGATTGAGGGCGCCCGCGCCTTCCTGGGCGAGCGCATCACCACCAACGCCACCCTGCGCGAGCACCACTCGCACGGACAGGACACTCAGCCGCCTGTGCTGCCCGATGCGGTCGCGTTCATCGAAACCTCCGAAGAGGCCGCTCGTCTGCTGGCGCTGTGCCATAACGCGCACGTGCCCGCGGTGGCGTGGGGCGCCGGCACGTCGCTGGAAGGCCACGTGACGCCGGTGCGCGGCGGCATCACGCTCGACCTGTCGCGCATGACGCGCATCATCGACGTCAGTCAGCCCGACATGGACTGCCGCATAGAGGCTGGCGTCACGCGCGACCAACTCAACGACCATCTGCGCGACCAGGGACTGTTCTTCCCGGTCGATCCCGGCACGGCGCTGTGCACCATCGGCGGGATGTGCGCGACGCGTGCCTCCGGCACCAACGCCGTGCGCTACGGCACGATCCGCGAGAACGTGCTGGGCCTCACCGTGGCACTTGCCGACGGAAGGCTGATCCACACCGGCGGTCGCGTGCGCAAGTCCGCCGCCGGCTACGACCTGACACGCCTCTTCATCGGCTCCGAGGGCACGCTCGGCGTCATCACCGAGATCCAGCTGCGCCTGCACGGCATCCCGGAGGCGATGTCGTCCGCCACCTGCCAGTTTCCCACCCTGCGCGGTGCGATCGAGACGGTGATCGCCATTCTCCAAATGGGCATTCCCGTCGCGCGCATGGAACTGCTGGACGAGGTGCAGATGGCGGCCTGCATTGCTTATTCGAAGTTGGAGGGTCTGGAACCGCTGCCCAGCCTGTTCTTCGAGTTCCACGGCTCCGCCGCCGCGGTGGCCGAACAGGCGACGCAGGCGGAGGAGATCGCAGCCGGCTGCGGCGGAAAGGGCTTCCGCTGGGCCACCGATGCCGCTGAACGCGGTAAGCTCTGGAAGGCGCGCCACGACGCTCTGTGGGCGTGCCTGGCGCTGAAACCGGGACATAAAGGCATCGCCACAGATGCGATCGTGCCGATCTCGCGGCTGGACGAGGCGGTACTTGGGGCCAAGGAGGACATCGCCGCGTCGGGTCTGACCGCGCCGATCGTCGGCCATGTCGGCGACGGCAACTTCCACACGGTGATCCTGGTGCCACCCGAACCCGATGGATTGCAGCGCGCGTGGGACCTCGACAAGAAGATCGTGGCGCGCGCGCTGTCACTCGGCGGCTCGTGCAGCGGCGAGCATGGCGTCGGCATCGGCAAGCGCGAATTCCTCGAACAGGAACACGGCGCGGAGGCGCTGGCGGTGATGCGCTCGGTGAAGCAGGCACTGGATCCGCGCGGTATTCTAAATCCAGGAAAGATCTTCCTGAATTGAGCCGCGGCCGCGTTTATCGCGGCAACACGTAATGATACAGGTCGAATGTTGCCGTCATTCAGCTCTCGCGAATAACTGCTCCTGGGACCGGCCGACTGTTAAGGCTGACGGAATGTGCAGGCTGTGGCCGCCGTTCTGTCGCTATCCTCGCGCTAATGCCGCGGTAGCATTACAAAACGGACCTCACCATTCACCGGAATTCGGCGTTACTGATGATCGGTATAAGGTCACTTGCGTAGAGATTTGCCGAAAGGGTCGGGACGGACATGGCGCCACATCCTCAACGACTGACAGTCACCCGCCGTGCGTGGCCGCTCGCGCGACCGCTTATGACTGCGGACGGGGTCGTGACCACGGTCGACGTCGTTGTCGCCGAAATTGCCGACGGCGAGGGACGCGGCCGCGGCGAAGCCGTGCCGCTTCGGCAGTACGGCGAGAGCATCGACAGCGTCGTCGCCGCGATTGATGCGATGAAGGGCGCGGTCTTCTCGGGGCTCAACCGTGACACACTGCAACACGCGCTGCCGCCGGGCGCGGCGCGCAATGCTCTCGACTCCGCATTCTGGGACATCGATGCGAAGCGCGCTTATCGCAGCGTCGCGGAGCTAGTCGGGCTCGGCGCGGTGCCGCCGCTCTTGACGGCGTTCACGATCGCCTTCGACACACCGGACAAGATGGCGGAGCAGGCGGCCGCCAATCGCACTCGGCCGCTGCTCAAATTGGAACTTGGGGGCGACGGCGATGTCGAACGAGTGCGGGCGGTGCGGCACGCGGCGCCGGCGGCGCGCCTCATCGTCGATGCCAATGAGAGCTGGAATGCGCATCAGCTTAGCGAATACATGCCGATGCTCATCGATTTGAGGGTTGCACTGATAGAGCAGCCGCTGCAGGCCGACGCTGATGACGCGCTGGCGCGGTTGGAGCATCCGATCCCGCTCTGCGCTGACGAATCCTGCCGGACGGTTGCCGATCTCGACCGGCTCGATGGGAAATACGAGGCCATCAATATCAAGCTCGACAAAGTGGGTGGGCTGACCGGGGCGCTTGCGATGGCGGAGGAAGCAAAGCGGCGGGGCTTGCGGATCATGGTCGGAGGCGTGATCAGCACGTCGCTTGGGGTCGCGCCGGCGCTGCTCGTCGCACAGCAGGCCGATATCGTCGATCTCGACGGACCATTGCGCCTGGCGCTCGACCGCGGGGCGGGGCTGCGCTACGACGGCAGCACGATTCGTCCGCCCGATCCAAAACTGTGGGGCGGACCTGGTTGATAGCGGACGATCGGCCAGTGAATTGGTCGGCCAGCGCGTCCCGCGTCAGCTTCGCGCCCGAGCACGAACCCGCTTCGCGGGAGAGCACATTGGCGAGTTGAGGTGCATCCAAGGGCAACAGTGAGAAGTTGAGCGGGCGTTGGTCAGCCTTTGAGCATGGAGGGTCCCCCTTCAGCTCAAGGAGAAGACCAAGTGAGTATACAGCCAGCATCACAGCCCGTGAGCCCGCTGCGCCGACGGATGCTCGAAGACATGTCGACGCGCGGCCTTCGGCAAGACACGCAGCGTGATTATATCCGGTTCGTGCGGAGCTTCGCCGAGTTTCTCAGGCGGCCGCCGGACACGGCGACACCGGAGGATATCCGTCGCTTTCAGGTCCACCAGGCCGAGAGTGGCGTGCAACCGCAGAGTATCAATTGCTCAGTGTCGGCGCTGCGCTTCTTCCTCACGGTGACGCTCGATCGGCCTGACCTGTTGCGCCGCTTCATACTTGTCCGCTACCCCCGCAAGCTGCCGACGGACTCAACGTCGAGGAAGTCGGACGGCTGCTCGAGATGGCACTCGGACCCAGACAGGGCTGCCCTCGGCACTGCCTATGGTGCCGGATTACGGGTGTCAGAGGTAGCAGCCCTCAAGATCGGCGACATCGACAGCACGCGCATGCTGATCCGGGTCGAGCAGGGCAACGGACGCAAGGACCGCAATGCCATGCTGTCGCCGCAGCTGCTGGAACTGCTGCGGCTCTGGTGACGAGCCCGCTCGAGCACCTCAGGCTGCTGATGGAAGGCGAGGATCCCGGCGGCTGATCCCGCTGCGACCGTCGCTCGAGGTCGCCGATATCTTTCGCATTCATGGATCAACCTGGCGTACGGCGCATGCTGGGCACGTGAGCCTGGCCCAGCTCAAGGTGATGTCGGCGATCGAGACTTGCCGGACGGCCGCATTCGGCGGCCACGTCGAGGGCTGCGAGGACTGTGGCCACCGCCGCATCGCCTATAACAGCTGTCGCAATCGGCACTGCCCGAAGTGCCAGGGGGCAGCAGCACGCGAGTGGCTCGCCGCGCGCGAAGCCGACCTGCTACCAGTCGGCTACTTCCACGTGGTCGTCACGGTGCCCGCCGAGATCGCCGACACCTTCACAACAACTCGGAGGTTTACGACCTGCTGTTCAGGGTGGCGGCTGAGACCATGCTCACCATCGCCGCGGATCCCCGTCATCTCGGTGCGCGCATTGGCGTCACCGCCGTCCTCCACAGCTGGGGCTCGGCCATGACGCATCACCCGCACATCCACATGATCGTACCCGGTGGCTGTATCTCGCTCGATGGAGAACGCTGGGTCTCATCTCGCGCTCGGTTCCTGTTGCCGGTTCGTGTGCTGGCAAAGCTGTTCGGGCGGTTGTTCCTCGACAACTAGCAGCGGCTGCATGCCTCAGGGCATCTCCAGTTCTCCGGTGACCGCATCGGCTTGAGCGAACGACGTGC
Source organism: uncultured Alphaproteobacteria bacterium (assembly GCA_963818775.1). GTDB lineage: Bacteria > Pseudomonadota > Alphaproteobacteria > Acetobacterales > Acetobacteraceae > JAMXLO01. Next base: position 834,173 of record CAWFUF010000011.1, on the reverse strand, counting down.
CTTCCTTCGTCACCTGGCGCCGCTGCGCAAGAAGCGCTGGGTCGTGTACCTCCAAGCCACCGTTCTCCGGGCCGGAAGCGGTGCTCGCCTATTTGTCGCGATACACCCACCGCGTCGCCATCTCGAACCGCCGGCTGATCACGCTGGACGAGCATGGGGTCACGTTCCGCTACAAGGATTATCGCTGCGACGGCCCCAATCGCCAGCGTACCATGACACTGAACCCTGACGAATTCATCCGCCGCTTCCTGCTCCACGTTCTTCCGAAGGGCTTTCACCGCATCCGTCACTACGGCCTCCTCGCCAGCGCGGGCCGCAAGGCCAATGTCGCACGTGCCCGGGAGTTGCTCGATGCGCCCGCACCACCTGCGGTCAGCGACATTCCCCTGCCAGATCCGCCTATGCCATGCCCATGGCCAGTGGGGCGTCATGTGCCTGCGTCAATCACCAGGCCCACGACCGCGATGAGCCCTGCCAAATCACCCTGTCTGCCGCCGTCGCAGCACCTTGATGACGCACCCACACAGCTCAATTACCACCAGCTGTCCCAAGTAAATCCCATCCCGCAATCACCGCACCACTCATACAGTCGCAGCAGAATCCTCAAATCCCCATAACCTCGCACCGGCGCCCCGCGGGTTCGTGCTTGGGCGGTTTCCGTACGCCGGCGCATCCCCGCACGGGCGACCTGCGATGGCCGGCATCCGAAAACCTTCACCGTTCCGGACGTTCGGGAAGGGGGTACGACCTCCAGATCTCAGACGTTCGCCACTTGCCTCGGTAATGCCCGCTTGCGACTGACACGGGCGGAGGAGCCGACGTTCGGGCGGGACCAGATGCCCGCGCCGAACGCAACTTGTTTCCTGATTACGCATAAACCTCAGCCAGTTTCAGGAGCAGATAAGGCATAGGGGTGGTTCGGACGGCAGCCCAAGCGAGGCGCGGGATCATCGCGGCCAGATCGTATCGTCGGTTGAAGCGATATTCGAATTCGGCGAGGTAGCGCGGGACATGCTTGGTGTTGATGGCATGGTAGGTGCCCGCAATGGCGGCCTTCATGTTGCCGAGCGCGGTGTTGACCCATTTGAATGCTGGCGTCCGAGCCGCTTTTGGTCCTGACCCGGTCTTGACGACCTGGTGCGCGCACCCGGCGTCTGCGACGCTGGCGAAACACTGCAGGCCATCGCTGACGACGGAGCGGCTCGGATCGAGGCTGCGCTTGGCGAACCCCGCGATCGAGGTTGCACAGAAGCGGGTGACCCTGCGCAGTTTCAGGCGGATCGGCTTTCCCTCGGTGGTCGTCTCGACAGCGGCGACGACGGCGTCTTGCCAGGCGCCCCGCGGCCGCGCTTTCCGCCTGAGCGTTCGCCGCCGGAATAGGCGTCGTCGATCTCGATCCTGCCGCTCAGGCGCTTGCTCGCATCACGCTCAAGCATGACCTGCTTCAGCTTGTGTTTGATCTTCCAGGCAGTGGTCTGCGTCACCCCCAGGCGACGCCCCAGTTCGATGCTGGAGATGCCTTGCTTGGTCTGCGTCAGGTGGCCTCACTCGTTGAGCGCCGGTATTATTCAGCCGCCACCGGCACGGCGTCAGCGGCAAGGCGTGACAGCAGCGCGCGGCGCTCCTTCTCCGCCTTCTGGCGATTGGCGTCCTTCACCGGCCCGAAGCCGCGGATCATGTCGGGCAACTGCGCAATCGCCACCGCGACATCCAGCGTACCGGGCCGCAGCGCGGTCAGTACCGCGCGAAGGTCGCCGACATACTGCTCGATCAGTGCGCGCTCCATCCGCCGCTCCTGCTGGTGGCCGAACATGTCGAGCGGCGTCCCGCGAAGATGCTTGCCGTGGCGCAGCACGCGGAACAGCGGCAGCGCGAGCCATCCGGGCAGGGCGACCTTGCGCCGCCTGCCGGTGGCGGGATCGATGCCGGTGATCAGCGGCGGCGACAGATGGAACACCGGCTTCTCGCCGTACGTCGCCGCAGTGTGCAGGCGCGCGACCTCGTATTCATCCTTGTATGCCATTACGCGATACAGGCCCTCGGCTGCGGCGTGCGACAGGCGCCCCGGACCGCCGAGTACCCGTGTCTCGCCGGTGATCACCTCGTTGACCAGTGCCCGATAACGCCTCGCCAGCCTGTTGCTCTGGTAAGCGACGAGGGAAGCGGCTCGGGCATCGATCAGCGCATGCAACTCGGTCGGTGGCGCCTCCAGCGTGTGCACGAGAATATCGTCCTCCAGTGCGGGGCGCTCCGCCAGGATACGGCCCCACAGGAACGCGCGCCGGTTGAGCGACACTGCGGCGCCGTTCATCTCGATGGCGCGGACGATGGCGGCTTCGCCGACCGGGATCAGCCCGCGCTGCCACGCAACACCCAGCAGGAGCGTGTTCATCGCCTGCGCGTTGCCGAACAGATGCTCTGCCAGTCGCACGGCATGCAGATAAGTGGAGGCCGCTGCATCTGTGGTGCGCTCGATCGTGCGCCGATGCAGCACGGCGTCGATCAGGAGGTTGGCGTCGTGCTTGAATGCGGCGGTGGCCGCGAGGTCGAGATTGCCGATCACCGCGGCGGACGACGCATTACGCTCCAGCACACCTGGCCCGGCTGATACCGCCAGGTCTGCCGCGATCATGACATCGGCCGCGCCGAGGGGGATGCGCACGACATCGAGCGCCGCCTCGCTGTCGGCGATCTGCACATGGGCGACCACGGTGCCGTTCTTTTGCGCCAGTCCGGTGAAGTCGAGGGTTCGGACTGCGCGGCCTTCCAGGTGCGCCGCCATCGCCAGAATCGCACCGGAGGTGACGATGCCGCCTCCGCCGATGCCGGCGAACAGCGCGCGCCACGGCTTGCTGGTGCCGGGCAGATCAGGCTGCCGCAGGGTGGCGGCAAGCGCATTCTCCTGTGCCTGCCAGCGCGGATCGGCGTCGGGGGCACGCGGCGGTCCGGCGACAGTGACGAAGCTCGGGCAGAAGCCCTTGAGGCACGACAGATCGACGTTGCAGCTCGTCGGATTGATGCGGCGCTTGCGGCCGAGCGAGGTGTCCACCGGCTCGATCGCGATGCAGCTCGATTGCGCGGAGCAGTCGCCGCAGTTCTCGCACACCTGTTCGTTGATCACGACGCTCTGCACTGCCTGCGGCATCTTGCCGCGCTTGCGCCGGCGGCGCTTCTCGGTGGCGCAGACCTGATCGTATATCAGTACGGATACACCTTCGTAGGCACGCAGCTCACGCTGCACCGTGTCGAGTTCGCCGCGCACATGTCGCGTCGCGCCGGACGGGAGCGCGGATGCGGGCGGCAGACGATCCGCTTCGTCGGCAACCACGGCGATGCGCCCGACACCTTCCGCGGCGACCTGTGCGGCATACTGCGCGACCGAGTAATTGCCCTCGGCTGGCTGTCCGCCGGTCATTGCCACGGCGTCGTTGACCAGCAGCTTGTAGGTGATGCGCGCACCGGCGGCGACGGCTTGGCGAATTGCCATGATGCCGGAGTGCGTGTAGGTGCCGTCGCCCATATTGGCGAACACGTGCGGCGTGTCGGTGAACGGTGCCATGCCGACGAATGGCGCGCCCTCGCCGCCCATGTGCGTGAAGGTGCGGGTCTGATCGCCCTCGTCGAGCGCCATGAAGTGGCAGCCGATGCCGGCGGTGGCGAAGCTTCCCTCGGGTAGGCGCGTCGACGTGCCGTGCGGGCAGCCGGCGCAGAAGGCGGGCGCGCGCCGCAATAGGCCGGGCGGACGCTCCGGCATACGCGACGCCGGCGGGTCCTGGATGTTCAGGCCGGCGGATCGCAGGAAGCCGGCGAGACCGGTGGCGACGATCTCCGGCGACAACTCCATCAGCGGCGACAGCAGCGGTGCGCCGGATGCGTCGGTCTTGCCGCTGATCTCCGGGCGCGCGCTCGCTGGTAGGTTGTAGAGCGCGTCACGAATTTGCGTCTCGACGAAGCTGCGCTTTTCCTCCACTACCAGGATCGCGCGCTTGCCGCTGGCGAATTCGCGCAGGCCCTCGGTTTCCAGCGGCCAGGTCATGGCGACCTTGTAAAGCGCGATCTGCGCGTGGTCCTCGAGGTCCAGCATGCGCAGTGCGTGCAGCGTATCGGCGTGCGCACGGCCGACGGTGACGATGCCGATCGGCGCGTCACTGCTACCGAAGATGCGCCTGTCGAGCCGGTTGGCGCGTGCCCAGGCAAGTGCCGCAGGGAGGCGCTCCAGCACCACCCTTCGCTCCAGTTCGGCGCGGTCGGCGGGGAAGCGCAGATGCGGATCGTAGTTCAGTCCGTGCGCCGGCAGCGGGAAGTCGGGCGTGATGAAGTCCCTGGCGGACGGGATGATTAGCGTGGTGGCCTGTTCGGCAGTCTCCGCGGTGGTCTTGAGCGCGACCCACAGGCCGCAGAAGCGCGACAGCGCGATGCCGGCGAGGCTGAGATCGACGATGTCCTCGACCGAGGCCGGGTTCAGCACCGGCATAAAGACGCCCTCGAAGACGTGCTCGGTCTGGTGGGGATACGTTGAGGAGTGCGCGCCGTGGTCGTCGCCGGCCACGGCCAGCACGCCGCCATGCTTCGCGGTGCCGATGAAATTGCCGCAGTGCAGCGCATCGCCTGCGCGATCGACACCGGGACCCTTGCCGTACCACATGCCGAACACGCCATCGACACGCTTGCCGGGAAACGCGTCGAGCTGCTGCGTGCCGTAAAGCATGGTTGCGGCGAGGTCTTCGTTGACGCCGGGCTGGAACCGGATGTTCTGCGCGGCGAGCATTTTTTGGCGGTGCCAGACCTCGCGGTCGAGCCCGCCCAGCGGCGAACCGCGATAGCCGGAGATCAGCCCGCCGGTGTTCAGGCCTTGGGCGCGGTCGAGACGTGCCTGCTCCAGCAGGACGCGGACCAGCGCCTGGATGCCGGACAGCAGGACGGGGGTGTCGAGCTCGGTGAACCGGCTTTCCAGCGTGGTGGCCGTGTGGCCGAGACCGATGTCCATGTTTGTCGTCTCTCCGCCTGGATGCGCGATGCAGCGTGCCTGAAATTTGGGTGTGGCGGGGCGATCTTGCCATGTGAGGCGAGGGCGCGCACGCGGAGTTGGCAAAATAGCGGCGAAGCTGCGCCGAAAGTCGTTTCGGCGATTGTATGTTGCCGGGCGGCCGGGGGACGCGCATGAGTCGTGCGCGGCCCTTGGGTGTGTCGTTCCCCACGGGCAGGAATCGGAAGGCGGAAGGACGCGGCTATGACCATCGTGCCGATACGCGGATTGTTCGAGGCGCATCTGACGGTGAGCGATCTGGACCGCTCCATAGCGTTCTACCGCGATGTACTGGGACTGCCGCTGGCGCAGCGTATGCCGGCCCGCCAGGCGGCGTTCTTCTGGGTGCCGTCATCCGACAAGGCCATGCTCGGCCTGTGGTGCATCGGCACCTCGCCGCTCCGTCTGCGCCTGCACATCGCGTTCGATGTCGCGCTGCCGCAGGTGTTCGAATCCGTTGCGGCGCTGCGGCGGGCGGGGATCGCCGCGCGCTCCGGCGATGGCGCGGCGATCGAGGAGCCGGAGGTGCTCTGCTGGATGCCGGCGGCGAGCGTGTATTTCGACGATCCGGATGGCCATTCACTGGAGTTCATCTGCATGCTGGACGAATCGCCCCGGCCGGAGCTGGGTCGGGTATCATGGTCGGAGTGGCGGAGGCAGGCATGAGTGACGAGGTCCGTGTCGAACTGCGTGACGGCTGGCGCAAGCTTGTGCTGAACCGGCCGGAAAAGCTGAACGCTGCGAACGAGGCGATGCTGACCGCGCTGCTGCACGCGCTGGATGCGGCGGTGTCGGATCACGCATGCCGTGCGCTGCTGCTGACCGGCGAGGGCAGAGGGTTCTGCACCGGTCAGGAACTCGGGCCGGCGGTGATGCCTCGTCCGGGTGGGCCGCCCGATCTTGGCACCGTCGCTGCACTGCATCATCGGCTGGTGCGCCGATTGCGAGGAGTGCCGCTGCCAGTGGTATGCGCAGTGAATGGCGTGGCCGCGGGGGCTGGGGCGAGCTACGCGTTGGCCTGCGATATCGTTCTGGCCGCCCGCAGTGCGAAGTTCATCCAGGCGTTTGTGAAGATCGGGCTGGTGCCTGATTCCGGCGCGAGCTTCTTTCTGCCACGGCTGATCGGCGAGGCGCGCGCACGGGCGCTGGTCATGCTCGGCGAGACTTTGGATGCCGAGCGGGCAGCGGACTGGGGAATGATCTGGAAGGTCGTGGATGACGGTGCGCTGGAGCAGGAGGCCGAGGCGCTCACCGGCCATCTGGCGAAGCAGCCGACGGAGGCGCTGGCGGCCATGAAGCGTATGTTTGCTGCTTCGGCCACCAATGGGCTGCTGGCACAGCTCGACCTCGAACAAGAGTTGCAGAGCGTGGCAGGGCGCAGCGCGGACTATGCCGAGGGTGTGCGGGCATTCCTGGAGAAGCGTGCGCCGCATTTTCCGGGGCGGACGTGAGCGAGCTCGCGCGCACCCTCGCTCAGGCGATGTGGGCGGAGGATCGCGCCAGTTCGGGCCTGGGCATGCGTCTGGACGCTGTCGCACCGGGACACGCGCGTCTGTCGATGACAATCACCGAGACGATGGCGAACGGCCACGGCATCTGCCATGGCGGTTTCATCTTCGCGCTGGCGGACTCGGCGATGGCGTTCGCGGCCAATCCGCGCGGCGAGGCGGCGGTGGCGCAGCACGCGTCGATCACGTTTGTCCGTCCGGGGAGCGTTGGCGAGGTGCTGGTGGCTGACGCAGTCGAACGCATGCATGCCGGCCGATCCGGGATGTACGATGTGCGCGTAAGCACAGAGGATGGCGAACTGGTCGCCGAGTTCCGTGGTCATACCCGCACCATTCCAGGCAAGGCGGGAGGCAGAGGCGAGGCGGAGGGATAGATGGCAGGCCTCGACGCAATCGAGACGGCGTCGCGCGATGAGATTGCCGCGCTGCAACGCGAGCGGCTCGCCTGGACGCTGCGCCATGCCTACGCCAACGTAGCGCATTACCGAGCCGCGTTCGATCGCGTCGGGGTGCATCCGGATGACTTCCGGACGCTGGATGACATCGCGAAGTTCCCATTCACCAGCAAGCAGGACCTGCGGGCGAACTATCCGTTCGGCATGTTCGCTGTGCCGCGCGAGGATCTGGCGCGCGTGCATGCCTCGTCCGGGACCACGGGCAAGCCGACCGTCGTTGGTTATACCGCGAAGGACATCGAGACGTGGGCGCATGTCGTGGCGCGCTCGATCTATGCGGCTGGCGGGCGGTCGGGGATGATCGTGCATGTGGCGTATGGCTACGGGCTGTTCACCGGCGGGCTTGGCGCGCATTACGGCGCGGAGAGGCTGGGTTGCACGGTGGTGCCGGTGTCGGGTGGCATGACCGAGCGTCAGGTGCAACTGATCACCGACTTCCGTCCCGACGTTATCATGGTGACGCCGAGTTACATGCTGGCGGTGCTGGACGAGTTCCAGCGCCAGGGACTTGATCCTCGCGAGTGCTCGCTGAAGATCGGCATCTTCGGTGCCGAACCCTGGACCAATGCGATGCGCCGCGAGATCGAGGACGGCTTCGCGATGGATGCGGTCGATATCTATGGATTGTCGGAGGTGATGGGTCCTGGCGTGGCCAGCGAGTGCGTCGAGACGAAGGACGGGCTGCACATCTGGGAGGATCATTTCTACCCTGAGGTGATCGATCCGGAGACCGGCGGGGTGCAGCCGGAGGGCGAGCGGGGCGAATTGGTGTTCACCACGCTGACCAAGGAAGGCATGCCGGTGGTGCGCTATCGCACGCGCGACCTGACGCGGCTGCTGCCCGGCACGGCGCGTTCGATGCGACGGATGGAGAAAGTCACAGGGCGCTCCGACGACATGGTGATCGTGCGCGGGGTCAACATGTTCCCCACCCAGGTGGAGGAGCAGTTGCTGAAGAGCGAGGTGCTGAGCGGACACTACCAGATCGTGCTGACGCGCGAGGGGCGGATGGACGAGGTGGCGGTGCACGTGGAAGCGCGGCCGGAGTATTTTGATCCTGTGCTGCTGGAGGCGGAAGCGAAGGCGGTCGTGGCGCGGATCAAGGACACGATCGGACTGACCACGCAGGTGGTGGTGGAAGCGCCGGGGGCGGTGGAGCGGTCGGTTGGGAAGGCGCGGCGGGTGGTCGATCGGCGGGCAACGGAGTAGTGCCGGTTTCGGTGGCGTTGCTGCGTGCAGTGAATGTCGGCGGCACGGGCATGTTGCCGATGCAGGAGCTGCGGACGCTTTGCACGGGCCTCGGACTGACCAATGTCCGGACATATATCCAGAGTGGCAATGTCGTTTTCGAGAGCCGGCTTTCCGAGGCCGTGCTGCGAACCAAACTTGAGGCAGCGCTGAGCGATAGCACGGGACACCGCGTCAGCGTCATGGTGCGAACGGCCTCCGAGCTGCGCGCGACGCTTGATGCCAACCCCTTTCCGGATGCCAGGCCTGCGCAGGTGGGAGTTGTCTTTCTGTCTGCGTCCGTGCCGGAGGGCTCTGTTCGCCGGATTGGCACGTCCCGGAGGCGAAGAGCTGCGCGCCGTCAAACGCGAGGTGTTCATCCATTATCCCAACGGCATGGGACGGTCGAAATTAAAGCTTCCGCCAGCCGTGGCAGATGGCACCACGCGGAATCTCAACACGGTCGCCAAACTGGTGGCGATGGCCGAGGGCTGAACTGCAGTTTTCTCTTGTGGTGCTTGGAGCGGGTTCGGTATAGGGACGCGATGGATCAGCGACTTCGGATGTCGAACACGACCTGCAATTCGTTTGCACTGCAAGCGAATACCCTGCTCGTGCGTCGCAACTCCGGAACGGTTTGGTCCCATGTCTCCCATCATCGCAGTCCGCAACCTCCGCAAGCGATACCGCTACGCTAAAGCCGGCGGCCTGCTGTCGTCCGTATTCCCGGACTACCAGTACATCGATGCACTGGACTCGCTGAGTTTCGATATCGCGGCCGGCGAACGGGTTGCCATCATCGGCCCGAACGGCGCGGGCAAGTCCACGACACTGAAGATCCTCACGGGGATTCTGGAGCCGGGTGAGGGAACGGCCTCGGTGCTTGGTCTGACGCCGTGGCGCGAGCGGCTCGCACTGGCGCATCGGATCGGTGTCGTGTTCGGTCAGCGCTCGCAGCTCTGGGGGGACCTGCCGGTGCGAGAATTGTTCGCGCTGCTCCGCCATATATACACGCAGCCGACCGCCGTGTTTGCCGCCAGGCTCGATCGCCTGGTGCAGCGCTTCGCGCTTGAGGCGCTGCTGCAGCAGCCGGTCAACCGTCTGTCGCTCGGCCAGCGCATGCGTTGCGAGCTGGTGGCAAGCCTGCTGCACGCGCCATCCGTCTTGTTCCTGGACGAGCCGACGATCGGTCTCGACATCACGGCCAAGGCAGCGATGCGCGATCTGATCACGCAGCAGGCGCATGATGACGGGCAGACCGTCCTGCTGACTTCGCACGACACGCGCGACATCGAACTGGTGTGCGAGAGGGTCATCGTGATCAACGCCGGACGGATTGTGGTGGATCAGTCGACGAGTGAGCTGCGCCGGCGGTTCCTTGGACGCAAGCTTGTGACGATCCGCTCGGTGGCGCCGGTTGTCACGCTCGGACTGCCGGGTGTCACATTGCGATCGAGCGAACCGCACCAGACGTTGTTCGAGGTCGATACCGGCACGCTGCATGTGGAGCGCCTGATCGAGGCCGCGCTGGCGATCGGCGGCATCGAGGATATCACCATCGAGGATCCCCCGATGGAGGAGGTCATCCGTGACATCTACGCGTCCGCTGGCAGCGGTTGAGCGTGCGCTCGCGGTATTGCGCGTGGGCGCGGATGCCACCTTGGCGGGGCGCGCTGTCCTGCTCGGTCGCGGCGTGTTCTATCTGCTGGTGATTGCGCTGCTTGCGACGTTCTGGGACCTCGTCGCGGCGGAACGATTGCCTGGCACGCTTTCGTCGTTGCTGCCGGCCGGTGGGCTCGCGGTCTATGTCGGCGTGACGGAGTGGATCACACTGTCGGTGCCGGCGATTTATCTGCGTCTGGAGGATGATATCCGCTCCGGTGCGATCGAGGCTCACCTGCTGCGTCCTGCCTCGTATCCGGTGCTGCGCATTTCGGAAAGCTGCGGCGGATTGCTCGTGCGGCAGGGCATGCTCGGCGCGATCGGCGTGGTGGCGCTGTTGCTGTCGGGACATGCCGTGCCGTCCGCTGCAATGTGGATCTGCCTGGTTGTGCTTGGCGTGCTGGGCGGGTTTGTCGGCATTCTTCTGTTCGCGCTTGTAGGTATGAGCGCATTCTGGCTGCGCCGCACGATTCCGATTTATCTGTGCGTGCAGAAAATGTCGTTTCTGTTGGGTGGGCTGTTTGCGCCATTGACGCTGTATCCTGTATGGCTGCGAGGAATTTCTGAGGCGAGCCCATTCGCCGCGCAGCTTTATTGGCCCGCGGTGATTGTCGTGTCGCCTGGTGCTGCAACAGTATTGCGAGCGTTCACATACGAAGTGCTGTGGATCGCGATACTTTCGACGCTACTGGCTATGATTTGGCGCGTCGGACTTCAGCGCATGCTGCGGCAGGGCATCTGAGATGGGCGCATTGGCCCTCTATCTGCGGCAGGTTGGTGCGGCGATCCGCGTGTCGTTTGCCGATCGCGCGAACTTCTGGCTGCAGCTTGGCGGCATGACGGTCAACAACGGCTTCGTCCTGCTGTTGTGGTTCATGTTCTTTGCGGGGTTCCGCAGCGTAGGCGGCTGGCGGCTTGCCGATGTCGCGCTGATGATCGGCATCCTGGCACTCAGCGTGGGCCTGGCCGGCGTCTTTGCTGGCGGCTATCGCGACATGGCGGCAGTGATCCTGCGCGACGATGTGGATGCGCTCCTGACGCAGCCGCGCGCGATACTGCCGCGGCTGCTGGCACGCGAGAGCATTGCCAGCGCCTGGGGCGACGTGATCGTCGGCGCGATCCTGCTGGCTCGCTTTGCTGCGTTGCGGTGGTCGGATCTGCCGGTGCTGCTGTTCGTGCTGTGCGGCAGCCTGACGGTGTTCCTGGCCACCGGCGTGCTGTTCGCGAGCCTGGCCTTCTGGGTGCGGGGTGCCCGCAGCTTTGCCCGCGACGTGGTGGATTTTGTCATCCTGCTGTCGAGCTATCCCGGCTCGATCTATTCCGGGGCGATGAAGGTCGTTGTCTATACGTTTGTGCCGGCGGGCTTCGTTGTGCTGGTGCCGGTCGCAGTTCTGCGCGAGCACGGCCTGCCGGGATTGCTGACGATGGCCGGCGCCGCCGTCGGCTACGCGGCGCTGGCAGGTACCGTGTTCATGGCCGGGTTGCGGCGGTATCGCGGCTGATCGGTTCAGTGCCGGATGTGCTCCGGCCGGAAGCCCATGCCGATGATGCGTGCCGGCAGCCGCCGCAGCATCGGGATTGACCCGAGCAACCGCACGGCGAGCGGCGGCTTCGGCGTGGTGGCGCCGCGCAGCACGTTGCTGATGATGCGATTCTGGATCGCCACCTGAACGCGCTGCGTCATCCGCGTCGGCGGTTCGCGGCGGCGTTGTACGGCACGCAGATCGTCCAGTGTGGCCCCACCCTCGCGCAGTCGCGGCACCAGGATGTTCGCCGCGGCGACCGCGTCCTGGATCGCCAGGTTGATACCGACGCCGCCAACCGGCGACATCGCATGCGCCGCATCGCCGATGCACAGCAGCCCGGGACGAAACCAGGTATTCAGCCGGTTCACCGCCACGGTCAACAGCTTCACGTCGTCCCACGTCGCGAGCTCCTGCACGCGGTCCGTCAGATACGGCGCCAGGCGCGTTATGTCGGCGCGGAATACATCCAGCCCGCGCGCATGCACGTCGTCGATCCCACCCTTTGGAATGATGAACGCGCACTGCCAGTAATCGCCGCGATCCAGCATGATGAAGATGCGGCCGACATCCACCCGCCCGAGGGTCTGCCCCGGATCGTTCTGCCTCTTGGACAGACGCAGCCACAGCACGTCCATCGGCGCGCCATATTCGACGACCTCGAATCCGGCACCGTCCCGCAGCGTAGAGTGGCGCCCATCGGCGGCGATGGTCAGGTGGGCGTTGACCTCCAGCCGACCTTCGGGCCCTTCCGCGGTCACGCCGACCATGCGGTCATCCTCGCGCATCAGGCCGGTCGCTTCCGTGTTCATCAGCAGGCGGAATGTGGGATAGCGCTTCGCGTGATCGGCGAGGAAGTCGAGAAAGTCCCACTGCGGCATGAACGCAACGAAATTCGCCTGTGTCGGCAGGTGCGAGAAGTCGGCCACCTTGAACAGTTGCTCGCCGATCTGCGCGGCAAGCTCACGCACCTCGCTGTGCGGCCTGGCAAGGAAAGCGTCGAGCAGCCCGAGCTCGTGCAACACCTGCATGGTGGAGGGATGCACCGTGTCGCCGCGAAAGTCGCGCAGGAAGTCGCCGTGCTTCTCGAGCACCACCACATCGATGCCGGCGCGCGCGAGCAGGAAGCCCAGCATCATGCCGGCCGGCCCGCCGCCGGCTATGCAGCAGCGGGCCGCGATGTCGGGCATCTATTCGGCGGCCAGGCGCGGCGCGTAAGCGGGAACCGCGGCGCGTTGAGTGGCGGCCAATGGCTGCGGCCACCAGCGATGCTGCCATTCGCTGAACAGCGGCTTCAGCTTTGGCATCACCGCGTCGGCGAACAGGCGCGAATTGTATTTGGTCAATTGCTTGCTCATGTTGCCGAACTGTAGCAGCAGCATCAGGTTGCCGACGTTCAAATTCACCGCGACCTCACGCAACTGTTCCACCACTTCGTCGGGCGAGCCGATGATCACGTAACCGTTCTCCACGATGGCATCCATCTCGCGCGCGAGCTTGTTGAACTTGTCGGAATAGGACGCGGCCTTCGACACCTGGCTTTGCAGCCCCATGCGCTGCGTCGGCTCGGTCGTGTAGCCGGGAGGTGCGGCGAAGCGCGGATCGATGTGCAGGCAGTTGCCGTAGAAGTACTCGGCGGCGTCGCCGTACAGGTCCATGGCGTGCTGGCGGCTTTCACCGACGCCGACAAATTGCAGGAAGCCGGCGCGGTATGGATTGCGGTCTTTGCCGAGCTTCGCCATTTCGGCCCAGAAACCGTCCATGGTGGCGCGGCCGATTTTGTAGCCGTAATAGCTGAGGTAGCAGTACACGTAGTCCATCTCGGCGCACCACTGCCACGTTTCGATCGAACCGCCGCCCGGTACCCAGATCGGCGGATGAGGTGTCTGCACCGGACGCGGCCAGATGTTCACGTAGCGCTGCTGGTTGAAGCGGCCGTTGAAGGCGAAGGTGTCGCGGTCGGTCCAGGCGCGCAGGACCAGGTCGTGCGCCTCGTGGTAACGTTCGCGCAGCAGCGACGGATTCTGGCCGTAGGCGTAGCAGGTGTCCATCGGCGAACCGACCGGGAAGCCGGCGATCAGGCGTCCGCCGGAGATGCAGTCGATCATGGCGAACTCTTCGGCAACGCGGGTCGGCGGGTTGTACAGCGCCAGCGAGTTGCCCATGACGCAGATCGCGGTATCGGTGGTGCGGCGTGCCAGAGAGGACGCGATGAGGTTGGGCGACGGCATCAGGCCGTAGCCGTTGGAGTGGTGCTCGTTCACGCACACCGCGTCGAAGCCGCAGTCGGCGGCGTATTCGAGCTCGTCCATGAAGTCGTTGTACATGTGATGCGCGCGACGGGGATCGAACAACGTGGAGTGGATGTCGACCCAGACCGAGGGGTGCTTGTCGCGGAAGCCGGCCGGTAACTCGGTGTAGGGCATCAGGTGGAACCACATCAGGCGCATTGGATGATCCTCCGTTCATGTGTCATTGCGAGAAGCGCAGCGACGAAGCAAGATCGGTCAGGTTTGTGCGCGCTCCGTGTGACCGAGCTTGCTTCGTCGGATTCGCCTCCTCGCAATGACAGGGTGTCGCGGTTACTGGGCTGGTGCGTAGGCCGGCAGTTCGGCGCGTTGGGCGGTGTGCATCGGCTTCGGCCACCAGCGATGCTCGTATTCGGCGAACTTGCCGGAGAGCTTCGGGATCACCCGTTCGGCGAACAGCTTTGTGTTGTGCTTGGTGAGCTGTTTGCTCATGTTGCCGAACTGCAAGAGCAGCATCAGGTTGCCGACATGCAGGTTTGTGGCGAGTTCGTCGATCTGCTCCGCCACCTCGTCTGGCGTGCCGATGACCAGATACCCGGCATCCACCAGTTCCTTCATCTCGGTCGGTCGTGCCTGCGAGCGGGCGGCCGCGGCGCTCACCTGGCTGGTCAGGCCGAAGCGCGTCGTCGCTTCGGTGGTGTAGCCGGGTGGCGCGGCAAAGCGCGGATCGATATGCAGGCAGCGGAAGAAGAAGTACTCGGCCGCCTCGGTGTAGAGGTCGACCGCCTGCTGTCGGGATTCCGCCACGGCCACCGTCTGCGCGAAGCCGGCGCGGTACGGATTGTGGTCCTTGCCCAGGCGATCCATCTCCGCCCAGTATCCGTCCATCGTGGCCTTGCCGATCTTGTGGCCGTAGTAGGACAGATAGGAATAGACATAGTCCTTCTCGGCGCACCATTGCCAGGTCTCAATCGAACCGCCGCCTGGTATCCACACCGGTGGATGCGGGCGCTGCACCGGGCGCGGCCAGATGTTGACGTAGCGCTGCTGGTTGTAGCGGCCGTTGAACGCGAAGGTGTCCGGGTGCTGCCAGGCCTTCATCACCAGGTCGTGCGCCTCGTAGTAACGCTCGCGAAGCTGCGACGGGTTCTGGCCGTAGGCGAAGCAGTCGTCCATGGGCGTGCCGACCGGAAATCCCGCAATCAGCCGGCCGCCGGAGATGCAGTCGATCATCGCGAACTCTTCTGCGACGCGGGTCGGCGGATTGTACAGTGCGAGCGAGTTGCCCATCACGCAGATGGTGGTGTCGGTGGTGCGGCGGGAGAGCGACGCAGCGATCAGGTTCGGCGACGGCATCAGGCCGTAGCCGTTGGAGTGGTGCTCGTTGACGCAAATCGCGTCGTAGCCGCACGTGGCGGCGTATTCCAGCTCGTCCATGAAGTCGTTGTACATATGGTGCGCGCGGCGTGGGTCGAACAGCGAGGAGTGGATGTCCACCCATACCGACGGATGCTTCTCGCGGAAGTCATCCGGGAGCTCGGTGTAGGGCATCAGGTGGAACCACATGAACTTCATGACGCGTCGGTCTCCCGGGTGGTGCTGCTGCCGCAGGCGTCTGGCGACGCCTGTGCTCGTGGGCCGCAGCGCTTAGCATTTAACACGGAGGACGTGCGGAGGGCCACGGTGGGCCACAGGAGTTCAAGCGGCTCCGACTCCGGTGGCTCTTCGTGGCTCTCCGCACGTCCTCCGTGTTGAACCTGTCTGTTATCTATTGGTCCCTGCGCGCGATCTGCACCCCATCCGAGCGCCAAGCAGCAGGCCAGGCGAGAGAATTGTCGCCGTGGGCATCAGACATTCAACGCAGCCAGCGGCTGGCGGCTTCGAATCAGGTCTGAGGCACGCTCCGCCAGCATCATCACAATCGCATTGATGTGCGCGGACGGCATGTCCGGCAAAGCGGCGGCATCGACGACGCGAAGGCCTTCGGTGCCACGGACTTTCAGGTCGGGGCCGAGTACCGCATCGGGGCCGCCTCCCATGGCACAGGTTCCAAGCGGATGATTTACCGTGATCACGTTGTTCCGAACCCAGTCATCGATCTCGGCGTCTGTTTTCAACGCGGAACCGGGAGCCAGTCTCTTCCCGCGGAACGCGTCCATTGGTGGTTTGTAAGCCAGGTCCTCAGCAAGTCGGAACGCTGCGCGCAGAGTGGCACCATCGGCCGGATCTGCCAGGAAATTGTTCACGATCCGCACGAGCGCGGCGGGATCGGCAGAGCGCAGCGTCACCTCGCCCTGGCTCCGCGGATGGAGCAGCACCGGATGAACACCGAACGTATCGTCATAGGGCGGTGTCACACCGGGAAACCATATCCACGCATCGAGCGGCGCCGCGGGAAACAGGAATTCTATGTCCGGCGCATCGAACTCAGGCTGGGTTCTGAGGAACGCCTTTAAAGCACCCGGCAGCATGGTCGCCGGGCCGGTTCCGAACAACCAGGCCTGCGCCATGGCAACGGCGGCGCGATCGGCCCGCATCAACCGACGGAACGGCCCGGAATGGAGGCGCGACCATCGCAGGCGGACCTGCAGATGATCGCGCAGGTTCCTGCCGACCGGGAGGTCGATCAGTGGTGCAATGCCCATCTCCTTCAAATGTCCGGCCGGACCTATGCCGGACAACATCAATAACTGCGGCGAGTTGAACACACCGCCGCAGAGTATGACTTCGCGCTTCGCCTCGGCATGCACCGTGGTGCCTTGATGCACGAACTCCACGCCCGTCGCATGAGTGCCGCGCAGCGTCACCCTGGTCGCGCGTGCGTCGGTTCGCAGCGTCAGATTGCGCCGTTGCAGGACCGGCTTCAGATAGGCGGCCGATGCAGACGCCCGGCGGCCGTTCCGGATCGTCCATTGGCTGTCGCCGAAGCCGACCAGATCAGCCCCATTGGGATCATCTGTGACAGGCCACCCCGCGAGGCGTCCGGCTTCCCGCCACGCGTCGAACAGCGGGTCGGTATCGTGATTCCCTTGGGTTCCCAGCGGTCCCGAGCCGCCGCGCCAAGGATTTTCACCATGCTCCCAGGACTCGCTGCGTTTGAAATATGGCAATGCGTCCGCATAGGACCATCCGGTTGCTCCCTGCTGCGCCCAACGATCGAAGTCAGCGCGATGGCCACGGGTGTAGGCCATGACGTTGATCGACGATGAGCCGCCAAGTACCTTGCCTCGCAGTAATGTAAGCCGACGATCGTTCAGATGCGGCTCGGGCTCGGTCATATAGCCCCAGTCGAACATCTTGTGCTGTTGCAGCTTACCGAGCCCGAGCGGGATCTGGACGTATGGGTGGTCATCGCGACCACCGGCTTCTAGCAGCAGGACCGTCGCGTCTTCGTCCTCGGTCAGTCGATTGGCAAGTACGCATCCCGCCGATCCGGCTCCGACGATGATGTAGTCGTAACCGGCGTGCACGATCTTCCCCAGCGACTAATCAGGCGGCCGTGATGATCACAGCATCCGCTGCAAGATCAGCTTCTGCACATCCGACGTGCCTTCGTAGATCTGGCACACCCGCACGTCGCGGTAGATGCGTTCCACCGGGTAGTCGGCCAGATATCCGTAGCCGCCCAGCGTCTGGATCGCCGCCGTGCACACCGCCTCGGCCGCCTCCGACGCAAACAGCTTTGCCATGCATGCAGCCTCGATCGCCGGCTGTCCCTCAGCCTTCAGCCGTGCCGCGTGCAGCGTCATCTGCCGCGCCGCCTCCAGCTTCGTCTTGGCATCGACCAGCCGGAATCCCACCGCCTGGAAATCGATGATGCGTCCGCCAAATGCCTGGCGCTCCTTGGCATAAGCCACCGCGTAGTCCAGCGCCGCGCGCGCCATGCCGACACTCTGCGCCGCGATGCCGATGCGCCCGCTCTCCAGCGTGGAAAGCGCGATCTTGTAGCCTTCGCCCTCGTCGCCGATGCGCTGGTCCTCGGGCACCTCCATGTCCTCGAACGCCAGCGCGCAGGTCTCGGACGCCTTCTGCCCGAGTTTTTCCTCGCGCCGCGCCACCACGTAGCCCGGCGTCGCCTTGTCCACCACGAAGCACGAGATGCCCTTGCGGCCGGCGCTCGGATCGGTGACCGCGAACAGCACCGTGCTGCCCGGCACGCTGGCCGACGAGATGAACTGCTTGGCGCCGTTGATGATGTAGCGGTCGCCCTTCCGCACCGCCCGCGTGCGGAGGTTGGACGCATCGGACCCCGCCTGCGGCTCGGTCAGCGCGAACGACCCGACGGCGGCGCCGGTCGCCAGCGGCCGCAGCCAGCGGTCCTTCTGCGCGTCGGTGCCGTATTGGTCGAAGATGATGCAGGTCGGCGAGTTGTGCACGCTCACCATGGTGGACACCGAGCCGTCGCCGGCGGCGATCTCCTCCAGCAGCAGGGCGTAGGTGACCGGGTCGATCTCGGAGCCGTCCCATTGTGCCGGCGTTGTGGCGCCGAAGATGCCGAGTTCGCCGAGTTCGCGAACGATCTCCGGCTCGATTGCTCCGGCCTTTTCGCGGGCCGCGGCGCCGGGGGCCAGCCGTTCCGTGGCGAACCGCCGCGCCATGTCGATGACGAGGGTGTCGGTGCCGATGGGGGTGTGATCGGGCATGGCTGGCCTCCTTGCCGACGCCACGATAGGTTGCCGGCATGTCCGATGTCGATGTGGTGGTGATTGGCGCCGGCCTCGCCGGCCTCGGCGCAGCGACCGCGCTGCGTGCCGCGGGGCGAAGCGCGCTGGTGCTGGAGGCATCGGGCCGCATCGGCGGCCGCGCTTGGACCACTCACCCGGCCGAACTGGGCGGCGTTTGGTTCGATGTGGGCGCGGTGTGGCTGCACAACGCCGAGACGAACCCGCTGGTGCCGATCGCACGCGCGGCGGGCGAGACGCTCCTGCGTTCGGCCGAACTGCGGGTCGAGCGCACCTTCGTGGGCACGCGCGAGGCGACCGCAGAGGAATACGCGGACTATGCCGGCGCGTGGCAGCGCTTCGAGGACCGGGCCGCGGCGATCCTGCGCACGCGCGACGATGTGCCGATGGCCGAGGTGGCGCGGTCGATGCCGGACGATCCGTGGGCGGTGACGGTGGAGACGTGGGAAGGCCCGATCATCTGCGTCGCCAGCGCCGACGAGTTCAGCCTGCGCGACTGGCTTCGCAACGTGCTGTCGGGGAGCAACCTGGTGCCGGACGGCGGCATCGGCGCGTTCGTCGCGCGCCGGCTGGGTGACGGTCTCGACATCAGGCTTAGCACGCCGGTGACACGGGTGTCGTGGGGCGGTGCCGGCGTGTCGGTGGAGACGGCGAGCGGTGTGGTCACCGCGCGGTCGGCCATCGTCACCGTGTCCACCGGTGTATTGGCGGCAGGCGCGATCGTGTTCGACCCGCCGCTGCCGGTCGCGACACAGGCGGCGATTCATGCCCTGCCGATGGGTCTCGCGATGAAGGTTGCATTGCGCGCAAACGGTCCCGACAGGCTTGGCCTGCCATTGCACTGTTCGATCGACCGACAGGTGAAGCGCAGCGGCGATCCAACCATGGGGTTTCAGTGCTGGCCCTACAAACGTGACTACGTGCAGGGCTGGGTGGGCGGCCCCGTTGCATGGGAGCTGGCGCGCGCCGGCGATGCGGCGGCGGTGGACTTCGCGCTCGGTCAGTTGCGCACGCTGTTCGGTGGCCGGGTGGACCGCGTGTTCGCCGGCGGGCAGCAACTGGTGACGCGATGGGACGCCGATCCGTTTGTACGTGGCGCCTACTCGTTCGTGCGCCCAGGCGATGCTGATGCGCGCGCGGCGCTCGCCCAGCCGTTGGCGGACGGACATCTGCTGTTCGCCGGCGAGGCCTGCCACGATGGGATGACCGGCACCGTGGCTGGCGCGTGGATCAGCGGCCAGGATGCAGCGCGCATCGCGACGTGATAGTATAGCGGCGGGGAGGATCGCGCCATGAGCATCCAGGCACTCGGCTATCTCGGCATCGGCACGGACAAGCTCGACGACTGGACGCATTACGCGACCAACTGGCTTGGCATGCAGGCGGTGGATCGCGGCGCCGGCGTGCGCGCTTTCCGCATGGACGATCGCACGCAGCGCCTGGTGGTCGACAGCTCATTGCCCGACGGACAACGCTACTTCGGCTGGGAGGTCGCGGATGGCGCCGCGCTCGATGCACTGGCGGCTCGCCTGGAAGGCGCCGGCGTCAAGGTGAAGCGTGAACCGGCAGTTCTCGCCGATCAGCGCTTCGTCAGCGGCTTGATCTCGTTCGCCGATCCGTCCGGCAACCGGCTGGAGGCGTTTCACGGCGCGCAGATCGCCGATGAGGCGTTCAAGCCCGGACGTTCCATTTCCGGCTTCCGCACCGGGCCGCTGGGCATGGGCCACGTCGTGCTGATGGTGACCAGCATCGACACCGCGCTGCCGTTCTATTGCGACCTGCTCGGCTTCCGTATCAGCGACTTTGTGCGCAAGCCGATCACCGCATATTTCCTGCACGCCAACCCGCGTCATCACAGCGTGGCGCTGTTCGAGGCACCGCACACCGGCATGCATCATCTGATGATGGAGCTGTACTCGTTCGACGATGTGGGGCAGGGCTACGACATCGCACTCGGCGACCAGGACCGCGTCGTCGCGACGCTGGGGCGTCACCCGAATGATCTGGTCACCTCGTTCTACATGCACACACCGTCGGACATCCTGGTGGAATACGGCTGGGGTGGTGTCGAGGTGGACGATGCAACCTGGCAGCCGTCGGAGATGACAACCGTCGCCAGCTATTGGGGCCATCAGGGACTGTTCGATGCGATGGGGCCTGACGGCCCGCCGCACATGCCAACGCAGGAAGGCTTGCGTGCGCCGCTGCAGGTGATGGACGGCAACTATCAGCGGATGAGCGGCGTGTGTCCCTGGTGGGATTCGGTCAGAGCGCGGAAGTGAGTTGAGCGGGCGGCCTGTAGGTCTGCCCGGTCGGGGTAGCCGTCAAACGTAAAGACATCGCAGGGCTCAATCTGTTCAAAATCAACCTAGCGGAAGGCTGCCTGACCTACCTTTTTACAACAAGTCCCTGGCCAGTCGGCAGCTCCAGTACACTAAGGCCACGCAAACGCATAAACTCATCGGCGGAATCCTTCTGTGCGCGGTAGCCGTTCCAGCCGTAGTCGTCCAGCACTACAATCCCACCTGTACTCACCCGGCTGAACAAATTCTCTAACGCGCCGCGTTCCGCCTCGGCGTTATTCATGTCAATATGCAGGAAGGCGATTTGGTCTGGCGATGCCTCGCCAAGAACGTCCGGGACTTTACCCTGGGTGACCACAACGTTGCGCCATCGCTGGAATCGAGCACGGACCTTGACAACCAAATCAGGTGCATGCGCCGGCAGTCGGTGACCCTCACCTGTACCGCCCGAAGGATCAAATAGATCATACAACCAAAATCGCCGTCCTGACAGGCCGCTAGTGAAATGCATCAATACTTCAGCGGAGTAGCCCTGATAAGTGCCGCATTCAACGTAGTCACCGGGCAAGTGTGACACGCTATCTGCCGCCCAGCATAGCGTGTGGGTCCGCCATGCGATAGCGCGTTCGGTCGCTTCTGGATGAGACGCGAGCACCGCACCAACGAAGCGTGGCTCAGTCAGGAAGCCGCGGGTGTGAGCATATGTGATTAGGTTATCGGCGAGGAACCACGGGCCACGCGGATCACCTGCACCCGCGACATTCGCAAGGTTCCGCAAAGCAGTCAGCGCGGAGTCATCATTCAGACCGAAAAATACGCCAGGAACGAGCAGGCCAGCTGAGCGGGGGTCATCGGCCATTGTCAATGTCCGCAAGACAAGGGATCAGGCTGCACCACGTGGGTAAACAACATCTGAACGACTGTTGACATGCATTGCGGCCCCGGGCCGCGTGGGGACGGCAGGTGCACGCGTTGGTCTTGCCCTTTCGTAAGGTTCGGATAGGTCCTGTACCTGGTCAATGAGCGATCGTTTTGCGGCTGACCTCCCCAAAGATGTCAACGCTGAAACGCGATCTTCGGCGGGCACGACGATCGCCCGGTACTTGCTGCCGTGTGTTACAGCCTTGCTTGGCGTAAGCCGCATCCCGGCCACGGCGACGCCCAGCCAGACGGCGGATCGGACGGATCAGATCGTGTTTGTCGGCCAGATGGGCGCAATGCACTCTTGGCGTCAAGCTTTGCGACCGAGGCAGAGTAGCCGAGCCCTTGTTCGGCGCAGCCTGCGCGACCGCTTGCCCGATTACCGTGCGCGATCCAGGCCGGCCAACACCCGATCGCGGATCATCGATCGCTCGAACTCGGAGAACAACCCCCAACAGAGCCCGGCAGGACAGAGTTCCACGCAGCGATCCAACTGATTTGCGTCGCTAGGGTCATTTGCTGATCCGGTCAACTTTGCGGAGCGTAGTTACAGTAATACGGAGAAGCCTTTGGGGTACGGTGGCGACGCATCGCCGGTCCTGACAATATCCTCGACGATCTTCAGAGAACGAACAACATCTTCCATCCGGTATGGTTTCGTGATCAGAGCATCGCCATACGTCTTTGTAAGCTTCATCTCACCTGCATAGCCTGATGCAAAGAGGACTCCCAAACTTTTCGGGCGAGCTAGCCAAGCGGGAATATCTGTGCCTAACTCGCCTTGGGCCAGCCGAATGTCCAAGACTGCAAGATCAGGATTGTGCAGATCACAGAGTTCGACGGCCTTTTCGACGGTATTGGCGATGCCACATACATCATATCCACGTTTGATGAGGACCTCTTCCAGCATGTCTGCCAGGAGGAGGTCGTCTTCGGCGATCATGACTTTGAGCGTGTGAGTTCCAAGTTGCCCAGCAGCTTGTCCGGTTGCAGGTATCGGCATTCTGCCTTCCATGTTTTTGACATTGTGGTCTCTCCGGAGTTTTGCTCCTACCGGCCGATCCCTTGCCGCCACGAACGCCACCTTCGACGTGTTTTTAATAGGGCTGAGAAAGGTCTCGTTGCGACGTTGCGCGGTCCTCTGCTCCGTTCGAAATGAATATTGTATCCGGTGTTTTCGGCACTTTCAGAAGCCACTTTGTGCCATGATCCGAGCTACGCGTCGCCGTGCCGCCAATCTGCTCCAGCAGTCGCCGAACCAACCCGATACCTTGGCGCTTGCTCACTTCGGTTTCCTCGAACCCAACACCATCATCACTGATTGTTAGTTCAAGGCCGCCGCCTTTTAGGGAGTCCGGACCCAAGGAAACACTGATCAATCCGGTCCTGTCAGGGAATGCATGCTGGATGCTGTTCGCGATGAGTTCCGAGACAGCGAGACCCAAGGCGGAAACAGTATCCAGATCAGCCGTCACCGGATCGCATTTGCAGCCAATTACGAATTTTGAATGCGAGCCTAACTCCATGTCCGTATGGCTTGCACACAGGTCTTTCAGGTACTGATCGAATGCTATCCGCTGGGTTAATCCGGTGCCAAGAAGGCGATCATAGATTTGTGACATGGTCATGACCCGGCGCGCAATCGCGGGCGTATTTCCATTGTTGCCCTCCCTGGCGAGCATTCCGTGAATAAGCTGGAGGTTGTTGCGGACACGGTGGTTAAGCTCGCGAGCTAACAGGGATTTTTCGTTCAAAAGCGCACGCTGTATCGTGAGCAGTCGGTCCTTTTCGGCGATAATGGCCGCGTCGGCGGTTTTGCGCCTCGCAGCCTCGACCGCTCCTGCCACGACGTTCGCGAACCCTTTCAGAAAGGTGATGTCAGTTTCATCAAAGATACGTTCGCTGGCGTTATCCACCTCCAGTATGCCGTACGGTCTTTCGACCCCGGGGATGATGACATCAACAGTCGATACGATCCCGTGATCAGCGTAGAAGGCCGGAGGAACGAAGGTTAACTCTTTGGCCAGGTTTCGACAGATCACCGGAGCGCGGGTAGTGAACGCACGGCCCTGTGGCGAACTGTCATCTGCCTGCGAAACTACCTGCCCAATCATCCCCTGATGCCAACCGACTCCCGCCTCTACAAGAAGATCATTCTCCTCCGGACGGTATCGGCAAATCTTGCAGAAACCGGCATCAAGACCCTCGGCGCAGACGCGAGCAGCTTCCGTCAAGACGCTGTGCACGTCGGGTGCCAAGAAAGCAAACGAACCAAATCGTGCCAGCGCGGCCTGCTGCCGAAGAATCCTGGCTACACTGTCGGGAGGGTCAGAATGAACGGTTGGCGCCGGGCCATCCTCGGACGCCCCGTTTAACACATGAAACCGTGCCGGGAACGGTTGCGGCGCATTGCCGGTCAGGGCGATCTGCTCGACAATCTTGATGGCACGAAGAATTTCGTCGGGTTGGTACGGCTTCCTGATTACCGCCATACCATCGGCCTTGGTCAGACTAGGCAGTGCGTAGCCCGATGCGTAGAGAATTCCCATGTGGCCCGCGCTTGTCAGCCGGGGGAGAACCTCCGTGCCAAGCCCTCCCTCGGCCAGGCGGATGTCCAGGATCGCAAGGTCGGGCCGGTGACGTTCGCCAAGCTCAACCGCTTTGTCCACGGTGCGTGCGATGCCGCATACGTCATACCCTCCCTGGGTAAGGGTCTCCTCAAGCATATCCGCCACAAGCAGGTCGTCTTCAGCAATCATGACGCTGGGCATCTTGCCAACCCATTCCAAAGAATCAGCGCTCACAGTCTCATGTGAAGCTAGTTAGCGAATTGTTAAGCGAGGCTCGCAAGCGCGGACCACGGCGGGCGCGGCATCCCAATCGGTCTGCCCGCGAGCCGCACAAGGCGATGGCCGAGTCCGAAACCATCTGTCTGTGTCCAGATCATTGGCTGCCGTTGCGGGCTGATCTCGCCCTGGCAGGATCCCAAAGGCTGCGCCTTTGGTGGGGGTCCAGGGGGCAACGCCACCTGGTGGGTTCCAGGGTACGGCCCTGGTTCATCACAGCGCCAGCCAGTTTGCCGGCGATCGCGGCGGACGCTACCCTCCACGCCACCGGCCTGCGCAAGCAGGCAACCAAGGCAAGGAGGCAACCGGCATGCTGTCACGCGAGGAGAACGAATTCGTCACCCGAGTGGGCCAGGGCACCCCGATGGGCAATACGATGCGCATGTACTGGTTACCAGCGCTGCTCACGAGCGAGATCGCTGAGGCCGACGGCCCGCCCGCCCGCGTCCGCCTGCTCGGCGAGGACCTCTTGGCGTTCCGCGACACCGAAGGCCGCATTGGCCTGATCGAGGAGTTCTGCCCCCATCGCCGCGTCTCGCTGTATTTCGGACGCAACGAGGAATGCGGTCTGCGCTGCATCTATCACGGCTGGAAGTTCGACGTCACCGGCTCCTGCGTCGACATGATGAACGAGCCGGAGGAATACGACTTCAAGCACAAGGTCCGTGTCACCGCCTATCCGACGTGCGAACTGGGCGGCATCGTGTGGGCCTATCTCGGCCCGGCGGAAAAGATGCCGCCGCTGCCGAAGTTCGCCTGGACGCAGGCGCCGGAAGCCAATCGCCACGTCACCAAGGTGGTCGAGGAGTGCAACTGGCTACAGGCGCTGGAAGGCGGCATCGACACATCGCATGCACCGATCCTGCACCGGCTGCTGACAGACAGTTCGAAGCGCGGCGGCATCAAGCCGTCCAATCCGTTCGTGCG
Source organism: uncultured Alphaproteobacteria bacterium (assembly GCA_963818775.1). Taxonomy (GTDB): domain Bacteria; phylum Pseudomonadota; class Alphaproteobacteria; order Acetobacterales; family Acetobacteraceae; genus JAMXLO01. Next base: position 808,844 of record CAWFUF010000011.1, on the reverse strand, counting down.
CGGCAAGGCGCCGAAGCTGGTCGTCGATATCACCGACTACGGCTATCAGTATGCCGGCATCCGCCCGCTTGACGGCGGCGAGGATGTGCACATCCGCACCTATCATTTCGTCATGCCGTTCCATCAGATTCGGCCGTCGCGGTCGGAGAGCGGACTGGACCTCGATGCCGGTCACATCTGGGTGCCGATCGATGACCACAACTGCATGGTATACAATTGGAGCTACTGCCCCGATGGTCCGCTGACCGAAGAGGACAAGCTTGAGCGCGGGCTCGGCAATGGGCCGCTGCACGTCGATCCGATGACGTTCCGCTCCAAGGCGAATCGCTCGAACGATTACATGCTGGATCGCACCGTGCAGCGGACCGAGACGTTCTCCGGCATCGACGGCATCAACGCGCAGGACCGTGCGTTGCAGGAGAGCATGGGACCCATCGTCGATCGCTCGAAGGAGCATCTCGGCCCCGCCGACAAGGCGATCATCCAGGCGCGCAAGCTGCTGCGTCAGGCTGTGAAGACCGTGGAGGAGGGTGGTACGCCGGACGGTACCGGCACCAGCTACTACACGCTGCGTGCGCACGAGTCAGTGCTGCGGGGCAGCGCGGACTGGCGAGCGGAGCTGGCGCCCGAGATGAAGCGCGAGATGATCCTGCAGACCGTGTGAGCCTGGCGCGGGATGAGCGCTCGAAGCTGCGCTCATCCCGCGCTGTCTCTTGTTCCGCTGACAAAGCTCGATAACGGGCGCTAGCCGCTGGCGTGACTGCGCGACCAAGTTCGTAGCCACGCCGCGAAGTCGTCGAACGGTAGCGGCCGGCTGAAATAGAATCCCTGCAGGCTGTCGATCCCCAGTTCGGTCAACAGCCGCACCGTCTCGGCGCTCTCCACGCCCTCGGCCACGCTCGTCAGGCCCATGTCGCGTGCAAGCTGAATCACCGAACGCACGATCGTCAGCGAGTCACTCGATGTCTCGAGCTCGCCGACGAACGACTTGTCGATCTTGATCACCGAGAACGGCATGCGCCGCAGTGCCGCGAGCGATGAATGACCGGTGCCAAAATCGTCGATGGCGACCGGAAAGCCCTTCAGACGCAGCCGCGTGAGAATGGCCGTCGTCGCATCCAGATCGTGCGTCGCGACGGTTTCGGTGATCTCCAGACCGATCGCGCCCGGAGGTGCGGACATGTGCTCCAGCACGCCAGCCATTCGGTCCGGGAAATCGAGCGATTGCAGATTCCGGCCTGAAATATTGATGCAGATCTGGATTTCTGATCCCAACTCGGCGAGCCGCCGGTAGTGCGCCACTCCGGTTTCCGCCACCCACATTGTAAGCCGGTCGATCACGTCGGTGTCCGCTTCGGCGACGGGGATGAACCGGTCCGGCAGGACCAACCCAAGCGAGGGGTCGCGCCAGCGGATCAGTGCTTCAGCGCTCGTGACGACATGTCCGGCGGCAGAGACAATCGGTTGCAGATGCAACTCCATCTGCCCGGCGTTTATCGCCTGGGCGACATCGTTGGCCGAAATCGCTGCATGCTCTGGTTGCGCTTCGGTGGGCGGTAGCGCCGTCGCAGCGAGGCTACGCTGCATCGCCGCCAGCGCTTCGTGCACCTGCACCGCGCGGGCTGGCTTTTCGAGCACTGCGGCAATCGTCAGCCCTAGCGATTCACCAATCTGCTGCGCCGATGCGAGCACGCGTGCGTCGAACCCGCTCATCAGCACAATGGTGCCGCTGTAGCCTACGCTGCGCAGGAAACGCAGTTGTTCGACTCCGTCGCTGGCGCCGAGTTGGAGATCCAGCAAGATCGCGTCAGGCGGTGCGGCGCTGATCAGCGCCTGGAAGTTCGATTCGTCGGTAACCGTCTGCGCAGTCCAGCCGAGCTTCCTGGCCACGGTTGCCATGAACAGGGCGGTCGACTCGTCATCATCCAGAACAATCAGGTGCATGTCAGTTTGTGCTGGTAGCATGTCGGAACTGGAAAATCCTGGGGTAAATGCCAGCGGGACTAGGCCGCAACGGCCGCGCGAAACGCCGCCAGGTCGATGGCATCGGCGCTGACCACGGCAACGCCGGCTTCGACCAGAAGCCTCAGACACTGCGCATCCTCGGCTTCCGCCAGCGCTCGCTGTGTCGTTTCGCTGTCGCGTGCCGCCGCGAGGAGAGCGCTGCGCAGATCAGGGGTTAGCGCGTCGAAGCGCTCCCGGTTCACCAGCAGGGTCGCGATGCCCAGCAGATGACCGGTCAGGCTGATATGCCTGTGGTGCAGGTGCAGGTTGAAGTTGACGACATTGGTGAGCGGGTTTTCCTGCGCGTCGACCGTACCCTCCGCGACTGCGCGCGGTAGATCGGCGACGTCGATGAACGTCGGAACAAAGCCCAGGCGACGCAACGCGGCCTGGTGCTGGGCGTTGTCGAGCGTGCGGATACGCAGGCCGGCACAGTCGGCGGGCGTGCGGATCGGCCTGATTGCGTTGCTGATGTGGCGGATGCCGTTGTCCCACCAGCCGATTACGCGATAGCCCGTTGCCGCAGCCAGCTCGTCGGCCAGGGACGCTCCGGCGTCGCCATCAAGTGCGCCGAACACATCCTCGCGCGAACCGGCCTGGAATGGCTGGTCGAACAGGCCGAGCCCCGGCACGCGGCCGGCCAGGTAGCTTGAGGCGAAATAGCAGCCGTCGAGTTCGCCGCTGTCCACCATGGTGAGCAGATCGCTGGCCTTGCGACCCTGGGCCACGATGTTGTCGGTCACGTTGATGCGAAGTGCCTCGCCGGCGCGACGAGCCACACTCTCGCGCAATGCGTGCAGCGCTCGCGTGTGGACGGAGCGAGCGGGCTGATAGCCGGCAAGGTGAAGTTCGATCATGTGTTGTGTATGGCGCAACGACTGCCATCTTGCCATGGTCGCTGCCGATCGGAGGATGCATGCCGTTCCGTCTGCTGCCTTGGCGCCGTCCGCGCATCAGCGTGGTGGAGATGCATGGACTGATCGCGCCCAGGCCGGGCGCGGTGAGCATGGGAACCATGGCGCCGCTGATCGACCGCGCGTTCCGTTCGGCTCGCGGTCGACCGGTGATTCTCGACATCGAAAGCCCAGGCGGATCGCCGGTGCAGTCCGACCTGATAGCAGCGCTGATTCGCCGCCGCGCCGAGGAGCACAAGGTGCGGGTACACGCGGTGATCCGCGAGGTCGGGGCGTCCGGTGGTTACTGGCTCGCATGTGCCGCGGATCAGATCCACGCCAATGCGATGAGCATCGTGGGATCGATCGGCGTGCGTGGCGGCGGCTTCGGATTCCCGGACATGCTGACGCGCATCGGCGTCGAGCGACGGCTCTATACCGCGGGCGCCAACAAGGCGCGGCTCGATCCTTTCAGTCCGGAGAAGTCAGAGGATGTGGCGTTCGTGCAAGAGCTGCTGGACGCGCTGCACGAGCGGTTCAAGGCCTGGGTGCGGACGCGGCGCGGCGGGCGGCTGAAGAGCGACGAGGCAGCGTTGTTCGACGGCAGCTTCATGTTGGGCGAGCGGGCGTTGCAGGTTGGCCTGATCGATGGTCTGACCGATATCGACAGCCTGGTCCGGGAGCTTGGCGGCGCCAAAGCGAGAGCGAAAGTGTTCCGGCCTCGGCGCCGGGGGCTATTGCGGCGATTGCCGGGGATGATGGTCGACACATTGCTCGATGCAGTCGAGGAGAGAAGCGGGCGGATCGAGTTGCGATAGCGTAGCGACAAAGCCCGATGGAGATTGCTTCGTCGCTACGCTTCCCGCACTGACGAGCGTCAGACCACGGGCGAGGCGCCGCCGTCCATGTTGATCGCGGTGCCGCTGGTGAAGCCGGCGTGGTCGGAGCACAGGAAGCAGGCCATGGCAGCGAATTCCTCGGCCTTGCCGACGCGCCCGATCGGGACGTTCGCGCCCATCTTCGTGCGGAATTCGTCGTAGGAGACGTTGGCCCCTTCGCGCGCATGTCGGCGGACGTGCTGATCGGAATCGATCAGTCCCACCAGCATGCCGTTGACCAGGATGCCGTGCGGCGCGCCCTCGCCGGCGAGTATCTTCATCAGCGCCATGCCGGCCGCGCGCGACACCGCGGTCGGGGCGCCGTTGGCCCTGGGCGCCTTCGCGCCGAGGTTGAGCACGTTGATGATGCGGCCCCATTTCCGCTGTTTCATGCCGGGCCATACGAGACGCGTCAGGCGAATGGCCGCGAACAGTTTCAGCTCGAGGTCTTCGTGCCAGATGTCGTCGGTGATCTGCTCGGTCGGCATCGCGCGTGACTGGCCGGCATTGTTGATCAGGATATCGACCTTGCCGAAAGTCTTGGCGACGGAGTCATAGGTCTTCTGGATATCGTCGGCCTTGGAGACGTCGCAGATGAAGGTGGCGACGCGGCCGCCCTGCGCGGTCGCGGTCACCGTCTGTTTCGCCTGCTCCAGCACCTCGGGCCGTCGCGCCAGCATCGCAACGTCGGCGCCGGATGCGGCGAATTCCTTCGCCATCGCGAGACCCAGCCCCGCGCTGGCCCCTGTGATGATTGCGCTGCGGCCGTCGAGACGGACTTCCATGGCGATACCTCTCGGTGCTGTTGATTGTCGATAATCAGTAGCATTCGGGTGTGCGGCTGGCCACGCCCGGCGGATCGTCGGAGGCGTAGGCTAAGCTACCAGTCCTGCACATCGAGAGAAGTCTCGGGAAGTCCGTTCACCTCCCACGCCTCGCGTCCACCGCGGTACCAATAGACCTGTGAATACCCAAGCGCGACGAGCCGCAGAGCCAGGTTGCTACCGTCGAAACGCTCGGAATTCCAACCGACCGCAACGATCGGCCTGTTGGAATCGCCAGCGGTCAGCTCACGCAACTTGCGGCCCATTCGGTCTTGCGCTGCGTCGGTAAAGTTGCCGCCCAGTCCGGAATATTTCAGCCCCACTGCGGCAGGAATTGATTGGCCCCAGAAATACGTCATCGTGTCGATGACGATCGGCTGCGCTTCCTCGAGGAGTTCGAACGAAGTCCGCCGTGCGGAGCGTCTTCGCACCCGGCGCGTCGGTTGGCGTCGGGCCGGCAAGCTCACCATGCAGAGCGCCATCTGCCGGTACGCCGAAATCCGCGTCATCATCGGCGTGGTCACGCAGGTCGGTAAGTCGCAGGGCGTCCTGAAACCGCCTGTACTGCTCGACATAGACCGGACTTGTCAGAAGCTCAGGAGCACGACTGCGCACCGTGTCATACGGCCAAAGCCGTTCGGCGCTGCTGAGGTATTGCCGCGCCGCCGCGACGTTGCCAGTTCGAGCGTGGGCTGCAGCTAGCCGACGGTATTGGTAGTGCGTGGCGCCGTCATCGTCCGGGTTTATCGCGGAAGACCGTTCGAGATATTTGATCGCATCCAGGTCTCTGCCCAGCAACAGCGAATACCAGCCGATATGGCGGTAGCGAACGTACCTGCAGGGACTGTGCGGGTTAAGCGCATCTGCTTCCTCCTCGAGGGCAATCCCCTCCTCCGCTTGCCCCATCCAGGTCTTGCATCTACCGAGCTCATGGTAGAGGCCCATCCATCCCCGTATCCGGTTCTGATGCATCCGGATGGCCCGCTGGCACACCTCGATGGCTTCGGCGCAGCGACCGACAGGACGGAGCCACAAGACGTACGTGTTGAGAACGAGCGGCGATTTAGGAGCAAGAGCGCGAGCCTGCGCCAACAGGTGCTCGGCACGCTGCATCTTCGCGAAATCCTGCCAGCCAGCATAGCCAGTGGCATTGGACAGGTAATATGCAATGTAGGTCAGGGCATAGACCGAAGACGGATCCAGGGCGAGCGCGCGCTCCAGCAGCGCCATCACCTCACGGTCCCGCGTCAGACTCGGAGGCTGGTTTCTGAGTGAACGCGCACGTAGAACGAGATCGAAGGAGTCCGGGTCGGTTGGCCGCTCGCTGCGGCTGCGCGCACTCTCGATGTCAATCAGCCTGATACCGAGTTCGTCCTTCATCCGTCTGACGATCTGGTCCTGTCCTGCGCCCGGTTCGCCGATCTTCTCGTCGAACCGGTCGGACCACAGAAGTGTGCCGGTCTCCGCAGAAATCAGCCGGATGTTGACGCGGAGCGTGGCACCGAATTGGCGCACGTTGCCCCTGAGGACATAGCGTACTCGCAGTTCCTCGCCGATCGTCCGCACGTCCTGGAGCTGGCCGTGGTACGGATTGGCGGCCTCACGCGCGGTGACCGACACATCGGGGATGAGCGAAAGATCGCTGGTCAGATCGTCTGTGATGGCTTCGGCCAGGCAGTCATCCCTTGCATCGCCACTCAGGTTATCGAAAGGCAGCACGACGATCGAAAGTCGACGGGGTGCGAGCGTCAGATCAGCAGGTGCCTGCTGTTGTCGCGTCACGGGAAGGGCAAAGCGGTAACCTCTCCCAGGCACCGTCTGAATGCAACTTTCGCGCGTGCGCCCTGCGTCCAGCACGCGTCGCAACGCCGCCATCTGGACCGTCAGGTTGCTTTCTTCGACAACGGTGTTCGGCCAGACCGCCTCCATGATCTCCCGCCTGGAGACGAACTCGCCGCGCCGATCGACCAAGAGGGTGAGGATCTCGAAAGCGCGAGAGCCGAGAGGAACGACTGTTCGTTCACCGTTGGTGCTCAGACGGTAGAGTGCTCGGCTTTCTCGGTCCAACAGAAAGTCGTCGAACCTGCATGTCCGATGGTCGGTCAGCGCATCCATGCCACCCCCCACACAGTTTTAGAGCCAAGGGAGGATCAACCCGGAGAGAATGCCGTTGATCGGCTGATTTCACGAGCTTGGCAGGCTAACGAGGCGATCGGCTTGCGGCAAGAGACGCGCCGACGCGGCATCGATACAGTGATTAAGGTCATTTCCGCCAATTTAGCCAATTTTCGCATCGCGATTTCTGGCGACGGCTTCGGCCCGGCGCGAACCTTCAACAAGTCCAAAAGGGGGAAGCCATGCACTCGTTGTTCACGCCGGTCGATACCCTCGACACCTCTAGCTATCTGCACTCAGTCGTCTATCAGAACAACTCGTTCGCTCTTGAATGGTTGATGCCGGTGACAGGATTGCAGGACAACGGCCAGCCGGTCACGCCACCGGGCTTTGAAAACGACTACGGACTGTATTTGAAGATCGATGCATCCGGCATCCTCGGCCAGACCACACCGACGCCGATCGCCGCGCAATTCACCAGCATCAATGTCACCCTATGGGCTGACCCTACGAATAATGCCGGAACAGCGAGTTCCACCGTAGAGAATGGTGCTTCCTTTTCTGGCCCCACGTCCAACGACATCGTCCTGGCGACCGGCACCATGGTGTCAGGCATGATGTCGGTAGACCCGAACACCGGAATCCGCACCGCCACTGACGTTGAGACGCTGAACCCGACCTTGGCGGGGACGGTTTTGCTGCACGGATCGATTATGCCAGGAGACCAGATAACCGAGAACTTCACGACTCAGCCAAATGAATTCCAGGTTTGCAACTCCGGGAGATGGCACGTCAGTGGACCTGGTGAACGGTGGGGCAGCGACGGTGACCTTCTCGAATTCCGATGGTTCACCCGCAACTATCTCCGTTCCGACTGATTCGCTGCTGAAGCCTGCGCTGACTTTTCTTCATCACCCAAGCAGATCCCATTGGGACGCGTAGCTATCCTATCTATCGTGTAGATTGTCATTGCGAGAAGCGGAGCGACGAAGCAATCTCCAACGGGGAGATGAAGATTGCTTCGTCGCTGCGCTTCTCGCAATGACAGCACACATGTCTCGCCGTGCTATGATTCCGGGGACCGGGCCGCCGCCCACGCCTGCGTCAGGCTAATCCGCAGCGGCTTCCTGGCCCATCTTCTCCGCCAACGCCGGCATGCGGTGCCGCTTGGGTGCCAGCCAATTCTGTAGCCGATCCAAATACAGGTAGATGACCGGCGTGGTGTACAGCGTCAGTATCTGGCTGAGCGCGAGGCCGCCGACCATCGCGAAGCCCAGCGGTCGCCGCAGCTCAGAGCCCGCGCCCTGACCCAGCATCAACGGCATGCCGGTCAGCATTGCCGCCATCGTCGTCATCAGGATCGGGCGGAACCGCAACAGACACGCCTGGCGGATGGCGTCATGCGGCCGCAGCCCGTCGCGGCGTTCGGCGTTGATGGCGAAGTCAACCATCATGATGCCGTTCTTCTTCACGATGCCGATCAGCAGGATCACGCCGATCAGCGCGATCACCGACAGATCGTAATGCGCCAGCAGCAGCGTCAGCAGAGCGCCGACGCCGGCCGATGGCAGCGTGGACAGAATGGTCAGCGGCAGGATGTAGCTTTCGTAAAGGATGCCGAGGATGATGTACACGCTGATCAGTGCGGCGGCGATCAGATAGGGCTGGCTGGCCAGCGACGACTGGAACGCCTGCGCGGTGCCCTGGAATGATCCGGCAACGGTGATCGGCACGCCCATCTGCCGCATCGCCTCGTTGACGGCGTCAACGGCCTGGCCGAGCGCAGTCCCGGGGGCAAGGTTGAAGGAGATGGTGACCGCCGGGAACTGGCTCTGATGGCTGATCGACAATGGCTGTACCGGCATCGTGCTCCAGTGAACGAAGCTGGAGAGCGGTACTGCCTGACCGGTCGGCGACTTCACGTACAGCTTGTCCAGCGTCGCCGGGTCGCCAGCCATGGCCGGCGGCACCTCCAGGATCACGTGATAGGAGTTCACCTGCGAGAAATACTGGGCGATCTGCCGCTGGCCGAACGCGTCATACAGCGTGTCGTCGATCACCTGTGGCTGTATGCCGAACCGCGCAGCGGCGTCGCGATCGATCACGAGTGTCGCGGTGGTGCCGCCGTCCTGCTGGTCGCTGGTTACGTCGCGCAACATCGGCAGTGACTGCAGCTTGCCCAGGATCTTGGGGCCCCATTTGTAGAGTTCGGCCAGGTTCGCGTCCTGGAGTGTGTACTGATACTCGGTCTTGGCCAGCCGTGCCCCGACGCGCACATCCGGAACCGGCTGGAGGAACAGCTTGCCGCCCTGCACCTGGGCAATCTTCGGCCGCAGCCGGTTTATGTAGTTCTGCAGGGAGCCGCCGACGCGCTCATCCAGCGGCTTCAGGGAGATGAACAGACGTCCGATGTTGTTCGACTGCCCGCCGAACCCGCCGCCCATCGAAGAGACAAAGGAGCCTGTATCCGGATCCTGCGCCACTATGTCGGCCAGGCGCTGCTGTACGTTCACCATCTCCTTGAACGAGACGTCCTGCGCGGCTTCGGTGATACCAAGCACGACGCCGTTGTCCTGCGGCGGGAAGAAGCCCTTGGGGATTATGATGTAGAGATAAACGCTCAGACTGACGGTGCCGAGGAACACCAGCAGCGTGATGAAATGATGGCGCAGGGCAATGTCCAGGGTGCGCCGGTAGAATGCGATCAGCCCGTTGAACATGGCCTCGATCGCCCGATAGGCCCATCCGTGCCGGCTGGTGTCATGCCGCAAAAAGCGCGAGCACATCATCGGCGTCAACGTCAGACAGACGAAGGCCGAGACCAGGACGGCAGCGGTGACCGTAACGGCGAATTCGCGGAACAGCCGTCCGACGATGCCGCCCATGAACAGCAGCGGGATGAACACCGCGACCAGCGAGAAGCTGATGGAGACGATGGTGAAACCGATTTCACCGGCGCCCTTGATGGCCGCCTCCATCGGTTTCATGCCTTCCTCGACGTGGCGGAAAATGTTCTCCAGCATCACGATCGCGTCGTCGATGACGAAGCCGACGGCCAGGGTCAACGCCATCAAGGACAGGTTGTCGAGGCTGTAGTCCAATAGGTACATCACGCCGAACGTGCAGATCAGCGCGACCGGCACGGTGGTACTGGGAATGATGGTGGCCCAGACGTTGCGCAGGAACACGAAGATCACCATCACGACCAGGCAGACGGCGAGTATCAGGGTGAACTGCACATCGGCGACCGAGGCGCGGATGGTGAGAGTGCGGTCCATGATGGTGCTGACGTGGATCGAAGGCGGGATGGAGGCTTCCAGTTGCGGCAACGCATCCTTGATCCGCTGCACAGTTTCAATGACGTTGGCGCCTGGCTGCTTGAAGATGATCAGCAGGATGCCGCGCTTGCCGTTCTGCCAGCCGGCGAGCAGCCGGTTCTCCGGACCGTCGATGGCGCGGCCGATATCGCGCACCCGGACGGCCGCGCCATTGCGATAAGCCAGCACGACGTTGTCGTATTGGCTCGCGTGCGTAAGCTGGTCGTTGTCGTAGACCGTATAGGCCTTGTGCTCGCCATCGATGCTGCCCTTGGGCCCATCGACCGTCGCATTCACCAGCAGGTTGCGCACATCCTCCAGCGTCAACCCCATGGCGGCGAGCTTGTCGGGCTCGGCCTCGACCCGCACAGCGCGCTTCTGCTGGCCGCCGATCAGCACCTGTGCCACGCCGGCAATCTGTGAGATCTGCTGCGACAGCACGTTCTCGGAATAGTCGTCGGTGTCGGTCAGCGGCATGGCATCGGACTGCGCCGCCAGGATCATGACCGGCGCGTCGGAAGGGTTGACCTTCCGGTAGGTGGGTGGTCCCGGCATGATCTTCGGCAACTGCCCACTAGCTGCCTGGATCGCCGCCTGGATGTCGCCGGCCGCGCCATCGATGTTGCGATCGAGGTCGAACTGCACCGTCACACTCGTGGTGCCCAGCACGCTGACCGAGGTCATCTGGGCCACACCTGGGATCTGCGCGATCTGCGTCTCCAACGGCTGCGCCACCGTTGCCGCCATGGTCTCAGGACTGGCCCCGGGAAGGCTGCCGCTCACCACGATCGTGGGGAAATCCACACGCGGCAGAGGCGCCACGGGCAGCAGCGGGTAGGCGGCGATGCCCACGAGCACCAGCGCCGCCATGACCAGTGAGGTGGCGATCGGGCGTTGGATGAACGGGGTGGAAATACTCATGCGCCGCTCATTGCCTCCGCTGCTCGATCATCCGCCGACGTGCTCGCCCGCCGCCGCTACCAGCATGCCATCCTGCAGGCGGGACTGGCCGTCCAGTACGATCGCCTGTCCAGCATCAAGGCCCTTGGTGATCACCATGACCCGGCCACGATCCTCTGCCACGACCGTCTGTCGTTGCACCGTGGAATCCGGCTTCACAATGTAGACGTACAGGCTGTCCTGCGCGTGCTGCACCGCCTGCGCCGGCACGGCGACCACCTGGTGATCGGTTCGCAGCAGCAGCCGCGCGTCGACGAACTGGCCAGGCCACAACCGGTTTTCCTCGTTGGGGAAGGTCGCCTTCAGACGGATGGTGCCTGTGGTGGCATCGATGGCGTTGTCCGGGGTCAGCAGCGTCCCGCGAGCCAACTCACGATTGTCCTCGCCAGACCAGGCCGCAACCGTCACTGAGCCCTGCGTCATTTCCTCGACGATCGACGGCAGGTTGCGCTGCGGCAGCGTGAACACCACGGCAATGGGACGCACCTGGGTTATCGTCATGATGCCGCCTGAGTCGGTGGCATGCACCAGGTTGCCCGGATCGACCTGACGCAGTCCGAGCCGGCCGTCGAACGGCGCGGTTATGTAACAGTAGCTCAGGTTCAGCTGCGCCGCCTCGATGGTCGCGTCATCGCCTTTCAGCGCCGCGGTGGACTGATCGACCTGCATCTTCTGCGTGTCGACCTGCTGACGCGATGCGAAGCTCTGCTTCGCCAGCGATGAGTACCGCTCCAGATCCAGCTTGGCGTTGCCAAGCATTGCCTCGTCCTGCGACTTCTTGGCCGTCGCCTGGTCAAGCACCGCCTGGTACGGGCGAGGATCTATCACCGCGAGCAGCGTGCCCTGCTTGACGATCTGCCCCTCGGTCACCGGCACCTGCATCAGGGTGCCATCGACGCGGGCACGCACGGTGACGCTGTTGAGCGCCTGAACCGTGCCGATGCCGGATAGCCAGAGCGGGACGTCCTGGCGCTCTGCCTTGGCGATACTTACCGGGACCGCGGACGTCGCTTTCGAAGGTTGCACTGGCTGAGCACCTGGGTGCCGGGCGACGAAGAGCGCGCCGACGGCCGCCAGGACCAGAATTGCTGCGAGAGGCAAAAGGCCGCGCCACGGCCAAGGTCTAACGGGCTTCGTTACGCGGACGCGACCGTGGCGCGTCGACGTCGAGCCCCCTTCGCCAATGTCTTGCTCCAACCCAGGACTCCCGCGTGGCACAACCCGTCGTTCCGGGCGACGCTCCCCCCAAGCCTCGCATTGTCGGCGAATTTGGCTCGGACCGCCAGCGTGAAAATAGCGCAACAGGGCCCGGTTCAATCGATTGAAACACAATGAAACATGACGGGCAGGTTATGAATTGTCGATTCCCAGTGCCTGCCGGAAGCGATTGGTGAGCCAGGCGCCGTCGCGTGGCGGCAGGTGCCGCGGCAATTCGTCCGGCGCAATGCGGATCACGGCGAACAGGTGCTCCTGCCGCAGCCGCTCGCGCAGCCCCTCCACCTCATCCATGCCGCGGGCGGTCGCGGTCGTTGGCCAGCCACAGGCCGTGGCGACCGCGGCGAGGTCGGTACCAAGCCCGGTGTGGCTGCGCTGCGAGCCGGTCTCGCCGTAACGCGCGTTATCCAGAACGGCGATGGCGAGGTTGGCGGCACCGGCGGCGGCGATCGTTGCGAGCGAACCCATGCCCATCAGCATCTCGCCGTCACCGGTGAGCACCAGGACGCGGCGGCGCGGTTGGGCGATGGCGATGCCGAGCCCGACCATCGCCGCGCCGCCCATCGCACCCCAGAGGTAGAAGTTGAGCGGCCGATCGCCGGCCGCGGCGGCGTCATAGCTGGGTGCGCCGAGGCCGGTGACGACCAGCAGATCGCCAGGATCGCGCAGCAGTGCTGCGGCAACGGCGCGGCGGTCGAGCGTGCCGTCATTGCTCATTTCACGAACACCTTGGCGCCGAGGAGCCGTTGCGACAGCAGGACGGCGACCGGCACCGCGCTGTCGAATGCGAGCGAAGCCGCCGCGGCAACCACCTCGGCCACCTCGTCGGGGCGGTCGGCGCGGCGGACATGCACGCCGGCGGCGGCCAGCACCGCGGGCGTGGCCGTGCCCATCGGTACTTGCCACGGGTTGAACTCGGCCCACTCGCCGCGCATCGTCACAAGTGTGAGGAACGGCATGCGGCAGTTCACCGGCAGCGACAGCATGTTGATGCAATTGCCGACGCCGGAGGATTGCATGAGTAGCGCCGCGCGCTGCCCGCCTAGCCAGGCGCCGGCGGCCAGCGCGATCCCCTCCTCCTCGGTGGTGAGCACCACGGCGTGCACGTCAGGGTCGGCGTGCGCCGCCTCGATAAGCTGCGCATGGCCGGCGTCGGGAACGTAGCCGACCTGGGTGATGTGGGCAGCCCGCAGCGCGGCATAGACCTGCGTTTGCCAGGATGATGACGGCATGGGCACGGGTATATCCTGCCTGCGACCCCCTGTCATTTCTGAGTTCTGCGCAAAAGTCATATCCCCTGCGGCCAGTTTATTGCGCTTACCAGGCAGTCTATCTCACTCGCCAAAGGGCAGCCCGGCTGACCCGTTGAGGAGAGAGGCAAATCCATGAGTGGCGTGATGGAACATGCCCGCGGCATTGTCGCGGACCGCGTCCGCGGCCGTCGTCTGGTGACCCGGAAGCGCGCCTTGGCCGCCCTGGCCGGGGCAATAGGCGTCAGTCTGGTGGCTACGTTCGGCGTGCAATACTGGCAGGTCGGCAGGTTTCAGGTGTCGACGGACGATGCGTATGTCCAGGCAGATTCCATTATCATCGCGCCGCGGGTTGCCGGCTACATTGCTGAGGTGCTGGTCGGCGACAATCAGTCGGTCAAAGCCGGGCAGGTGCTGGCGCAGATCGACGATCGCGACCTGAGAGCCGCACTGGATCAGGCCGTTGCCGACCGAGCGGGCGCTGAGAACAAGGTCAGCAATATCGGCGCGCAGTTGGAGCTGCAGCAATCGGTGATCGAGGGGGCGACGGCGCAGCTTGCCTCGGCTGAGGCGGCGGCGAGCTTCGCGGCGCAGGACCAGAGGCGCTACAGCGACCTCGCACACACTGGCGCGGGCAGCGTGCAGCAGGCGCAGCATACGCAGTCGCTGCTGATGCAGCGGGCAGCCGATCTGCAGCATGCCCGAGCCGCACTGAGCAGCGCTCGCCAGCAGGTGGCGGTACTGCAAACGGCCGAGGCCGAGGCGCGGTCGGCGTTGCAGCATGCGGGTGCTGTCGAGCAGCAGGCGCGTCTGAACCTCAGCTACGCGACGATCGTGGCGCCAGAGGACGGCACGGTCGGCGCCCGGTCGCTTCGTGTCGGGCAGTATGTGCAGGCGGGCACGCAGTTGATGGCGATCGTGCCGCTGCGCGCGGTCTATGTCGTGGCGAACTACAAGGAGACCCAGCTTACCGACGTGCGGCCGGGTCAGGCGGTGGACATCGAGGTCGACACTTTTCCCGGTCAGGTGGTGCACGGTGTGGTGGACAGCATCGCGCCGGCCAGCGGTCAGGAGTTCGCACTGCTGCCGCCGGATAACGCGACGGGCAATTTCACCAAGATCGTTCAGCGCATCCCGGTGAAGATCATGCTGCGCCGCGACGTGGCACTTGCGGGCCAGCTACGCCCTGGCATGTCGGTCGAACCGACGATCGACACGCGAACGACGCCGGCCAGCACGCTGGCGCAGCGCTGAGGGCGACAGCCATGGCAACCGACATCAGAGTCGCCGACGAGCCGCGGGCGGACTTCAAGGTCTGGCTCGCGGTGATCGGTTCCATTATCGGCGCCTTCATCGCCGTGCTGAACATTCAGATCACCAACGCATCGCTGCCGGATATTCAGGGGGCGATCGGCGCCGGCATCGACGATGGCGGCTGGATCTCCACCGCTTACCTGGTGGCGGAGATCGTGGTGATCCCGCTTACCGGCTTCCTGGCTCCGGTGTTCTCGCTGCGCCGCTATCTGCTGGCGAACACGGTGCTGTTCCTGGTGATGTCGGTCGCCTGTGCGTTCGCGCACGATCTGCAGCAGATGATCGTGCTGCGGGCGATGCAGGGCTTTTTCGGCGGCGTGCTGATCCCGCTGGCGTTCACCATCACCCTGACCATGCTGCCGAGAGCGAAGCAGCCAATCGGGCTTGCGATGTTCGCGATGTCGGCGACGTTCGCGCCGGCGATCGGCCCGACCATCGGCGGCTATCTCACCGAGACGTACGGCTGGCAGTATATCTTTTATGTCAACCTGGTACCGGGCGCGATCATGCTGGCGACCCTGGTGCCGTCGCTGCCACGCGCGCCGATGCAGCTTGGATTGCTGAGGGACGGCGACTGGACCGGCATTGCCACGCTGGCCATCGGCCTCGGCTCGCTGCAAACGGTGCTGGAAGAGGGCAACAAGGACGACTGGTTCGGATCGCCGTTCATCGTCCGACTGTCGGTGGTCGCCGCGATTGCACTGTCGCTGTTCATCTGGATCGAGCTGACGACGCAGAAGCCGCTGCTCAATCTGCGATTGCTGCTGCGGCGCAATTTCGGCCTTGGCAGCGTCAGCAACGTCATCCTGGGCGTGGCGCTGTATGGCTCGGTCTATCTGCTGCCCAACTATCTGTCGCAGATGCAGGGCTACAACGCGCAGCAGACCGGCGAGGTGTTGGCCTGGACCGGACTGCCGCAGCTTCTGATCATCCCCTTCGTGCCTTTCCTGATGCGCCGGTTCGATGCGCGACTGCTGGTTGCCCTCGGCCTCTGTCTGTTCGCGGCCAGCTGCTTCCTCAACATCAACATGGACCAGAACTACAGCGGTCCGCAGCTGCTGGTGCCGAACCTGGTCCGCGCCGCCGGGCAGGCGCTGGTGATGACGCCGCTATCCTCACTGGCAACCGCCGGCATCGAGCGCGAGAACGCCGGTTCGGCCTCGTCGCTGTTCAACATGATGCGGAACCTGGGCGGATCGATCGGCATCGCCATGCTCCAGACACTGCTGACCAAGCGCGAGCAGTTCCACTCGTCTGTGATCACACCCGACGTGTCGATGTTCGACGAGGCGACGCGGCAGCGGCTGGCGGCACTGCAGCGGTACTTCATGACGACCGGCAACGCCGATCCCGCGATGGCGTGGCACAACGCCATCGTCGCCGTAGGCCGCTCGGTGCGGGCGCAGTCCTATTTCCTGGCCTACAGCGACACGTTCTTCATCATGGGATGCGCGTTGCTGCTGGCTGTCGTCGCCGCGCTGCTGATGGCGCGCGCCACGGGGGGCGGCGCCGGCGCACACTGACGTCGGCGCGCCACCCTCAGCGGGCGATTGAATTCACGCGGCGGCGTGTTGGCCGCGACCGAACAGCCTGTCGAGGTCGTTGGCCTGCGCCTTGTCGAACTGCGTGGTCTTTTCCCGCACGTCATCGACCGCGGCGAGGGCCTTCTTCACGGCCGGACGTTCGCCGATGACGCCCACCCATTTCATGACGTTCTTGTATTTCTCCGCCGCCGCTGCGCCCAGCAGCACGGGAATGTTGCGTGCCCACGGATAGGTGGCGATGTCAGCGATGCCGTAGTCGGCGCCGCCAAGCCAGGGTTTTTCCGCGAGGCGCTGGTCCATCACCTCCAGCACGCGGTGGACCTGCGTGGTGTAGCGGCTCTGTGAATAGTCGTTGCCCTTGGGGGCGAAGCGGACGAAGTGCACGTGCTGGCCGAACATCGGCCCGAGCGTGGTCATCTGCACCATCATCCACTCGATGGCCTCGTATTTCGCCGCCGTGTCCCGGGGGAGCAGCTGGCCGGTCTTTTCGGCGAGGTAGAGCAGGATCGCACCTGACTCGAACAGCGTGATGGGCTTGCCGCCGGGGCCTTCGCTGTCGGTGATGACGGGGACCTTGGCCATCGGGTTGAGCTTCAGGAAGGCTGGGTCGAACTGCTTGCCGCTGAACACGTCGACCGGATGGACCGTGTAGGGCAGGTTGAGCTCATCGAGCGCGATGTAAATCTTCACCACGTTCGGGCTGCCCATGCCGTAGAGTTCGATCATTGGTTCCTCCTGGTTTGGATCGTGGCGGGGAGCGCCGCCGCTCGACGGACAATAGAATATCGCGAACGGCGTCGAAAACGCGATGCCCTGGCCGGCCACGACGGAAAGCGCGCCCCAGGCGAGACTGATGGAATCATTCGACGGACCACTCGGCACGCGTTATGGTTGTAGAACAGCTAGGATTCTGCACGCGAGCGAGCGAATGGAAGAATGGCGCACCCCTACCCAGCGATCGGCTGCACAGCTTCGTGCGCAGGCTGCGGTGTATCGCCGGATGGCCGAGACCGCCCGCACGACGCCGGTCATAGAAGGCTTGATGAGAATCGCCGATCGCTATGACCTGCTGGCTGAGACACGTGCGGAGGATGAGCGCGATGCCGCTCGACCCATGCGCGGGTGACGCTCTGATCTGTCGGCAGGCCACCGCGATGATGGCCGCCGAGCGACGGCAGATCTCGCGATGCACGGCGGCCGCGGTGGGGACGGCCAGAATGATCCGCTGGCAGGCACAGGCGCTGCTGTCGCAGTCCGCCATCGCTCAAGCACAGGCCAAGGACCTTGGCGTCCGGACTCTATCCGCTGTCGCCGCGGCGCACGCGGAGTGTGCGCGGGCGGCGGAGCTACAGTCCGAGGCCAAACTGACGGTTCAGCCTCTGCCGGGGCAATGAGCGTCTGCCGGCACCACCTCGGCGGCGGCACACCACCAACGCCGAGATGTGGTCCCGGCTGCTCCTTGTGCCCGATTGTTCGGGTGTCCTTCCGTCCGCCACCGACACCCGTGTCGGGCTCACCCAACGTCCCGATCGTCTCGATGGCCATGGACACCGCCACCGAAGCCGTCATGGCGACCGCAATGGCCCAAGGGTGGCGATTTCCTCGGACAACGGCATGCCGCGTGGCGCGTTTCCGTGGACGCAGAACGATGGAGCGGACTGATGAAGCAGCCTCACACGGAAGAGACGGTGCGTCACACGGAAGATCAGCAGAACACGGGGACGCACAAGACGCCTGGCGCGGCGGACGAGAAGGGCGCCGATCGGTTCGGGGGCACGCGGACGGGGCAGGAGAACGTGGAACCGACGCGGGAGCGGAAGGACGAGGCGCCGCGGCGATAGGGAAGGACGCGAGGGCGCACTCGATCCGCCGGATCGCGATGTCGGGGCGATGACGGCGGCAGCTTGCGATGGCGATCCAGAGCCGGGCCTGCGCGTGCAGGGTGGCCATCGTGCGGCGGTTGGCGCGGTATTCCCGAGTCCAGAAGCCGTGCGTGGTGCGGGCGGTGCGGATGCGGGCGATGCCGTCCTGCGTGCGGGGGCCGGTGCTGTGGCCGCCGTGCAGGCGGCAGCGGCCGTTCTGCATCGCCGGCTGACGGCAGGCGGTGCCAGCGCGGGTGCGGGCGCCGCAGCGCGGGGCGAGGGTTGGGTTGCCGGCCGGCGCCCCATTCTTCAGGCGGTGGCTCCACGGGGCATGAGGTTCTATCGCCGCCAACGCGGCTTGCTCCGTGCAGGGAAAGCGTGGGGCATCGGAGTCTGCTTCCAGGCCAGCTCATGCAGCAGGCGGCCGAACAGGGTGGACGCCTTGGCGGCACTGCCGATCTCCCGGCTGAGGATGTCGGAGAACTGATCGGGCACGGCGGCGCGACGGAGGGCGGCGACGGTCGCGTAATGGAACAGCACCGCCTGGGTGGCGAGCGCGGCCTCGACCGGTTGCTGCGCGTCGAGCGAGCGGAGCAGGTGCATCGAGGCGACCTTGCGGCGGAGTTTTTCGTCCGCGGTGTCGGTGCCGGCGGTCGCGAGGGCGTGGACGAGGGAGTGCAGGGTGTCGTCGGTGAAGATCGGGTCGAGGGGGTCTTCGTCCGGCGGGCGGGGGATTGTCGGGTCCGGTGGGGAATTGGGGTCCGGGGCGACGAAGGGGCGGAAGCTGCGGGCCACGTCGTCCTGGGTGACTTCGAGGTGGTCTGGATCTGGCGGCTGGGGTTGTGTGGGGGTTGGGGTGGCCATGCGCGGGGCTCCGGGGGGTGAGGGCGGCAGTTAATTATACAAACATTTGGTTAGAGGTCTGTTAAGTGCGCCCTCTGGCGCGATTGCTCGCTGTCGTGTCGTGCGGGGTGCCGAAGCGCTTCAGCGCTTAGACTGATCCTGTGCCTGGAGCCGCAAACCATGCAGCATGGCAGCGCGAAGAGTGCGGTTCATGGCAGTCTGGTAACCACCCCTAGTCCCTGCCTGGCGCTTGAACCACTCGATCACATCCTCGTTGAGCCGCTCCAGTGAGGGGCTGGCTGACGGGAGGCCAGCATGGGGTGGGTCTTGCTTGTGCAAGCGGGCTTATCTGACTAGTTATCTGACCAGTTACTCAATGGGAGGATTACGCATGAAAGCCTGGCCGGTGCAGGACGCGAAGGCGCGCTTCAGCGAGATGCTGGACGCTTGTCTGCGTGACGGTCCGCAGATTGTGACCAGGCGTGGCGCAGATGCTGCGGTGCTGGTGCCCATGCGTGAATGGCAGCGCCTGCATGAGGCCGCCCGGCCGTCGCTCAAGGAGTTGTTGCTGGCGGAGGAAGGTAGGGGCGACATCCCCGTTCTGCTGCGTGGCCGTCTCCGCCGACGTGTGCCGCACGCGCTGACCTGATTTCAGTTCATGTATCTGCTCGACACGAACGTCGTATCGGAGCTGCGCCGTCGGCGACCGCACGGCGCGGTGGTGGCTTGGCTGCGCAATGCGGCTGAGGCCGATCTGCACATAGCCGCCGTGACGATCGGCGAGCTGCAGGCGGGCGTGGAGCTGACACGCGAGCAGGATCCTGAGAGGGCTGCCGAGATCGAAGCTTGGCTCGGGCGCGTCGCGGACAGTTACAATGTGCTGCCAATGGACGCGCGGACATTCCGAGCCTGGGCGCGGCTCATGCACCGTCGGTCTCGGGCCTTGCTGGAGGACGCTATGATCGCTGCAACGGCCGAGGTTCATGGGCTGATCGTCGCGACGCGGAACGTGCGGGATTTTGCCGGGCTGGGAGTGAAGACGCTCAATCCGTTCAGGCATCGGGACACGAACGGCGAGGCGTAATCAAGATGCACCAGCACGAGGTGGGTTCGCGGTGCAGCAGGCTTGGTTTCGAATTCCTTGCCAGGGCGAGGTAGTTTCCGAAGCCACGGATTCTCTACCAGATCGACGCATATTCGGGGCGGTTGTCAACCGCCGAGCCGACGCTTTGACGACCACGAGCATCCCGCCGTCCACGCTGCCGTCGAAGTTCGCGTGGTGCGGCGAAAAGTGTAATGTGCACTGATGCTGTTGCGCTTTATTTGAAAGCGAACGGGGGAGGTCTACAGGATGACATTATTCGATTTGTGGAACTCCACTCCGCAGGCCTTTCGCAATTCACTATCGATCAGATCGTGAAGATCGCTGGAGACGGCAACCTACGCGACAGCTCGCCTTGCTCCCAAGAGGTAAGGGATTACCTGGCGCAGCTCTCCGAGAGTGCAAGGATCCGCGCTTATATTGAACAATGCCTGACCTCCAGCTTCCCACGGAGCGGTATGGTTCTCCAAGATCTCATTAATGAACTCGGTCGCCTCGACTACACGGTTACCAACGGCCGCTATCAGGGTGTCCCCAACCGGATCGGATTTGGCGGGACTTGGAGATCGCCTGAAGGACATGCGATCATTGTTGAAGTGAAAACAACGGATACTTCCGGATCTCACTTGCTACAATTGCAAGCTATCGAGACAAGTTGATAGCAGAACGATTTAGGACGTCAAGTTCCTCAATTCTGATTGTTGTGGGTCGCGAAGACACCGGAGAGCTTGAATCTCAGGTGCGCGGTTCGTCCTGTGCATGGGATATCCGGCTTATCAGTGCGGACGCCTTAGGCAAACTTGTGGAAATGAAGGAGGATGCGGAGGGGCCAGAGATTGCTCAAAGAATACGCAGCCTCCTCGTTCCTAGCTAGGGAGTACACGCGTCTCGACGGAATGATCGATGTCATGTTCACAACGGCGAAAGGTGCCGCGGATGCCGTGAAGGAAACGGTTGGACCCGAGGCGGATGCCGATCCGAATCATGGACCAACTGCAGTGGGAGTAGAGCAGTCGGAAAAGACCTGGCAATTTACAAACTCGGAAGTCCTTCGGGCGTTGCGTGAAAGGATTATAGGGGCAGTGGGCCACGCTCAAGGGGTAAAGTTTCTTAGAAAGAGTGGGGCTCTTTATTGGAATGCTGACCACGACAAGCGGGTAGCTTGCACTTTGTCGAAGGAATACGAGCAAAAGGCGGCCAGTGGACACAGGTATTGGTACGGCTATCATGAAAACTGGGATGAGTTTTTGGCGGCAGGCTCTGTCTCACTGATCGTATTGGGCTGTGTCGATGCTCCTTTCGCCTTTGCGATTCCACGCACCGCTCTATCTCCAGTGCTCCCGCACTTGGATACTACTGTGCGATCGACAGGGAAGTATTGGCACCTCCGCTTGGCGAGGACACCCTCCGGCCACTTCGCCCTAATTCAAGCGCCCGGTTCCGAGCCGTTCACCATTGATGCGTACAAGATAGACTTGAACTGACGCCCCTATGTGGGGCCGCCAAGGTAGCGGAAAGGCTCTCCCGCCCATGGCCCTCGACATCCCCCAGACGTCTGTCGCCGCGCGCATCGACGAGGCGCTTGCCTTCGACGAGGTGCTGCTGGTGCCCGCTACTCGAAGATCCTGCCGTCCGTGACCGACACGCGGCTTACCCGCAACATCATGCTCAACATCCCGATCGTCTCGGCGGCCATGGACACCGTCACCGAGGCCAGCATGGCGATCGCGATGGCTCAGCAGGGCGGGCTGCGCGTCATCCATAAGAACCTGGAGCCCAGCGAGCAGGCGGCGCACGTCCGGACCGATGGAGCTGCCGAGCGTGGCGCACTTGCGGTGGCGATCGACCGGCTGCAGGCCGCGGCAGGATAGCCGATGCCGTGCGCGCCATCATGACGGATGGGCGAGCCGCCACGACCGAGAACGCGCTTCAACCCGCCGCCACCATTGCCGTGACCGACCACGGCAAGCAGATCGTGGCCGCAATGGCCGAGGCCAACGCAGGCTCGCCGCGGATTTCTGTTCGGCGGTCCGCTGCCAGCCGATGAATTCGCCGAGCGGCTCGCCTGTCCCGCGACGACCGTCGGTTATTGAACTGTCGCCGGAATTGCCAGAAGGCCCTTGCTCCGGCGAAACTGACCGCCGCAAACTGGCGAGAACACCGTGACCGGCAGCATCGAAACCGACGTCGTCTCTCTCGCCCGCGAGCTGGTGTCGCTGGACAGCCGCAGCTTCGTTTCCAATTTGGCGGTGGCCGACAGGGTGGAGGCAGCGCTCTCCGGCTTCGACATCGAGCGCATCGACTACACCGACGACGCAGGCGTCGCGAAGCGTGCGCTGGTGGCGCATCGCGGTCCGAACGGCGGCATCGCGCTCTCCGGCCACATGGACACGGTGCCCGATACCGGCTGGCAGGAGGACCCCTGGTCCGCGCGTCTCGGCGCCGGCGGCATCCTGCACGGTCTCGGCAGCACCGACATGAAAGGCCCGGTCGCCGCCACCATCGTCGCGGCCCGCGCGCTGCCCGAGCGCGTTCCCATCACGCTGCTCATCACCACCGACGAGGAGACCACCAAGCAAGGCGCGCGGCTGATCGCGCAAAGATCGGAGCTGGTGCGGCGCGTGAAGCCGTCCGGCATCATCGTCGCCGAACCAACCTCGCTGGTGCCGGTGCGCGGACACCGCAGCCATATCGCGTTCACCTGCGTCGCGACCGGCGTGCAGGCGCACAGCAGCACTGGCCGCGGGCGCAACGCGAACTGGGAACTCATCCCGTTCCTGATGGAGATGAAGGGCGTGTTCGAGCGGCTGCGCCGCGATGTCAGCCTCCAAGACGCGGAGTACGATCCGCCGTTCAGCGACTTCAACGTGGTGATCGACAACCACGGCGCGGCGGTCAACGTGACCGTGCCCAAGGCCACCGCCCGCATCAAGTTTCGCTACTCCGCCAAGATGGATCCGACGCCGGTGCTGCAAGCCGTGCATGACGCAGCAAGTCGCTTCGGCATCGCGGTCAGCGAGGCGCGCGAAGGCTTCCCGCCCCAACTGCCGCCGGACCACACGCTGGTGCGCCTGTGCGTCGATGTGGCCCGCAAGGCCGCGGGCACTGCGCCCTACGGCACCGACGCGTCCGAACTCCAGGCGATTGCACCGTGCGTCGTGCTGGGGCCGGGCGACATTGCAGAGGCACATACACCGACCGAGAAGGCGCGTGTCGCTGACCTTACCGCCGCGGTGCCGGTGTTCATGACGCTGGCCGAGCGCTCAGCGCCGGGCTGAGGCGATCGTGCTGCCACCCAGCGACACATAATCCGGCGACGTCTCGCCGCGATCGGCCGCCGCCAGGTCGCGCGCAATGCGGTCGGCGATCGCGATCCGGTAATGCATGCCGTCCCAGTAATTGTCATCGTCATCGGTGATCGGACTTGGCCGCATGAAATCGACCGCGAGCGCGTTCGGCAGGCGCTTCACCATCGCAGCCACGCGCCGTTTGCATTCACGCCACCCCGACGCACCCGGTGATTCGGCTGCCGGCATCATCTTCTGATCGTACGGCACGAAGAACAGGATCTTTCGTGTGTTCTCCGCCAGCGTCGACAGATCCGCATCCAGGCGATCGAGCGCCGGATAGCTCCAGCGCGCAGGATCGCCGCTGCCGCCGGGCAATATGAACTTCTGATCGTCACGCAGATGCTTCGCGACACGCCCGGGATCATAGGCGCTGTCCGGTGGCACGAAGCTGGTATAGCCGTCGCTGCCGTAGACCTGACGCTTGATGCCGACCAGAATACCGAACTCCTGGCCGGCCTCCTGCAAAGCATAGAGGTTGAACATCTCGCCGTAGCCACGCCACAGGCTGCCGTCGTACATCCACGCAGGGAACGCACGCGGCGTGAATTTCACCTCCGCCTCGCCGGGCATGCAGTAGCTGATGTCGAGCCCGACGAGCACCACGCGCGCGGCAGGATGCGCGGTCCGGAACACCGCCATCAGGCGCGACTGCTCGTACGCCGTGGCAGCATTCATCGACAGGTTGGCGAACTGCGCGCCGAACTCGGCGTTCAGTACCGACAGGACGCAGCAGGCGGCTGGTCGATGAGCCGAAGATCGCGCTGTCGAACCGGTCCGATCGCGCCAGCGACGGAAAGGCGAAGCGAGCATTGGTCGCCACCGGCACGCGATCGGCCGGCGGCGACAGCGGCAGTGTGTCGAACGGGTCCACCAGCACGACGAAAGCATAGATCGCCGCCACCACCAGCACAGCCGTGCCAGCCGCCAGGCGGAAGAAGCGGCGCCACACCACGCTGGTGTCAGAATTGGAAGTAGATGAAGACATTCGGCAACCGGCCGCCAACCAGCAGCAGCAGATAAGCAAGCGCGACACCGGCCGGCATGGCCAGCCACGCTTTGGGTTGCAGTTTCTCCAGCGCCATCTCCTGGCTGGTCGGCCCGAGCAACGCGATGGCTGCGCCGCCTATCAGCGCCGCGACGAATTCGCGATCGAGCGAGATGCGGCCCAGGCCGTGCCACCCGACCATCGACAGCAGTATGTCGCCCGCAGTGGCGAACGCAGCCGAGCGGAACAGCACCCAGCAGGCCATGACGAACAGCAGCGTCAGCGCCCACGCAACGACGCGCGGCAGGCGGAGCCCCCTGCCCTGCCAGACGTGGTTCACCGCCAGCGCCGCGCCATGCAGTCCGCCCCACGCGACAAAGGTCCAGCTCGCGCCATGCCACAACCCGCCCAGCAGCATGGTGGCGACGACGTTCACCGCCTGACGCAGCGGGCCGCAATGATTGCCGCCGAGTGGGATGTAGAGATAGTCGCGCAGGAACCGTGACAGCGTCATGTGCCAGCGCCGCCAGAAATCCCGCACCGAGACCGCGCGATACGGCGCGCTGAAGTTCAGCGGCAGGGTGAACCCGAACATCAGCGCCAGCCCGATCGCCATGTCGGAATAGCCCGAGAAATCGAAGTAGATCTGCAGCGTATACGCACCGGTGGCGATCCACGCCTCGGCGGCCGACAGCGACGCGCCGACTGCCTTGCCAAACAATGGATCGGCCACCATCGCCAGGGTGTCCGCCAGCGCCACCTTCTTCGCCACGCCGATCACGAACAGCACGAAGCCGCGCGACAGGTTCTCCCACATCGCCGGCCGACGCGGATCGAGTCGGAACTGATGAATGATCTCGTTGTGCCGAACGATTGGACCGGCAATGAGCTGCGGAAAGAACGTCACGAACATGCAGAAGTCGAGGAAGCCGTAGATGTGCCGATCACCGCGTCGCAAATCGATCAGGTAGGAGATCTTCTGGAACACAAAGAAGCTGATGCCGAGAGGCAGGATCAGGTCCCAGGGATGGAAGCTATCGCCCAGCAAGGCGTCGGCAGTGCCGCGAAAGAAGTCGGCATATTTGAACAAGCCGAGCACGGCAAGGTTCAGCATCACACCGAGAACGGGAATCCACCGCGCACCAGCGGCGGCGAACCATCGGACGATCAACCAGTTGGCGACGGTGAGCCCGGCCAACATCGGAACGAAGCGGACATCCCACCAGCCGTAGAAGAACAGAGACGCCGCCACCACGATGGCCTGTCGCGCCACGCGATGCGCCGCGAACGCATAGTACAGCGCCAGCACAATCGGCAAAAAACCGCAGATGAACGCCTGCGAATTGAACAGCACCGACCCTACGCCCCTGTCATTGCGAGGAGCGAGGCGACGCGGCAATCTCGGTCACGTAGGTGCCCGCGGCACGCTACTCCAGCGTCTCCAGCAACCCCGCCATCAGCGCGGCACGCGGCGCCAGATGCTGCCACAGTATGTGCTCGTGACTGGCATGCGCGCCGGCACCGGGACAGCCCAGACCATCCAGCGTCGGCACGCCCATCGCCGCGGTGAAGTTGCCGTCCGACCCCCCTCCCCGATGCTGCCGCGGCAACGCGATCCCCACCGTCTCAGCGACCCCTCGCGCCTTGTCGTACAGCGCGAGAATCCCGGAGCCCTCGGTGTACGGCGGACGGTTCATGCCGCCCTGCACCATCACGCGGCAACCCGGCGTCAGCGCCGTGGTCTCCAGCAGCATGCGCTCCATGTGTTCGCCGTCGGGAATCGAATTCACGCGCAGGTCGATCTCGCACCCGGCGTCGGGCGAGATCACGTTCGGGCGCGACCCACCCCACACCGGCGCCGCGTTCAGCGTGATGCCGCGATCGAGATCGACCATGCCGTGAATCCGCACGATCTGCCGCGCCAGTTCCACCACCGCTGATGCGCCATCCTGGAAGGCACCGCCTGAGTGGGCGCCACGCCCCTCCACCCGCATGACGAAGCGCCCGACCCCCTTGCGTGCGGTGACGCAGGCGCCGCCCTGACCCGCGGGCTCGGGGATCAGCACGCAGGCGGCCTCCGCGGCCTCGCGCTCGATCCATTCGCGCGATGTCGGGCTGCCCACCTCCTCGTCCGGCGTCAGCAGCAGCACAATCGGCCGCCGCGTCTTCGTCCCCTGGCGCAGGATCGAGCACACCGCGTGGAACGCGAGAAAGCTGCCCGCCTTCATGTCGTAGATGCCCGGCCCGTGCGCCTTCTCGCCGTTCACCTGATACGGCATGCCATCCAGCGTGCCGTGCGACCACACCGTATCCAGATGCCCCGCCACCAGCACCGGCCTGCCCTCGCCCGGCGTGCGCGCAATCAGGTTGTCGCCGAACCCGTCACGCCCCGGAATACGGGTCAGCATCGCGCCCGCCCGCGCCAATTCCCGCTCGGCCACGTCCATCAGCCGGTTGACCGAAGCAGCGTCCGTCGTGGGCGTTTCCATCGCCACCCATTTGGCCAACTCGGCCAGAAGGTCCTCGGAGCGTCCCACTTCGGTCTGCGGCATCTTCTGGTCCCCGGGCTGATGAAAGGTGCGGATGTGGCTACCGCATGCCCGGCGCCGGATACAAGGGTCTGGAACCCGCGTGCCCTAGGTGAAATAGCCCGGCAGGTTCTGGGTATCCGGCGTGATCGGCACCCACGCCTGCGCCGAGGCGCAGAAGAGATTGACACTCGGTTTGACGATGGTCCTGTCGTCCAGCGTTCCTGCCGCGATCAATGTCCTCTCACCGCCTTCCCGCTCGTAAATGATCGGAGTTCCGCAGTCGGGACAGAAGCGCCTGTGAAATGGCTCACCGCTCATCCCACCTGGTTCGGTGTAGGTCTTCAGCGTACCACTGACAGCGATACTTCCCGCCGGAAATGCCACGAGCGTGGCAAAGGCCGAGCCGATGTGCCTTTGGCAGGTTGTGCAGTGGCAAACGACCGTACGCATCGCTTCTGCATCGGTGGAATACTTCACGGCTCCGCATAGGCAGCCACCCGTGATTCGCGCCATCGCTTCCCTCCCATTGGATCTATGTTCCCGTAACGTCTTGTGACTTACGGCAAGTAGGAATTGTGTACCGATGCCTGTCAATAAAGCCACGTGGACCGGCTGCATCAGGGACCGTTGAAGCGGCGCCAAAACAACTCACATAAGTCACCACTGGCCGGCGATATTGCTGGCAATCATCTGCATCGGAACCATCAGCGGTAGTAAGGCTGCCAATCGATGGCGACAGCCTAACCTTTTGATTGACCCTATATCTTTAGGCCAAGTGTAAAGTTTCCCTATTGCAATATCAAAAATTGCCGGATTAGGTCGGTACTGTTCCGGTAGGCATGGTGCCGGGCCGGAGCCGGGGGCAACCGACCCCCACGGAGTTACCGCACGTGCACTGCCCGACGATCCTGGCAATATCGACAGCAGCGGTCCGCCGAGCGAACCCGGTGCTGCACTCGGCCGAGGCATAGGCATTGGCCATCCAGCCGCATGACTATCGCGGGTATCGCATCGTGATCAGACCGTACGGTGGCGGCTGGCGTGCCACGATTTATGCCCCCGACAGCACGCAACCGATCCTCGGTCCGCAGTCAACTGACCCGACCAGTCACGACGACATACTGGATAGGGCAAAGCGTCTGATCGACGACCTGAGTTCGTAGCTCACGCCGACAATCAACCTCTCGATCTCTTCTTCGAGTTGCAAATCCATCGAGCAGCATTGAGTAGGACCAACCGAGCAGAGGATCGTCATCGGGGATGGTTGCCAATCCGACAGTCACCTTGGATGTCCGTGCGTTGGCGCAAGGGACGCCGAACCGCGATCTAGGCCACAGCCCAAGACAACTTGTAATTGCATATAGCGCTCTCGTGCTGATGGCGGCGCTATGGCCGGGCATCGCCCTCGGGCAGACCTGCACATCTTTGTTCGCGCCATCCCTTCACTGGAGGGCGTCTGGCCTCGATGCAGCCTTCGAGGCAGCCGGTCAACGATTCCGCATTGACCCTGATCTTGGTCGCGCGATCGCATGGGTGGAGAGCAGCGGCAATGCAACGGCCGTGTCACCAAAAGGCGCGCAGGGCCTGATGCAACTGATGCCGGGAACCAGCGATGAGATGCGGGTGATCAACCCCTTCAATTCCTACCAATCGATATATGGCGGCATGGAATACTTGCGGCGGATCGCCAACTTACCCCGATTTGCCGGCGATCTGTACATGGCATTGGTGGCGTATAACGCCGGACCCAATCGAGTCACGTTCCCGGCGGTAAGCTATTATTACGCCGACACCGTAAAAGCAGTCTATTGGCGGTTCAAAGAGACGCGGGGAAACGGTTTGATCGCACCCACTCCGATTGGCTATCTCAGAATGCTACAGTGCGGACGTGCGGCCCAATCGACTGGGATGCGAATCATTTTATCTGGCGGCAAACTGGCACCCTCCCGGCACTACTGAACCCCAGGCACCCCGGCTCAAGCACAAACCCACACCTACAAAAGAAATCCTTTCTTCGCCTGCGGCGCGCGCGTGCTCTGTCCCACCCTTGCGGAAGGAATGGTTGCTGGTGGGTATCGGTGGCGATGCCTCAAGTGAGGAGTGGCAGAAGTGGCAGATATGCGCGGCGCGCTTTTACCCACTCGGCGCAAACTGGACACTTCCTTTCGTGCTCTGGCGAAGCCCATCAGCGCACACACAGGATCAGCAGCAGCACCATGACCATTCTCCTGGCAGCGGCGCGAATAATGACCGTTGGCGCGACGTGGCTCACTGCGCGCAGTATTGCATTGATCCAGATCTACTGGCCAATGCAGGCTGCATATATTTCATAGCCTCACCGTCGATATGCAGCTTCCAAATGGACCAAAATCTCCCACAATAATTTGTTACGGCAAGTGGGAATCGTACACCGTTGCCTATCAATAAAGTCACGTGATCCGGTTTCATCAGCGGTCGCCAGAGCGCCTCAAAAAAAACGTAGCCAACCAGGGTCCGTCTGCTATGTTGAGGGCATCGGTGTCTCTGCTTCCCCGACATCAGGGGATCATCAATCCAAAAAAGAACCAACACTGCGGGGAGAACGAAGATGGGATCGGAATTTGCGACAACAATGTTCAGGTCATCGTTGCGCGGTCAGTCATTCGCATCCGGCGAGCCGGGCTATGACGAAGCCCGAGTGGTATTCAACCGGATCATCGACCGGCATCCAGCGCTCATCGCGCGATGCGCCGGCGCCGCCGACGTCATGGCCTGCGTCCGGTTCGCCAATGAGCACGGCCTGACCGTGTCAGTGCGTGGTGGCGGCCACAGCATTGCCGGCAAGGCGATCTGCGACGACGGCCTGATGATCGATCTCTCGGCCATGAAGGGTATTCGCGTCGATCCGGCCAGCCGTACCGTTCGCGCCGAGCCCGGCCTCACCATCAGCGAGTTCGATCGTGAAACGCAGTCATTCGGTCTCGCCACCACAATGGGCGTCATCACCACGACCGGCATCGCGGGCCTGACCCTTGGCGGCGGTATGGGCTGGCTGATCGGCAAGCACGGCCTTGCCTGCGACAACGTGATTGCCATGGATGTCGTGACTGCCGACGGTCGCCTCGTCACCGCCAGCGACCGCGAAAACGCGGACCTGTTCTGGGGCATGCGCGGTGGTGGCGGGAACTTCGGAATAGTCACGTCGTTCGAATATCGCCTCCACAACGTTGGACCGGTCCTGGGCGGCGGCGTTCTCTATCCGGTCGACAAGGCGCGGGACGTTCTCCACTTCTACCGTGACTTCGCCGCCACTTGCCCCGACGAGCTCAGCACGCAGATCGGCCGGCTCACGACTCCGGACGGCATTCCGGTCATCGGCGTTGCCGGCTGCCATTGCGGCTCGCTCGCGGAGGGCGAAAAGGCTCTGGCGCCGTTACGCGGATTTGGCGCGCCGATCGCGGATCTGTTCGGACCGATCAGCTATGTCCAGATGCAGAGCATGTTCGATCCATGGTTTCCGCCCGGGCGGCAGGCCTATTGGAAGGCCAACTTCCTCCATAGCCTTCCCGATGAAGCCATCGATGTCTTCTGCGAATTTGCGTTGACGGTCCCTTCGCCCTTTACCACGGGCCCGTGGCTCGAGCATCTGCACGGCGCGGTCTCTCGCGTCGGCCCGACCGACACCGCCTTCGCCCATCGTCAGCACCCCTACAACTTTCTCGTCCTGTCGAGCTGGGATGACCCATCGGAAGCCCAGCGGAACATCCAATGGACGCGCGACTGCTGGGATGCGATGCGCCAGTTCATGGTCGCGGGTGCGTATGTCAATTACCTCGAGGACGAGGCCGATCCGATCGCGCGCAGCGCCTATGGTCCAAACCACGAGCGTCTCGTCGCGCTCAAGAACAAGTATGATCCCGCCAACCTCTTCCGCATCAATCACAACATCCGACCTACCGAAGGCCCACACATGCGGTGAAAGGGGCCCGACGAGAGACCCGGCGCGGCTACTTCGACTTCGCCAGGCCCGCGTAGACGTCGCCGGGCTGGACCGACATCACGAACACGCTCGGTTGCGCATCCGGCCCGAACGGGCCAGGCACCTTGTTCTTCAACGCCGGTATGCTCTTCAAAAATGCCGCGATCGCCAGTGCGTCGGACTTCGTGAGGTGCGACAACCCCATCCATGGCATGACCGGCGCGAGCATGCGTCCGTCGGGCCGTTCTCCCTTGGTGATCGCGGTCACGATCTGCTGTTCGGTCCAGTTCCCCAGACCGGTCTCCTTGTCCGGCGTCAGGTTCGGGCCGACGAACACGCCACGCCCGGGAATGCCGAAGCCAACGTCGGAGCCACCGAGATACCGCGTCAGGTCTGGATGGCCGAGAAAACTGCCCGGCGTATGGCAGTCGGTGCAGCCGCCGAGCTCGACCAGGTATTTGCCGCGCTCCACCTGCGTTTCGGCCAGGCACGTCGAAGCGATCGGCGCAGCCGCAATCATCGCGGCCACGACCAGCCGTGGCAAACTGTGCGACATTCCACTCCCCAATTGACTCGACCGTGCAATACCGCAACGACCCGCGCCAGTTCAAGCCTCGTTACAGTCTTCTCTTGTGCCCAACACCCGGGAGACGTACGGTTTGGAAAGAGACGTTTTGTCGCAGCGGAGATTGAAGTGGCCTCTTGGCAAGTAACCGTTCGTTTGATTTTTGCAATCGTAGGATGCATTGGCGCGCCTGGGACTCTCCTGGCGGCAGTGGGAGACGATAACCAGGTCCAGGCACCCGGTTACATTGACCCGGCACCCACAGAACCGTTCGAACCCATCCCCGATCCGGCGATCACTGCCCCCCAGCCGAGTCCCCCCGCCGCGCCTGACATCGGCTTCAAACAGCCCGACCCGCTGGGCGCCCCAGACGTCAGTTTCAAGAAGCTGTTGCAGCAAATGGACAGCAACCCCGCAGCCGCACTTCAAAAGAAGCCAGGCTTTACTACAGGGGATACTACAAAGTCCTCTTCCACGACTTCAGACAGCACGACACCGAATACGACACATTCGTTCACCACCGGCGTGCAGCCGCCAGGGCCAGGGTTCTGACCCGACCCATGCGTCATGGCTGGCTTCGCCCAACCTGTCACGTCTTCGCTTTGACTCGCGGTGAAGTCGTTCGCGCCGCGATCCGGAATTAACCCAGCGTTCACGGAATGTTCGTATAATCCCTCCCGCCGCATCGCCCGCGGCGGGAGAGACCGTGACGGACATGCAGAGCCCTGATCAAACGCCCACAAACCCCGCTGGCAAACCGGGTGGCCGGCTCTCGCCCAACTTCGTCGCGCAACTCATGCAGACGCTCGATGCCGCCATGCCCGGCGCCGATACCGACCAGAGCCGGGGCGCCACGCGAGAGCTGTTCGAAGCGCTCAATCCGCGCGATCCGGCCGAGGCCCAGCTCGCCGCCATCGCGGTCGCCGCCGCTCAGTCTGCCATGGACGGCTTTGCCCGTGCCGCCCGCCCCGGCGTCTCCGACGGCACCGCGATGCGGCTCCGCGGCAGCGCACTCGCCGCCGGACGCGCCTACGCCACCGCACTGCGCTACCTCCGCAAGCCGCAGGCCGTTGCCCCGCAGCCCGCCAAGCCCGCCAGATCGAAGGCCACGCCAGCCGCCGCAGCGCAGCCCCCGCCTGCGGAACCCGCCGGCGAGACACAGGAAATCCCGCCCGGCTTCATCGCGCTGCGGCCGGGCGCCACGCCGATCCCCGCCGTGTTCCGACCGCGCGATCGCTTCGGCAACGAGATCCCGGACTGGCGCCGCGATCTGATGACCTCGGCGCAGGCACTTGCCGCGTTCTCCTATCCGCCCGATCCCGCCCAGGTCGCCGCAGCGATCGCCGAGGAAGCAGCGATGATGGCAAAGCAGACTGGGCTCGACGCGCGCGGCATCCCCGATGTGCCGCCTGCGGGCGGGGCGGGGTCACTGTCACGCGGTTGATTTAACGGCCGCCTTCCCCCAGAAGACCGCGGCAACCCAGCGAGGCTCCGCGCATGACCACAGGCTGCTTCTTCGAGGACCTCCACGTCGGTCAGACCGCCAGCCTCGGCAAGACCATCACGGAGGCCGACATACTGATGTATGCGGCGGTCTCGACCGACACCAACCCGATCCACATCGACGCAGAAGCGGCAAAGCAGTCGATCTTCGGCGAGCGCATCGCCCACGGCATGCTGAGCGCCGGCCTGATCAGCGCGGTCCTCGGCACCCGCCTGCCCGGCCCCGGGTCGCTCTACATGCGCCAGTCGCTGCGGTTTGCCGCCCCGGTGAAGATCGGCGACACGGTGAAGGCCACCGCCACGGTCACCGCGCTAAACGCCGAAAAGAAACGCGCGACGCTCAGCACGACATGCACGGTCGGCGACACCGTGGTGATCGAGGGCGAGGCCTACGTCCAGGTCCCGTCGCGATCGTGATCCGGATCTACCACGACTGGCGCGAACTTCCCGCCGATGCACGCGGCGCCACGGTGGCGCTGGGCAATTTCGACGGCGTGCATCGCGGCCATGCCGAGGTGATCAAGGCGGCACACGCGGCGCGGCCGAAGGTGCCTCTCGGCGTACTGACCTTCGAGCCGCATCCGCGCGAGCACTTCCGCCCGGATGACCCGCCGTTCCGTCTGACCCTGTCGGCCGAACGCGCCGCCGCCCTGGAAGCGCTCGGTGTCACGCTGCTCTACGAACTGCGCTTCGACCACGAATTCAGCCTGATGCCGGCCGAGACCTTCGTGACCGACGTACTGCACCAGGGACTCGGCGCGCGCCATCTGGTGTGCGGACCGGACTTCGCTTTCGGCCGGCGCCGCGGCGGCGGCACCGATTTTCTCGCCACGCGCGCCGAGGCTCTGGGCATGGGGCTGACCCTGGTACCGCTGCTCGCCGACGGCGCCGGCCCGATCTCCGCCACGCGCATCCGCCGCGTGCTCCAGGACGGCTACCCCGAGCGCGCCACCGCTGATCTCGGCCGCCCCTGGACCATCCGGGGCACGGTGGCGCATGGCGACGCGCGCGGCCGCACGATCGGCTTCCCCACCGCCAACATCGCACTCGGCCGTCACCTGGAGCCGGCGCGCGGAGTCTACGCGGTGACCGTCCGGCTGCCCGACGGCCAATGGCGCAACGGCGTGGCGAACATCGGCCGTCGGCCAACGGTGAACGAGGGACCGGAGAGCCGGCTCGAGGTCAACATCTTCGACTTCGACGCCGACATCTACGACGCCGAACTGTCGGTGGCGCTGCACGCCTACATCCGCGAGGAACGCCGCTTCCCCGGCCTCGACGCCCTGAAAGCGCAGATCGCTGCCGACGCCGCCGAGGCCAGGCGCCTGCTGGCCTAGCCTGGAGAGACCGCCCGTACTGCCACGGAACCTTCATCCCTCTGTCATCGCCGCTGCGCGCCGGCACGCTGTCCGGCGGCCAGGCGCAGCGCGTGGCGATCGCGCGGGCGCTGGCGCAGCGGCCTCTGGTGATGCCGGCCGACGAGCCCGTGGCGAGCCTCGACCCCGAGGCGGCGCAGGACATCATGCGCCTGCTGCGCCGCCTCGTGCACGGCGACGACCTCGCCGTGCTCTGCGTGCTGCATCAGGTCGATCTTGCCTTCGCCTACGCCGACCGGGTGGTCGGCATGCGCGACGGCCGGGTAGCGTTCGACCGCAAATGCGCCGACCTGTCGCGCGACTCGGTGCAGAGGCTGTATCTCGCCGAAGCCGCGTGAGGGGCGCCGCCGCAGTCGCGGCACGCACGGTCGGTGTCGTGGTCGCCATCCTGGTGGTGGTCCAGTCGCTGATCGTGGTGCAGGCGCGCCCGCAGGACCTTGTCACCGGCTTCTTCGGCATGGTGGACATCATCCGCCGCGCCACCCCGCCCGATTTCTCCAAGTTGCCCGACGTGGCCTGGCCGACTCTGAAGACGATCGACATCGCGATCTTTGGCACCCTGGCCGGCGTGGCGATGGCGCTGCCGCTGGCGGTGCTGGCCGCGACCAACGTGACGCCGTCGCGCGCCCTCTACTGCGCCTCGCGGGCGACCATCGGCTTCACCCGCGCGGTGCCCGATCTGGTGTGGGCGCTGCTGTTCGTCACCGCGGTAAGGCTCGGGCCGTTCCCGGGCGGGCTGGCGCTGGCGGTGCACTCGATCGGCATGCTGGGCCGGCTGTTCGCCGAGACGATCGAGAACATGGACATGGCGCCGATCGACGCACTGTCGCTGACCGGCGCCAACCGGATGCAGGTGTTCACCCACGGCGTGGTGCCGACCGTGCTGCCGGCGCTGCTGGGGATCGGACTGTATAGGCTGGACGAGAACATCCGCGCGTCGCTGGTGCTGGGCTTCGTCGGCGCCGGCGGCATCGGCTTCGAGCTGCTGACAGCGATGAACCTGTTCCAGTACCGCGAGGTGTCGCTGCTGCTGATCGTGATTTTCGGCATTGTATTCGCCGCCGAGAGGCTTTCGGCGGTGTGTCGCGAGCGGCTGAACTGACACCCGCCGGCCTATAATTCATTTGTTACGGTCAAACAGCGGTCCATATTGTTCGCATGTGGTCAATTTGACTGATACTATACTCTCCAAAGGGGAGAGGCAACACAAGTGTCCGCGGAATTACATTGACGGTCGACCTTGGTCGGCGGTTACGCCAAACCGCGGGCGCGGGCGATCAACTGGCGTTGCAGCCGGCCGCGGGCACGGACCTCGAACATCGCCTTGTCGGGCTGGCGGATGGCGAGTTCGAGAGCGGCGGCATGGCGCTGGCGCTGGAAGGCATCCGACAGGGCTTCCAGCCAGTCGGCCGACGCTTTGGGTGTGCCGAGGAAATAGGCGGTGCCGGTGGCGAAGCGCGACCGGTTGGCGGTCCACCACGCGCCGATGCGGGCGGGGTCGGGCCAGGGCAGGTTCTCGTCCTCGTCGAGCGCCACATTCTCGTCTGCCGGGTCGTCGTTCGGGCCGGACTGGAAGTCGGCCGGCGGACGGCGATCGAGGTCGCGATAGGCGAGGTCGAGGCCGGTGATCATGCAGAACGACTCGCCGGCGAGGCGCGCGGTGGCGGGATCGGCCATGCGCTCGATCAGCCAGGGGACGTAGAGCGGGTCGCCGATGACGCCGGTGGCGCGGATCACGCTGCGCTGGCGGTCGGGGAGTTTGGCGAAGTCGCGCAGCCAGGCGTTGGCCTGGGGCACGTCGAGGCGGCGCAGCAGCAGGTCGAGCGCGCGGTCGGCGCGGGGGAGGTTGTTCCAGGCGATGTCGGCGAGGGTGTCGAGCGGTTCGGTGGCGCCCATGCGGGCCGCGGCCCAGGCGGACCAGAAGCGGCATTCGGGGTCGGGGTCAGTGAGGCCGGGGCGGAGCTGCGCCACCAGGTCGGCTCGGCCGAGCTGGCCGGTGGTGCGGTAGGCGCGGGCGCGGACGCATGCGACGGCGTCCGCAAGCCGCGCGGCCACGCCGGCGGGCGCATCCGATCGTCGGGCACCCAGCGCAGCGATCCCGATGGCACGGGCAATCGGCGCGGTGGAACGGTTCAGCTGATCGATGGCTCGGCCGGCCGCTTCGCGCTCCGCCCGGGCCAGCGCAGCAACCATAGACCGGATGTTCGGTTCCTCCTCGCGCAACGTGGCGAAGAACGCAACGTCGTCTGTCATGATCCGGAACGATGCAAGCAGGAAGCCGGAAGCCGGCCCGTCGCGATCGAACTCGCTTTGGACCGCCGGTCCGACCGTTGCTCGGTGCACACGCATGGCATCGAGGTAAGCATCCAACCTCTCGTCATGACGCGCCAGGTCGATCAGGCGCCCGTTCGGCCCCCGCGCAACGACTTCTCTGGCCAGCCAGAGATATGGCGCATCGTCGACCACATACTGCGCCGACATGGCAGGCCCGCTCAGATGATCCGCCGCCATGATCCTCCAGCGAACGCGAACATGTCCTTTGGTCCCATCGCGATCACACCGTCCTCTGCAAGTAGCAGGTGGAGGCAGGTGCCCGGCCTGTCGGCGCCAGTGAACCGATCTTCTGGAACCAAGCCACCAGGTTCGAGACGCAGGATGCTGAAGTCGGTCACGACGAACACTTCGCCATCGAATACCGTCACATCCTGCAGGTTCTCGGAACGGCCGGTATCGATGACGTCCCACTGATCGCCGGCGCCCCGAACCATGCTGCCATTGTCGCCGACCGCGAATACGAGACCATTTTGGCGATCACAGGCAACAGCGTTGAGGTTGAAATTGGTCGGACTGTCGATGCGCTGCCAGGCGCCGTGGAACCAGTGCCATATCTCGCCGCCCCAGCCGGCAACGTAGATATCGTCGGGCGCGAAGCCATCGATGCCTTCAAACCCGATCACCTGCCCCTGGTCGACGGCGGTGGTACCGGGGCCGAACTCTGCCCATGTGCCCCGCCGCACGCGCCGAATGACGGAGCGGCCCATGCCGACGGCGAAGATCACATCCCCGATTGCCGCAACACGACGCACCAGCACATTCAACCCGGCAATGCTGCCCAGGTATTGGGCTGTCGAGGCGGGCTGTACCCTCGAAGGTACTGGCCTCTGGTGCCCAATGCGATGGTCGTTCTCTCTCCGGACGCCGGCTTTATCGTGGCCATTCCCTGGACGCGCCAATCTGCAACCTCACTGTAGATCGACCAGCGCTGGGTCGGGTCCGGACGTTGTTCGTCCCAGTTGTAGAAGGTCGAAACGGCAACGTCCCGCGCCGCCATGTCGTCACTTTCTCGCGCGAAGAACACGAAATCCGTGGCCGGGGCACAACCACACAGAAAGCTCCAGGCCGCGTGCTCCATTAGTGGCTCCTATCTGGTGGTCGGCGCGTTCGTGGGCAGCCCGGCACTCTCACGGATACTGGCCTTGAGCTCATCGGTGACGCCAGCACTGCTGTTCGTATCCGTGTGCTTGATGTTCTTGACCTTGTTCTGGTCGGACTGCTGATTGAGCTGCGCCTCGATGCATTCCTTCTTGCAGCCGCACTGTGCCTCGACCGTTTGCGCGCACATCGCGTTATACTCTTTGGCATCGCACGACTGGGTGGGTTTGATGCTCTTTTGCTCGGCAAGCCACTCGATGGCCGCGTGGTTCTTGCCGTGCGAACCGCAATGCTGGTTCATGCCTTCCATGCAGACGACCAGAGCACTGCTGGGGCTGTAACTACCCATGTAGCCACCGCCGGAACTCTTGAAGCACGCCTTCGGCGGAATGTGGTGGCCGGTCTGGCCAGGGCAGCATCCATCCTTCTCGGCCCCGGGCTCATATGGCCGCAGGTAGCATCGGGATTTCTTGACGCACTCGCTTCCATTGGCCTCGGCCTCCGCAGCGGCGGCGGCTTTGGCGGTACGGCTGCCGTCTACCGCGCCAATGGCGCCCGCATGTGCCGCGAACGCCGCACCGCGGTCACCGACATCGAGGTCCACCTCGGTCCTCTGTTCGGACTTTGCAACGTTAAGGACCCCGGGGCAGGGATCCTTGCCGTCGCACGCATCCTTCATGGCCTGCTTGTCTTCAGCGCACTCGGCGAGCGTTCCGAAGGCTGACGCATCCACGTACACCATCGGTGGCGTGTTCGCCGGGTTGCACTGCTCGTTGTGCAACATCGGATCGAGATGCCGGTCGACGTTCTGGCCCTCGATCTTCACGTCCATCGACCAGGCAACAAAGCTTGCCTCACCCTGGATCGCGTGGGTCACCACGCCCATGCCCAGCGACTTCGTGGCCGCCTCGTCGCCGGTGCTCTTTTTGAAGATCGATTGATCTTTCAGCATGACCTCCTGACCGGAGATCATGACCGTCGTACTGCCGCTGGTCGTGTCGCTGGCATAGGCTGTGTTCGGGTAGGGGATCGGCACAGGACCCGCGGGAGGCGAGGGCGGCGACAGGCAGGTGTCCGGGAAGGCGGCAACCGACTTCCCTGCAGCGGCCTTGCAGGCGATCTCCATGCCGTTGGCGTATACCTCGTTCGCCATCAGCCACCGATCCTTCGCTGGCGCCGAAACTCGGTCTCGGCGCGGACCTCCAGCGCAAGCGCCTGCGCGGTCAGCGCCTGCGTCACGAAGGCGGCACGCTTGTCGTCATCATTGCCGATATGACCCAGGAAGAGCGGGCCGGGCAGATAGTCCTTTCGCGCGCCGTAATACAGAATCGCCAGCATGACGGGCACCGTTGCAGCGCCCACTTCGCCGATGCAGTCTGCCGGGTGCCACAGCGACAACAGCACCTTGCGATCGCGCAGCACGCGCGTGACCGCCAACGCCGCCTCCTTGAACCAGGTACTGTTCGCCATTCATGTCGGCGATCCGATGATCGCATTCCTTGAGCGCCACCTCGGCTTCCGCGAGGGCCGCCTGGATCGCCTGGACCAAACCGTCTGCCCGCAGCGGCCGGCCGGAATCAAGCGGCGCCGGCTCGCGCGCGAATCCAAGGCCGCGCACCAAGAGCGGCGTCGGCGTCGCCTCGTCCCATGCCGCCAAGACGACCGCTGCCGCGGCTTCCCCAGGGATGAAGCCGTTCGAGTTGCCGCGTCTCAGCAATCGGTCCTGCCGATCATAGGCAGCCAACGTCGCACCGCTCAGGAAGCTGTCGACGCCGGCGACGATCACCCTGCGATGCCGCCCTCCCAGCAGCATTCGTCGCGCCTGCAGGAGCGCCACGGTTGCTCCGACCCGCCCCTGCTCTAAGACCCGCGAATGGGGATGCAGCCGCGATCCGAGCTCGCGCTCGATATTGTCCAGGATCATCGGGGTGAGACCCTCGAAGCGCCCCGGTCGTTCCACCTCGGCAATGCAGACGAGGACAGGCACCTGATCCGGTTGCGCATCGTCCGTGGCCGCGAAGCACTCAGTGATCGCGCGTGCCACCATCTTCGCGAGTTTCACGATGCCCCGCCACGGCTCTTCAAGTACGACGGCGCTGCCCACCAGCAGTTCGCCATCACGACCGATGAACTGGGTCTCCTGAAAGCTGTTGATGCCGCAGCGGATGGCCGCACAGCTCGCTTCGGCGGTCGATCCGACGCCAGAGATGAAGCCGACACTCAGCACGGCGAGAGGGTGTGCCGGCATCAGGCACTCTCCCGTTCGGCCGCCCTTTGACGCACGATCGACGCGATCGACCGGAAGTTCTTGCCGGTCTCAATCGACCGCCACCAGGCGCGCGTCATCCGTCCTACCGTCACCTGCGGAACTTCGAATATGTCGCGCTGCAGTCGCAGACTCGCGCGCCAGACCATGCTGAACCTCTCGGCGTCCGGCTCGAACAGCAGCGTGTCCAGAGTGCCGTTCATCGCCACACGATCGGCACGACGGCGGAAGAACACGATCGGCATTTCGGCCGACGGCAGCACAAATTCGCGTCGCCCGTCCGGCGTCAGGTTCACCAGCAGTACGGTCTCGCCACCCTGCGGGTAGGCAATCTGCTGGTCATCGGAAGCGCACTGAAAGTAGCGGGCATCGAAATCAGCAGGCAGAAACGGAAAGACGTTGTCGATCCAGTTCTGGTCGTAGGTGCCGGCATAGCCAATGCGCGAAGGCCACCCGCGACCGATCGGACCAAATGCCATAGGTCGATACTTACCACCCGGGTCGCGCACCGGATCGCCGATCTCCTCGGTATTCGCCACCGGCTTGCCGACCACCAATTCGGGATAAATGTGCTTATGCCAGCCGCGGCCGACCGGGTTGGGCAGATACGTGCCATGCTGTGCCGGATCGCGCATCGCTGCGTCGATGCCGCCGAACGCATTGTCGTAGGAGACTGGCATGCGCTCGAAGGGCTCTGGCGTGCTCGGCGCGTAGCCGACGCCCGCACGTCGCCATTCCCGATTGCCCCACACGACAAACGACTTGCGCCAGGCGCCCACCTGTAAGCCGACAGCAATGCGCTCCACTGGCCGGCCGCCCGGCGCATAGGCGGCACCATTCAGCAGCACATCGCAGCGTGGCTTCTCTAGCACGTAGTCGCATTCCGCCAAGGTCGCCGAGCGGGCCGGCTCGCCGGTGAACAGATCGGCATCGACGATTGGCAACTGCTCATCTGCAAGTCTCGGCGCTCTGCCCGCCCGAGGGATAGTGAATGTCCCCTTAACCACCACCACAGCGTGTTCGCTGCCGGCCTTGTCCAGCATGACGGTGTATCCTGCCGCCATGCTC
Source organism: uncultured Alphaproteobacteria bacterium (assembly GCA_963818775.1). GTDB lineage: Bacteria > Pseudomonadota > Alphaproteobacteria > Acetobacterales > Acetobacteraceae > JAMXLO01. The sequence continues at coordinate 767,689 of CAWFUF010000011.1, read as the reverse complement.
GACTTGTTGAGAAGTTTCATAGGCGGCGCCTCAGTTGATCTGCACCGAGGCGCCGGTTATGCGCTGCATCCCGGACGAGCGCAGCGACACGTAGGCGCCGCGCACCAGCACCTTGCCGGCGCGGGTCAGCACCAGGCTGGCGCGGCCGCATTGCAGCACGATCTCGCGCGCCGCGGTGAAGGTCAGGCGTTCCTCCAGCGCGGCCGTGGACGCCGGCTCCTGCGGCGCGATCACGCCAATCGCCAAGGGCCGCGCGCGATCACCCTCAACGAACATCAGCGCCACCGACGCACCGGGTGACACATCGTCATAGCGCGCGGTGGCCATCGCGCGCACCGGCTCGCCGGCCGGATTGCCGGCGAAATCCACCACCGGTGCGCCATCGTCGCCGACACTGACGATCCGTCCGATGACGACCTCGGCCGGCGCCGTCGCGGCAGCGGCAACCTTGTCAGTTCTGGAGGATTTTTTGTCCTTTAATGACGACATCGCCCGACCCCTTGATGGTTATCTGTTTGCCTTCGATGGTGATATCACCGTTCTTCTTCATCGTGATCGTCGCCGAGCCGGTATTCAGCACGATCTCATCGCCGGCGGTGATGGCGATCTTCTTGCCCACCTCCAGCGTCTCGTTCTCGCCAATGTTGGTGGAGCGATCCTTGGTGACCGAAACAGTCTCACTGCCGGACACCGAAATCGTCTGATCCTTGCCGACGGACACCGAGCGGTTGTCCGCCACCTCGGTCGATTGCGAGGCACCCACCGCCGTGTTCTGCTCGGCGCCCACGGTGATGGTCTGCGCCGCCCCGACGGTGATCGCCTCCGCCGCACCCACCGTATGCGCGCGCGCCACACCGACCGTCAGCGCCTCATTCAGCGCCACGGTATGCGAGCGGTTCATGTCGACGTTCACCGTCTCGTTCATGTGCACCGTCTCGGTGCGGTTCTTGTCGATGGTGATCGTCTCGTTGGCGTGCACCGTCTCGGTGCGGTTGTTGTCGACCGTGGTGGTCTCGTCGTGCCCCACCCAGTGCTGCGCGTCGTGCTCGGTCTGCGTCTCGAGGTCCTTCTCGGCGTGCAAGGTCACCATCTCGGACCCCTTGCGGTCCTCGAAGCGGAACTCGTTGCAGTTGGCACCGCTGCCGCCCATGGACGAGTGAGTACGCAGCCCGCTCTGCGTCTTGTTGGCCGGCAGGGCGAACGGCACCGTCATCTCGGCGTTGTAGACGGAGCCGACGACAAGCGGCCGGTCGGGGTCGCCCTCCAGGAAAGTCACCACGACCTCCTGGCCGATGCGCGGCAGGAACCACGTGCCGAAACTCCGACCGGCCCAGCTCTGCGCCACGCGCACCCAGCACGAGCTGTGCTCGTCCTTCTTGCCCTGCCGGTCCCAGAAGAACTGCACCTTGATGCGGCCGTACTTGTCGGTGAAGATCTCCGAACCACCCGGTCCGGTCACCACGGCGGTCTGCGTGCCGTGAATGCGCGGGCAGCTCGTCTTCACCTCCGGCCGATACGGCACCGAACGCGGCGCACAGGTGAAACGGTTGGTGTAGGTCGCCGGCTTGGCGTCCTGCGAAATCAGGCTCCAGTCCTCGGCGGTGTGCTCGACCGACGTCAGCAGATACTCCTTGCTCTTATTGTCGCCCTCGGCGTTCGCGATGGTGAAATAGGTCCCGGCGTCGAAGCCGACACAGGCACCTTCGCCGGCGATCACCTGATAGGCCGCCTCCTCGTATTCGATGCGCAGCTTGGTGGCGGTGTCGCCCGGGCCTTTTGCCTGATAGCGGCCGGGATAGTCGAACATCTCGAACTTCTGCTTCGCCAGCACGGTGTTGATGGTCTTCTTGTTGGTGGTCAGCGAGGTCGACGGCGTTTCGAAGTTGTAGTCGCCGAGTGCCCACTGGCTGCTGCGGAAGTGGTATGTGTCCTGCCATTCCCAGATGCCGCCCATTGCACCGGGCTCCGGCGAGGCCGCGATCTTGTCGTTGGAGCACTTGGTCAGCCCGCGGTTGTTGTCGCTGAACACCACGGTGTGGCTGTGGTCGTCGTGGAGGAAGTAGAAGTAGATGCCCTCTTCCTCCAGCAGGCGGCAGATGAAGTCGTGCGCGGTCTCGCGGTACTGCACGCAGTAGTCGCGCTTCTGGTGCTCGCCATTCAGGCGCCACGCCTTCTTGCTCACGCCGAAATCGGACAGCACCTGATCGACGATCTGCTGGACGGACTTGTCCTGGAAGATGCGGCAGTCACTGGTGCGGGTGAGCAGCCACAAACTCGGCACCAGGCGGAGGCGATACATGCTCAGGCCGCGACCGGCCCGCTGCGTCATGGCGAACTCCGCGATGATGCCGTTCACCGGCGCGCTCAGGCCGGCGGCGTCGTTCAACCAGATGGTGGCGGCCGTGCCGAGGACGGCGTCGGGGCGGATGTTCGCGTCAGTGGATGCCAGCTCCAGATCGTAGAAGAAGCAGGACGAAATCGCGTCACGGCCACGCAACGACACCAACAGCACGTGGTCCTTGCCCAGCACGGTATCGATGCGCAGCAGGCGGTGCTCTTGGTTGTAGGCATCCATCGCCGAGCTCTCTATTGGTACACCGCTGCACAGACTCTTCTGTGACCCGGCCGCGCGGAAATCACGATTCCGTTATTGGATGGCCTCGACTTTGCCCGGCGGTCGGGCGGCTTCCTATGAGCTGGTTCACACTTTTGGAGGCTTGATCGGGTGGGCGCCATGCGCGCCGGCCGCTTGCCCAGGCCAGGCCACATCCCCATAGTCCGGCCCATGGCCCAGGTGTATAGGCAGGCGCGAATTACCGGCCCGGCGGCTCGCTGAGCCCCGGGATCAAGCACGCGCTCCGCCCACCCCAAAAAACGGCATCAGCCGTCCGGATAAGCCATGAACGACGCCCCCGCCGATCCTGCCCAACGCGACTACCGCGACACCGTGTTCCTGCCGCAGACATCGTTCCCGATGCGCGGCGACCTGCCGAAGCGCGAGCCGCAGATCCTCGCGCGCTGGGAGCAGATGGACCTGTGGTCGCGTCTGCGCGCCGCCTCGCGCGGGCGGCCGAAATTCATCCTGCACGACGGCCCGCCCTATGCGAACGGCAACATCCATATCGGCACCGCGCTGAACAAGATCCACAAGGACGTCATCAACCGCACCCGCCAGATGGCGGGCTACGACGCCGACTACATCCCCGGCTGGGACTGCCACGGCCTGCCGATCGAGTGGAAGATCGAGGAGCAGTACCGCGAGGCGAAGAAGGACAAGGACGCGGTCCCGGTGCTCGACTTCCGTGCCGAGTGCCGCGCCTATGCGGAGCACTGGATGGCGGTGCAGATGGCGGAGTTCCGCCGTCTCGGCGTCGAAGGCAACTGGCGCGAACGCTACGCCACGCTGGACCATCCCTCGGAGGCGGCGATCGCGGCGGAGATCTGCAAGTTCCTGCTGAACGGCGCGCTGTATCGCGGGCTGCGGCCGGTGCTGTGGTCACCGGTCGAGAAGACCGCGCTGGCCGAGGCGGAGGTGGAGTACCACGATCATACGTCGCACACGGTGTGGGTGCGGTTCCCCGTCGTGCGGGCAGCGAAGCCCGAACTGCGAGACGCGGCGCTGGTGATCTGGACCACGACGCCGTGGACCATCCCGGGCAACCGCGCGATAGCCGCCGGCGAGACGTTCGATTACGCGGTGATGCACGTCGATGCGGTGGAGCCGAACTCGAACGCGCGCGTCGGCGAGAAGCTGGTGGTCGCGCTGGAACTGGCGCCACAGTTCGTCAAGGAAGTCGGCATCGCCGCGCATCACCTGGTGCACGTGCTGAAGGGCGGCGAGCTGATCGGCACCGTCTGCGCGCATCCGCTGCGCGGTCGTGGCTACGATTTCGATGTGCCGCTGCTGCTCGGCGATTTCGTTACCACCGAGGCTGGCACAGGCCTGGTGCACATCGCGCCGAACGCCGGTGAGGACGACTTCGTGCTGGGGCGCGAGCACGGACTGGAAGTGGCGGATACGGTCGGCGATGACGGCACGTTCAATGCGTGGGTGCCGCTGTTCGCCGGGCTGCACGTCTACAAGGCGCACGATCAGGTTGCCGCCAGGCTCGACGAGGCGGGCGGGCTGCTGGGGCGCGGCAAGCTCGTGCACTCCTATCCGCATTCCTGGCGGTCCAGGGCGCCGCTGATCTTCCGCGCAACGCCGAACTGGTTCATCCGGCTCGACGGCCCGGAGCGCATCCGCGAGAAGGCGCTGGAGGCGATCGCGGCGACGCATTTCGTGCCGGAGGGGGGACGCAACCGGTTGGGCTCGATGGTCGCCAGCCGGCCCGACTGGTGCATCAGCCGCCAGCGCGCCTGGGGCGTGCCGATCACCGTGTTCGTCGACAAGCGCACCGGCGAGCCGCTGCGCGATCCCGCCGTGGTTTCACGCATCGTCGAGGCGTTCAGGACCGAGGGCGCCGACAGTTGGTACTCGTCGCCGCCATCGCGCTTCCTCGGCAACGAGCGCAACCCGGACGACTACGAGCAGGTGATGGACATCGTCGATGTCTGGTTCGAATCAGGCTCGACCCATGCGTTCACGCTGGAAGCGCGCAACCTGCCCTGGCCGGCCGATCTGTATCTCGAAGGCTCGGACCAGCATCGCGGCTGGTTCCAGTCCTCGCTGCTGGAGGCCGTCGGCACGCGCGGCGACGCGCCGTTCAAGGCGATCCTGACCGACGGCTTCGTGATGGACGAGCAGGGACGCAAGATGTCGAAGTCCCTGGGCAACGTCACCGCACCGCAGGAGGTCGCGGACAAGTTCGGCGTCGATATCCTGCGGCTCTGGGTGATGATGTCGGACACGTCCGAGGATCTGCGCATCGGGCCGGAGATCCTGAAGCAGCAGGTCGAGCTGTATCGCCGGCTGCGCAACACGCTGCGCTGGCTGCTGGGCAGCCTGGCCGGTTTCACTGATGCGGAGCGCGTGCCGTACGAGGACATGCCGGAGCTGGAGAAGTGGGTGCTGCACCGGCTCGCGGAGTTCGACGAGCGCATCCGTGCGGCGGTTCAGAGCTATGACTGGACCGGCGTGTATCCGGAACTGCACAACTTCTGCGCCACCGATCTCTCGGCGTTCTACTTCGATGTGCGCAAGGACGCGATCTACTGCGACCGCCCCGACAGCCTGCGTCGGCGTGCCGCGCGCACCGTGCTGGACCACCTGCATCGCTGCCTGACCACGTGGCTCGCGCCGGTACTGTGCTTCACCGCGGAAGAGGCGTGGTGCGCGCGGTTCGGCGAGCAGGACAGCGTGCATCTGGAGCTGTTCCCTGAGCTGCCGGCCGAGTGGCGGGATGACGCGCTGGCGACGCGCTGGGAAACGATCCGCGCCATCCGGCGGCGGATCACCGTGCCGATCGAGGAGGCGCGGCGCGCCAACACACTCGGGTCGTCGCTGCAGGCATCGGTGACACTGCCGCTGAGTGCGGCGCACGCGGGGCTGCTTGCAGCCGATGAATGGGCCGAGATCGCCATCGTATCGAACGTGCGGGTCGTGGCCGACGAGAGCGAACCGCTGGCGACGATCAGTCCGGCGCCCGGCGACAAGTGCGCGCGCTGCTGGCGCGTGCTGCCGGAGGTGGGCAAGCAGGGCGGGCATCCGGCGCTGTGCGCGCGCTGTGCCGATGCGGTGGAATCCGGGCTGGTCTGTCGGGCCTGATGGCACGGCCCCCTCCCCCCGGCCCCCTCCCGCAACGGGAGGGGGAGAAGGCAGCACGATGACCCGCAACGGCCTTTCTCTCCTGGGCGTTGCCGCGGCGCTGGTCGTGCTCGCCGCCGATCAGGCCAGCAAATGGTGGATCCTCAATGTCGTCGACCTCCCCGCCATTGGCCAGATCGTCGTGTTGCCGGTCCTCAACCTGACGATGGTGTGGAATCGCGGCGTCACCTTCGGCCTGCTGACGAATTCCGGCCACTGGAGCTACCTGCTGCTCGCAGCCGTCGCACTCGCCGTGGTCGTCGGTCTGGTCGTCTGGCTCCGCCGCGCCGAATCGCGCCTGGTGGCGATCGCACTCGGTGCCATCGTGGGCGGCGCACTCAGCAACGTGATTGACCGCCTGCGCTTCGGCGCCGTGGTGGACTTCATCCATGCCCATCTGGGTGACTGGTCCTGGTACGTGTTCAACGTGGCGGATGCGGCCATCGTCTGCGGTGTCGCGGCACTGGTGATCGACGGCCTGCTGCCCCGCGCGCGCAGCGCCAGCTCCACTCCGTGACATTCTTGCGAACCGGCACGGTCTCCGGCTAAGAGAGCGGGCGATGCCGCCCTCGAACAGACGAGTCGCGACGACTCTCGCACTGGCCGCCTGCACCGCGGTGGTTGCCGGCTGCAGCAGCGACAAGTTCGGCCGCACCCTGGGCTTCATCCACGATCCTCCCGACGAATTCGCCGTCACAACCCGGGCGCCGCTGGCGATGCCGACCAGCTTCGCCCTGCCGCCGCCGCGTCCCGGCGAGACGCGGCCGCAGGAGCAGTCCGAACGCACCAAGGCCGAACTCGCGCTGGTGCCGCAGATGGCCCTCGGCACCCCACCCGCGGGAACCAGCCCCGGGCAACAGGCCCTGCTGCAGGCAGCGGGGCCGCCGGCGGCCCCGGGGATCCGCACCGAGGTGGACCAGGAGGCCCAGCGCGACCAGCCGACACAGAGCATCGCCGGCAAGCTGATGTTCTGGCGCACGCCGCCAAAGCCCGGGGTCGTGATCGATCCGCAAAAGGAGGCGCAGCGCCTGCGTGAGAATGCGGCGCTGGGCCAGAGCCAGGAGACCGGGGACACGCCGATCGTCCAGCCGAAGCAGCGGGCGTGGCTGGAAGGGATATTCTAGCGATCGAAGCGGATCTGGACGCTCCGCACGTCATCCAGATCGGGGCGGCGCCCGTGTTTCGCGGTGTCGGCATCGGTGAACTGGCGTGCCGTTGCGGCGCGGTGCTGATCGAGCGCTACCTGCCAGGCAACTTCCTCGCGATCCGCATCCAGTGCTTTCGCTGCGGCGCGGTCAGCAGCACACCCGCTCTGCCCGACGGCGAGATCCTGCCACGCGCGGCGGTTCCGGTCGTGGCGGCGCAGACGCCTGCCGTCACCACGACCGACATTGCCCGTGGCACCGTGCTCGCCTGCGAGGAGGCGGTCACACGCGACTACGCGCTGACCCGACCGCGCTCGCTGCCGGACGAACCGCTGCCGCTGTCGCGCGCGATGTTGGAGGCGGCCGCCGCAGACTACGATCGGCTGACCGGTGGCCGGCTCGCGGCGCATGCGGCTGCCTCGCCCCCCGCCATGGGGGCCGAACTTGGGCCATATCCGTTCGCATGGGGCCTGCTGCGCCTGCGCGATCGGATCGACCTGCCGGACTGGAGCTGGCGGTATCAGGACGAGGATGCCCTGGCGGCACTGCATGTCACGGCGCTGCATCATCTGATGCTGTGCTGGGGCCAGCATCCGCTGCTGGCGCGACTGGCGGCGCCGCTCGCACAACCCGACCGGTTCATTCGCACCGTGACCGGCTTCGCGACGGCGAAGCTGCTGTACGATGCGGGCAACCGCGTCGGGTTTTGGCCGTCGGACAGCGAGGTGGATCTGCATTTCACCACCGCCGCCGACGAACCGCTGTCACTCGCACTGCTTGCACCGGCGTTGCTGCAATGGCGGGAGCGGGCGCGGCGCAGCCCCGAAGTCCTGACCGCAGCGGTGGTGGATGCCCTGGCGTCGGCGCAGGGGCGGGTGAACCGCGCCAGGCCGGGGATCGTGGTGCTCGCTGCATCGATCTTCCAGCCGGACTTCGATCAGATGGTGGTGGACGCGATCCACGCGGCGTTCCAGGCGGTCGGGCGGCGGCATCGCGGCGTCGCGGCGGTTGCCATCGTGATGCCGAAGGTGCTGCCGATCGGCTCGCTGGATCAGGTCGGCTTCGGCTATGCGTTCTATCCGATCCGCAATCCGCGCTTCTCCGGCGAGAATCCGGTTCGGCTGGGATAGCGGCGCCCCGTCACCGCGCGGCCAGCGGCACGACGCTGATGCTGTTGAACGGCGAGCCATTGATGAGCTTCGTGCTCACGACTGTGTAGACCAGCACATTCTTCTCCGCGTCGACGGCGCGATGGATCTGGAATGTCTTGAAGAACAGTGAGGCTGAGGCGAAGCCGATCACCTCGGACTTCGCCAATCGCTCCGGCACGGTGACGGGACCGACCGCGCGGCAGGCGATCGAGAACCGGCTCGGGTCTTCGGCAAATCCGAGACCACCCTTGATCCCGCCCGCTTCGGCTCGCGACATGTAGCACGACACATTGGCGATTTTGGGATCGTCGTAGCGCTCGACAACGATCTTGTCGTCCGGACCGAGCCAGCGAAAGTTGGTGTTGATCGAATTGATGCGGGTCTGCGCTGCGGCGGACAGCGTGAGGGCGATCAGCACGAGTGAGCTCAGAGCGGCGGCGCGCATGGCGGTCATCCTGATGGTCTGAGTGCGAGACTAGGCCGCATCGCCGGGGACAAGAACTGGACGCTGCGCGCGGTTTGACGCACGCTCGGGTGCAGTCGCTTCCGGAGGCCAACATGAGCCATCGCCCGACCGTCTACGGCACACGTCACGCGGTTTCCGCCGGTCATTACCTTGCCGCCGCGGCTGCATTTTCGATCCTGGAAGCCGGCGGCAACGCGGTCGACGCCGGCTGTGCGGCGGGCATCGCACTCGGCGTGCTGCAGCCGGACCTGGTGAACGTCGCCGGTGTGGCCCCGATCATGATCCGGCTGGCGAACGGCCAGGTCGAGAGCATCGCCGGTCTCGGCTGGTGGCCGAAGAAGCTGCCGGCCGACATCTTCATGCGCGAGCACGGCGGCAAGATCCCCGACGGCGTGCTGCGCACCGTCATTCCCGCGGCACCGGATGCCTGGATCACCGCGCTGCGGCGTCACGGCACGATGCGCTTCGCCGATGTCGCGTCGTACGCGATCCGCTACGCCGGCGAGGGCTTCGCGGTGTACCCGCTGCTCGCCGTCTCGATCGCCGCGCACGAGCACGAATACCGGCGCTGGCCATCCAACACCGCGATCTTCCTGCCCGGCGGGCGCGTGCCGCAGTCGGGCGAGAAGTTCGTGCAGTCCGATCTGGCGCGCACCTTGCAGTTCATGGCCGACCAGGACCGTGCCGCCGGTGGCGACCGCGAGGCGGGGCTGCGCGCGGCGCACGACGCCTTCTACCGCGGCGACATCGCGCGCGAGGTCGTCCGCTTCCATCAACAGGAGGGCGGCTATCTGGCGATGGACGACCTTGCGGAGTACCATTCCCGCATCGAGCCGGTGGTGCGGCGGGCCTGGCGCGGCCACGAGGTGATCACCTGCGGCCCGTGGTGCCAGGGGCCCGCGCTGCTCGAGGCGCTGGCGCTGCTGGAGCGTGTCGGCATCGCCGATCTGCCGCACAATTCGGCCACCTACCTGCATCGCATCGCCGAATGCGTGAACCTGGCGATGGCCGACCGCGAGTATCACTTCGGCGATCCGGCGTTCGTCGATGTGCCGATCCAGCATCTGCTCGATCCGGCGACCATCGCCCGCCGGGCGTCCGCGGTGCGCGACGACCGCGCGTTCGGCGAGATGCCGGCGCCACTCGACCGCACCAACCTGCCGCATCTGGCCAGCCCGGCCGAGCTGCCGAAGGTGGAGGCGGATACGTCGTACTGCTGCGTGGTGGATCGCTGGGGCAATGCGTTCAGCGCCACGCCGTCGGATGGCTCGGGCAATGTGCCGGTGGTGCCGGGCCTCGGCATCACGCCGTCGGGGCGCGGCTCGCAGAGCCGGCCCGATCCGCGGCATCCCGCCGGCGTCGCACCGGGCAAGCGGCCGCGGCTCACGCCCAATCCGGCGATGGTGGTGACCGCGGCGGGCGGGGTCATGCCGTTCGGCACGCCGGGCGGCGACGTGCAGACCCAGGCGATGCTCCAGGTGCTGCTCAACATCTTCCAGCATGGCATGGAGGTGCAGGACGCGATCGAGGCGCCGCGCGTTGCCAGCTACTCGTTCCCGTCGTCGTTCGCGCCGTTCGAATATTTCCCGGGACGGCTGGCGGTCGAGGGGCGGATCGATCCTGCGGTGCGGGCCGATCTGGCGGCGCGCGGGCACGATGTGAAGGCGTGGCCGGCGTGGACCTGGCTCGCCGGGTCGGTGGAGGCGGTGCTGGCCGATCCGCGGACCGGGCTGATCGCGTCCGGCGCAGATCCGCGGCGGCCGGCGTATGCGATCGCGATCTGAGGGTTCGGGGCTGAGGCTGGGCGGATGCCGGAATCTGCGTGGGACGGCGCGCTGACCGGCGTATAAGACGGTGATGATTTCAGGCATCGACTCGGGAGGCATGGGCTGTCGCGCTCGCGCGGGAAGACGCCTGCGCGTGGCCGCTTGGGTCCTTAAGGATTTCAACACGGAGAAGGCAGGGAGGGCCACGGAGGGCCACGGAGAAGGCAAGACTGCGCTTCGCGCGAAGCGCCATTCGCTTCCTCCGTGGCCCTCCGTGGCCCTCCGTCTCCTCCGTGTTAAAATCCTGCTTACCTACCGGCGGCACCGGCGCTGCGACATTTGCTTTGGGCAGGCCTGAGCGCAATGCCGGCGATCCGCATCCTGCCGCCCCACACCGTCAACCGCATCGCCGCCGGCGAGGTGATCGAGCGCCCGGCGGCGGCGGTGAAGGAGCTGGTGGAGAACGCGCTCGATGCGGGCGCCACGCGGATCACGGTGGCGCTGGATGGCGGCGGCATCGACCGCATCGAGGTGACCGACGACGGCAGCGGCATGGACGCCGACGGCCTGGCGCTGGCGGTGCTGCGCCATGCCACCTCGAAGCTGGCCGACGACGACCTGGTGCATATCGCCACCCTGGGCTTCCGCGGCGAGGCGCTGCCCTCGATCGGCGCGGCGGCGCGGCTTGCCATCACCTCGCGCCCGCCCGGTGCGGCGCATGCCTCGGAGATCCGCCTCGAGGGCGGTGCCGTGTCGGATGTCTCGCCTGCCGCCGGCGCCGTCGGGACGCGCGTCGTTTTGCGCGACCTGTTCTTTGCCACGCCGGCGCGGCGCAAGTTCCTCAAGCATCCGCGCACCGAGGCGGAGCACGCAGAGGCCGCGGTGCGACGCCTGGCGCTGGCTGCGCCCGAGGTGGCGTTCCGGCTTGAATGCGACGGACGGGTCGCGTTCGATCTGCCGCGCCAGGACCGGGCCGAACGTGTCGCGGCGCTGTTCGGCGCAGAGGCGGCGGAGGCGATGGTCGCGGTGGCGGGGGAACGCGGTGTGTTGCGCATCGCCGGCTTTGCCTGCTCGCCGGCGGTCACCCGCGCTACGGCGGCGGCGCAGGCGCTGACGGTCAACGGCCGGCCGGTCGCCGATCCGGTGCTGAAGGGCGCGGTGCGGGTCGCCTATCGCGACGTGATCGCGGTGGGACGCCATCCGATGGTGGCGCTGTGGCTCGACCTGCCGGCGGACGAACTGGACGTGAATGTGCACCCGGCGAAGACCGAGCTGCGGTTTCGCGACGTCGGCGCGGTGCGCGCGCTGGTGATCGGCAGCATCGGTCGCGCGCTGGCGGGTGGGGCCGGCACGTCGCTGCCCGCGCCGCGGCCCTCGCTGCATCTCATGTATTCGCGACCGTCGCGGGTGCCTTATGCGTCCGTCCCGCTGCCCGGCATGGCCGAGACACAGCTTGCGTTCGGCGCCGCGCCGGCCGCGCGTCTGCTGCCGGCCGCCGAGCCGCGTGAGGATCACCCTTTAGGGGCGCCGGTGGCGCAGGTGCTGGACACCTACGTGATCGCGGTCGCCTCCGACGGCGCGCTGGTGCTGGTCGATCAGCACGCCGCGCATGAGCGGCTGACGCACGAGGCGCTGCGCGAGCAGATGCTGGATGGCGGCGTGCGCACGCAGCCGCTGCTGCTGCCGGCGGTCGTGGACCTGCCGACGGCCGATGCGTCGCGGCTGCTGGCGCGCGGCGCCGAGTTGGCGCGACTGGGTCTGGAGATCGAGGCGTTCGGGCCAGGCGCGGTGATGGTGCGCGCGCTGCCGGCGGCGCTCGGTTCGCCGGAGCCCGGGCCGCTGGTGCGCGACCTCGCCGACGAGTTGGCGGAGCTGGACGAAGCGACGGCCTTGCAGGCGCGGCTGGATGCGGTGATCGCGCGGCTGGCGTGCCATGGCTCGATCCGCGCCGGACGGCGGCTCAACGGGGCGGAGATGGATGCGCTGCTGCGGCAGATGGAGGCAACGCCCCGAGCCGCCACGTGCAGCCATGGGCGGCCGACCTTCCTGAAGCTTTCCAAGGCCGAGATTGAGCGGCTGTTCGGCCGGCGGTGAGCGAGCGAGATGATGGGCGAGCGAGACATGGACATCACCCGCATCCCCGGCTCGCTGATCCTGGAAGTGGCCCGCATCGCCTTCGCCACGCCGGACGCCGATCTGCTGTGCTTCGGCGAGTCCGACTGGCCCAGCCCTGCTGTGGCGCACCAAGCCGCCGTCGCGGCGCTCGATGCTGGCGAGACGCGCTATCCGGATGTGCGCGGCCTGCCGGAACTGCGCTCCGCCCTGGCGGAGTACCTGACGACAGCTGCACGACCGTCCCGTCGCGGAGGCGCGCGTCCAGATCACCGCGTCGGGCATGACCGCGGTCTCGGTCGCGCTGGCGGCGACCGTGCGCGCCGGTGACCGCGTGGTGCTGCACAGCCCGGCCTGGCCGAATGTCGGCAACGCGGCGCGGCTGCGTGGCGCGGTGGTGGACGAACTGCCGCTGACCGCGCTGCCCGACGGCGGCTTTCACCTGGACCTCGACCGGCTCGACCGCATGCTGGAGGGCGCGCGCGTGTTCATCCTGAACAGCCCCAACAACCCGACCGGCTGGACCGCGACGCGCGACGAACTGGTGCAGATCCTCGACATCGCGCGGCGGCGGCGGGTGTGGCTGATCGCGGACGAGGTGTATTCGCGCCTGGTGTACGACGGGGCGGCGGCCGCGCCGTCGCTGCTCGATATCGCAGCACCGGACGATCGCGTGATCGTCTGCAACAGCTTCTCGAAGGCCTGGGTCATGACCGGCTGGCGCCTGGGCTGGCTGGTCGTGCCGCAGGGCGCGCGCGATGCCGTGACCGAACTGGTGGAGGTGACGCATTCCGGCGTGGCGCCGTTCATCCAGCGTGCGGGCCTTGCGGCGTTGGGCGATGCCGGCGGCGTCGAGCGGTTCCGCGCCCATTGTGCGACCGGTCGCGGATTGGTGGGCGACTCGCTCGCGGACCTCAATCGTGTGCGCTTTGCTCCGCCAGTCGGCGCCTTCTACGCGTTCGTCGGTGTCGACGGGCTGTCAGACAGCCTGGCTCTGGCAAAGCGACTGGTGATTGACCACAAGGTCGCGGTGGCGCCGGGTGTGGCGTTCGGTGCTGCCGGCGAGGGCTATCTGCGCATCTGTTTCGCGCAGTCGGCCGAGCGCATTGAACGCGCGATGGGGCGGTTGCGCGAAGGGCTGCGCGAGCGTTGAGGCAACCAGGGGGGAAACAAACGATGCAACGATGGTTGATGGCGGCCGCTGGCGCCACGATGACGGCGTGCCTGTCGGCTGGCGCGATGGCGGACAGCCCTGGGGTCACCGCGACAGAGATCAAGATCGGCAACACCATGCCGTACAGCGGTCCGGTCTCGTCCTACAGCCCGATCGGCAAGCTGGAGACCGCGTATTTCAAGATGATCAACGAGCAGGGCGGCATCGCCGGGCACAAGATCGACTTCATCTCGCTGGACGATGGCTACAGCCCGCCCAAGACCGTCGAGCAGGTGCGCCGGCTGGTCGAGGAGGACCAGGTCGCGTTCCTGTTCAACACGCTGGGCACGCCGACCAATTCGGCGATCGTGCGCTACGTGAACCAGAAGAAGGTGCCGCATCTGTTCGTCGCGACCGGTGCGGCGAAGTGGGGCGACGAGAAGCAGTATCCGTGGACCACCGGCTTTCAGCCCGACTACCGCACCGAGGCGCAGATCTACGCCAAGTACATCCTGCAGCAGAAGCCGGACGCCAAGGTCGCCGTGCTGTATCAGAACGACGATTTCGGCAAGGACTACCTGTTCGGCCTGCACGCGGTGTTCGGCGACCGCTACGCCAAGATGGTGACAGAGGCCACCTACGAGCCGACTGATCCCACGATCGACAGCCAGATCACCACGTTGCAGGGTTCGGGCGCCGACGTGCTGGTGGTGGCCGCCGCACCGAAATTCGCTGCGCAGGCGATCCGCAAGGTGCACGATCTCGGCTGGAAGCCGATGTTCTTCATGAGCAACGTGTCGATCTCGGTGGGCTCGGTGATCACGCCGGCGGGCGCCGACAATGCGATCGGGCTGATCAGCACCGGCTATCTGAAGGATCCGACCGACCACCAGTGGGACAATGATCCCGGCATGAAGGAATGGCGCGACTTCATGGCGAAGAACATGCCGGGCGCCGATCTGACCGACGCCAACTACGTGTATGCCTACGCCGCGGCGAAGACGATGATGCAGGTGCTGAGGCAGTGCAACGGCGACTTCTCGCGCGAGAACGTCATGAAACAGGCGGAAAACCTGCACGGACTGGAGCTGCCGACGGTGCTGCCGGGGATCAAGGCCAGCACGAGCCATACCGATCATCGGCCGATCAAGGCGATGCGGCTGGAGCGCTGGGACGGCAAGACCTGGGCGCTGTTCGGCGACATCATCGAGGCGGGGTCCTGAACGGCAATGCCAGACATCGGACTGTTCGAGGCGATCTACAGCGCGCGGTCATTGCGTCGGCTGAAACCCGATCCGGTGCCCGAGGCGCTGATCACCCAGGTGCTCGACGCGGCGATCCGCGCGTCGACCGCCGGCAACGCGCAGAACTGGGCCTTTGTGGTGGTGCGCGATCCGGCGGTGCGGCGCGCGCTTGGGGCGATCTACCGCAAGGCCTCCGACATCGCCTCGGCGATGTACGCCGCGAAGGGGCGGCCGGATCATCTCACCGAGGCTCAGTTCCACCGGTTCATGACCACCGGGGCGCATCTGTGGGAGCACATGGGCGACGCGCCGGTGATCCTGATCCCCTGCCTGCACCGGCCGTTCGTGCCACAGGCGCAGGGTGTCGATCGTCAGGCGGAGCTTGCCTATGCGGAGCGGATTCGCGGCGCCAGCATCTATCCGGCGGTGCAGAACGTCATCCTCGCCTGCCGCGCGCTCGGGCTCGGGACGACGATCACCACCAACCACATCCGCTGCGAGGCCGAGCTGCGCGCGCTGCTGCGCCTGCCCGACGACGTGGACAGCTTCGCCATGATGCCGATCGGCTGGCCGATCGATCCATTCGGCCCGCTGTCGCGCAAGCCGCTCGCCGACGTAGTGCATGCGGACGGCTGGGGCGGCGGGTGGCCGGGATCATGATTCGCGCCAGACGCTGATCCGCGCGGCACCGTAGCTGCGTTCGGCGAGCAACGGGAACGCGATCGGCAGCGCCTCGTCGCGCGCGGTCTCGGCGATCAGCAGCGTGTCGGGCGTGAGGCGACCTGCTTCATGCAGCCGTGCGACGACACTCGACACGAGGTCGTGGTGGTACGGCGGATCGAGGAACACCAGGCTCGCGGGTTCGCCAGGTGGGATCGTGAGCGCGTCGACGGCGAGGATCGTGCTGCGATCCTGCGCGCGGCAGGCGGCAATGTTGGCACGCAGTGCGGCGAGTGCCGCGCGGTCGTGCTCGACGAAGCTGGCATGCGCGGCACCGCGCGACAGGGCCTCGAGGCCGAACGCGCCGGTGCCGGCGAAGACGTCGAGCACTTGCGCGCCAACAATAGCGTCGCGACCGCCCCAGGGGGCGTGCAGCAGCATGTCGAACAGCGCCTGCCTGGCGCGGTCGGCGGTCGGGCGCGTGGCAGTACCCTGCGGGGCGATCAGCGCGCGGCCACGCCATGCGCCGGCTACGATCCTCATGCGTGGTATTGGCGCGGCGGGCGGCGAAGGCAATTTTCAACACGGAGAAGCGTGGCGAGGGCCACGGAGGGCCACGGAGGAAGTAGATGGCGCTGCGCGCGAAGCGCATTGCTTGCTTCTCCGTGGCCCTCCGTGGCCCTCCGCCTGCTTCTCCGTGTTAAATCCTTGCTATGCATCGCGCGGCAACTGATCGCGCAGTACACGCGCCGGCACCTCGTCCACCGCGCCGCGCGGCAGCGTGCCGAGTTGGAACGGACCGTAGGCGATGCGGATCAGCCGCGTCACCGCGAGCCCGAGATGCGCCATCACGCGGCGCACCTCGCGATTGCGCCCTTCGCGCAGGCTGACGGTGAGCCACGCATTGTCGCCCTTGCGTGAATCGAGACCGGCATCGATCGGGCCGTACGCGACGCCCTCGATGGTGACGCCTTTGGCCAGGGCCGCCAAGCGACGCTGATCCGCCACGCCGTGCACGCGCACCCGATAGCGTCGGAGCCAGCCGGTCGCCGGCAGCTCAAGCTGCCTCGCCAGCGCACCGTCATTGGTGAGCAGCAGCAGCCCCTCGCTGGTGAGATCGAGCCGGCCCACGCTGACCACGCGCGGCATACCCGGCGGCAGTTTGTCGAACACCGTCGGCCTTCCCTGCGGATCGCGATGCGTCGTCACCAGGCCGACCGGCTTGTGATGGCGCCAGAGTCGCGTGCGTTCCGGCGCATCGACCACCGCGCCGTTCACCACCACGAGGTCGCCGGGAACGACGAACGTGGCGGGATGCGTCACCGGCGTGTTGTTCAGCCGTATCCGTCCATCCGCCAGCAGCTTCTCCGCATCGCGACGGCTGGCGACACCGGCGCGCGCCAGCCACTTGGCGATGCGTTCGCCGCGTGCTGGCGGTTCAGCCATCCATCACGCGTGCACGAACGGGCAACCGCCCTCGGCCAGAGGACGGAACGCCTGGTCGATCGGCGTGGTGCCGACAAGCTTGTAAACGTCGCCCGGCCCGTGCGATTCGTCCGGGCTCTTGACCTGCCAGAGATAGGCGGGATGCAGCTTGCGGCCGTCCTCGCGGATCGATCCCACGCCGAAGCAGTCATCGTCGGTGGGCATGCGCTTCATCGCATCCACCACCTCGCGTCCCGATCCCTTGGCACGCTCTGGGCCAATCATCTTCACGGTCTTCAGGTAGTGCAGCGTGCCGGCATAGTCGCCGGCCTGCAGCATGTTGGGAAACACGCCTGCTGGCGAGCCGCGGCTTGACGCGGGCGTAGAAGGCGCGCGTGCGATCGTTATGATCCCAATAGAAGTTCTCGGTGATCAGCAGACCCTGCGCCACCGGCAGGCCCATGCTGATGACGTCGGTGATGAAGCCGGTCATGCCGACAACGCGCGCCTTCTTCGGCAGACCGAATTCCTGCGCCTGCTTGATGAAGTTCACCTCATCGGTGCCGCCGATTGCGAACACCACCACCTGGGCATTGCTGCCAGCGGCCTGCACGATGAACGAGGAGAAGTCGGTGGTCTCCGGGAACGGGAAGATGGTGGCGCCGACAACCTTGCCGCCGGAGGCCTCGATGAACTTCGTCGCATCGGCCTGGAGCGCCTTGCCGTAGGCGTAGTTCGGCGTGACGAAGAACCAGGTCTTGGCGCCGAGTTTGATCACCTGCGTGGTGGAGGAGTGCGACAGGTTCCAGGTGTCGTAGGTCCAGTGTACCAGGTTGCGCGAGCAGGACGGGCCGGTGAGCACCGAACTGCCGGCCGAGGTGTTGATGCACACCTTGTCCTTGTCGGTGATGATGCCAACGGCGGCGAGCGCGACGGCGGAGTTGGTGACATTCAGCACCATGTCGATGCCGCTCTCGTCGAACCAGGAACGCAGGATCGAGACGGCGACGTCGGGCTTGTTCTGATGGTCGGCGCTGATCGTCTCCACCTTGATCTCGGGATTTGCCGCGGCGAACTCGGCGACGGCCTGTGCGAGGCAGGCGACGCTGGTCGGGCCGTTGATGTCGCGATACGGGCCGGAGAAGTCGGTGAGCAGGCCGATGCGGATCGGCGCCGTCTGCGCGCGGGCGCGTTGCTGGCCGCCGAGGGCGAGTGTCGCCGCGCCGGCGCCCAACGCGGTTCGTCTGGAAAGCTGCATGCACGTTTTCCCTGCTCGTTGCCGGAAGTGTCAGGGGCAGGCGGTGACGCGTCAACGTGCGCGGCAGGCGGCGATCAGCGCGTCGAAGATGCGGCGGTCGCCGGGGTCGATGAAGAACTCGGGATGCCACTGCACACCGAGACAGAAGCGATAGCGCGCGTCCTCGACGCCTTCGACCACCTGGTCCGGCGCGAGCGCGTTGACCACGGCGAACGGACCGGGATCGCGCACCGCCTGATGATGCGCCGAGTTCACCTGCATCTCCGTCGCACCCACGATGCGATGCAGCAGCGTGCCGTTGCGCACGGCGACGGCATGGCCGGGCTCGTGGCGCGGGTTGGGCTGCTCGTGTTCCAGCGCGTCGGCGAAGGCGTCGGGGATGTGCTGGATCAGCGTGCCGCCCAACGCCACCGCGAGAAGCTGCTCGCCGCCGCAGATGCCGAGCACCGGCATGTTGCGAGCCAGCGCTCCGTTGGTGAGTGCCAGTTCGGCGGTGGTGCGGTTCTCTTTCAGTGTCACTGTGGCGTGGCGGTCGGCGTCGCCGTACAGCGTGGGATCGACGTCGAAGGCGCCACCGGTGACGACGAGCGCGTCGATGCGGTCGAGATACGCCGCAGCGAGCGATGCATCGTGCGGCAAGGCGATCGGCAGGCCGCCGGCGGCGACGATCGCATCGGCATAGTTCTGCCGGATCGCATACCAGGGGTATTTCGAGTAGCCGCCGGGCTGCTCGGAATCGAGGGTGACGCCGATGATGGGACGCTGGGTCATGGCGCGATTGCTAATGCGCGGCGCCGAGGTCGGGCAAGGGCGGCGTGGCACCTTCGGGCACACCGATCTCGTGTGCGTTGAGCGTCAGCGCGACCATCGCGTAGTAGCCGATCAGCGCGGTCAGTTCGACGATGCCGGCGGTGCCGTATGCGTCGAGGACGCGGCGGTAGGTCGCGTCGGTCGCGCGATGGTCGAGCAGCAGCTCGATAGTGTAGTCGTGGATGGCCTGCTCGTCTGGCGCGGCGAAGCTGTGGCCGCCGTGACGCAGCGTCTCGATGGTCTGCTCGGAGAGGCCGGCCTTGCGCGCCTCGCCCTCGTGCGAGAACCACTCGAACTGGCAGTCCGAAGGGTCTGGCAGTGTTATCGTTCGAGATGCACTGATATCAATTGCTTACCGGCTAACAGGCCGTTTCTTCAAGTCTGGCCGCATTTCTTCAATAACAGACCAACGGCCCGATCAAGCGATTGGCCGCAACGTGCCAGCGGAAATCGGCGCGGCGAGGGAGACTAACAGCCCGTGGCCTACACCACCGCTTCCTTCAGTTCCTTGGCAGGCCGGAATGCGATCTTCTTGCTGGCCTTGATCTTGATGGCCTCGCCAGTCGCAGGGTTCCGTCCCATCCGTGCTGCACGCTTCCGCACCTGAAGGATGCCGAGACCGGTCAGGCGGATTTTGTCGCCCCTCTTCAGATGGCGGGTGGTCAGCGTCACCAAATCGCCCAGCACAGCCTCAGCCTGTTTCTTCGCCATCTCATGGCTGTCTGCCAACGCGGCGGCGAGGTGCTTGAGTGTGATCGTCGCCTGTGTGGCAGCCTTCGCTGGGGCGGCTTTCTTCGCTGGCGGCATGACGATCTCCTGCGGCAGAATGACGAACGGTTGGTCAGAATGCCGAAGACGGTCGGATTCGCTCAAATGTACCGTTTCGCCCCAATGGCCGTCAGGCGCCGGCAGGCACAGGCGGCAATTACGTGGCGTCTCAGGGATATCGTTAACGGCTCAGAACCGCCCGCAGCCCCGCCGTCGGAAGATGCCCGATTTCAGGGCTGCCTGCTCCTACTCGGCTCACGCAATCGCCGATCTCCGTCTCGCGGAGGTCATCCAGGGTCAGCGTGCCGCCGACGCGACAACTCCAATGGCTTCCGGTGGAGAGTCGGTGCTCTCCCAGAGAAAGGCCGGTTTCAGGGATCGTGGGGACATTCTACCCCCAAGGTTGCCCCAGGACTGGTGGGGGTCGCTGAGGGTCGTTATGGGTCGCTGTGACCCCATTTCAGGAACCGCTCCATGATCCACTCCGCCAGTTCGTCGTTGGGCAGATCGGGGAAGGTGCCATGTGCCGGTATCGGTCAAGTCAATGCACCGGCTTCACGTACTCGGCGCCCTTATCGGGATGCGGTGTATCCATCCCCGCCTGAATGGCGTTTACGTCCTGCTTCACCTGCTCATACGTAGGGCTATCCTTCCCTGGCGGTTTCACAAGAACCGGGGGCGGAGCAACGGCGCATGCTGCTAGCAACAGCACGAGGAGCCAGAAGATCACTTCGGCACTTAATAGTACTCGTTGCGGGGTCGGTCGATCATACGCCTATCTAGCACCCGTACAGAGAAACGGCGACATCGCTGCCGCCGATCCCTCGTGCCCTGGCTTGCGCGGTGGGGCAACGGTCTGCTGTCGCCGCCGCACGCTCCCCAGCCTTACGGGCAGGGGCGACCGCGCGTGCTATTTACCGGCCAGCCAAGCCGGCCTGATAGTTTATCGACAGGGAGTTAGTCGTTGTCGCCCCGCGCTGGTTCGTGATGACTTGTTGCACTATCGTGGGCACATTCAAACGGCGATACTCTGCTTTTAGCTTTTCGCTGAAATCCTTCGACTGCTCTTTCAGAATGGTCAGCAACTGGTCCCGTTCGTGACGTCCGATCTTCTCGCGCGGATCAGATGTACGCTCCTGAGGGGAATCCAGATGTGCGATCTGCTTGTGCAGCTTCATGCAAAGCGTCTTCAGCGGCGCATCGTCCGCCCGAAGCCTATCATAATTTGTCTCGGCATAACTGTCGGCGCGAAACCTATTAGCAGAGCTTTTCTTTGCGAAGAACTCGATGAGTTGACGAGCATGGATACAGAACGATTCGATCAGCGCGTTTTCGGCAACCGTGTCCAAGGCAAATTTACCGTTCGCCAAATAGACATACGTTTTTTGAAGCATATCTATTTCGTAAACGTAGTGTGTTTTCAGGATTTCTGCCAGAAATGAGGAGATGGATACGGGGCGTGTTGACACAACCTGACCCTCCAAGACCGCAAGCGTTGCGAGCCATCATACTTTACCGGCCAGCCAAGCGGTCCCATATTTCCGCCCGTGACCATCGTTCACTACGATTACAGACCGAAGCGCGCCCGGAAGCAAAAGCCCGCCGTGGAGTTACCGTGCGGCCGGATCGTCAGCGCCCGCAAGCCCAAGCCCAGACGTTCGCTCGACACACGATCAAATGCGTCGAAATCGCCCGCGACATTTCGGCGGAAGAGGCGACCGCAGCAATGAACGCGCCGTGGCCGAAGGACTGGCCCCCATTGCCCAAGTTCGATGAACTCTGACTAGGCCGCCTTATAGATGCCACCGACGCACAGGCCAGTGTCCCGCACGACGTCCAATGACTTGCCGCGCCGCTTCACCGTTTGCGGATTCCACTCCACGATCATCGAGGGGAACGGCGCATAGCCATTCCGGCCGACGTAGCTCAGTTTGCCCCGCAGCAGGGTGATCTTGCCTAACGGCATGAAGTCGTGAAACCACGGCGCATCTGACCAGACCGGCAGCAAGGCGATCACGGTGCCACCGTCACGCATAGGCAACCGCCTTTGCCACCCACCGATAGATGCCAGAGTACGGCGGATTGAGCCACACGACGCCATGCCATTCCTGCGTCAACCCATTCTTGGCTTTGGGAATGAAGTCGGCGCACAGTGCCCGTCCGACGGTCGCACAGACATCGAGGGTGCAGCGCGTGCCGAACCGTCGGAAGATCGCAGGTGGCGTGCCATATTCTTGCTTGGCATCGCGATCCTGATGTCGCCCACGCGGCGGTTTTTCGTACCAATAGAGACAGGTTTCCCAGCCATAGTAGCGGCCTTCATCCTCGCATCGCGCCAGGATGGGGGCTTTGTAGGGGATCAGTTTGACCAACTGGTACGCCGATGACGATCCACGCCGATCCGTTCGGCAAAGTCGATGAACCGTGGACCGCGCAGATGGTAGTGCGTGCGGGCGATCCATAGCCGTTCGGATTGGTTGAACCCCTCCAACAGGGCTTCGCGGGTCAGCCGCTTAAGCTTCGGTTTACTGAACTCCTGTGCCTCGTGGATCATCTGCGCCAGGGTCGGGATGCGCAGATTCCGGATTCCGGAATCTGGGTGCGAGGCGGTGGATATGGTTGCTCCAGCGGTATGGCATCAACCGAATGCACGGTCTATCCCTCGGGTCAACTGCAACCTGCGAAGGGGCTGGCAGGGTGACGGCGCCAAATGCAGAATCGCCGCCAGAGGGTATCTCTAACGGCGGTTTTGGTAGCCGAGCGAGGCGGCCGTATCAGCCGATCTGTTTGTCGTCGTAGCCGGTGGGGCCGGCTATAGTCGCGACGTCGTGCGGTTGTCCTGTCGGCGAGCGTCTCAGAACGGTCAGCACTCGGTCCGACATTCGGCTAAGGAATAGTCCAGCAGGTCGTCGTACCATTCCTGGTCACCAGTCCATAGAGTTCGCTTCTTGCGATGCTAGCAGTTTGTCAAGAATGTGCAGCTTGCTGGCACGCGAGCACGCTCCTACGCTACAAGCAGCGTAGGAGAATCAAGCGATGAAGTTCTCGAAGACTCTGCTGTGTTTGGCTTTGGCTGCAAGTGCAACGGCTCTGGCACAGAACCCCTACGTTCGGCGCGGGGAGTACTACTTCGGGATCGCGTCAAATACGCCACAATGCCCGGCCATCCGCTATCTCTTTCGCGGCGTCGAGGCGAACCCGATCGGCTATGTGTGGTTCGCCGATGCAAGCGGGATGAGCAAGGCAACAGGAACCATGGACCTCGTGTCGGGGCGGTTTCATCTCACCCTGACATCCTTGGATGGCCAAGGTCCGATTGGCGAAGTGGACGGAACAAAAGACCCTGGGACCGGCGTAGTGACCGCCGTGTTGGACGGGCCTGGATGCTCAAAGCTGAAGCTGCCGCCAACGAATCCCTATGTCCGCAAAGCCGATGGTACTGACTGAGTCCTTGCCCGCAGTGGACCAGCGGATGCAACGCATACCAAGGCTAGGTGTTAGGACGAGCACTGCTATAACAGAGCGCCCTGCGGCGAGCGGCAACGTACCAGATTCACCACTTTGCTGGAAGCCGATAGCGCGTCGCGTCCGGAAATCGAACGGCGAAGCGGTGGTGCCAAGTGGCCAAGCCCCAACGACGGGTTGCGGCGCTCTCGAACAGGGCAATGCGCTGTTCATCGTTTGCCACGACTGCCTCGTGCCACAATTGCAGGAACTCCTCATCGGACATGCCTTGCTGTGTGGCGGCAATAGTCAGGTCGTCTTGCGTACCGGGCATCGGGTTTCCTTTCGGGGGCTGTTCCCGATTTCTGGGATGAACTCATTCGGCGTGTGCCAGTGTCATCCCCGGCGCAGGTATTCCGTCGAATATGTGTGAATCCGCCAGACGCGCGTTCTTGTGATACGGCTGCCGGCGACGGGAGCCGATCATCGCGGCTCCATTGGATTGCTGATGGCGACCACGGGCTGGGCGATTTTTAGCACGCTGGTCGCCGTCGAACTGCCGATATTGATCTTGCCAGGGTCGCCAGAATCCTCATGGAGGGCTAGTTTGCGACCGAAGTTCTGGAGGATGCTATGGCTGAGCATTACGAAGTGTTGGGGCTGGCGGCCCAAATTGTGTCGGCACACGTGAGCCACAACGCTGTCCCCTCGGATCAGCTACCAGGGCTAATTCGGCAGGTCTTCAACTCACTTGCCACTGCCGAGCAGGCAACCACGGTGCCACCGAAACCGGAATCTGCGGTCACCGTAAGGCAATCGGTTACTGCGGGACACATCGTCTGCCTTGACTGCGGCAAGCACTTCTCAATGTTGAAGCGTCACCTGATGACCGACCACAAGCTGACACCCGAACAGTACAGGCAGCGATGGGAGTTACCACGGTCATACCCTCTGGTGGCGCCCAACTATGCAAAGACGAGATCGGCGCTGGCGAAGAAAATCGGATTGGGTCGCAAGCGCTCGACACCGATGAATGCAGGGCGAAAAGCTACTCGCAAGACAGCGGCGCGTAGGTAATCCAATGCGGATCGCCGTCATCGCCGATATACACGGCAACATGCCTGCGCTCGAAGCTGTGCTCGCCGACATTCAGGGGCGTGACATAAATCGGACGATCAACCTCGGAGATTGCGTGTCCGGCCCGCTCTGGCCACGGGAAGTCTGCGATCTGCTCATGGCGTCGAGCAGTCTCGTGATCCGAGGCAACCACGATCGCTGGGTATCCGGTCCCGATCCGGCAAGTATGGGACCATCGGATCGCTATGCTTACTCCCATCTCGGTGCAGACCATCGACATTGGCTCGGCGCGTTGGCGACCTCGGCTGATGCTGGAAATGGCATCCTTGCCTGCCACGGCACACCGACGAATGACAACCAGTATCTTATCGAGGAGGTATCGGAACACCACTTGGTGCGAGCACATCCAACAACGATCAGGGAACGATTGGGAGATGTTCACGCTCGTGTTGTCCTCTGCGGTCATAGCCATCAGCAACACCTGATCCACCTGCCAACTGGCCCCTTGGTTCTGAACCCTGGAAGCGTCGGCTGTCCTGCCTATAACGATCCGGGTGCCGATCCACATGTGTCCGAGAGCGGCTCTCCATACGCCAGATATGCTGTTCTCAGCATCGACGAGCAGAACGCGTCGGCGGATATGATCGCTCTCACATACGATTGGAGGGCGGCGTCTGCTCGGGCTGAGCAGAATGGCCGACCAGACTGGGCCTACGGTCTACGAACAGGGTGGTTCATGGCCAATCCCGGCCAGTGAGTCAGTCCCGGAAACCGAGTAGCTCGCGTTTCAGCCGTGGTGTCGGTGGCACAGAGCCGATGAAGGTGGCGAGCATCAACTCGGCGAAGTGCGGATCGGCGACGTCGCCCAGTGGCCACCCGTTGCTTGTCACGTGGACACCCTTCGACGTGAATAGCAGCGTGGAGTCATCGCCCTTGTGTACGGACGGAACCGCCGCGAGAAACCGTTCGACGTCGTGAGGATCGAGGTAGCACGGCGCCTTGCAATTCTGTTCGAAGGCATCTCGCCATGCCTTTCGAGCATCCTCCGCGTCCACACCGCGGAGAAACCGGATATCGAGTAGCTTCCTCTCCTGCGAATGCAAGATCGTGTCGGGGTCGCCGCTCCGCCGCTCCAAATACAGACCGGCCACATAGATGCGAATGCCAAGGGCCGAGTACGTCCGAAGCCCAATACCATTCAGCCGCATCTGCGTGCCGTCCACCACTCGCGTTTCTGGCATAGACACGCCTTCCAAGTCTGCCGCGTGCGCGACAGACAAGGTGACCACGATGACGACTGCCAAGATCAATCCCCGGACCATCGCGACTCAATCCTACCTGCACATGCTTCGCACCCAGGTGTTCACTATTTCAACGAGCGATGACCTCCATCGCCGGGTATCAGGGCCGGCTCTACCATCCGCCGATCGGCGCTCGCTGGTGACGACGGGTGAACTTGCTATTATGCCGGGATGGCAAGAAAAGCCTCATCCCAGCGCAGAAAAGCCGACACGAGGCCATTCTTTGATCTGCTCGATCAGATGGAGGGCCTATTAGCTACCATTGATCTCGACTGGCCAGAAGACGAGAGGGCGGACGCTCATCGGCGTCTGAGCCGACTGACGCGGGCCTTGCGGTTAGCCCGCGAGACCCGCGAGAGGTACAGCGGCTGAACGGTCAGGCCGCCGCCAGCCCCGCCGTGGTGAGCGTCAGCCCATCGTCCGCGACGATCAGCCACCCTTGGGAAGCCGCATAAGTACAGGCCATCTTGAAGTCGGGCATCTTCCAGTCGCCGATCTCAGATGTCTCCACAAGATCGTTCACGCTCAGCTTGCCGCCGATCCGACAAGTCTTGCGGTAAACAATTATTTCCAGCAGCTTGTGGCCTATTGCTGCTGCTGTCTGCTTGCTTGGACGTTTCCTATTGGTTTGGTCACGCTCTATATTTTGCTGTGCTACATGTTCTCCCATGACGCCCGAAGTAGCAGGCGCGACTGCTACTGACCAGTAGCTCTGTCCGGCAAAGTGCTGCGGCTCGCGGTTCTGTGATGAAATCGCTGCTTTCCCGGGATAAGGCTGCTCACAGACAGCATGTTCCAGCGCTTCAGCGAATTATAGCCGTTATCGCGAGTGGCCGAGCGCAGACGCAGTGAGTGATTGATGGCCGATGATCCCGCTTGCAGCCTCATCGCCGAGGTCAGCGCGGATCACGTCGAGAACGGTCGCTTCCGACACGGTTCCAGGCCGATCCAATGGGACGATGACAAGCCCGCCGCCTGCACGGAGGATCAAATCGCCGGAGGGTAGTTCCCTTGTTTACAAGGCTTCAGCCAAATCGCGCGTCCGGTCAATTCGAGCCACGCTACGCAAGGCCGGTGATCTTCGTCGGGTCGAGACAGCATGCAACGGCTGATCTGACTTAACATGTGACGGTTCCGATTTTGCGGTCGCCAAGCCAAAAGCCTGGATCAAATAAGCGAGCCGCATACATTCAGCCCTGACTTGGGGATGCTGCATAGTCTCAGGCTCGTAGTGACGGCCGATAGCATCAGTAGCCACCTGCACAGCACCAAAAGAAGGCGTTCCCTGCGACACCTCATGAGGGCGCTCGACTCGCATGGCATATTCCTACTCTGCGAACCCCTGATAGCGCAGCCCTATCGAACTTCCATTGACCCAGATCAAACGTTGCGGTTGTGCGGCATTCTTTTCGCTCTGCGCCTTATACCCAAGACAACCAAGCACCGATCGCCACGCTGCATTACGGCGCGCTCGCTGCCGCTGAGTAGCCCAACCAGCACTTGCAATCTTGTGCCTGTCGTTCACCCTGATCGGAGCAACCAATGATCGCGGGGACTGGACATGAGCGACACGGCATCGATCGCGATTGCACAGCGTACATTCTGGAACAGCGAGGCGACACGACGCTGGGTGACCGAGCAAGCCCGCATCGACCGGCTCATGGCCGACGTGACAGAGGCTGCACTGTCGGCCGCAGCACCGAAGCAGGGGGAGCGCGTCCTGGATGTCGGCTGCGGGACCGGCACGACCGTTTTGAGGTTGGCCGAAGCGGTTGGGCCGAACGGTCGCGTGTTGGGCGTTGACATCTCCGAACAACAGTTGGCACTGGCCCGCCATCGTGTCGCTGCTGCCGGCGTCAATCAAGCGCAGCTTGTGCTAGACGACGCGGCAACTCATCACTTCGCGCCAGAGACCTTCGACCTTGGCTTCAGCCGATTTGGTGTGATGTTCTTCGCCGATCCGGTTGCCGCGTTCCGAAACATCAGAGGGGGTAAGAAGCGGAGCGCGCGGCTGTTGCTAGCTGTCTTCCGGTCTGGTCCAGAGAATCCGTGGGCAACTGCAAGCGTCGCTGCTATCAGTCACCTTGTGCCGCCACCTGCGCCATTGGGACCTGAGGAGCCGGGCCAGTTCAGTTGGAGCGATCCAGCGCGGGTTAAGCGTATTCTGGACGGCGCCGGCTTTCGCAACGTGGTGCTGACGCCGCTCGACCTTTCATTTGTGATGGGACGGAATGCCGCCGAAGCTGCCGAATTCGCGACTTTCATCGGTCAGGGAGCAAGGCTGCTGAATGGACAGCCAGACGAAACCCGGCAGGCGGCGCGCGTAGCCTTCGAAGCCTTCTTCAAGGCGCATGAAGGGCCGAATGGGGTCACTCTGCCAGGGGCGCTATGGCTGGTTTCAGCGCAAGCTTGAGGCAGACACCAGACGCGGCGGCAAACGACAAGTCATTTTCGCCGCAACCGCCGAGCATTCGATGTGGCCCGTAGATGCCAAGGCACCAGAACCGCGGCCCAATTGGGCGCCCGCTTCGATTGCGAAAGCACCGACGCGGAGCGTGTGGCGGCAGCCATCTTCTCCAGAACCATCCGGGAGTAATCGGCTGGCGAGCATTTCCCGCGCGCCATCATCTGTCCCCGGCGGCCAATTGTCTTCCCAAGATGCGAATGCCATTTCCATAATCATCCAGGGCATCGAGGTCGGTTTTCTACGGGTTCGCTTTTTCATTCCCAATCAGGGTCGAACGCGGCAGGACAGCAAGCCACCAACCGCGCTCCCCGACACCACTTTTACGTCACTGGAGGCACCTGCCGGTCAGGATACGCCTCGGTGACCACTACTCTGCGGCTCTCATTGACGTTCTCGCTGTCGATGGGCGTGTTTCCGTCGATGGCTGCATCCCGACTTGTCCAAGAGACCCGAACATGCCGCTCATGAGCCTGCTGTTCACCTCCATCAGCTTGCTCATCTCCCTCAGGTAATCGTCAGCAACGTCTCGCACCCATTCAGATTGAATGGCGAAGACCTCTGAGACGTTCTGGCACTTTGTTATGCGCCCCAGTACCTCGCCATTCCGAGCGACGCGGTGGCTGACGAAATGACTGACCTCGGTGTTCCATTCGCTGATCGTCTTCGCGACGGACTGGCCTTGTTCGCAAAGCCGACGCGTTGCATCCGAACTTACCTGAGCGAACGGTCCTGCTAGACTAGAGATTGCCTCCGCCAATTCCGGCTTGCTGACTTCGTCCATCACTGCCCCCGTTGCCGTCGATTGATCGCGACGGCGTACCCATGGCCCAAATAGAACCAATGTCAATGATGAAGAGATTAAGAGTTGAATACGATCCGAGTTTTGATTCTCAGCAGACTTTTCTTTTTTGCGTTGTTCGCCTTAGTCGCCAGGATCAAGGCTCTTCCTCATACCGTTCATTCTCGACTCTAGGTAAGATCGCCAATGCCCAATTCGTGCTGAGCCAACTCCGTCGAACTCTTTGGTAGCCTGACCCATCGATGATTCAATCTTCATTCGATCGGCTCGCGGTGGACATTATTCGCTGGTGGATAAGATCAACTATCCATCTGACGACACTGCATAAAGTGAGCGCCGGTCTTTTGCTGCGTTACTGGCGCGGCATAATTGGGTCATGGCGTCGTCATCTTTTCTATCGACTTGGATGTTCGATCAGCGTAAAGCTGATCAATCAGCGGCCACGACTGTATGGGCACCTGCTGACCGAGAGAGACGTCTGCCTCCCGAAGAGAGGCTGTGCTCCCGCTCCCCTCGACAGGAGGTGCGGTGATGATGAGAAACCCCATCAACACGGAAATGAGCATCGCCCATTGTGTAGCGATGCGGAAACAGGACATAGATCGCCAAAAGCGAATCATCATGAATTCTGGTTAGCGCGTTATGCACACGAGCCACATCGATAGCCTGCCTAATTCCACGCGTTTTTCGGTCGCATTCGAGTTGGTCGAACGGCTGATCAACTTGGCCGCAGATGCTAATGACGCTGGCTTCCCTGTGGCGGCAGAGCATCTGATCCATCTCGCAGATCAGCTTCTCGACCGGCCTATGGAACTTGGCCTTTGATCAAACCTGGGAAGCAACAGGTGCAAATGCAAAAGCTTTTCCTAGCCTCGCTCACCGTCATTGGATTGCTCCCAGTGCCACCTGCTTTTGCAGGCGGTGGGATTAGCCTTTTTTCTGGCTTGATGGGCGGCATTGTTGGTGGCAGTCAGGACAGCTTGGCGCCGCCAAAACCTCATCCCGTCCCGCCGCGGACACAGGAGGTGCCACAGCCTTCCGTCAAACCGGCTCCAGCCGTAGCTGCCGTGATCCCGTCGTCGCAGCCGCCGGGGCGCGCTAGCTCGCTAGCCCAATGAGCAGGTGAAGCTCTTGTGTTTCTATAGCAGTGAAGCGAATCTTCCTGATTTCGCCGGCTAGTTGGACAAGCACTGAAGTCGAATACAGTATCGACGACGCAGCTAGCGTCAGGAACTTCCTATGGCTGAACCATCCACCGAAGTCACCCCGGAGTTCCAGCGGGGTTGGGATGCTGCTCTCGTTGCAGCCCGCAACTGGCATGAGTTGCAGGCGCAGAAGACGTTAATTCAGGCGAGACGTAGTAGGTTTCCAAAGAATTTGGAGCGGGAAGCAGAGGTCCATCGGAGGTCGGCCGAGATGATCACCATCCTAAGTCCGAACGACGTCTGACCGACGCCAGCCCCGAAAGGAAGCCGCGCTCATCGTTAGGTGGATCGGTGGCTGAAAATCCGATCTCGGCTCTGCTCAATAAGCCGATAGCAGTCGCACGCGGCGGTGGCTAGGCCGTCATGATCTTAGGATCGTGACATGCCCGCGTGACAGTTGAATGAGGCCGCCAGCTTGAAAGCGTGCTGGCCACCACCGAAACTCCTGATCGGCGGACTCCCAGCATCACCGACTGGAACTCTTGAGTCATCGGCAGATCAGCGCTGTCTGTTCGATCACGGACCATCAACAACCACCGTGCTAGCCGCTCGGGCATATTGTGGCGAGCATTGCAAGCGGCCACCTGGGAGGTCTGAACCATCAACATCTCCAGATAGCGCAGGCAGCGATCTCGCAGAGTGGCAGACCGCTCGACGGCAGACCGCAGTACATTAGCACTCATCCGGTGTGCGTCGCCCTCAACCTGTGTGAATGCCCGATGGACGGAGTATGGCTTGGGATTGAGGATCGCCGATGCACCCACCAATCCTTCTCGACCTGTCAGACCGACTTCCACTTGCCCGTTGTCGTGAGTATCCGCTGCCAGCGAGACCACTCCCTTCTCCACAAAGAACACATCTATAATTGGGCTGTTCGGCTCGTGGAGGACTTGCCCTGAGTTCAATGTCGCTCGCTTGAGGTGCGGACGTAGTAGGTCAATCTCGCTGTCTGACAATGCACCGAGAATTTCATTGCAGAAAGACGCGCCGGTAGCGCGCAGTTTCGAAACCATTGGCTGCTCCCGCGCGGGAGCACAACGTGTCTCTGTCATCTCCACCACTTGGCGTCACAGGCAATCTGATCAGGCTACGCCGATCCACATAAACATTTTCTGAAAAGCGACCGAGTTAATCGGGCGGTGCCGAACCTGTGTCTTGACCAACCGGAAGCACCGGTGTTCGGTGACGTGCAGGGTACAAAGCCCTCTGACTTCCCTAACATTGTCGGAAGTTTTCGGCCATGATGATCCTGGTCGTGGACGATGACGAAGTCGTCCGAAACTTTCTTACCGAGCTACTCAACGAGGCCGGTCATAAAGTTTTGGAGACTGGCGATCCAATTGACGCCTTGGGCATACCTCAAGCCCTCGGTCCCCCAGACGTGTTGATCACGGGCATCGATCTGCATTCAGAACTGAATGGCTTTGAGGTAGCATCCTACGCTCACCATCTCTGGCCAAAGGTGCAGATAATCCTGATTAGCGGGCTTCCTGCCGATCGTGCAGGGCAACCTCTCGATCCACGTGACCGCTTCATCCAAAAACCCTTGTCCGCTGATCGCCTGCTCGGAGCAATTGCGCAATTAGCTGCTGATTGATCCGAGTTGTCGTGTCACTGGAGCCTGAAGCTAGACGGCGGCCCCCGATAGTTTCGCCAAAACTCATGAATGCCAGCGACGCAGGTCGGAATCATATCGGATGCCTCCATCAACAACTCCTCCTCGTCGGCCGCGCCATCGTCGAACTCCACGTCGCCGTTGAGCAGGAACAACGGGGCCAGCAAAATGCCTGCGGGGTCGTCTTCCATCAACGGTGTCCACGCCTGTGCGCGGAGGGCAACAGCATCTAGGAACCCACCCGCCCAGTCAGACGCGATCACCTCGCCTTCTGGTCCCTCCCAAAAAATTGGATCGAACTCATCGGGGTCGCTATTGAAGCAGGCGACAATCTCGTTGTAGCGGCCCATGATCGTGCCGAGGACGGTCCGCATCTCCTTCTGGGTCTCGAATTCCGGCTCGGCACCACCCCAGATCACCGGCAGCCATTCGCTCGACGGGATCAACTCTGGCCCCACGACCACGCCAGTTAGAAAGCCGTCAAGGTCCGACAGGCCCATGCAGTCGTCAGGGGCATGGTCGGACATCAGGTAGTCGTCTAGCGCAGCGAGGTCGATTGGGCCGGAAGGTGTGCTGTCTCCTGTCATGACAGCGACATCCGCTTGGCTGATATAGCATGGCAACCAGAACGGATCATGGCGAGTCACGTGACGACCGGCTTCACGACCGTGTGCCATTGATGAAGTCTATCAGGGCTTCATCGCCGGGAGGTTTATCGAGTACCTCGATGCCAAGTTCAGCGGCACGAGCGGCTATGGTCGGCGAGGGCGAACCTGTGATCAGCAGGATCGGTATGACGGCACCGTCAGCACGTAGTCTCCGAGCCAATTCCAAGCCGGTCATATTCGGCATGTGATGGTCCAGGATTAGGCAGGCAAAATCTCGCACGTTCGCCTGTAGGAACTCGGCTGCCGACGCGAATATCTCGACGACGTACCCGATTACCTCCAGCAGAAACCGAAGCGAGTCGCGCACGGCAAGGTCATCATCAACAACAGCCACCGTGCGGCGCTCAGCCTCGGTCATATCCGCTCCCTTTGGACCGAAGCCAACAAACCGGCCCGAAGATCACCTCGATAGGTGCCTTATTGAGGCCGTGCATTGATATGGATCAATCGTCAAGGCAGGCCGATCAGGTGACCCAGCCTACAGACGATCAGACCTCCACCTGTCGAACGGTAAAGCGGAAAATCGTGCCACGGCGGGGATTATCGTCCGCCCAGAGCCGGCCGCCGTGCGATTCCACGATGGCTCGGCACACGGACAAGCCCACTCCCATCCCATGCACCTTGGTCGTGACGAATGGCTGAAACAGCTTCGCTCGAACCTCAGCTACAAGACCCGGTCCCGTATCAGCGACGCTGATTTCCACCATCCCGCCCTGGACTAGGCTAGTTGCAACCACAAGCTCTCGGCTTGGCTGGTCCTGCATGGCTTCGATGGCGTTCCGAAGTAGATTGAACAGAACCTGTTGCACCTGAACCTTGTCGATCTCAACCTGGACTCCTAGAGGCTCAACTTCCACACCGAGCGTCAGGCCCCGATCTCGAACGCTTGCACGTGTGAGCGCGACGGCCTCTTCGATCACTTGGGATAATTTCTCCGCTCGCATCTGGACATCACGCTTCTTCACGAAATCACGTATGCGCTCCACTATCCCCCGCGTTCGGTTTGTTTGGTCCGTTATGCGTTGGAGGATGGATTGAATCCGCTCCTGATCTCCGGTCTTGACGAGGCGACGACAGGCATTGACATAGTTGCTTATCGCCGTGAGGGGTTGATTGACTTCGTGAACGAGCGTGGACACCACTTGTCCGAGTTCATTCAAGCGTTGAACGTGGGCAAGCTCCGCTTGTAACTCCAGAATTTGCTGGTCACGGATGTTCCGGCCGGTCAAATCCCGCAATATCGTTGATGCGCCGGTGACCTTACCGCTCGCATCTCTGATGGGCGAGATCGTCACTGCCACATCGATGATCTGGCCATCTTTATGGCACCGAGCCGTCTCGTAGTGATTCACTCGTTCACCGCGCCCAACCTGCTTGAGAATCGCCGCTTCTTCTTCAAGCCGATCCGGTGGGAAGATGATCGTTATCGGTTTCCCGAAGACTTCCGACGCTGTGTAGCCAAAGAGCCGCTCGGCGGCCCTGTTCCACGACAAGATGACGCCATTCAAATCCTTAGCGATGATCGCATCATCGGATGACTCGACGATAGCTGCCAGTCGGGGCGCGTCCGACCGATCCTCATTAGTCGATGTCACTCTTGACCCCACCCTCACCCGCTCACTAGCCTCGGCAATGGCGTCAGTGCCGCAATGCCGGCTCCTAGTAGCTGCCGGTGTCAGCCTAGGCAATGGCGGCCACATTCCTCGTCCATCCGAGGCGGACAATGAGGCTGAGCGTACGGGCAGCGATGAGAAAGGTCGCTCAGGCCGCTCGATCCACAGGGTCTAGACTCGGACGCAAAGTGACCAGAGCCAGCCGTACGCTGTACCTCAGGGGGCAGGTCGGCATCGCTGCCAACGGCAGCATTCCTGAGGACGCCGAGGCAAAGCGCGTTGGCGTGGCAGAACTTACAGGCGCAACTGCGCGCCGCCGGCATGGATATCGAGAATCTGGTGAAGATCACAACGATCGTGCGCAACCCAGCCGATGTCGCCAAAGTGCGCGCCGGCCGTGCGGCGGTGCTGGGCACGCATCGGGCGGCCGGCACACTAATCATCGGCGGTCTCAGCAATCCAGCTTGGAAGGTCGAGGTGGAGGGCATTGCGGTCGCCTAATCGCGCCGCACACTGCGCCCACGCGGCCCAACAAGCGTCCAACCTGACCGCCGAATGCTGGGCCATTGCTGATGGCTGCTTGCGCGACCGTGCCTCTTTCAATTCCTTGGAAGGCTGGACCTTGCTCCTTGCCGTCGAAGCGCAGCACCTCGGCAAGACCGTCTGGAGGCCGTCTGATCCTGACCAAACTGTCCGGCAATCAGAAAGGCTGGCCGAACCTGCGAGCGAGCTTCACGCGATCGATCATAAAAAGCCTCCGCTAGGGTCTCGTGTTCACGCAAAACTGAAGACCAGCCCGACTATCCCGGTTTGGTGATACAGGTGACGATGCACCTGCCTGGGCGCTACCGCACGCGCTCAGACCATCACGAAGAAACGACAGCGCACCGCCGACACACGGCCGTGCGAGGTGTCAGTGCTTGCCAGATAACGTTTCTCGTAAAAAATGGAATAACCAAGGATAATGTCGGCAACTGTCGCAATTCCAGGGTGGAAAGAACCCACCAGAGAACAATGGCTAGCGTATATTGCAGCGTGGCTTGGCTGGACGCTAGACGCCTTCGACTTCACCATCTTCCTGCTGATCATGGTGCCGATCTCTCAGGAGTTTCACGTCCCGCTGGTGGCGGTGACGGCGGTCTTCACAGTCACACTCTGGCTGCGTTTGGTCGGAGCCACGGCTTCAGGTTGGCTGGCGGACCGGGTTGGACGCAAGACGCCGCTGAT
The DNA here is from genome assembly GCA_963818775.1 of uncultured Alphaproteobacteria bacterium. Lineage (GTDB taxonomy): Bacteria > Pseudomonadota > Alphaproteobacteria > Acetobacterales > Acetobacteraceae > JAMXLO01. The sequence continues at coordinate 732,569 of CAWFUF010000011.1, read as the reverse complement.
GATCTCGATCCTTTGGTACTCGATCTGCAACTTCATCGCCGGCTTCTCGCCGACCTTCTGGTTCCTGTTCCTGTTCCGCGCACTGCTCGGCATCGGGATGGGTGCCGAGTGGCCCGCAGGGGCCGCCTTGGCGATGGAGACATGGCCCATCCGCTCGCGTGGCTTCATGAGCGGTGTACTGCAAGGCTCCTGGGGGCTGGGCTTCTTGGTCTCCAGCGTGGTCTACGCGCTGGCCTACGACTACATCGGCTGGCGGGGCCTTCTGTGGATCGGCGTCCTGCCGGCCTTAGCGGTGTTGTGGATCAGGAAGAACGTCAAGGAACCCGAGGTGTGGGTGAAGAACCGGGCGATCCAGCGGGAGCAGAACCGTGAGGTTCGTGCCCCACTGGTGAGCATCTTCCGGCGCCACATGATCGGCAACACGCTCACCGCCTGCCTGTGGATGGGCAGCGGTTTCGTGGTGTACTACTCGACGTTCGGCCTGTTCGCGACCCACCTGCAAAAGGACTTGGGCTACGCGCCAGCGATGGTGGCGCTGCCGATCGCACTCTCCAACATCACTGGCTTCGTGGCGAGCAGCTTCTGGGGCTGGGTGGCCGACTGGATGGGGCGGCGGCCGGCGATGATCATCCCGGCCATACTCGGCTTCCTGGTGGTGCCCTTCTACCTGTTCACCCATGACTACTTCATCGTGGTGACGGCGTTCGCGATCCAGGGGTTCTTCTTCGGCGGCATGTATGGACAAAATCCCAGCTATCTGTCGGAACGGTTCCCAACCGAGGTGCGGGCCACCGCAGCCGGCTTCTGCTACCACCAGGGTGCGATCTGGGGTGGTCTGGCCGCCCCGGTGCTCACGTGGTTTGCCGCTGGCCAGCCAAGTGGCTTCGTGATTCCGATGCTCGTCGCACAAGTCGGGTTCGCGGTGGTGTTCATCATCGCCTTGGCCCTCGGTCCCGAGACCAGGGGTAAAGTGTTGGTCGCGGACTTGGCGGTCACACCTTAGCTACAGTCCGTGATGCAGCGGCCCCGTGTTGGATCACGGGGCCGTTTGCGTTCGGCATGAACGAGCGGCCTTCGGTGTTGAAGCTTAGCCCATAGTGTAATTTGAGAAGATTCGCTCGGCCCGCTTGAACGCCTTGTCGATCGCGTCAGAAGCCTTCATGCCGTTTTTGATGACATCGGCATGGGCCGTTCCCCAAAGCTGCTCGGAGTTCACCTGACCCCAGGCTGGCGTATACCCCTCATAGAACGGGATCGTCGGTCCCGTGATCTCCTTGACATAGGGGATCACGTGCGCGTCTGTGTTTTGCAGCCAGAAGGGATCGGTCTTCACCACCTGGGCATTCGCTGGCACCCATCGTCCTAGAGCCGCCTTCATGTTGTCGTTCGTCACCTGTGGCTGCATCCAGTACTTCATCAAGTCCTTGGCGACCTCGACGTTCGTGGCGCCCTTCGGGATGTAGCCACCGCCGGCATTGACCTGGGCGACCATCGGCTTGCCGTCATTGCCGAGTGGCAGGCCCATTGTCACCGCGTTGTGGTAGTCTTCCTTGTTGTCGATCATCGCCAACTCGGTGGACAGTGTGCCGTCGAAGTCCATCAGGATGAGCTTCTCATGGAAGGCATTGTTGTCGTCGGCGTCGTTCCAGCTTAGCGCCTCTGGTGGCACCACGCCGTCCTTGTAAAGACCGGTCATGAACTCGACTGACTTAATCGCCGCCTCGCGAATCTTCGGATCGTCGGTATGCAGCTTGCCGTCTGGCGTGACGATGCCCTGGCCGCCGTTGGCTATCATGAACGCCTGGAACAATCCGTTGCCATCGTTCGGGCCGACGGTGGTGATCTGAAGACCACAAGCATACAGCTTGCGCAACCCGTTATCGCGCAACTTGACCTGCATCGGCTTGAAGAAGGTCCAAAATGCATCCCACGTATTCGGCACGTCCGACAGCTTGTAACCGGCCTTCTCGACCAAGTTGCCCCAGATGTGGAATGGGACGCAGCCCTGCTTGATCGGACACAGATAGTAGCTGCGCTGCTTCGTCGCCTTGTTGTAGAAGGTCGAACCCGCCTTGGCCGTCTCGGTCAGTTGCGACTCATACGGCGTGACGACATCGGTCACGTCCTCGATTTTGCCGTCCCAGGCGTTCTGCGGCAGGATATTCGCCGGGGCGTCCGCGAAGATGAGATCAGGGACATCGCCGCCAGTCAGCGCGGAGATGATCTTCTGGTTCATCGCCATGAACGGCATGATGCTGAGGTCGATCTTGTTGCCGCTCGCCTTCATGTAGTCGTCGATAAGCTTGTTACAGGCTGCATCCTCCTGTGGAATGAAGCCTTGGTTCACCCAAACAGTGGCGGTCTTGGCTTGGGCGTTGGCGATATAGGGGCGTCCCAGCGTGCCTGCTGCGGCCAAACCCAGTGTGGTTCCCAGCATCGAACGCCGGCCCATGCTTTTCATGGCCGATTTCCTTCCCTGTTAGCTAGGTGCGCGGTATGCGCCCTTATTATTATTGTCTAATACTAAGACAAACGTGCGCCATGGTCACATTAAGGATCGTCAGGCGATTTTCAACTTCTGGTGCGAATCGTCGATTCAGAAACAGGGCAGTGCTTTGTTTGTGCGCCGGTCGCACCACCTTCGTCGGACAGAGATGTGTCACGTCTCCTGTCGCATTGCCAACCTCGTCTCCCAGGGTGCCAAACAAAAGGGAGCGCGAAATACCGCCTTCCCTTTTCGCATCCGAGGTTCGCAATGCACTGAGACCGTGCGGTCTGCTGCGCCCGTGGGGGCTGCTCATACCCGCTGGTTGCACCTGATTACGCAAAGACACGGTCTTCGCTGGCGAAGAAGTTCGGGCTGGGCCGGAAGGGTCCGGCAGCACCGAAGAGGGCACCGAGGAATGAGCCGGAACGCGCCAAAGCGTAGCCAATACCGCATGGTCACTCGGCCGTTAACCATCTGTTTACGAATATCAGCTAGGCTCAGATGCTCAAAGTAGGGGACCATGCCAGTGATCGTGAATAGGCCGTACCGCCCTCTCGCCGATCTCACATCTCGGGAGTTACTGCGCCGTGCCGCTGAATATCGTCGAATGGCAATCACGGCGCGCTGCCAAGACACAATACGAGCATTGCATACGCTGGCGGCCCGGTTCGCGCTGTTGGCGGCGAGGCGTGAGGTCGAAGAAACATTGGGCGACGCGACGTGTCAGGGGTAGCTCATCGTACCAGAGTCTACTCCATTCGGCGGCGCTTCGCGTTCTGGCATTTGCCCCCGACCTGATGCTTGCAGAACGGCTCCTATTGTTGACAGAGACACCTCCGCTCCGAACGGCTTAAACAGGTACGGGCGTTCAGAACGTCCAAGATCGGCCATCACCTCGGGATACCAAGGCATCTCGATGACTGCACGCCGAGGTGGTCAGCGAGGCTAGCCACGCCAGCGCCCCTACTGCTGTGACAGCGAGGCGAGCGAGCACTCATAATCGCTGGCTGGATAGACAGGCACTGAAGTCGAATACAGTATCGACGACGCAGCTAGCGTCAGGAACTTCCTATGGCTGAACCATCCACCGAAGTCACCCCGGAGTTCCAGCGGGGTTGGGATGCTGCTCTCGTTGCAGCCCGCAATTGGCATGAGTTGCAGGCACAGAAGACGTTAATTCAGGCGAGACGTAGTAGGTTTCCAAAGAATTTGGAGCGGGAAGCAGAGGTCCATCGGAGGTCAGCCGAGATGATAACCACCCTGAGTCCGGACGACGTCTGACGAACAGGAGCGGCACTTGAGAAGCAGGCGCCGATCCCACTGTAGCGACCTGATCGTGCCGGTGAAGGAGCGCCTCACCGACACACGCTTCGCTTGGTTCATGAGCACTCGCCCTAGACGTATTGAAAAAGCGCATTGATAATGTCGCGCTTCCGAGCCGCCCCCGCCGCTGCTATGCTCCTGACCTGACGCTGAGCGTACGGGTGCAGCCATGAATTTCCTCGATGACCTACGGGCCGAGTGGATCGCGATAAGGAAGAGTCTCGGCGACCACATTGCCTACCTTGAGGCCGGCAATAAAATCCATCCGATCGACCGGGACCCTAACGAGGCGACCACAGAATTCCTGGGACGGCTGAAGCAATACCGCTCGGAAGTAGAAGGCTGGCTTATTCATCTCCCATCGCAGGGCGAGTGATGCCTAACGCTCCATCGCCGGACGAATCATCGCCCACACCGCCTTCTTGAAGTCAGCCCGTTGAGCGCCCAGAACGCATCAAACCAGCCTCATGGGCTGCATCGACGATCGCCTCAGTCGGTCGGGCCGATCTGATCCTTCATTCCGTCGATCGATACCGGTCGTCGCGTTACGGGCGTCTGTGGCCTCTCGACTTGCTGCGACCTCGGCTGGGCGGAGGCTTTTGATAGTTTCGCCAAAACTCGTGAATGCCGGCGACGCAGGCCGGGACGATGTTGGGCACCTCGGCAAGAAATGCGTCCCTATCCACCGGACTATCAGGCCCCGCATCGAATGTGGCATCACCGTTGAGCAATAGGAGGGCATCATCATGATCCCAGCCCGACGGTGAGTGATCAGCGGCTCCCATGCCTCCGGACGCAATGCCACCGCATCGAGGAACCCGTTGGCCCAGTCCGACGCAACCACCTCACCTTGTGGTCCCTCCCAGAACATTGGTTCAATTGCCTCCGGGTCGGCATTGATGCAGGCGACGATCTCATTGTAACGGCCCATGATCGTGCCGAGGACGGCACGCATCTCTGAATCGGTGTCGAATACCGGCTCATCACCGCCCCAGATCACCGGCAGCCATTCGCTCGGCAGGATCAACTCCGGGCCAACCGCGATGCCGGTGAGAAAGCCATCGAGGTCCGACAACCCCATACTGTCGTGCGGGGCATGATCAGACATGAGGTAATCGTCTAGGGCATCGAGGTCGATCGCGCCGTTCAGAGGGAGGCTGTTTTCCCTGATGCCCTCGCTCCCCTTTGCTGAAGCAGCTTAGCATGTTTGGGCATAGTCGCGGTTCGACAACCCGCTAATGCAAAGCGGGTTGCCAAAATCGGACAACTGCCAGAGAAACGGGTGCGGCATCCTCCGAACTGACGAATTGACACTCGCCTTTCGAGACCGTCTCGCCGTATACACGTCCCCTTCGCTGGCCAACGTTCAGTAACGTACGCCTCGTCGGGTGCAAGTTCTGCTATCATGCGGAGCCAGGAGAGAACGCCATGATAATCGTGGTCGAGATCGAGAACCCAGCCGGCATCCGTGCATGTAAGGAGTACGAGGCCCCGACCTTCAGTGCTGCTGTAGCAGCCGCGAAACGTGAGCTACAAGCATACCCCAAGCTTCAGGTCACGGACGTCTGGGTCAAAGAGGATCATGCGGCTCAGCGAGAATCAGCGGACGAGTGGTAATTCGACCAGAAGCACAAGGTGACACGCGCCAGTGGCTGCCACGCAAACCCGCTGCGCTCGTTGCGTATGCGGTTTTAGGAACTGAGTTCTCATCGGGCCACTTTCCAACGCAACGGGCAACCAAATATCCGGCATGATTGTTGGTCAGCCCATGACGTTCGCTGGGCGGGGAAGGTTCAACCAGCCGAATGCCACCGCGATGCAGACGATTACAATGGACGCCAATGCGATGATGGAGGAGTTACATGACCGGATGCCGGTGATCCTCGAACGCAGGATTTGGCTGCATGGCTGGGCAGAGGTGGCAGGCGATCCTGCCGCGCTGCTCAAACCGGCCGGCAATGAGGTGCTGATGGTCTGGCCTGTCAGCAAGCAAGGTGGACATTCCGAAGAACAATGGGGCGGAATTTTCGGAGGCGGTCGGTAAGGACAATCACCCCTGCCAGCCCGCCTTTCGCAGGCCGTCTAGCATGTGGTCGTAATCTTCCTGCCGATACCAAGGTACCCTGTGTCGGACATATGCTTCGAATACGCCCGGTGCGATGTCGATGGCCTTGCCAAGTGCGACACCAGCTTCGTCGGTCCGGTCAAGCTGGCCGAGCGCGGCGGCGAGCCAGCGATATCCCCAGGGGTGGTCTGGACGATCCGCAAGAAGCCGGCTCGCGACGGCGACAGCGCTCTCGTAGTCGTGTTCGAAGTAGTGGCTAATGGCGATCTGGCCTCGGAACGCCACGTTGGCCGCGCTGCGTGGGTCCAGTCTCATGGCGGACAGGATCATCTCACGTCCCTCTGCGGGCCGGCCCGAGAATAGCAAGAGCCAACCCTTCGCGTGGTACGCGGGGACACAGTTTGGGTTCATCGACAGTGCCCGTTCTACATGATCGAAGCCGCCCGCGCGATCACCGATGCCGCCCAAAGTGTACGCAAGAACAGCATGAGCGTTGGCGTCGGTTGGATCGAGGTCGAAAGCGCTGCGTGCTTCGTCCATCGCCAGAGCCAAGGCTTCTGCAAGCGGGCGTGTGCCGAAGAAATCTCCCTCACGAGTATACAGCGCCGCCAAACCAGTATGGGCCGCAGCGAGGGTGGGATCGAGTTCGAGGGCGCGATTGAAAAACTCGTGTGCTCGTGGAACATCTTCCAACCGGCGCCGCGACAGATGCCACGACCCCCGATGGTATGCTTCCCACGCTCCAAGGCTCCCCGGCGGCTTTCGCAGCGCCCGCTGCTGTTCAGCATCGACCACGGCAGGTCTAATGGCCCGCGTGACCGCGATCATGATCTCGTCCTGAACCGCGAACACGTCCTCCAGCGCACGGTCGTAGCGTTCAGCCCAAATATGATTGCCTGTCTCGGCGTCGATAAGCTGTGTCGTAACCCGAATGCGGCTACCGCTGCGCCGTACGCTGCCTTCCAGCACGTAGCGTACACCCAGTTCGTGGGCGACCAGCTTCACGTCTATTGCACGGCCCTTATATGTAAAGCTGGAATTGCGTGCGATTACGAACAGCGAACGGCTCCTCGAAAGCTCCGTGATTATGTCCTCGGCCACTCCGTCGGAGAAGTATTCTTGCTCCGGATCACCACTCATATTGGTGAAGGCCAGCACAGCGATCGAGGGCTTGTCAGGTGCCGGCAAGGCTTCGCCTGTGTTATGCACCAGGGATCGCTCGATGGATTTGGGCGTCGTCGTCGCAGCATCCAGCCTCAAAACAAACGCCTCAACCGAGCGATCGATGTTTTTCAGTTTGAGCGGACCAAGCTCCTCGAAATCAAGTGCAGCTTGGCCGCGCATATGGTCGCGCACGGCTCGCGTGACGCAGATACCACCCGGCGGGCATTCCGCCTGTAGCCTCGCTGCAATGTTCACGGCGTCGCCGTGCAGGTCTGTTCCGTCGGCGATCGCGTCGCCAATGTTGATTCCGACGCGGAACCGAATGGTACGATCAGGAGGCTGACCTCTGTCATGGACCGGAGTCCGCTGCTGTACCTTCACAGCGCAGCGCACGGCCCCATCAATGCTGTCAAACACGATGAGCAGCGAGTCTCCACCGGTTTGCACGATTTTGCCATCGTGCTCTTCGACCGCTGGGCCAATCAGAGTGGTGCGGAGAGAGCGCAGCCGTTCGAGTGTTCCCGCGTCATCCAAACCGATCAGACGGCTGTAGCCAACCATATCGGCATAGACGACGGCGACCAGCTTCCGCCGATCCTGCGGCTTTCCTGCGGGCGCGGCCGATGGGTTTGTCCCTGGCATTATTCGGGAAGACCTGCCACACGCAAGCCAGCAATAAACCGGTCAGACTCGATGCTATCCAGATACGACTCGAAGCGGCGAATCTCACCGATCGACGCATAAGTTCGGGTTGCTGCTGGGTCCTGCAAGATCACCCGTGCCTCGTCCTGCCGCCCTAATTGCGCAAATGCTGCCGTCATGTAAAGCCGCCAATGAAATGATAAGCCTCTACGCGCGCAGATATCAAAGGAAGCAACCGCCTCCTCGTAACGGCCTAGATGCAACAAGGCGCGGCCGATATAGAAGTCCCACAGTGGCGGGTGCAGCGGGTCAAGCCGCCTCGCATGAGCGAGTTGCTCCAGCGCTTCGGAGGATCGTCCGACATAGGACAGAACGTTGGCGAGCCAAGCGTAGCTCTCGGCCTCACCTGGATTGAGGGCAACCGCACGCTGCGCCCAGGTGACAGCATCCGCGTGTTCGCGCGCTCGCAGATGTAGGTTGCCGAGTACACGATTGGCCAGGGGCAAGGATGCCTCCAGCGCGAGCGCTCGAAGGGCGTTGGCAAAGCCCTTGCTCAACGCGGCATCCCGTTGCTCGGGCTTAACCCGCCATGTCACGTAGACGTATTGGATATAAGCGATTTCTGCGTACGCCAATGCAAAGCCAGGATCGAGTGCGACAGCTTGCTCGAACGACGCCTCCGCCGCCAGCATTCCTTCATATTGCGAGGTGTTGCGTTGTTCCCGCCCCTGTAGAAGCAATTCATAAGCGCCGAGGGAGTAAGGCGGCTTGCGGCGAGCCTGCTCGATGATGGTGCGCTCGATATTGCTCACGAGCGTGGTGACGATCCGCTCCGTGATCTCGTCTTGCAGCGCAAATATGTCGGTGAATGTTCGGTCGTACCGTTCAGCCCACAGGTGCGCCGATGTCGCCGCCTCGATCAATTGTGCGGTGACGCGCACCCGCTCCCCAGAGCGTCGCAAGCTTCCTTCGAGCACGTAGCGAACGTTGAGGTCGCGCCCCACATCAGCGATGCTGACACTACGTCCCTTGTACACAAAGGTGGAATTCCGGGCGATCACCATCAATTGGTTGAAGCGCGTCAGCGCAGTGAGAATGTCCTCGGTCAGCCCGTCCGCAAAATACTGCTGGTCAGGATCGCCGCTAAGGTTCTCGAATGGCAACACGGCAACTGATGGCTTCCCAGATGAAGACATGCCCTGGGGTGTATTCCGGATGAGCGCCCGTGTTGCTTCATCATCGACCCTTATTATGAAAGCCTCAACCGGGCGGGCGATGTTCTTAAGATTGAGCGACCCAATTCCCTCGAAGACGAGATTCAACCGCTCATGCACATGATCGCGGACTGCTCGCGTGACACAGATACCACCCGGTGGACATTCAGCTTGAATTCTTGCGGCAACGTTAACCGCGTCCCCGTGCAGATCGGTCCCATCAGCAATGGCGTCGCCGATATTGATCCCGACACGAAAGCGAATGGCTCGATCTGGCGGCTGATCTCTGTCGAGGATCGGCACCTGCTGCTGCACCTCAACGGCGCATCGCACGGCACCGTCGATGCTATCGAACACGATGAGCAGAGAATCGCCACCAGTCTGGACGATCCGGCCGCCGTGCTCCTCGATGGCCGGGTCTATCAGGTTGCGGCGCAAAGTCCGCAGCCTTTCCAGTGTGCCCGCATCGTCCAGGCCGATGAGACGGCTATAGCCGACCATATCCGCATAGACCACGGCGATCAGCTTTCGCCGATCTGGCGACTTTCCGATCAGGTCTGATGCGTTCCTCCCCGACATAGTGGTGGTCCTAATGCTCCTCAGCCTTGCCAGCCAGCTTTTCGCAGACCGTCGAGCATGTGCTCGTGGTTGTCTGGGGGCATGTACGGCAGGCGGTTGCGAACCACGACATCGAACACACCCGGCGTGACTGCCACCCAATCGCGCAGCGAGGACGCCGCTTCCTCGCGCCGACCAAGCTGCCCAAGCGCAGCCGTCAGCCATCGGCGCGGCGCGGCGTAGGCCGGGTAATTGGCCAAGCAACGTCGTGCTGCCTCAACTGACGCCGCATAGTTTCGTTCAAAGTAGAACGATCTGGTTATCCCACCGGCCGCCACCGGACTCGCGGGGTCGCGTGGATTTAAGCGCAGCGAAAAGTATAACTCATCTCTGCCCTCGGCGCACCGGCCTGAGAAGGTCAGTATAGCTCCCCTTCGCCCGTGCGCTCCGGCAGAGTTGTGGTTGAGCGTCAATGCGTGATCCGCGCACTCCAGAGCCGAGCCGAAATTACCGGTCACGAAGAATGCCAGAGCGAGGGCGTTCTGTGCCTCGGAATCATTCGGATCGATCGCAACAGCCTTGCGCGCCTCCACCTCGATCAGCTTTGCCGCCTCCGTAAATGATGGTATTCCGAAGGAAATTGCATCATTTCTGTATGTCTGGACCAAACCAACGTACGCCGACACAAACCCTGGATCGATAACGGCTGCCTGCCGGAACAACAGACGTGCCTGCTCGTTCTCAGTCTGCGTGTTCTTCGACAGGTGCCAGAGTCCGCGTTGATAAGTTTCCCACGCACTGAGGTCATTCGCCGATTTGCGTAAAGCACGCCGCTGTTCGGCGTCGCCCAACGCTGGGCGGATCGCGGTAGCCACCGCGTCGGCAATTTCGTCCTGCACTACGAACACCTGCTCCAGCGCCCGATCGTATCGCTCGGCCCAAACATGATCGCCTGTGGTCGCGTCGATCAACTGCGCATTGACGCGCACGCGCCCAGTCTCGCGTCGCACACTGCCCTCAACGACATAGCGAACGCCCAACTCCCGACCGACCTGCCTAACGTCAATGGAGCGCGCCTTGTAGGTGAAGCTAGAATTGCGGGCGATGACGAAGAGGGTGTGATCCCGCGAGAGTTCGATGATGATGTCATCAGCAATGCCGTCTGAGAAATACTCCTGCTCTACATCTCCGCTCATATTCGTGAAGGCAAGCACCGCTATCGACGGCTTTCCTGGCAGCGGCAATGCGCCGCTCGTATTACCCGCCACGGACCACTCAACCGATTTCGGAATGGTTGCGGCTGCTTCGAGGCTCAGCACAAATGCCTCAACCGGATATGCAATGTTCTTCAGATTGAGTGTCCCTAGCTCCTCAAACGTGAGGTCGGGCCGTCCATGCATGTGGTCGCGCACCGCTCGCGTGACACAGATACCACCGGGAGGACATTCAGCCTGAACTCTCGCCGCAACGTTTACTGCGTCCCCGTGAAGATCAGTCCCGTCTGCAATCGCGTCACCAATGTTGATCCCAACGCGGAAGCGAATGGCCCGGTCAGGGGGTTGATCGACATCATAGTCGGTCACCTGTTGCTGCACCTTCATCGCACAGCGCACCGCACCGTCGATGCTGTCGAACATGATGAGCAGGGAATCACCCCCGGTCTGAACGAGCTTGCCACCATGCTCCTCTATCGCCGGGTCGATCAGGTTGCGGCGGAGAGAACGCAGCCGGTCGAGCGTGCCGACGTCATCCAGTCCAATTAGGCGGCTGTAGCCGACCATATCGGCATAGACGACGGCAATCAGCTTGCGCCTATCTGGCGACTTACCGATTAGGTCTGATGCGTTGCTCCCCGACATAGTGAATGGCCCCACGATCGCATCGACGCGGCAAGCAGAGGCACTGATCACGGTGATATCTACCACCGATGGTTGCTCCAGGCGAGAGGTGACGGCTAGGGCGTTCGGGACTCGGGGGTGATCCTACTTGGCAGCATCCCGGAGGGTCCAAATCAGCCCCATGCAGAAAACCCATCCGCCGGAGACCCCGGAAACGCCAAGAAACCGCCACTCTGCCCCCAGCTAGCTCCTATGCCGGAACCACTCGTCTTCTGCATAGGTGGAGAATAAGGCAAATCCGACTGGTCTTGCTGAGGCAAGTCTGGGCGGCCAAACCCTCCCAGTGGTATCCGCCCATTCATCGAGGACGTGGACGAGCGACCTGCCTGACCTGATTCAGGAGGGAGATTCATGTCAGAAGTATCCCCTGGATAAAGGGACTTCTTTCTGACACTGCGCTATATCTCGGCGCCATCAGGTCGGACTGTTGCAATTCCCCAGCAAATGCGTGTCGCCTTTGCATGTACGGGCCGGTGTGTTGGCAGGGATACAGACCAGCCGTGGCATTGGCTCAAGGTCCATGGGGTCTGTCGCCCAAAGCCACGGGGCACATGCCGCCCATTCTCATGCGGACAGTTCGACATTTGCGGGATAGGTGGTATCATTGCGCTGTAGTTTCATAACGATGGCCGGGCTGAGGAATGGGCACCAGTGGCGTTCGCGCTGCGATCTACCTGCGTGTGAGCCGCGACGACCAGACCACTGAGAATCAGCGGCTCGTGCTGGCGAAGGTCGCCAAGCATCGCGGCTGGTTGATCGTCCAAACCTACGAGGATCAGGGAATCAGTGGGGCGAAAGGCAGGGATCAACGCCCAGCATTCGACACGATGCTCAAAGACGCAGTACGGCGACGGTTCGATGTCCTGATGGTCTGGTCCATCGACCGGCTTGGACGCAGCGTGCTCCACGTAGCAAATGCCCTGGCCGAACTCGATACTGCGGGCGTTGCCCTCTATTCAGATCAACAGGCCATCGACAACACCACGCCGATGGGTCGTGCGATGATCCAGATGGCATCGGTATTCGGCGAGCAGGAACAGCAGATGATTCGCAGCAGGGTTCTCGCCGGCCTAGACCGCGTGCGCCAGCAAGGGAAGAAGCTCGGCCGCCCCAAGGTGTCGCCGACGATCGAGGACGCCATAAGGAGGCATCTGAGCGCCGGCCACGCTATCCTCAAGGTGGCTACGCTGGTCGGCGTCGGAAGCGGGACTGAGCAGCGAGTGAAGCGGGAGATGGCCGTGTGTTGGCGGAGGCGCGGCTTAGCGGACGGAACCAGCGGTTCGCCGGTCAAGTGCTCGTAACGGCGCCGTGAGGTCTCCGGCTTTACGATTGACGAAAAATGACCTCACCTTCATCGTCCGCCTGAAAAAAGGGAGGAGGAAAACAATGAAAACAACTCTGGCAGCCATTGCGCTGGCATTCGCGCTCACCGGTCCAGCCATAGCGGCTGACGACGCCATGTCCGTCGTCAACCAAATCAATCAGAAGTGGGTTGCGGCATCAGATAAAGGTGACGCCGCCGCGTTTGCCGCACTCTACAGCAAGGGCGGCAGCGTGCTTCCGCAAGGAGCCGCCGAACCGGTCATTGGGGAAGCCAATATCCGCAAGTTCTTTGACGGAATGGTGGCGGGACCGAAGCCTGAGAATTTCAAAGTCACGGTCTCTGAAGCCACGATGTTGGACCCAAAGATCATACTCGCCAACGGTACTTACGACCTTGATGTCCCTGGTCAGAATGGGGGCGCAAGCACGCACATTGCTGGCACGTACCTCGCGATCGATGTTCTAGACGGATCGACTTGGAAGATACGGTCCAATACCTGGAACCGAATGCCACCGCCGAGTCAGCCACCCGCTAACAAATAGCTGGAAACAGACAGGGGGAGGGACGCCCACCCCTCCCTCTGTTAGCACCAGCGCGACGGTCTTTGCAGTTCAGCTTCCCATTTTTTTAGGCTGCGCCTCGACCAGCGGTTGCACCGCGTCCATGTAGCGTCTCAAATCGTGGATCATCGCGGTCGCTTCGGTTCGAACTGCGCGGTTTCATCGCCATCCAGCCACCGCTGCCAAAACTCTGGCGATGCATTGACGAGATGTCCTACTTCAACAACGGGGATCATGGTGCCGCCAATCCACGCCATCTTGCGATACCAGCAATGGCGCCTTGTGATCACCGTCTGCCATGCCTGCAACACCCCACCTCGCGGCATCGATGCCTGCGCCGTGCCATTCTGTCGCGGACATCACGCAAGCCGCGCCGCAGTCGTCGTACGGCGTCGGGCAGGTCAGCCGACAAGTTCAGCGGGATGACGGCAAGGCTCCTGTCCGTAGCCGCCGCTGACCATTGGCACATACTTCGAGACGTTCTGCCAGATCGTGATCACCGTTTGAGCGAAGGGCGGAAGGTCGAAGGTTCGGCCATGGATTTCTGGCAATCTGATTGCCACGCCAATCAGCGGTTGCAGATTGCGATCGAGCCGGCGACACCGGTTGCACGGTAAGCGCGGTCTCTGCGGGGAAAGTCAAGCTGTTGCTGCCGAATGCATGGGGGTGGCCGGCTTCCCAGCAATTCTATCGTTGCAGGCCCGTTGGATCGGAGGCTAACCTACTCGTTGAATGGTCCAATAGGCTCTTCATCCGGCAAATCCCGGTTACGACGACGCGAAGAAGCGCAATCGCATTCCGTTCGACAATCTTATTCTGCCGACCACGCAACGACCCATGCATCGTGAGGGGGATGACGGTCATGACGAAACTTAGCATTCTGCACCGTGCCGAGTTCCCCGGAGGTCGCTATGCCTCGGTTCTGGTACTGATAGATGTCGAGCCGGGTGAGTACGTAAGTCACTCGCAGTTCGCGACGACACAGAAAGGCTGATCGCTGAGTCCAGGCTGCACGCCAAAAAATTGGGGAACGATCATGACCGTCATCGGAGAGGCTAGGACTTGGGCGGTGGCTGCCCTGGTCGCTTTCTCCGTTGGATCGGCTCAGGCTGACGACAGTCAGGTGCAACGCGGCGCCTATCTCGTCAATACGATCGGTGCTTGTGGCAACTGCCATACGCCCAAGGGAGCAGACGGACACGCCCTCCCAGGCCAAGAGCTTTCCGGCGGCCTTGTGTTCGACTTCCCGGTGTTCCACGCCGTCGTGCCTAATATCACGCCAGACAATGATACCGGCATCGGCACATGGACCGACGAGCAGATCGCCAACTCCATTCGCAATGGCAAGCGGCCGGATGGCACGACGATCGGACCACCGATGCCTATTGGCTTCTACCGCAATATGTCGGACTCGGATGTGCTCGCCGTCGTCGCCTACCTTCGCTCGGTGACGCCAATCCCGCATAAGCTCGAAAAGTCCACCTTCCACATCCCTCTGCCGGAGAGTTACGGCCCGGCCGTGGTTCACGTCACCGATGTGCCGAGCGACGATAAGGTCGCCTATGGCAAGTATCTCGCGGACATTGGCCACTGCATGGAATGCCACACGCCGATGACCGGGGATCATCTTGATATGGCGCGGGCTGGAGCAGGTGGACGTGAGCTACCTGTGTTTCCTGCCGGCGTCGTGACCAGCGCCAACCTCACCCCTGCCAATGAAAACGGTATTGCCAACTGGACTGATGCTCAAATCGAAGACGCCATCGTCAAAGGTATCCGCCCCGACGGCCGGCACCTCGTCCTGCTGATGGCATTCGATTGGTACAAGAACGTCACTCGTTCTGATCTGGACTCTCTAGTTGCTTACCTGCGAACGCTGAAGCCGGCGAAGCCATGATCTCGTAGACGACCGGGAGGCCCGCGATGGCGTTATCCGGCAAACCTAATCCGAAACCAACGGAGGGAATGTATCATGCCGACAGTGCCGACTCTCACCACTCTGCACAGTGCCGAATTCCCAGGTGACCACTATGCCACCGTGATGGTGCTTATCGAGAATGCTGGCGGCGCACCACGGCACACGCATCCGGGCCTGGAAATGACCTATATCCTGGAGGGCGAGTACACGTTGATGGTGGACGGGCGAGCCGATCAAGCCTTGAGGCCCGGCGACTGGTTCGAGGTTCCTGCTGAGGTGCCGCACAGCGTGACCTGCCACAAGCCGGGACGTGCTCTCGCGCACTATGTGGTCGAGAAGGATAAACCGCTGGTCTCGTGGCTCTAGCTATCCGATAGCGAAAGCGGGGGAAAACAATGCCGGCAAGCTCCTGCTCAACCTGATGTATCGTCACGGCTTGCGGGTCAGTGAGGCTATCGATCTGCGCTGGTCGGCGTTGGGAGCGGAACTGTGCAGCGGGTGAAGCGGGAAATGGGCGGTCGGCCTAGTTGAGGCCGCGTGACGCACAAGACGCCGCCTCCAAAACCTTTTCGCCACTGTCCGAGCACCTACCCTCGGCGGCTGTGTGGGAACCTTTGATGATACGATGGGGGAACGTGATCCTCCAAATCGCCGACCGAGGATCGACCGTCCGGCGAATTGTCACGGCGGCCGATCCAGCCACCGTTCTCACACGTTCGGGCACGGTGGCTGAGAACGCCCAACCTAGGGCGAAGTCTGTGCCGACGCGGTAGTCCGACCTAGTGCGCGTTCCCCAGCGTACTTCTTCAAGAGGTGCCCTTTCGCTGCTCACAGAAGAACGCAAACTGTTCGACCCAATCACCCTCGTCCAGCGAAGCTGGAAACTGGACCGAACTGCGCCCGTGGTTCTCCTGCCACCACTGCTCAAACTCGGTCAGCAGTTTTTTCTGATCGCCAATCCAATCGTGAAAAGTAATCATCCGTTAGGACTCCGATCCGTTTTCTGTGGAGCGAACCAGAAGGTGGGCACACACCGATCATAGCACAGGCGCACGTACGAGCGGAGCTTTGGTCGGCTCAGCCAGAGCCTGCCCGCTTCCGGTGGCTTGCTCGCGCCGTCAGGGGTGATCGAACGACACGCCACTGAGCAGTCACCGCGCGAGGACGACGATCGGCACTATGCTGAGAACCCCACCGACGCCTCCGCCACCATAGCAATTACAGCCATAACCTGCCACAGCACGATTTCTCAACGATCGACCGCGATCAACTGGAGGATCGACTATACGATCACTATCGCCCCGACCTCGGCCCCGGCTCATCGGATCAACGCCAATCAGCGGCAGAAACCAATGTGGCTCCGCCGGTTGAAACGAGGCCATCTGCGCGACAAGATCGAGTAATCTCTGTGAGTCGCTTCGCGGCCACGCTGTGTCGAAGAAGGTCAGCGATCCTCGCCTCGTCGGAATGAACACCAGGAGGAAGCCACATCGCATACCCTTCGTTGCCCTCCACGGCCAGAACGCCCCCGCTGTCAAAACCGGCCCCAGCGTAGAGCCGCATAAAGGTCTGGAAATGCCTCAAGTATTGGCTTGGATCGGGGAACATCCATCGCGTTGGGGGATCGTCGCTGAAGGCTAGGGTCAGTAGAGATATGACCTCATCTTCTGCCGATCGGGTGACGGCCGTAACGCTAAGGATGCGCGCTGCCTCTGATGGTGATCGATGTGCTGACAAGTTTAACCTCGTCTGAATGGCGGCCACCTAGCCCAGTCGTTAGCCGACCCGTCCGCGCCCGCTTTGGCTCCGCCGACCATGCTGGCGGTCGGTATGGGCCGTCGTGTCAATGGCGCCTGCGACCTCCGCGGCTGCTTCGATTCCTCCTTGACAGTGGCTTGCGATGGGTCCCGCTGTTCTTCCAGAACTCGTGGATGCCGACAACGCAGGCTGGAATGATGTCAGGCACCTCTGCCAGGAACGCCTCCTTATCGACTGCGCTGTCAGTCCCAGTATCGAGTTGCGCATCACCACTGAGCAGCATTATCGGCATTATCATGATGCCAGCCCGATCATGCGCGATCAGCGGCTCCCACGCCTTCGGACGTAGCGAAATTGCATCAAGGAACCCGGACGCCCAATCGGAGGCGATTACCTCGTCTTCTCGTCCCCCCATGAAAATCGGCTTGAAGTTCTCAGGCTCGGAATCGAGACAGCCGGCGATCTCATTATAGCGGCCCATGATTGTGCCGAGTACGATCCGCATCTCAGCCTCAGTCTCGAACTCCGGTTCCTCACCGCCCCAGATCACCGGCAGCCATTCGCTCGGCGGAATCAACTCCGGCCCAACGACGATCCCGGTGAGAAAGCCGTCAAGATCGGACAAACCCATGCTATCGCCCGGCGCACCATCAGAGAGCAGGTAGTCGTCCAGCGCATCAAGGTCGATGGGGCCGGACAGTGGGATGTGTTGTTCCATGTCGTCCCCTGCTCTGTGTCATGTGGTCTGGGGTGTCCGGCCCAAGCCAAGGCGCCTGAGCGATGATAACGAATGGGGGCAGAGATTGGCACCACCCAGGGCGCCGTTGCTACGCCCGATCAACCCGCCAGGACAAAATGCCGTAACCACTCGTCTTCAGTATAGGCAAAAACAGGCGAATTCGATCAGTCTTGCCGAGCCAGCCTGAGCGGGAAAATCCGAATGGCATTCCGCGCCACCTTCGCCCATTCATCGAGGACGTGGACGATCGGCTGCGTGACCTGATTCGGGAGATAGAGATTCGTGTCAGAAGTATCCCCTGTATAAAGAGACTTTTTTCTGACACTGCGGTGCATCACGGGGCCACAAAGTCGGCTTCAGACAGGTGCCACGGCTCGCAGAGGCGGTCCACATCCGGCTGGATATAGGTCGGAGGCTTCGGATCGGTGACTGTCTGAGGGTCCCGGCTACATGCGACCGCTTGCGGTTGCGTGGACTTGCAACCGCTACGGGGCCGGCGCACGCGGTCTGGGCGACTTCTGCCATCGGCGACCGCATCCTTGGTTCAGGCGAAGGGCGCTGATTGTAGGCA
Source organism: uncultured Alphaproteobacteria bacterium (assembly GCA_963818775.1). GTDB lineage: Bacteria > Pseudomonadota > Alphaproteobacteria > Acetobacterales > Acetobacteraceae > JAMXLO01. The sequence continues at coordinate 714,347 of CAWFUF010000011.1, read as the reverse complement.
AACTATCGTCGGCCCCATACTGATCGATCGACTTCGTGAGAAGGTGTGCGCCATGCATCCGCTCCGGCCATTTGTTTTCTCTGTTTTGCTCGCCATCAACGTGCCGACCGTGGCGGCGTCGCCTCCGGAGCGCCGACCCGAGTTGGACCGGATCGGCCACATCATTGTTGTGTTCCTGGAGAACCGAAGTTTCGATCACCTCTACGGGCTGTTCCCAGGAGCGGAGGGTATTCAGTATTCCGGATTCGCCTCAATCCAGGTCAGTGCCGAAGGCCGGCAATTTGAAACGCTGCCGGCCGTCACCAACAATCTAGCGCGGCTGGGCGGGATCGACTCACGTTTTGCCGCCGGCCTGCCGAACGGACCGTTCCGTGCCGACCGGTATGTTAATCTTGAAGAACGCATCAGCGACCCAGTTCACCGCTTCTATCAAGAGCAGGAACAGATCGATGGCGGGAAGATGGACCGGTTTGTCGCCGTGTCCGATACCGGTGCGCTACCGATGGGCTATTTCGACGGCAGCGCGCTTCCGCTGTTCAGCTTGGCACGCGAATACACACTGGCCGATCGGTTCTTTCATGCGGCGTTTGGCGGTGCCCTTCTCAATCATTTCTGGCTTATCTGCGCCTGCACGCCGCGCTACAATGATGCGCCGGAAAATCTAGTGGCGAAGCTTGATGCTGACGGGCGGATGATCAAGGATGGCGCGGTGACGCCCGACGGCTACGCCGTCAACACGATCGATCCGGTATCCGAGCCACATGACCCCAAGATCACTGACGATCGTCAATTCTTGCCGTTGCAGACGATGCCGACGATCGGCAGGCGACTGACGGACGCCGGCGTCTCGTGGGCATGGTATTCAGGCGGCTTCGCCGATGCGGTCGCCGGTCATCCGGTAATCCTCCATAGTGACCCCCTGAGCGTTTTCGCTTCCAATCGCACCCCTCCTCTCTGTGTCAGCGTCTCTCCCTATGGCCCAGGTCGGCCTGGGAGTGGTTTGGGGGATGATGTCCGTGGACGTGATCGGCGATATCCGGCGCGCTTATTTCGAGCAGCGCCTGCCGATTATGAGATCGTGCGACGCTCCGCGTCTCACGGGCCACGGTGCGCAAGGTCGTTCGGAGCCACAAGACCGCGTTCAGTATGAGCGCGGCGTGCAGCCGGCGCCGAAGCTCGGTGCGTGGGTGGAAGTTCTGGCCCAGATCCTTGAGAAGGAGGCCAAGCTTCCGCGGCGAGAACGCCGGTCGACGCAGCGCCTGTTCGAAGAGCTGCGAGGCCGCGGTTACGATGGCGCGCATGACAGCGTGCATCGTTTCACCAAATCGTGGCGCGACGAGCAGGCTCGGACGCCGGCGCACGCCTTTGTGCCGCTGAGCTTTGCGCCCGGCGAAGCCTACCAGTTCGACTGGAGCCACGAGACCATCACGCTGCAGGGTTTGCCGCTGGTCATCAAGGCGGCGCACATGAAGCTGTCGCATAGCCGCATGCCATTCGTGCGCGCCTACTTCCGCGAGACACAAGAACTGGTGTTCGATGCGCACGACAAGGCTTTTGAGTTTTACGGCGGCATCTGTCGGCGCGGCATCTACGACAACATGAAGACTGCGGTGGAAGCGATCTTCGTGGGCAAGGCGCGCCAATATAATCGCCGTTTTCTCCAGATGTGTTCACATCATCTGGTTGAGCCAGTTGCCTGCACGCCCGCATCGGGTTGGGAGAAGGGACAGGTCGAAAACCAGTCGGCAATCTGCGCGATCAGCTGTTCCGGCCCAAGCCGCGGGTATCGAGCCTGGCCGAGCTGAATGGCTGGTTGGCAGTCGTGCATCGCTTATGCGAAGCGCCACAAGCATCCGGAGTTCAGGACCGACGATCTGGGAGGTTTTCCAGGAGAGCAGGCGAGCCTAAGGAATACGCGGACCATTCGATGGTTTTGTCGAAGGCCGTCGGGCTACCACCACGTGCCTGATCATGGCCGACCAAATCGCTACAGCGTTGATGCACGAGCCGCCGGCCGGATGGTGCTGGTTCGATCTCATCTGAGCGCATCGTGGTTCTTCTCGGCGACGGTCCTCCCGCGCGACTTCCGGCGCTATCAGTCATCTACGATCCTTGGCACTATCTGCCTGTGCTGTGCGCCCGCTGCGCACGCGCGCCGTTCAGGATGGCATGCCGCCGCGCTGCCCAGTTCGCGCGAGCTGGCAGCATGCCGACGCGATCAGCATTCGTCAAGTCCTCGTGCGTATTGCTCATGCTTGTCGGCCGTGGAGGCTGCCTGCGCCGAGGCGCTCGCGGCGGATCGCCAGCGGCGACGTGATCCTGACCGGCTGGCGCGCCGGCACCAACCCCCACGCCGGCTTCGATCACCACGCCGGATGGCCTGCGCCTGAAGGTCGAGCCCGTGGCCGATGCGGCCGCTATGACAGCATACGAAAGGTCGCCTGATGGAACGCCACGAGATCCTGGACGCCATGACCGATTGAGCTCTACGGCATGCGCGCGAGTTTCGACGAGATCGCCGGCAAGGGCCTGGCGCGGCGTGACGAGATCTATCCGCTCATCGCCAGCCTGATCAGGGCCGAACGCACGCATCGGCAGGCTCGCTCAATCAGCTATCGCATCAGGCGCCAAGTTCCCGGTCCTGAAGGACCTGGACAAGTTCGTCTTTGGCGACACGATGATTGACGAGGGCCAGGTGCGCGAACTCGCAACCGGCGCGTTCCTCGATGCCAAACGCAACGCAATTTTTATCGGCGGCACGGCACCGCAAAACGCATCTCTGCATTGGCGTGGCATCCGCGATCATTCGCAGCCGTGCGCGCGGCAGGTTCTTCAACCTGGTCGATCTGGTCAACCAGCGAGCAGGAGAAGGCGGCTGGTCGCAGCGGTCGGCTCGCCGAGACGCTGCTGCGCTATGATGTCATTGTCATCGACGAACTGGCTATTGCCGTTCAGCCAGTCCGCGGCCAACTGCTGTTCCATCTGATCAGCAAGCTTTACGAACACGTCGCTGCTCATCACCACCAATCTGGCGTTTGCAGATTGGCCGCATTTTTGCGACGCCAAGATGACGACTGCCATGCTCACCACCTGACGCACCACTGCGACATCGTCGAACCAACACCAGCTCGCTTCAAACAACTGACCTCGCCACCCCACGCCCTCGCTTCCGCATAAACCTCCTACCCACTCTCACTCGCTCCCACCCACAGCTCCACACCCAACCCCCCACTCTAACCAACCATCCCAGGGCGCAGTGCGAGCGATTGACAGTCATCCGAACTCCACCTTCATCTACCATCATCAGCCGTTCGGCTATTTTGTGGACTATGCCGCCGGCACGCCGGGACGTGCTGAGCACCTCAAAGACGAGCGAGACATGCTGCGTGCGATCCGGGACCGCACGCTTCCGGCGGTTAGCTTCTACAAGCCGATCGGCGCAGACGATGAGCATCCAGGATATGCCAGCGTGGTACGTGGCGACTATCATGCCGCGGCGATCATCTATCAAATCCAGCAAAGCTTCATATGGGACGATGCGGTGATCATCGTCACCTACGCCGAGAATGGCGGCATCTGGGACCATGTGGCGCCGCCGAAGATCGATCGCTGGGGGCCGGGCACACGGGTGCCCACGATCATCATCTCGCCTTTCGCCAAGCGGCATTTCGTTGACCACACGACGTACGAGACGACCTCAATCCTGAAACTCATTGAGACACGCTGGGGTCTGACCCCCTTGGGAGATCGTGATGCCCATGCAGCCGACCTGACCAACACTCTGCGACTCAACTAGGGCATCTTTATTCAACATGCGCCAGCCGAAAGTCGCGCAGCATCGAGCACGATCATCGACGGGATCAATTCGGCTGAAGCGTTGTAGGGCGACCCACTCCCCTTCCGTCATGAATACGACGGGAGCGCCTCGGTCGCGGCGCTACAAATCTAACGTAGGAGCCGGCGAAGCGTTCAATAATTTCTGCAAGCCCCCCTTCCTCTACTAAGGCTGCTGCCTCCTTCGCATCAACCCATTTGCTCACTCTCTCGCCCTTCTCGGGCCAGTTATCAAGCTGGTGTTCTACCCGAAATAGAAAGACCCGCACCTCACATATGATCGCCCTCTTGGCAAGCCGCTTCTGGTAGTGAAAGTTGCCGATCGGCCGCTTCCCGACGACCTGACCGATCAAGCCAGCCTCTTCATATGCCTCTTGGCTGGCTACCTCGGCGGGTTTCCGTCCTTTCATTGGCCAGCCCTTTGGGATAACCCAGCGGTGCGTCTCGCGTGATGTCAGCAACATGATCTGACGAGTCCCACCATCGCCTATACGCCAAGGGAGGGCCGCAAATTGCAATGTGCCATCAAACTTACGCTTCGCCATAACCTGTCATGTAGGGTCATCGCTCCGACAGTCAAAGCGTGCCGGTTCGGCACCTGCATCTGTTCTTGAGATTATCGTCTCATAGATGACCTTAGTAAGGCACAATCCGGCATGCACATAGCTTGCCGGACCAGTTCCGACGAGCCGCGTCGCGGCCGCACGCGCCCGCCTCTTGGATTTCCTATGACGACGGTGAGGCGATCCTCCCAGTGATCGTGCTGCTCGTGCTGGCCGGTGGATTTGCCTATGCCGGCAAACGATTGCGCGCCCGGTCAGGGTTAGGCAGCCAGGAGGCACTCCCGCCGGGTTGCCTTCCATGCGCGTGACCGCATACGCTACGCGGGGCGAGGATGTTTGTGGTGTTTGCCGTCTGGGCTGTGTTCGGGTTCGCCTTTCCGGCGGAACCGCTCCCGCTGAACGTCATTTCAAAGCTTCTTTGCTTCGTAGCGACGGTCATGTTGTTTGCCGGACCGGAGGACGGGGCCACACTGTCCGGAGCCAAAGCCTGATGCCGCCGATCACGACGTCGTGCAAAATTCACGAATTCCGCGCCAAAACTAGGGCGCTAAAAAGATTGTGCTTTTTTGGCGCGTAAGTCCGGCGCTAAATTGGGCGGCATGACAGCCACAAAACCCGGACGCACGGCTGGGACGGGAAAGCCGATCAGAGTGTTCCTTACTCCGCAGCACGTCGCAGCCTTCACCCTCTGGCTTGACGAGGTGGGCTGGTTCTCGACTGCTCAAGTCATTCGCGATCATGACGAGCATAATCACGCCGCTGCGGTGGCGTTGCGCGCACTCTCGACCGCGATAATCGCAAAGGGCAGTGCATGAAATACGGCTACGCGCGGGTATCGACGGACGGCCAGAGCGTTGACGCCCAGGTGCGCCAACTGACCAAGGCCGGGTGCAAGAAGGTGTTCCGCGAGGTGGCGAGCGGGGCCAAGACCGACCGTGTCCAGCTTCGCCGGGTGCTCGGCCAGCTTGAGGCGGGCGACGTGGTGACGGTGACGCGGCTTGACCGGCTGGCGCGATCCACCCGCGACCTGTTGAACACCCTCGCCACCATCACCGGCAAGAAGGCCGGATTCCGGTCGCTAGGCGACGCCTGGGCCGACACCACCACATCACACGGGCGGCTGATGCTGACCGTGCTAGGCGGCCTCGCAGAGTTCGAGCGCGACCTTATCAGGGTGCGGACTGGCGAAGGCCGTGAGCGGGCCAGGGCGCGCGGCGTGAGAATGGGCCGCAAGCCGAAGCTCACGCCCCACCAGCAGCGCGAGGCGATCAAGCGGCGCGACAACGGCGAGCCGGTGCGGGAGATCGCCCGCAGCTTCAATGTCCACCATGCGACGATTTCACGGCTTTCAGCATGAGCGTTGGCGCGGAATTTCGAGAGATATCCCATTGCGGAGGGCAGATCATTTTCCGCGTCACCACATCCGAGGGGCGACGGGCCTACCAGATTACCATGCAGGGAAGTCGCCCTGTTCCTATGGCGCTATACTCAATCTATGCCTTGCCGCAGGGCATTCCCGTGGCCGACCTTAACACAGGGGGCATCGGTTCCCCTTGGCCGCCGCCACCGGTGCCGGGCTGTATCCCGGTTTTCATTGCCTCGGACAGCGAAGGCAAATTCGGCTTCCAATGTCCGCGCTGCCAGCAGTATTGGCGTGCGAGGGGCGGTGCAAATGTCTGCCCATATTGCGGCGTTCGATGCGACCGGTATCAATTCCTCTCCAATGCACAACGCATATATGTGCAAAATTATTGTGAGAAGCTAAAGCAGGGATTGAATTCCGAGGAGGACGGCGACCACGCAATCGACATGGATGCCGTCGCGGATGCCGCAGGACAAGACATTGATAAACCACCATTCTATTATGCCGAGCAAAGCCAGCAGAAGCAATTCAACTGCTCGGCGTGCAGCGAGTTCAACGATGTCTTAGGACGATTTGTCTATTGCACAGTTTGCGGCACGCGCAACGACCTTAGCGAGCTTGAAAACAACATCATTCCAGCGATCCGCGCGGATTTGAATGGCGGCGGTGTTCCCTCGAACTCTTTGAAGGATATCGGGTCAGCCTTCGACACCTTCGTCGGGCAATATACGGGGCAGCTTATCAAAAATAGGCCAATGCGCTCGACGCGCCGCGAGCGCATTCGCAAGATGCGTTTTCATGATCTTGCTGCGACCAGAAAGGAGCTAATTGGCGGCTTTGATATCGACATTTGCGAAGGTCTAACACCCGAAGACATCGCGACCGCCACCCGCATGTTTCAGCGCCGCCACGTTTATGAGCATCACGGCGGCGAGGTCGATGAAAAATATTTGCGGGACAGTGGCGATACGTCAGTGCGTTTGAAACAAACGATCAGAGAGACGCTGGGGTCCGTCCATGAATTCGCCAACCTAGTCTTGCGCCTGGGTCGGAATCTTCATCACGGCTTTCATGACATCTACGAGCCGATAAAGAGACCTATCGAACGCCACGAAGACGAAAAAAAGCGCCTTGCTTCCTTCGAGCAATCGGCAAAGGAGCGGGGCAACATTTCGCGAGTCCACACCGCAAAACGCGGGCTGCGCGGCCAGTGAGCGCCGCCTTCCTGTTGTTCGCTTCCAATCGGCGGCCCGGCCGGCACTTGCCATAAAATGGGTTATGACTCTTCGTGGCTGCGATGCCGGATAATTGGCTTATAGTAAGCCACGTCACGCGGAATGTGGCTAATCATTGCGGAACGGATCGGGCGGGAGGTAAGCTATCGCCAGTCTGCTCAAAAGCATTCTTCACAACATCGGCGTCCTGATCGTCGGATTCGGCGTTGCTTTCATCGGCACGCGAATTGATGCGCTTTTGGGCATCCGTGGATTTGCTTCCGGCTTCGCGACCGCCGTGGGCTGCCTGTTCTTGAGCCTCGGATTTCTCCTACGGGTATGGGCGACGTTCTGCTTCTACGAACACCGGATGAAGGTGGTCTCCCTGGAACCGCAGAAGGCGCTGATTACCACCGGTCCTGGCTTCTCCAGAAACCCACTCTATCTCGGCGGAAACGTCTTCATCTTCTTCGGAGCGGCGCTGTCGCGGGGATCACCGACCGCACTCGCCATCACCGCCATCCACATTCCGCTGGTCGATCTTTTCATCATGCGAGAGGAACGGCAGTTGGAGAAGCAGTTCGGTGAAGCATGGGTTCGCTACAAGGATCGGGTGCGAAGATGGATTTAAGCGCTTCTCCGCCCGATGAGCAGGCCGACGAACATGCAAAGCGCCGACGCCCCGGAAAACCCGCTGCGATGCTGTTCCATCTCGTTGAGAATTTAACCGCTTGAGAGAACGGATCACTGTCGGGCGTCTGATCCCAATAAGTAAATCATCGCGGGAAGCTGTCCGGAGGCAGATAGGCACCCGCACCCCACAGCCACTAAAGCCAGCCCCGCCGCTGCGAAGTCCCACCACTTCTCCATGCGTCTCCACCATAGACCATGTTATGACTCATCGCGGCTGGGTCGCGCATGGCCGCGCCCCGCCGAAGGGATGCGGTCAACGATGGAAGACGATTTCGACTTACAGTGGTTGGGAATTGGCGAATACACTGGGCCAAACCGGCGTCGACATCCTCGCCTCGCTCGTCCCAAAAGTATCCAGTGCCACTTTCGCCCATTCATTGAAGAGGCGGACGATCGGCTGCGTGACCTGATTCAGGAGAGAGATTCGTGTCAGAAGTATCCCCTGGATAAAGAGACTTTTTTCTGACACCGGGCTGCTCAACGCCGTCCGTCGAACTGTTGTAAGGCCGCAGCGGATGCGCGGCCGCACGCTTCCATTGCACGGCCGGCTTATATGAGGGGTTGGGATGGGGGCGTGTGAGCCGCGACGACCAGACCACTGAGAATCAGCGGCTCGTGCTGGCGAAGGTCGCCAAGCATCGCGGCTGGTTGATCGTCCAAACCTACGAGGATCAGGGAATCAGTGGGGCGAAAGGCAGGGATCAACGCCCAGCATTCGACACGATGCTCAAAGACGCAGTACGACGACAGTTCGATGTCTTGATGGTCTGGTCGATCGACCGGCTGGGCCGAAGTGTGTTGCACGTGGCAAATGCCCTGGCAGAACTCGATACTGCTGGCGTGGCCCTCTATTCCGACCAACAGGCCATCGACAGCACCACGCCAACGGGACCAGCCATGATCCGGATAGCGTCCGTCTTCGGCGAACAGGAGAGATCAATCATACGCAGCCGGGTCATGGCCGGCCTAGAGCGCGTCCGTCACCAGGGGACGAAACTCGGTCGCCCGAAGGTGTCGCCGAAGGTGGAGGACGCCATCAGAAGGCATCTGAGCGCCGGCAACGGCATCCTCAAGGTTGCGGCGATTGTCGGCGTCGGAAGCGGACTGTGCAGCGAGTGAAGCGGGAGATGACCGGGGAGTTGGCTGAGGCGGCGTGATCTCCACGATCGTTTCTCGGATCGACCCGTCCCGCATCACTCGCGGCGGTAGCGTGAGGGTTACCGTCTGGATTCTAACTTCTGGAAGTTGCTGTACGCTTGGAGTGTGGCGGGTGCGCCATTGACCATGCTGCTGGAGACAATCGCATGCACCGAGCGGCCGTTGTCGGCGAGCACCAGTTCGAGGGATCGTGTGTTGCCCGGTGCAAGCGTGATGACAGCGTTGCCCGTGCAGTCACTGTTGATGGTATAGGTTCCCGTCTCCCCACCATGGAAGCCGTCGTCATCGACCATGCCGGGTACCAGCGCGCTGTTCATCACGATGAAGTCGTGCTGCGTGAAAGTGCCGTTGCCATCAAAGTCGGCCTGTCCGACACCGTCGATGAGACCGACGCTCGTGAAACCGCTACCACTGGCAGGAACGGTGATCGACTGTCCATGGACTTCGAAGGCGTAGGTCCCACTCAAACTTCCGTTGCTGCACTGCGCCCAGGACTTCGATGCGTTAAGAGACAGAGCCGCGAGACCCGCCAGTGATATGAGATATGCTTTGTTCATTGTGTACTCCCCGTTGTCTGGAATCAACTTGGCTAGACGGCCGTGAACCATGCGAACTGGGCCTCGTCAATGTGGCTCGGCCGCAACGGCTGGTATGCTACTTGCGCTGATTACCATATCCTCTCCTCGGAAAATATTTCTCAGAGTTACACGGCTGTGGGCTGCCGTCAGGGGTGTATGAGGCGGCAGCCCAGAGGACAAATTGCAATAAATCACATCTAAAAAGTTGCTAAAAACGGCTAACGCCTGATTCACCAGCCGCGTAGGCGGAACGACAGGATCAGGAGTTTGGCTCATCACTGGGCTTTCCACGCGGCCTGTTCCCTACTGTTATCGACCGGCATCCGGTGGCTGCGCTTGTATCGGACGCCCAACGTCTAGGACGCCATCCGCGTTTCGGAGTCGTCCGAAGGCGCCGCCAAAGGTCGAAGCCGCCATAAGGAGGCATTTGCGCGCCGGGAATGCATTCGTCGGCGTTGGGCGGCGGCACGGGTGCAGCATGTGAAGCCAGAGATGATTGGGGTTGGAAACGGAGGCAGCGTGAGGGGCGCACATCAGGTCGCTATGTGGCCTATTATCGTACTCACCGTGATTATTCTCATCGCCGCTTGTGAGCGAAATTGCCCTCCCAGCTTTCTGACCCGCGTCCAGGAGGATGCGCCAACGGCGATAAGTGGGCCTGTGATCTCCTGACATCATTTTCGAAGCCTGCTCGGGCAAGACAATGAGCCTGCTCATCCAACCGTGCAGCGCATCCGCATCAGCCAGCGTGCGAGCCGCAGTCAGCCGGGTCAAGATGCATTAGCTACGTCCCTGACCGTCTCACAAATCGCGCTGCCCAATAGGGCAACCCCAAGTGAGAACGCTGATAGTCGTCTCACACGCATTGCTAGACAGATTTGAGACCTGTGGTATCGTTGCGTCAATGTTCTATGTGAGACAGAAATCGCCATGCTGGTCGGCTATGCCCGGACGTCCTCCCTTGCCCAAGTCGCCGGTCTCGAAGCCCAGGAGCGCGAACTTCGAGCCGCCGGATGCGACAAGATTTTCGCCGAGCAGGTGTCGTCGGTCGCCCAGCGCGAGCAGCTTAAACTGGCGCTGGATTACGTCCGCGAGGGCGACACCTTCACCGTCACCAAGCTGGACCGGCTAGCGAGGTCAGTGGGTGATCTGCTGGAGATCGTCGGCCGGCTCGAAGCCAAGAAGGTCAGTCTGCGGGTGCTGGCGATGTCAGGCGCGGAGCCGCTCGACACCGGCACGGCGATCGGCAGGCTGATGTTGGCTGTCATCGGTGCCGTGGGACAGGCCGAGCGGGAGGCCATGCTCGAACGGCAGAGAGAGGGCATCGCCAAAGCCAAGCGTGAGGGCCGCTATAAGGGCCGTGTGCCGACCGCTCGGCGCAAGGCTGACGAGATCATCCGGCTCAAAGAGGCGGGCGTCAGGCCCTCGGAAATCGCCAGCACGCTGGGGATTGGACGGGCGAGCGTGTATCGGGTGCTTGGCACGCAAGCCAATGATCGCGAGGCAGCATGATGCAAATCACCGCCTCGATGCTCAACACAGGCAACATGAAAGGAATTGTAATGCATCACCGTAGCCTGCCACGCTGGTCGTATCTGGCCGTCCCCCTGTTCCTTCTCTGCGCCTGCGTACCGCCGCAGCCCTACGAGAACATTTCCCATCTCAACTACGGCGCGCCTGAATACAGTGCGGACCTTGCGCAGTGCCGGCATCATAGTGCGACCACGGTGGCGATCACCCAGGGCAACTACGTGCAGTCTGGGGTCGGTTTGGACGAAGTCAGCACCAACGCCTGCATGGCGGCACAAGGATGGCAGCAGGCTCCGCCCTCGGTTACTGGGATAGTCCCGCTGTAGTTACAACTTCCGTCCGCGGCAGGCTGATGCTGGCCGGCATCGATGGCGTAGGGCAGACCGAGCGGGAAGCCATGCTGGAGCGAGCGCCAGCAGGAGGACATCGCCAAAGCCAAGCGTGAGGGCCGCTACAAAGGCCGTGCGCCGACTGGCAGGCCTCGAATGAAGGCGGAGGGCGTTCAGGCCCTCGGGATCGATCGGGCCAGCGCTATCGGGTGCTGGGTGTGCAGGCTGTCGGTGTTAAAGCGTCAGCGCGATCACCATCTGAGGTGATGGATGAATCTCGGTCGGGTAGGTTTAGCGCGTCAGAGGGACGGATGGTTCGGAACCTGTCTGGTCAGCCCTAGCCGAAATCGTGTACGTGGTCATGGCCACAATATGACATAGCGCCAACTGCGATGCACAATCAGAGCGTGAGACGGCGGTAGGTCGCGATTTCGTCGGCATAAACCTTAAAGCTCACCAACGTGTTCGGCCCGAAAGTGGTCGCAAAGGCCACATCTGCTGCATCGCGACCACGAGCCATCAGCACTCTTCCAATCCGTGGCGTATTGAAGCGGGCGTCAAAGACGTGCCACTGGCCGCCGAGATAAGCTTCAAACCAACCAGAGAAATCCATCGGCGCGTCCATTGCCGGTACGCCGATGTCACCGAGATAGCCTGTGCAGTAGCGTGCCGGAATATTCAGGCAGCGGCAGAATGTGATCGCCAAATGGGCGAAGTCTCGGCACACTCCGGTGCGCTCTTGATATGCCTCCCAAGCGGTCTTGGTCGGGCGCGCGTGTTCGTAGCCGAATTTGAGGTGGTTGTGGACGAAGTCGCAGATGGCCTGCACGCGGCCCCATCCAAGAGGACTTCCGCTGAACAATCTCCAAGCGATCTCCGACAGATGGTCGGTCTCGCAATATCGGCTGCCGAGCAAAAACACCAGGGTTTCTTCTGGTAACTCCTGTACCGTGTGCTGAACTGCATTGGACCAAACCGGATCAGGTTCGCCGGCATCGTTGACGATCGCGTGACCCGACAGGCGAAGCTGTCCGGCCGGAGCGACAATCCGGCTGATCCAGTTGCCGAACAGGTCGTGATACGCCGTCATCGGCACATTGGGGATGGTGACAAGATGGTCAGGCACTACGATATCGGCCGCACGGGAATGATGAATGTGCAAAGTTAGCAGCATCGGCATCGGCTGTGGCAGTTCGTAGATGAGGTCGTAGCCGACATCTATCTGCATGATGGTTCTCCTAACGGTTTCCGCATCGGCCTGAAGATTCCCTTCGTGCCGGATGTAGTAGTACGATCGAGGGCTAGCTGGCCGCAACTTCTGTCGGTGCGGTCCAGTCCGTCTCGCGCTCAATCGCGATCGGCACCTCGACCACATCGCAATCGGCCGACGCTCCAGCCAGCAATCAATCGAAGTCCCGCCGGGCCACACCCTTCAGCAGCGCATCCAGTCCAGGCCGCTTCTCGCGGCCCCTGGCACCACTGATGCCCTCGTCGCGGTAGATCGTCACGATTGATCAGCCAAGCCGTCCAGCGGCCTCCTGCAATGGCTGTAGCTGGTTCTCAACGGTTTGGCCGCGATCACTGGTTGAGACCCTGACGTAGAGCGCTGATCGTCTGGATGTTGCCATAGCGGAAGCGTTGCACGGATCGGCAGTTCGTCAAGCAAAGCTGGCCAAGCCGCCCCATTGGTGGCGGAGGCAGACGGCGAGAAGGTGAGTACGCTCTGGCTCAAGTGTTCCTGGCGACTGTCGGGGGAATGCGAAACGAAACCATCAAGCGATTCCAGGCGTTGATCGTGACCGCCGCCATAGTGAGGTCAACCAGTTCCTGTTCCGAGAATGCCGCTCGGGCCTTGTCGTAGATGTCGTCCGGCACATGGGTATCGGCCACCAGGGTGACCGCTTCAGTCCAGGCGAGCGCCGCTCGTTCACGTTCGGAGAACACAGGCGCCTCCCGCCACGCGCCGATGAGGTCCAGACGTTCCTGGGACTCGCCGGCCTTGCGGGCGTCGCGCAGATGCATGTGCAGGCAGAACGTGCAGGCATTGATCTGCGAGGCCCGGATGTTGACGAGTTCGCGCAACGAAGGTTCCAGGCTCGTCGCATCGACATAGGACTGAAGGCCACGCATGGCCTTGTAGGCGCCAGGGCTGATGCGTGTGGTATCGATTCGCGGCTGCATAGCGACCTCCGTTGCAGTGTTGTCAACGCCGTTCGTGGCGCGAGGATGACTACAAGCCGCCGTTCACGTCGATCGTCGCGCAGGTGATGAACGACGCGGCATCGCTCACGAGGAAATCCACCACTGAAGCGATCTCCTCCGGCTCGCCGGAGCGGCCGAGTGCGCTGGCCTTGGCACCGTCCTTCGCTGCTGCCGGCACACGCGCACCCATCGCCGTGTTGATCAGTCCTGGGGCGATGGCGTTCACACGGATGCCGTGCCGGCCGAGCCGCGTACCGAGGCTCCTGGTCAGGTTGATGATGGCCGCCTTGGAGGCTCCGTATTCGACCACGGAGCTACCGCGCTGGCCGGCGACCGATGCGGTGTTGACGATCGCACCCGGCTGACCGGCGGCAATTAGCCGCTTCGCCACCCACTGCGAGGCGAAGTATGGCACGCGCACATTGACTGACATCGTGTCGTCGAACTGGTCGGGCGGTACGTCGAGCCAGTCCTTCCCTGGATGATAGATTCCAGCATTGTTGAACATCACCTGGATCAGCCCGTGGTCGCGCTCAATGGCGCCGAGCGTAGCCTCCATGCGCGTGAGGTCCCTCAGATCGCACTGGTAGTATGGCCAGTTGCCGGCGCCCTCAGGGCCAACATCGACGCCGACGGCGAGATGGCGAGACTGCGCCAGACGACGGCAGGTCGCCTGCCCGATCAGTCCGTTGCTGCCGGTGATGACCGCGACCTTCGCCATTGGTTCCTCCCTTGAGAGCGGCGATGGCGCCCTCTGCTTTGGAAGGGTCGCGCTGGTCCCACAGGGTTGTCCATCCTGGCCACCATGGCGCGATCCTGTCTCCCGCGACCTGACCAGCCGGTCAGACTGGCCAGCCCGGTCAGGGTAGACAGGGTGGCCGGCTTCAAGGCTACTTCAGGGCCGGCCTGAAACAGGCCGTTGGCCCACAGGCCACAAGGTCTTTCCATTAGCGACGACATCGCGAAGCATGGGACGCTGCTCTGGCAGGGAGAACGGAGAAGAATGGCCAACCCACAGTCTGAACAAGTTGGCGGCGGGATCAGCCGTCGAGTAATGCTGCTTGGCGTACCCGCGACCGTTGCTGCGGCCTCGGTAGCGCAATACGCGGCGGCGCAGGCCCAGACGCCGGATAATCCGCTGGCGTCGTGGAACGACGGGACAGCGAAACAAGCGATCTTGGATTTCGTCCATACAACCACGGACCCGTCGAGCAAGGATTTTGTGCAGCCGGAGGACCGCATCGCTACATTCGACCAGGATGGCACACTTTGGGTGGAGCATCCGGGATACGGACAGGCCATGTTCGCACTCGACCGCGTGCATCAGTTGGCACCGCAACACCCGGAATGGCAGAACCAGGAACCCTTCAAGTCTGTGTTGTCCAACGACACGGCGGCGGTGAGCAAGTTCACCGAAAGCAACTGGCTGGCTATTGTCGGAGCCACCCTCGCCGGTATGACCGAGCAGGAATATGCCGAGATCGTAGAGCATTGGACTGAAACAGCGAAACATCCACGCTTCAATCGGCTGTATACCGAACTTGTCTATCAACCGATGATCGAAGCGATGAAATATCTGCGCACGAACGGCTTCCGCACCTACATCGTAACGGGCGGCGGACAGGACTTCGTCCGAGCTTATGCCCAGCGCGTCTATGGCATCCCGCCAGGACAGATCATCGGGTCAAGCCTCGTCACGCACTACGAGCTAAAGGACGACAAGCCAGAGCTAATTCGTTTGCCGAAGCTGTTTTTTGACAGCGACAATGAGGGCAAGGCGATCGGGATCAACATGTTCATCGGCAAGCGTCCCTACGCCTCGATCGGCAATTCTAACGGTGATCGCGAGATGCTGGAGTGGACCGGCGCAGGCGACGGTGCGCGGTTGAAGATGCTGGTCTATCACGACGACGCGGTACGGGAATATGCCTATGGGCCGGCAGGCGGATTGCCAGACACCAAGGTCGGAACCTTCCCCTACTCACTTATGGACGAGGCGAAGACACGTGGTTGGACAGTGATCAGCATGAAGAGCGACTGGAAGCGCATCTTTGCGTTTGAATAAAAGAAGGGCCGGTGAGGGCGCATCTTGTCAGCAAATGCCTCGGCCACGCCCCGTCACCGTGTGCTTCGGCTCAATCATCTACACCTACGGCGAGCACAGCCAGACCGTCTACGCCAAGGCGGCATGACCGATCGTACTGATCGCCACGGGCTGACCACCCTGTCCTGGCTGACCACGCTGGCTTGGTCAGGGTGGTATGCCCGTCATCAGCAGGCTGGCTCCCTTGCCGATCCACCAGGGCTGTTCACCCCGAGACCGCCCTGCGACCGGCTGCTTGTCAGGGTGGTCAGCCCAGTCAGGGTGAACACCCCTCCTGCTCGCCAGGGTGGGTACAACCAACTCCCAAAAATACCGGAATGATCGAGCACTACAGAGGCCGCCCTCGCTTGCCGATCTTACCCGCACGGTTTAGGCCGTCCCAACAAGCCCGCTGGTACGTCTGGCCGGTGCGGGCATTCTGTTAGCGCCTTTGCCAGCGTCGGCCAATATCTTCCTGAGGTCGCATAGAAACGCCATGCCCGTCGCCGTGCGCTGCACCAACACGCTGCGCTTATCCAGCGGGTCGGTCTTTCGACGCACCAGATCGAACTCGGAGAGACGATCCAGAGCGCGGGTAATCGCGGGTCTTGATACGTTGAGCTTAGCTGCCTGTCCCCCGCACGCTTTGCGCTTCATCGTCAAAATAACACGTCAAGATAACGCCCCTCTGGCGGGCCGACAGATCAGGACCGTCACGGCGTACCAGCGCGATAATGGTCTGGCGGAGAGTTTCTGTCCTTTGCCGGCTCGCCGGCTGCGCCGAGGTCGGTGAGGTTTGATTCTGGGTTACGGCGAGCTACCTGCGCGAAGAACCAAGTGCCTTCCGTCGCCGATATTGCCTCCACAGCCGGCGACGGGTAAGGAGTCTTCGGCGATGTTCACGTATGCTCAACTTCTGTCCCACGGGAGGAAATCGTGCCGGATGCCGCCACCCCCAAACGTGCTACGACCGCTGAGCAGAAACGCCTGGATGATAAGCAAGCCGGTTGGAAAAAGTGGGGACCATATCTCAGCGAGCGCCAATGGGGAACCGTCCGCGAAGATTGGAGTATGGACGGCAACGCATGGAACTACTTCACGCACGACCACGCGCGGTCGCGTGCCTATCATTGGGGCGAAGACGGTCTCGCTGGTTTTAGCGATGATAAACAGCGGCAGTGTATTGCTATCGCCTTGTGGAATGAGAGGGACCCGATCCTCAAGGAGCGGCTGTTCGGCTTGACCAACAGCGAGGGCAATCACGGGGAGGACGTGAAGGAGTACTACTTCTACCTCGATGGCACGCCCACCCACTCGTACATGAAATGCCTCTACAAGTACCCTCAAGAGGCATATCCGTACGCCAATCTGGTTGCTACGAACAATCAGCGTGGCCGGACTGATCCCGAATACGAATTGATCGATACAGGCGTATTCAATGACGACCGATACTTCGATGTTTTCGTAGAGTACGCCAAGGCCGCAGCCGAAGATATCCTCATCAGAATCAGTGTGTGTAATCGCGGACCAGATACGGCACCGCTGAACGTCCTGCCAACCCTATGGTTCCGCAACACCTGGACATGGTGGTCAGATCAGACAAAGCCCTCTCTTCGGCAGGTCAATGGCACGATCGTGGCATCGTCAGGTCTCAATCTGCACTGCGACGGCCGTCCGACCGTATTGTTCACAGAGAACGATACGAACAACCGACGCATTTTTGGCACCCCCAACGCATCGCCCTATGCCAAAGATGGTATCAATGATTTCGTCGTGTTGGGGAAGCAGGAAGCGGTCAACCCGAGCAAGACGGGAACCAAAGCCGCTGCACTCTACCGTGTTAATTTGCAGGCCGGCGCGCGATCCGTGATCCGCCTGCGGCTGAACGATATGACGGAGGGTCACTTCAATGACTTCGATCAGATCGTGGAGCAGCGGCGACTTGAGGCTGATGCGTTCCATCAAGCGATCTCGCCGCCCTCTGTCGGCCAAGATGCGGCCAATGTGATGCGGCAAGCCCTGGCCGGGATGCTGTGGAGCAAGCAGTATTTCCTCTTCGATGTCGGTAAGTGGATTAACGAACATGGTAACGCGCCGCCCCGCAATCGCGAGTGGTTCCATATGGTCGCGGATGACGTGATCTCGATGCCCGACAAGTGGGAGTACCCGTGGTTCGCCGCCTGGGACTTGGCGTTTCACACCCTCGCTCTGTCGAGCGTCGATCCTGATTTTGCCAAGCAGCAACTTGACCTGCTGCTTGACCAATTCTACCTGCATCCCACGGGGCAAATCCCGGCTTACGAATGGAATTTCAGCGATGTCAACCCGCCCGTACAGGCTTGGGCAACGATCTACTCCTATCGCATGGAGCAGGCGCTGCGCGGAACGACCGACCTCGATTTCCTCAAGGGCGCCTTCGGCAAACTTACCTTAAATTTCGGTTGGTGGGTCAATCGCAAGGATCGCTTTGGTCGGAGCTTGTTCGAGGGAGGATTCCTCGGGCTAGACAACATCGGGGTGTTTGACCGCAGTGCGCCGCTGCCGACTGGCGGGTATCTGGAACAGGCAGACGGCACTGCATGGGTCGCTCTGTTCTGTCAAAACATGGCAGAAATTGCCTTCGAGCTTGCAGCCCACGATCGCACTTATGAGAAATTGGCAAGCAACTACATGATTGAGTTCCTGCTGATCGCCCGCGCCATGAACGGCATCGGTGCGGACGGACTGTGCGATGAGCAGGATGGCTTCTACTACGACATGCTGCGCCTGCCGGATGGCAAATCGACCCGGCTCAAGGTCCGCTCACTTGTCGGTCTGTTACCGATGTGTTCCGTGATTATAGTGGAGAAGTGGCAACGCGATCGCGTGCCTCACTTGACGGAACAGCTATTCGACCGCATGAAACGTATGCCGGAACTACGCGAGGCAATCCATGCGACCGGCCCAGGAGAATTCGGTGTCGCAGAGCGCGGCATCATTGGCTTGGTCAATGAAGACCGGTTGCGGCGCATCCTGACTCACATGCTCAACGAGAGCGAGTTCTTCAGTGCCTATGGCATCCGCTCCTTGTCGCGTTATCACGCCGAGTATCCCTATGTATTTTCGGTGGGGGGCCAGGAATATCGTGTGGACTATCTGCCGGCAAAATCAAACTCTGGTATGTTTGGTGGCAATTCCAATTGGCGCGGCCCGATCTGGATGCCAGTGAATGCCCTGATCATCCGAGCCTTGCTACATTACTTCGCTTACTATGGGGATAACTTCAAGATCGAATGTCCCACCGGCTCTGGTAACCTGATGAATCTGTTCGAGGTCGCCAAAGAGATCGCCAATCGACTGACGCGCATCTTTCTTTCCGATGGTGGACGGCGCCCGGTCTTCGGCGGCAGCGAGATATTCCAGCGCGATGCGCACTGGCGGGACAATCTGCTGTTCTACGAGTACTTCCACGGTGACAATGGTGCCGGCATCGGAGCCAGTCACCAGACCGGCTGGACCGGAGTGGTCGCCAACCTAATTGAAATCTTTGGAAAGATCGATGGCGCAACGTTCCTGGCCGGCGGCGTAACGGCGGCGTTTGAGCGCGATAAGACGCGAGTGTAGATCAGGTAGCCAGTGAGGATTGAAGACAGCCGACCGTGAGCGGAATCTTACCGCCATGGCTGGTCAACGTCCTGTCCTTCACCAGGGTATTCTCGGTCGCGGTGTCCATCGGTACCACCATTACGCCGCTGGAACCGTGACCGGTAAACACGCGAGCGTGGCGGATGGTCAAATTGCGACTTGTATCTACCAACAAAACGCCCGAACTTCCCAGAAGCCATACCGGGTGGCGATCTCTGTCACCGTTGTCGCGGTGGGCGCCGCCATCCTCAAGTCGCGTCGCACCATGATCATACGCCGTGCCAGCAGAAACTGCTTGGCGCTCATTCCTAGCTGTTCGTGACAGCACATTCGCAATGTCCGCTCTGCAACCCCAATCAAATTACAAGTCTCTGGGATGTACAGCGGCTGATCGTGCCGTTCCTCTATCACCCTGTGGAACCGCCGCATAATGAGTTCGTGGCGCCGTTGCGCTGAGCGCTCCTCGGCAGGTGTCACCCGAAGTGAGACACCCCACCATCGCTGTGACGAGCGCCTTGTTCCAGACCTCGTGCTGCCTCGGGGTGAGCAATGACCTCGGGAGCGGTTTCTGCTAGGTGCCCGGCTGCGGCATGAAGCCGCTGAAGCTTTGCCATAGCGGATGGCCACGAAGTGAGGATCAGCGCGTCCGTGACGGCGCCAAGCATCCCCCGAACGCTGCCCAAATCGGCCAACGGAAGCGACATGGCTCCGTAGCTCGTGGCTCCCGTTGCACACTGATAGTAGCTACCCCCCGCCATGTGTCGTATGACGCGCGTCGGCTGTAACTCTACCCCGTTCCAAGACCGGTTTGCGCCAAGCTGCGTTGGAAACGCTATGACCGCTCGTCCACCCAGACCGTTCGTGTGCTTAATCCGGGCCAAATGCTCAGAGAACCGCTGCATCCACAGGCGATGCAGATCGATGCGGATAAGCTGTGCGGTGAATTGTCCGCGCCCGGCGACGGTCACCTCAACAGTTCCTTGTCGGATTCGTTGCCGCATAGTCGTCGGGATCGGTGAAGCTGCGGACGGAACTCGATAGCATTTAAAGTCTCCCGGACCCAATTCCGGGCACAAACCGACTAACATCAATGCACATGGTCTTAGCGTGCAGCACGATCGGCGCAATAAACCATCGACCTCTCATCGGCATAAGTCCGGCCCTGCCATGTGCGATGAGTGCCGTACCGAGGCTAGGACCAACCGACTTGCTCCGCGCGCCTTTAGCTTCGAAACCCAACCGAGTCAACTGTTGTGCGTCACGCGAGCGCCGTGTACCACGGCGATGAGGAGCAACCATGATGTTCTTCTAAAGCTCGATAGACAATGGAGGCCGAGGATGACTCTCAGTTCGAGGTTAAGCCGGGTATCCGCCGCGGTCGCCCTGTCGCTGTCGGCGCTGCCACTGATCGTCCCGAATGCGCAAGCGCAGAATCGGCCCAACGTCGTCATGCTGATGACCGACGACACCGGCTGGAACGATTTCGGGGTCTATGGTGGGGGCGCGAACCTCGGCCATCCGACCCCGAACATCGATCGCGTCGGCCAGGAAGGAGCGGTGTTCACTAGTTGGTATGGTCAGGCGAGTTGCACCGCCGGCCGCGCCTCCTTCATGACCGGGCGCATCCCCATCCGTTCGGCCCTCTCGGTGGTTGTTGTTCCTGGCGATGAGAACGGCCTGACGAAGTCCACGCCGACAATCGCCGAATTCTTCCAGAAGAACGGCTATGGCACATACTTCTCGGGCAAGTGGCATCTGGGTGATCAACCCAAGTTCTATCCGATTGAACATGGCTTCGACGAAATGAAGGAGTTTGCGGCCTACTATCCGGGCGTCTATACGTATGACGACACCGACAGCTTCGCCCATCCCTGGTTCCCTAAGTTCAACGCGGCCTATTGGGAAGAATATCAGAAGATCGTCAATCTGTACGAGTGGGAAGGAACCGCTGGCAAACCCGCCACCAGGGTCGCCCGCATCAACTACGACTATCTACATGAGTTCGATGTTCGGCAGGCGGATTCGGCTGTTGATTACATCAAGCAGCACGCGAAGGACACCAAGCCATTCTTCATGGATGTCAATTTCATGAAGATGCATAACCCAAACATTCCAGCCAAGGCGTTCATAGGAAAATCGCACCTCGGCAATTACTCCGATGCCATGCTGGAACTGGATTCCAACATTGGTAAGGTCATGGATGTTATCCGGGCCGAGGCTCCCAACACCATTGTCATCATCACCGCCGACAATGGCGCGTGGCAGGATGCATGGCCCGACGCCGGGACCGTCCCATTCCGAGGTGAAAAAGGTTCGCCGTTCGAGGGCGGTTTCCGTGTGCCCGGCATCATGTGGGCGCCCAGCAAGATTCCGGCAGGCGCCCGCTATGGCGAGATGATGTCGCACATCGACCTCTGGGCGACACTGGCGACGATGGTCGGCCTCACCCCGCCGCCCCACGGTGCATGGACCGACAACGACGGCAAGCCGATCTATTTCGACAGCATTGACAACAGCGCCTACATCACCGGCAAGGCACGACATTCGGCGCGCACCTCGTGGATTTATACTGGCGGTGAGAGCTTCGATGGCGCTCGCGCCGACATCGGCGATGATCCCGAGAATCCTGACACGCACATCGCTTGGAAAGTCCTTTATACGGCCAAAGACACTTGGCTTGGTCCACAGCAAAATCTCGGCGCCATCGGTTCGTATTACAACCTCACCATGGACCCGTTCGAGAAGTACGACATGACGTTCAACGGTGCGGTGAGCACGCGCCTGCCGACCACCTCGCCGGGCCGCTATGTCGGCTATGACAATGGTTGGGCTATTTCGCTGCTTGCGCCGGTGATCATGGAGTTCGACAAATCCATCGTGGATTTTCCGAACATCAAGCGCTTCCCCGGCGGAGCATCGAACGACATGAATCCAAATCTTCAGAACTCGGCAAACCCCTTGCCTTACATGGATATTAAGAAGGTCGTGAGGACCATCGGCATGGGCGACTAGGCGACTGGTCCGATTCTGGAACACGCGGGCCGTCTCTAATGATGCGGCCCACTATTTCGTTGGGAAGGACGATCTGCGTCTCGATCTACACGATACAAGGACGCCCAGTTCGTCGTACGGCGGCAACCACCGGATAAAGCGCCAGCAGGCTGGGGCCGCCAGTGCGGCCAGTCATCGACATTTCTTGCCGATCGATAAGCTTGGTGGTGAGTCGCAGCCGAGGACACTCCCCAGACGTGAAGGAGCGGCAATCTGATAGGGACGCTTGCTGCATGCGTGTCGCAGTATTACAGCAAGTTCCAGACACAGCATGCAGGCATCCTGGATGCGCCCTACAATTATCGGGGAAACGCGATGAGTGAGGAAGCTACAACCAAGCCATCGTTGCGCCATAGGGCAGTCGTGGAATTCAAGGAGATGCTGGCGCTGACTGCCTATCTCTACGTATGCCTCGGCTCGTTGATGCTCTTGAAGAGCGCGATCTTGCAGGAAGTGGGCATCAGCTTCGATGTGTGGGGCATCGCCATCGTCAAAGCCCTGGTGCTCGCCAAGTTCATGTTGCTGGGGCGTGCGGCGAATATCGGCACGCGATACAAACACCAGCCTCTGATCTGGCCGACCCTCCATATGGCCTTCATGTTTCTGCTTCTGCTGCTGGTTTTGACCACGCTGGAGGAAGTGCTGGTCGGCCTGATCCATGGCAGGACGCTAGCCGTCTCGCTGGCTCACGTCGTCGGCCCGACCTTCTTCATCGGGTTTGCCACCTCTTTCGTCATGTTCCTGGTGTTGGTGCCCTACTGCGCCTTCAGGGTCCTTGGAGACGTCCTCGGCGATGATTACCTCCTCCGGATGTATTTCGTGGAGCGGCTGGACAGGCAGGAAGACGGTGTCACAAACTGAGGACGAGTGACGAGGCGATCGCGTTATGGCAACCGTCTGCTTCTGGTACGTCAGTCGGCGGGCACGTCCTATTTCGGCCGCTCGCAACAATTGGTCACTGGACGCTGGCGCTATCGGCACGGCAAAGATAACCTGCGCGACAGGCGCCAGCGGAAGCGCCCGCCGGGTCCATCATCGCGTTAAAGAGGATCATGCGCGGCGTCACTGCTAACTGAGGCAGGCTCGGGCTGTGGCGATTGGAAGGCCAAAACTAACATCCCACAGCCGCCTCGCCACATCACTTTCGGAGCCGGACAGACCAAGTTAGCCCTTCTCCCTAAGCCACCAGTTCCATGTGCCAGAAGGCGCGACCAGAGTTGCGCTTGGACAGGAGAAGTAGCGACTTCAGCCATGCGGGTCAGCCTGCCCGGACCATCTTCAGTGTGTAGGCACAACCCAGGCGAGGCGACATCCGAACTTTGTACTGTAGCAGGCCCTGAAAATCTCTACCCTCGAATTTGCCGTTGATCGTGCCCTCCTGCGCCGATAACTGCGCCGAGCCGTCCGGTGCCACCCAGCCACTGATGTCATCGAATGTTGCCTCGCCCCCCGAAACCGTCAGCGGATCGGCCGGCATGACTGCCGGACAATCCCAGTCGGGAGGCGATGCATTGTAGCCGTTGCCATGATAGACGCCATCGAATGCCGAGGTGATCGGGCCTTGCGGCTTCGGTGTACAGCCCGCAAACAACAAACCGACTGCACACAGCAAGACGATCACCCGTTCAGGCTTCATAACTCGGTATCTGCATTCAAGCGTCCGGCCTTGGCTCATTGTCTCCCTCTGACGACCGTCGGAGCAATCAAACATTGAGCGGGTAGAGCCAGGAGTGCGCGCGGATTGAGATTTTACGCAGTACCGGCGAACCCGCCGCCGCCAGTGTAAATCGCCCCGACGCCGCTCGCCAATCGAAAACTTCTCCTGGTCCTTGTCATCGAGATGGATTTGGGCCGCAAACTGGCCGAGCACTTGGTGGTGTCGGCCGCGTCAAATCCTCGCAGCACATCGCTTGGCAGGTACTGCCATGCTGCGTTTGCCCGCCAAATTTGGTCCACCATCCCCTTGAAAATCAGGCCCGGTGTAGATCGAGCGAGACCTCGACAGGCTCGCGCCTGCTGTAGCTGCGCCTCGATCGCTGCGACTTTCGTGTTCACCCCACCGATTTCAGACTCCAACTTGAGGGAGCGCACGCTTCAGCTTGGCACCGGCTTCACTGACCGTTGCAGCGTCCCTGCCAGCCTCGGCGGTCCACTTGTCCGCCCGAGGCACCGTCCGAGCGTCTCCGATCTGAGCGTTTCGGCATCATTCTTCCGGTATTCTGCATACGCGAGATTGGCCTTCGCGGCGGTCTTTTCATCCTCGGCCAACGCTACGTCGGCTTGATGGCGATGAAGCCGAGCAAGCCCATCATGTTGATCGCCTCCGCCTCGGGATGTGGCGAGCAATGGCGATCCGGCGGGCATGCCAAGAATGAGGTAGAGCAGGACCACGAACGCGGCGCCGACGATGGCTAGCACAAGGAAGGTGACGTAATCCTGCAAGGTTTCTAGCACTTAGCAGCCGAACAATCCCTTGCCGAACAGGCCGCACTTGGCAACCGAGGTGGCGATAATCGGGGACACATTGACGGTGATCGAGTCGCCGACCTTCAACTTCGCGATGGCCGCTTCACGCGAGGCTTGCGTCGTTTTTATCGTGTAGATGCCACCACCATTGTTGTTGACGACATCGATGCTGCTCGGGCTATCGAGCTTCACGACGCGGCCCACTATCACGGCTCCATTGGTGGCAATATCTCCCGGATTGAGCGCCGCCTGCCCCACGGTCGCGGAGCCGGCTTTAGCCGGCGCGTTTGGGTTGCCAGTGGTGAACATCACCCTGCGCGTATAGTGGACGCTGGCAAAGTCGCCCTGCGCAATGCCGGCAAGGCTGACGCCAGGGGCGACTGTCATAGGGATCGGGGTCTGATCTTTAGGGGCAACCGTCAGTGTCCTTGCGCCTGGATCAAGGGTCTGGAGGTTGCCCTCGGTCGCAAAGCTAATGCCGTCGGGGATGATGTTCTGCGCTGTCGGTGGTGTTTGTGCCGCAAGCGGCGCTGCCAGTATAGCCACAGCAGGCAGAACTATCGCAAGGGAGAGCTTACGCATGTTGTCATCCTTTGTTACAGTTGCTTCGACGGCGCGGTGAGCTACATAACTAAACCGTCTGGCCTGTCAAATCGCCGCTGCCCACCGGTCCCGCAGTTCGTGCGAGTTGAGAGGGCGGAGTGAAAATTGAATCTGACATGGCGATATGCCTTCGCCATACCAGCACAGCCTGCAACGATCGGCGCCTGGAGGCCGCTCGCTCGTGATGAAATTCTATTGGGGTTGCTGCGCGGGTGTTTGAGCGCGTCGCGACCGTGTAGCTCTATGGTGCGGTCGCAACGTTCCCCCTCCTTGCGGGTAGGGGCCACACGCGCAGCGGCAGTTAAGACACAACATCAATCCGGCGCGGTCAATGCCGATTGACATGCGTTCTCTGAAAATCTCATGCCCGCGGCCTAGGTCCGTTTCATGACGTCAGAAGCATGCTGCAAAACCGCCACTTGCGCTGATGCGTGCTGCGCGGGGGTTCTCAGCAGACTTCGACCGCCCCAGTCCCCAATCCATCCGTCCGTAGCCTCAACTCCGAGAACCGAACAATTCCAAGCCTGGGAATTGGAAGGCGTTGGCGGACCTCGCCTGCGGCGGTATTGCCATGACACCGGACCGAGACCAGCCAACGCGCGGCAAAGCCCTATCACGGCGATCGACATTGCCCTTGAGCCGGACCAGACAATGAGCCGAGGATTAGCTACTCGACCCGACCAATGACAACTCAACACGCCGATTTTGTGCTCTTCCCTGCGCGGTATTGTTGGAGGCAACAGGATCGGCTTCACCGAAGCCTTTGGCCGAGACAAGATCGGGCTTAACACCCTGCGAGATGAGATACTGCATCACGGCATCGGCACGCTTTTGGGATAGCTCTTGGTTCGAAGTGACGCCCTGTCGCCGCAGCCCCTCGCCGATCGGGGCATTATCGGTGTACCCGCTCACCATGAGGTGATTCTGCTGCGTCGGTGCCAGTTTCTTCGCCAAGTTGGCGATGATCTGCTGACCCTGCGGTCTCATCTCCCAGCTTCCCGACGCAAACAGCAAGTCGCTGTTGACGGTGTACTTGATCGCCCCCTGCAAACGGCTGACCTGCTGTTGCGAGGCGGCAAGCTGCTGCTGAAGCTGCTGATTCTGTGACTGGAGCTTGTCGTAGTCGCTCTGCCAGACGACACACCCCGTCAGCATTGTGGTCGAGAGCAGCGAGATGGCAATCAGACGGTACGTGCTGGCCATAAGATTTGTTCCCCGGTTGTGTTAGTCGAAACCCAAAATGAAAGCGTCCGCCTCCTGCCCTTTAGCCTTTAGCCTGGATTTCTCAAACGCGGCCGACATTTATTCTGTGAACGAGGCTGTCAGCGGTTGCTTTCAGCATGCGAAGGCCGCCACCCGGGCCTATGGGGGTATTTTTCATTTGTCTCGCGCAATGCGAGTCCGGAGGTTATGTCTTTCCCGCCATGCGGGTGGGAGAAGGCATGTGTCGTGGCTAGGGCGTCGGTGTCCGGGTTGTCTGACGTGGGCCGCACCTACGCAGAGCTGAACGCGCGCTGGAGATAGATGTACGCGAGTTCGAACTCGATCTTGTTGGGGCATCCCGAGGCCATGGCGAAGTGAATGCGCCGCACGCTGGTACGCACCTGGGCGCCGAGCTTCAGGAGTTTGAGACGGATGGTCTGCGCCGAGGCATCGGCGAACTGAGTAAAGTGCAGACCGACGCGGCGTAACGTATCGACCAACACGTAGGCCATCGCCGAGAACCACATGCGCAGTTGGTTGGCCATCATGGTGGCGGACGAGGCACGATCTGCGAACAGTTCGAACTGCTCGCCAATGCGGTTCTCGGCCTCGCCACGGGCGCAGTACAGGTCCTCGTAGAGGGCACGGGGATCGGCCATGCGGGCGTGTTTGAGCGAGGTGACGACAAAGCGAGGATTGGCACCGTCCGGCGTGTGCTCGGCCTTGCCGACAACGCGCCGTTTGCGGCACCAGCTGTCACGCGTGCGATAGCGGAAGTCACGGAACACCCGGGCGGGCTTGCCCGAGGCCAGGCACAGGCGCCTGGCCTCGGCACCCTGTTTGCCGAGCGCGGCCTCCAGGCGGGAATTGCGTGCCAGACCGAACACATAATCGACGCGATGCTCCTCGCACCACCGCATCAGCGGCTCGTTGGCGAAGCCGCTGTCACCGCGCAGAATGATGCGCACGCGCGGCCACGTCTGGCGGATCTGGCCGATGATGCGCGTCATCTCTTCGATCGCGCCATCGCTGCCGGCAACATTCGCACGCCGCTGCCGGGCCAGCAACAGATGCCGGCCGCAGAACACGTAGAGCGGCAGGTAGCAGTACGCGTCATAATAACCATGGAAGAACCGGCCTTCCTGAGCGCCGTGCAGCGGAATGTCGGTATTGTCGAGATCGAGCACGATCTCGCGCGGCGCACGCTCATGCGCCTCCAGGAAAAGCTCGACCAGCAGCGCGTCAACCTGTGGCCCGTCACAATCGATCCTGTGATACTTCGCGGCATGGCGTTTGGGCGTGTGCTCGAGACGATTGAGCGTGCTCTTGCCCGCCAGTGCTTCACAGTCCGACCGCAGCACCGGATGCAGCTTGCCGGTCAGCACGCCGAATGTTGGGTCTTTGCGCAGCTCGTCGTGGTCATTGAGGTCCTCGTAGCCCAGCACCAGGCCAAAGATCCGCTGTCCCACCAGTGTCTCAACCCGGTGCTCAACGTAACGAGCATCGCGACGGTCGGTGAAGCAACCGGCGAACCGACGGATCAGTCCAAGGCCACGATCCACCTGCCCCAACAGCAGCGCCCCCGCGTTCGAGGTGATGTCGCCGCCGTCGAAACCAGCCATCACCGCTCGCCGTTCAACCGCTTCAAATTCGAACAGCGTCGCGCTACACTCTGTCTGCATCGGGGCCATCCTGGATTCGGAAAAAACTGTTCTCGCACAACACTTTTCTCAGATTCTCAGCCCCGATGCACCTCTCTCGTTTGAGAAATCCAGGTTAGTCGGGGCGAGGGGGTGCTTAGCAGTCGGGCGGAACCTTATGCAAATCCGGCAAGCGGGCGACCGCGCCGGCTATAGAATGGTCATCTTTCCAACAGATCGCTCCCTATTCCAATCTGACCCGCCGCCGGAGAGCGTTCTCGGTTGCGGACCAAGCCGACTGATCCGCTGCAAGGACCGTCCCAGTTGGCAGGCACGTCCTATTTCGGTCCGTTCGCAACAATTGGTCACTGGGACGCAGGCGCTTTTGGTGCCAAAAGATGCCCCGCGCAACTCGTGCCAGCCGACACGCCCGCTGGTTCGGCATCGTGTTCAGAGGGTAATGCGTATGGACCATCGCGCGAGTAAGCTCCGCACCACCCTGGTGCTCGGCACCGCCTTCCTCGCCGGTGTGACCATCGCCCCTGCATCCGGTCTGATCGCAAGGCATTTCCTGGGAAATCTGGGCATCAGCACCGCGTTCGCCCAAGACATCGACCGGGACAATACCTACCGGCTACTCACTCTTTTTGGCGATGTGTTCGAGCGGGCGCGTAGTGAATACGTCGATCCAGTCTCCGACACGGACCTGATCAACGATGCGATCAGCGGGATGTTGACCGGCCTCGATCCGCACTCCTCGTACATGAATGCCGAGCAGTTCCGCGCGATGCAGGTGGAGACCAAGGGCGAATTTGGCGGCCTCGGCATCGATGTCATCCCAGAGAGCGGCTTTTTCAGGGTAATGAGTCTATTGGACGACACGCCCGCGTCCAAGGCTGGCATCAAGGCGGGTGACGTCATCATCGGGCTGAACGGCAAGACGACGCAGGGGCTGTCACCAGACGACGCGCTCGACCAGATGCGCGGTCCCCCCAACTCAAAGGTCACGTTGACGATCAAGCGTGAAGGCACGGATCACCCGCTGGAATTCTCGATGCGGCGAGAGGTCATCCACATCCAGGTTGTGAAGCAGCGGATGGAGCCGGGCAATGTTGGCTATGTGCGCCTCACGGAGTTCACCGAGCAGGCCGGGGCGGCGGTGAAACAAGCAGTCCAGTCGCTCAGACAGCAGACAGGTGGTAAGCTGAAGGCACTCGTTCTCGACCTGCGCAACAACCCAGGTGGCCTGCTCGATCAGGCTGTAGCCGTATCCGGCGACTTCGTCGCTCAGGGCGAGATCGTGGCAACGCGTGCTCGCCATGCCGAGGACTCCGAGTGGTTGAGCGCCAAGGGCATAGACATCCTCGATGGCGCACCGCTCGTCGTCCTGATCAATGGCGGTTCCGCCTCCGCCAGTGAGATCGTCGCGGGAGCGTTGCAGGATCGTCACCGGGCAGTGCTTGTGGGCAGCCGCAGTTTCGGCAAAGGCTCGGTGCAGGCAGTGATTCAGTTGCCCGACAACGGCTCCATACGACTCACGACAGCGCGTTATTACACGCCGTCCGGCCGCTCTATTCAGGGGCGCGGTATCGCGCCTGATGTTCCGGTGACCGAGACGCGGGAGGAGGTGCCGAGTTTCGATCCCGAACACGAGTCCGACCTAAACCATGCGCTGAAAAGCGGGGGTGGCACGCCCGACACTGGGACGGCGCAGCGCACTGACCTTCCACGGATCGTCGCGAAGATTCCGAGCAAGCCGCCAAAGGATTTCCCCGACTTCGATCCGGCCAAGCCGGATGATACAGACTTCCAGCTTCAGCAGGCGTTAGCGGTTGCAAACGCGATGGCCTCAACGCATGGCGTCAGTGCCAATTGAGGCAGGCTCCGGCTGTGGCGAGTTACTCGTTCAGCGTCGGTCCGGTCGGACCAATCAGTGGAAGAGTACCGACCGGCCGGTTTGGTTGGAGGTGACTGTCGATCCACTCCCAGTCGCCGGTGACGGTTCGTGCGGGCTGCCGAATTGCCTCCCAGTCACACTCTGACTGCTGCCCGCTACGGGCCACAGAGCCGGCATCGGTAAGGTATCAGAACGACATAATTCAGTGCTTATCGCGCTCCCCGTTGCGGCTCATTTTTCGGAGACGTTTGGCGTTGCTTTGAGTGCGGCGATTGGATGCAGTATGCGGACCGGCCTGACGAAACTCAGGGCGGCATACAGCGTCGGGAATTCACCGATCGCGGCCTGCTCAATTACCGAGGCTACGGTCCATGAGTTCGCGTCCAGAGGTGAGTAGACTAAGTAGAGCGGCCTCCGGGTTTTCCCATCCACGACCACAATGCGGCCGTGAAGAGCCGAATTGTCAGTCGCCCGGCGGGTGACATAGGCCGTGACGGTCGTCGAGGACGCTGCCACCCATTCTTGCAGGAGTTCGTATTCATCCTCCGACAAGACTCTGGCTGGCACGACGAGATGCTGGTCCGCCGTCCAGGCGTTGGACCGATTAGAACTGGAGCCAGTGCTGTCGCTCATCGATATCACGCGAGACAAATGCCATGATGCAGGTTCGCCGAAATGACGTTTCGCGATAGTTACAGGGTGCGTCCCGCTGACACCGAACTGCTCCTTGCAGTCCGGCTCGGGCCGGTTCAGGGGTCACCCGTCCGTTGGTCGTCGCGGTAGATCGCCAATTCTACCGCCAAGGTGCCGGGTCTTCATAGCGGCTGCAACGCTAGTCTTGCCTCCGCTTCTGCCGCTCGGTCACCAGGGATTGGTAGCGTTCTGCGAGAGCCAAGAATGCTTTTGCAGCCGGTTTGTTTCGCGACCGCGCAGCAATCGCGCGGCACGAGCGCGCCAGTTCGAGTAGCTGCTCAACCGTCATACGCCAGGGGTGCGGCAGCCCAATCGGCATAGTGGGGTTCTTGCACCCGACGCGAGAGCGCCCGTGACACCAACACACAGATCAGCATCAATCCGTTGCCTCCAGTCGGTCAGTAGACCGGAGCCACCTGTTTGGTGGCGATTTCGGCCCTGGCCGAGTGCCGTGGTCGGGATGAACAACGGTGGGTCGGGCGGAGCCGATCACCCGAACGGGATCAAGCCCCTGATTCCACCCGATGCTGACAGGAGCTACATTGTGCGTCGGAGCATCGACGCTATGGACAATACCAGGACCGATGATCTGATCCGGCGGAACCATGAACTGCTTGCTGCGGCGGCACAGGCATGGAGCGCTTTCATGGAGACGGTGGCAAGAATTGATCAAGGAGTGGACGTTTCGTGCGCTTTGGCACGGCATCTGGGCGACCGGACGCGGGCGAGGGGCGCGGCTGCTACCTCGATAACCGTCGCTCGGGTACCTAGCACACCGGCCGACCACTCCTGACCGAATGCGATCGGGGTGGTCAGGGTGATATGCCGTGCAACGCAAACCGAGCCGTGTCACATTGTCCGGATGTTCACCTGCGGCGGCCGGGAGGGCTTTCAGGTCAGCGTGACAGGTCCATACCGCACGGCACCGGCCTGATGGATGATTTTGGCTCTTTGCGGAGGCCCAGGCATTCGCGGACCAAGATCAACTCCGGGCCGCCTCACGCCTCGCCTGTGCCGCAGCGTAGGGAGATAGACGACCCCAGACACCGATGATCTGATCGATAATGCGTCTCGTGTCGCTAGCTGCATCCGTCAGCTTGCGGTGGTTCGCTCCGACTGAAGACAACGGGGGCGAGTCTTGCCCGCCTTGCTGAGGCTCTCTCGTGTCTCGTCCACCCGGCCTTCAACAGAGTCTCTCTTACATCGCTTCGAGCTTTGGCCACCGCCGCGATCAGTAGATGATTGCGGTCGTGACGGGCGCATTGAGTCTCATGCGAACTATCGCGTTCCCAACACCATAGCCGTTGTGAGACTCGTATAATTCACCGTTCGAACAATTCCCAGCAAGCCAACGCAAACGCCTAACACCATAAACACACACAGCATCGGGGGGAGACCAATGGCATTGCAGAGCTTTTCCAAATGAGCCTCCAGTTCTAAAGCAAGCGGGGTTATTCTGTTCGGAGATTCTTCTGGACGCCGACGCACTCTCGGATTTGTAGACGCCGTCAGTTCGCAATAGCCCTGTAGGCGGCCCAAAGCGCCAGCAGCAGCACTGACAAGAACGGGATCACAACCGGCGGGACGAATGGTCCGTCAGCAAGGATACCGCTTACTCTCGTTGATGGGGCGTATCTCATACAGCAACTCCGATGGGTTCGTGCCTGCGACTATCCACTTGCTTCTCCGGAGGCCCACCCATTAGCATCAACTGTATAGGTGGGGCGTTGGTCTGCCATTACAGTGACCGGACGAAAATAAACCATGAGAAGCATCGGTATTGCACAGAGGACGGACGCGAATGCCACAATGCCGGGATCGCAGGACACTGTTCTAGTTGTATTTTTCCACTAGCAATGCCCGCGCCGCAGCGCATGTCGGTGGTGTCCTAGCCACGCGCCGGTCGGTGAGTATCCTGCGAGCGCCCATTACGCCGCGCCTCCTCTTCGTGGTTCTCGGGTCGCTCCGACATTGACGTTGATAGCTGATCAAGACTTCCGCGCTGCAAAACGCTGAGGCCCTAGTGGCCCGTGCTGTATCGTGGTACGCCCATGCCTATATGCAGGTGCA
This sequence comes from uncultured Alphaproteobacteria bacterium, assembly GCA_963818775.1. Taxonomy (GTDB): domain Bacteria; phylum Pseudomonadota; class Alphaproteobacteria; order Acetobacterales; family Acetobacteraceae; genus JAMXLO01. Next base: position 681,553 of record CAWFUF010000011.1, on the reverse strand, counting down.
TGGCAACTTACACAGTTACCGCAAAAGCCGATCGAACCGGATTTACTGTCTCGATCCTAGACAGCGAGGGAGCGCTCCAGACAACGCTGGGATTCACCAGAGAAGCAGAAGCCGATGCCTGGGTCACTCAAGCTACGCGAATGAATAAGTCATGGGCGCCTGGGCGTTCATTCGGAAAGCCGAAATACCCGTGATATTCAAAGGAATCCCAAACAGGCAGCACGCTTTAGCCTCAGGTGGCTCTCTCTTCTTCGCCGCCGAGGACGCGCTGGTCAATACAATTCATGCAAAATCGCCTTTGGCGGTTGAATGAGGCGTTGCTCTATTTCGGTAAGACACCGCCTATTGCGGCCTCGCTGGATGCGTCCAGAGGCGGCGCCAGTCCGCGTGAGGCGGGAACACACTTACGGCGGCTGTATCCGCCAGCAATCGTTCTCCGGATCGTCGGGTAGACGCCTGGGAAAGGCGTTCGGCCTCCGGCCGCACCGTCACCGAATCCTTCACCATGCCATTTGGCAGCATGAACTACCTGTTCGGGCGGTCATCAGGTGGGCGTTGTAACACGGCCTCGCCACTACAGGACTGTGGCACTATCGTATCGATATTCCAAGTGCAGCGCGTGCCGCCTCTCAGCGAGAGGTGCAGTGATGTAGTGCTTGCCAAGTTCCGGTGCCCAGCCGCAGTCACACACAACCACATCCTCATCATCGGCCGTGAGTTGCAGCCACACCCGGAACCCTCCAAAGCCAATGTCTTCCGAGCGAGTTGGCCGTTTGATATGATTGTGAACCAGGAACTGGCCACTCGGCACTGTCTTGGGTGACCGCCCCAAATAGGTTGAACCGATAGCATCGAATTCAGTTCTGGTAAGTTTATCGCCCTGACCCATACGGATGCGGCGACGAGCGTGGTCGGCTATGATATCGGCCGAACCTTGCAATTCGCGGCGCCGAGCCTCTCCGTCCGGTGTCAGCCGATTGCCCGTAACTAGACCTCGACCGATGCACCATTCGACCCACTCAGGTCGTAACGGAATTTGTGACGGCGTTTCCTCAACATACACTGACAGTGTCTTCAAGAGTATCATATCATCAAACGGACAGTCCTTTGGTTTCGTGGTCACAGATTTTCGTCCCCTCTGATATCGTATGACGATTCTGGGCACGCGCCGTCAACCTCAATGAGCGCGTCGTGTAGGGCGTGTGTCACAGAGGTCTTCGGTATATCGCTGTTGTAAACCCTGTCCAGAAGCGCGCGACCTCCGCCTCGCTCAAGTGGCTCAACTCTCCCAGAGACGCGTTGCTTCAGTCGATCGACACTCAATTGCAGACCTTCGATTTCCTCTGCGGACAAGCCCCCGTCAACATCTCGTCGGTGTCAACTGCTACATCGGCGGAATGGACGTACCTACCGGTGATACTGTGCGAATTGGCCGAGCAGGTTCGCGATGGTCGGCTCGTTGTCGCCGACATCGGCGAGACTGGGGAGGCTATGGTGGAGCACGTGCGGCGTGATCCCGCCGGACTCGCCGGATCGCCGCCATCAGCCGGTCATACGGGCTGCGATAGATTCCTCACGCTCCTGCTCGGCGTTCTGGCAAACCAAGCGCTCGTCCAACAGTTCATCTTGCACCGCTCGCAGGTTCTTCTGAGCAGCGCGTGTTTCGTCCGCCGCTCTCCGAGCAGCTTCCAACGCCTCATCTTTTGCAAGGCGCTCATAGGCCAATTGGGTCTGAAGGTCGCGGATCGCGGCGTGTGTCTGCTCCAACGAACGTTCAGCATGCCTTTTTGCCGTTGTCTGCTCCGTTAGGGCTTGGCGGCTCGTGTTCAGATTGCTACCGGATGGGTCATCTCGCCGGTGATCCCGATGGACGAAGGTGACCGGGACCTCGCCATCGCGGACGAAGTGGCGCGGTGGCCGACGCGTTGCGATGGTCGGCGTCGGTTGATACTCACCCTTAGAGCGTGGTGCGGCGTCTTGCAAACCAAGGGCACGGCGCATCTGCGCCTCCGTCGCACGAAGGCGCACATCGTCTGCTGATGATTTAATCATCTCACTGCACTCTATTTGGTCGTACGGGCTTTCTTAGTCGTGCGGGATTGCGCCCGCTAACCTGTGAACCATTCGCCTTGCAGACTTCCGTGCTCGGCGGTGGGGAGGATTCGACTAATGGATGCGCGATAAGTGGGCCGCCCAAAGGGTGAAGTCAAGCCTTGGTCGAAAATTCGGTAAAAGCGGCGGTCGTGGTACAGCCATGCCTATGCCGCCTATATGTAGGTGCATGGCCACTTACACAGTTACCCCAAAAGCCGATCGAACCGGATTCACTGTCTCGATCCTAGACGGCGAGGGAGCGCTCCAGACGACGCTGGGATTCACCAGGGAAGCAGAAGCCGATGCCTGGGTCACTCAAGCTACGCGAATGAATAAGTCATGGGCGCCTGGGCGTTCATTCGGAAAGCCGAAATACCCGTGATGACGGCAGATCGTCAACCTTGACGGACGCGGCCGATGTTGGCGCGGAATACGCTGACGCGGTAGATACCTGCCGGAAGAACAAAAGGCCGAGCCTCGTGGGAACACGGATGCTCTCTATGCGACACACTCACCAGAATCGCCGATGGGCACCCGATCAGCCAGATCGACAGATGATGTCCTGGCGGCTCCCCGTACGGCTACCGGATCAGCGTTAAATGAGGAACATCCAAGTCATCAACGGCGCGTTGAATTGCACGTTCAGCCTCTTTCAGGCTACCGATGAAGAGTTTGCCCTTCTCTTTCCTGAACATCGGCAGGACATTCAATACGTCGAAGACCTTGTCCGTCTCGCCGAGCAGTCCGAGATCAACTCTGCACTGCGCCGCATCTGGCAGCGCCCAATTCGCAAGTCGGAAGCTCAGGGTATTCACGGAACCCTCTTCTATCAGCTTGAACGCTACAAGAAATGGTACCGCGAGAAGCGCGAGGATGCCATCGAACCCTCCGCCATAAATGCGGCACAACGTCGCCTGTTCGGAACCGATTGAGCACACTCGCGACGATCGACAACCTAGCACGGTTCAGATCAAACGCGCACTTCTCATCTGCCACGCATTACACACAGGATTGGGCGAGATAAGGCTCATGCCTCCGATTTTTGCGCCAACGAACGGACACGACATTCGTATGTAGGGGCAGCTAGACGGAGGGGCCTCAACCAATGGATTCGCGGACGATAAATACCTCCACACCAGGAGGACACCATAATGGACACAGACAACGAGCACCATGAGACCGACGATCAACTCAATGCGCAGCGCAACATCATCAGGCAATCGCTCGACGCAATCGCCAACGACATAGGTATGGCAATGCGCGATGTCGGCCTGACCTTCCCCCTCTACATTACCGTTCGGAACTCTGGCGACTCGCTTGTGACGATTGCGACCCCGCTTGATCCATCGGATACCGATTGGCAGCAGGCATCGGCAATCGTCTGTCGGACCCTTGAAGAAAGGGTTGGCTGCGATCGGTTGCGAGGGCGAGAACTCGCCTGTGCTATTGCGAACGCCGGGTCGATAAATGCTGCCGACGTGACTGCCGATTGATTCCGGTCCTGTCGCTACTTGTCCGTCGCTCTCATTCGCCTGTCTTTCGGCAGGATTCTCGCCATGTCGTAGCGGACAGCACGTGGAACGTCCCTGCTGTCGCTCATGATTCTGGCCGAGATTGGCCTGCGCATGCGTAACACAGCCTGCCCGGAGCGTCATGATCTCTCAAGGCGTAGCCAATAGCCGCAGGTTATTGGCCTGGAAGAGGCGAAATCCTGCTTGTCGCACCGGGTCGCAAGAGCAGGTCGTTTGCCCGGAACGCAACGCGTCTGCTTGCGCGCCAAGAGAAACATCCAATCGGCTGTCGTGCCGATCTTGTTTGGCTTTGACATAACGGGCCTTGCGTAAACAGCGGGAATACCACGTTGGTTTCCGTTCCTTTTTCCGACGTGATGTGTAGGGTCCCGCGAAGCTGGTCTGCCAAACCTTCAAGGATGGCTAGGCCCAGTGTGCGTCCAGCATAGACGTCTGTAGACCAACCCGGCCCATCATCCTTCATCGATAACGCCGCGCAAGTGGCCGACACGGCTCTAAACGAGACGAGGAAATTCTCTCCGAGGTTGCGCCCAAACACATGCTTCTGGGCATTGTTGGCGACTTCAATCACAATCATCGTTATGACGCTCATCTGGTCGAAAGACAAATCCAGTTCATCGACTTGAAAGCTGATATAGGTGAAATGCGGGTCAATCGCCGTTGCCACGGCGTCGTTCAGCATCGAACCAAATCCCTTGCCGAACAGTGTAGGATCGTTCAGGCAACGATGCATATCTGACAATAAGGCAATGCGCCGCATTGCTCGGTCAAGTATTCTACCTGCCTCGGCTGGTGCCGAGTCTATTTTGCTCCTTGCGATCTCAAGCGTGCCGGCCATCGAATGCAGTGTGTTGGCGATCCGGTGTTGCAGTTCTTGGAATAGGACCCTTTGACGCTCATTCGCCTCTGCCAATTGTCTTGGCGGAACATCAGGTGTGGCGGGTGCCAAAGCGTGTGCCTCGTCGAGGTTGGAAGGAGACCTCGCCCGCTGTGGGCGGAACTTCGGAATCATACTCCTTGCTCCTTTATTGCAGTTGGGAAGAGACAGCCGGCGTGATCAGCGTCGATCCGGATCGTTGTCAGTAGCGACGTGCCTCCCACGAAGAAGGTCTTACTAATGTGGGTAGTTGAGCACGATTCCCGGCCTGCTGCCTGAAATCAGGGTGAATTTGCGACGAAATGCCAGCGAAATAAGTATGGCGCGAGGCGGCAAATCCTGCTAGATGCCCACGACCGTGTCGCTGCCATGAGGGCATTATGGAGTCGGCGGCCGCAGGCCCGCTCTATCAGTTCGAGGGGTTTGTTTTAGACCTAACGCGTGGGATACTCTCCAACGCGAAGGGAGAGGAACTGCCTCTCCGACGTAAGTCATTCGACCTCCTGCACCTTCTGATCGTGAACAGGGGCCGGCTGCTGGACCGAGACACGATCTGTCAGGCAATCTGGTCAGATGTCACGGTTACCGATGACAGTATTACCCAATGTGTCAAAGACATCCGCCGCGCCCTTGGCGATCGAGAGCAGCGGATACTCAAGACAATGCGCCGCCGAGGCTATATCTTTGACGCCAATATTGCAGCGCGAGAAAATCTACTGTTGCGCGACAAACCGTCGATTGCCGTGCTGCCATTTGCTAATCTGAGTCGGAATCCTGATCAGGAATACTTTTCGGATGGGATTGCAGATGACATCATCACCGAGCTATCGCGTAGTCGTGCCCTGTTTGTTATCGCGCGCAATTCAAGCTTTGCCTACCGCGAGCGATCTTTCGATGTGAGACAGATAGCCCGCGAACTGGGTGTACGATACCTGCTGGAGGGCAGCGTCCGTCGCAGCGCCGGGAGGGTGCGCGTGACAGCCCAATTGATTGAAGCGGAAACCGGCAATCATATTTGGGCGGAGCGCTATGACCGCAATTTGAGTGAAATCTTTGCAGTCCAGGATGAGATCACCTCTGAGGTGACCACTGCCATTGTGCCTGCGGTGACGGATGCCGAGCAGCGGCGTGCGCTTCGCAAGCTGCCAGAGAACCTTGACGCATGGGAAGCCTATCAGCGCGGTCTGTGGCACTTTGGAAAGTTCAACAGCACAGAGACAGTCCTAGCGCAGCATTTCTTTGAACGGGCAATCGCTCTGGATGCCGGTTTCGCCTCTGCCCATGCCGCTTTGTCGATGGCATTTGCATTCCACGCCGGAGTGTCTGGTGTTCTTTCGTTCGACGAGGGCTTCCGGCTCGCTGGTGAACACGCGCGAAAGGCAGTGGAAATAGACGCGAACGATCCAGAAGGGCAGGCTGTTCTTGCTTGGTGGCGGGGAAGCGGCGGGCAAGGCGAGCAGGCATTGCGGGGACTAGCAGCGACACTGGCACAGAACCCCAACTCCGCGTGGGCCATCGGCGTCAATGGGGTCATTCTCGTTATGCTTGGTCGTACGTCTGAAGGCCGAGCAGCACTCTTTGCGGCGATGAAGCTCAACCCGCGCGATCCGAGCGCCGGTTTGTTTCCGGGCTGGATTGCAATCTCCTATTATTTTGACGGTGATTATGCTCACGCCGCGACGATGGCGAATACAGTGCTGGAGCGTTATCCGCATTACACAAATATCTACAGATGGCTGGCGGCGGCATTGGGCCAGCTTGGTAGTCGCGATGAGGCACTCGAAGCGTTGGAACACGCTATCGCGTCGAACTTGTTCGAATTCCATGTGCGAAGCCGGCCGGCATGGTTCCGGCCTGAGGACCACGAACACATGCTGTGCGGCCTGCGAAAGGCAGGTTGGCAGAGTTGAGCGGCGGCGCCGCGTGGCGTATTCCGCGGTAGGTGGCCACCTCCGACATGAACTTACCAGACCTGCCACCCGCCTCCCCACGGGCGGCTTTCCTTGTCAGCAAACGACGCTGTCGAAATTACTGGTTACTGCCAACCGAAGCGAGTAGTTTCGCGACCGCAAGGTGGCGCCTCGCTGGCTCTCAGGACATCGATATGCCTACGCCCATCCCTTTCGACGGCGGCAGTCCCGCCTGCCGCGCGAACCTTCAGACTTGGCGCGCCAATCCCGCACCACGCTTCCCTATCTGGCGCTTCCTGCTCGCCGTTGCCGCGCTGCCGCCCCTGCTAGCGTTCTTGGCAGCGGCGTCCTGGCTGGCCTGGATGTGCTTCCAGGGTGTTATGGGAACGCTGGGCGCACTCATGGCCCTGGCCGGCATTGCGGCTCTGGCAGCCCTTATACGACGGCACACGGGCATGGCGCTTGGTGCCGCGCTGACATTCGTCGCGCTGGTGGGGCTGGCTGGGCTGGGCTGGGCTGGGTTGTAATCGCGCTGGTGGCGTTGGCGCTGGTGGCGGGTGGGTGACGGGATCGGCGGTCTAAACTCCGCCTTGCCTGCCATTCGGACGCACTCTGGCCGCCTTTAGACGGCCTCGCAGCGCAGTACCGCGCCAGATGGTCCGCAGTGATCCGCGCCACCAGTTCATCGCCCTGCCTGAACCGCTTGCGGCCGTCGAAAGTCAGCGTGAAGGCGAGCGCCGATAAAGGTCGTCGAGGACGGCGCGGCCTCTAGGTATAGTAGCGAGGCAGGTTCTCGGTATCCGCCGGCATCACGACCCACGATGGCGCTTGCTCACAAAACAGGCTGGTTTTTGGCTTGAACAGCGACTTGTCATCCAGTGTGCCCGCCATAATGAGTTTCCGACCGCTGCCGTCCTTGTCGATCATGATTGGCGAACCGCACCGATTGCAGAAACGACAATTCATCGGCTCGCCACTCTGCCCGCCCGGCATTATAAAAGTTGTCATTGGCCCGGTGACTACGACGCTGTCTGCCGGGAACGCGATGCCCGAAACGAAAGCCGTGCCGTTGTGTTTCTGGCAGTCCACACAATGCAGAGAAACTGGCGGTCGGGAATCGGTTCACCATCGATGGAGTATCTGACTGCTCCACACAGGCAGCCACCAGTAATGCGCGGCATTTGGCATCCTCCTCGTCTTGGTGTTGATCTTGGAGGTATCAAACGGACGCGGCGCGGTGGCTGTCAATTTGTTCCTCACTCCCTCGCTTCTGGCCCCAGCAACGGCACCCTTCGCGGCCTGACCCTCGCGTTGAGGATAGACCCCGTCACCAGCCACGCTGCGCCTGCCCGCCCGCCACAGCCGCCGGAGCACCGCATCCTTCGCAGCACATCACCGACCGTCCGGCCGGCGCCGTAGAAGCCTGCGAGATCAGACATCGCGAAGGTCCGTTCGCCACCACAGCCGGGCGTCAGGCAGTCAACGACAAGGCAGAAGCCGGAAAGCTCAGACAGCTTGCTGGCGAATATGGCGGCTCGCTGTCCGCGGGGGGATGCATTGGCGGCGGCCATGCCGAGAACATAGATGGAACGCGCGGCTTATGTCTGGCGGTTGCTATCGCTTGCCTCCCTCGCATTTTTAGCTGGATCAAATCGTTGCGCTGCTTTAAGGGACCTTCCTCCTGCCGATATGATTCTTGCAGGAAATCGGGATCAACAACTTGAACGAAGCCGACCTGTTGCAGCATGTCGCACGTTGCCGGCGGCTGGCGCGAGCACTTTCCGATGAAGTCGGCCGACGTGCTTTGCTCGATCTCTCTGCTGAATGCGAAAATATCGCAGCACGCTTAGGGCAGGACCGAGGAGTGAGGCATCATCGCGACCCGCTCAGAGCAGCCGGCAGGGTGCTCGATCCATTGCCATTGTTCGAGCAGCCGGCTTTGCGACTGAAGCGGAGCCGTGCAGATCACCGGGACTATGCAGCGCGGGCGGTGCGGGGAGAAGAAAAAGCCGAGCGAACGCTTGCGCCGCCGCTGGCCAGATAGCTTTCGCCGGTTGGCCAAGAGCTATTCGACACTGGCTCGTCAGCAAACCGAGATGAAATATCGACCCAAGCTGAAGCGGACGCCGGATGTCACGGAGCGGAACACCTGACGTTGCCGCCCCGCCAGCACGGTGATAGCGTTTCCAGACGACAAACTCTTCCTAAAGTTACTGGCCGCCCCGGTTCGCTAGGGCAGCTTCTGCCCGGCGAACTTGGTTCAGGCGTCGTATCATGGCTCGGGACGAATTCCAGCTTGCGGCTGAACGCGCAGAGGCGGCCCATTCGTCGGCCGAGTGGGCAAGTATTGGCCCAAGCGGACGGACTGCTGCGATTTACCGAGAACTGCGTGCCATCGATACACAAACTGCTGAAAGACAGTGGAAGACCGTTGAGACGGCACGACGCCATGTCCGTGAGGGGGAAGAGCGCGTTGCGCGGCAGGAGGGTCTTTTGACGGGAATGGAGACAGTGCAGGGAAAAGAGTCACCGCAGGGCAGAAAGTCACTGGAGATGATCCGCGGTTCGCTTACCCTGGCAAAGTATCGCCTCAGGGAATTGGAGGATGACCTGCCAGCGCCACGCTCGTGATAACGAGGCACGAATTGCTCCCTCCTGCGCTTGAAGAACGCCTTGAGGCGTCGGCCCTCCGGCGCATTGACATGCCTCTAAAACTAGCCCCGCTGATTTCCGCGTTCTTTTTGTCTTGGACAAGGAGGGAGACCCCGTTGCGCCCTTGTTGATTCTCACATTCGTCCTGGCCGCACTGGTAACCATCGTGTCCGCTTGGCAGCTATGGCGGGCGGCGATGGCGCCGCTCGATGGCGGATAAATTGAGACCGCTGGTGAAACACCGGCGCGCGACTGATTTTGTGACGACACGCAACGGACTTTGCGGTATATCAAGCGGGCCATGGCGGATCAACCCGACTATGCGGTGCGTGCAATCCACGCAGACGAACAAGCAGAACGGGCGGTTTCGCCGGGGCTTGCGGATAGGTGGCGCGCGGTAGCCAAGAGCTATCGCACGCTGGCGCGTCAGCACACCGAGATGAAATATCGACGCCAGCCACTGCGAGTGCCGAAGATCGAAGACCGGTACACCTGACGACGCTCTGCGATTATCCCGATCGCCCTGTTGCGCCCCACTTGCCCCAGAGAGCATTCTGGTCGGCATGGATAGTGCTGCCATGACGAGGCCCGTCAGTCATACCGAATCACCCGCCGAATTGCGGGCACGTGCTGCGCATGCCCGCCGCCGTGCGCGAACCATGATCTTCTATGAGGCGGAGCCGAAGCTCCTCGCGTTTGCAGACGAGTTAGACGCTAGGGCCGAAGCAATGAAGGGTCCAAGCGCTCAACATCGATGACGCTTTTGCCCTCGGGGCGCGGCTGAGCGGTACAGCATATCGTCGGCTCAACTGTAGCACCACTGCACGCGAAACCCGCCGGGATCGGCTGTCCTGTTCAACTGAGCATCTCGAACGATCCAAGCCTCTGCGTCTGCCTGGGTCTTGAAGCCTACCATGGTCTGCCGGACGCCATCGCGGGCGACGATCTCGACGTCGAAGCCGGCTTGGTCGCCTCGCACGGTTATTGCGTAGCTTGCCATATGACGATTTGACGACGCTTTTTACGGCGCAGCAATACCGGCCAGAGGAGGGCGATCGCCTTGAACGTGGCATGTATCGATAAGGTGGGACAGGTAGAACCAGCGAGGGGCGCCACGCGACAGGCGGTCGATGGTGACAATGATCGGTGAATGGTAGGATTGGTCAGCGCGACATCCGCTCCAGATTTCAGTAAAACCTACCAGCGGATCGACAGGAGCCAACCACATGTCTCGCGTGATCAAGATGTCCACGCCAAAACGCAAGCCGGCCAGCCTGCCCAAGACGGCGGCGCTGACCAAGGCCCAGGCTGACCACAGGAAATGGCTTAAAGCGCACGGGATCAAGGCGACGAAGAATTCACTTCGCACCTGACACCAGATCAGTAATCGCGTCCGCGCAAAAGGCCAATGGCCTTCTCGATGATCATGGAGACCACAGCCGTGCATCACCGGACGGATGCCGAACGTCATTTTGGAGACCTGCACGACGGGCGCGATAAATGCCGCCGACGGGACCGCCGCTTAGTCCCATCGCGCTGCCACTCGTCCATAAGGTTCCTTCGCTTCGGGGAAGCCAGGACCGCGGCGCGGCCTTCTTGCCGCTTGGCAACCATCATGACGCTGCCGGAGGTGCTGTTCGGTTATACTAGCTTTATGTCCCCTTGCCAGCGGTCGTCTGAACCGCCGTCGGCCACTTTTCACTCGAAGGAAAAAATGCGTCGCCAATCGTTCTTCATATCTACCACTGTCCAGCCCTTTGCATTGGCCTCATCGAGTGCCTTGTCGAGTTGCCCGATGGACGGCGTGCGATCATAGGCAAATTCTCGAATCGCGTCGTTGTGGTGGACGAGTAGCGCAAAGCGCGCTCCCGCCCCGGCGACCGTCCATTGCAGCATCTCAAGGTCACCGTCAGAATTGCCGAAGGCCGCGATCGGACGGCGGCCAGTGAATTTCTGGATGGCAGCGGGCTTTTCGACGTTGTCGTTGACCAATTCGATCTCCGGAAGCTTGGTCAGCGTCGGTTGCCCATCTCGGCATCTCGAATTTTAGTTTGCCGCTGCTGCCAATCACCTGCTCGGGGGGCACGCCGTAGGTCACTTCGGCAAAGGCCCGCATGAATTCGATGCCGCCGCCCGAGACAATGAAGGTCTTGAAGCCGTTGGCGCGCAGATAGGCAAGTAGCTCCAGCATCGGCTGAAACACCATTTCGGTGAATAGCTTGTCGGTCGTCGGATGGCGCGTTGTAGCCACCCATTGGCGCACTTCCGCCTCGAATTCATCGGTCGTCATGCCGGAATGCGTAGCCGCGACCATCGCAATAAGCCCATGATATCCGCCCGAAAGCATTCCCTTGAGGTCGGCCGCCAACACCGATCTGAATGGCTCCTTGTCCTGCCATTCCGGGTGCTGCGGTGCCAGGGCCTTTACCCGATCGAGGGCAAAGGCAACCTGAAAAGGATAGGGCCGTTCAGACCACAGCGTGCCGTCATTGTCGAACGCGGCAATGCGCTCTTCTGGTGCGACAAAATCCTTGCCGCCCGCCTCCGTGACCCGCGCTACGAAATCCAGGATGGATTTCTTCGTCGTGCCATCGTTCCAAGAGGCCAAGGGGTCATCGGTCCCGACGCCGTCGCCTTGTAACAGTGGCATGTTATCCTCCTCTTCGAGAGTCCACCCTGATGGACCGCAGACTTCGCAGAGATTGCATGGCAAATGGTGCTTTGCCCACAGGTAACCCGGTGACGGCTGCCGCGCTTCCGGCGATCGATGGATGCCACGGTGGGAACAGTGACATTCCAGCCAGCGGCAAGACATTCTCCTGCAACCGTACGGCCAATTTGTCCGGTACCGCCGAGGACGATGACATGACGCGGCATGGGTCCTCTGCCAAATTCATGGTCTTAGGTAGCAACACCACTGTTTCCCAGCGCGTCGCCGGTCCGAGACAAACCAATCAATCACCACGCCTCGTCACAGCGATGATTTCACGGCTTGTCGGGGTCAGCGACGTCCGGTCCCAGTCGCCGTACCAGACGATCGGGGCTAGGTTCGCCGCAGTCAGCAATTGCGTGAGATGGTTCTGATCGACAAAGCGCAAGCGGCTGTGACCCACAATCAACTTCCCCGTATCCAGAAGGCGGTAATGGTGAGCAACGTCCACAATGCCTGTGTTCTCGTCAGCAACGGTATCGTGAAACTCCTCGACGCGACCATGCTCCTGCGTCGTCACTACCTTTCGCTGATCCGGCGTCCAGGACAGCCAAGCCCGCCTCGCTGGATTGCGGCTTTCAAAAGCGAAGCGACCGTCTTTAGCTAGATGATCATGCGCGGTTCGTAGGACGGCAATGGCCTCATCGTCAGTCAGCAAGGCTTGGAATGCATGACCGGTCATGTAGATGAGGTCGAAACGCAACGGGAGACGCAATGTCTGCCCGTCTGCCTTGATCCAGGAGACCCGCTCAGTTCCCTGGCGGGATCGCGCCACCCGTAACATGCCCTCGGCGGGATCGGCGCCAGTAACGCTCAACCCCTCCTGTGCTATACGGCAAGCCAACCTCCCTGTGCCGCACCCAAGGTCAAGCACACGTCCGCCAGTCTCGCGAGCTAGCTGGAGGTAAAAGTCATCGTCGGCGCCCCACGTGTTGAAGTGGTCATAGAGCGAGGCAAGGAACTGGTCCTCGAATACCTCATCTGTTTGGCGCGGCATCCTTAGCCCTCCGTGGACGGCCCCATCTTTCGAGCAGTTCGCCCCGGCGCTGCTGCGAAGTGCCCCGGCACACTGATCGCGCCGCTGCGCTCGTTGACAATGGTGCCGCCGCAACTCACGGCATACAGAGCGCGAGATGCGGCTGTCGGTTCTCCGGCCATCCTGCCGTTCTCCCGGATCGCCTCATTTCAACCATGGGGTCTCGATTGACAGACCGCTAGTTAATTCGGACGTTCTAGCGAACAAGGGGGGGAGACGATCCATGGCACGACTGGACGGAAAAGTCGCATTGATCACTGGCGCCGGGACTGGTATCGGTCGCGCGACGGCGCGGGCCATGGCTGCAAACGGAGCAAAGGTTGTCGTGGCCGAACTGAACACAGCAGCCGGCGAACAGACGGCGCAGATTATTGTCCAGGCCGGTGGGCACTGCATTGCAATCGCGACTGACGTGAGCCAGGAAGATAGCGTGCGGGCCGCGATCGACACTGCCGTGCACCACTACGGCGGCTTGCACGTTCTGCACAACAACGCCGGAGGATCGACCCCTGCTGACAACACGGTGGTCGAAGCACCGATCGAGGAATTCTGGCGTGCGATCCGCCTCGACTTGTTCGGTACGTTCCTCGGGTGTCGCTTCGGTATCCCGGCGATCGTCGCATCTGGTGGGGGATCGGTGATCAACATGGCCTCAAATGTAGCGCTGATGGGGGTCGCCGGTCTCGATTGCTACACGGCTGCGAAAGGCGGCATCGCTGCGATTACCCGATCGATGGCGGTGGAGTTCGCGTCTCAGAAGGTGCGTGTCAACGCAATAGCTCCAGCCGCGACAATGACGGATCGCGTGCGAGGTCGCTTCGAGGCAGGCCATCCGCGCGTGACGAAGATCGCGGCGGCGCACTTATTAGGTCTGATCCAGCCAGAGGACATCGCGAACATGGCTGTGTTCCTGGCATCAGATGAGTCCCGGATGATCACTGGGCATGTGTATCCAGTGGATAGCGGCATCACCATTTCCTGACTGGTCCCGCCTTACCGGCCCGGCTGGTCGGTCGCGTAGTCGCCCAACCCAAACCATCGGTCCTTTACCGCATTGTAGTAGGCACTCCCGTCATACAACGGCATCTGTTGGCGGTAGGCGTGTCCGTTGGCATTGATAGCCGTTGCTGAGCGGCGCAACCGAGTGCAGCGACCGCAGAGGCAAGGCCAACACCTAGTACGGTGGCACGGCACAATGTTACGACATTTCGCACGTTACGTGATTGGAAGCTACATCGCAGCCGGCTCGCCGACCACCTCCATCGAAGCGTTGCATCAAACCATGTTACGATCCCCCGCCCCGTGAACCCACGTCGCTTTCAATACCGAGTTTCTGTCACGGCGATCAGCATCGTATTCTGATATTCAAGGTGGCGCAGAATTACCTCGATCTCCCGCCCGGCCCTGCCATTCACCTCCAGATCATGCTCGGCACGCAACAGCCTGATCAAGCGCACAGAGGCCGAGTTTTCAACCAAAGGAACAGCGGGACACTGCTCCAACGCTCCAAATGCTCCCATCCATGACTGACATTGGGGGCCGGCTCCCGAAGCGCAGAGACCGCCAATCCCGCGCCTTCCAGCGCGGCCATGTAGTATTCTAAGGGCTGTGACCATCCAGCGAAGTGCATCCGCAATCCATTGCGCTCCTCGACTCCTTCAAAACGGTCACGGCCAAAATAGGAATCATTGAGAACGAACGGCGCATCAGGGTCGGGACCAGCGAATCGGCCGCGATCCGTAAAGGGGTGCACAATGGAAACAATGAGGGTTCCGGACGATCGGAGAACGCGTCTGATCTCCCTCGCTGCCGCCGGAATATCCTCAACGTCCATTAGCACATTGTAAGCAATGGCCAAATCGAACGTGTCGTCCGCGAATGGGAGGTTGGCCGCCGTAGCTATCTTGTAATCATCCGCTGACCCGGCCTGCTCAGACGCCGCTATAAACGCCTCGACAGGATCGGTCGCCGTCACCCGATAGCCGCACTCCTTCAGGAGACGCGAGATGCGTCCCTCGCCGCATCCCACATCGAGAGCCTCACCTTCGCCCTGCCCAATGAAGGTGAGCAACGACGACCGATACGCCCAGAAAGCGTCGTGGTTTGGGGTCCGCGCCCAGGCAATCCATTCGGCAGCGTTTTGCGACCAATGCTCATGGTCCAAAATCATGTCAGTCACCAGCCTTTCTCTTAGTTGGGTGTGTCGGTTCCTGGCCGCCCTGGCGTGATTCAAGACCAGAGACCAAGCCATATCGACAAAGATAAATACCTCCACACACAGGAGGACGACATTGTGAACGACATCGACCCGCAGACCGGCTCAGACATGAGGCTCGACGCACAGCGCGACATCATCAGGCAATCACTCGACGCGATCACCAACGACATTGGTATGGCAATGCGCGATGTCGGCCTGACCTTCCCCGTCTACATCACCGTTCGGAACTCTGGAGACGCGCTTGTGACCATTGCCACCACGCTTGATCCATCAGATGAAGAGTGGCAGCGGGCATCGGCGATCGTCTGTCGGACACTTGAAGAAAGGGTTGGCTGCGGTCACTTGCGAGGACGAGAACTCGCCTGCGCTATTGCGAACGCCGGGTCGATAAATGCTGCCGACATGACTGCCGATTAAGTAGGTCTTGCGCCCTGGCAAAATTGCAGTTTCCGACTGTCACGCGGAAACGGAGACTTTGAGCTAGCTTTGTTGCGCCTTGGCGGCGACGCGTTGGCAGATCATCTGCACGTAAGCCGCCTCCCGTTCGATAGAGACCGACCGCATTCCCCACTCCGAGGCAGCGACGGCGCCTGTGCCGCTGCCGCTAAACAGGTCGAGCAACAGACCACCGGGCTTTCCCGCGACGTCCAAGATTCTTGCTAAGACGGCGAGCGGCTTTGGCGACGGATGCCGACAGGCTTTGTTCTCGTGGCTGTTGGCCGGAATGTCCCAGACATCCCTCAACTGTTGATTTCTCTTCGATAGCCAGTCGTCGTAGTCGCTCCGCTTGCAAAGTCGGTAATTGAACCGGTATCGCCGATCATCCTTGGCGACCCACAGAATGTTCTGGTGCGACGCCTGGAGCCGGCGCGTCGCCACGTTGGGGCGACCGTTGCGCTGCACCCAAACGATCTCATTTACGATCCCATATTTCTTCATTTGGCAGATGCGATTGATAAGCCCAATGTTATGGAATGTTCCGAACACGAATAAGGAACCCTCGGTGTCAAGACAGCGCAATGCTTCGTCGCTCCACGCAATGCAGAATACTTCGTATTGTTCGATGCTGTCGAAGCGATCCCACGCCTCATTGAACAGAGGCTTCATTCCGTTCTTCTGGATATAAAAATCGGTGACGGTCGGCTCCTCGGCGCCGCGCAGAAAATACGGGACGTCGGCGATTGCCAGATCAACCGAGCCATCCGAGATGTGTTTGCGCATCATGTCGGTCACATCGCCATGCAGAAGCGTGGCGGTGGTTGTCAATCTGATCGGCTTCCCCGCTGTGCCCTGATGTCGTTCCGCTCCCGGATTGGGAACTACAGTTCCCAATCCGCCATCGCCCTGATGGACACGTTTTTGCGCCTTCGAATAGGTATCAAACCGCTTCTTGGCATCCATCAGGTCGAAACAGCCCCACAAGCCGGGGCGCCGTTCCGGTGCATAGCTCTGGCGTTGCGACCACTTCCAGCATACCTGGAACTCGTCCCATCTGGTGGCAAATTCCGCATACTTGTCCAGCCATCGCTTGGAAACGGGTGCGTTCTCGGATGCCCACTTGCCGGCGCTGATTTTGCGTTCCTGTAATTCTGTTTTGATGTTCAACCAGCACTGGCCTGCGTCGCGGAAGTCGCGACACATCGCATACCAATTGGTCTCGGCATTCTTGAGCGATCGGATCAGCGCCGCACGTTCGGCGGCAAGGTTAAAGTTACGTCGAGTCGGCGCCATGTCGCCATCTATTACGAATGGGAACTGTTCAATAGAGGAAAGCGGTCGGCAATGAAAGTGCTTTTCGGCCGTAGGATGCATTCGGTCTAGCGGCTCGGCCGGTGCTCAATCCAGGGACGCAATGCAAAACGACTGACGCCCACTGACTGCGACTGCCTGAATCTATGAGACCGTAGCGATCCGTGACGCGGCAACAAGCTCGGCAAACGGACTGCCGAGTATCCCTATGCGCGGCTGTCCGGCTGCGGTGGGATGGCCTCGTTCAAGCAGACGGAGACCCGTCAGCGTCGCTAGCTCTTGACGCTTTCAGAGTCTGGGACTGACAACCCTTGGAAGCGATCTTCCCGCCATTCAATGGGATGGGATAGCTTATCTCAACACCGTTTGGCCGGACCGATTTCGGCTGTTTGGTGAGCGCCTCCGCGTCGTTCGTGTCGGTGGCCGTCGAGATAGTGTCAGTTGTTGGTTTCACGATTTCAAAATAGCGCATTATTTACTCCTCATTCCGAGGATTTATGCGTTCCTGATTTTATCATGTTGCGAACGTATGTTCCAGACCGCAATTCGAAAGGATTAGAAAATTGCCTCGCAAACCGAACTTTTCTCACTATCTCCGTGACACTCGGAGGAAGCGTGGCCTAACGGTTGTCGAAGTTGCCGAACAGGTCGGCGTCAGCATTGCAAGCGTTTACGTATGGGAAACGGATCGTGGTCGTCCACGAGACACGAACCTGTCTGCCCTGTGCAAGGTGCTGAAACTGCCGGTTAGGGCGACACGAGAGATGGCAGCGGCATAATCTCTGCCGATAGAACTCGCAAACGAGGCAACCGGCCCGGCGTTTCTGAGCGATTCACTGGGACCGCCGCTGCTATCTGTCATAATTTGGCTGAGCCGTTGATTGACCTGCGCATGGTGTCGGACTGCCTGTTGTCGCCTCCGAACTTCGCCGCAGCCCGGCGTGCACTCGCGGTGGTGCGTCGGCATGAGCCAACGAGCCAACAAAGCAGGATGATAAGCCCTGCCTGCCCGGCAGGTGTTGGAGGGCCGCGAATGAATCACTCGCTTCGCCGTGGTGATGCCGGTGTCTAGGACCGCAAGAAAGAGTAGCTTGAAACGCTCCGTCAGTGCAACAATACGAGTGCCAAACGGAGACCTCCATTGTTTTGGACCCTGTTCTATCTGTGCATCGCCGGATGCGCCATCGGCTCAATCTCGCACTGGCTCCGCAAATGCTGACATCCATCGAGGATTCTGGCCGCCGTAACGGCGATCTGGTAGCGTGTCAGCGGGTGCCCCGCGGGCGCCTGACGGCCCCATGCTAGGTCGTCCCCTAGACGGTTACGAAAACTGCCGCCCGCCTTCACGCGGGCGGCTTTTTCATTACCGGCTACAACCGCCATCGAAACCGCTGGTTATTCCGAACCGAAAGCGAGTAGTTTCGCGACCGCAAGATGGCGCCCCTAGCTGGCACACACAGGACAACGATATGCCTACGCCCATCCCGTTTGCTGATGACGGCGGCACTCGCGCCTACCGCGCCAATCAGGCCACATGGCGCACCCTTCCCGCAGCAGGCATTTCGATCTGGCGCTTCCTGCTCGCCGTTGCCGCACTACCGCCCCTCCTAGCTTTCGTGGCAGCGGCGTCCTGGCTGGCCTGGATGTGCGTCCAGGGTGTTATGGGAACACCGGCCGCTATCCTCGCCCTGACCGGCATTGCGGCTCTGGCAGCCCTTATACGGCGGCACACGGGTATGGACCTCGGTCCGGCGCTGACACTCGTTGCGCTCGTGGGGCTGGCTGGGCTGGGCTGGGTTGTAATCGCGCTGGTGGCGTTGGCACTGGTTACGGGCGGGTGACGCAGTTGGGGTTAGCCGGTGATGAGTAGCACCGATCCTCAGTGTGGTCTTGGCGGGGAACCACGAATGGACCACTAAATCTGGGGCAGCACTGGCAGATAGAGGGAACAGTTATCGCATGTTCCTCGAATTTTAAGCTGGATCAAATCGTTGCGCCGCTTTAGTGGTTCTTGCAAAAGCTGAGGATGAACGACGTTGAACCATGCCGACCTGTTGCACGCTGCACATTGCCGGTGGCTGGCGCGAGCACTTTCCGATGAAACCGGCCGGCGCGTCTTAACTACCCGCCCGGAGCAGTTGCCATAAGGGGAGGCCATGGTCGATTACCCTGACTACGCCGCACGTGCGGTTCGTGCAGACGAACAAGCCGAACGATCGCTTGTACCGTCTCTCGCCGAAAGCTGGCGCCGGGTAGCCAAGAGTTATTGGGCGCTGGCTCGCCAGCACACCGAGATAAGATATCATCGCGACTTTGAAGCTGATGCCGAGATCAAGGACCCTGGCGCCTGAAGGCCGCGCACCTGCCGCTCGAATCGTGCTGTCTGATTTAGCCGCATTCCGTGACCGACGCCGGATGCGCTAACATCGAATGTCGGCTACGTCCGGCATTGCTTTCTTCCCTGAACTAGCCCCGCTGGGCTGACCCTGGTGCCGGTGCGGCTTTCTTTGGGAGCAACCGCCGTAACAGGGGCCATGGGCGGCACTATGATCACGAGGCCGGAAGGTTTGACCTGCGGCACTTTTCGCGACCGACTAAGAGCACTCGCCCCGCTGAGTCTTTGTCCAGCGGGGTCTAGGGCCGAAGAAATGAAGAGTACCAGTTCCTCTGAGACGATGACGGTTTCACCCTCAGGGCCGGGCTGAGCGGTGCGACAAGCCATCGGCTCAACTGTAGCACCACTGCACGCGAAACCCGCCGGGATCGGCTGTCCTGTTCAACTGAGCATCTCGAACGATCCAAGCCTCTGCGTCTGCCTGGGTCTTGAAGCCTACCATGGTCTGCCGGACGCCATCGCGGGCGACGATCTCGACGTCGAAGCCGGCTTGGTCGCCTCGCACGGTTATTGCGTAGCTTGCCATATGACGCTTTGACGACGCTTTTTGCGGCGCAGCAATACCGGGTCAGAGCGACCCGGCAATCGAGGTGAAGAGCGCCGAAACGTTGTTCCCGAGCGTGGCGGCTGCGGTGGCGACCACCAGAACGATGCCGGCGGCGATCACGCCGTATTCCATGGCGGTGACGCCCTCGCGGTCAACCATCAGGCGCGCCAGGAGAGCGTGAGCGTTTACCAACATCAGTCAGGTGTCCTTTGGTTGCGTAATTGCATCGGTATATCTATAACGTTACGTTAACGTTTCATGATTGCAGGACATCCAGATTGGACGGCACCGTCGCTGGCGCGGCCCTGGCAAAAGGCGCTGCCCGACCCAAGATGCTTTTTCAGTTCATTACGTAACCGAGACTTATGATTGCGATTATGCACTGGTTTGGCTGAGCACCCCGGGTCAGCCATCGCGCAACAAAAACTGCTCCGCCAGTCCCCTCTGGCGGGGCTTTTTTGCACGATGTGGCTTTGATTCTGCGCTGCGCCGCTGTCTCGCGGGCGTCGCGGCGTAACTGTCTCGTGGCGGCATAGATGGTCGGCTGCACCCGTGGTGCCCGACCCTGCCCTCGGGCACCTAGGCGCCGGGCATCCTTGGAGCAGCCCGCTGAAAACCGCGCGGGGCGGGGAGGCGCTCTGGATGTTGTTCCATGTGCCGGGTGGACGCACCGGCGTCTTGTGCCCTGCAAGCTGGTGATCGTTGGCTCGTTCTAGCCACGATCGGCGGCAAGGGGACCGAGATAGCCGATCGTTGGCTTGGACTGGATCACAGCACAGGCTGCTTCCGACAAGGGACAGAGCGACGTGCCCGTCTTGGTGACGGCCTCGAACGGCTCAGACCAAACGCAGCGCGGGTGGCACTCTCAGTGCAGGGTCCGAAGCGCGGGCGCCGACGGCATGGGCGGGTCGTCCTCGAAAGTCGGATTAGGCTGGTAGAGGGTACCATAGGCGGCTGTTGTTGGGGGTGGGACGGCGACTACACTCGGTGACTATCCGTATTAGTCCACTTCCGTCATGATACCATCGATCGGCAGCAACTTCCAGAACCTGAAGATTTTTCGTCAGTCGCACCGGACCGCCAGCCAATGCTTATCCCCAATTTCATCCACTGAGGTAAAGCCGGCAGGGCACCGATGAATTCAATCTGATGACCCATCCACTGCTAAGGCCGCTATTATCTGGATCAACCAATCAGAGCGCGGTCAGCGGGCCAAGCTCCCAAGTGATTTGGAATAGCGGTGCTATCTGCTTGAATTAGCGGAAGATTCACAGACATCCGAATTGCCTAATCTTGCAGCAACATCCTCAATGGCTAGGATTTTCAAGTCTCACGCGAGTGTGACCCAAGGTTTACCAACAGCGTTATCCACTACGGCGGTGGACATATTGCAGGACGATTACAGTCTCGCGCATTCATTGTTCACAAGCTGTGCAGTGCGGGTTGCAACAGCAAGGCCGCCGCGACGCGTCGCCTCGATCAGAGAACAGCGGCTGCTTGACCTGGATCAACACCCGGCCGACCACGTCAAAATTCATTCAAGGCCCGGAGATCACCATGGATGAGAGGGACGCGGACATCTTTGTGGACCAAGCCGCGAGATGTAGGCGGCTTGCATGGAACATCGCCGATGACGCGGCCAAGCTGAAATTAACTGGACACGACGATGGCGGGTTGGCTGAGGAGCAGCAAGAGAACTGGGGCGCAGTCGAAAGAGGCGAGCGCGGCAGCCGCTCCGGTCCACTCGCCACGACAGTAGTGTGCTTCCGGGGATGTATGCAGGAGATGGCAGCGGTAGCCCGTGCCTGCGGAGGCCCAACCCCAGTAACCCAGGGCAGCGTTTACCGACGGGAATACCGCGCTCTCCAGTCAAGCGGGCTTGACGTGCAACGCTATCGTCCAGTCGTCAGGACAAGATTGGTGGCGTCCCCCGTTCCTCCCGCAATAAGCAGGTCGTCGTAATGGTCGATCACTCCTGACGTAGCCTATGAACGCTCCGGTGCAGCTTCAGCGCCTTGTTGCACCAAGCAGCCCCGTAAGCCGAACCGATGAGGTCTCCGATATCGGCAATCTCATCGGCCGCGAGTTCCAGTCTACGTACTAGCCGGTCCTGGTCTGCACTCGACAGTGGCTTACGCCGCCTGCCTCTATCCATGTTTGCCTCCCCTGGTTGCACACCGCCCTGGCGACATTGTTCACTGCCGTTCGACGGCGAAAGCGCATTCTTGCGACGCTGGATTCGGACCACCGAACTCGTGGAGCGTCAAGCACCGGGACCGCGGTCAGCGATTCACAATTGAGGTCGCCCGCCCACAAGCGTCCGCGGTCATCAGACGCCCGCAAGCGGGCTGGAAGTCGCAGGAATGGTATGGCGTCGGCAGGAAAATCGTCACGGTGGTACCCTCGCCGACAACGCTATTGATCGCAACCGCGCCCTGATATTCTTTGGCAAAGTCGTCCACCATGCTGAGGCCGAGGCCGGTCCCTTCCTCCTCGACTTCAGTGGTAAAGAAGGGGGTCAGAACATTCTCCAGAACGTCAGGCGGGATTCCGGTCCCAGTATCTCTTATCAGCACTGAGGCATAGTCACCGGTGAGGCCATGCTCACCGTTCAATGTGACTGTCTGTGTCACGATGGTCACCGTGCCGCCGTTTGGCATCGCGTCACGTGCGTTCAGCACGATGTTGAGAAGCGCCAATTCCAACTGGGTTTGATCGACTTTCACCAAAGAGGGGGATGTCGCTGGCAATTGCACCAGAGCGATCCGCGATACTACGGCCTGATGTAACAGGGTGGTGTTGATAGCATCGTTAAGATCGACGATTCTGGGGTTTGGCGCCGTCTTTCGAACGAAGTGCATCATTGACTGAATGACTGCGACGCCATGTGTCGCCGCATCCATGGCACGCCCAAGTGCCGTCCTATCATCGGCATCGGCGGCATGGCGGAGCATCAGTAATTCGAGATTCCCGATTATGACGCTCGGGATATGCCGGAAGTCATGCGCAATGCCGCTGGCAAGCTGACCCACCACTTCCATCTTCTGTGACTGTCGCGTATGGGCCTCATCATGGAGGCACCGATGGCTGAGTCCCGTCTTGGTGGGCGAACCTGCATGCCGGCTGTGTAGGCGAGCGATTGCAATCCTGTAAAGCCGAAACGTACATGGCGGCTCGAAAAACGCACCGAAACATTCTTGACTAATCGAACCCAAAGACACTAAGTCCAGCCCCGATTTGGGCCACCAAACCTCGATTGTGGATACCATGAAGTCAGATTAAGCCACCTCGACACCAACGCGATGCTCGGCGTTGGTTGGACAAACGTCCTTCATGGTTCCGAGAGGCTCGCTTCCGGTTTTCGGCGGCCGACAACACTTTGAAACCGAGTGGATGTTGGTAGCACTACGATATGAACAAGAGAGAGTAGCCAATGACTGACCTTGGCAACCAGATGGCTGAAGTCTTTCGCTATGTCGTTGTCGCGCTGGTACGCCGCGAGGGTCCTGACCTGACCGCACGCCAGTTAGGCGTGTTCTTGACATGCCATTTGGACGATGAAGCGCAGACGGTTCGCGGTTTGGCTGCCAAGCTCAACGTAGCGAAACCTGCAATCACCCGTGCTTTGGATCGCCTCTCGGAGTTCGATCTGGTGCGTCGAAATATTGACTCCCTTGATAGGCGGAGCGTCTTGGCGCAACGCACGGCGACGGGCATGGCGTTCCTACGCGACCTCAAGAAGATACTGTCCGAGGCCGGAGGTGAAGCCGACAAGGCGCCCGTTAGAACGCTGCGTCCGGTAGCTGCGTAGGAACCTCCTAACCGGTAAGATCGGCGTTCTTCTACAAACATTGACAGTTCGTTGATTGCGCGGACAGCTTCGGTGACTTCACAGGTGCAAGCCGAACTTCGCCAGCTTCGCAGCCAGCGACCCACGTAGCCGCTGCCGGATCATGCCACTTCTAATCTAGGCAGCGCTGCGATGCCCGCTCGTGACGCTGCACACTACCCTTTGCAAACGAATGCCGCCGCAACCTGGAGGATATTCTACCCCGTGGTCCAGTACGGGTTGCCGGCTGTCTTGTAGACGCTGGCTCGCATCATGGCCAGAATAGGCAGGGTGACTAGCGGCACTGTCAGCGAAGTGGATGGCGTCGAGGGTTGGCTGGCAACGCAGCAGCCGCCGGCCGCCTGAGCCTGCCCAAGGCCATCCAAGCGGTCATGTGGCTCCCCAGTCCATTTTTTCTGACGGATTAGCAAATCACGAGCCGCGACACTGACGGATTCGGCAGTCGGTGGGCAACTACGTGTAATGCAGGCACCACGCCAGTCGGTCGGCACCATGCTAACCTGAGCATCGTCGATGGCTAAGGTGGCGCGACCGGGGGGAAACTATGTTCACTATCGTTAGAAAGTTCAGGCTCACGCGCGGCTCGGCAGAGGAAATTGCGCGACGCGTGCGGGAAAGCTTCGTGCCACTGTTGCGAGAGTTGCCGGGTTTCAGAGAATACTATTTGCTAGAGGGCGGACCGGACGTGCTGATCAGCATCCGCGTGTTCGATAGCGCGGACGAGGCGCTTGCTTCAAACGAGATCGCAGCAAACTGGATGCGGGACAACGTGCTAGAGTTCGTTAAAGGCATGCCCGAAGTCATGGCTGGCAGCGTACTCGTCGCTGAGGGAAAGGGTGCCCCAGAGTGATGGACCCATTCAAGCGGTAGCATGGTGCGCTGGTTAGCTGGGTGCAGCGCAGCCGGCCACGAGATGCGTCGCCCTTTGCAAAGTGCTGGGTGAACGAGCGATGTGAGACGAGGGGTGATAAACCAACCTCGACACCCAAGGGCACGGCTGGCCGGCTCTGACCACGCCCAAGGCCAGCGCTAAACCCTATGCTATGGCTTGGGACGATCCGCCACTGGCACCATGATGTGGGCGTAGGGCGTGCCCTTCCACATCACATACGGTCCGCCGTTGTGTGGATCGGTCGAAAGGCTTTCCAATTGTGCGGTATCAGGCACGATAACCATAAGATGCGGCCCCTCGACCACCCATTGGTTGTTGGACGTCGCAGCCTGTGCGTAGGGATCGGTGTTGCTCGCGCCGGTGTCACCTGCCAGCATGAAGGCGATCCCGACGCCAGTCGCCTTGAACGGTTTCTTGTTCATCCAGGCGTCGCCCCATGCCTCCCATACCTTGTCGAGACACATGGGTTCCCTGCCGCCCTTCGCACGGATGTCTGGTGGTGTCGGCATGCAGGTGTAAGCACCAGTCCCCTGCTTCAACATCGAATGATCCCAATCCATCACCATGGCGGTTTTGGCAATCTCGGGTGATGCGGCACTGAGCGCGTCTTTGATTAGTGCATCCTTGTCATCAGCGGCATAAGCAGTGCTAAGCGCAAAGCAGCCAGCGACTAGCGCATAGGCGCAGAATGTGCTCCTCATGGCTGTTATTTTCCCCCTGTTTGTATAGTTGAAACCACATAGAGTGGTGGAGGTCCTTCTTGGCTGTCAAGCTAAGGCTTCGCCGGTTGATTACCGCGAGACACATGAGGGCGAACTGAAAGACAACGACCCGCGTCTTTGCCGATGTGAAGACGACCAACGAGGTGGCAGCTATTCTCGGGGATACTAGGTAAAGTCCTGTTATTCGACAGCCAGAAAGGCAGAGCGCGACGCGGCGGCTGCCGAACGTCGAGGTCTCCAATTCTGGGGGCGCATTACGGCACCACACCCCGTACGCTTCGCACAATGGCTGCAAACGATCTCGGTCCGTCCTCCATGCCGGCCAAGTAGCTCGACATAACGAGGCGATGGATTTCATCGCGGCGATCAGCCGCCATTACCTTGATCCGTTGCGCCATGCTGTTAGGCCCCGTGCACAAGCTCGTCCAGTAGTCATCAAATGACTCAAAGTCGAAGCTGATAACGATCGGAACTTCAGTGACGTCGGTCAGACCAAGGTCGCTCCACAGGCGGGCCATACCATTGGGCCAGAACAGCGGCCGAGCGCGACGATAGTCGCGAATCACCCTCATATCATCGTCGAGCGTCGCACCGATTTCATTGATGTGTTCCGCAGCCGAAAAGCCGCCCCAGAAGTCAAAGGTGCCGCATGCAACGATTCCGCCTGGGCGGGTAACGCGTCGCATCTCGGCGGCAAACTTCTCTGGCTCCGGGACCACATCAATCGCCAGTGTCGAGACGCAAGGTTCTGGGCATCGCCCAATTCATAGGTGATGGCCGCGTGCGATCGACGCCGCCGCGCACCCTCAAGGTATGACGCGGACGCATCTATTCCAACAACTGAGCAGCCGCGTTCTGCTAGAGCCAAGGTGATGGTGCCGGTCCCGCAGCCAACATCGAGCACCCGTTGTCCGGTTTGGATGCCGGCGAATGTTAAAAACGGATCGGCGAGACGGGCGCTCCACCGCGCCATAAACTTCTCATACACGTCGGGGTCGGATGCAACGAACCAGTGGGTTGGGACGCTCATGGAGGCTGATCTCCCATTGTGTGGGAAGCAGAGTTGGTCCGACCGCTCAAGCTACCCCGCTTCCAACCGCCGGAATAGCACGCTCCACCAACGCATGGACGAAGGCTGATTATACCGATACCAGCATCACCAGTGCAAGACGACCGATCCGGCCTCTCAGACCACCGACCTCCGTCTCAAAACCAATCGAACAAGCCTGTAAGTATGCAACAATCTTCAACGGGGACCTCGACCGCTAACCGACAGGCTTACACCGCTAAGTGGCGGGTAATCTGCCCATTGCTTTCCCAATAAGTCTTCTTGTTGGCAATGATCGGATCATCCATCGCTGGCTGTATTTTGCCGGCTACGTCGATCGCTCGCGATGTCACGGCGTGCTCGCCAGGGCTGAGAGGCGTATCGAGATGCCAGAACCGCCATGTGTGATCTGCTTTGCTGGCATCCAGTACCGTCGGCCTCGCCCGTTGGGCCTGTATCACCGCCCAGCATGTAAGCAATCCCAAGCTGATTTGGCGGTGGCTGTTGGCTCATCATCGCATGGATGAATTGCATGCCATTTTTGTCGGCACACATTCTGTCGGTACCCATGATCAAACAAGTGAATCCGTTCGCTCCCTCTCTCAGGGTTCGCATCGTTCCATCATGCTCTGGACGCACCACAGCCGCGCCATTCGCAATAACTTCGGGGCCTGCGGCAAGAGCTTGCCGCGCGTAATCCGCGGCGGAGAGCATCGGCGACTGTTAAGCGTAGGCAACCATATTGAGCGCAAAAATGCAGCCAAAGCTCGAAGTGGCGAGCGTAAGACGATTAGACATATCAGATTCCCCCTGGTTGTTTCGACGCTTCTCAATTGGCCTTCGGTGGCTCTGGCCCATCCTTGACGCTCGGCCAATTCTTATCTGCGCGGGCGATGTTCTGTGCTGTGTTCTGCTGCCATACATCTCGCCAATGCAGCGAATTATTGATGTACAGCTTGTCGTCCACGATCGTCCACGCCTGCGGATCGACGGTGTCCTTGTGGCCGACCTTAGCCCACGCTATTGACGGTCGCCCAACCTCACCCGCAGACCACGAGGCTGAACCTTGGGGACGGTAGGCCCGAGGACATCTCGACGGGCCAGCAAGTGCGTCAGGTCAACTGCTCAGCCGCAACCATCTCGGCCTTGATCCTGGACGCCTTGGCTGCACTGACCCCACTGGAACGAGCCGCTTGGCGCACCCCTTGTCCCTCCCGAAGCGCCGCTCGCACCTTCTCCAGGCGGCTGGGTGGCACAGGAGGGCGTCCAAAACGGATACCTCCGGCCCTGGCTCTCATTTGGCCTCCCACGATCCTCTCGCGCCGATAGGCCCGCCGTGCGTCCACCAGAATCTCGGCAGCAGCCAACAATCCGCCGGCCTCAACAGCGTCGGCATGATCGTGGACGACCAGCCTCACGCCATGCCGATAAAGTTCAGCCAGAGTCTCCAGTAGGCTTTCGACCGAGAAGCCGAGGTGGTACAGGGACAGGACAACGATGGCATCGACCTCGTGCCGGACAACGGCACCAAGGATCGCAGCCAACCCATCAGCCGGTTCCGGCCCTTTGCGATGCCGGTAATGTCATCAACCTGGACGGTGACGACCGTCAGGCACATCTGAAGTCGATCAGGAGGTCAGTGGCGGAGGCAGCGCCCGCAATTCGGCCTTAGGTTTGAACGGCTCATTTCGGCGACCCTGCGGTTTAATCGAAGGAGCCGATGGTTTCACCCGCCAAGCGCTTCTCCATGATTTTGCAGTACTCAGAATTCAACTCGATGAGCACCGCATCGCGGCCATGACGTAGCGCGGCGAGACCTGTGGTGCCGGCTCCGGCAAATGGGTCGAGCACCTTGCTTGGAATTGGGTCGCCTTTGCACTTGCAGGACGGCGCCCAGCCCTTCAGTTGTCGTAGCCACGGCGCTCCGCAGGCGCAGCAGCACCCGTACTGTGAGCTTCCTGCCTTAATGCATCGTTCAGCCAGATCGAGCGGCATGACGGCGAAGTGGGCGAGTGTGCAAGGCTTGGGCGCGATCACCCACACGTCACGGGCATTCTTCTTGTCGCTGAACTCGCTACTGCTGGCGCAATCTTCGGCAATCGCTTCGCTATCATAGTAGTAGGTCTTGCTCTTCGACAGCAGGAAGACGTGTTCATGGCAAGCGGTCGGCCGATCGCGGACACTCTCCGGGAGATGGCTGGCTTTATGCCAAATTACGTCGCTTCTGAGATACCAGCCATCGGCGCGGAGCGCGAAAGCGAGCATCCAAGGGACGCCAATCAGGTCTTTGTCCTTCAGATCACCGCCCAGACGAGGCGGCCGGTTCTCGCGCTTGCCGTTTTCGAGTGATTTAGCGCCAATCCGATTGCGTCGCCGACATGGCCAATTGCTGGCGTGGGTGTCGCCAAGATTCAGCCAAAGCGTGCCATCGTCACGCAAGACACGTCTAACCTCCCCAAAGACCTGGACGAGCTTGGCGACGTACTGTTCAGGCGTTTCTTCCTGGCCAATCTGGTCATCGACCCATTTCGCGCCGCATTTGCTGCACGACGCGCCATCGGCTTCACGATGACGTCCTATGCTACGCCGGCGTCCAGTCAGGCACGAAGTTGCAAGAGGCTTGGCAGCTTGCCTCTTGGTAAGCGTGCGATGGTTGCACTGCGTGTCCCCACCGACCCAAGTTGCGGTTAGGTTGTCGCGAAGCTGAAAGTATGGAGGACTCGTGACGCAGGTTTGGATCGATCGCGATGGCAGAGTACGAAGGATGGCGAGGCAATCACCCTGGAGGATTTGCATGCCGGCGTTCACCGGCCCATTCTTTTCCGACTGGTGCAGACTCCGTGCACCCCTGACGTGTTCGAGTTTGGCTTTCGTATTGATCAGATCGACGAAGCCGTGCAAGCCGGGCCGCCTCTCCGGTAGGTACGGTGAAGTCTGCGCCCACTTCCAGGCTGCGCGAAATTCTTCCCAGCGATCGGCGAAGCCACTGAACTCGTCAAGCCATCGATGGGTCACAGGCGCGTTGGCTTCTGACCATTGCGCCACGGTGATTTGCTCGCCCGCCGTCCGCCGCGCCTTGATGAGTGTCTTTATGTTGTTCCAATGCTGGCCAATTGCACGACATTCCAGCGCGGTCTGCCATTCGCTCTGGTTCTTCCTTCGCCACGCCTTCCAAAGCGCCTGCTTCTCGCCGTTTAGGGTCTGCATCAGTACATGCCCCCGAATTCATATCCGAAGCTTCATGTAACCTGTTGAGGATCATGCGGCAACAGGTTTGTTCCGCTACCGGTTTTAGGAACTGAGTTCCGATTTCGCGGTGCCGCTGGATGGATTGAGGTCAGGCATTAGCGGGTCGGAAACTGACCCCGAAGGAGTTTATTCCGCCCGCTCCACAAGCCGCTCGATCTCGGGCCACAGTCGCTTGAAAAACTCAGCCCTGACCGCCTTTTCAATGTCACCACCCATGCAGTGGTCAGGATGCAGTTCCCGCGCGACTAGCCGACGCAACACCTCGAACCGATCGTCGCGCGGAGGCCGACGGTTGGTCAATTGCGCGGTGAGGTCCGTTAGCTTCTGCTCGGCGACCAGCGCCCGTGCCTTCCATTGCTGCCGCTGGGCGATTACCGTCTTACCAGCGTTCTGGAGACGCGACACGCTGGCCTTCAGCGCGCGGACCTCTCCCTCCAGTTCGGCGACACGCTTGCCCAGTTCGTCCACAGACACGGGCGGATCGGTGTTCGGCTCGAAGTTACCCACTGCCTCCCGCTTGGCCTCAGGAGCGGTATACTTCTGCTCCTCCGTAAATCGTCGATCGGGACCGGATGCCGTCTCGCGCTTCTGGTTATCTGGCCGAGGGCGAGAGATGTCGTCCTTGATGATCGCGATAGCCACCGCCAGCAGGTAGAAGGCGATAAGTGCGGGGCTTGGCAGCCATCCACGGGGGCGAGCGAACCACCAGTGATAATCGGTGAGATAGCCGCTAGCTGCAATCGCAGCCAAATAGTCTGTCAAACCCCGAAGGATCGCCACGCCGATTAGCAGTGCTATCGACCATAGAAAAGCGGCTACCCAACGCCCGTCGCAGGCCAGCCCGACGATGAAGACCAACCCGATAATAACTGCGAATGAAAAGATGGCATGGACCACATCCGATGCTGACGCACCTCCGATGACACTGAAGACTGTGAGAATAGCGAAGACTACGACCGCGCCCACGGGATGCCGGTAAATCGCAACACCCATTTTGAGGATCAGATAGCCAGCCGCAAACGCCAGCGCGACCTGAGATCGCTTATTCATAGCCACTGGTGTTCTGCTGTTCGCAGTGTCAGGTTATGGCGGCCTCGGCGTTCATTGAAGTTCTGATTCTTGAAACCGACGCCGGAGAGATTCCTGCTATCTTCGCAACCTGTCGCACGCCCTTACCAGCAGCCAGTTCTCGTTTGGCTCGCTGTGCCTTGGTTGTCGAGATCGGTGGCCTACCAAATCTAATTGACAGTGCACGAGCCGCAGCCTGACCCCTCAAAATCTTGCTGCGCCTGGACTGCCGTAGATGGTGGACCATCAATGGCGCGACATCGAGCAGCGACACACCGTTCGAGGTCGCGGTATCGATTTGCTGCTCATGCAGATACAAAGCAACGCCGCGCGCCCGGCAGGTCTCCAAGAACCCGACCAACTCTGTGAGGGACCGTCCGACCCGGCACAACGACCAAACCAGCACCTTATCGATCGAACCGCTGCGGATCGCCTCGATCAACGACAGTTCGCCGGGGCGGCGCTCCTGGCCCTTCCGCACGGTTGTTGGACGGTCTGTGAATACGTGCGTAACCGTCCACCCGCGCTCGATTGCGACCGTCGTCAGATTCTCTACCTGCTCATCGGCGGATACCGGACAGTCGGGGCTGGATCGGGCGTAAATTGCGACGCGCTTCATCAGTTCCAAATGCTATCACAGAATCTCATTTTGACAAGCAATCCATCCGCACAATCGGGATACAACTTGGAACTGTATGACGGCATAGTACTGCGCTTTCACGGGTCCCAGTCCCACCATCCGTGTGGCGCGTCGAGACGATCAGTACGCTCCAGTTGACCGAGCCGGTGCATGACGAACTGCTCGGGATCGAATGTCACGGCGTCACCGGGACCGCACACTCCCACCCCAACGTCATGCAATACGCGGACGGCCGTCTGATCGAGGCAGAAGAAGTGCAGCCGCCATCCGTCTGGTCCGCCGCCCTCGATCCGGTCGAAGAATGCGTGATGACCCTGCTCCAACAGGCGGTGTTGCAGATGCTGGCGATGGCAACGCATGATCAAGTACTCACCTGCGAGCGCGCGTGCCAGCAACCTGTACCGGTACTTGGGCGGCGGGTCGGGTACATGACTTATCCAGAGGCTCTCACATCTCGGTATTCGAACCGTGGCAAAGTTGGCCAATAGGGTGGTGGCAATGGTCGGCAGGTCATTCATGGTGCTCGTATTTATCGGACAACCCTCGGAACGTGTTCCAAAAGTATGAATAGGATGGTTCTGGCCGCCACAGTGGCGCTGCCCCGCTCAGTGGCGCCGGCAGACTAGCTGGGGCGCCTGGGAGGCTCCTGGTGGGTACGACCCTCCATGGTTAGGCGACCTATGGCGCCCACAGAGGCTATCAGGCGTGACAGCGGTTGCCCCGGCTGTCATCATTGGGACCAATAGGACTGGCGATCAGCAACCAGTCCAGACCCGCCGATCCTTGCCTATTGCGTTCTGGCGGGTGTGCCGGGAAGCACAGCGGCGACACCCTCAGGGTTAATGTTGAAGGCCAAGAAAGTGAAAGGCTCGCTGCCAGGATTTCCCCATTGGTGCACGAGGCTGGACGGCTCATAGATCAATGAACCGCTTCCCCTCGGCTCCGGCTTTCCGTCCACCGTATTAGACCCTGTTCCCGAGATAATGAAATACAAAGCTGCGCCCGATCGATGGTGCGGCGGGTTGGACGGCATCTGCGGCGGAAATGTAATCCGCGTCAGATTCAGGTCATAGCCCCCCGGCTTCAGATCGGGAATTGCTGTCGGCGTGCGATATAGCTCCCTTGCTACGGCAGGTGCGGTTTCAACAGGTCGATCAAGGTCAGTAGCTGGCGCAAGAATGAAATGCAGAAAGGTCGAAGGGACTCCGCTACCGGCCGTCAGTGTCACCTTCCTCCCACCAGGGATGAACACCCCATCTCCAGATTTTAGCGTTGCTGCCTGATTATCGACCGCAACCTCAGTCGATCCCGACATCTGATAGAGGATGCCATTGGCCGCAGAGACGCTGCTCTTCTCGCTCGGGGAAAGGGTGACACTCACGACCCTGAAATAGAGCGGGACATCTGTCACGCTCGGTAGTTTGGTTGTGGCGATCACGGTTCGGATGATCGCGGCGGCCGGCGGCGTTGACTGTGCGGCCGCCGGAGTGGCAAGTGCCACCGTGCCAATCAGCAGCATCACCGCTATCCTAATCAGCATGATTGCCTCCCGATTTACTCGTGCTTTGCGCACCATACGCGCTTCGACCGGCCGAGGAACACTGCTGGAGAGTGAAAACGTATTGTCCCACAGCAAATATTCTCCGTCGGCAAGTCGGTGCTCCGTGCCGGCAATCTTCAGGACCGCCGCAGGGCGCCCGTCAGCCGCAAGCGGCATCGACAGTACGAGGTAGAAGCGCAACACGCCGCGAAAAGGCCCGCGATGCACCGGGATGTGCTTGCCCGGCGTGAGGAATGAGATGGAGGCCGAGAGCACGTCGGGACTTGCCGTCACCAATGCCGCGAGGGTGGGGCACACCGCCATGTTGTGCGGGAACTCGGCGCCGTCCGCCTTCAGGAGGAACATACGCCAATCGCGCTTATCGTTGGCAGAGATCGATGTCTGCTCGCGCATGATCTCGTGGAAGCGCGGCACCCGGTGCACTTGCTGTGCCACCGCTCGCGCCTCGTCACGGATGCTTTGCCATGTGGAAAAGAACCCTTCAGCCGAGGGAAAGTTGCTTGCTACATCGAGGACGGGCGGCCCCTCGATGCGCATGTCGTAGATTCGTCGGACGATATTGCCAATGCTCTCGTAGAGGGGCATCACACTACGCGCTCGGCATTTGGTCTTCCTCTTATCCCACCGGTTATGGCGCCCACATTGAGATGGCGGATCAAGCTGGCCCGGCGTGACGTTGAATGACGTCGATATCGCAGCCGAGTCACCTGATCAGGCGGCGACGCAGACTAGCGCCGTACTCGCCAAATGCTCGATAGCCCGGTCGAGTATCGCGATCACGTCCTGATGGTGAGTGAGCAAATCATCATTGAACGCTATGAGGCGCCATCTGGACGGCATGAACCTGTGTCGAACCCAAAATGGCGCGTTGGACGACATATGCATCGCAACCAGCCGAGATAGCCGCAGTTCCGTTCGGTTTGGCATGCCGAAGCTGCGGCTGCCGCACGTCAACGACAGCGAGGCCACTAGACAGTAGCGCCCTCTATTCTGGAAATGGCCCTGAACCCAGGTGTCCCTGCTGGAGATGCGACCGCGAGCCTCCATCAGCAGTTCAAGATCGCTGAATGGCGTCTGATGCGGGTTGTCGAATGGCATAGGGCACCTCCGCCCAAGAGGACGTCGTGGACTGCGAGACTAGCGGAAATGAATGAGATCACCAATGGGCAACCCCGCCAATCGGGGCGGGTTTGCCAACCTCCAGACCCAACCTCTCTCGCGATCCGCGCCGACGCATTGTTTCAATGCGGACCGGCGTCGTAAGCGTAACGCCCAGTCATCGGGCGAGCCGGCGTTGAGTTTCTGCCCGGAGAAAGGCGCCAAAGTTCGCGGGTCTGTCTCCGTTCCGGCCTTCTCAGACTTCCACACGATCAGATAGACGATGAGTTTCCCCTTGGGCGCGTCACCTGCCGCAACTCGGCAGCGACCTGATCGACACTGTGATATCGGAATGCGATCGACGGAGACGGTCACCGTCGAGGTAAGGGGCAGACGCATCCACCCCGACGGCCTTGGCTCCATGCTGCACCGAGGCGAGTGAGAAAGTCCCTGTGCCGCTGCCAATATCGAGAACTCGATCGCTCGGCCGGATGCCAGCGGACTCCAGAAGTGGCTTCGCACACCGTCCCATGAACTGCTCGTAAATATCGGGATCAGCGGCCATGAATGGAGGCAATGGATCGGTCATCGCAGTCCGTTCAACTATTTGTCGGGGGCATCCTACATCCAAATGCTAACTCGCCGCGACATATTCGGGCTGAGGATTTGTACTGCTGATGGGCAGCCAACAAGACGACGCAATACTGTGCGCTGCGCGAGCGCACAGTTCCTACGATACCTGGACTTCCTCAACCACGGCTACGATGCCCACGCGACGTGCGCACCGCAGCGTGCGTGCATTAGGAACGTTGCAATGCCATCTTGGTGGAAAACAACTCCCAACGGTCAAGGACTTTATTTCCGTCGGCGGTCTGGATTCTACGGACCGACATTGCTACCTGAGGATCATCGCAGGCGGACGACAAATGGACAGCCGAGAAAGTAGGGCTGCGGCTGCGACGATTGCTCTGGCTACTCGCGACGGCCTGCATGATGAATGACCGGCGCGACAT
This sequence comes from uncultured Alphaproteobacteria bacterium, assembly GCA_963818775.1. Classification (GTDB taxonomy): domain Bacteria; phylum Pseudomonadota; class Alphaproteobacteria; order Acetobacterales; family Acetobacteraceae; genus JAMXLO01. Next base: position 646,692 of record CAWFUF010000011.1, on the reverse strand, counting down.
GCTTAAACCCGTCGTCCCCAAGAGCTTGGGGCAAGGCCAATCAGTGCCCATACGCCGTGCGTAAGCTGTCTGGCAGGATGTGCCCGTCATGTTGACGGTGAAACACCATACGGCGGAGTTCATGTTGCAACATGGTGTGTCGGCGGAGCGGATCGGGTCGCTAGCACCTCTGAGGCTCCGCCGCCGCAATATGGGAACACTGAGCGGTCCCTCTAAAGTCGGGGGCATCAATCCGTTCCGTCCGTTGCGGATTACCCTCGTGATCACCACACGCCGCTGCGGATGCCAATGCGTTCCAATGCTATGGTCCGTCTAGCGCGCTCGCCAGGGGATCGGTCGGGCGCTTGCGGGATTCTCGACAGCGACGCTTGGAAGCCCGCTGCGCCGGATCGGCCCAAGTCCTGATCAAGTTGTCACGCCACGCACTTTACAGCCATCACCTTGTGATCTCGGAGCAACGCTTCGATTTCCTCGCGTCGCTCCCTCGGGTTGGTGGCGAAAACTGCCTGCTCATGGAGGATGACGCGCATCTCCGCATCAACACAACCGGCCGCGGCGAGACGTTTCGCAAGGAGCCATATCTGTGTCCTGCCCTTGCCCCGCACACATCCGCACTTGTGCCAATAGTTGATTGCCCATTCGACCTGCTTGTCCTTGTGCGCAGGCGTATCTCCGTGCTGATAGATTTCCGGCGGAACTGGTGGTGGTGGTGAGATCAGCAGATCGTCAGGAATGTGGCTTACCCATTCGCGCGGATCGAGTGGCTTGCGCCCCTCCTTAATATGCGTGAGAAAGCGGTCCGGCCGCTTGCTCGGCAGATAAAACATGGCAGCCTCGTGAAGCTTGCCAATGTCCACGCCATGCTTCTGGCCGTCTGACAGGGCATCTCCCCAGCCAGCCGCTTCGAGGCGATCGACGATGGCGTGCAGTATCAGCGTGTGGATTTCCGGCGGGATAAGCTGTGTGCTTGGAATGGCAATGCGATAGCGACATGCGCCCGGTGTGTGGGACCAGGATGAGCATGCGAAGAACTCCAGGTCACGAAATGCCTCAGCAAAATCCTCCGGCCTCATGTCGCCATTCTCGATGTCGAAAAAGAGACCTCTGCAAGCCAACGCGTTCTCTTTTGTTCGTACCGATGACTCGATGGTGATGCCGATGGCTCCAAGGTGATCTGGTAGTTGCAGTGGCTTGTCGAAGATTGTGGGAGACATGAGCGATGCTGCTTCCTTGCAGACACGGAACACTTCCTGTCTCCGCTTCATCTCGACGAGCAAATCGCTGGTCGGAGTAAACATGGTATATCCCTGCCCGATCCTGTCCGACTTGCTGAGCCAGTCCGAGCGAGCGAACGCGCTGATACCAGCGGTGTCAGGCGTTGCTTCCGCCCATTCATTGAGCACGTGGACGAGTGTGTGCCTCGCCTGATCTGGCGTTAGACGCATGTCAGACGAATCCCCTGGATAAAGGGACTTTTTTCTGACACGGCGCTGACTGAGCCGATTCTGCTCCTTTTTGGCTGCATCCCTTTCCGCATCCGAGCGATACTTGGACGGGCGGCCGATCTTCGGCTCCTCGATGTCACTGACCAACTTCTCTATCCGGCATCCGGGATAATAGCTGGCAATGTCCTCCGCCGTGTCGCGATCGGGGACAATTAGCAGGAAAACGCCGGTGCTGTCGGGATCGCGAAGGATTCCGCGACCACAAGATTGGTAGGCGGTCTGGCTCAGCAGGGCACGGCGCACCTCCCGCTCGGTCATTCCGCAAAGGTCTTGGAGGAACTTACGATGAGCCTGTGGCGGATTTAGTGCCGAAAAAATGCAGCAGACATCGTGCTTCTTGTACCGATTCATCCCGTGCGGCACGTTCTTGAGCCGCTCACCCTCGAACTCGTCACCTCGAATGTCATTGTTCCCGAGCCAGAGCGGCGGCAGCTTGGAATGTTGGGCTGCTTCCTGCTGGCACAGGTCCATGTAGACGCCGCAGATGTCTTCAGCGACATCCAAGTCGTCATCGCAGCGAACCTTTCGGTTGCGGAGGGCCTTCGACCACTTTCCGTCGGTGAGATACTTGATGAGCAGCCGTGGCCCGTTGCTGTGGCTCTGGTATCTTAGAGCCTTGTTGATCGCGGTGTGATCGGAGAAGGTGCATCCTTCCTTGATGAAGTACTTGCACATGATCGAGTCATTGAGGTTGGCGCCCATAAGCGTCACGGAGGCGAATGGCTCGAATGTGGAGGGAGCCAGCAGACCGTGGACCTCAAGGGTATGGGTCTCGCCCACTTGAAACTTCTGGAATGCCGGATGCTCCACATAAAGGTTCCAATGATCATGCCGGAGGCGCCAGATGAAATCCGCGAAATGTCCATAAATCTCGTCGTGCTCCATCTGGACCAGGGCTTCGTCCAGTTGGCCATGATCCCGTGCTTCGAGAGCGCCATACCGTTCATGGCGTGACGGACGCACGTGAAAGAGATCGAGCAGAAGATGGCGATATCTCCTCAGCCGGAATTCCCGATGATATGTGACCTCCATCGCCTCATCGACGACCAAGTTCCACGTGTCCGCGCGATGCCAGTGAGGCGTCCTCAGAAAGCCGGCATGGGTGACGTATAACAGATCACCGGCCTCATCCCTGTCGTTCAGATACCGCGTGATCCGATGCGAAATCTTATCTTCCAAGCCACGTCTGCTGATGATGGTCCTAATGCTAACCTTGAGCGCCGGGAATCGTGTGCATGCATCCATATAGGATTGCTTGCACAACGCGATAGTTGGTTGGATGAAGACGCTCTTTACGTTGCGTGGAATGCGATCGCAGGCGAATGTGGTCGCAGCACGAGTCTTGCCAGAGCCTGTTGGCCCAGCGCACGTCCGAAAATCTAGCACTGAAATTCTCCATAGGTCTTTCGCTCAAATTGTCTCCCACCGGGTCTCGCTCAGACCCCGCCGGGTAATTCCGGCGGGGCTTCCTTGAACGAGAGCTTACCTGTGGAGAGCAGGATCGGGGGATCAACCCGATGCCGTTATTTATCTCACACGTGGCCTTCGCTTTGCAATATTTGTGGTGCAACCATCGCAGCCGAGGACAGATGATCCGCGATCCGCTCGCGCAAGTGTAGTTCGCCGACCAGTAGCGCGATGAGTGGGGCCGCATCACTAACAACGAGATCGAAGCTCGCGAAGTCTGGCATCCGGCAGGGAGACCACGCGCCGTACCATGACTGACCGATCATAGGCTCACCATATGCGCGCCAGCCGGTCTTCAGTGATGCGGCGCTCTGCCAGATAAACTGAGGCGGGGACACCCACCATTCTATCGGTCCCAACGCGCGATCGGCGGGATCAACGGTGTTCTCGTAGATCAGGACCGCCTCGGCCTGCCAGTCGCCGACCGAGAAGTCAGCGATCTCGTCGCCAACTTCTACCCAGACATGGCCGATGAGGTAAGCATCGTTGCCCGTGTGGAGATAGCCGCCGCGATTGTCGGGCAGGCAGAAGCGGAGCGTATCGCGTCGCCGGTGCGGGCCACACCGGTAGAGCATACCACCAGGGATCAGCCGCGCTGGGAGGCCGCAAGCGTGTAGGACCGCGTGACCAATTGCGGCGCGTGCCAGACAGGTTCCGGCATCCACCCCGGTGAAGCAGAACGTGCGGACCACACGAGCAATATCGATCTTCAGATCGTCCGGCATAACTGGGAAGGAATCCGGCGCGGCTCGCTTCACCGGTACATCCAATGGTAGGCCAACACCTCGTCGGTTCCGACTTCGTTTGCTCGCTCGCATTGCTCTAGCAGCCTCCCCCCAGGTTGGCCTGTTCTAGCGCTTTGGGAACGAGCATTGGCAGGCGCCAGCCATGTGACGGTATGTCAAAGGTGATCAGCCGCTGGAATTCGTCGATCGTCATTTGCGGGCGACTGGCTGTGTCGCCAGTCAGCGGATCAAAACCGACCAGCAGTGCGTTCCCATGAAAGGCAAACGGCACGCCCGCCGCCCAGAACCGATCCTGGGGGACACCGCCGAGTTCGTCGCCGCCGATAATAAGTTGATCTTCGGTTTGAAACGTGGTGCCGTGTTCAATGCTCCGGTACCCGATTGCCCGCTGGATCGCGTCTGGGTCATCGTCCAACACAACGTTGAGCACGCGCCGCTCGGACGCGAGCAAGAGATAGGCTTGTTTCATGTGTAAATGGCTTTCGCTAAAATGGCGGTGGCCGACCGCCACCGCTCAGTCTGTTGTACCAATCGTGAGTGCAACGGTGCAATATGAATCGGCGCGGCCGTTGTGATAGCACCGCTGTACCGCCCAATGCAGTGACCTTCGAAGCAGTTTTCGGATGGCATCCGATCAAAGCCCGAAAATGCTCTGGCTACTGGGCGTGCCAACCATTGCATACGGCTCGGCAACGCCCAGTGGTCGGTACCTACTCGGACCGGCGACTTGCGCGTCCCTCTGTTACATTACGATCCGATCCGAACTGTCCCCTCCTGCTCCTCGGCCGCCAGTGCCCGCTTCATCGAAGCCTGCAAATTCTTCCAAGCCCGATGATCTGACGGGGTGCTCGCCGCGTAGATGTAATGGGCAGCGCGCGGATGCGAACAGCGCAAGTGACCGCCGCGAGTACGTTCGGTACGCTAACCAAGACGAGCGATTTCGCGGCGCATCTTACCGATACTATCGACCATTCGTAGAATCCTTGATTGTATGATGTAGGTGGGAAAATGCCGAGCTATGGGCTTCGGCACTGTGTAATCATGCCGCCATCACAAGCGTAATACGGTTGCGACGCGTCGATGGTAATTTAGGGTTCGTCCTCCTGTATGAATTTGGCAAGACAACATTCCCGGCGCTCAAATGTCTCAACGCCAACGCCGCGATGTCTTCAACCTAGCGATGCGGGGTCGTGAAAAGCAAAATGAAAATTTGCGCTAGTGTCAGATTGTCGAAAAGCGACAGCGAGGCCCTTGGCTAAGCTGTTGTGCCCCTGCTTCAAGGTTGGGAAATCTATCCGCCGCACGATGGACCCGCGATCTGACGCAACGGGCATTCTATAAAGGATACACTTCAACAGTGCCACCCATACGTTGGAAGCGATCAACCTGCCCACGCATGCATCGGCGAGTGTCTGCCGGTCGTCTTGGTCCCATTCGCCCAGCGAAAATCTTTGCAACACCTCGGCGACACGCTCGCAGGTCAGATTCTCGCACGGTATGGCGTAGAACGCCGTGATCGCCGCCAACACTGGATCGGGCAGCGCTTCCGCCTCCGGTGGCTGCCACAAATCTGGCAACGGGATCACCTGCGCTGCGACGGACTGAGCCGTCACCTGTTCAGGTTCAGTAACCGGCTTCAGCGGTTCTTCAACGCGCTCCGACGCGATCACCTTGGCTACCGGTTCGACCGGGATCGCGTCATCGATGATCTGATTCACCGGTTCGGCCGCTGGCGCGGGTGCCATCAATTCGGGGACGACCGTCTCGGCGGCCTGTTCGGTGACCGGCTCGTTCGCCGGTTCCGCAGGCTTATCCGTTGTGACATCGGGTTTCGGAGTGCCACAAGAAGCGCAGATCGCCGGTGCCGAACCTCGGGGGCGGGATCAATGGGTTGTAGCCGCCGTGTCCGCTCTGGCGGCAAAGCTCGTTGTACGTGATTTTGCCGAGTTTCGAGCATTACAGTTCGTTGTGCGCCGAACCCAGTCTTCAGCACGTCCAAACCGTCCTCGTTGTGTGCGATTGGGCCAGGATCATCAAGCAGCAAAACCGCGGCCTGACTCTGCGCACATTGAAACAAGGCGCGGGCCAGCGCGATCGCATTCGTCGGTCGAGCGTCGATATAAGCAAACGCTGTGACGACTTTAGGCCCTCGGGTTTCGGCGGCAGGACACCGTGCTTCTTGAATTCCTGCATCGCGATGGAGGTCTTGCCAATACCACTGGGCGAACAACTCAGTTGCATTGCTTTCAGGCCGGATGCCACGCCGTCGATCAGGATGATCGCATGGTGAATTGCCGGGGGAAGGCCCGGACCAGACACCCACTCATTTGCCGTCGCAGGTTGCCCTACGGCACAAACTGGAGGTCGCTACTCCCGGTGTGTCACGCAGCAAGAACTCGTAGCGGGCCGTCTCCCCATCGATCCACCGCATGATCTCTGGCGGCAGCGGCTCGAAGATGTCCATCAGGTCGCAAAACTCGGCGCTCTCGTGCCATCGGCTAGCTCAGATGCAACTTGTGCTTCAGGTGCAGCGTTCTCGCAGCAGACAATCGCCCACATCTCACCTCCCATTTCAGTTACTCCCCGAACCACTCGACAGGCACCCGGCCACCGCGTCGATGTATTGCTCCAACTTCGTGCATTCTGAGAAGCGTGGATCATCGTCTGTCATCTGGCGGATGTGATCGATGGCCCGCTGCGCCTTCTCGGTGATTCTGGCGGCCTTCAACTCGATGATGCGATCGATTCGTTCCTTGACAGCTTTCAGCTTCCGCTTCGCCGGCAATTTCTTGGTGAGCAGTACCTTGGTATCCTGTTCACGCTGTTGCGCCTCCCATCGCCGCGCTGCTTCCGCGATGTGTGGCGCCATCATGTTACGCACCGAGTCCCATCGATAGATTTGCAACCCGTTTTCAGAGCCTTCCCACACCACCACCTCGTCGTCCGTGCAGAACAGTAGAGTGCCGTGCGCGTGCCGGGCGAAGGTATGGCAGATTGACTGGACGTGTTCCGCATGCCATTCGGAGCAACCTCCCAGGGCTTGCGCCACTTCCGTCAATTCCTCGTCGTCGCACTCTTCGAGCGGGCAACGATCCAGAATGTCGGTGACACGATCGCAGGTCCGCCGATCACCCAGAGCATACACGGCGCGGATCGCCTGCCCGAAGGTCAACTCTGGCGATAGATTGGGTTCTGCCGGTGCGGCGGGCACTGGCACCGCTAAAGGCAATTCTGACGGCGGTTCCGGTGCCGTGGTATCGACGACCTGTGCCGTCTCTAGAGACGTGTCTGGTGGTGGATCGATGACCGGCCCCGGTCCCAGATCAGGTTCCGGGTCTGGCTGGACTGGTTGAGTTGCGGCAGGCGGCGGTGGCCCTGGATCAGGATCAGGCGTCGCGACAGGTGGCTGGCCGTGAAGACGTTTGTATTCGCGCTCGCGTCGGCGAATGCGGCGCGGCGGCTCCCCTTCGACCGGGGGCTTCTCCTTGCTGAATGGCAACTCTGGCCATAACAATACGCCATCCGGCACCTGCACCCAGGGCGCCGGCAGTTGGAGCTTCGGACGGATGATCCTCGGTGCCATCGATTTCAGCGCGGCTTCGAGTGCAGCCGCCGGCTGATCTTTGGCGAACTGCTGGGCGATCAACTCCAGTCGGCGGGGGCAGAGATCGATCAGCGAGTTGGCATGGGTGACGTAGAAGTTGACCGCCTTGCGGCTCACCTCATACTTGAAACCCATCGAGCGGAGTAGGTTCTGTTCAGTGGCAAGCCAATGGACATAAAGAAACAGATCGTGGTGGTCGTGTTCGATGTCATCCCTGATCCAGAACGGGTTCAGACCTCGCGCGATCAGCGGCGCGAAGTGATCGCCGAGTTTGGCAAGCACTGCCGGGTCGGTGTAGTTGGTGTTGGCCAACCACAACCAGCGCAAATCGGCGGGAACCGGGAATTCTGGTGGCGGAAGGAACGGGTCATAGCCACCGTGACCACTGATCCGCCTGTCTTCATTCTGCGTGATCTGCGGGGCCTCAAACGTCACCGTCCTCTGCATCCCGAACGCGGTCTTCAAGATGTCACAGGCCGCCTCATCGCCCGCAATACGGCCTGGATCATCGAACAGCAGTCCAGATGCCGCAAGCCTGTGGCATAGGTGCAAGGTGCGTACCAGTGAGATGGCCTTCGTCGGCCTCGCTTCGATGAACAGCCGTTGCTTGGCGCCCTCGAACGGGGGCTTGCCCTGCACGGCATGGCGCATCCCGGTCTGGCGTGTCTGTGGCCTCGATTTCAGCAGGTGCGCGGGCAGACCGGGAAAGCCGGGCGCTGACATTTCTGGCAGAGGGGGGAGGCTGCGGTAAAACTCCTGCTCCGAGAGAATGCCGTAATGCCTGAAGAGCTTTTTAGCGATCGTCGTCTTGCCGAACCCGCTCGGCGAACAGATCAGTTGTAGCAGTGTACGGCCGGAAGCGACGGAATCCATCAACTCGTAGGCGGTCTGTGTATCAATAGCGACGATGTTCTTCGTGATGTCGTGTGGCAAGGTCATGGCGCCATTTTCCTATTACGAGCAACAGCCCGCCGGTTTTCCGTCATGCCGATGACGTCCGCCTTACGGTGAACGGTCGGCACTTAGCCATGTACGGCGGGAAACGCCGGACACTGTCTGCACGCAGCGAGCAACAGCCCGCGATCTTGCACCGTTATTGCCGCAGACGGTGCCACGCGGCCGTGGGAGCAACAGCCCCTGGTCGGCACGTCATGTCCTGCGCGAACGCAAGACACTTAGGCACGTCCAGGACCCCAGTGCTGCACCGGCCGGTGACGGAGTGGCATGTCCCTTTGCCTGCCGGTCGCACGAGGCGACCAGTGGCAAGGCGGTGCAGATAGGCGCGCTGCGCTGCCGGGTCAAGGGCCATCTCGGAGCAATCCGGTACATGGTGGTCAGGAAGTTCGCTGTTGACATCAGCACTTATTTGGACCGTTCTAAACTTTCTGCGTATCATATAGCTTTGCCGGCGACAAAGATTCTTCGTTAAGAGCGGTCAACGGTTCGCCAGCACAGAGGATGCGTGATTGTCAATGCCAGTATCGCCTGTATTGTTCGGGACGAGTTCGTGGCCGTTGGTAACGCCCCACAACGTTTGCTAGCCCCGGTGTCTGGATTGCCTTCCAGGCTACGCTTTACCGAGATTCCGCATTACCGTTCACCTAGAGGGAACCGGTTGCAGCTTCGTCGAAAGGCCGCTGGCTTTCGAAATACCCACCAGTAACGCTGCGGTGGTCGTAGATTTGTCGCGGCCATGGACTGCGCAAGCGGGAAGTCACAGCGGGACCTAAAAAGTATTATCGTGAGAGTTCTTAGGAACCAGAGTTCGTAATACGTGCCGAACCCAAAAGAAAAGGCGGCCCGAAGGCCGCCCTAGATGGTCAGTCGCCGACGCGGGGCAGCGCGTCGAGCATCGCCTTCAGATCGTCGTGGGGGGTGTCGTGCATGATGCGCCGACCTTGCAGGAGCGGCAACGCCCCAGTTCGATCCTCCGATTGAGTGTAGTCTTGCTGGATACCGACGAACTGCGCGGCCTTGCTCAGGGGAACTCCCGTAAAGGGGGTCACGTGCTGAATGCTCCTGGGAAAATCGCGTTCATATGACACCCCTAGTGTCCCTACGCGGTGCAATATGAATTACGACACCAAAAATTGAAAGAGCGAGCCACGAACTCGGTCTGTCGCAACTCGCTTTGGTCGAGATTTACAAATCCAAAGACCAGTCGGTCAGTCGGCCGCAAGTGCGAGTTCGTGAAGCGATTGCTCCTGCCGGACCCGCTGCGCCAACATCGCCAGATACGTCGGCTCGCGGCCAATGGAAATCGACTTCATGCACGGTTTTCCGATCGTTCGGCACGCCCCGCCACATTACGCGACGATGATGTGCCGATCCGATGTCCGTCGAGGCTGATCGCCAATTGGTTGTCCACCCGTGCGGATTTCCCGCGGAATACGAAAATTCCATGGCCGAACGGAGTGTAACCGTTATCAGTCCGATTGGCGAATTGGAGCCGACCCTTCAACACTTCAATTGTCGCGTGCGACGCGTAATCGTGGAACCATGCGGCATCGGTAAACATCGGAAGCAAGGCCACAACGACAGCACCGTTTTTCGCGGCTTCATACGCCTTTTTGACCCATTTACGGAGGGCTGAGTAAGGTGGATTCATCCAACATACGCCGATCCACTCCTGTTGAAGTCCATCTTGCTCCAGTGTGTAGAACTTCTTGCACTTGGCGAGTTGCGGGGTCGAACACACATCGAACGTGAAATGGTAGATACGATCATAATGGTCGAACAACGCTTGCGGCGTGCCATACTCATCGTCGCTCACCTTGAACCGTTGCCAACTTGGCGTGAGCAGACCTTTGTTCCGGGCGGTGGGCGCGTCGGGTTCGAGATTGGACCCGCCGTCTGCATTGAACCAACTTGCGCAGATTTCCCAGCCCGGCCAATGGTTATGCTTCTTACATTGGGCCAGCACCTCCTTGCGTTTTGGATGCAGTTTCAGCAGTTCGTATGCACTGCTGCGATCCACGCCGATTTGTGCAGCAAACACTATGAAGTGTTTGTTTTTCAGCCCGTGTATCTCCGCTGCGATCCAGAGCCGTTCAGCCTGATCCAGCCATTCGATCAGCACGGTCTTCCTGAATCGCCGGATGCCCTTCTCCTGTTCGGCGATGCGCCTACTGCTGGCGCGACCTTCTCGGAGCAACTGATCCAGTGGCGGAACTTGTCCGGATCGTCCGGACAAGTTACGCAACTGCACGGGCTGCAAGACCTGCTTCCCCGCCCGTTTGGTTGATCGCTTTTTTGCGATCCTCGCGACTTCACCCGTCACCGGAGCGAACTTCCGCAGGCGGTTGTGGAGCGCCATGATTAGTCTCCCGCTCGCATCGCCGATGGCAGATTGTCGTTCGCCACGCCGGGATCACCAGGATCGCGCTCGGCTGCCAGCACGCGCTGTTGTGCTTCCGCCGTGTAGACTGGGTTTGAGTCGATGTAGATGGACTTCGGCCCCATCTTCTTCGCCAGGGCCGATACGGTGCCTGAGCCGCCATAGACATCGAGTACTGTTGCCGCAGGCAGCATTTCTGGGGGTGGCGCACCCAACAGCAGACAACGACGGACGAGTTCATCGGGAAATGCCGCACTGTGGCTGCCGCTCGATTCCACTGGGGGGATGTGCCACACGGCGTCGTGGACGCGACCCAATGGATTGCTCGCAATACGGAAATCGCGATCGCCATCTCTGCGCAAGATGCCGCTCTTGTGGCGTCCAGGAGTGGTTCCAGTGGTCACGCTGTATGGCTGACCGCCGCTCAGCGGGACGCGGAGCGCGTCCTGATTGTACCAATAGTCGCTGGCGCTCAGGGCGAACATCAGGATGTATTCAAAGTTGTGCCGGCACCTTGAATCGGTTGATTCTTTGCGTCCCAACGCGCCTTTGTCCCAAATGATGAGGTCTCTCCAAAACCACCCGTCATCCATCATGGCATCGACGAAGCGAAACGGCAGACCCAACCAATTGCCTTTGGGCCTGAGGTTGTGGTGTCCTGGGTCCGCAGATTGACCTGCGAACTTAGCTTCAGCTTGGACCGCTTAGAGTGATAAGCCTGCTGCCTGTAGACGCTCGCCTGACCTGCGATCACATCGTCGAGCACCACGAACACGACGCCATCCGGCCCCAGCACGCGCTTGAGTTCCCGAAAATCTCGCCGGACGACATGGTCGAGGTAGCCTTCCAAGGTCGGCTCGAAACCGATGTCGTCGGGCGTCGGCAGAGGGATGCTGCCGTCTGCCCGCATGTTATACAGGCGCCGTGCGGGCCAGTAGGGCGGGGAGGTCACACAGCACTGGATGATGCCGGGCTGCATCTTGCGGAGTTTGATATGCGCTTTGCTGGTGATGAACTGATGGTCGGGACCGGTTTCGCCTGCGATCTGATGTCGCCCTGGGGGCGAACTCGTTTCGTCCTCCGGCTTCTCCGGTCGTGCAAGGCACGCGGCATATTTCAGGTTGTAACAGCCGTTGTCGCCGACCTCATCGCGCCGCCGGAGATAGTGAGTGTAGCCCCTCAATAGTTGAATGCGCCGCATCACTGAGGCATACGAGAAGCCCCGTCCGAGGGTGCTGCACCAGTCCTTCTCGTAGATACCTAGAGCGTCGAGCACCTCGATCAGCGTTGGGCGGTTGCACACATATAGCTCGGCCCATTCTTTTTCCAGCGCCCGCGCTCGTTTGTCGATGGCAAGCTTGCTGCGATCGACGGCGTCGATAGCCGCGTTGCGCCACACGAGTTCGTCTTTGAATGCGGCGAGCCACTCTTGGGGCGACTTGGACTTGGACTTGGACTTGGACATTGGCTATCAGCTACCTCATGATTATGCCTCTCCCTCGCTGCACATCATGTGCAACGGTGGGCAGCTTAAACGTGGGTAGCCGACCAATGCCGGCTCGGGGTTGGTTCCCGCTTGATTGTTGGGCGCGGCTGACCGCGCCATTAGCAGAACCGATCAGAACTTATTCGAAGGCTGCACGCAAGGGTTCCGATGGCGCCATCGACTACACGGCACGGCACGGCGAACGCACGTCAGCGCTTGCTCCGCGCGGCGCGGTTAGGCGGTTGTGGTCCGGTCGCGCCGCGCGGCGCTAACGGTCACGCTGGGGGATGTGTAGATCAGATCGGCGGCGAGGGCAATAACGGGCGAAGAAGCCTCGTAGAACGCATCACAGGCTCACTCACGTTTATCTGATGTACACGGTTTGACTGTCGCCGGCCCAGTAGGTCGCGTTGCATTCGCCCTCCCATTACAGTAACGTTCGCGCCTGCGCGGAAGACCCTGGTCTTCCGCTCTTATGCGTTTGAGAGCAGCAGTGATGACGGACCTATGGGAGAAGCGGGCTGATCAGGATGGCGCGCGCACAAAGCAGGCGTTGCCGAACATCATCGAGCTACTCGGCGAGCCAGCTATCGCCACCTTGACGGTCTGCCGGGCTGGGAGGGTGAAGGCTGGCGAGCCTTGCTGGGCGACGACTTCGTTCTATGCCCAGACGAGGCGGATGCCATGCCGAGCGATGCAGCCTTGCAGGCCCTTGGCTACTGCTTCTGTATCGGTATGCGCATTAACAGCCACGAGGGTCGGCACATTCCGGCGCGACGGGACGGTCCATGAGCGATACATCGCCCGCAGAGGGCAGCGTCAGCGCCGACCCACAGGCGCAGATACAGCAACTCACCACCACGGCGCGCTTCCACGAGCAGCATGTGACCTTGCGGCATAGCAGTTGTCGCGGGCGTCGCTGACCGTCGTGGAGCCGATCTAGAACCGAGATGAGAACCTGACCGTGGATTCGCAGCGCGCGTCAACGAGAGTATGTAATACGTTGGGAGTCGCCGCACCGCGCAGCATCGGCAGCTATGATCAGCATCGCTATGCCGGCATGGACGATCACGCCATCGCCGCGCAGCTACATCAGTTCGTCGGTGTACTGCTGCTGCGCGGCCGGCTGGAAACCCTTCTGGCGCGCAGGGAGATCGGCGGTTTATTGTGCGAGTTTGCGAAGCATCACCCGAAAGATCGCTGGTTGTTCGAGGCATTCGCGGCTCGCACGGTCGGGCTAAGCTACGACGATGGCAGGCGCCACATGCAACTATGGGTAAATTGGACGCGGTGTGAAGCCACGTTGCAACAACTTCAGGACGAGGCGCGTAGTCATGGGCGACCGTTCGTGGTCCCCGGCCTTCGAAAGCTGCTGACACTCGCCGGTGTCGTTGGCCGCCGCGCGACAATCGCGTTGGGTGTGGCTCCGCCGGAAATGCCCATGCCCGCAGGGCTACCGAGCGATACTGCCATGCTGCGCTCCATCGTCCGTCGTCTGCTTTCGCAGCAACGTGTGCTTCGAGCACGGATCGTGGTGCTGGAGGGAGAGGTGCGCTATGCTGCCGATCGCGTCAGTCACTACCGCCGCGATGCCGCAAATTTGCGGCGACAGATTCGGCAAATGCCGAATCGCGGTCGTTCAAGTGGATGATGAACTCTTCTCAGAGGCAGCGCCGCGGCACACTTCGATCAGCCAGAAAGAAGTCGTCCTGTTGGAATGGCGCCGCCTCTCTGCGCTAGCGCTGACTAGGCATCGATCCGTCTTGGCTGACGCAGCCACCAGCGTGGACCCTTGTGCCGTGCCTCAGTGTGCAATCGGACCTGAATCCGCCTCGCAGTTGTTCCCGACCGAACTTCGACAGGATTCCAGCCGGTCGATGGCAGCCCAATGCCACACAATCCGTTGATGGCCGACCACAGCACTCCGCCATGTAGCCGCCCCGTGAGTGGAATTTTGTGAGTGACTGTGAGTGTTGAATTCCGCCTCATCTAATTGAAATCGCTAGCTACCTATTGGAATGGCTATCCGCGAACGGTTCAGGTGATCGAGCGCAAGAACATCAGTCTGTTTACCGCCCGTCAGGCGGTGGGATAGACGACCGCCCTTTCTAGCCACGCTCGCGGCTTATGCCACCTCTAGCGTCCTACTCTGTCCGCCGTTTCGTCCAGCGCAGCGTCGTCTGCTGCCTGCCACGGGAAGAGCATCTGCTCGATTGCCGGATCAAGCATGCGCACTTGATAGCCATTCACCAGATGCGCGTTCCGCTCTGTCAGGAATCGGTTGTAGTGATCCTCGATCATCCGCGATGATGTGCCCAGCCATTCGGCGATCTGCGCGACGGACAGCCCAAGCTCAATCAGTTTCGTTGCGAAATAGTGACGGAAACTGTAGGTCACACGCTCATCGCCGGTCATCGGGTCAGTCAAGGCGTTCGCCTCGGTCAGCACATGGCGCATCATGTCACGGAAGAACGGATGCCTCCCATTTTGCCATGCAAACAGGTCATCCCGATCAGTGGCTCCCTGACTGCGACGCCATGCGATGAGATCGGTCAGCAGCCGGCGGATGTTGAATACATCGCCTTCATAGACGACCACGCCGCGCGCACTGGGATGCTTCCCCTGGTGCTTGATCACGCGAACGATGATTACCGGACAGCCCTTCTGCATCAGAAGGGCGATGTTTCCGATCTTGATCCGCAGGGCTTCCAAACCAGGACGCAAGCCGGTACTGGCGATCAGTGCCAAATAGCAGCGCAGCATCCGCTTCATGTCGATGCCGTGGCCGTTCGGCGTATTCACCCACAGATCGGTCATCACACGAGCGACAGCTTGAACGCCAGCAGCATCGATGAAGGCTCTCGCCTCGCCCTCTTCGCCGTGTTCGTGTTTACGGATAGTCGGGCGGCGGCGCCGATCCACCACCTTAGCGGCAACCGCCTCCTGCCAGACGAAGTTGAATGCGCGATCCAGATTGCCCAGCGTGGTCACGGCGGGCTTCTTCCGCACCACCTGTCTGCCCTCGTCCTTGGGCTGCGAACCATACTTCGCCACCGTCGCCGCAACATCCACGACCCGAAACTCGTCCGCAACCCAATCGTTAAGATTGGCCTCCGTAATGGCGGTGATTGGCGTATCACTCCAGCGCGGCAACAAATCGCGTTCGATCTGACGCGCCGCCGCATAGAATGTATGGCCCTTGCCCTTAACCTTGGCGTCCTCGTCGATCGCCATCTGATGCAAGCGGGCGATCACCGGTTCGGCGTATAGACGAAAGGCATGCTCGTGCGTCGTCGTCTTGGTTGTGGCGCGTAGCTTTACGATCGGCTGGCCAGCGGCAGCCACGTTGTAGCGATCCCGCGCTCGCTCGCAGGCTTCGCTCCAATCGCGAGTGCCGAGAGCGGCGGGATTCCGTGGCGTCCAAACGCCGTCGATCAGGTACTGTGCCGCCCACCCTTCGTCATCGGGGCCACGGAGGAAGTTGAACAGCCGCACCTTGTCGCGGAACCTGGGGGACGGGTGGGGTTCGCAGATGCGATGCTTGGCAGGGCGTCCCATCTCGGGTCTCCAGCGGAGGGCAAGGCACCCTATTCCGTCGGGGATTTTCTTCAAGAAGTTTCTTCAGACCCGTCTGGCCAGCACTGATCACTGAAAACACACCTCTTTGTTAGAACCCTTCGAACTGGCAGTCCCAGAAGCGGCCAGTGAGCAGGATGACGAACTCGCGCAGGCGCGGGGGGAAGCTGGAATTGAAGCGCAGCACGAGGCCGAGGTCGGACCACTTCTCGGCGAGGTCGGGACGGTGCATGGCGGCGGCGAGCGGTCCCACCGGCGGCGAGCGGCGCGGACCGTTCATCATCGCCTCGTATACGCGGCGCTGCGCGTCGGTCATGCTGGCCGCGGTGACCAGGGGGATGCGGGGCATCGGGTTTCCTCCGTTTGTGCGGGGATCAGTGTGGCATGATGGCGATGGAGATCGCACTGGCCGAGGCGCGGGCGGCGGCGGCACGCGGCGAGGTGCCGGTGGGCGCGGTGGTGCTGGATGGCGCGGGCGCGGTGCTGGCGCGTGCCGGCAACGAAGTGGAGGCGCGGCACGATCCGACGGCGCACGCCGAGATGCTGGTGCTGCGAGCGGCGGCCGCGACGCGGGGCAAGACGCGGCTGCCGGATTGCGAGCTGGTGGTGACGTTGGAGCCGTGCCCGATGTGTGCGCAGGCGGCGAGCTTCTTCCGAGTGCGGCGGTTGGTGTTCGGGGCGTACGATCCAAAAGGTGGCGGCGTGGAGCACGGGGCCCGCGTGTTCGATGCGACTTCCTGCGCGCATCGGCCGGAGGTTGTGGGCGGTGTGCGGGAGGCGGAGGCGGGAGCGTTGCTGCGGGGGTTCTTTAGTCCCTTACGGGCCAACTCTTCTCGCCTTCTGCGTTGAATTGCACCGTCGGTTAAATCCCATCAAATCATAGCCGGAACGATAACCGCCTCGGTGATCCGTTCCGCCGCTGCGGTCGCGGCACGTCCGGCCTTGGTGAGGTAGTAGCGGTAGGTTCCGGTGACGCGTTTGATGACCCCGAGGTCGAGCAGTCGGCGCAGGTGTCGCGACAGTCGGGTGGGTGAGAACATGCCGAGGTGCGGCAACAACTGGCTGCGGCGAATGCCGGCGATGTTGACCCTCGGGTTCTGCAAGGCGTGCAGCAGGGCTTTGTCCGCCGGAGCGAAGAAGTTGATCCCCTGCACCGTCTTGCCGTCCACTTCACGCGGCCTGGTCAGGCGGCCCAGCGCCCGGAACCCGGCGGAGAAATCGTCCAACGCGGACAGGTGGGCGATATAGCGCCGGTTGCAGCCAAGCAGAATGTCTCGCAGGTCGATCAGGCTGTAGATCGACTTCTTGACCGGCGCGAGTTCCCGGCTCGCCGGGCCCTTGCGGTGTTCCACCCTTCGGTGGTGCTTGAAGAACGACACATCGTTGGTGGTGGTCTCGATACGCAGTACGATGCCGTGCTTGTCATACATCTTGATCGAGCACTTGCCGAAGCGATGCCTGATGCAGGTGCCCTCGATCCGGGTGGCGAACTGCGAGCCGATCTCCTGTGCCAGCAACGGCGTGATCTGCCGGCCGAGAAACGTGGCGACCTGCTCGGCCTTCACGTTCAGCACCGACTGGCGGACCAGTTGCTCATAAAGCGGGCCGAGGGTGACGGTGGAGCGGAACGCCAGATCGGTGGCGTATTCCACCTGCATCAGGCTCCAATGATAGGACTGCCCGAACACATCAGATACCGGGCAATACAGCCTGGCATACCGATCCAGCGTGCGGTGCAACTGGTCAGGCGACAGTGTGTCGGCCAAGGCCTGGGCAAGCGCCCAGTCGTCGATGTGCACGAACGCATTGTCGGCCATGGTGTAGCCGATGCCCTTCGCGGACAGCTTGCGCGCCAGCCAGCTATGGCCGTTGCAGTAGAACTGCAGGCGGAACGGCGCCCAGGTCGGCACGCGCAGGTAGACCAATCCGAATGTGGCGTCCTGAAAGTAGAAATAATAGTGCAGGCACTTGCCGCTGTCCGGCCGGATGAAGGTCTTGTGGGTCTGCTTGTCGTGCCAGGGTTTGTACGCGTCGCAGGCTTCCATCGCCGAGATGACGTGCACCAGACCGGGGCGATCGCCACGCTGGCGGAGCACGCGCGCGACAACGTCTTCCTTGCGGATATGCGGCTTGGCGAGGTGCTCGATGGTGATGCCCGCCTCAGCGGCCAGCGTTGCCGCACGGTCACGCACGCGGTCGCGCAGCGTCTTGGCAAAATTCGGGGTAATCGAAAATGCGAATGCCCTTGGCATTCAGATATCCGGTCATCCCGGCGGCATAGCAAATCACCGGCAGCGTCCCGGTGATCACCAATCGGTCGTAGCACGACAGCATCCCGGCGATCCGGTCGTCGTAGCGTTCCGTCAGCGACTGGCTCATGCTTCCCCCCGGCGACAATGCCGCAAGGGAGGCTACATCAGACTTGCTGGTTCCGGCTCCGCCGGCTTAGGGGGAGGAGGTAGAGGGCTGCGGCCTAGGCTTGCGCTGGGTCTCGCAGTCGCCACTCACCGGCCTGGGCTCTGTCGTTGGGTGCCCTGGTTCGAAGCGGGCTGCTCGCGCGGCGCTGGCGGTTTCAGGGGCGACGGAGCTGGAGGCCTGTACGTCGTAGGGGGAGGGTTCAAGCCGCCCTTTTTGATGACACCCTCGTTGACGACTACCGGATTTGTCCTACTCATTTCTTGCCTCCTGCGACGAATATCTATCTGGGTTGACGCCAAATTCAAGGATCACATCTTCATCCTTGAAGGACATATACAAGATAGGGATATCTCCAACTTTGGCTGCGGTATCTATGTCGAATACCTGAACCTCGACGAGCAATAGCTCCTTCTTTTCGTCACCGCCCGAGAAGCCCTGAACGTAACCTTGATAGATGTGTCCGCGCTCCTTTTGCCGGATTGTCACCCAGTTGTCCGTATCCTTCGAGTTCAGGAGGAGGCTCCACACGTCTGCATCGCCAAATCTCTTGGTCAAGCCGATCAGCCGGCAAAATCGGATTGACAGATCATAGTTGATGTTTACGGCGATCATAATGCCTTCGAGAAGACCAACAACTGTCGCCGCTATGATCGTGGTGGGATCAATCGGTGATTTTGCGATCTCGATCGGATTTAGGATATGAATGCTTTCCATCTTTATGCCGACTCTATCGAAGAAGTCTGGAAGAAAGCTGCGCAGTGTGTACAAAATAAGATAGCTCGCCACTCCGTACATGAATATTTGCAGAATTATAGTTGTATTATCGCGCTTCCTCTTGTCACCGAGGGCGGCAACAACCCCGTAGCAAAGAATGCCTGGGATGAATATCAGAATCAGCGCGAGAACCGCGCCATTGATCTGCAATAGGCCTTCCCCGGCTCCCTCATGCACGTCGTGTCTCCTGTCCGCCTACCGCCCGCCCAGCGCCCGCCAGCCGATGTCGTGGCGGCAGAAGCCCTCGGGCCAGTCGATCAGAGGGATCGCGGCATAGGCGGCGTCGCGCGCGGCGCGCAGGTCGGCACCGGTGGCGCACACGTTGAGCACGCGTCCACCAGCGGCGCGGATGTGGCCAGCCGCATCGGCCTCGGTGCCGGCGTGGAAGATCTGCACGTTAGGCAGCGCGGCGGCACGGTCGAGGCCGCGGATTTCGCTGCCGTGCTCCGGCGCCTCCGGGTAGCCGCGCGCCGCCATGACCACCGCGATCGAGGCGACATCGTTCCAGCGCAGGTCGAAGTTGCTCAGTTCGCCATCATAGGCGGCCTGCAACGCGGGCAGCAGATCGGACATCAGCCGCGGCAGCAGCGCCTGGCACTCGGGATCGCCGAAGCGGACGTTGAACTCAATCAGCTTCACGCCCTCGGCGGTGAGTATCAGGCCGGCGTACAGGATGCCGCGGAACGGCGTGCCGCGGCGTGCCATCTCGGCGAGCGTGGGACGGATGATGCGGTCCATCGCCGCCTCCTGCAGCGCCGGCGGGAACGATGGGGTGGGCGAATAGGAGCCCATGCCACCGGTGTTCGGTCCTGTCTCGCCTTCGCCGACGCGCTTGTGGTCCTGCGCGGCGCCGAGCGGCAGTGCGGTCCTGCCGTCGCACAGCGCGAACAGCGAGACTTCCTCCCCGGTCAGGTATTCCTCGATCACCACCGCGGCGCCGGCCTCGCCGAATGCGCGGGCCTGCATCATCGCGTCGATCGCTGCGAGCGCCGCATCCTCGGTCTCGGCCACGACGACTCCCTTGCCGGCGGCGAGGCCATCGGCCTTCACCACGACGGGTGCGCCACGCCGACGAATGAACTCGCGCGCGGCGTCGGCCTCGTCGAAGCGTTCCCACTGCGCGGTGGGGATGCCGGCGGCGTCGCACAGTTCCTTGGTGAAGGCCTTGCTGCCTTCGAGCTGTGCGGCGGCGTGGGATGGCCCGATGCAGGGGATCGAGGCCGCCTCCATGGCATCGGCGATGCCGGCGACCAGCGGGGCCTCAGGGCCGGGAATCACGAGGTCGATCTCATTGTCCTGGGCGAAGGCCACCAAAGCGGGGAAATCCAGCACGCCGATCGGCACGCACTCGGCGACCTGAGCGATGCCGGGATTGCCTGGTGCGCACCACAGCTTGGTCAGCAGCGGACTGGCGGCGATCGCCCAGCAGAGCGCGTGCTCGCGGCCACCCGATCCGATCACCAGAACGCGCATGCCAGGCTCCTGCCGGTTTGGCGGCGCACTGTTGGTTATTCAGTTGGTCAACGCAAACCGGACCTGCACGGTTACGCCAACCCGGTCCTCCGACATCGTTGTCGGAAAGGGCGGCAGAGTTGCATTGCGCAGCATGGCCTCAGCGGCGCCATCCAGGATCGATGAGCCGGAGCCGTGCACCACCATGATCCTTGCCACGCGGCCGCTTCGCTCGACGCTGAACCGTAGCGTGACGCTGCCCTCCTCGCCGCGCCGACGCGCTTCCTCGGGGTAGGTCTTATGGGCCGCGAGCCAGGCCGCGAGCTGCTGGCGCCATGCTGAGTTGATCGGGGCGGGCGGCGCCTCCATCGGCGGTGGCGATGCGGGAGCCGGGGATGGCGAAGCGGGCACGGCCAATGGTGCAGGCTGCTGCTCGGCGGGCCGTGCGTGGGCCGTGGGCCGAGGGCGAGGCCGCGCCGGTCGCGACATCGGTGGTGGCGGCAGCCTGGGTGCCTCGTCCGGCTGCTCGACAACCAGTGGCGCGGGTGCAGGCGAGGACGGCACCTCCGGTGCTGCCGCGACTGGTGGCGGCGAAGGCGCAGGCGACGGAGTGGTCTCGGCAGGTTGGGGCGGCGCGGGCGGCAGCGGTTCCGGCGACATCGGCGCGGCCTGCTGCGGTGGCTCCTGAGCCGTTTCCGCAGGCGACGGCTGGAACACCATTTCAACTGGCTGCTCAGTTCCGTGCGAGGCCGGTGGCCTGTGCCGCAGCCAGATCGCCACTGAGCACGCAACCGCCGCATGCAGCAGCAGCGAGACAGTCAGTGGCATCCGCCGGTGAGGTGAGCCGTCGCTGACCGGATAGCGGCGCGTTACCGGCAGGGGCGGTGTGTCTACATCTGCCGGCGACCAGCCGGGTTGCCGAGCGCCCCGTATTAGTACGTTATAATGTACCATAACAAGTGCAGTCTCGCCGTCGAGGGAGCATTTGGAAAGGGGGTCATCGTCGATGCGGCATAGTCATGCTCTGCTGTCTGCCTGCCTGGTCCTGACTGCACTGGCGCATACGGCGCGTGGCGCCGATCAGGATCAGGATTTGTCGGGGGTCTCGCTTGATCTGGACGTGATATCGCGGCGGCTGGACGTGGCGCGGCAGCAAATCCAGCCGAGCCTGGGCGCCAGCGTCTACAATTTCTCACCGCAGGCATTGGAGAACGTTCCGCAAGGTGAGAATGCGCCGCTCGATCAGGTGCTGTTGCAGGCGCCTGGCGTGGCGCAGGACAGCTTCGGCCAGATCCATCTGCGCGGCGAACATGCCAACGTGCAGTACCGCCTGAACGGAGTCGAACTTCCCGAGGGGTTATCGGTATTCGGTCAGGCGATCGAGTTGCGCTTTGCCAACAGCATGTCGCTCATCACCGGTGCACTGCCCGCGCAATACGGTTTCCAGACTGCGGGCGTGGTCGACATCCAGACCAAGACCGGCGTCACGGATCCCGGCCTCGCGGTCACGATGTACGGCGGAAGCTGGAACTGGGTGCAGCCGAGCTTCGAATACGGCGGGCGCAGCGGGCCGGTCGACTGGTATGTTACCGGCGACTATCTGCACAACGATCGCGGGATCGAGGATCCCACCGCCAGTTTCAGCGCGATCCACGACACTACCAACCAGTTCCACGGCATGGCCTATGTGTCCGGCGTCATTGATCCGGACACACGGATCAGCATGATCCTGGGTGCGTTCGAGGGCCAGTTCCAGATCCCCAACAACCCGGGCCAGCCGACGTTGGAATTCGCCGTCAACGGCGTCAGCAGCTTCAACAGTGCGAATCTGAACGAGAACCAGCACGAGCGCACCGATTTCGCGATCATTTCCTTGCAGAAGCATGTGAACGACATCGATGTGCAGATCTCTGCCTATACGCGCTACAGCTCGCTGAGTTTCTCCCCCGACTGGCTGGGCGATCTGTTGTTCAACGGCATCGCGCAACAGGCCAATCGCTCGGACGCGGCATATGGCGTACAGAGTGATGGAAGCTGGCGCATCAATGACGAGCACACGCTGCGCGCCGGGTTTCTGGTGCAGCAGGAGATCGGCACAGGGAAGACATTCTCGCAGGTACTGCCGGTAGACAGCACAGGCGCTCCGACGACCGACGTGCCGGAGGGCATCGCCAACAGCTTCAACAAGACGGGCGCGCTGTACGGATTGTACGTGCAGGACGAATGGCGCATTTTGCCAACCGTGACGATCAACAGCGGCCTCCGCTTCGACGGCGTAGCCGCGTTCACACAGGAGGACCAGGTGAGCCCCCGGCTGAACGTGGTATGGAAGCCGACAGTGACTACGACACTGTACGGAGGGTATGCGCGTTACTTTGTACCGCCCCCGTTCGAGCTGGTCTCGCCGGGCATGGTCACAGAATTCATCGGCACCACCGCGGCACCGGCTGTGACGCAGAATGATCCCGTGAAGGCGGAACGCTCGAACTATTTCGACGTGGGCGTCAGCCAAATCGTGGTGCCGGGACTGACGATCGGCGCCGACGGTTATTACAAGATCTCTAACAACCTGATCGACGAGGGTCAGTTCGGTGCGCCGATCATTCTGACTGCGTTCAATTACGCGCATGGACGACAGGAGGGTGTGCAGCTTACCGCCAGCTACGACCGTGGTCCGTGGTCGATCTATGGCAACCTGGCGTGGTCGCGCGCCCTGGGCAACGACATCACCTCGGCGCAGTTCAACTTCGGCCCGGATGAGCTGGCATTCATCGCCAACAACTTCATTCACCTGGATCACGACCAGACGTGGGACGGTTCCGCCGGCGTCGCATACACGTTGAACGGGGGAACCGATCACCCGACGCGCTTCTCCATGGACGCGCTGCTGCAAAGCGGATTGCGCGCCAGTGCGCCGACCGTCCCGAACGGTATTGCGCTGCCCACCTATGGCGTGGTGAACCTGTCGGTGGTGCAGAAGCTGCCAACGCACACGGAGTTGCGACTGGATGTGCTGAATGTGGGCGACACAGTGTATGAGATTCGCAATGGGACTGGCGTCGGCGTTGGCGCGCCGCAATTCGGGCTACGGCGGACAATACTGGCGGGGCTCACGCAACGCTTCTGACAAAGGAAGAATTCAACGCAGATGAGAGCAGATGCGCGCAAAACACGCAGATGGTTCGGGGGTGCTCACAGGCTGTGGAGCCGCACTGAATCATTCGCGTGTTCTGCGTGCATCTTCTTACATCTGCGTTTAAGCCTTCCTTCCGCAACGTGCCGGAACGGAGGTGGGCCGTGGATGCGCTCCATAAGATCGCGGTGTTCGACGGACACAATGACGCCGTGCAGCATCTGGCTGAATACCGGCCGGGCGGCCGCGATTTTCTGGTTCGCTCGGACGATGGCCACCTCGATCTGCCGCGCGCCAGGGAAGGCGGCCTGATCGGCGGACTATTCGCCATGTTCGCTAGGCCCGAACGCCCCCCTGTGGGCGATCTCACATTGACGGGCAACGGGTACGAAGTGCGCCTCGCTGAGCCGCTCGACCCGGCGTATGCGCGCGAGCGGATCGATGCGCAGCTGGCTGCGCTCAATCGCGTGGTGGAGCGCGCCGCGGGGCAGATCCGCTGGGCAACGAGTGTGGTTGAAATCGAGGCGGCACGGCGCGACGGTGCCTTCGTGATGGTGCTGCACATGGAGGGTGCCGAGGCGATTGGTGCCGATCTGGCGAATCTCGAGCGGCTTTATGCGGCGGGATTGCGCTCGCTCGGTCTGGTGTGGAGTTGCCCGAACATCTTCGGGCACGGCGTCCCGTTTGCATTCCCGCGGTCGCCGGACACCGGACCCGGCCTCACCGCGGCGGGGAAGGAGCTGGTGCGCGCGTGCAACCGGCTCGGGATCATGATCGACGTGTCGCATCTCAACGAGCGCGGTTTCTGGGACGTGGCGGAATTGAGCACCGCTCCGCTAGTGGCCACGCATGCCTGCGCGCATGCGATCTGCCCTTCGACGCGCAACCTTACCGACCGCCAGCTTGACGCGATCCGTCAATCGAACGGGGTTGTTGGCTTCAACTTCAGTGTGAATGATGTGCGTCCTGACGCACACCTCGACGCAGACACGCCGCTCGACACGGTCGTGCACCATTTGGGTTATCTGGTCGATCGCGCTGGCGAGGACCACGTGGCGCTCGGGTCGGATTTCGATGGCGCGGTGATGCCGCGTCCGATCAGGGACGCGAGCGGTCTGCCCCATCTGATCGCGGCGCTGCGGGCGCACGGATTTGGCGAAGGCGCGGTGCAGAAGCTCGCGTTGGCGAACTGGCTCAGGGTGTTCAGGCTTAGCTGGCGGTGATGTCACTACGTTCTTGGCTGCGAGAGCTGCAAGTGCCGCGGACCTGACGGTCCGTATGGTTCGGCGCGGACCGAAGGATCGGCGCTTCTGAAACCCCGCAACCACTCCTACGTTGGGGGCTCCCACCATTGTCCTGGTCAAAGGAGAGCGGCATGTTTGCGGTGATCTTCGAGGTCGTGCCGAAGCAGGAACTTTGGAACGAATATCTGGATCTGGCGAAACTCCTGAAGCCCGAACTCGAGAGGATCGACGGCTTCCTCGACAATGAGCGGTTTGCCAGCCAGCGGACGAAAGGTCGCCTGTTGTCGCTTTCGACCTGGCGTGACGAGAAGGCTGTGATCCGCTGGCGAACGCTCGCCGTGCACCACAAGGTGCAGGAGAAGGGTCGCTTCGAGGTGTTTCAGGACTACCACCTGCGCGTCGGCGAATTCACTGCGGACAACCAGCTCCCGGCCGGGCAGGAACTGGCGCAGCAACGCCTCGACGAGACCGACGTGGGCGCGGCGAAGGTCGTGACCATCAGCGAACTGCCGGCGGCCTCCGGCGACAATCCGGCGAGCACCGATATCGCCTCGGATCTGGGTCTGCCTCGGACCGGCACGCAGGGACTGCTGGACCACGAAATGTACGAAAGTATCTACAACCCCGGCAAGCTGCTGCTGCTTGGCTCCTGGAGCGGCGCCGCTGCCGCCGGTGCATGGGTTCCGCAGTCGCCGCCTAATGGCGAATTGCGCCATCGCCGGGTTCGGGTGATCCGCGATTACGGTATGTTCGACCGCAGGGAAGCGCCGCAGTTCTATCCGGAGGTGCGGCGATGAGCGGCACCATCGAAACTCCGGACTGGTCGACCATACCCGCTCCCGTTGACGATGGCGCCGCGCGCCATCTGGCGGGCGCACGGGTCCCGAGCGTGCCGCTGATGGCGACGAACGGGGAACGCATCGATCTGTCGGCGATACGAGGACGGGTCATCGTGTATGCGTTTCCCCGGACCGGCAAACCCGGCATCGCAAACCCCGACAGATGGGACATGATTCCAGGTGCGCGCGGCTGCACGCCGCAGAGCTGCGCTTTCCGCGACCACTTCGCTGAACTGAAGGGGCTCGGCGTGGCACGGGTATTCGGCCTGTCAACGCAGGACACCGACTACCAGCGCGAGGCGGTGGAACGTTTGCATCTGCCATTTGCCCTGCTGTCGGATCAGCCTTTGACGATGGCCCAGGCAATGAAGTTGCCCACATTCAAAGCCGGCGGCACAACGCTGTTGAAGCGACTCACGCTGGTGATCGAGGACGGCGTGATCGAGCACGTGTTCTATCCGGTCTTCCCGCCTGACAGGAATGCCAGCGACGTGACCGAGTGGCTCTCGCGGCGGCGTTTGTACTAAGCCGCAACCTGTCCGAGGCGTTTCGCGGACGTGAGGGCCACGATGGCCCGACTTGCCCGAATCGCTTACTCTCTCCGCATGAACGACCTGCCCGCCTCGAGCGTTTCCAACGTCCCTGAATACACTGTCTCGGAGATTTCCGGGGCGGTGAAGCGCACCTTGGAAGGCAACTTCGGGCGGGTCCGGGTGCGCGGCGAGATCACTGAGCTGAAACGCTATCCTTCAGGGCACATCTACTTCTCGCTGAAGGACGAGGGCGCGAAGATCGCCGGCGTCGTGTGGAAGTCGGCGGTGGGGCGGCTGGGCATGGTGCCGGAGAACGGCGTCGAGATCATCGCCACCGGCCGCATCTCGGCCTACGCCGAACGCTCGTCGTA
Organism: uncultured Alphaproteobacteria bacterium; assembly: GCA_963818775.1. Taxonomy (GTDB): domain Bacteria; phylum Pseudomonadota; class Alphaproteobacteria; order Acetobacterales; family Acetobacteraceae; genus JAMXLO01. The sequence goes on along the minus strand of CAWFUF010000011.1, from coordinate 620,207 downwards.
TCAGCTGATCACCGAGCGGATGGAGTATGCCGGCGCCGGCGCGCTGCTCGCGCGCATCGAGATGTTGCGCGTGCGGCTGGCAGCCGAGGGGTTGTTCGACGCCGATCGAAAGCTGGCGCTGCCGGTGCTGCCCTCGGTGGTCGGCGTGGTGACCAGCGAGCGGGGCGCGGTGATCCAGGACATCCGCACCACAATCGCGCGGCGCTTCCCGCGTCACGTGCTGCTGTGGCCGGTGCCGGTGCAGGGCGAAGGCGCGGCGGAACGCATTGCCGCCGCCATCGCCGGTTTCGAGCGCGTCGTGCCGCGGCCCGACGTGCTGATCGTGGCGCGCGGCGGCGGCAGCCTGGAAGACCTGATGGTGTTCAACGATGAAGCCGTGGTGCGTGCGGTTGCCGCCTGCCGCATACCGCTGATCTCCGCGGTGGGGCACGAGACGGACACCACGCTGATCGATTTCGTCGCCGACCGCCGGGCGCCGACCCCGACCGCGGCGGCGGAACTCGCGGTGCCGATGCGCGCGGACCTCGTCGCCGACCTGGAGCACAAGGCGGCGCGGCTGATCGGCGGTTTGAACCGGCTGGCACAGGAGCGCCGACTGCAGTTGTCGCGGGCGGAGCGCGGGCTGCCTGATCTCCCCGCGTTGCTCGGCGGCGCGCGGCAGCGGCTGGACGATCGCGCCGAGCGGCTCGTGCTCGCTCTGCCGAACCTGCTGCACAAACGGCGCGCATCGCTCGAAACCTCCATACGGCGGCTGCCGGATCTGCCGGCGATGCTCGTCGCTTGTCGCGAGCGGGTGCGGGAGCGCGGTGTGCGGCTGATCGTCGCACTGCCGAATGTCGTGGCGCGGCGGCACGCGGCGCTCGGTCTGTGCGGGCAGAAGCTGGTTGGCGGCCTGCGGCACGCGGTGTCCACCATACACGGCCACGCCGGGCGCACGCTGGGGCGGCTGTCCGATGCGCCGCTGCGTGCGCTGCTGCGTGAGACGCGGGCGCGGCTGGAGGGGACGGCGGCACGACTCGAATCGGTGTCGCCGCTCGCGGTGCTCCAGCGTGGTTATGCGGTCGTGTCGGATGCCGCCGGCCATCCGCTGACCAGCGCGGCCAAGGTGGCGCCTGGTGCGCGGCTCCGGTTGCGCTTTGCCGATGGCGAGGTGGGGGCGACGGCCGATCGTCCGGACCGCCAGGGCCGGCTGCCCCTGTAGTCTACACCGATGCCAATGTCGGCAGGGCCCGCTCGCGGACGATCTTCAGCAAGGACGCGCGGGAATAGGGCTTCATGAGGACGGGATCGCCGGGCGGCAGCTTACCCGGTTCCAATGCATCGGCAGCACCGGTCACATAGATTACCGGCAGATTTGGTTGCCTCTGGCGCGCCACGCGCACGAACTCGTAGCCTGACATCATCGGCATTGCGTAATCGACGAGCGCGAGCGCGATCGGACCAGTTGAGACGATATCGCGCGCTTCCGGTCCGCTGCCGGCCTCTCTGACGGCATAGCCTGCTTCGCGCAGGAAGATTGCCGCAAGGCCGCGCACCTCGGCATCATCGTCCACAACGAGGACTGTGCCACCGTCACCTTGGGTGTCGGCGGCATGCGGCTCCGACAATGCGACGGCGTTTTGGTCTTCCAAAGCACGTGGCAGCAATATCTGCACCGTCGTACCGACGCCGGGTTCGCTGGCAATCCGCACCGTGCCGCCGAACTGTGTGGCCACCCCATACACTTGCGCCAGGCCGAGGCCGCTCCCCTTGCCGATGTCCTTGGTGGTGAAGAACGGCTCAAACGCGCGCTCCTGGACCTCGCGTGACATGCCGGTTCCGGTGTCGATCACCGCGATCCGCACATAGTCACCCGGGTCGAGTGCATCCAACACGGCGACCTCGGGATGATACACATTGCCGGTCACGATGCGGAGCAACCCGCCGTTCGGCATTGCGTCACGGGAGTTGATGGCGAGGTTGAGCACGACGAGTTCGAGTTGTGTCGGATCACTCGTCGCCGGCCAGAGATCGGCAGCCAGATCGGTCTCCACCTGCACGAGTCCGCCGAGACTGCGCTGAAGCAGATCGCCCATGCCGGTGATCACGGCGTTCACGTCCACCGGGCGGGGGGACAGGTTCTGACGGCGCGCATAGGCCAGCAGTTGCTGGGTGAGCATTCCGCCGCGCAGTGCGGAGCGCATGGCGGCATCGACCAGGGACAGCGAGCGCTCTTCGGTCAGACGGCGTTGCAGCAGTTCGAGATTGCCGATCACCGCGGTGAGCAGATTGTTGAAGTCGTGGGCAATGCCGCCGGTGAGTTGCCCGATCGCCTCCATCTTCTGGGCCTGGCGCAGTTGCGCCTCGACGCGCCGCATCGCGGTCATGTCGACGGCAGCCAGCAGCACGTGTTCGATGCGTCCGCTGGGCCCCGGCAGGGGCACCAGAAACGAGCGGCGCGACACTTCGCCGACGGGGAACTGCGCGGTGTATTCGTATTCGACCGGCTCCCTGGTCTCGATCGCCCGACGGTACTGCATGGTGGCGAATTCCGCCTGCTCAGGGGGCAGGATCTCTTCCAGCGACCTGCCGACCACGAAGTCGCGGGGCCAGCCGGAATGGCGCTCCCAGGCGGGATTGGCATCCTCGCAGACGATACGTCCATCCGGCTGGACGGCCTGGACGACGAGATCGACCGGCGAGTGCTCGAAGATGGCGCTGTAGCGCGCGCGCGACCGGCGCAGCTCGTCGACCACCTCGTGCAAGGCCCGGGTGCGCTCGGCAACCTCGCGCTCCAACTTCCCGGCGAATGAACGAAGCGCATTCTCGGCTTCGATGCGTTGGCTGATGTCGCGCCAATATACCGTGACGCCATCGCCGGACGGCCCTACGTTGACGGAGACCCAGACCCCAGTCGTCGGCGATGGCGCCTCGAAGGTGAGCATCCGCTGTTCATCGCGGACGCGCCGCAGCACCTGCTCGTTCAACGAGCCGACCATCTGCGGAAACCGGTGCCAGATCACCTGGCCGATGACCTCGTCCGCCGTCGTGTTCCAGAACGCCAGGGCCCGCTGATTGGCGTAGACAAAGCGCCAGTCGGCATCGAGCGCGTAGAAGGCGTCGCCCATGCTTTCCAGGATGGCCTGGGCGTCGGCCGACAGAGTGGTGAACCCGGGTGCCACGCAGTGAATTTACTTCAGATGCTCACGGCCGCGCGACTCGCGGCGGCCCGCTCACGGCACCGTGATTGCCGGAACGAGATTTGCCAGTGGTGGGCTATATCGCCGGTTCTCGACCATATTGTTTAATAATCCGAATGGGTCGAATATGCAACGTATAGCCGCCTGGCCGCTGCGGACTTGTCCGCAGCGGCCGGTTTGAACGCTGGGTAGCGGGCCTGATCGCACGCGCGGCCTCCGGTGGGCTTAGCCGGGGCTAACACGCGGGGATTTTTGGGGGTTTTCAGCGGTGCGGTGGCTGGGGACCGGATTATTCCGCCCAGTCAGGCGCAACTGACTGAAATCATTGATTCGGTTTGCGGTTTGGGCGCCCACGGCGGTCAATTCGGTGGTCCAAGTGCCTCCTGAGCATCGTCGCCATCGCAAAGCTACCGGCGGCCAGTGGGCTGGCGTCAGTGGCGGCGTCACAGGCTGCCGCATCGCAGCACTGGTGAAGAGGCGGCCCCCCTCCGGTGCATGGCTCGTCGCGCCAAGCTTCCTGCGGCGCCAGATGACCCCCACCAACGCCGGCGCGGATGATCACGAACTTTGTCATGCTTCGCACGATCTCAACTCTTATCGGCCGGTGGCAATGGACTGGCCCGCCGCGGCGCGACCGGAGCGGTACCAATGCTGGCCACGTCGATCGCCGGCATCGCGAAGTCGATCGCCTGAAGCACCGCGTTGGCGAGGCGGTTGTAGTCTTTGAAGCTACGGCGCAGCCATGAACGCCAACCGGGCGTGCCTCCACTGGCATGCAGCTCAAAGGCCGACTCGCGAGAATCAAGCGAAGAAGAGACGTGGTCCCACGCCAGCCGCAGCAGCGCCGCGCGCTGCCGCGCCGAGTATCCACCGCCGCCGAACGCTTCTTCGAGGCCCGCCGCCAATTCTGGCATGTTGAGGTCGCTGTCGGCCGGTGCCACCACCAGCGATGATCCGGGAATGACGCGCAAGATTTCGGACATGAGCTGGCGAGCCTTGAGAAGCGAGAGGCCGCCGGCCGCGAGATGGGCGTGATTGGGTAGGCAGTAGCCTGTCGGGGTGAACTCCGGATCATGCTCGGCGGCGGTGAGACAGGAGCGCACGATCTGCACCTCGGCTATGAGATCGACGAGGTATTCGACGGTCGCGTTGTTCTGTTTCAACCCCATCGCGTCCGTCAATGCCAAGCCCAGACCGAGGGTAAATTCGGCCTTCGCGAGCCAGCCGCGGAGGTGATGCCACCGCAGCCAACGCGGGATTGCCTCCGGCTCCGGATCGACGGCGAAGACGCGCTCCCACGGGATGAACACGTCGTCGAGCCACATCTGGCCGTCGAGCTCGTCGTACCGGACGGACAGCGGCCAGGTGTACGGGTCGCGGTCGCGGGTCGCGGACCTGCGGCACAAGACGGTCACGCCAGGGGCGTTGACCGAAACGATGAATCCGATCGGGTGCTTGTCGATCTCAAGTCCTGTCAGCGCACCGACATATACGTCCTCGGCATAGGCTGGGCTCGTATGCATGCCGAGCCGGCCGCGCACCACCATGCCCTTGTCGTTCTCGCTCACCCGTTTGACGGAGACCCTGTCCCTGGGATTGGGCCGCATCCGCTGGCCGATGACCGGAGCGCCGCCACAAAAGGTCAAAAAACGCCCGCTGCGGGCGATCGTGTCGCGGTAGGCCATCGCGTTGGCAGCGTAATGCGGGCCTGCGTTACGCGTTTCGGCCGCGGTCAACACGCCGAGCGCGATTAGGTGGCCATAGAGCGGAGTGTGGGTGACGTTGCCAGCACTGAGAAAGATCGTTTTTTGAATTGCGAGACCGACCGCTATCACAGCCGTGCTCGTCTTCGGTAGCTCGAAGGCCCAAGGCAGGCGGTTTCCGTCCGCATCAGGTGGTGAGAGCAACGTGTCGGCCCAGGCGGGATCAAAATGTCGGTCGTACCAGGCGACGTATTGCTCGACCATCGCCCTTGTCGCGGGGTGGGTCGTCACGTCATCGACTTGGCCCTCGCCCATCACGAAGACCTTCCGGCCGTCGCGTAGTGCGATGCGGTAATCGGCACCGGTTCTCATGTGAAGGCCCTTGGTCTGATGGCGTCCTCGGCCGGGATGGGCCGCGAGGTATCTTCCTGGTGCAAGGAGCGCATATGGCGATCTGCCATTTCAACACCTGGTCGTAAAGGGTAGATTGGCCAACGTAGTGTGATAGTGGCAGCCTGGACACGAACGAGTGGAATGCTGAGTTACAAGCAGGGTGTCGCGCCGTTTCGCGCCACCAGTCGCCTGCCGGACAGGGACAGGGCAAAGCTCATGGGTGGAACGCTGGAGAAGGTCTACACCTGGTCCGGCCGATCGCTGATTCAGCCCCCTGATGGCATGATGCCCCATCGCCTGGGCGCTATGTTTGGTCATGAACAATTCGGTATGACCGGTGGCCCACCGAGGGGATCGCTCATCGGGTGAGTGGTCACCGCCAGTCGCCCGCGGCACAGTGTGTCCGCTGAAGGAAACCTAAGCGATGCCCCGCGCCGACATTTACCATTCTCACTTCAAAGCGATGCCTTACTGGTGGGAAGCCTATACGCCGACAGCAGAGGATCCCCTCGACGTGCCGGCGCGTGCGCGCGTGGTCATCGTCGGTGGTGGCTACGCCGGACTGTCCACAGCGCTGGAGGCTGCGAAGCACGGTGTCGACTGTGTGGTTCTCGAGGCCGCCGAACTTGGTTTCGGTGCCAGCACACGCAACGGCGGCGGCGTCAGCGGTGGCGTGAACATCGGCAAGAGCTTTTCCGGCAGGTCGGTAGACCCTGCGTCCGAGCGGACACAGGTGGTGCTGGCGGATGGCGCCGATGCTTTCGGGTTGATCGAGCGCCTGATCACAGAGGAGGGCATCAACTGCCATTGGCAGAAGACCGGTCGTTTTGTCGGGGCCTGGACGCCGGCGCATTTCACCGCCCAGGCGAAGAAGATCGCATTGCTTAATGGTGCCGCACGCTCTGAGGCCTATATGGTTCCACGCGAATACCAGCGCGAGGAGATGGCAAGCGACTACTACTATGGCGGCATGGTAGTCGAACGCTCAGCCAATCTTCACCCGGCGCTGTACTACAAAGGCCTGCTAGATGCCTGTCGCGCCCGCGGGGTCCCGGTCTGCGCACGCGCGGCGGTCACCAGGATCACCGAACGTAACGGTCGTTGGCTGGTGGCCACCGCGAGGGGCGCTGTGCAGGCGGACGAGGTGGTCATCGCGACCAACGGCTACACTCGCGACATCACACCCGAGTTGAAGCGGCGCGTCGTGCCGTTGGCCAGCCATATCATCGCAACAGAGGAACTGCCGCCGAACCTCGCCGCATCGCTTATCCCCAAGCGACGCACCTTGGCCGATACACGCCGCGTGCTGTGCTACTACCGGATGTCACCGGACGGTAAGCGCATGATCTTCGGTGGTCGCGCACGGTTCACCCCCGTAACACCGCAGCAGAGTGCGCCAATCCTCTACCGTTTCATGACCGACCGTTTTCCGCAGTTGCTTGGGACGAAGATTACGCATGCATGGACGGGCAACGTGGCGTTTACGCTGGACGCGCTGCCGCACATGGGACAGCAGAGTGGCATGCATTATCTGCTGGGCTGCAACGGCAGCGGCGTGGCTATGATGACTTATCTCGGTTGGCAGACCGCGCGTAAGATTGCCGGCGTGGCTAACCAGCAATGCGCGTTCGACAGCGAAGAATTTCCCACCCATCCTCTATATTTCGGCAACCCCTGGTTCCTACCCGCGATAGGTGGTTGGTATCGGTTGCGTGACGGCGTCGATCGTCGGCTGGCGTCGTTGTCATCGGTCAGAACAGCAGCACGATAAAATGCCCGAGTGCTCACCCAACCGCGCGCATTGATCAACGCGGGAGTCGAACGTTTCTTGGATATGTTTACACGGCGCACCATCAGCGCATACCTGATGGTGTGACGCCCGAGGTCGCGTCAGGTGGGATGATCGCCGGGGCGTCAAACAGCGGCAGTTCATCGACGGCACCGATCGGCCCCAGATCAAAATTCGACACGGTGACGCCAAGCAACCGGACGCCCTTGGCTGCGGGCAGCAGCGTGCGCACGAGATCAACGCTTGCCTGCCGCAGGAGGTTGTGTTGCGCGATAACGCTCGAGAAACTGCGGCTTCGAGTGACCTGGCGGAAGTCGGCGAACTTCACCTTCACTGTCACGGTCCGGCCGAAGGCTTGTGTCTTCTCGCACCAGGCCCACACATCGGCAGCCATGGCCTCGACGCCCGCTTCGATTTCATCAGGCGTGGTCAGGTCGCGTTCGAAGGTGGTTTCGGAGCCGGAGGATTTTCGCTGACGATCGGCAACAACCTGTCGATCGTCTTCGCCGTTGGCGATGCCAAGATACCAGGCGGCCGATTTGCCGAAATGCAGCTGCAGAAAGGCAAGCGACTTCGCTCTAAGATCCGCTCCCGTTCGAATGCCGAGTCGCCCCATCTTTGCCGCAGTGGCAGGTCCGACGCCATGAAACCTCGCAACTGGGAGCGACGCAATGAAGTCGGGCCCCATTTCCGGAGTGATGACGAATTGCCCATTCGGCTTGCGCTGGCTGGATGCCAGCTTGGCGAGGAACTTGTTGTAGGAGATACCTGCTGACGCAGTCAGACCCGTCTCCTTGAGAATCTGAGCGCGAATCGCTTTCGCGGTGGCAGACGCGGTCTGCAGCCCTCGCAGGTCCAGCGTCACGTCGAGATACGCTTCGTCGAGCGAAAGCGGTTCGATCAGCGCGGTGTAATGGGCGAAGATAGCGTGGATCTCGCGCGAGACGGTGCGGTAGACCTCGAAACGCGGCGGCACGAAAATCAGCTCCGCACATTGCCGCATGGCCGTGGTCGAGGGCATTGCCGAACGCACACCGAACGCGCGGGCCTCGTAGCTCGCTGCCGCCACCACGCCCCGCTTGGCTCCGTGACCCACCGCGACGGGACGGCCCAGAAGCTGCGGGTTGTCGCGTTGTTCGACCGACGCATAGAACGCGTCCATGTCGACATGGATAATCTTGCGCTGCGGCATGTCGTGACGTTATCAGGGCGCGAACAGAAAGAGAACCGTGCATTCGATAGCAGGGCAGGCCGCGATACACCCCTTCAGGTGCGCACAAGGAGCCCGGTCGCTGATGAACTCCTATTCCCCTCGATCGAAAATGCCGCGCGGATGAAGGCGGCGCGGGCGAGCGCTCAGGTGTCCCAATCGGCAGGCGGGTGGCGTAGGCGGGCCTCGGGAATCAGGGCACGCAACCTACGGGCGAAACCGCGCAGGCAGACCTCGGTTTCGCTCAGCGGGCCTGGTTCGAACCAGCGCGAGGCCATACCCTGCTGTACGCGCGCCACCAGCTCGGTGTCCTCGGCGTTGACCCGGCGGTTGATGCGCCAGTTCAGATAGCGCGCAGCCTTCATCTCGCGCCGCGTATCCGGCAAGACATAGGCTATCTCGCGGATCAGGGTTTCCGTCGGCGAAACCGGGATCCACTGCATGAAGTCCACCTGGTCCGGATAGACGTCGAAGGCGATGTTCGGCCAGAGCTTGTAATAGGCCCACAGCCGCTTTCGCGCGGCCGGCAGGCGCTCAACGTCGGGCAGCAGCGCCTGGTACGCGCGTTCAGAGAGGTTGTCCGACGGCTCGTCGCGCAGCCGGCCCCACATTTTGTCCACCCAGGACGCGGACTCGAATCCGTAGCCGAGACCGAACAGCCGGGCCAGGCCCGGATGAGCCACGGTGATGTGCAGGCCATCAGAATAATTGTCGCCGATGGTCTTCCAGTTGACGCTTCGGGCGCGCAGCGTCACGCGGCCGGAGGGCTGCAGCGCTTCGAAACGGTACGGCTCGAGTTCGTCGGCGTAGGGTGTCATCATCTCGGCCACGCTGGGCCCACCGCCCTCCAGCCGAACGAAGACGAAACCCTTGAATACCTCGAGCTCGACCGGCGGCAGGCTCTGTTTGCCCAAGCGGAGGCCCGGATAGGTCTCGCGCAAGGGAATGCTGACGAGCCTGCCTTCCAGGTCGTAGGTCCAGGCGTGGTAGGGACAGACGATGCGGCTGCACTGGCCGGCGGGTCTGTCGAGCAGCGTTGCGGCGCGATGCAGACAGACATTACTGAAGGCGCGCGGCACACCGTCGCGGCCGCGGATCACGACAATGCTCTCACCGATGAACTCGAAGGTATGGAAATCGCCGACCCCGGGAATATCGTTCAAATGGCAGACGACCTGCCAGGAGCGGGCGAAGATCCGTTCGCGCTCGACCGCAAAAAAGCTGAGGTTGGAATAGACCCACCCCGGCAGGCCGAGACAGTCATCCGGAACGGCAGGGGTGCTATCGGTCATCCGGGCTCCACCCCAATTGTGTTGCCGCAGAGGTTGCCCGTGCAGTTCCGACCCCAGTTGTAGGTTTGCATGCAACACGCACGTTCTCAGGCTACACTCGACGTGTAAAGAGTTCGCAAGGAGATCGCAGATGGATCGCGATTCAGTCGATTGGAAGGGCTACTGGATTGCAGCTCCGACGCCGTTCACTGAGGTCGGCACACTCAACGAGCGCGCATTGCGCAGCGTCCTGCGCCTGTATTACGACCAGGGCATCCACGGCGTACTGGTCAACGGAACTACCGGCGAATGGTTCTCTCAAACCGAAACCGAACGTCAGCGCGTGGCCGAAATTGCGGTGGAGGAGCTCGGGGGCAAGATCCCGGTAGTAATCGGCTGCACCACGTTCACGCCGTCACAAACAATAGCGCTTGGGCTGCATGCGCGTGAAATCGGTGCGGATGGAATGCTATCCACACCTCCGCCCTATGCTGCACCGACACCACGCGAGATCATCGCATTTTTCTCGGCGATCTCCGACAGCGTTGATTTGCCGATCATGGTATACAATTGGGCACGTGGCGTCGGCGTCGAGATAACCTGGGAGACAGCGATCGAGCTGGCAAAAATCCGCGGCGTTGTTGCGATCAAAGACAGCACGGTGAACAGAATTCAGGCTTTCAAGACGCTCGAAAAGGTCGGCGACCGCGTCCGCATATTCGGCGGATTCATCGACCGTCTTGGCCTATCTGTACTGCGGGACCTCGGCGGCGATGGCAATGTCGATGGCGGTGGCCTCGGCGCGGAATCCGCAGTGGCATTCTACGAAGCGTTCTGGCGCAATGACTTTATGGCCGCTCAAAGTGCGGCCAGTCGCTACGTGGCCTTGATGACGAGGTTGATCCGTCCAGATTGGAGCGGCACATTCGGCTCACCGCAGGCGCAGATCAAGGCTTGCATGAACATGCTCGGCCAGTCTGGCGGACACGTGCGGCCACCACTCCTGCCGATTGACGATCCGGGGCAACTCGAAATGTTACGCCAAATCCTCGATGAGGCGGGCCTGTTTGCTGATGAGGCGCGGCCAGCATTGGCGCTTGAATAGATTTGCCCGTGATTGGAATGCCAACCCTGGCTGCCCTCGATCGGATGCGCGTCGCCCTGAGCAACGCGACATTTAGCCTCCGCAGATCACGCAGTCGTCGATGACCCTGGGTTAGCCGTTGACCTGCTGCATCAGCTTGGTCCAACGGTCGATGATCGGCAACACCTTGTCCGATTTCTCGGGCGGGAACATCGGTACGACGCGCCCCACGCCGAGATCCTTCAATCGCTTGAGACGGTCCAGGTCCTCGGCGAGGCCGAACGATGTGACCTCGAGCGACGCTGGATCGCGTCCTGCCTCGCGCGCCATTTTCTGGAATTCGGGAAGCTGGGCGGCGAGATCGCCGCGCGCCGTCGGGATCCAGCCGTCGCCGTAGCGGATCGCGCGCCGGGCAGCGTGTGGGAAGGCACCGCCGACATGGATTGGCGGATGGGGCTTCTGCACCGGCTTCGGCCAGGCCATCATCGGATCGAAATTGACGAACTCGCCGTGATACTCGGCCTTCGGCTTTGTCCAGATCTCCTTCATCGCCTCGATGCTCTCGCGCATCCGCTTGAAGCGCGTGGCATACACCGTCCCGTGATTCTCCATCTCGTCCTGGTTCCAGCCTCCGCCTACGCCAAACAGAAAGCGGCCTTGGCTGACCTGATCGATGGAGGCGACGAGTTTCGCGGTCTGGATCGTATCGCGCTGCTGCACGAGCAACACGCCGGTGCCGAGTTTGATCGTCTTTGTTGCAGATCCCGCCGCAGTCAGGACCACGAACGGGTCCATCGCATCGGCATATTGCTTGGGCAGTTCGCCTCCGCCTGGGAACGGCGTCTTGCGCGAGAGCGGAATATGCGAATGCTCGGGCGCCCAGACGCTGTCATAGCCTCGCTCCTCCAGCGCGACTGCCAGCTCCGGCGCGGTCATGGAATACTCCGTAAAGAACATTGCGCCGCCGAACTTCATGTCGTCCCCCATCTCTGTGCTTTGATTGGGCCAGCATAGGCAGTCCCGCGCTGCCCGGCTATGGTGTTCGGGGCGCTGGAACCCAATAGACCGCCAACCAGGCAATACCGGGACAGGAGGCAAATATGCTGGCTATGTGGGTGAAGGTCCGGGTCAAATCAGAGGAGCGCGTACGTTTCCTCAAGGCGATCGAGGCGGATGCCCTGGGCTCTGAACGGGATGAGCCAGGCTGCCTGCGCTTCAACGTTCTGCGCGACCAGCAAGACCCGAACGTCTACTACTTCTTTGAAGTTTACCGGAACGAAGCCGCGCTGGAAGCGCACCGGGCAGCCCCGCACTATGCAGTTTGGCGGGCGGCTGCAGACACTCTGGACGGGCCGGCCCAGGCGACGCGTTGCGATACTGTATTTCCTGCTGCCGTCGAGTATTGGGAAGAACGCCAATAGTCCGGGTAAGACCTCTGCGGAAGAAGCCCTGATGCGGCCTCAACGAGCTGGCGCAGCGGGATTTGCGATCCTGAGGCGGAGACCACACATCTCAAGGACGGTGGGCGGATTGCCGTGGCCCCCGGTGTTACCGCCGCACTGATATGGAAAGCATCGGCGGAATGCGCCCTGTGCTGCCAGGAGGGACGGTTGAAGGAGGAATTTACGATGACCAGCGTACTGGCTGAAAAGACTTGCACGCCATGCCGCGGCGGTACACCGCCGCTGACCGCCGACGAGGCGGAGGCGTATCGCGTGCAGGCGCCGGAATGGCTGTTGCAGGACGAGGCGAGGCGGATCGAACGCACCTACCGATTTAGGAACTTCACAGATGCCTTCGCCTTTGTGCGCGGCGCCGGTGAACTTGCCGAAACAGAATTCCATCATCCCGATATCAGTTTTGGCTGGGGCTATGCCACAATCTCGCTACGCACCAAGAAGATCAGAGGTCTGCATGAGAACGATTTCATCATGGCGGTAAAGCTCGACCGGTTAGCTGGCAAGATCACTGCTGCGGACAATCAGGACGAGCAATAGCACCGGTGAAGAACAGGTGGGCAGCGACCTGGCGCCAGAATTCCTGATCAGCCCGCTGTCTTGAACAGGGAGGAGAATAGGCCGCTCACCCTCTCCGTCTCGTTCACGCTCCAGGCCGTCAAGTTGGCTAGCAGGTTGATCTGCGTGGCGCTCAGATTTGTATTCAGAGTGCTATAGTTCGGAAAGCTATTGGTCGACCGCTCCAATTCGATGATGGCCCGGACCGATGGGTTGTTGGCGAACAGCGCCTCCCATTCGGTGACGAAGCTGAGATAGAACCAGACCACGGTGACGTCACGCGCGGAAGTCACGCCGAACCATGCATTCGGTCGCACTGCAAGCCGCTGCGGAAAGATGGCGGGGCGCGCGTAACTCCCGCTGCCGCTCGCAGCCCAAAGTCCCTGCAGCAGGGTCGGGAACGCCGCGGGCTCGAAGATCTGGTTGTTGGCGTACATCGGGTACTTGGTGGACGAACCCTGTCCGTAGCGAACGTAGCCCACGCTCTCGCCCAAGCCGCCCAACTCATAAGGCTGATAGCCGAACAGCGGCGGGATACAGGCGTCGACGATGAGCGTGGTTTCAGGTATGAACCCGCCTTGCCCGTCGGCGACCCCGTAGGCGCCGGGCTGCATCACCGTCATCGGGTTGACGAAGGCGATGACACTGTCGATGTCAGAATACGCGAGCAATGCAGCGATGCCGGTGTTTTCCAGGTTCCCACCGTCGGCGAACTGACTGGGTACCGGCTGCGTGGTGGGCTGCGGGTCGAGAACGGGCCAATATTGGTAGCTCGGAATGATCTTTTGTAGGTCAGATAGCATAGTCTGCAGCAGCGGTTGACCTAGCATCGGCTGCGCGTTCAAGCGTAGCAGCTCAACCGCGGGGCCTCGCGCCTCGATTGGTAGCTTGGTCCTGATCCAGTGTTGGATCGTATCGGCGTTCGCCGCCACGAGAACCGCGAGATCCGCAGGGTTCTGGCGCCACCCTTGGAACAGGTTCTGCAACACTTCGGCAAAGAATGCGCTGCTCGTCCCCACCGCGTCCGTCAGAGACCATTGGCGCGTCTGCGCGACAGTGGCGGCGATGCTGCTCGCGCTAACGTAGGCCGAGTTGAAGCCGAACGTGTTGACGCCGCCGCCGCCTGGCTTGCGGCCGTTCCCGTCCTCGCCCTCCGGAGTGCCAAAGATGCCGGTGACGAACGGTGTGACCTGCACCGGCGCGAGAAGTTCCAGCGTTGTGCTCGGCTCCTTGAGGAACATGGCACAGTTGCAGATGAGAAACGGGCGGCGCGTCCGGCTGGGATCGCGAATATCCGCATAAAGATCGATCGGCTCACCGGCAATCGCCGGGTTCAGGTTTGGGTTCGTGACCTGGGTCGCCACCACCGCCGCGTCGAAGGAAAACGTGTCGGCGGGCGTGAGGTGGATCGTCGGTGCGTACAGCCCGTAATCGGCGAGGATGTTCAGCCCGATGATGGTCTGCCACAACATGTCCGGCGGGACACGCAGGACGGCATGCAGCAGCAAGGCCTGAACGGCCAGAAGCTTAGGCGCGAAGAGTGGAGAGCTGATTGGCACACCGGCATTTCCCGCCGGTAGCTGCGCCAAGGTCGCCGGGGTCAGAGCGCTCTGGTCCTCGATCCACGGACCGAGATAGGCTGCGTCGCTCGGCGATCCCGGTGGGAGATAGATGAACGGCACGCCAATCCATGATCCGCCGGAAACCGTGGAGAGCGCCTTCACCTGCGCAAGCAGCGACTGACCGTTCGCTACGAGCTTGGTCAGCGCGCGGAGCTGGCCCATGCCAGCCGTCAGTGCCCGCGACCCGCCACCAGATAGGCACACCCCAACGTTGCCAGGGGTTGCGGGCGGCGTCACGTAGAACTGGTTGACCGACAGCGATTCTGTGGTGGTCGTGGTCCCGACCGAGAAAACACCGGTCACCATGTTTCCGTTCTCCCCTTGAGTTGGTCAACTCGCTTCGGCTCGACGGCTCGGGCGACGATCTGCAAGCCGAACGCCACTGATCGCATGCTGCGCCACCCGACAACCGGGAGTTCGAGCTGCAAGGACCAGCACGCCACGTCCCAGAGGGCCGTAGATAGGGCGATAGCATCCCGACGGGACTTAGGACCAGTGGGGGTCGGTCCTGGCGCTAATCGAGTAGGACCTCGCAGTAACCGGCGCGGCCGATCCAATCTGGACTACCAAACTGACCCATCGCCCTGTGTGCCGATCGCTTGACTAGGGCATCCGGCCCGTTGGTAATCGATCCGGACCGCGCTTTTCGCGGACCAGGAGACACACCATGCCGACCGTCCATCCGCAGGTCCAGAAGGCTCGCGATCTCATGCCCCTGATCGCCGCGGCCTCGGACGAAAACGACGAAATCCGGGAACTCATCAAGCCAGTCGTCAAAGCCCTGATCGATGGCGGGTTCTTCACTATGCTGAAGACGAAGTCCGTTGGCGGAATGGAGCTGAAGCCATCGATCTTCGCCCAAGTGACCGAGGCGCTCGCCAGCGCGGACGGTTCGACCGGTTGGGTGGTGTCTCAGAGCAACGGCTGCTCGACCACAAGCGCGTATCTCGATCCCAACATTGCCCAGGAGATTTTCGGGAGGCCGGACGGGATCGTCGCCTGGGGGCCGCCCGGTTCGCCGTACGAGGCCACACCGGTTGAAGGCGGGTACCGCATCACCGGCAAATGGCGCTTCATGAGCGGCAGTCAGAACGCGACCTGGCTTGGTGCGCATCTGCGGGTGGCAGGCACCAAGGAAACCAAGACCTTCCTGTATCCCAAGTCGAGCGCCACATTCCACGATATCTGGCACACGCTGGGGCTGCGCGGTACGGCCAGCAACGAGTATTCCGTCGACAATCTGTTCATTCCGCACGAGCGCGCCATCTATCGCGACGATCCGCGCGACCGCCGGACCGACAGCCCGCTTTATCGTTTCACCAGCAACCAGCTCTATTCGATCGGGTTCGGCGGCGTGGCACTTGGTATAGCCCGGGGCACGATGGACGCGTTTTTGGCCCTGCCGCGGGAAAAGACTCGCCGCGGCGCGGGCAAACCGATGGTGGAGAACAACGTCGTCCAGTCGCACGTGGCGCAATCCGAGGCGAGATGGCGGTCCGCGCGGTATTTCCTGCACGCGGCGGCGGACGAGGCGTTGGAAACGATCGAGGAACAGGGCGCGATGGACCCGGATCAGCGCACCCGGCTGCGCCTCGCCTCGACCTGGGCCATTCAATCGTCACGGGAGATCGTCAACACGCTGTTTCACGACTGCGGCTCGATGGCGGTGTTCGAGGAAAATCCGTTCGAACGCCGTCTGCGCGATATTGACACGGTCGCGCAACAGGGCCAGGGACGGATACTGCACTACGAGACGGTCGGTCAGGTCATGCTTGGCCTGTCGCCGGAGAACATCTTCTGACGGTGGACAAGCAGACCGGGGACGTGCGTGGCTGGAATATTACGATGGATCGCCCAGCCTGATCGGGCGTTCCGCGAGGCCGATTTCCGTGCTTGTCGATCGAGGCGCGACCGGCATTGGCGCAAACGGCGGCTGAGGACCAATAGGACGAGGATCTCGTTGAGCCGATCCGCACGGCGCGCTCCTGGGTTGTCCACGGTCATGCTTTGCGTGAGTCCCAGGCTGTCGAAAGTGCCGTGGCGTTCCGCCAGCGAAATCCTGCCTTGGGGAATGAGGCGGGCTAGAGCGGTGCTGCGCGAATGTAACGGCGTTGGTCACCCGCGCGAATGTTGGGTACAAACTCGGAGTTTGTGGGAAGAAATGATGCGATTCTCCGCGGCTACCACCGGCTCTGGAACGGCGCTGCGGTCCCTCATCTTCTGCGGGACGCTGCTATGCGCCGCGCCGAGCCGCGCGCAGCCGGCGCCGATTCCGGTAGACGGTGCAGCGGCTCCCATGGTTGCCGAAGCGTCGCTCGGCCATGCCGCATTGAAAGGTATTACTCTCAAGATCACGCAGGGATTGTATAGTTTCGGAGTGTTCACGATGGCCGCTGGTATGGGCGCCACGATCGGCGCAGCCATGGCAGTGGCTGATGGTGTGGGCGCCTACGGTGTCTATATCGGCAACGAGTATCTGTGGGACACGTTCCGTCCCAATACGAATCTGCGCTCGAACAACGAAGAGTTTGGCGTCTTGAGCAGTCTGTCGCGCACGACGCTAAAATACATCACCTACAAGCCGGCGGTAACGGCTTGGCACTGGGGGATTATCTACACCGTGACCGGATCCATGCAGACGACCGTAGTGGCAGGATCGATGTTGTGGTTCGCGCTGCCGCTCATGTACTATGTCAATAATACCGCATGGGATTTCTATGATTGGCGTTTTGCGACGGGCACTGCCGCGGCGCCAGCCGGCGGGGCGGCCGGCGCCGCGCGTTAGGAGTTGAGGCACGATGCTTGGTGCAATGTCCGTCTCCGGCGTTTCCAACGTGGCACTCAGTTGGCTACCATGAGGGCGAAGGCCCGTCGGGCCTAGTCAGCGAAGGACCGCTTTCGGGATCAGCCTTCCGGCCTCCCTATGACTTGCCATGCCGACTGCAACGCCGGTGCTTGGAGGGCGTCTCAGCATGACGGGCACATGGAATCATTCCCTGATTTGGGTGATGATCAGGATCGTGTGTCCGCAACCAGCGTCGGTCGCCCATCATCTCAGCGAGATGACGAATGTGCCACCGCTTTAGCAGGGCGCAACCGTTCAATCGGCGTGTGGTGATTCCGCACCCAAAATACAGCGCTGAAACGCTGCGGATTTTCCCTGCATAAATTAGGTGCGAAGGCGACTATTTGTCGTCCTTCTGCGTTACTTCTCTCAGTTCTCCTGTTGACAAATCGAAAACAAATCCACGAATTACCACCTTCGAAGGAATCCACGGGTGCGACCTGAGTTTCAGTACCTGCCTTTGTGTCGCCCGGTTCACGTCGGAATAGAAGTGGAACTTATCGGGAGCTACTGCCCACACGCCGCATTGTGTGTGGAGGTGGTTCTCGAACTCTTCTTCCGAAAACATCTCCATTCCGCAGCCAGTGTGCCCGATGACCATGACCTCTTGCACGCCCAGAACGTGAATCGAAAACATGAGTGATCGCACAACATCTACCGTTGCTGCCGTTCCGACGTTCCGAATCATATCCGCATCGGCGGGTTTGATGTCCAGCCATTCGAGCAGTTGGTTCATGCGGGGATCCATACAAGTGAGGATCGCAACCTTCGGAGCTGGCTTGTTTGCCAGCGAAGGATCATGGTGCTCTGCTGTCTTGCGGCTTGCCGCAA
This sequence comes from uncultured Alphaproteobacteria bacterium, assembly GCA_963818775.1. Taxonomy (GTDB): domain Bacteria; phylum Pseudomonadota; class Alphaproteobacteria; order Acetobacterales; family Acetobacteraceae; genus JAMXLO01. The sequence continues at coordinate 602,265 of CAWFUF010000011.1, read as the reverse complement.
TCGCGCGTTCGATCAAGCTCATTTGGATTCTCCTAAATCGCGTTGCAAGTCCGGTATAGGGTTTGCGACAACGCGTCGTGTGAGGTCGTTTATGCGGATCGGCCTCTCTCGTCCGGACAGTCCGGGTCGCTTCAATGGACGCTGCGAGCAGCGCGGGACCGGCGAAGAGATCGGTGGCGATCGTCCCTTCGCCCACGCCCCGCGCCAGCTAGGCGCCGCTGCGGCGCGCCAGCCGTTCCGCCGCGGCGGCGATCTCCGGCACCGACAGGCCGACATATCCCAGCACGTCGTCGGCGGTGCGGCCGCTCTTCGGGAGGTGCCGCACCCCGAGGCTTTCCACTGTAACCGGCGTCGCAAGCGCGGCCGACGCCTCGGCCAGCTCGCTGCCGAGCCCGCCCACGTAATTGTCCTCGACCGCGAGGACCGCCGCGCGGGCGTGCCGCGCCATTTCCAGGATTGGCTCGGCATCGAGCGGCAGGGCATAGGCGTCGACCACCGCGGCGGCGATGCCGCGCTGCTCGAGCATCGCCGCCGCGTCGAGACAGGAATGGACAAGATAGCCCGACGCCGCCAGCACAACCGCGGGAGCTTCGACCACCCCGCGCACCACCTTCGAGCCGCGCAGCGGAAATGGCTCGTCTTCGCGATAGAGTATCGGCAGATCACCGCGGACCGCGCGCAGATAGGCCGGGCCGTCATACTCCGCCATGGCCAGCACGAGCTTATAGGCGCTGACGGCGTCCGACGGCGTCAGCACCACGAGCGATCGGCCCTTGGCGTCCACAGCGTGTGCGAGCGCGCGTGTGAAGGCGACGTCCGCCAAAGCCATCTGGCTCGGCCCATCGGCCGCGAGCGTCACGCCGACATGCGTCCCGACGAGCTTGATACGCGCCCCGCCGATGATCGCCATCTCGATCTGGTCGAAGGCGCGCTCGAGAAAGCGCCCAAACGTACTGACGAACGCGATCTTGCCGGCGGCTGCCAATCCGGCCGCGGCGGACACCATGTTCTGCTCGGCGATGCGCGCCTCGAAATAGCGGTCGGGATGCGCCTTGGCGAAGGTTTCGGCATAGGTCGAATTCTTCACGTCGGCGTCGAGCGCCACCACCGCCTCATTGGCGTCGCCGAGCGCCGCGAGCGCCATGCCGTAGGCGCGGCGCGGCGAAAGCTTCTTGGCCGACGCCAACGCCGGGTGCTTGGCGAGCGCCGCGTCGAAGCCCACGGGCGCGTGTAGGGCGGCGCGCGCCGTCGGCACCGCGGCGGGCGGCTCGATCTTGAGTGCGGCGAAGTCCCGCGCCCCGATGTCGGTGACGCCCAGGTGCCGCGCCATCTCGTCGAGCTCGCCGAACACGCCCGCCAGCGCCTCGGGTTTCACCGGCGTGCCGTGATGGCCGGGACCGCCGAGGCTCGGCACGCCCCATCCCTTGACGGTGCGGGCGATCACCGCGAGCGGCCGCTGATCCTCCGCGATACGGAGCGCACGTTCGATCGCCGCCGGATCGTGGCCGTCGATGATTTCGGTCCGTGCACCGAACGCTGCCGCCTTCGCCGCGAGATGCTCCCAGTCCTGCGCCGACGAGACATAGTCGCTCTGGCCCAGCGTGTTGCAGTTGAAAATGGCGACCACCCCGCCGAGGCGGTGATCGGCGCAGAAATCCAACGCTTCCCAGATCTGTCCTTCACGCGACTCGCCGTCGCCGATGACGCAGAAGATGCGCTTGGGCACGCCGTCAACCCGCGCCGCGCACGCGAGCCCCGCCGCCACCGATAAGCCCTGGCCCAGCGACCCGGTCGCGGCGTCGAAGAATGGAAAGCCAAGCACCGGATTGGGATGGCCGTCGATCGGCGACCCGATCTCGCGGAGCGTCATCAGGTCGCGCTCCGTCATCGGCCGGCGCTTGCCGTCGGGCCCGAACGCGACGCCGAGATCGGTGCACGCGGCATAAAGGATCGGCACCGCGTGCCCCTCGCTCAGGACCAGCCGGTCGGACCCCGGGTTGTCCGGATCGGCCGGCGTCCAGCGCATCACGCGGTACATCAGGACCGTGACGAGATGCGCGAGCGATAGCGCGGTCGTCGGATGGCCGCTGCCCGCCGTCGTGGTGGCGCGGATCGCGAGCCTCCCCAAGTCGATTGCCTTGGCATGAAGGACGTGCGTGAGGTCGGCCATCGATTTGTCTCTTCCGTTCCTAGAGGAAATGCCGGGATCGGCGAGAGGGTTCATTGTGGCCCAAACGCGAACAACCTAGTTCCTCAACAGCCTTCGCCAGGATTACGCCATCACCGTGCTCCTGACGGGCCTGCATCTGCCCGGTGCGTCGATGGTAAACCAGGCAGGTCACGGCGCCAGGGCACGTGACGCTTTCGCCGTTGATGAAATGGCTGCTCGTGTGCATGAGCTCTTCTTTCCTCGCGCCTCACTTCAAATTAGGAGATGTGCCGGCGGAGCAAATACCTACGTCACGGCAGACATTCTTGCGCCTCGCGAGAGAATTTGCACCGAGCTCTGGACCCGCCGGCACCTGTCAGGGTGATCGCCTGAGACGATGATGAAACGTCCTGATTTATTTGGCCTCGATGGTTCGACCAATTGCCGAAAAGAGACGGTCCGCTGTTTCCTTTTGATCGATGTTCCGCTGGATCAAAGAATTCGACGCAAGGTTGCCTAGAAGCGGCTTCGAGGTCGTCACGTTGAGTGCCGGGAGACGCCTCATTCAGCGCCAAGGCCGGAGAACATCGTCAGAGGCCGGCTGCCGCCTCCATCTCATCGGCGAGTTCGTCGTAACAGACCGTCCACGCGTCCCGGACGGACGGCCTGAAGTCTTCCCCCAGCGCCTGTTCGAGAGTCCAGAGCAGCGCCTCTCGCATCGCAGCGTAGTCGGCGAGCTTGACGCCGTACTCGGCGTGACGGACGGCGAGATCACGGATCGCAGGCATAACCTGACCCGGCTCGGGCAAATTGTAGACGACCATAGCGAGCATGGTCATCAGCTTGACGCCCTGAATGCGCATGTCGTTCTTGAATAGCGGCCGGAAACTCGGGTTGGCTGCGAATAGCCGCTCGTAGAACAGCGCCCCGGCCACCTCCGGCATCACCGCCAGCGTGGCGAAGGTCGTCCGGACAAGTTCCCGCTGCTCCGCATTCACGATGTTTGATCCTCCGCCCTATGGGCCGCTAACTCGGCTTTGCGCTACGGCCCCGCAGCAAGGCGGCAATCTGCCGAGCGCGCAGGGCGTAAATCGACAATAGGGAACGGTCTGCCTCCTTGGCGCGCCGTTTTCGATGGCCAAAACACTAGGGGAGAAGTGGGTGCGAGGTCGTCTCATGGAGCGCCAGGCGACGTCTCATTCAGCGCCAGCGGAAGATCGTTGTCAGACGCCGACCGCCGCCTTCATCTCATCGGCGAGTTCGTCGTAGCAGACCGTCCACGCCTCCCGGACGGACGGCCTGAAGTCTTTCCCCAGCGCCTGTTCGACGGTCCAGAGCAGCGCTTCCCGCAGCGCGTCGTAGTCGGCGAGCTTGACGCCATACTCGACATGACGGACGGCAAGATCACGGATTGCAGGCAGAATCTGACCCGGATCGGGCAAATTGTAGACGACCATAGCGAGCATGGTCATCAGCTTGACGCCCTGAATGCGCATGTCGTTCTTGAATAGCGGCCGGAAACTCGGATTGGCTCCGAATAGCCGTTCGTAGAACAGCGCTCCGGCCACCTCCGGCATCACCGCCAGCCTGGCGAAGGTCGTCCGGACAAGTTCCTGCTGCTCCGCATTCACGCTTTTTCCTCCTCCGCCTTGCGGGGCCGCTCACTCGCGCGACGGCCCCCGCAGCACGGCCGGCGGGTTGCCGAACTCGCTTACGAACGCGCGATAGAATGTCGCCATACTGTTGAAGCCCCAGCCGAAAGCGATGTCGACCACCGACCGGCCGGTTCCCGTTACCCCGGCGATTGTGTCGCGGCACTGGAGCAGCCGCTGGCGCAAAACGTATCGGGCGAAAGTGCTACCGCTCGGCTCGAACAGCCGGTGTAGTTGGCGCGCGGAGATGCCCAGCGCCGCTGCGACGATGGCGGGGGTCAGGCCGGGATCGGCGAGATGCAGATCAATGTAGCGCTTGACCGCCGCGAGCTGCGCCGACCGCAGCGAATCCCGCCCCTGCTCGTCGCCCTCGCCGGAGGCGCCACACGCCAGCGCCACGAGGCCGCAGAGATTGCGCAGCACCGCTTCGCCGAGTTCGTCGGCAAGGAGTGGCGTCTGCGCCTTCGCCGCATCCATGGCTGCGCCGAGGAGCGAGCCGAGGGGCGAGGCGCCGGGCAACCGAAACGTGCGAGCCAATCGTCCCCCCGCAACAAGCGGCGAGAGCGCGGCCTGCGGGATGACCAGCATGTCGAACGAGGCTGGGCCCTTGGATTCCGCGTCGAATCGCCATTCGGTCGAGGTCACGCAGAAATCGCCGGCCTCGTGAACGAGGTCCACCAGCATGCTGCCTGGGGCGACCCTCCAGATCGCCGGCCGTCGGAATCGGCGGATGAAGAACGCCTCGGCCTTGTCCTTGGCCACGTCGGCCGCGGTGCGTTGGACCCTCTCGAGTTCCGATTCGATTTCCAGCAGCGCAAATTCGCCTGCAACCGATCCGCTCGCTTCGGCGCGAAAGGCACCGGGGTCCGGGATCTCGCTCGGCGTGATGCTGTGGGCCTGCTTCGCGAAATAGTCACACCAGAATCGAACACGGTCGGACGGCGGCAGGTCGTCCGTTGAAAACCGGATTTGCGTGGCCATCCCTGCGGTTGCCCCCCACCGAAGCGAGCATCCTAAAACTGACCGCACGGGTGATGCTAGCTCCTGCAGTTCGTGCCGTTTTTCAAGGCAGTCGTCCGCGCCCCTTAGTCCCTTCGGCCTTTGGCGGCCGGACTCTCCGCGTGCCGGCTGCGGCGGCTGGGCTGGCCTACCAGCGGCTCCGGCACCTGAAGGTCCGATCGGCGCTGAGTGAGACATCGTGCGGCGTTCGATGAGACGACGCCAGCGATGCACTGCCCTACTCATCTGACAATGGGGTGTAACGCCGAAGCTTCACATTTTCTTCCGGGGAGTTCGCAATGACACAATGGCCGCATCGAGAGATTGTCACTGATCAATCTCAGCGCGTGGAACTGCCAACGCCAGGCACAGCAAGCGTGTTCGTTGTCGACGTTGCGCTTCCGACCCTCAACGGCCTCGATTTGTAGAAGCATCTCGCGGCCGATCCGATAAAAGCTTCGGCCGCGTTTGGTTCCTGAAGGAGAAGAACGGTGGACCGCATCGATGCCATGAAGGTCTTCGTCACGACCCTCGACGAGGGCAGCCTAGCCGGCGCTGGTCGAAAGCTCGGCCGTTCCGCTGCGGCGGTCAGCCGCGCCATCGCATTTCTCGAGGCACGCGTCGGTGCCGAACTGCTGCATCGGACGACACGGTCGATAAAAATGAGCGAGGCAGGCGAGCAGTATGCGGTCGCCTGTCGTCGCGTCCTCACCGAGCTGGAGGATGCGGAAATAAGGGCCGCTGGCGATCGCTCCTCGCCGCGTGGCAACCTGACATTGACGGCCCCCGAAATCCCGGGAGAAGCCATTCTGCGGCCGATTCTCGAAGCATTCATGGATGCTCACCCAGCGGTGTCCGCTCGGCTTTATTTGCTCGACAGGCCGATGAAACTAATTGACGAGGGCATCGATGTCGCGCTCCGCATAGCCGACCTCCCCGACTCAACTCTGGTCGCAATACGTGTCGGTGAAGTGCGTCGGGTAGTAGTGGCTGCGCCGAGTTACCTTGCGCAGCATCCGCGCATTGAGAAACCGGGTGATTTGGTCAAGCACCGGATCATTGCATACACCCACTCTGGCGTCGGCTCCTGGAGCTTTCGGCCTTTGCCAGGCTCCTCGGTCCCACGAACTGTCTGTTTCACGCCCCGGCTGGTGATCAATAACGTTCGAGGCGTGGTTGCCTCGGCCGTAGAAGGGCGTGGCGTCGCGCGTGTATTCTCATGTCAGGTTGCCGAGCAGGTGCGCGAAGGGCAGCTCGATATTATAGTCACAGGGGACGAAGAGCCGCCATTACCAGTACATGTGATCTTGCCGAATGGTCGGCTCTCTCTGCGAAAAGTCCGTGCGTTTGTGGACTTTGCGATCCCCCGGCTTCGGAAATACTTTGCGCGTCGGGAAATGGGCGTGAGCGAGCTTGGAACCGCCGCTCGATCACAACGCGAAAGAGCGTCTGCCGAATGGCAGTTATTTGCGCCCAACCCGAGCGGCCTGATTTCTCAGCTTGGCGGCGCGCTCGGCCAGGTTTTGTCAAATACTGCCCCACTCTAAGGCTGGGCCGTCGCCGTGAGCAAGAGGTTCCTCCTCGCCCGCTCGTCCCCTTATCAATCTAACTCCGCCGACAGCCGCCGTCTCCGTTGTCACTGCGCTGCCATCAGGCGTGATCGCTGACAGAACCCACGACACAAAACCATCACGGGACGCATCAATTGCCGAGCTGGCCGACATAGTACCCAAGTCGATCTTCAACATCGCCGGCCGCATGGAAACCACGGTCCATCAAGGCTTTTATCCTCGTCCGGCTGGCAGGGCGGCTGACAGAAGTCATAAATGCCTCCCACTCCGGCGCAATTTCCGCGTCGGACGGCAGGCTCGCAACATCGACCAGATGTTTTGTTTCCGCGATGGCCTGCTTATCGAACGAAGCAATCCGCACGGCGAGGGCCTCGACAAAGGCGTCGAGCTCCGCGTCCGGCAGAGCGCGATTGACGTAACCATAAAGCTCGGCGAGATCACCTCGGATATCGTCTGCCCCAAGCAGCACTTCCAGCGCACGTCCCCGGCCCATGAGGCGGGGTAGCCGTGCCATCGGTCCGCCGCCCGGGACCAGGCCGGCACCAACCTCCCATTGCGACAGGATAGCTTTTTCGCGACTCGCAAAGCGCAAATCACTCGCCAGCGAAAGCTCGCTTCCGACGCCTGTCGCACGCCCGCGGATTGAGGCGATGGACACAACTGGAGCACGACTCAGGCGTGCCAGCATATCCGGAAGTGCCTGCAAGCCCGTTGGACCAGGGGGCAAACTTGTCGTTGCCTCGGGCTTGGCCAGGAAATCATAATGCGTTAGAAAGAAGCCTTCAACGGCGCTGTCGAACACGACAACCTTTACCAAGGCGTCACTCTCGAGCGCGGTGATGACCTCGTTCAATTGGGGAATGGTCTCCGGCCCAAAAATATTCAGAGGCGGGTGGTCAAATGTAACCCGCCAGTAGAAAGGTGAGCGCCGTTCGAGACGGATTTGTCGGTCTTCATAGTGCCGCTCCTGCTCGGGTAAGGTCACGCGCATACTCCTTTGCAAAGAATGTTATGCGATCAGGCAGCGACTGGAACGCTGCCCGGCGGCGAAGATCTCTCTGACTGTTCCCGCGCCGCGAGGTGGCTGCCTTCGTCGAGCCGGTCTTATTAAACGAGCTTGGAATGGGCTCTTTACATCCAACTCCGCAGTTTAGTCTGGGCGCTGATGCAACGCGGACCAATTGGACCGTGTGGCGTCGATCGGTTCGAAGATATGCTCCGACGGCACGAGAGCGAATATCCGATTTTCGGGAGACACTCTTCCGGTGCACGGCTGAATGCGGGATCAAGCCCCAGCTTCCGAGAGGCTGCGCGAGCCACTGGAGCGTAGCCGTGCGTGTTTTTCTGGCCCCACGGCTGTCTGTGCCCAATGGATGTGCTTGTGGCGAATTTGCGGTGTCGCAGATTCGAACCCAATTCGTGCGTCTGGCAAAGGACACAGCGATCGTGGGACTGCTGGCCGATCGCGGTGTGGAAGAGTGTCTGCCGAACGGCGAGTGTTCATTCCCTCGTAGGGTGGCTTAGTTTTCGGCCGAGCAACAGCGCATGGCCAAGCCGCCGGTATTGCGGAGGATTTAACAGGCAATCTGAGGTGTATCATGGGTATGGGATTGAGGGCCGACGGTGTTACCTGTTACTGGCGCGGCGGTCGAGCTCGGATCGGCGCCAGACACTGACCCCAGCCACTGCTTTCTAAGTTTTGAAGTCATTGCAATGCTGGGAACCGGCCGCGGCAGATTGCACGCGGATCAGCACTCAGAACCCACGCCGGATCACCTACACGTCGAAGGAGAGCGCTTTCTCGCAATTGTCATCGTGGCTGAGTGAAAGGTCACTGCGCGATGTTATGTGGAACTAATGACATGACGGCCGCCATGCAGCCCCATTTGGCGCCGGCCGCAACCTCGATTACTTCCGGCACCACGATCGACGAAGCCAACGTGGGGCAACTCGCCGAGATTGACGCCAGGTTGAGCCGAACGCTAGACCGTCCCGCATCCCGCCACCGCGCCGCGGTGCCAAAGATGCCGCTGCGGCAGCGGCTACGTCGCCCGCTGTTGATCCTCTTCCCGGTTATGCTGGCTGCCTTCGGCACTGCGTACTATCTGGCGGAGGAGCCTTACGTTTCCACGGACGATGCCTTCGTCCGTGCTGCGAAAGAGTCCGTCAACGCCCGGGTTGCCGGCCAGGTGGTCGAAATCGCGGTCAAGGACAATCAGCAGGTACAGCGTGGCGAGCTCCTGTTCCAAATTGATCCAGAACCATACCGGATTGCCGTTGATCAGGCCGAGGCGCGGCTCGCCAGCGCACGTCTCCAGATCAATGGGCTCAAGGCCACCTACCGCCAGCAACTGGCCGAGCTTCAATCGGCAAGCGCTACCGAGGATTTCGACGAGCGTGAGTATGCGCGACGAAAAGCGCTCGTCACGGACGGTTGGACGCCGCGCGAGGACTATGATCAAGCCGACATGAATCTCAAAGTGGCCCGTCAGCGCGTTGCATCGACCGCGCAACAGATCGCCAACACCGTGGCCGCGTTGGACGGCGATCCAAATATCGAGGTCGATCGTCACCCGACGGTCCGCGCAGCCAAGGCCCAACTCGACCAGACGCGGCTCGATCTGTCCTACGCGACGGTGTACGCGCCTGACGATGGCATTGTGGCGAGGGTCGATGACCTGCAGGTCGGCGACTACGTCAATCCCGGGGCCGCCGTGTTCTCTATGATGTCGACCCGACGCATCTGGATCGAGGCGAATTTCCGTGAGACCGGCCTGACCCACATGCGTCAGGGTCAAGAGGCCGCAATCGACGTGGATGCATATCCGGGCCGCACCCTCAAGGCCCATGTCGTCAGCATGAGTCCGGGCACTGGATCAGATTTCGCGGTCCTGCCGCCCGAGAACGCGACCGGCAATTGGGTCAAGGTTGTCCAGCGTCTGCCAGTACGCCTCGAGCTTGACAAGATTGATCCGAACCGGCCGCTTTTCTCGGGTATCAGTGTCACCGTGCAGGTCGACACCGGCTGCCACCGCACCTGGCGCCATCCGCTTCAGGCCGTGTGCGCGACGGCGGTGGCCAAATGAGCGCTGCAGTCGCATCGAGCCCCGCAACCGACGGCCATCGCACAATCATTGTCGCGACGCTGATGGCGAGCTTCATGCAGTCGGTCGCCCTCTCGCTGCCCAATGCGGCCTTGCTCTATCTCCAAGGCACGCTGTCGATGTCCGACGACGAGGTCGGTTGGGTATTTACGTCGTATATCGCGGCGAGCGTCATCACCATGCCGATGACACGTTGGCTCGCGGGCCGCTACGGCCGAAAGACCATATATCTGCTGTCGATCGCCATCTTCGCCCTCGGCCTTGTACTCGCGGCGCGTGCGACGACTCCGTTGCAATTCGTCGCCGCCCGCATCGTCCAAGGTGGCGCAAGCGGTCCCCTCGCTCCGCTGTCGATGGCAATTCTGCTCGATATTTTGCCGCTTCCACAACACGCTCGTGTCAACCTGGCGGTGGCCGTGACTTTAATCGTCGGCATTCTCAGCGGTCCCAGCATAGGCGGCTGGCTCAGCGAATATCACGGCTGGCCCTCAATGTTTTATCTCGCGCTGCCAATGGCGGGTTTTATCTTCCTGGCAGTGTCGCTCTCGCTTCCGGAGAAGCGGACCGAGCAGAACCCTCCCTTCGACTTCTTCGGCTGGACAACTCTCTCGCTCGGCATGATCGGGTTGCAGATGCTGCTCGACCGCGGCGAACGCTTGGAGTGGTTCAACTCGACCGAGATCTGGGCAGAGGCGATCGCCTCGGTGCTGGGGTTCTACTTCTTTCTCGTGCACATCCTGACCATGAAGATTCATTTCCTCGACAAGGCGCTGCTCAAAGACCGCAACTTCGTTCTTTCCGCGATCATGTATTTTGCGTTCGGCTTTGTCCTGCTGCCGACCATTGCGTTGACATCGCCGATGCTGGACGAAATCCTCAAATACCCCGCCGACACCACCGGCTACATGGCGATTCCGCGCAGCATCGCGCTCGTGGGAGCGCTGATCTTGGCGGCCTGCGTTGTTCCGGCGCGGATCGACAATCGGCTGCTACTGGCCGGTGGAATGGCCCTCGTCATCTACGCCAACTGGCGGATGCTCGGCTATTCACCCGAGATGGACTGGCGCCCCGTTATCGTTGCGGGCGTCGTCCAAGGCGCTGGCCTGGGCATCTTGCTGCCGACGCTCACCAAGACGGCCTTTAGCACGCTCGATCCGACATTCCGCCCGGAAGGCACGGCGCTCTTCAATCTGTCGCGCCTCTATGGTAGCTCGATCGGCGTCGCATTGGTTCTCTTCTTCTTCTACGACAATACCCAGGCCATGCACGTCGCGCTCGCAAAGGACCTCGCGCCCTACCGTGCTGCCGCTCATGTCGCGGACTCGGTCACCAGGCCGGGGCTTGCCACGCTCAACGATATGGTCACGGGCCAGGCGGCGTTCGTCGGGGTCATCGACCAATTCAAGGTCATGATGATAGCAATGCTGATCGTGAGCCCGCTTGTGCTGTTTCTCCGGAAGCCGCGCCCGGCGAACCAGCAAGGAGGCTGAGCATGGCAACCGCCGATACGCTTCGCTATTTCGATTGTCCGGGACGAGCCAGAGTGATGTTCGCTGTTGGCCGGGACGGACTAGATGCATCACCGGAGGTTCTATGGTGGGCATGATCGTTTCGGTCAACGTCGGACTTCCTCGGGACGTCGCGTGGCAGGGCAGGACTGTTCGGACGGGGGTCTGGAAGACGCCGGTGACCGAACGGATTTTCGCTCGCCGGCTGAATCTCGATGGCGACGGCCAAGGGGACCTCCGCGGCCATGGCGGCGAGCAACGTGCGATTATGGTATACCAGCTCGATTCCTACCGGGTACCGGGCGAAGTACCTTGGGCGGCCGGATCTCGTGGCCGGGAATTTTGGCGAGAACCTCACAGTGGAGGGCCTCGCCGATAACAAGGTCTGCATCGGCGATCGCTTCAGGATCGGCAGCGCCGTCGTAGAGGTCAGCCAGCCACGCGACACCTGCTACCGCGTTGGCATCAGGCTGAACCACCCGGAGATTGCTGCGCTGCTGGTTGCGCACCATCGGCCCGGCTTTTATTTCCGCGTCATACAGGAAGGTGAGATCGGCGCCGGCGATCGCATCGAGAAGCTCTCTGACGGCCCCGAGCGCATGACGGTCGCCGAGATCGATGCGCTGCTCTATTCGGCGGAGCACCCGCTCGAAGCCTTACGCCGCGCAGTCCGAATACCGGCGCTCAGCAAGGACTGGCAAGGCTCGATGCAGGCACTGCTGACCGCTGTCGAAGCGGGAGGCACAACAGGCAATGCCGGCCTTGGCCTCGGCGCGTCGGCGCCCCTTGCGTGGCGTGGCTTCCGCCCGGTTGTGGTCGTTGCTTCGCGCGAGGAGAGCGCGGACGTCCGATCATTCGAGTTCGCTGAAGAAGATGGTTCGCCGCTACCATCGGCATTACCCGGCCAATACATCATGGTCCGCGTGCGACCGGACCCGGATGCTCCCGCCGTCACGCGAAGCTACTCGCTGTGCGGTTCGCCCGGGACCTTCAACTATCGGATTGGCGTCAAGAGCGAGGGCCTCGCAAGCGGCTTTCTCCACCAAAGCGTGCGGGCAGGCGGTCGCTTGGAGATCAGTGCTCCGCGTGGCTCGTTCACGCTCGCGGCCGGTGAAACGCCCGTCGTCCTTATCAGCGCCGGTGTCGGCGTCACGCCGATGTTGGCAATGTTGCATGGTGCGGTTGCTACAAGCGCCGGGGCGTCTCGGCCGATTTGGTGGCTGCATTCAGCCCGCGACCGGGCGCACCATTCGTTTGCCAAGGAGGCGGACGATGTGCTCGTTGCGCTCCCGGCGTCCCGTCGCTGCGTAACCTACAGTCGGCCTGCGCCGGGGGATATGCTCGGACGGGACTTCGATCGACCAGGCCATCTTTCGCTTGAGCTGCTCGACGAGCTCGGGATTCCGCAAGACGCTGATTTCTATCTGTGCGGTCCGTCCAGCTTCCTCGGTGATTTCCAGAAAGGCTTGGCCAAATGGGGCATTCCCTGGCCCAGGGTCCACGTCGAAGTGTTCGGGCCCACTGCGAGTAAAACGCCAGGCATCGCCAGCGTCGCCGCAGCCTCACCTCATCGTCCTGATGGTCCTGCGGGCGGCGGACCCATGGTGACGTTCTTGCGAAGCGGTCTCGCCGTGCCATGGGACTTCCGCTTCGGCAGCCTGCTCGAATTGGCGGAAGCCTGCGCCGTTCCCGTGCGTTGGGCCTGCCGAACGGGCGTATGCCACAGCTGCGAGAGTGGCTTGATCGAAGGCGAACTCGCCTACGCGCCAGAGCCGTTGGACTCGCCAGCCGAAGGCAATGCGCTCATCTGCTGCTCAGCGCCGAAAACCGCCGTCGAGCTGGATCTCTAGTGGGTGCTGCAGCGGAATCCTTGCAGATGGCCGGCGGTTCGAACCGCTCTCGCTCGATGCCCGAGGCTGGACCAGGCTTGGTTCAGCGATTTCATGATCGCCGGTCGCCCCCGCAGCTCTCACCAACCGGTACAGACCACGCAATGCTTGCCGGCTGTTCGCATCGGCCCCGCATGATCATTTGGCTGCCTCGATCATGACCGCACACGGTCTCTCATAAAGGAAGCCCGAGCATGCATCTCGATCCGCTGTTCCTGTCACGTCTGCAATGGGCCTGGGTGATCGGCTGGCACATCCTGTTGCCGGCCTTCACCGTCGGCCTCGCCTCCTTCATCGCGGTTTTGGAGGGGCTGTATTTCTTCCAGCGTGACGAGATCTGGCTGCGCATCTCGCGCTTCTGGATCCGCATCTTCGCGGTCTCGTTCGCCATGGGCGTCGTCACCGGCATCATCATGCCATTCCAGTTCGGCACCAATTGGGCACGCTTCTCCGACGCGGCCGCCAACGTGATCTCGCCCATGCTGGCGTACGAAGACCTGATGGCCTTCTTTCTGGAGGCGACATTCCTCGGCGTGCTGCTGTTTGGCCGTACCTTGGTGCCGCGCTGGGCGCATTTCGGATCCGCCTGTATGGTCGCAATCGGCACGCTGCTCTCATCTTTCTGGATTCTGTCGGCGAACAGTTGGATGCAGACCCCCGCCGGCTACACCTTCCACGACGGACGGTTCTTTCCCACCGATTGGATGGAAATCGTCTTCAATCCATCCTTTCCCTATCGCCTGGCACACAATGTCAGCGCGTTCTACGTCACCACCGCCTTCGTCGTGCTGGGTGTCGGCGCCTACCTGGTGCGGCGTGGCGACTGCCCGGCCGAGGCGCGGCGCATGATGGCGATGGCGCTGGGCTTTCTCACGCTGTTCGTGCCACTGCAGATCGCACTCGGCGACATGCAGGGTCTCAACACGCGTGAATACCAGCCGGCCAAGCTGGCCGCGATGGAAGGCCGCTGGACCACCGCCTCTCCCGCGCCGCTCACACTGTTCGGCATTCCCGACCAGGACGCTCAGCGCACTGACGACGCGATCGACATTCCCTATCTCGGCAGCCTGATCCTGACCCATTCGCTGACCGGCGAGGTGCGCGGGCTGAAGGAATGGCCGCGCGATGAGCAACCGCCCGTGTGGCCGGTGTTCTTCGCCTTCCGGCTGATGGTGGGCATCGGCTTCGCGATGCTGGGCGTGGTGGCGCTGGGCTGGTGGTTGAGCCTGCGGCGCCGGCTGTTCGAGACCGTTTGGTTCCTGCGCCTGTGCCAATGCGCGGCACCGCTTGGTTTCGTAGCCGTTCTGGCCGGCTGGACTGTCACCGAGGTCGGACGCCAGCCCTGGACCGTCTATGGCCTGTTTCGCACCGCGCAGTCGGTCACTCCGTCGCTGACCGGGACCGACGTCGCTTGGTCGCTGCTCGCCTACATGGCTGTCTATCTGACCATGTATCCGGCCGGCATCGCGGTGATGGCGCGGATCATACGGCAGGGACCACTTGCACCGCCGTCCGATGCGTCGGCCACGATCGCTCACGCCCATTCGACCCTCAACGTTCTGGTGGACCAGCAGTCATGAGCAGTGGCATTCCCGACCTGGTGCCGATTTGGACAGCCATTATCGCGCTGAGTGTGTTTCTCTATGTGTTGCTGGATGGCTTCGACCTTGGCATCGGCATCCTGTACGGGTTCGCACCGACGGTGGATCGGCCCGCGTTGATGAACGCCATCGCCCCCGCCTGGGACGGCAACGAAACCTGGCTCGTGCTGGTGGGCCTGGCACTGCTCGCGGTATTCCCGCTGGCCTTCGCGATCATCGTGCCCGCGGTTTATTTCCCGGTCCTTGTGATGCTGTTGGCGATGGTATTTCGCGGCGTCGCCTTCGAATTCCGCTTCGAGCACCAATGGCTGACACGGCTCTGGGCGAAGGGCTTCTGTGCCGGCTCGGCGGTCGCGACCTTCGCGCAAGGCGCGCTGCTGGGCGCTTTCATCCAGGGCTTCACCGTTCAGGATCGCAGTTTCGCCGGCAGCTCCTGGGATTGGCTGACACCGTTCTCCGTACTGACCGGGCTGGCGCTTTTGGCGGGCTATGGCCTGCTGGGCGCCGGGTGGCTGGTAATCAAGACCGAGGGCGCGCTGCAAGCCTGGGCACGCCGGGCCGGGAGGGTCTGTCTGATCTGCGTGCTGGCGGCGATCCTGGCCATCAGCATCTGGACGCCGCTGCTGCATCCGGCGATCGCCGCGCGCTGGTTCGGCTGGCCAAACCTGTTGCTGTTGGCACCGGTGCCAATCGTTACGGCGTTGCTGGGCACGGCGGCGTGGCGTGCGCTGGGCGGCTGGGGCAGTGACGCGGCTTCGTTCCTGGCGGGGATGGGGCTGTTTCTGATGTCGTATCTCGGCATCGCCATCAGCCTGTGGCCCATGATCGTGCCGCACCATTTCACCTTGTGGCAGGCAGCGTCCGCACCGGGGACGCAGGCGTTTCTACTGATCGGTACGATGGGCCTGCTGCCGGTGATCCTGATGTACACCGCGTGGTCGTACTGGGTCTTCCGGGGAAAATTACGCGGAGAGATCGGATATCACTGAACGCCACGCTTCGCGCATCGGCGCCGATCGAGTCACATCCCAACGGCCGGCCGGCTCGAAAGGCGACGAAGTGTTCGGCGCAATCAATTCGGACTTCACTGCCGCCTATGCTCAGTTCGCCATCGCATCCGCGGCAATGCTCGTGAAAAGGCGGCCGTTGCCGTTAGAGGGAGCGCACGGCATGATGTGCCCCCAATGCGCGCTTGCCGGCGCCCACAACAGGAATCCAACTGAGGCATGCGATGAGGAGCCCCCGGCCCACATGCAATCTGTGACCATGACTCTTAAGCATGCGGGTTCATCCCTTGAAACCTGAACAAAGGCTCGGCGAGCGTGCGCGGCTGCTTGAGGCTCGTGAGGGAGCGCCCTGGCGACAGTGGGGCCCGTATCTCAGTGAGCGACAATGGGGGACCGTCCGCGAGGACTACAGCGAGGACGGCACCGCATGGGATTATTTCCCGCACGACCACGCCCGTAGCCGTGCCTATCGCTGGGGTGAGGACGGCCTCGCGGGATTTTGTGACGACAAGCAGCTACTGTGCTTTGCGCTGGCCTTGTGGAACGGCTCTGATCCGATCCTGAAGGAACGCGCCTTCGGCCTCACCAACGGCGAGGGCAATCACGGTGAAGACGTAAAGGAGTATTATTTCTATCTCGATGCCACGCCCACTTACTCTTACTGCAAATATCTCTACAAATATCCGCAGCACACCTTTCCATATGATGATCTGGTTCGAACCAATCGAGCTCGCTCGCGCCAAGAATTCGAGTACGAGCTGATCGACTCCGGGATATTCAACGATGATCAATATTTTGATGTCCTCGTCGAATATGGGAAGGCGTCGCCGGAAGACATTCTAATCCTGCTGACAGTACACAATCGCGGTTCGACGACGAAGCCACTACACCTGCTTCCAACGCTGTGGTTCCGAAACCTGTGGACCGACAGGCCCGGTGCGAAAAAGCCAGCTATGACCGGCAATCACGACACGATCACCGCCAACCACCCGCAGCTTGGTGTTTGGCAACTGAAATGTGATGGGTCACCGCGACTCCTTTTCACCGAGAACGAGACGAACGATCAGCGCATCTTCGGTACCGCCAACAGAACCGCCTTTGTCAAGGACGGCATCAACGACTTCCTGCTGCACGGCCGTACTGCCGCGGTCAACCCGGCGAAGACCGGTACCAAGGCTGCCGCATACTACCTGCTCGATATCCCGGCCGCTGGCTCTGCAACTGTGCGATTGCGGCTGCAGCGGGGCGGCCTGGATGATCCTGCTTTTGACGCTGCCTTCGACGAGATCTTCGCCAAGCGCCGGGTGGAGGCTGACGCATTCTACAGCGCGATCACGCCACCCAAGCTCGATCAGGACGGGCAAAGCATCTTCCGCCAGGCACTCGCTGGCATGCTGTGGAGCAAGCAACACTATCATTTCGATGTCGCGCGCTGGCTGGCGGAACACCATGCCTTTCCAGTATCCAAAAGCAACGTCGCGGTCCGCAACGCTGACTGGGCTCATATGCTCAATGACCAGGTTATCTCGATGCCGGACAAGTGGGAGTATCCCTGGTACGCCAACTGGGACCTGGGATTTCATTGCCTGGCTCTGGTTCTGGTTGATCCTGACTTCGCCAAGCAACAACTCGAACTCATGCTGCACGCTGACTACATCCATCCAAATGGCCAACTTCCTGCATATGAATGGGGCTTCGGCGATGTTAATCCACCTGTGCATTCTTGGGCGGCCTTCTTCGTCTATGAGGTCGACAAGGCGCGAAATGGTGGCATTGGTGATACAAGATTCCTTGGGCATGTTTTCCAAAAGCTGATTGCCAACTTCACCTGGTGGAGCAATCGCAAGGATCTCAGTGGACGAAATGTCTTTCAAGGCGGATTTCTCGGGCTAGACAATATTGGGGTGTTCGATCGGAGCGCACCGCTGCCGACCGGAGGTCGTATGGATCAGGCCGACGGGACCGGCTGGATGGCACTGTACGCCCAGACAATGCTACAGATTGCTGTGGAGCTGGCAGGACACGACCCGGTCTATGAGCCCCTTGCGCTGAAATTCTTCGAGCATTCCATGTGGATCGGTTCAGCACTTGGTCGCATGGGCGACCAACAGGATGATCTTTGGGACGAAGAAGACGGTTTCTTCTACGACGTGCTGCGCCTGCCAGATGGGACCGCGCAGCGGCTCAAGGTGCGCTCAATGGTCGGTCTGCTGCCGCTCTGTGCCGCAACCGTCTTCGAGCCAGAGGAACTCGCGCGGGTGCACGATGCAGTCGAGCGGGGGGCGGATTTCCTCACTCGTTTCCCTCAACTGGTTGAGCATATCGCGCTTCCAAATAAACTAGGCCATAATGGCCGGACTCTCCTCGCAGTTCTGAATGAAGAGCGTTTGCGACGGGTGTTGCACCGGATGCTCGATGAAGAGGAATTTCTAAGCCCGTTTGGAATTCGCTCCCTGTCGCGCCACCATCGTGACCACCCTTTCCAGTTTCAGGTTGGCGAGCGAAGCTATTTTGTCGGCTATCACCCGGCTGAATCGGAGTCTGGCAGCTTCGGCGGCAACTCGAATTGGCGTGGGCCGGTTTGGATGCCTATGAACCTCCTGATAGTACGAGCGCTTCTCAATCTGTACCGCTACTACGGTGATGGGTTCACGGTTGAGTGTCCGACGGGTTCCGGCAGATGGCTAACGCTGCTGCAAGTCGCGGCGGAGATATCCCGCCGCGTCTTCGCTATTTTTCATCGCGGACCGGACGGCAAGCGTCCTCTATATGGCGGCACCGAGAAGTTTCAAACCGACGCGCACTGGCGCGACCTCATTCTGTTTCACGAATACTTCCACGGAGACAACGGCGCCGGCATTGGCGCCAGCCATCAGACTGGTTGGACTGGCTGCGTGTCACTGCTGTCAATGCTGACTGGCTCGGCGGACGTCATGGCATCGGCTATTGATGATAGTCGGGATCAGTTCTTCGCAGCACTTGGTGGAATCCGCGATCGGGGCTCATCGAGTTAGGATGAACGTCAGCCCAAGCAACCGTCCTCCGTCGCATCTATCTCAGCTCCTCTCTCTTCGTCTCGATGGCGCCTAGAAGGTCTTTCCAGGAGTCGACGAAACCCAGCGCGCTTTCTGTGTACATGAAAATAGTGTCCCTCCAAGAAAGACCTTCGGAACTCAACATTTCGTCTGCCGGAATCTCATCTCGTCCTTGGGACCGGGACGCTGCACGTGAGACGGGTCGCATAGGTCAGCCCTTCAGCTGGCTTTCGCCGTCGCGACGACGTTCGCCACTTTGAACCCAACTTCTGCTGCAGCGCCTTCAGCGCCGCCGTGAGCCGCTGTCGGATCGCGTGGGCGCTGCTTGAGCCGTCGGCGGGCAACGGTCGGCGTGACACCGAACCGCGCGGCAACGTCCTCGATGCCGTGGGCGGAGTCGATCAGCGCCTTGAGCGCCTCGCATTGATCGGCGGAATGCATTGCTTGCCGCATCTCGCAACACCAAGCATGTCCCGCGCTACCTCGCCGAATTCGAATGCCGCTTCAACCGACGATACGATCTGGCCGCCATGATCCCGCGCCTCACTTGGGCTGCCGTCCGAACAACCCCTATGCCCTACCGCCTCCTGAAATTGGCTGAGGTTTATGCGTAATCAGGTAAGTCTTTGATCTGGTGCATCGGGACGCGGGCTTTGGACAGCATGTGTGCGGAGCAATGACGGAGCGAATGAAGCGTATGAACCGTATCGTATCCCATGCGCGCCTTCATTTTAGTGAAGTGTTGGCCGATCGCCTTACGGAACGCTGCGGCCAGCCGGGTGATCTCACTTTGCAACAGATCGCCCTGATGGGACTTTGCCGCCGCGATGCCTTGCCGCCATTCGGCGATCATTGGAACACTCTTGATGTAGGCACGGTCGCGGTCGGTTTCGTGAAGCGGGGTCATGAACGTTTTGCGGCCGCCGAAGGCGTGGCGCACGGCGGCTGGAATACTCAGCCTCGCATACCATCCACGCCTCTTCTTGACGAAGTGTGGCGGGCTAGGAGAGCGGGGCATCTGTCAGCAAGCGATCGTGGCGACCTTCAAGTAGCGAGCCCAAAGGTCGGCGATTACGAGGCCCATTGCGCTGTCACATTGGCAAGATGGCCACTCCGAGCGTGGTCGTAGCCGTGGTCAATCCTTCTTATAGCCGCCAGAGCAACTGCTTGATGAGGCTAAATAGCTAGCCTGGATTTCTCAAACGCGCCGACATTTATTCTGTGAACTAGGCTGTCAGCGGTTGCTTTCAGCATGCGAAGGCCGCCACCCGGGCCTATGGGGGTATTTTTCATTTGTCTCGCGCAATGCGAGTCCGGAGGTTATGTCTTTCCCGCCATGCGGGTGGGAGAAGGCATGTGTCGTGGCTAGGGCGTCGGTGTCCGGGTTGTCTGACGTGGGCCGCACCTACGCAGAGCTGAACGCGCGCTGGAGATAGATGTACGCGAGTTCGAACTCGATCTTGTTGGGGCATCCCGAGGCCATGGCGAAGTGAATGCGCCGCACGCTGGTACGCACCTGGGCGCCGAGCTTCAGGAGTTTGAGACGGATGGTCTGCGCCGAGGCATCGGCGAACTGAGTAAAGTGCAGACCGACGCGGCGTAACGTGTCGACCAACACGTAGGCCATCGCCGAGAACCACATGCGCAGCTGGTTGGCCATCATGGTGGCGGACGAGGCACGATCTGCGAACAGTTCGAACTGCTCGCCAATGCGGTTCTCGGCCTCGCCACGGGCGCAGTACAGGTCCTCGTAGAGGGCACGGGGATCGGCCATGCGGGCGTGTTTGAGCGAGGTGACGACAAAGCGAGGATTGGCACCGTCCGGCGTGTGCTCGGCCTTGCCGACAACGCGCCGTTTGCGGCACCAGCTGTCACGCGTGCGATAGCGGAAGTCACGGAACACCCGGGCGGGCTTGCCCGAGGCCAGGCACAGGCGCCTGGCCTCGGCACCCTGTTTGCCGAGCGCGGCCTCCAGGCGGGAATTGCGTGCCAGACCGAACACATAATCGACGCGATGCTCCTCGCACCACCGCATCAGCGGCTCGTTGGCGAAGCCGCTGTCACCGCGCAGAATGATGCGCACGCGCGGCCACGTCTGGCGGATCTGGCCGATGATGCGCGTCATCTCTTCGATCGCGCCATCGCTGCCGGCAACATTCGCACGCCGCTGCCGGGCCAGCAGCAGATGCCGGCCGCAGAACACGTAGAGCGGCAGGTAGCAGTACGCGTCATAATAACCATGGAAGAACCGGCCTTCCTGAGCGCCGTGCAGCGGAATGTCGGTATTGTCGAGATCGAGCACGATCTCGCGCGGCGCACGCTCATGCGCCTCCAGGAAAAGCTCTACCAGCAGCGCGTCAACCTGTGGCCCGTCACAATCGATCCTGTGATACTTCGCGGCATGGCGTTTGGGCGTGTGCTCGAGACGATTGAGCGTGCTCTTGCCCGCCAGTGCTTCACAGTCCGATCGCAGCACCGGATGCAGCTTGCCGGTCAGCACGCCGAATGTTGGGTCTTTGCGCAGCTCGTCGTGGTCATTGAGGTCCTCGTAGCCCAGCACCAGGCCAAAGATCCGCTGTCCCACCAGTGTCTCAACCCGGTGCTCAACGTAACGAGCATCGCGACGGTCGGTGAAGCAACCGGCGAACCGACGGATCAGTCCAAGGCCACGATCCACCTGCCCCAACAGCAGCGCCCCCGCGTTCGAGGTGATGTCGCCGCCGTCGAAACCAGCCATCACCGCTCGCCGTTCAACCGCTTCAAATTCGAACAGCGTCGCGCTACACTCTGTCTGCATCGGGGCCATCCTGGATTCGGAAAAAACTGTTCTCGCACAACACTTTTCTCAATTCTCAGCCCCGATGCACCTCTCTCGTTTGAGAAATCCAGGCTAGTCCGTCTTCGCGGATTCGCCTCTCTGATGCACCGATTTCAGCCTCGCAGCCTTTGATAAGTATTTGATATCTGTGGAGAGTATTGTTTGAGAATGGCGGAAATCGGCTGTAGTGAAGACCTACCCTATTCCCAGGCGCAGATTCCCACCGCTAGATTCGTTGGGTCATGTTTCTGCGAAAGACCCCACGCAAGAAAGACGGCAAGACGCACGACTATTGGAGTGTGGTCGAGAACAAGCGAGTTGCAGGTGGCCAAGTCGTGCAGCGTCACGTTCTGACTTGGGGGAGATCAATTCCTCGCAGGCTGCGGTGTGGCGCAAGGCCATCTAGGTATTCGATGACGACGCGGGACATCCGCGGACACTCGCGCTGTTCCCCGAAGATCGCTGCGCCGGCATCGCGCCCGACACGTCGGTCGTCCAACTTCGCCTGTCGGACATACGGCTATGCCGGCCGCGCCAATGGGGCGCCTGTTGGCTCGCCGGGCAGTTGTGGCGGGAGTTGGAACTCGACCGGTTCTGAGCCGACCGGCTTCCCCGAGCCGCGATGCAGGTGCTGGTCTCGTACCGGCTGATCGCGCCGGGCAGCGAGTGGAAGCTGCATCGCGATTGGTTCGGCAAGAGTGCCATGGCCGACCTGCTGGAGGCCGACTTCGGATTGGCAGAGGCGCACAAGCTTTACGCCTGCCATGACCTTCTGTTGCGGCACAAAGCGGATTTGTTTTCACACCTCATGGCGCGTTGGCGCGACCTGTTCGGTGCGAATTTCGATGTGCTGCTCTACGATCTGACCAGCACGTACTTCGAGATCAACGCTTCGGAGGTGGCGGAAGGCGACAAGCGTCGCCATGGTTACAGCCGCGACAAGCGGCCGGACTGCCCGCAGGTGGTGATCGCACTGGTGGTCACCACGGACGGTCTGCCCTTGGCCTACGAGGTGCTGCCCGGCAACACGGCGGATTGCACGACGCTGCGGATGTTCCTGGCCAGGATCGAGCGGCAGTACAGGCCGCGCGCGGCGCGTCTGGGTGATGGATCGAGGCATTCCGACCGAAGCGGTGCTGGCGGAGATGCGCGGCAGCGATCCGCCGGCGCAGTATCTGGTGGGAACGCCGAAAGGGCGTCTGTCGCGTTTGGAGAAGCAACTCCTGACCAAGCCTTGGCAGAAGGCCCGCGCGGGTGTCCAGGTCAAACTACTGGCCGAGGACGACGAACTTTATGTGTACGCAGAGAGCGTCGATCGCGTCAGCAAGGAACGCGCGATGCGCAGTCGCCAACTGAAGTGGCTATGGAAGCGGCTGCGGGAGTTGGCCGCAATGGAAATCCCGCGCGAGGAGATGCTGATGAAGCTGAGCGCGGCACGGTCCCGCGCTCCCACCGCATGGCGCCTGGTCGATATCGAGATGGACAAGGAAAGCTCCATGTTCGTCTACACCCTCAACCGCCAGAAGCTGCGGCGGATCCGGCGGCGCGAAGGACGCTATCTGCTGCGGACCAACCTCACCGAGAACGATCCCGCGCTGCTGTGGCAATACTATACCCAGCTCGTTGCCGTCGAAGAGGCATTCAAGAATCTGAAAGGCGATCTGGCGATTCGCCCGGTCTTCCATCAGGAAGAGCGCAGAATCGAAGCTCATATTTTCATAGCGTTCCTGGCCTACTGTCTGCAGATCACGCTGCAGCGTCGCCTGCATGCGTTGGCGCCAGGACTGACTGCGCGGAGCGCTCTCGAAAAGTTTGCCGCAGTCCAGATGATCGATGTTCATCTGCCGACGACCGACGGGCGGGAGCTGCTGCTGACCCGCTACACCCAGCCGGAGCCGGAACTCAGGCTCCTGATCCAGCAGCTCAGGCTCCAATTGCCACCACAGCCACCACCCCGCATCGCCACCGGCTCCGTCACTCGCCACCTGCTGTAGTGCAGACCTTTCCGGCCAACTCATTGATCGGCAACGGGTGCCGAACCGAAAAACCCGCTAATCCGCGAAGACGGGTTAGGGCTGACCTGAGTCAGCCGAACATGCTGTCGATGTCGGTCTGCTCGAGCTCCGGCGGGGGCCCGGCATGTTGTTCGACAGGCTGCCCGTGCACCATGCCCGACAGCATGGACTCAACCTGCTGGAGGTGTTCGATCGCGCGACGGACCCGCTGGCCGGTCAGGTCCTGGAAGGTGCAGGCCTCGAAGATGGCGTTGACCTGCCTGGTCACGGCCGGCAGCGCGGCCGGATCGCCGCCTGCCTGGAGCCAATTGCCGATGGCTTCGGCCGCCTCCATGATCTGGTTGGCAGCATTCTCGGTGGCCTGAACGACCGCCTCCAACTCGACGCCGCTGTTGTGGGTCGCTGCCACCGGCGGGGCGAGAACCTCGGCGATCTGGTCATGGATGCCGGCGAGCCGGGCTGACAGGTTTGTCTCGCTGAAGTCGACGAGTTGGACCGTGGCATGGATTTCCATGCTCAATTCGGCGATGCGGCGATCGACGAAGCGGCGCAGGTCGTCGAGTTCCGCACGGACGGCGGTACGCACGAGCTCTTCGAGGCGGGCGGAGCTGGCGGACATGGCGCCATCAGACGCCAACCGGCTTAAGGTCGGGTAAAGCGGCCCGAGATGAGCTTAAGGGAAGCGCACATCCGGTCGTGGCAGCCCATAATGCGCCCTCAGGGTCTGGCCGGCATAGGCCGTGCGAAACAATCCGCGTCGCTGTAGTAGCGGCACCACCTCGGCGATGAACACCTCCAGCATCGCCGGCAATATCGGCGGCATCAGATTGAAGCCGTCCGCTGCGCGATCGTGGAACCAGTCCTCGATCAGGTCGGCGATCTGTTCAGGCGTGCCGGCGGTCACGAAGTGGCCACGGGCACCGGCCAGGTAGCCCAGCAACTGCCGCAAGGTGGGTTTCTCCCGACGCACCAGGCCGATGATCACCTCGGTGCGGCTGCGTGCCGCTTCCACGGTGCCGGGATCAGGGAAGTCCTCGGGCGTCAACGTCGCGTCGAGGCGAAGGTGCGAGAAATCATGCCCGCCGAACCTGCCTGACAGCCGCTTGCGCCCCACCTCGGGATCGCTCAGGTCGTTCAGTTCTCGCGCCAGGCGCTGTGCCTCGGCCTCGGTGGCACCGATCACCGGGCTCAGCCCCGGCAGGATCAGCACATGCTCCGGCGCGCGGCCTGCCGAGGCTGCCGCGGTCTTCAGGTCGGCGTAGAAGTCCCGGGCCGTCGCCTTTTCCATCTGGGCGGTGAACACCGCCTCGGCATACCGCGCGGCGAAGCGGCGACCGGTCTCGGACGAACCGGCCTGGACAAAGACCGGCCGACCCTGCGGACCGCGCGGCAGGTTCAGCGGTCCGGCCACGCGATAATACGGCCCGGCGTGGCGTAGGGCGCGAATGCCAATGGCGCGCGCATACTGGCCGCTGGAGCGGTCGTCGAGCACGGCGTCGTCTGACCAACTGTCCCACAGCCCGGTCACGACGCGCATGTACTCCTCGGCGCGCTCGTAGCGGTCGGCGTGATCCAGCGGGCCCTCCCCGCCGTAGTTGCTGGATGCCGTCGCGAGCCACGTGGTCACGATGTTCCAGCCGACCCGCCCACCGGTGATGTGGTCCAGCGAGGCGAACTGCCGTGCCAGGTTGAATGGCTCGGTGTAGGTGGTGGAGCAGGTGGCTATCAGGCCGATCCGGGTGGTTGCGCCGGCAAGAGCGGCGAGTGCGGTGATGGGCTCCAGCCAGGTGCGTGGCGCGCGCGCCACATCGTCGCCCACCGCGAGGGTGTCCGCGAGGAAGACGGAATCGAACAGCGCGGCTTCCGCCTTGCGAGCAAGGTCCGTGTAGTAGCGGATGTCGGTGAGCGGCAGCGGCGAGGCGGACGGATGGCGCCATGCGGCTTCATGATGGCCGCGGCCGTGGATGAAGAGGTTGAGGTGCAGTTGCCGCTTCGCGCTTGCCGCCATGGGTGTTTCCGGTCACTACCGCGAGGGCGACGACCTAGCCATGCCATCGGCCCTGCGGCAAGCGGGCGATACGGCCCCTCCCCCAGCCCCCTCCCGGAAGGGGAAGGGGAGGCCAGACTATCGGCGCCGACAATTGATACTGCCTCCTCGAGTTCTGTATTTTTGCGGCCTGATCCCAAGACCGGCGCCGAACTGGCAGCCCTGCTCGGCAAGGCGCTATCATCTGCGGCTAAGGTGGCAGTCAACTGAGGATAGCTGCAATGGCAATTACGAAACGCGGCAAAGCGGCCGACGCCGAGGCATTCATAGCGGGCGCCCCGGACGCCAGACCCGCCCCCCGCTGGCAGCGTGGCAGCAAGACGCAGATCACCTTCACCATCGCGCCAGCCCTGGTGGACAAGCTCGACGCGGCCGCCGAGCGCCGGCACGTCAGCCGATCGGCGTTGATGACCATGTGGCTGGTCGATCGGCTCGCACAGGAGTCGGCATGAGCGACCTCTACGACACGGACTTTCTGCAATGGACCGAGCGGCAAACGGATCTGCTGCGGCGCATGGCGGCCGGCGAACTGGTGAATGAAGCGGAATTCGACTGGCTGAACGTGGCCGAGGAGATCGAAGACGTGGGGCGGAGCCAGTTGCGCGCGGTCGAGTCACACCTCGTGCAGGCACTGCTGCATGACCTGAAGGCGGAGGCCAGGCCGTTGTCGAGCAAAGTCCCGCATTGGCGCGCGGGCATCGCGATGACGCAAGGGCGGCGTTTGCCGCGTCGATGGAGCAGAGGATCGACGTGGCGAAGTTGTATCGCCGGGCGCTGCGTCGGATGCCCGAGACGATTGACGACGTTCCGCCATTGCCGGTGCCGCAGGCCTACCCCGTGACGCTCGGCGAGTTGTTGAGAGAGGCCGCTGACGGATGAGCGGTCAGGACCAGGCCACCAGTTTTTGACGGGCGCCGGAGCGAATGAAATCGGCTGCAAGAGGGGAGGCCAGGATGAAGCCACCCGAACCGCCCTCTGTCCCATCCAACTGGAGGCGTCTGTCACACACGATGCAGATGGGACGGCTCGCCGATAACCTGGCACAACCGTTCTTGGAGCGGTTGGCCGGCACAACGTGGCTCGGCCAGAACGAGGTCGACCCGCCAGTCGCTGGCAGGAGCGTCGAGAGTGCCAGCCAACAGGGCGCCTACTACGTCATGCTGAACATGCTGGCTAAGTCAGGGCTTATTTCGTATCGAAAGGGGTATGCTTCCACTCGTCCCGGCTTTCCTGCCACGCAATACTTTTGGTTCCGCATGACGAGGTTCGGAAGTGCCTTTAGGCGCTGGCCCGCTGCTCTGCGCCGGACGTTTCTGGCGGCAGTGTGGCTGGCACGCTGGGAACCTTTTACGTAAACGAGTTGTCAGCGCTATTAGACGCATCGCTTGTTTAGTTTCGCTTCTAGTTGCATTCATCAAAGGCTGGGATGGGGCATGGGTCGAAGTCGCTCTAGCCATCGCGGTATTCGTGGCGATCGTTTCCGGCGGCGCACGGTCGGCGCCACTGGGCGAGACAATGGACACATGAGCCGGGCCGCCGTGCGCGGTTTGCTCCCAGAAACCGGCGTTATCGTCACCCAATTTCTCGCCCAGCTCGCCATTGCCTGAAAATCTAAGTCAAGGAGACGCCCGCCATCAAAGACGAGACACCGCAGGTGGAGAGCTTCCTATCAAGTTTACCATCCTGGGTGCGCTCGGTCGTCGCGCTTCTGGCACTGCCGGCGCTGCTTTACGGATCTCTGAACGCAACGACCCAGGGTTGGCGAAATGCCCCAGCGGCGGCCAAGGGGCTAAGCGACACAGCGGCTTCTTTTGCGAAGGTGGTGTCCGACCTGATTGCGGCAGACAACTCTGAAGCTGAACGTGTTTCCACTTTGCGGCGTAAATATCTCGACGATAACATATACACAGAGGCGCCCAGGCCATCGATGTTGTCTTTTGACACACAACAACCAGGAGCCCCAGCCTCCAAGGTGTCGGCTTTTCTTCCTGACACTGTCAGTGAGTATCGGAGAATCTCTTGGCCAAAGCCAACGAGATCAATCGTATTTGCGGAGCGCCAACCGACCCTAACTAATCACAATCACTCCGCCACGCGCCAGCCGCCGCGGCGGAAGGAATTAGGTTTTGGGAATTGAGTTTATCGAACCACGGCAGAGGACTGTGGCATGAGCCACTCGGGAAGTTTTGGCATAACGACACCAGCAGAATTTTTTGACCAGTTGCTTCTGCCTCAGCACCGCGATTTCCTCTCCGACAACGCCTCCTCGCGCTTCGCCCTGACATGCGCGGTCTTCGGCTATCATCTGTATGAGTGGGTCAACACAGCCCCCGGGAAAGACTTCAAGGCAGACTTCAAAGCGCGTTATTCCAGCCACCCTGCAAAAGACCACCTGGCGGAAATGTTCGATCTCGCGCGACGACTGACCAATGGCACCAAGCACTTTGGGAACCGGGTCGGGACGGGAACGCAATCGGGATTTAGCTCGGCTTTTTCATCCGCGTTTCGCAGACCTCTTTACGTGATCCGCGACGACGGCAGCCAAATCGGCGCTGACGAGCTACTCAGGGAAATTGTGGATTTTTGGGTGGCCGAACACGCTGCAGGAGCTTTCTAGCCCGAAGTTTGCATTTGTGAACTGCGCAAGAGGTTGATTTGATTCCATGATTTGGAGATCAGCCTTTCGGGCTACTGGACACGCGTTGGTTGGATGTTGAGCAGCCTGAATGCGTCCTCCTGGAGCTTGGTTGGCTCGGCATACAGCGTGAACCGATGCGCGAGGCGAAGCGGCACGCGCATGGTGTTGCGGGTCAGTGTGCCTAGATGCGTCATGAGGCCGGCGAAGCCCATGACGCGCAGACCGTTGGCTGAGCGCTTTGTCGCCTTCTTGGCCTTGGCGAGCTCGGATGGCTCGGTGCTGACAATGGGGGAGGATCGTTCTGCCCTCGCGGCAGCACGCCCGGTGTCATGGAACAACAGCGGTGCCAGGGCGTCTCGCAGATGCCATTCGACATGATAGGCGAGCATGCACAGGAAGACGTGGGCGCGCACCCGCGGTGCGGTCCAATGGCGGATCGGGCGGATATCGAGATCGACGGTCTTCAGGCTGCGGAAGGCACGCTCGACGCGGGACAGGTCCTTGTAGGCCTGCACCGCTTCATTCGCATCGAGCTGCTCGGCCGGCACGGATGTGCGGATCACGTAGATGCCGTCGAGACGGGCCTCCTGTTCTATCTGCTGCGTCCGGCGCTGGAAGGCGAAGTGGCCGTCGCGGATCTCCACGGCGAAGTGCTTGGCCATCTTCCGACTGTTCACCACGCCACCGACCGCCAGGCCGATCTCAGCGGCACTGCGCAGCGGCGAGTGCCTGCGGCGGACCTGCGCCTGGATGCGGAGCAACTCGCGTTCGGTGGCGGCCAGCAGTTCCTCGCGCTTGCGCCCACGCTCGGCGGCGAGTTCGCGGTTGCGACAGACGATGAGCCGTTCGCCGGGGAACATCTCGGGCGCGCTGATCTCGGCCAGGTCGCGCTCGTCGAACAGTGACAGCTGCAACGGCCCGTTCTCTGTTGCCAGCGCCTGAATGGCCGGTGCCCGCAGGCAGGTGATCCAATCCACACCGGCCGGCTTGAGGTCTGCGCCGATCCGCGCCGAGGTGATCATGCCGCGGTCGCCGACCAGCACCACGCGGCTGATGCCGAAGCGATCCTTGAGCTTCTCGACCTGCGCGCTCAGCGTCGCCGGGTCGGCCGTGTTGCCATCAAACACCTCGACCGCAACCGGCAATCCGTCTCGTGTGCACAACAGCCCATACACGATCTGTGGGCGATCACCGCGGTGATCACGGCTGTAGCCATGCTGCGCCAGCGGACAACAGCGACCCTCGAAATACGATGAACTCACGTCGTAGAGCACCAAGACACCATCCTGGAGATGCCGCCTTGCCAAGCCGTTCTCAATCCGCTGCTGGCGTTCGAGCAGCCAGTCCAGTGCCTCGTAGGCCTCGCGCTCCTTCACCTCGCCCAGACGCAGCACCGCGCCCAGGCTCGATGTCGCGGTCTCCTGGTCCACCGCGCGGACAAACCCGAGTTTGGAACGCGGCGTGATCAGCCGGTCCACGATCATCGCCACCACCAGATCGCAATGTCGCCGCGACTCCGCGTCCTTCGCCGTGCTCAGGATCAGCCGGTCCAGCGCGATCCTGCGAAGCATGCCGAGCGCCGCGGCCACGTGGCCATGCGGCAACGATCGCTCGATCCGCATCTCGTCCGGTCTGGTGCCGATCACCGTGCCGCCCCTGAGCAGCGCTCGCAGACCATCGACGACATCGTCCGGCAGTTTGCTCAGGTTGGCCAGCGTGCGCTTCTGCGCGCGTCCCTGCTCATCGCGGTAGCTCTCCCGCAACAGCACCGCTGGCGGCGACGTCCGATTGGGCACCGTCTCGATGAACATGGCCCGAATCGAATCACATCCCGGCCTATTTGGGAATCCCTACATGGACACAAAATCAAAAACTCACGAAGCTAACCCACAGAAAGGATTCGTCGTTCAAATCAACGCAAGTGAAAACTTCGGGCTAGTCCGAGCCCGCGTAAGGTGGTGAGAAGCACCTTTTCCGAGCGTCTACGGTCGCGTTGCCGGACAAATCGTCCGCGTGATCGCTGCTTGACGAGCCCACAGTGTTATTCGGCGCGGTCGATCAGCCTCAGACCGTACGCCGAATCACAGCCAGGCTCCCTCAATCCGCTATACGTCGAGGTTCGCGACCTTTAGGGCATTGCCTACGATGAAGTCGCGGCGCGGTTCGACCACGTCGCCCATCAGGGTGCTGAATACCTGGGCGGCTTCCTCGGTATCGCCGACCTTTACCTGCAGGAGCGTGCGAACCGCCGGATCGAGCGTGGTGTGCCACAACTGGTCGGGGTTCATCTCGCCCAGGCCTTTGAAGCGCTGCACCGTCAGTCCGCGCCGGCCATGGGCGATGATGCGATCGAACGCCGTGGCGGGGCCTGGCACCGCCACCTCCAACGCGTCCAGCTTCAGCTTCGCCGGCTCGGCGAAGCGGCGCGCCAGATCTTCGGCCAAGCCGTCCAGCCGTCGCGCGTCCTCGCTGCGCAGCGACGCGGCATCCAGCGTGTAGCGCTCCGCCACACCGCGCACCATGCGCGACATGGTCAGGCCGCCGTCGGCACTGACGACCCAGCCGCGCTCGGTGGGTAGCGAGACAGCGTTCAGCCGCGAGGCCAGTGCAGGCGCTGCTTCGATGGCGCGCGTGGGGTCCTGTTTCAAGGCACCCGCGATGGCAACCTGCTCCAGGTAGGCGATCGGTGCGGTCACCGACAGCCGGCGCAGCAACGACGCGACATAGCGCAGCCAGCGGACGTGCTCGCGCAGCTCCTCGCGCTCGAATACCGCGCCGTCGGCGTAGGTCAGCCGCGAATCCGCCAGCGCCTTGTCGAGCAGGAACCGCTCCAGCGAATCATCGTCCTTGAGGTAGCGCTCATCGTTGCCGCGCTTGGCGCGGTACAGCGGCGGCTGCGCGATGTACAGGTGGCCGCGATCGATCAGGTCCGGCATCTGGCGGAAGAAGAACGTCAGCAGCAGCGTGCGGATATGCGAGCCGTCCACGTCCGCGTCGGTCATGATGACAATGCGGTGGTAGCGCAGCTTGGCGATGTCGAACCCGCCCTGTTCAGGCTCGCCGCGGCCGATGCCGGTGCCGAGCGCGGTGATCAGGGTACCGATCTCGGCGCTGCCCAGCATGCGGTCGAAGCGGGCGCGCTCGACGTTCAGGATCTTGCCCTTCAGCGGGAGGATCGCCTGGTTCTTGCGATCGCGTCCCTGCTTGGCGGAGCCGCCGGCACTGTCTCCCTCGACGATGAAAATCTCGCACTTTGCCGGGTCGCGCTCCTGGCAGTCGGCCAGCTTGCCGGGCAGGGTCGAGACGTCGAGCACACCCTTGCGCCGCGTCAGTTCGCGCGCCTTGCGGGCGGCCTCGCGCGCGGAGGCCGCGTCCATCACCTTCTGGACGACACCCTTGGCCTCCTTGGGGTGAGTTTCGAACCAGTGCGACACCGCGTCGGCGACGGCCGCCTGCACCACCGGCTGCACCTCGGACGACACCAGCTTGTCCTTGGTCTGCGAGGAGAACTTCGGATCCGGCACCTTCACCGACAGCACGGCGGTCATGCCCTCGCGCATGTCCTCGCCGACAAGCTGGAGCTGGTCCTTCTTGCCCATCCCCTCGGCGTATTTGGTCACCACGCGGGTCAGGGCCTGGCGGAAGCCGGCGAGGTGCGTGCCGCCGTCGCGCTGCGGGATGTTGTTGGTGAAGCACAGCATGGTCTCGTGGTAGCTGTCGTTCCACGACAGGGCGAACTCCACCCGCATGCCCTGCGCCTCATCCGAGGCATGCAGATTGATCGGCGGGGTGAACACCGCGGTCTTGCCGCGATCGAGCCACTCGACGAAGGCGATCAGGCCACCCTCGTAGTGCAGCACGCTTTCGGTTGCCGGCGGGTGGCGTTCGTCGCGCAGCACGATGGTAACGCCGGAGTTCAGGAACGCCAGTTCACGCAGCCGCCGCTCGAGGACTGCAAAATCGAATTCGGTGCGGGTGAAGGTGACCGGGCTTGGCTTGAACGTCACCTCGGTGCCGCGGACATGGTCGGGGACCGGACCGACCAGCGCGAGCGGCGCCTCCGCATCGCCATTCCTGAACCTGATGAAGTGCTCGATGCCGTGCCGCCAGACGCGCACCTCCATCCACTCGGAGAGCGCGTTGACCACCGCCGCCCCGACACCATGCAGACCGCCGGCCACCTTGTAGGAGTTCTGGTTGAATTTCCCGCCGGCGTGCAATCGGGTCAGCACCACCTCGGTCGCGGAAATCCCTTCCTCGACATGGATGTCGGTCGGAATGCCCCGCCCATCGTCGCGCACCGTCACGCTGCCGTCGCCGTTCAGCACCAGCTCGACGCGCGAGGCGAAGCCGGCCTGCGCCTCATCCACCGCGTTGTCGATGATCTCGAACGCCATGTGGTGCAGACCCGAGCCGTCGTCGGTGTCGCCGATGTACATGCCCGGCCGTCGACGCACTGCATCGAGGCCCTTGAGGACGGAAATGGACGCGGCGTCATAGGCGTCGGCATCAGGTTGCGGCGCGGTGTCTTCGGACATACCGACGAGAGACTCCAGGGGCTGGTTCGGATACTCTAGATATATAGCCGCTACAGGGTTCCGGGCACAGGGGTATCGGGCGATTCCGGTGGCGGAAAATACCGATCCGGCAGCAATTCTCCGCCGTGTACACGCAGGCCCTCCGCGATACCGGCGAGCGGCAGGAATGTCGCCGCATCGGTGCCGGTGATCAGGGTCTGCGCGGGCAGTTGCGCCAGAGCCGCGAAGAGTGCCGCGCGGCGGTCGGGATCGAGATGAACCGCCGGTTCGTCGAGCAGCAGCATCGGCGCGAAGCCGCGGGTCTCGGCGATCAGCGCGGCATGGCGCAGGATCACGCCGACCAGCAGCGCCTTCTGCTCGCCGGTGGAGGCGATTGCCGCGGAAGCGCCGGTGGTCGCGTCGGCCAGCAGCATGTCGGCGCGGTGGGCACCGATCGCAGCCGATCCCGCCGCGGCGTCGCGACCGCGGGCCCGGGCGAGGCTGTCGCGCAGCCAGTCCTCGACCGCCAGCGCCGGCGCGCCCTCCAGGCGTTCGGCGATCGCGCAGGCCAGGGTCATGCGGGCCACCGGGAAGCCCGGAAACGCCGGCACCGCGTTGATCCGCGCGACCAGGGCCAGCCGCGCCGCGGTGGCCGCGACCGCGTGCCGCGCCATGGCATCCTCCAGCCCGGCCAGCCAGGACGCATCGGACGTGCCGTCCGCCAGCAGGCGGTTGCGCTGCGCCGTGGCGGCCTCGTATGCGGCGACCTCGCGCGCATGGCCGGGCTCCAGCGCCCAGACCAACCGGTCGAGGAAGCGCCGACGGCCGGACGTGCCCTCATGGAACAGCCGATCCATCGGAGGCGTGAGCCAGACTGCGGCGACGCGGGCGGCGATTTCCGCCTGGCTGCGCGGCGTGGCGCCGTCCAGGCGGAACACACGACGATTTCCGGAATCTGGCCGATGGATAGGCTCTGAGCCTGGCGCCGGTGTGCCGGTGCCGATGTCCACCTCACCCTCCGCGGTGGCGAAGCGTCCGGCGACTGCCCAGCCGCCCGGGCCGGCGTGCCGCGGCAGGTCGGCGTTGCGCGCGCCGCGCAGGCCTCTGCCAGGAACCAGCAGCGATACCGCCTCCAGCAGGTTCGTCTTGCCGCTGCCGTTCGGGCCGAACAACACACTGATCCGCGCGGCCGGCCGCCAGGTCAGAGCAGCGTAGTTGCGGAAGTCGGTGAGCGACAGGCGGATCAGGCGCATATGCCGATGTGCGGTCGCGATACTGGCGAGGTCAATGTTTGACTGGGGTCGCCAAGTCGTCGCAAAAGACTGTTCCTGCATCAGTGTATTGTCAAAGTAATAGCGAATACTTCACCAATGGACGGCGGCCGCGCCGATGCACCTACCGACGTGTGCATGCAATGACGGGCGCGGGAGCCTCGCCCTGACTTGATCCGGGCCAGTGTTGCCAACCCTGATCTCACCGTGTATTGGCGATGAATGCGGGGGCGAGGGTCACAATTGACCCGTGCTCTGGGGACTTGTGCGGGGATGCTCGTCGCTGTTCTTGTGGCGACGAGCGGCTATAGTGTTGCGCAAGCGCAGAGAACGGGCGAAACCGGCGACCAGAGTGCGCTGGCGGTGCCGCGAATCGGCTTGCGGGGCGCGTCAGGCGTAGGGCTTCCGCAGCCACTCTCCCCCTCCGAGGCTGTCCAGGTTCGGAGAATATTCCTTCTCCAGGACAGTGGTTCAGTCGCTGATGCCGCCCGCGAAACGGGGCGACTGGGGAACGATCTGCTGCTTGGCGCGATTCTGGCTGACCGCTATCTGCGCAGCGTGGTCAGCACGGCCGAACTCGCCGGCTGGCTTGCCAGGTTCGGCGATCAGCCGGAGGCCCCGGCCATCCGGACTCTGCTGGAGCTTGTGGCGCCGGGCGCGACGGCAGCCGTGGCTGATCCGCTGCCGACGCCGCAGCGTGTGGCGCGACGGGTTGCGGGCTCGCCGCGCCTGCTGTTCGTGCAGAACCGCGATGCCGAGGCGATGGCGGCCGCTCAAACTCAACAGGTCGACGCCGAGGGTCTGTTTGTGGGTGGGCTGGCCGCGGTGCGGCTTGGCCAGTCTGACACGGCGACCAGGCTGTTCGACGCCGCCTGGCGCACCGCGCCGACCCCGGCGCTGCGAGCCGCCGGCGGCTTCTGGGCAGGACACGTGGCGCAGCGCGGCGGCGACCGTGGCCGGTTCGCCGTCTGGATGCGTCGCGCCGCACAGGAAGGCGGCACATTCTATGGGCTGATCGCCCGCCGCTCGCTTGGCCCCGCGATCGACTGCGTTCCGGGCGAGACAATCGGCAACGCCGACCTCGAAGCGCTTGAGGCGACACCCCAGGGGCGCCGCGCCTTCGCCCTGCTGCAAGTGGGCGAGAACCTGCTGGCCGAAGCGGAGTTGCGCGCGCTATGGGCGGATACTCAGCGGGATGGCGTGTTCGATCGCTCCCTAGCCCTGGCCGCGCGCGCCATGGGCTTCGGTCCGTTGGCTGCCGAGATCGAACAGCGAGGCGTGGCGCGGCCAGATGGCGCGGGCCTCACGCGGCTGCGGCCTGCCAGCGGTTTCCTGGTCGATCCGCCGCTCGTCTATGCGCTGGTCCGCCGTGAGTTGAATTTCGATCCGGCGGCCATTTCGAGTGCCGGCGCGCGCGGTCTGATGCAGATCATGCCCAGCACGGCGCAGGCGGTGTCGGGCGAGCGAGCTGAGCAACTGCAGGACCCGGCGGTCAATCTGGCGATCGGGCAGCAGTATCTGCTGGCGCTCGCGCAGGATGACGCGATCGACGGCGACCTCATTCGGATATTGGCCAGCTACGGGCAGGGTCAGGGCGGGCTGCGCAAATGGGTCGATGAGGTGCGCGATCAGGGCGACCCGCTGATGTTCGTCGAGGCGATCCCGAGCGCCTTCACCCGTGCGTCGGTGCAGGACGCGTTGGTGTATTACTGGCACTACGCTGCACAGCTGCATCTGCCAGCTTCGAGCCTCGATGCACTGGCCGCCGGCCGTTATCCGCAACTGGTTCGCGCTGGCGCGGCCACCGCGAACGGCCGCGCGTGCGCCGTGGTGGCGGCGCGCTGATGGCGGCCATCGCGATACCGGCGCGACGCGGCAAGGCGGCGTTCGTAGCGGCCGGCCAAGTGGTCCGCGTCATCAACACGCACGGCGAGCAGGTGGTCGATACCTGGGCGTTCAACCGTCACGACATGACCGAGTTCATGTCGATGGAGCACAGCCGCGCCACGATGCACCGGCTCATCCCGCGCGTCGGCGCTGCGCTGCTGACCAATCATCGGCGGCCGATCCTGACCGTGCTGGAGGATAATTCGGGCGGCATCCATGACACGCTGATGGCCGCGTGCGATCGCTATCGCTACGAAGAGCTCGGCTGCACCGAATACCACGACAACTGCACTGACAATCTGGCGCAGGGGCTGCGCGAACTGGGTCTGACGCCGCCGGAGACGCCGAGCCCGCTCAACCTGTTCATGAATATCCCCTGGACTGCGGATGGCGTGTTGTCGTTCGAACCGCCGGTGTCGACGCCCGGCAGCTATGTTCGGCTGCGCGCGGAGATGGATCTGGTGGTCGCATTCTCTGCGTGCCCGCAGGACATTCTGCCGATCAACGGCCGCGCGGGGAAACCGACCGAGGCGCATTTCGAGATCGAGGCGTAGCGAAGCGCGGCTGGTGACGGGCGGCCCCTGTGCTGTCAGCATTTACAGTAAATCAGTAGGGCCGTTGAATGCGACGCTTACCGCCGGACGAAGCATCGCGTGGGGTGCATACGCACTTAATTTTCAGGCACCAACAGTTGCGGCAGTTTGACATTGTGAGAGGCCGGACGCTGAGGCCTTGACTTACCCGGCTATATCCAAAAGAATATTACGACTGCCAGTGCCATCGGCCCTGGCGGGCCTAGCGCAGTGGCTGGAAAACTCGA
This sequence comes from uncultured Alphaproteobacteria bacterium, assembly GCA_963818775.1. Lineage (GTDB taxonomy): Bacteria > Pseudomonadota > Alphaproteobacteria > Acetobacterales > Acetobacteraceae > JAMXLO01. The sequence continues at coordinate 565,737 of CAWFUF010000011.1, read as the reverse complement.
CGCGGCGGGCACCGTCCCATACTTCCCTTGGATCGAAGCCTTTTGGTGCCCAAGCAGCCGAGACACGATGCTGTGGTATGAGCTTGGGAATAACGAAACCAGAGCGGAGATGGGGCAATGTCAAGCGGACAACATAAGCGAGTGGTGGGAGCTATATCAGCGTCAATTTTCATGTGCTCTTCGGTTGCAGCCTTCGCGTGGGACGAGCCGGCAAATATAAACCTTGCAGTCGCATCAAATTTTTACGGTGTTCCTCCGTCGAACAGCGCGATAACCGACCTTATCAGTGCGTTCCAAGCCCTCAACCCAGGCTGGACCGTTACCGTGGTTGACAATGGGGCGACGGCCACCCTTGAAAGCAACATCATCAGCGGCAACACGGCGGGGGTGGATCTTTTCCTCGCCGCAGACACTGCGACGCCGCAAGATCTGCTGATCAATCATTTTGAACTTGTTGCTTCATATAATTTATCGAGACGTCCACCGCTATACACGTTCAACTACGCTGGGGGCATTCTCGCCTTGTTGAGCAACACACAAGGTGTCGACCTGTCATGCGGAACTGGCACCTGCGGCTACAGTTCCACCTACTCATCGGTGGCTATAGCCGACCCGGAGCTTGCTCCATATGGCGTAGCGGCACAGTCGGTGTTGATCGGCACCTATGGTCTAACGCCGCCGCTTTCCAGCAACAGCCATGTTCACGAATATCCTAACATCACTGCCGCCTACAACGCCGTTATCGCGCGGACCGATCCGGTTGGCTTTGTTGCAATGTCGGCGATCTGTCTAGACGGCAAATATCCGACTTCCGGCACGAGTGCGTTGGCCTATTTCCCGGTCCAAGCCAGTTCTGAGAGTCCTTCCGTGCTGACGAACAGCTACAATCCCCTCACCCAGGCTGGCATTCCGATAAGGCAGCGCCGTTCGCAGGCCCAGAATGACGAGCTGGGTTCGTTTGTCGCATTCCTGACGGATTTTACGTCGCCGCCAACGCCAGATTCACCTATGACGGCCACGCTCAAAAAATACTGCTACAGCGCACCCTGAATTCGCCGGCGCGATCGGTGCAGTGCATCGTCCTAACAAGAAACCATGAGAAGACTGTGCCGCGCGCATCAAGTGAAGACGTGGATGGCCGGCCTTCGCCGGCCATGACGAGTACCGGTTTCATCCGCCGCAAGGCAGGTGTGGAACTCGCAATGACAGTGCCCGCTGCGGCTACGCGTTGTTGCGCTAGGCGCGTGGCAACGGATCGGTTTACCTGTGACTGTAATCCGTGAAGACATAGTCTCTTGCCTTCACGCTCGTATGGCACGCGAACCCGCACTTGGCGTCGTTCGCCTGTGGCGGATGGTCAGCCAAAGTGCCGGGCTTGAACGTATCGGTTGCAGCGTCATAGTCGAAAGTGGCCCATCCCCACCCGCCGCTGTCCGCGAACCTTTTGCTGTCCTTCACCATGAAATCCATATCATGCTGGGTACCCGGCACCGTCGCTGCGGGGGACGTCTCCATCTGTTTCGGGTTCCAATGGATCTTCGCCAGCTTGGAGCCGTCGGGGAACGGCTTGCCGTTGCCAGGAGCGCCAGCCCGATAAGCATCGATCATCACAGGATTAGCGAGGATTGCGGCCAGTAAGCCGTTGTCATGACTGACGGAGACAACCTGCCAATCCTCGTATCCTCTGAACTCAGAGAACGCGAGTCCATTTGGTACTTTCAGGGTGTACTTGTCCTGCGCGGACATGGCCAAGCCGCCTACGACGGCAAACGCCCCCGTAATAATCGCAATCGCCAGCATCCTTTGGCTGCTCATCGGATACCCCCGTTTTTTATTGGTTAGGCGGGGCCAGCGTATGGCTTACCGGATGCTTACGCAAGCTTACGCCGCACCACCGTCAGTGCATCATCCTAACAAGAAGCCATGTGCAGACTGTGCCGCGCGTATAAAGGCAAGACATGGATGGCCGGCCTTCGCCAGCCATGACGAGTACTTGTTCATGCAGCGCGGATCCGCGGCCAGGCAATAGCAGCAGGTACTACGGCTATCGGAATGCGGCCTTCCAGGTGGAGGTGAAGAACGCGAACAGCGCATCGCCGGCGATGACGCCGGCGCCGAACACCTCCATGCCCTCGGCCTTGGCGAAGCGTTCCCACAGGATGCGGCAGGCGATGCCGATCAATACGGCCCAGCCGGCGAGCGGAAACGGGATGAGCAGCCCGGTTGCCAACAGAATGCCGAGCTGCCGGCGTGGGCCGCCGAGGTATTGGATGATTGCGCCGGGGATTGCCCACTCGACCAGCGACCATGCGACATCCGCAGAGGCGCCGGCCTTGATCGTCGCGACGTAGACGCGGTCGACCGGTGCAACGAGGTTCTGCGCGAAGAAGCCGGGATAGGCGATCAGCACCACTGCTCCGGCAATCACGAAGGCAAACATCGCGGCAAAGAGCTGCTGACGTCGGCCGTCGCGCTCGAACTCGGGGTCGCTGCCGTAGCCACGCAGCATGTGGCCGGCCTTCAGGTCGTAGCCCATGTCGGCGAACGCCGGACCGGTGGCGGCGGAGAAGCCGACCAACAGCGCCAGCGCCACCGGCGGAAAGCCGATCAGCATGCCGATCACCAGCGTGATCAATGCAACCGCGAAGGCAGGGAACCAGCCGGAATGCATCGCGGCCAGGCCGACGATCAGTTCGTGCATCAGTGCGGCGAATGCAGCGTAGATCAGGAACAGCACCAGCATGCCAACCGGGAGCTGTGCCACAAGCCCGCCCAAGGTGGCGATCACCACCGCGATCAGCAGATATATCAGGCTGCCCAGGCCGATCGAGCGTCGCACCTCGGCTGGCGTGCGCATGGCGCCAGCGGAGTGGGCATGCACCCTGCCGCGGCGCATGATGATGATCGCCACCTGGACGAGAGCCACGATGCCGGCGCCGACCATCATGCCATGCGGCGCATAGGCCTTGGCGATGTCTCCGCCGGGGATGAATGACGCGAACCAGGCGTGGTTGAACAGCAGCGTCGAGTAGCCGCGGATCAGCAGGCCGATGCCGAACATGGTCAGCGCCCAGATGTTGCCGATGAACGCCACGCCGAATGCCGACATGACCGCAGGCGCGATCAGCCAGTTTCCTGCGATGCCGACGATGACGCCGGCGCCGAGGATCACCGCTTTTCTGCCACCTTCGTCTCCGGCGCGGATCGCCTCGGCTGCGGCGGCGCCTGGCGGCCAGGCGCCGGTGGCGGGGAACACCTCGGAATCAAACATGCGGTAGAGCAGATAGCCGTCGACCAGCATTGCCATGAACACGCCGGCGAACAGCGCGGGAACCAGGTCAGGGCGGCCGAGTACGAAGGGGATGCCGATCGGCAGCATCAATGCGTTGCCGGCACCGAAGGTCGCAGCCGAGATGGCGCTCTGCGCCAGATTCTGCATGTGGACGGAGCGATAGCGCGCGAACGCAGCGAGCGGGACGCGGGCGAGCGCCATGCCGGCGAGTGCGCCGATCAGCGATGTGTTGGCGGTGATGCCGAGGGTGACGATGAGCTGCACGCCGATGATGGCGCCGACCACGCAGAGGGGGGCGATCAGGAGGAGTGAGAACAGTTCGAAGAAGCGGGGATGGATGCGTGAACCGGGTCGCGGCGCGGTTGTTGGTCGGTCGGTCGCCAGATCGCTCATTGTTGCCCCCGCGAAGTTTGGCGTTATTCGGCCGCGCTTTTGGCGGCTGGTGTCAAGCCGTACTCGCGTTCCGCGGCTTCAGGCGAGACGATGCCCTCTGCCACGTCCTGTTGCACCAGCGCGGCCGGGCGCGCGTGCGGATCGCCGAAGCCGGCGCCTCCCGCGAGCCGGACTTCGACGATTTGGTCTGTGTGCGTCAATGTGACGAGTTCGCCGGTGCCGCAATCGTGCGTCACGTTGCCGTCGGGATCGAGCAGCACCCCACGCACGCCGCCGCCTGGCAGGCCGCCGTGCAACCCTTCGACCGTGACGCCGACACCTTCGGGGTACACCGACGCCAACGTCGGCAGTCCGTCGTCGTACAACTTGCGCAGACGCGTGCGCACGCCGCAGCCGCCGCGATGTTCGCCGGGGCCGCCGGAATCGGTGACGAATGATTTCTCCAGCACAAGCACCGGTGCTCGCACTTCCATCAGTTCGACCGACGTGTTGGCAGCCGAGGTGGGATACAGCAGCGCGGACTTGCCGTCGCCGTGCTGCGATGCGCCCTGGCCGGCGCCCATGAAGAAATGGTCGGCGTAGACGGTGCCGTTCGCCTCGCGGCCGTAGATGTTGATCGCGACCGGGAGCCCTGTCGCCGCCTGTACCTGCGCCGGTGCGGCATCGGCGAGCGCGCGGAAGATGTTGGGCGCGATGTACCAGCCGACGCGGGTGCGCAGGTTCACCGACGCCGGCTTATCGCAGTTCAGGATCGAGCCAACCGGCGCCTTTACGGTGAACGGACGATAGCAGCCTGCGTTGCTGCGCACCTGCGGGCTGAGGATGCACTTCATCGGGTAGGTCGCGTGCGCCGCGGTGTAGCTGTAGGTGCAGTTCAGTCCGCCTTGCGGCAGTTGGGCGGGCGCGCCGTCGAAGTCCAGTTCGATTGCGTCGCCCTGCACGGTGAGCTTCAGCGGATAGTGCAGCCGCTCGCCCAGCGGATTGTTCCAGATTTCCGACTGGTACACGCCGTCCGGCAGCGCGCGAATCGCATCGCGCATCGCGTTCTCGGCGCGCGTCTGCACCACGCGGGCGAGCGCGCGCAGGTCGTGCATGCCGTACTCGTCCATGAACGCCAGCAGCCGTTCGGCGCCGAGGGCGTTGGCGGCGATGAACGAGTGGATGTCGCCCAGAACCTCTTCGCTCTTGCGGACGTTCTCGGCGATCAGGGTGAACAGGTCGTCGTTGGGAACGCCTGCGCGGTACAGCATCATCGGCGGGATCTGGATGCCTTCCTCGTAGATCTCGCGGGCGCGCAGGGAGTCCTTGGTGCCGCCGATGTCGCCGACATGGCCGACGGTGCCGGTGAGCGCCACCAGCGCGCCGTTGCGGAATACCGGTGTGACGACGGCGATGTCGAACAGGTGGCCGGCGCAGAGCCATGGATCGTTGGTGACCAGCACGTCGCCGGGCTTCAGCGTCTCGGGCGGGAATTTCTCCAGCAGCGCCTTCACCGCGCGCGGCAAGGTCAGATTGAACACCGGCATGGCGCGCGGCGAATGGGCGAGCGAGTTGCCGCGCGCGTCGAGCAGGTCGCAGGCGAAGTCCTGTGCCTCGGAGACGATCAGCGAGAAGGCGGTGCGGCAGATGGTGTGCCACATCTCCTCGACGACGGTGACGAGACGGCTCCACATGATTTCGAGTGAAACGGGATCGGCCTCGATCAGCGCGGCGGCCTGTTCGATCGGCGTATCCGCAGTGACAAGTGCGACAGGCGCGGTGGCATGGCCGATGTCGATCGCCAGCGTGCCGGTAGCGTCGACGCTGACGATATCGCCGGGCGGGATGATGGTGGTTGCCTCGCGTTCCTCGATGATCGCGGGGCCGGTGATGCGCGTGCCGGGCGCCAGGGCGTAGCGATCATAGACGGGCGTATCGACGAAGCCACCGTCGAACCAGGCCGTGCGAGTTCCCTTCTGCGCCGCTCCGGCGGGTCGGGCGCCGGCCTCGGTGAGCGAAAGCTGTGGCATTGGACCACGGCAGCGCACGCGGAACGAGACTGCCATGATGCCGACACCAGCATATACCGACGTATATCGCTCGGCGTAGGCTGTCGCGAAAGCCTCGCGCATCGCGGGCATCGTTGCGTCGGTGATCTGGCCGTCCGGCAGCCTCACGCTGATCTCGTGCATCTGGCCTTCGAGGCGCATGTCGGCCAGGCGTTCGGTCACCACCTCCGCTTCGTCGGCAAGCCGTGCGCGCGCCGTGTCGGTGAGTTCGCGCAGGATCGCATCGATGGTCGCGGCCGCACGCGGCGCGTCGAGCAGCACTGGATGGCTGCGCACCTGCTCGAACGACAGCGGAGCCGCGAGGAAGCCCAATGCCGACGCGGCACCTGAGGCGGGCGGGATCAGCACCTGCCGCACGCCCAGTACGCGCGCCACTTCGGCTGCATGGGCGGGACCGGCACCGCCGAAGCCGACCATCGCGTAGGCACGCGGGTCCTTGCCCTTCTCCACGATGTGAATGCGTGCGGCGGCGGCCATGTTCTCCACGACCATGCGGTGAATGCCCCATGCGGTGTCGATCGCGCTGAGGCCGAGCGTCGCGCCCACTTTGGCCAATGCGCATTCCGCGGCGTCGCGATCCAGTGCCATGCGGCCGCCGAGGAAGAAGCCGGGATCGTAGTAGCCGAGCAGCAGGTTGGCGTCGGTCACCGTGGGTTCGATGCCACCGCGCGCGTAGCAGGCAGGTCCCGGATCGGCGCCCGACGAATGCGGGCCGACGCGCAGCAGCCCCACCTCGTCGATTGACGCAATCGAGCCACCGCCGGCGCCGATCTCGATCATGTCGATGACCGGCGCCTTGATCGGCAGGCCGGAGCCTTTCTTGAAGCGATGCACGCGCGCCGCTTCCATCATCGGCGCGATCTCGGCGCGGCCGTCCTGGATCAGGCACGCTTTCGCTGTCGTGCCGCCCATGTCGAATGAGATGACGTCGGCATGGCCGGCCGCCTCACCGAAGAAGGCGGTGGCAAGGCCGCCGCCGGCAGGGCCACTCTCCAGCATGCGGATCGGGAAGTCGCGCGCGGTCTCGGGCGACAGCAGGCCGCCGGCGGAGTGCATGAAGCGCAGATCGCCACGAAAGCCGCGGGCGTGCAGTTCGCGCTCAAGTTTGGCGATGTAGCGGCCCATCAGCGGCTGCACGTAGGCGTTTGCGCAGGTGGTGTTGCAGCGCTGGTACTCCCATAGCTCCGCCACCACGTCGGACGAGATGGAGACCGCGATGTCAGGGAACGCTGCACGGATGATCGCCGCCGCCTGCTGCTCGTGCGCTGGATTGCAGTAGGCGTGCAGGAAGCAGATGGCGATCGCCTCGATCCCTTCGACGATCAGGCGCTGCGCCGCGGCGCGCAACTCGTCGGGGTCGAGCAGGGTCAGCACGTTGCCGTCGCGGTCGATGCGTTCCGCTACCTCCAGGCGGTGGCGTCGGGGGACCAACGGGTCGGGAAAGCGGAGAAAGAGGTCGTAGATGTCGTAGCGCTGCTCGGTGCCCATCTCCAGGATGTCGCGGAAGCCGCGCGTGGTGATGAGGCCGAGGCGCGCGCCCGTGCGCTCGATGAGGGCGTTGGTGACCAGGGTGGTGCCGTGAACCACGTCACCGATGTCGGCGAGGGTGAGTTGGGCGGCGTACAGCAGTTCGGTGAGGCCCTCAAGCGCGCCGACCGAGGGGTCGTGCGGCGTGGTCAGGCACTTGTGCAGGTGGATTTCGTTGCGTTGGGTGTCGAGCAGGATGAAGTCGGTAAAGGTGCCGCCGATGTCGAAACCGATACGATAGCGGGTAGAGCTGGGCATCCGAGTTTCCCTGCAATAGCGGCGGTGGAATTGTGCACCGCAGCGGAGAGGGTCTCAAGGGTGCGACCAACTGGCGGCGCCAGTGTGGGCTGGGCTAGAAATGCGTTTTCGGGTGAAGCGCCTGTTGTTGCTTCTCCGTGGCCCTCCGTGGCTCTCCGCTTTTCTCCGTGGTAAAATTGCTTACTGGGTCCCGACAAGGACGGCGGCGTTCGTATCCGCGTCCGTTCGTGCGTGCGCACACCTGGATGCAGATTGCTTCCCGGATCACGGAAAGCAAACCTCACATCGCTCTTGCATTCGGTCCGGGGATAGGGCGATTGCCTTAGCGCCCCTGCGGCAGACGGAGGAGTTGATGGACCCGATCAAGCGCCCAACCCGCTACCAGGAGATGACGGACCCGCAGGCGCGCCCGCGCTATACCGGCATTCCCACGTTCTTCCGGGCGCCACACACCGAGTTGCTGGCGGACACCGATATCGGCGTGATCGGCGTGCCCTATGACGGCGGGGTGACCAACCGCACCGGCGCGCGCCATGGCCCGCGGGCGGTGCGCGACCAATCCTCGCTGCTGCGGCGGCTGCACCCGCACGGCATCGCCCCGTTCGACATTGCCCGCGTTCGCGACCTCGGCGACTGCTGGATCGAACAGCCCTATACGCTGGAAGGGGCGCTGGCCGAGATCGCCGCGTTCTACACGACGATCATCGCGGCGAAAGTGGTGCCGCTGTCGGTCGGCGGCGATCATTCGATCAGCCTGCCGATCCTGCGCGCGGTCGCGGCGGGACGGCCGGTCGGCATGATCCACATCGACGCGCATTGCGACACTGGCGACGACTATCTGGGCTCGCGCTTCCACCATGGCGCGCCGTTCCGCCGGGCGACCGAGGAGGGGCTGCTCGATCCGAAGCGGGTGATCCAGATCGGCATCCGGGGCACCACGAACGATCCCGACATGTGGGGCTTTTCCACTCGCTCAGGCATGCGCGTGCTGGGGATGGAGGAGTTCCACGACAAGGGCTGGCACTACGCCGCCGAGGAGGCGCGGCGAGTGGCGGGCGGCGGACCCACCTATCTGACGTTCGATATCGACAGCCTGGACCCGTCGCAGGCGCCTGGCACCGGGACGCCGGAGGCGGGCGGTATCACCGCACTGGAGGCGCTGCGGGTGCTCCGTGCGCTGCGCGGCATCGACTTCGTCGGTGGCGATCTGGTAGAGGTCGCGCCGCCGTTCGATGTCGGTACGATCACGTCGTTCAACGGCGCTTCGATACTTTTCGAAATACTTTGTCTGCTGGCGGAGGCTTGGCAGAAGCGCACGGGCGCTTAGCGTGCCATGTCTCGATGACCCTTGAGCGCGCGGCGGCCGGAAGGCGACTTGGATCAGGCAATCACCATCCCAGTGACGGAGGTCAGGCGTCCATGGCTCGGTTCGCGGCGGCGCGCGCGGCGGCTTGGGCCGGTGCTGGTCATATCGCTGTGGCTGCACCTGACGCTGCTACTGTTCATGCTGGTGACGGTGAAGTTCGAACGGCAGGCGGAGGAGGAACTGCCGCCGCCATCAGAGGTCGCGATGGTGTTCGAGGGCGGCACGCCGAAGGGTCCGGCGCTGCCGAACCCGAAGCCCAATGTCGCTGCGCCATCCCAGCAGGCGGCGCCACCGCCCGCGCCACCGGCGCCCGCGTCACCACCACCGCCATTGCCGGCACCCGCGCCACCGGCACTCAGACCGCCGCCACCGGTAGCGGTCGCGCCGCCGCCACCTTCGCCGCCGTGCCGAGACGGCCCCGGAACCGCTGCCGACCCCTCCGCTGCCCCCGCCGCCGGCCGCGACCGCCGAAATCCCGCTGCCGAAGCCGGTGCCGCCGCTCGCCATGGTGGTGCCGCGGCCGCCATCACCGGCACGGCCAGCAGCGCCGGCGGCGCCGAAGGCCCCACCGGCGCCACCCCGGCCCTCCGAGTTCCCGACGCCGATGAACTTCTCGTTCGGCCGGGCTGTGCCGCAGGAGCGTGCACCGACGCGGACGTCGCCGCACGCGCCGAACACGCTCGACTTCTCGCTCGCACCGCGCCAGGGTGCCACGGACAACTCACCGTTCTCACGCGTGGCCGGCGCGCGTGTCGGTCCGGACTGGCGCAACCTGCTCAGCGCATGGGTGCGTGCGCATGCCTACTACCCGGAGCAGGCGGCGATGAACGGCGAGGACGGCGACGCCATGGTGCAGGTCGTCGCCAATCCGAGCGGCCATGTCACCTCGGTCGAGATGAGGATGCGGTCAGGCTCGCAATGGCTGGACATGGCGCTGATTGCGCTGTTCCGCGATGCCGATCTACCGCCGCTGCTGGGTGAGTCGGAGCCGATCACCTTCAACTTCACGATGCACTACATCCTGATCCGAATGCAGTGAGGACGCCGGTCGTCGCGCTGTTGGCCGGCTGGCTTGCCGGCTGTGCCGTCGCGCCCACTGCGGGTCCGGTACCGCGTGGTGAGACCACCGTGTATGTCGTGGGCCGAGGCTGGCACACCGATATCGGGCTGCCGGTGGACGAGGTAACCGGCCCGCTCGCGTCATTGGAGAGCGACTTTCCCGGCGTTCGCTTCATGGTGTTTGGCTTCGGCGAGCGCGAGTACTACATGCGGCGGGATGAAGGCTCGGGCGAGATGCTGGCCGCGCTGCTGCCGAGCAAGAGCGCAATCCTGATGACCGCACTGAACGCACCGCCGACCGAGGCGTTCGCAGACCACGAGGTCGTGGTCCTGCATCTGCCGCCCAATGACGTGGCGCGCATCGTCGCGCGGTTATGGGACGGGCTGGAGAAGCATGCCGATGGTTCGGCCGTGCGACTTGCGAACGGGCCCTATGTCGGCAGCATGTTCTACGCGTCTAATGAGACCTACGACGGGTTCCACACTTGCAACACCTGGACCGCGCTGGTGTTGCGCGATGGAGGTCTGCCGATGAATACGCACGTGCTGTTCGCCGGCCAGGTCATGCAGCAGGTGTCGCGGATCGCTGAGATGCAGGGACGCGCCGAGTGATCAGCAGGGCGGCGCCGTTCCGTTGGGGCAGACCGCGGTCGAGCCCGGCGGTACGACAATTGTGGTGTGTGAAGGCGGCGGCGGGTTGCTGCTGCTGAAGCTGAGGCATCCGCCGAGCAGAAGCGGCAACAGGAGAGGCAGCAACTTGCGCATGGACGGAATTCCTCGACAGCCAATCATTGCGGGGTAATATCTACCGGTGGCGGACAACCGCTGTCGCCTCACAAGGCTGTGTGGGTCTCAGCGCAATTGCTCCACCTGCACATGTGGCGTGCCTGGCCCACGCAGCAGATCACCGGGTTCGCCTCGCAGGACGTCGGCCGGTGGTGGATGCGCGTCATGGCAGGCCATCCCTGGTGGCGTCAGTGGAACGCTGACGTAGGCCTGCCCGGTCGTGCGAGACGGCACGCCGTTCCTGCCCGCCAGGTCGAGCGCCAACGGCAGCGTTGGGCCAGACGACGGCTCAGGCTCAGTGGGACAATCCGCCGGCTGGGCCGCTGCGCCCCACGATGCAGACACCAGCAGCAGGATGGCAAATGCGAAACGCATCAGGTGAAAGCGTAAGCTGCGCGGGTTAACGCTCGGTTCGCGCGTGCACGGTGGACAGCAGCGCTGGAATGAATACCAGGCTCGCCAACAATGTGCAGGCCAGGCTGATGAGCAACAGTCGTCCCATGCTGGCGGTGCCGGGGTGCTCCGACAGTGCGAGCGAGCCGAATGCCGTGCCGGTGGTCAGCGCCGAGAACACGATGGCCCGCGCCGTGGCGGATCCGAGAACCGCACGCCGTCCCGCTCGCCAGTTCATCACGAAGTAGACGTTGAACGACACGCCGACGCCAAGCAGCAGCGGCAGCGCGATGATGTTCGCGAAGTTGAGGGGCAACGGCAGCAGCACGGCCACCAGCAGGGTCAACAGCGCCGACAGGATGAGCGGGGCCAGCACCAGTCCGACATCGAGCACGCGCCGCAGTGCCACCAGCAGGATGATCGTGATAGACACGATCGCGATCAAAGCCGCGTCGCGGAAGGCATTCACGATGGTTCTGCTGGTCGCCTCGATGGTTACCGCCGATCCGCCTGCGTTCGGCGCGATCTCCGTCACCTGGTCCACGAACTGCGCGAGACCCTGACTGGTACGCGCCTGTGGCGTAGACAGCACCTGCACGCGCGCTCGGCCATCGGGCAACAGCCAGTCGCGCGAAACGTCTGGCGGAATCGACTCGAGCGTCACCGGTTGAGCGCTCAGCACGGTGCGCAGCCGGTCGAGCTGATCCGGCAAGAAGCGCGTCAGATCGCGATCAGTGACAAGCAGCACATCATCGTTTGCAGTCAGCAGCGTGTGCAGATCAGCGTCGATCGCAGCAAGCGGATGGTCCTTCGGCAACTTCGCCAATGCCGGATCGATCTGCGCAAGCGCGGTCTTTGCCGCCAGACGTATCTGTTCGGGCGTGATCGGCGCCGGAGGTGCATGCGGCAGCAGGGTCGGCGCCAGAATCGAATTGGCATCGGCGATGATGGCAAGCTTCGCCTGCTGGTCATCCGGCACGAAGCTTTGAATGTTGATCACCCTCGACACGGTGGGCAGCTTGACCAGCTTCGCCTTCAGCGTCTCGGCTGCCGCCACGTTCGGTTCGATCAAGCTGATGCTGTATGGATTGGTGACCGGATTGTCCATCAGGTCGTACAGCGTGCGCATCGCCTCGGTGTTTGGGTTCTTGGTGTGAAGCGGATCGGAATCGAACTCGAGGTGCGGCGAGACCGCGATCGCCAGTGCCGCGAGTACGGCGGCAGCCGCGATGATCGGGCGGCGATGCCGGGCAAAGATCGGATCGAACGGCGCCAGCCAGGTGAAACCGACCACCGCCGCCTCGCCGCGTGGATGGCACAGAGTGATGATGGCGGGCAGGAACCCCAGCGTGCAGAGGAAGGCGATCAACATGCCGACGCCGGCGATCAGTCCGAGCTCCGCGACGCCGGAAAAATCCGTCGGCACGAAGCCGAGAAAGCCCGCCGATGTCGCGATCGCGGCGATCAGGATCTGATCGCCGGCCCGTACCGCGTTCTGCCGCATCGCCTCGGCTGGATCGGGATATTCGAACCGCCGTTCGCGGTAGCGCACCGAAAACTGAATCGCGAAGTCCACCGCGATGCCGACGAACAGAATTCCGAAGCCGACCGAGACCAGGTTGAGGGTGCCGACCGCAAGCGAGGCGAACAGCAGCGTCAGCATCAGCCCCAGCCCGAGAGTCGCCAGGATCGGCAGGATCAGCCGCCAGGTCTGCACGGCGAGGAACAGCCACAGCGTGATCAGCATGACACTGCCGATCAGCCCGGCCACCGCACCATGCACCACGCTGGCGAACTCTTCATCCGCCAGCGCGACCTGCCCGGTGATGCGCACGCGTGCATCGCCTGACTTGACGAATTCCAGGTTGGCGATGACGTCGCGCATGGCTTCCGTCGCCTCGCCGCCCGGCTGCAACGCGCCAAAGTCCAGTTTCGGCTGTACCAGAACGAAGGTGTACTTGCCGGCGAGATTATTGAGTGCGCTGCCACCCAGCAGCGCCTGCCAGGAGAGTGGCTGCGGATGACCGGACAGCGCGTCCGCCATCGCCTGGTGGAACGCTTCGAGCGAGGGGAGGTAGGGGCCGAGGTCGACGTCGCCCCTGGTGACGCCCATGCCAAGCAGCGACAGCGCCGAAAACAGGCCGCGCGACGTTGGGTCAGCGACCAACTGGCCGAGGAAGGGCTGGGCGTCGATGGTGCGATCCATCAGATCGCTGAGTTGCTTTGTATCGAGAAACAGCAGCCCCTCCTTGCGGAGGAAGGGCGAGGCGTCAGGGCGGCGCACCGACTTGAAATGCGTGTGATCCTTGGCCAGCGCATCGGCGAGCGCGGCGGCCGTGGCGTCTGCCTCCTCCGTCTCATGCGCATCGATCACTGCCACGAGCAGACCGGTGAACTGCGGGAAGGCCTTGTCGAGTTCGGTGGCCTGCTGCCGCCAGGGCAGGCTGCTGGAGAACATGCGGTCGGTGTCGGTGCTGACGCTGAGGTGGGTGACCGCGTAGTAGGCGGAGAAGGCGGCCAGCAACAGACCGCCCAGCGCCACGACGAGCGCGTGGCGGCGGCTGAATTCGGCCAATCCGACTATCAGGCGGTTCAGGATCATCACGGGTCGCAACAGTGTGGCGGCCCGGCGGTTGCGGGCGCCGTGTGATAGTCGGTCGGGCGCGGCCGGTCTATGCCGCGCCTGGCCGGTTTTCACGCGATCGCCCTGGCGGTAGGAGATGCGGCGGATAAACAGGAGGCGGATCCCATGTCCATGTCGAGTGCAGCGAAAGACCGGGTCAGGCCGCGGAGCCTGCCGCCGTTCCGCGCGGACCATGTAGGCAGCCTGCTGCGCCCTCGGGAGCTGGCCGAGGCTCGCGCCTCGCACAAGGCCGGAACACTGTCAGCCGACGCGTTGCGGGCCGTGGAGGACCGCTGCATCGCGGCGGCGATTCGCCGGCAGGAGGAGGTGGGCCTGCGCGCCGCCACCGATGGCGAGTACCGGCGGGCTTTCTGGCACTTCGATTTTGTCGCCGGGTTGGACGGCGTTGAGCTGTACGAGCCGGAACAGAAGGTCCAATTCAAGGGCGGCCTGCCGCTGCCGCTTGCACTGCGTGTCACCGGTCCAATCGGCTGGAACAAGCCGGTGATGGTGGACGACTTCCGGTTCGTCGCCGGCCACGTGGCAAGCGCGGTGCCGAAGATGACCATTCCGTCGCCTTCGGTAGTGCATTTCCGCGGCGGCCGGCGGGCGATCGACGCGAAGACCTATCCGGACATGGATGGGTTCTTCGCTGACCTGGGCGAGGCGTACAACAAGGCGGTGGCGGCGTTCGGGGCGGCGGGGTGCCGGTATCTGCAGCTCGACGAGGTGAACATCGCGTATCTGTGCGATCCGGAGCAGATCGCCGGGCTAAAGGCGCGCGGCGAGCATGTGGAGAACCTGTTGGCGGTATACGCCGGCATGTTGAACCGCGCGATCGAGGGGAAGCCGGATGGCATGGTGATCAGCATGCATCTGTGCCGCGGCAACTTCCGCTCGCACTGGGTTGCGTCGGGTGGCTATGAGCCGGTGGCGGAGGCGCTGTTCAATCAGATCAACGCCGATGCGTATTTTATGGAGTATGACAGCGATCGTGCCGGTGGGTTCGAGCCGCTGCGCTTTGTGCCTCGCGGGAAGAAGGTGGTGGTGCTCGGGCTGGTGACCAGCAAGTCGGGCGCGCTGGAGAGCAAGGACGAACTGAAGCGGCGGATCGACGAGGCGGCGAAGTATCTGCCGCTCGATCAGCTAGCGTTGTCGCCGCAATGCGGGTTCGCCAGCACCGAGGAAGGCAATGTGCTGACCGAGGACGAGCAGTGGGCGAAGCTGCGGCTGTGCGTCGAGGTTGCGCACGAGGTGTGGGGCGGGGTGTGAGGTAAAGCCGGGTCTGGCGGCGCGGCCCCCTCCCCCCGGCCCCCTCCCGCAAGGGGAGGGGGAGAGGGTTGGTATTGTTGTCCTCTTGCTCGTGGCAACGGGGGTGCGACTGGCGTTCGGGGCGGCGCTGGGGCTGGGCGTCGATGAAAGCTACATGGTGGCGTCGGGGCGGGTGCTGAGCCTCGGGTATTACGACCATCCGCCGATCGCGTGGTGGCTGAGTTGGGGGGCGGCACATCTGTCCGGCAGCGAGGCGCCCATCGTGGTGCGCCTGCCGTTCATCGCGCTGTTCACGTTGTCGACGTGGCTGATGTACCGGCTTGGTACCGCGATCGCCAATGCGCGTGCCGGGTTGTGGGCGGCCGTATTGTTGAACCTGTCGCCGGTGTTCGGCGTGACGACGGGCACGTGGGTGCTGCCGGATGGGCCGCTGGACTGCGCGTTGCTCGGGGCGGCGCTTTGTCTGGTCCACGCACTGGAGCGCGACACGCTGGCGTGGTGGCTGGGTGCCGGCGTTTGCGCCGGGCTGGCGCTGCTGTCGAAGTACTCGGCCGCCCTGACGATGATTGGCGCGGTGCTTTACCTGCTGTCGAGCCGCGCGCATCGGCATTGGCTGGCGACCCCGAAGCCTTGGCTCGCGACCCTGGTCGCACTGCTGATGTTCGCCCCCGTGCTGTTATGGAACGCGACGCATGGCTGGGTATCGTTCGCATTCCAGGGTGGACGAGCCGAGGGGATGCAGCTTCGGCCGCTTGGACCGCTGGTGACGCTTGCCGGTGAGGCGCTGTTCGTTCTGCCGTGGGTGTGGGTGCCGATGATGGCGGTGTTCGTCATGGCGCTGCGGCGTGGTCCGAGCGAGTGGCGGTCCTGGCTGCTGTGCTGCCTGGCCGCACCGCCGATCGTGGTGTTCGCGCTGATCTCAGCCTGGTCCAGCCAGCGTGTGCTGTTCCATTGGGCCGCACCTGGCTACCTGATGCTGTTTCCGCTGCTGGGCGAGGCGGTCACTCAACGGATAGGCCAGCGCGTGGTGCGGCGTGCGCTGTACGGCACGGCGGTCTCAGTGGTATTGGTGATGTTGGTCGTCGCGACGCAGGTGCGGTTTGACTGGCTGCATCCGGCGATCGCCGCCGTGGCGCGCGACGACCCCGATATCGAGGCGGTGGACTGGACCTCGCTGCGCGACAGCGTGGCGCCCGGCGCGATCGTCGGCGTGCCGGACTGGCGCGATGCCGGGAAGATCGCCTACGCACTCGGCCCCGATGTGACGGTGCTGTGCCTGAACCGGGATTGCCGCCAGTTCGGCATCACCGTGCCGCCGGCGCGCTTCATTGGCGCCAATATGCTGATCCTGGCGCCCGAACACCGCGAGCGTGTGGCCCCCGAACTGGGCCCCGTGTTCGACAGCATCGAGCAGCTTCCCGATGCATCGATCCGTCATGCAGGACGCACGTTGGGGGCGGTGGCGGTGTTCCAGGCCAGGGGGCTGCGTGTCTGGCCGCCTCCTGGGTGATGGCATAATACTTGCTCCATGGAGACCGTGCTCGATCGTGTCCTGAGTCCAGCGGAACTGCGCGCGCTGTCCGGCCGAAACAACGCCGAGGGCGCGCGACGCGTGGCGATCCATGCCGCACTGCTGATCGGCACCGGCTGGCTGGTCGCAATATCCGGCGCGGTCACGCTGGTCCCGGCCATGCTGGCGTTCGGACTGGTGCAGGTCGCGCTGTTCGCGCCGGCGCACGAGGCGACACATCAGACCGCCTTCGGCTCGCGCAGGGCGAACCTGATCGTGGGCTGGCTGGCGGCATGTCCCTCGCTGCTCAACCTGCACTTCTACACAGCGTTTCACTTCGCGCATCACCGGCACACGCAGATCGCGGGTCAGGATCCGGAACTCGATATGGCGGCGCCCGATGATCTGGGCGCGTATGTGCGACGCATACTGGGCGTGCCGTACTGGCGGCTGCGACTGCTGGTGATCAGCGATTGCTGGCGCGGCGATCTCAGCCGCTATCCGTATGTCTCGCCGCAGGCAGCGCCGGCGATCATTCGCAGCGTGCGCGCGATGAGTGGCGTGTTGGTGGGCGGGTCGGTGGCTTCGGTGCTGCTGTTCGGCTGGGCCACGCCGTTTGTCTTCTGGATCCTGCCGCAACTGCTCTGCCAGCCATTCCTGCGGGCCTATGTGCTGTCAGAGCACACTGGATGCTCGATGGATCGCAATGGGCTGACCAACACGCGCACCACGCTGACCAACCGGGCGGTGCGGCTGCTGATGTGGAACATGCCGTTCCACGCGGAGCACCATCTTTACCCGTCGATCCCGTTCCATCGGCTTCCCGACGCGCATGTTGCAATCTGCGACCGGCTGGGCTTCGTGCAGCATGGCTATGTGCGGTGGAATATGCTTATGGTGCGAAAGCTGGCGGCCCGCACAAGATAACCGGCTAAGTGACTGGTCGGCCGCCGGTTTCGAAGAGGGGAAACAAGCATGTACATGACCCGCCGCGCCGGTGCCGAGTTCTTCGGCACCTTCTGGCTGACCTTTGGCGGCTGCGGCAGCGCCGTGCTGGCCGCAGCGTTTCCTGCATTGGGTATTGGCTTTCTCGGTGTTGCATTGGCGTTCGGCCTGACCGTGCTGACGATGGCCTACGCGGTCGGCCATATCTCGGGTGGCCACTTCAATCCTGCCGTCACCATCGGTCTGTGGGCAGGCAAGCGGTGCGCCAACAGCGATGTCATCCCTTACATCATCGCGCAGGTGGTCGGCGCCATTTTGGCCGCCGCGGTGTTGTACTGGATCGCGTCGGGCAAACCTGGCTGGGTGCCCGACGGATTTGCCTCGAACGGCTACGGCGATCTCAGCCCTGGCAAGTACAGCCTTGGTTCGTGCCTGGCGATGGAAGTGCTGATGACGTTCTTCTTCCTGCTGATCATCATCGGCTGCACGTCGAAGGGCGCGGCAGTTGGCTTCGCCGGCATTCCGATCGGGCTTGCGCTGACGCTGATCCATCTGGTGTCGATCCCGGTGACCAACACGTCGGTCAATCCGGCACGCAGCACCGGGCCGGCGCTGTTCGCCGGTGGCGCCTATGTGTCGCAGCTCTGGCTGTTCTGGCTCGCGCCGATCGTCGGTGCGGTGATCGCGGGCCTGGTCTCACGCTGGCTGCATGAGGCGAACGACGCCGTGTAGCCGGATCAGTTCGCCGCCCGCGTCCGCAACGTCCTGGTCACCATGTCGCTGACCCGGGCGGCGATGGTATCCGCCGCGACCCGCGCCTGTGCGTCATCGCTCCAGTTGGCAAATACCGGCCGATACGCGTCGCTCAACTGACGCGTATCGTCCAGCGCACCGGCGATATCGACATCAGCAAGACGCGCCGATGCCGACTGCAGCAGATCGAGCGATGGATCTGCATCCGCGGGCGTCGGCGGTGTGCTGCGCAGACGCGCCCAGATCGCCAGGTTCGTCATCCACGACTGAGGGCCACCACGGAAGACCTGATCGAGCAGCGTGCGAAACTCCTGCCGAAGCTGCGTCGTGCTGGCGATGCCGGTGCGGGCATAGGGTTCGATCTTGTCGAGCAGAGGCTTCAGGTCGCCCAGATCGGTGCCGTCCGCGCGCACCATGGCGAGTTCGGCGGCAAACGGCATCGGCCGGCGCAGCGTGTCGCTGAGCCGCACCAGCGACAATGCGCGGATCAGTGTGGCCGCGGCATCCGAGCGCTGCATCGCCGCGGTGAGTTCTGCCTGCTGCTTCGCGAGCTGCGCCGTCGCGGCGGCGAGGCGCCGGGACATGTCCTCGGTCCGTCCGTCCTGCCGCATTACCGC
Organism: uncultured Alphaproteobacteria bacterium; assembly: GCA_963818775.1. GTDB lineage: Bacteria > Pseudomonadota > Alphaproteobacteria > Acetobacterales > Acetobacteraceae > JAMXLO01. The sequence continues at coordinate 546,895 of CAWFUF010000011.1, read as the reverse complement.
AAGCGTGTTCTGTTGGGCGGCCCGCCCGAGCGGGGTGTGGATGCCCAATGTCGAGAGCGCGCCGTCCTCCCAGAATGGCGCCGTCAGCGCGATAGCGAGCGCGGCCACCGCGAGGGCGAGACTGTGTCGGGCCGGCGTGTGGCGCTCTGCGGAGGCAGGCGGCTGGTAGGGTTCATCGGCCGGCGAGTCCGGTGGCGTCGGCTGGTCCTCCTTGGTCGTCATGATGACGGGCCTGCCCTCGCGTGAAGCAGCCACTGTCCGCCTTTTCGTTCTGGAATTCTACAGAAACGCGCAGCGTTGTTTACGCTTGGCGGGCTGGTGCCGTGGTTCCTCCTGCCCGCCTGATCGCCGTCGCGCGCGCGATCACGTTCTTCGCCCGCTGCACCACCGGGACATCGATCATCGCGCCCTCGAACTGCACCGCTCCGAGGCCTTGTGCGAACGCGGCGTCGTAGGCGGCGACCATGCGCTCGGCACGTTCAACCTCTGCATCGGTGGGGGAAAATTCCTCGTTGAGCACCGGCACCTGCAACGGATGGATCGCGCTCGCGCCGACGAAGCCGAAGCGCTTGGAACGACGCACGATGGCGCGGAACGCCTCCTGGTCGCGGAAGTCGGCGATCGAGCCGATGAAGCCGAACGGCAGGATGCCCGCGGCGCGCGCGGCGAACAGTGTGTGCTGCTTGGGATAGAGCAGGCCTTCCGGGTCGGGCAACATGCCGACATCGGCGGTGAAGTCCTCGGTGCCAAGGCTGAGCGCCACGACGCGGGGATGGGATTTGGCTATTGCCTCGATGCGGAAGAAGCCGGCGGCGGTCTCGACCAGCACGACGAACTGGATCTTTCCTGGGGCCAGGCCGCGTTCGGTTTCGAGTTCCTCGACGATGTCGGCGACGGCGTTAACAAGTTCCGGGCTGTCCACCTTGGTGAGCATCAGCGCCGCGATGCCGGGAATCACCGCCGCTTCCAGATCGCGCACCAGCAGGCGCCACGGGCGGTTGACCCGCACGAGAACATCGCCGCCGTTCCGCGCGACCTGCGGGATGGCATCGGCGATCAGAGTGCGCGCGTGGGCTTTCTGCGACGGTGCGACGGCGTCCTCGAGGTCGAGGATGATGCCGTCGGCGCCGCGGTCGGCGCCGCTTCGCACGAACTTTTCGGCGGTGACGGGCACGAAGAGGAGAGAGCGCCAGGAGGGCAGGTCGGTGCGCACGGCATGATGTCCCAGGTTCGTTGCGACGAGCGTAGCGGCGAAGCAATCTCGTGCCAATGAGGGATAGGTTTTTCGTCTACATCCTGACCAACGAACGGCACACGGTGTTATACACTGGTGTGACCAACGATCTGCTGCGTCGCGTCGGCGAGCATCGGGCAAGGATCATCCCGGGATTCACCAGCCGCTACAATGCGGAAAAGTTGGTGTACTTTGAGGAAACCAGCGACGTGAGCGCGGCGATCGCACGGGAGAAGCAGATAAAGGGTGGTTCGCGGCGTCGGAAGGTGGCGCTGGTCGATAGCATCAATCCTGTCTGGCGTGATCTGTTTGGAGGTCTGAGTTAGAGCCTCACTTCCATCACCACTCCCTCCGCCGCCAGCGCGGCGATGCGCTCGGCGGAGTAACCGATTTCGCTCAGCACTTCCTTCGTATGCTGCCCCAATGTCGGCGCAGGGTGCCGCAGCTTGCCGGGCGTGCCTGACATCCGCGGGATGACGTTGTGCATCAGCACCGAGCCTGCCTCTGCGTCGGGCGCTTCGACGATCACGCCGCGTTCCTGGATGTGCGGGTCCGCCACGAGCTGATCGATCTCGTAGACCGGCGTCGCGGTGACCTCGGCGGCCCGGAACACCGCCATGTTCTCATCGAGCGTACGCTCTGCGATGAAGGCAGCAACGGCGCCGTCGCACTCATCGATGTGCCGCACGCGATCGGTGTTGGTGCGGAAGCGGGGATCGTCGATCATCTCGGGTTTGCCGATCGCACGGAACACCCGCTCCGCCATCGCCTGGATCGACGCCGAGATCGCGACGTAGCGCCCATCCTTCGTCGCATAGACATTGCGCGGCGACGTCGTCAGGGAGCGGCTGCCGGTGCGCTTCGGCTTCTCGCCCGACACGCGATGGATCGCAGCATCGGGCCCGAGGACGGAAATGATCGGATCCAGCAGCGGTAGATCGATTATCTGTCCCTTGCCGCCACGCTCAACGACTCGCAGCGCGATCATCACCGCGTAGGCGCCGTACAATCCCGCGACCATGTCGGCCATCGCCAGCGGCGGCAGCACGGGCGGGCGGTCGCCGAAGCCGTTCTTCGAGGCAAATCCTGACATCGCCTCGACCAGCGTACCGAAGCCTGGCCGATCGCGGTACGGTCCGTCCTGCCCGAACCCGGTGATGCGCACGATGATCAGCCCCGGATTGCGCGCATGCAGTACATCGGGACCAAGACCCATTTGTTCCAATGTACCCGGCCGATAGTTCTCGATCAGCACATGGCTCTGCGCCAGCAGATCCATCAGCGCATCGCGCCCGGCCTGCGGCCGCAGGTTCAGCGCCAGGCTCTTCTTGTTGCGCGCATATACCTTCCAATGCAGCGACAACCCCTTCACGCGCCACGCACGCAAAGGATCGCCGGCGCGCGGGTCCTCGATCTTGATCACCTCGGCACCTTGATCAGCGAGCTGCAGGCTCAGCATGTTGCCTGCCACCAGCCGCGACAGATCGACGACGCGGATGCCATCGAGCGGGGCGTCAGCGTTCGGTTCGAATTCAATGCGAGGGATCATTGCGTGCTCTCTTGGATACGATACTGTGGTTCCAGACGCCGGTGGCCCGCAACCCCAGGACTAAATCCGGGGGCGAGGGGCTGAAACGGGAAAGTCAAACCCTCGGGTCGTGCTCGAGGGCAAGGCTGCTGCCCCCGCAACTGTGTGCGGCGAGTCCGGTCCCAGCATGCCATTGCCGCAAGGCGAGAAGGCGGGACCAGGCGACGACCCGCCAGCCAGGAGACCGGCCGGCGTCGAGACTGCGCGCGTGCCTCGGGCGGGGTGTACCGGTGCGGCGGGGGTGAACCCGCAGGCGGGCTGTCGACCTTTTGTCGATGGAGGACCCGCATGCCTGGGTTCCGTTTCACTGTGGTGTTCGCACTGATCGCAGCGCCCGCGCTCGCCGACGAGCCGTCGGAGCTGACGCCTGAAACTGTCGTCACCGCGACGCGCGTCCCGACGCCGATCGTCGACATTCCCGCCGGCGTCACGGTCATCGACCGCCAGACCATCGAGCAACGTGGCTACACGACGTTGACCGACGCGCTGTCCGCCGTCCCCGGCATCCATGTCAGCCAGTCGGGCGGTCCAGGGGGCAACGCCAGCGTGTTTGTTCGCGGCACCGATTCAAACCAGGTGCTGGTGCTGCGCGACGGCATGCCGCTGAACGACGCATCCGACTCCTCTGGCGCATTCAATTTTGGCACTGATACGCTGGCTGATGTCGAGCGCATCGAAGTCATCCGCGGCCCGATGGCGTCGCTGTACGGCTCCGGGGCGATCGGCGGGGTCATCAACCTGATCTCGCGCCAGGGGAACCAACCGGGACTGCATGTCACCAGTGAACTCGCCGGCGGCTATCCGAAGCAGGTCGAAGGCAATGTCAACGCATCAGGCATCGACGGGCCGTTCGATTACTCCGCCACCTTCGAGATGCAGGCACAGCGCGGCTATGACACGACGCCGCAGCGCGAAGTCATCTATACCGGCGTGCCCGACCCGTTCCGCGCTTTGGTCGGCACGCTGAACCTCGGCTATACGCCGATCGACGGCACGCGGCTTTCGCTGTTCCTGCGCGCCCGCGGCGCGGTGTTCGGCTTCAACGCACTGGGCAACCCCACCTTCGACGACGACAACTCCACCGGCGACGACAATTCGCTGCTCGGCCGCATCGGCGTCAGCTCGAAGCTGTTCAACGGGAGCTATGAGACCAGCGTGTTCGTCGGACGGCTGCAGGATGACAGGCACTACACCGAAGCGCTCAACCTGCTCGACCCCAACCTGGCCAGCAACGATTCGCGCTACCACAGCTACCGCACCGATGCGCAGTGGAACAACACGCTGCACCTGTCGGATCTGATGAATGTGCCGTGGCTGTCGGCGACCGACCTTACCTTCGGCTACGAGTACACCGGCGACAACATCAACGTGAAGGTGAACCAGACCTCCTTCGGCTCCCCGTACCAGCAGTCGGCGCAGGCGTGGATGACGGATGACGCGCTGTATGCCGGGCTACAGACTACGGTGCTGCAACGCGTGACGCTCACCGGGCAGGTGCGTCAGGACTGGGTGGACAACAACGCGCCACTCACCTGGCGGCTTGGCGCGGTGCTCGATGTGCCGGAGGTCGCGACACGGTTCAAGGCCGCGTATGGCACCGCGTTCCGCGCACCCTCGCTGTTCGACCGCTTTGGCGTCGACTCGTTCGGCTATATCGGCAATCCACACCTGCTGCCGGAAAGCGCCCAAGGGTGGGAGGTCGGGTTCACCACCACCCCGATTCCGGCCGTCAGCTTTGGCGCTACCTACTTCAACGAGCAGATCCAGAACCTGATCGTTGCCGTATTTACGCCTGTGGATACCGCGGTGAACATCGGCTCGGCGCATATCCAAGGTGTCGAGACCGAACTCACGTTGCGCCCGGCGGCCTGGCTCTCCTTGCAGGCCAGCTACACCTATACCGACGCGCAGAACGCCGACACCGGTTCGGCCCTGCTGCGCAGGCCCATGAACACTGCGGCCTTTGATGCGGCGATCACTCCCCTCCCCGGCCTCACGATCGCGCCCGAACTGCTGATCACCGGCGCGTTCCAGGACTTTCTCGTCAATGACGCTGGTGATGCCACCGGCACCACCATCTCGTCGCCGCATGGCGTGATCGCCAACATCACCGTGACCTACGACGTCGCGCAGCATGTGCAGCTCTTCGCCAACGGGCGAAACCTGTTCTACTCGCGCTTCGAGCCGGTGAACGGCTACCAGACACCTGGCCCATCATTCCTCGCCGGCGTGCGGCTACGGCTGTGAAAGGCACCTGATCGTGATTGGTTCTGCCATCGATCCGCCACGCTATCTGACGACGTCACCTTATCGCAACGTCCGAGGTCCAACATGCGCGGTGTTCTACTTTGGGTACTGGGAATTCCGATCCCGGTCATCATTCTGCTGTATCTGTTCCACGTGATCTGACCGCCGACCCGGTGGACATGGCGAATCCCATGTAGCAGCCTGTTTGAGTCCGCATCGAAAGAGGCGGCCCAAACAAGCAAGGGACGAGTCGTCATGTTTGCCTGGTTCTCTGACCTGACAGCGCGCGAACGCCGGACCATGGTCGCCTGCTTCGGCGGCTGGTCGCTCGACGCGCTCGATGTGCAGATATTCTCGTTCGTCATCCCGAGCCTGCTGGGCCTGTGGCACATCACCACCGGCCAGGCCGGCGTACTCGGCACCATCACGTTGCTGGTATCCGCGTTCGGCGGTTGGCTTGCCGGTGCTTTGTCGGATCGCTGGGGTCGCGTGCGCGTACTCCAGATCACCATCGTGTGGTATGCGTTCTTCACCTTCCTGTGCGGTTTTGCGCAGGACTTCAACCAGCTGTTTATCTTTCGCGCACTGCAAGGCCTGGGCTTCGGTGGCGAATGGGCCGCCGGCGCGGTGCTGATGGGCGAGGTGATTCGAGACCGCTATCGCGGCCGAGCGGTTGGCATCGTGCAGACCGGCTGGTCGATCGGCTGGGGTGCCGCGGCGCTGCTCTACACGTTGCTGATCGCCGTGCTGCCGGAGCAATACGCCTGGCGCGCGCTGTTCTGGGTCGGTATCGCGCCCGCGGCGCTGGTGTTCTTCATCCGCCGCTTCATCGAGGAACCGGAAATTCGCCGCAACCGCGAGGCACCGGCCGGCTTCATGCACATCTTCAGCGCGCTGAAGCCGCCGTATCTGTCGACCACCTGGCGCGTCGCCATGATGGTTGCCGGGGCTCAGGGTGGCAGCTATGCGCTCGGTGTCTGGCTGCCGACCTATCTGAAGACAGTGCGCGGCCTTTCCGCGGTCGGCACCGGCGGTTACACGCTTGTCCTGATCCTCGGTGCGTTCTTCGGCTTTGTCACCGGCGCCTATCTCGCCGACGGCATCGGGCGCAAGCGGACGTTCATGATATCCGCCATTGCGTCCATCGTGCTGACCTTGGTGTTTCTGTTCGCGCCGATCAGCAACGACTGGTTTCTGCCAGTCGGCTTCGTGCTGGGGTATGTCTCCCTGATGATGTTCTCGCCGATGGGCCCGTTCATGACCGAACTATACCCGACCGCGGTGCGCGGCGTCGGCCAGGGGTTCTGCTACAATGCCGGGCGCGGGATCGGCGCATTGTTCCCCGCGCTGGTGGGATTCCTGGCCACGCAGCTTGGCCTGACTTTTGCCATCGCGATATTCAGTCTGGCGGCGTACGGCGTGATGATCGTTGCACTGCTGCTGCTGCCGGAAACGCGCGGCCGTTCGCTGATGAGCCTGGAGCAGCCGGCCGCGGAATAGCGCGGTCATCCGCAACCGGCCGGCCGCGGCGTTAACCGGGGTTTCAGGGCTTTGTGACAAAGCATGGGGTGCTGAACGGAAAGGGCGCCCCTATGCCATCTGCGTTCGCGAGGCTTGCAGCGCAATTTGGCTATGCTCGCGCCAGACATCTGCTGGCGCTCGGTGGCTTGCTGTTCGCACTTGGCCTGGCTGCGGCCACGACCTGGTTCGTGGTCGACTTGCGCCGCGTGGAGATCGCCCATAACGAACAAGACCTGAACAACGTCGCGCTCGTTATGGCGGAGGAAACCCATCGTGCATTCCAGGCGGCGGAGCTAGTGCAGCTTGGACTGATCCAACATATCCGTGAAGTTGGCATCGTCTCGCCGGAGGAGTTTGACCGCCATGGCGCCTCCGCCGATATGCATCGGGATCTGCAGGAGCTCGTCATCGGTTTGCCCGGTATCGACAGCCTGTCGGTGGAAGACCTGCATGGCAGAGTAATCAATTCATCGTCACGTGAATGGCCGGTTGCTCCGGTCGATTTGAGCGATCGAGAGTTCTTCAGGCATCTGAGCGACGACTCGTCGCTCGGCGACTGGGTCGGTGGCCCGGTGCACAGCCACTACGACGGTGAATGGATTATCACCATCACCCACAAGATTACCGGTGCGGACGGGCGGCTCCTGGGCTTCGTCAACGCGCCGATGAAGCTTGCGTATTTTGAGCAGTCGTTCTCCCGGATAGTGGTGGGGAGAGACGCCTCATTCGTGTTGTACCGGCGCGATGGCATGGTGTTGGTGCGCTATCCGCACGTCGATCCGAAGATCAGCGCGGCATCCGGCGAGAAGGCGATGCCCAACGCTGCACTGACTCCGCTGGAAAATGGCACAGTCCGCATGATCAGCCCGTTTGATGGCAAGGAGCGGCTGATCGTACCACTCGCGGTGGAAAACTCCTCGGTGATCGTCAAGGTTACCGACTCGATCGAATTCGATCCTCGCCCGCTGGCGAGATGAGGCTCGGCTGTTAGTTGCCACGACCGCGCTGTTGGAGCTGGTGATCGGCGCGACCGTTCTGCTCGCTGTACGCCACCTGCGTGGCTATGAAGAGCTGCAGGCGGCAGAGGTTGCGCGCGCCAAGGCGGAAGCCGGACTTGCGGTCGCCGAGGAACGCGAGCGGGCCGCGCTGGCTCTGCACACACAAGAGCAGCGCTTTGACACCGCGCTCAACAATATGCTGCAGGGCCTGCTGATGTTCGATGGTGATGGCCGGTTGCTTGTCGTCAATCGGCGTTTCTATCGCATGTTCGGCATGCCTGACGGCGTCCTGACGCCAGGCATGACGTATCGTGACGTAACAGATCGCGTCGTCAAGCATGGGCTGGTAACGGCCGAGGACATGCAGGGCGTGCGCGAACGGCGCGCCGAGCTGATCACCCAAGGCGAGCGAGCGAGCGCCACCTGGGAGATCAGCAGTGGCCGGGCCTTCAACATGACCTTCCAGCCGATGAACGAAGGTTGGCTCACCACATACGAAGAGATCACTGACCGCCGCGCGGCGGAAGCCAGGATGGTACACCTCGCGCACCATGACGCTCTGACCGACCTGCCGAACCGTGTGTTGTTCCATCATAAGCTGGAAGCAGCACTCGCGCGTGCCCGTCGTGGGCAGAGGCTGGCGCTGCTGTACCTGGACCTCGACCAGTTCAAGGAGGTCAACGACACGCTCGGACATCCGGTTGGCGATGCGCTGCTGCAGGTCGTCGCAGAACGGCTGGTGCAGTACACGCGTGAAACGGACACCGTGGCGCGGCTGGGTGGCGACGAGTTCGCCATCATCCTGGCGCCGATCGAGAAGCCGACCGAGGCAATCCGACTCGCCAACAGGGTGCTTGAGCTGTTCGACGCACCGTTCGACGTGGCTGGCCACCAGATCGTGACAGGCACCAGCATCGGCATTGCCTTTGCCCCGGAGGACGGGACGGACAGTGATCAGCTCCTGAAGAATGCAGATCTGGCACTGTATCGCGCGAAGGTCGACGGCCGCGCCGTCTACCGACTGTTTCAGCCCGAAATGGACGCGCAGATGCAGGCGCGGCGCCTGCTCGAACTCGACCTTCGCAAAGCGCTCGAGGCCGGGCAGTTTGAGTTGTTCTATCAGCCATTGGTCGATATGCGCGCCGGAGCGGTCACTGGATTTGAGGCGCTGCTGCGATGGCGTCATCCAGAACGGGGCCTCGTACCGCCAGGCGAGTTCATCCCGCTTGCCGAGGAGATAGGGCTGATTGTGCCGATCGGCGAATGGGTGCTGGCCGAGGCCTGCGCCACTGCTGCAGGCTGGCCTGGCGAGATGCGGGTCGCCGTTAATCTCTCGCCAGCGCAGTTCAAGAGCCGCAATCTTGTGACCGCGGTATCGCAGGCGTTGTGCAATGCCGAGCTTCAGGCCAATCGGCTGGAACTGGAGATCACCGAGACGGCGATGTTGCAGGACACCGAGGCCACACTGGCGACACTGCATCAATTGCATGATCTCGGTGCCGGCATTGCGTTGGACGATTTCGGCACCGGCTACTCGTCGCTGAGCTATCTACGGCGCTTCCCGTTCGACCGCATCAAGATCGATCAGTCGTTCGTCCGTGAGCTTGGCATCAGACGCGATTGCGGAGCGATCGTCCGCGCGGTGGCAGGGCTGAGCCGGGACCTCGGCATGGCGACAACGGTCGAGGGAGTTGAGACTCGCGAGCAGCTTGCGCTGCTCAGAAGTGCCGGGTGCACTGAGTTCCAGGGCTATCTGTTCAGCCCCGCAGTCCCCAGCGGCGAGGTTGCGAACCTGGTATGTAGAATCGACGAGATGCTGCGGCTGCCTGTCGAACCCGCGGCTGCCTGATCCGGTAGGTAGACGTTGCTCGCGAAAGCGTGCGCGGGCACTGCGCCGGGCACCCCATATTTGCCATCAATTCAAGCCAGCCCTTATGGCGGCGAAATGGAGGACCGGACCCATGGCAGATTCCGAAGACACACACGTGCAGATCGCGCGGCTGCGCGAGCAAGTTGAGTCACTGATGAGGGATCGTGTGACGCCGGCGATGGCCGACGTGGCAGGTCGCGCCGAGCATGCCGTCCATGTGGCGGCCGATTCGGTGCGCGGACAGGCCGAGGTGGTCACGTCCAAGGTGCGTGAACAGCCGCTGCTGGCGCTGCTGATCGCGGCCGCTGTCGGCTATGCGCTCGGCCGAGTCACCCGCTAGGTGATGCGCCCCCTCCGCCTTGCACGCATCGCTGCGGAGGCGGAGGGCGTGCGTCTGCGCCACCAAGCCCAGCGCACCGTGGTCCGCTTTGTCTTGGCGATGATTGCGCTGATCTTCCTGGCCGGAACCCTCACGTTTTTGCATGTCGCCGCGTGGTCCTGGCTCAGACAGTCCTGGGAACGCCAAAACGCGGCGCTCATACTGGCTGGCGCTGACTTCGTGCTGGCGTTGCTGCTCGCACTCCTGGCGATGCGTTCGTCGCCTGATCGGGTAGAGCTCGAGGCCCTGGCGGTGCGGCAGCGGGCGTTGGAAGGCGCCACGGCAGGCGTTGCCTGGTCGGCCCTTGCGGTCCAGGTGTTGCGCCTCGCCGGCAACCTGCTGTCGCGGTCCCGCCGTTAGCGGGGGGACGAGCGGTCAAAGGCGCGCTCATCCTGCGCTAACTCATGGTTTGATCGCGTGATTCAGACCTCCGGCGATACCGCCTCCGGTCATCGCGCTTTAGCGCATTCGCTCCCACATCCCGGTTTCCTCGTCCAGCCGGTCCTGTTCAAGCCCGCGGAAGTCACCGCGCGAGACGATGCCTACCACGACGCCCTCGTGCACCACCGGCACGTGGCGGAAGCCGCCGTCGCGCATCAGCCGCAGCGCATGGATTGCGGTGTGACCCGGCGGCAGGCAGTCCGGCTTCTCGGTCATCACGTGCCGCAGATGGGTCGAGGCGGCAGACTTGCCCTCCGCCAGGACGCGCACCGCGTCGCGACCGGTAAAAATACCGACCAATTCACCCTTGTTGCTGGTGACCAGCACGGCGCCGATCCTGTGCTGGTGCATGTGCTTGCATGCCTCCTGCACCGTCGCACTGGGCGGCAGCGTCACTGGCTTCTGGTTGCGGATGATTTCCGCCATTTCACGGTTCATGATGAGTCCTCCAGCCTGTCGGCAAAGCGAGGGTTAACGTCGCACGATAAAGGCGCGTTGCCATTGATGCAGATCAAACCACCGCCCATCGCGTTGCCGCGAGGCGTTCCGCGTAGTCGATCGCCTCGATGAGGCTTTCCTCGTTCGCAATCCCCTTGCCGGCGATGTCGAATGCCGTGCCGTGATCGACCGAGGTTCGGATCAGCGGCAGCCCGAGCGTGATGTTCACGCCGGACAGGGCCCGCCAGGTGCCGGTGGCGGGATCGACATCGAAGCCCAGCAGCTTCACTGGAATGTGCCCCTGATCGTGGTACATCGCAACGACCGCGTCGAACTGCCGCGCGCGCAGCTTGACGAACACGGTGTCGCCTGGGACTGGGCCGCTGATATCCATTCCGTCGGCACGGCATTGCTCGACCACCGGGGTGGTGATTTCGATGTCCTGCCGGCCGAATAGCCCGCCCTCGCCAGCGTGCGGGTTCAGCGCCGCAACGGCGACCCGCGGCTTTGGGATGCCGAGATCGCGGACGGCCGCATGCGTGAGGTCAATAGTACGGCGCAGCCGCTCGGGGGTCAGCAGCTTTGGCACGTCGGCCAGCGCAACATGGGTGGTGACGTGCCCTACCCGCATGTCGCCGTGCGCAAGGAGCATCACTGAGCTGCGCGACTTGGTCAGTGCCGCCAGCATGTCGGTGTGACCGGCATAGTGGTAGCCGGCGAGGTTCAGCGCCTCCTTGTTCAGGGGTGCCGTGACGATGGCATCGATCTGTCCGGCCAGCGCCAGTTCCACCGCCCGCGCCACCGCCAAATAGGCGAAGCGCCCTGCCTCCGGGGCGATCTCACCTGAGGCGATCGGAGCTGCCTCTTCGCCGGCCGCCAGAAAGGCCAGAGGCGCGTCGGCGGCCTCGGGGATCGCCAGTGTCTCGTGCAGCAGCTCGCTCGCCGCGTGCAGCGCCGAACGATGGCCGATCACCAGGAGGCGCAGCGCGCCCGCCTCGATCCGCGGCAACAGGCGGCGACATGCCTTGACGATGATCTCGGGGCCGACGCCGGCCGGATCGCCCATGGTGATCGCCAGCCGCGGGATGCGATCGGTCATCGGGTACCTTTCAGCAATCTTGCGAGAAACCCAGTATCGCCGAACGCACCCGATTTGGAGACAAGCCGCTGACCATCCCAGGCGCCGCCGCGCGACAGAGACGTTGGCACGCCAGGTTCGACAGCACCATCCACCTCGAGCCGTGTCACGCCAAGTGCGTCGCACAGGTCGCGCAAAGTAGCGCCGCCGGTGACGAACAATGTCCCAGGCCGCTCGACGCGACCGAGCAGCGTGGCGAATGTCGCGCCGATGTGGGCGCGGGCCGCGTGGCGGTCGCTTCCGGGCGACGGCTCGCAGGTGATGAGTGCATTGCGCAGGGACGCCGGGACCGCGGCGATCTGCGCGCGGCTCACCGCATGATCACTGCCGACCAGCGCCAGGATCGGCGGTGGCAGAACCGGACACGGCACTGGCTTGTGTTCAGCGAGCGCGCCGGCAAGGCCACCAGTGCCGCACCACAGCACGCGCCCGGCCAGACGCCGTCCTTCGGCGACGATCGAGTCGAGGTCGGCATCGGTCTCGGCGTCCAGCGTGCGGGCCGCGACGCCAAGCGCGTGCAGTTCCGTCGACAGGTCGACGCCAGTGTCGCGCCAGCCGCCGCCACTGTGAACGAGCTGCCTGCCGTTGCGGGTGATCCGGCCCTGGAACGGGAAGGCTGGCGCCAATACGCAATGATCGAATCGGCGCATGCACACGGCGAGCTCCAGTGCCACGTGGCCGCGCAGCAGACTGTCGATCTTCTTGAAGGCCGGCGCACCATCGTCAAGCAGGTGTGAGAAACGCTCCATGCTTTCACATGCCTGCTCTGCTGGCAGATCGCGCGTGCCGCAGTCGAACGCGACTGATCGTTGGGCCGCGACCGCGTGCCACGTCACGGACACCGGACCGGCCAACGGCACGAACGCGGCCGCGCTGTCCAGAGCGCCGGTGAGATCGTCGGCGAGCAGACGCAGATGGGTCATGGTCAGATGAGCATCCGGCGCCGTCGCAGGTAATCACGCACTGCCGCATCGGTCGCCAGATCGATGGCACGCCGGTAGGCCTGATCGGCCGCGTCTGCCTCGCCGGTGCGCGCCAGCAATTCGGCACGGGCGGCCCAATATGGCTGATAGTCGGCCAGTCGCTGGTCCATCGCATGCGCGTCGAGGCTGGCGAGGCCCTTTTCCGCCCCTTGCGTCTCGGCAATGGCGATGGCGTGGTTGATTGCCACTACTGGTGAGTCAGTCATGGCCGATAGCGCAGCGTAGAGCCGCTCGATCGCGGCCCAGTCGGATCGTCCGGTCAGCCGGCGCGCGGCATGCGCCGACTGCACCGCCGCCTCGAGCTGATAGCGCCCGATGATCCCCATGGTGCTTGCGCGGAGCAGCAGCGATTCGGCCTCCTCGATCATGTCCGTATCCCACAGCGCCGTGTCCTGCTCATCGAGCGGCACATAGGTGCCGGCCGCGTCACGGCGCGCGGCGCGGCGGCCCTCGGCGTGCAGCATCAGGGCGAGCAGGCCGAGCGCCTCGGGTTCGGTCGGCAACAATGCGGCGACGAGACGGCCGAGCCAGAGTGCCTCCTCAGCGAGGTTGCGCCCGGCGCGTTCCGGCCAGCCCTCGGAATATGCGGCGTAGATTGCGGCGAGGACGGCATCGAGCCGCTCCGGCATTTCGGCGCGTTCCGGCACGCGCAACGGAATGCCGGCATAGCGGATCTTATGCTTTGCGCGCACCAGGCGCTGGCTCATGGTGGCCGGTGAGACAAGCAGGGCGGACGCGATCGCCGCACCGTCGAAACCGAGAATGGTCTGCAGGATCAGCGGCGCACGGATGGCCGGATCGATCGCCGGATGGGCACAGGCGAACATCAGCGCCAGCCGTTTGTCAGGAATTGCCGTATCGTCCATCGGATCGCCCAACTCCTCGGCCAGGAGGCGCAGGTGACCGGCTGCCTCTCCGCGGGTGCGCTGACGGCGGACGGCATCGACCAGCCGACGCCGCGCAACGGTCATCAGCCACCCCTCCGGGCTGCGCGGGACGCCGGAGCCGGGCCAATCGACGAGTGCGGCGGCGAAGGCGTCGGCCAGTGCGTCCTCGGCGGCCGTCACGTCGCCGGTGCGCGCCGCAAGGAAGGCAACCAGCTTCCCATAGCTGCGGCGCGCCACGGCTTCGGCCGTTTCCGCGACGAGGTGGTCGGTCTCGTGCGGCACTACATGACCCAGATGGGCCGGACCTCGATTGCGCCGAAGCTGGCGCCAGGGCAGCGGGCCGCCCAGGAGAGTGCCGCATCCAGGTCAGGCACATCGATCAGATAATAGCCAGCGAGCTGTTCCTTCGTCTCGGCGTAGGGGCCATCGAGCATCTGGGTCTTGCCATCGACGATGCGCACCGTGGTCGTCGAGCTGGTCGGCCGGAGGCGATTGCCGTTCACCACCACGCCCGCCTGTGTGAGCGCCTCGGTGTAGGCCATGTAGGCAGCGTGCATCCGGCCAACGGTGTCCTGCGACGCGGACTGCAACTCGGCTTCGCTGGAATGGATCAGCAGCATGTATTGCATGGTGGTCTCCCTCTTGGTCGTGGCCGGCATCATGCACGGCCGGACGAATGACGTTCGAGGGGGACCGATTTCGACAGGGCCGGCCCGGCTACGCTCCGGCGGGTATGTGTTCCCAGTAATGGTGCGCGTATTGGAGGCGACATGCTGTCTTGAGATCCTCCTCGTTGAGGGCGCCTTCCCGCCCAGGAGCCAGTGGCGACAGATCCATCGGCGGCTTGCCGTCGATGATCCAGGCCGCCAGCGCCTCACCGATCGCCGGCGACATCGACAGGCCGCCGACGCAGCAACCACCGGCGACGTACAGACCATGCACACCTGGCACAGGCCCGACGGTATGCTCCCCATCAGGCGTCATGGTCGGCAGCCCGCCGCGATGGATGCGCAGCCCGATCTCGTCGGGCACACGCTGAAACACCGGTAGTTGGTCGCGCACCGTATCCGCGAAACCGCGGAGGACGGCGATGTCGAGCGGCAGATCGGCGACATCGAAGCGCGGCGGCAGTGTGCCGGCGTCGTACTGAAGCGGGTTCTGCTCGTAGCCGCCCAGCATCAACCCGCCCTCATCGGGTCTTGCGTAGACGTTCACGTCGATGATGCGGGTGATCGGTTGCATTGCGTCGACGCCCTCGATCGGCTCGGTGATCAGCAACTGATGGCGCGTGGGCACGGCGCGAACGGTCGCACCGGAGAGTGCGGCCACCGCGCGGAGCCAGGCGCCGGCGGCATCCACGACCGTCTCGCATTCTATGGTCCCGTGCTCGGTCGCCAGGCCGCACACTGCGCCGTTCCGCAGGGCAATGCCGGTCACCAACGTGTGCGGCAGCATCGTGACGCCGAGCTTTGCCGCCGCACGCGCGTAACCGGTGGGGATCTGCGAAGGCTCCAGGTAGAGGTCGGTCGGCGAGTAGATCACGCCGAGGATGCCGGTGGTGTGCAGGAACGGGTTTTTGGCACGCGCCTCGGCCAGAGAGATCATTTCGATACCGGTCGCCATGCGGCGGCCGCGCTCGACCTCGTGCTTCAGTTGCTCCACGTGCTCGGGTAGGCGGGCAATCTTCAGCGCGCCAGGCTGATGGAACTCAAGGGGCTCGCCGGTCTCTTGCCTGAACGCCTCGATCTTGCGCACTGCACGCTTTGCGAGCTGCGTCATCAGGTCGGTGCCCCGCGCCTGCGAGGTGAGGCCGGCCGCGCGCGGCGAGGTCTGTGATCCAAGCGCGTGCTTATCGATCAGCGCGACCTGTCGGCCGCCCTTCGCGAGATGGAATGCGACGCTGGAGCCCAGCGCTCCCGACCCGATTACCACGCATTCGGCCGCATCGATCATGTGCGTCTCCTGAGCTTGTTGTGAGATGTTCAGCGGCAGCAATCTGCGCTAAAGTCTCACGGTTTTGTGATGCCCGGGTTTTTGGTTAGCCCGTAAGCTGATCTGCGTCGTGTGACCGGCCGGCGAGGTGACACATGCCATTCGACAATCCGTATCAGATCCCTTTCGGCGACGTGGAACTCCTGAGGGAGGCGCGCAGTCGAATTTCCAGCAGAACCGACTGGGTGCAAGGCCGGTTTCGCGACGGCCACCGCGAGTGTCTTGTGGCCGCGTTGTCGGTGGTATCCGGCAGCCGCGGCTTCAATATGCCGAACCGGTTAGAACGAAGGCTTGCCCGGCTGCTCGCCGTGCATATTCCGCATCGACGGTTCTGGGCAAGGCTAAGGCTCATTCCGGCGAGGCAACGCCTCATAATCTTCAACGACGGCCTCCGCACGAGACATGAGGACGTGATGGCCTTGTTCGATCA
Organism: uncultured Alphaproteobacteria bacterium; assembly: GCA_963818775.1. GTDB lineage: Bacteria > Pseudomonadota > Alphaproteobacteria > Acetobacterales > Acetobacteraceae > JAMXLO01. Next base: position 530,749 of record CAWFUF010000011.1, on the reverse strand, counting down.
TGCCATTGACCACCTGACCAGCAAGGTGTCGATCTACGTCGCGGCGTGATCGCAGGCCGCGCCGGATTCTACGGAGGCGCAAATGCCAATTGTACGTAACATAGATGTCACCATGCATTCCGAGATCAGCTTCGACGATGCGTGTCGCGCCGCCGTCGCGGAAGCCGCCAAGACCTTGCGTGGGATCATGTCGTTTCGGGTGAAAGAGGCCGAGTGCGTGGTTGAGCACGACAAGATCATTGCCTATCGCGTGACGGGCAAGATCGTGTTTTTGGTCGAGCGGTGATGGGCTGGATGAAGTGAGGTAGACGTGGATGGCTGGCACAAGGCCGGCCATGACGGTGTAGACGCCCTCGATGTCACCTTGAGCGCTGCATTGGTGGCACGACAATCTCCTGCAGAACGTGTGCCGGGCGGTCGCCGAGTAACAAAATGCGGTCTGCCAGGGCCAGGGCCTCGGCGCGGTCATGGGTGACCAGCAACGCCGCGGTTGCTCGCGTGCGCCAGACATTCAGCAAAAGATTGCGGCTGCGCGCAGCCATCTCCGGGTCGAGCGAGACGAAAGGCTCATCCAGCAGCACAAGCTCCGGCTCGATCGCGAACGCACGGGCGATGGCCACGCGCCGCGCCATGCCAAGCGACAGCGCACGAGGGAACGTGTCTCGGAACGGCGCCAGATCGAGCGAATGCAGCAGCTCGTCCGCAAGCTGCGGGTTTGCGGTCCGCTGGGCCAGCAAGAGGTTCTCGCGAACGGTTCGCCAGGGCAGCAGGCGAGGCTCTTGAAACACGGTGCCGATCCGCGGGATCGTGGCGCCGCGCCAGTCGAGCGCGCCCGCGAACTCGGTATCGAGACCGCCGATAATGCGCAGCATCGTGGTCTTGCCGCAGCCGGATGGGCCGACCAACGCGACGATCTCGCGCGCACCGAGTGCGAGGTCGATGGTGCCGAGTACCGGCAGCTCGCCAGAATTCGTCGGGAAGGCTTTGCGCTCTATGTGAAGCCGAAGGATTACCTCCGCCATCGCGTCGCCCAGCGTTCCAGAGGCTGCACGACAATCCATTCGATGCTCTGCGCGACCAGAATGAAGGCAAGCGTGTAGGCGAGGATCAGCGTGACGTCGAACAACTGGAAATAGATTTGAATCTGAAAGCCTACGCCATTGCTGCGGCCGAGCAGCTCGACCACCAGGACGATCTTCCAGATCAGCGCAAGACCGGAGCGAGCGGCGGCGAAGAGGTACGGCGCGAGCTGCGGCAGTATCACGTGCCGCAGGGCCCGCCGGCGTGACATGTGGAAACTCCGCGCCATTTCGGCGAGCGCCGGATCGAGCGAGCGGGCACCCTCACGCATGGTGACCACCGTGTTCGGCAGCTTGTTCAGCGCGACCGCGGCGATTGCGGCGATCTCGTTCAGGCCGAACCACACATAGATCAGCACGATCAACACAAGCGCCGGCAGGTTCAGCAGCACAGTCACGGTGTTGTCGAGCCACAGGTCCAGCCATCGCGAACGCCCCATCACGATGCCAAGTCCGCTGCCCAAAACCATCGACAGGGTGAATGCTGCGGCAACACGGCCCATGGTGATCGCGAGATTCCATGGCAGCGCGCCCGACATGGTTTGCTGCGCCATAGCGCTGAGCACCGCGGTGACCGTCGGAAACAGGCGGCTATGCGCGAGTCCGGCGGCGATCTGCCATGCCAGCAGGAACACTGCCGCGGAGGCGAGCCGTATCGGCAGTTCGCGCCTTATGCTGGTTAGGCGCCGATCCGCCAAGAGACCGGCCAGAATGTTCCCGACGGCACCGTGCTGATCGGACCTACCAGATCAGGGCCGCCGACCTTCGCCAACAGCTCGAAGAGCTGCGCTGCGGCGTGGCGTTCGGGCTCGCCCCAGTTGCCCGGAATCCCGTGCCTGTACCAGTCGCGCAGCCGTTCCATCTCGGCATCGGTCGCGGCGCCCGTCATCGGCTTGATGCGTTGCCACTCCGCGTCCGACGTTGCGAGGATCGCACGCGCCTGGCGTGATGCGGCGACGAAACCGTCTATCAGCGCCGGGTTCTGCTCGGCCCAGTGTTGGCTGAAGGTATAGCCGATGTACGGCACGCCGGCGCCGATCCCGAGTGCGCTGACGGCATCTGCCACATCGAGGATGCGGCGGGCGCCGTCGGCCTCGGCCTTTGCGGCGAACGGCCAATAGGTCAGCAGCGCATCGAGGCGGCCGGCCTTCATCTGCTCGTTCAGCAATGGTGGCGGTCCGAAACTCTTGTTTGCAACGACGTCGAGATCGATGCCGTAGCGCTGCTTCGCGTAGGCGCGGAGAATGAGCCAGCTCTTGTCGAGCGGACTGCCGGCGATACCGAGCGCGCGTCCTGTCAGATCGGGTAAGCCATGAACCGGCGAAGCGTCCGGTGCGATCAAGGCACCGACGGCATTGGAGAATGGCACGAACGTCCAATCCGCGCCGGCGCCGCGCTGGCGCGCAACCCAGAGCCAGTCGACCACGATCATGTCGACCTGACCGGCCTGCAACGCTACCTGCGCTGCCGGCGCTGCCGCAAGCTCCACCGGAACGACTGTGATATGCGCGGCCGCATCCAGTGCGTGGTGGCGTATCACGTCGACTTCCCAGGAGACTGTACCATAGCGCAGCACACCAACACGGACAGGCGGCGCCTGTGCGGCGGCCGATCGCACTGCGGCAGTCGCAAGGGTCATGCCCACCAACGCGCGCCGCGCAATGCGCATCAGGCGTTCCTCCCGTTTGTCTGCGCGATTATCCCCGCGTCCATCGTCGCGGTGTCAATGGGGCGGCGCGATACTCTGCTCACTGCTTGTCGCAGTTGGTCAGTGCCTCCTTGCCGATGGAGAACACCGCGCCCGCCTTGACTGCGACGTTTCGCACGAGGCAACTGCGGCCCGTCTTGTCGGTAAATCTGACGTCGTAGTGTCCTGACGAGACACCGGTGATCCGCAGCCGCTCGTCGAAATCGACACTGCCATCCGGATCATTGCGGCACTGATCGGGACCCCATTGCGTGGTTCCCGACGGCGCCAGACTGAGATGCATGATGGTCTCGCCGGTCAGGTTCCAGAACCGCGTATTGCCGTTTTCGGCTGCCTGCGCCACACCGCTCACGGCGCAGAGGAAGAGGAACAACAGATCGCTCAAACGTGTTCCGCGCGCCCGCAAACCTGAGCTGTAAGCTGCGCGGCGCCTCATGATCGATCGCAGAACTGGAATGGCAATTCTCCTCATCCGGCTCGGTGCAGCATTGGCACTATGCGGCCTGTTTTTTGTGCCGACCGGGAGGGCAGCGGACAACACCGGCTACGCCACGGCGGTACGCGCCGAGTATGTGTTTGCCTGCATGGCCACGAATGGAGGCACGCAGGAGGCGCTGCAGCGCTGCTCATGTGCGATTGACGTGGTCGCATCGGTGCTGCCCTACGACAAGTACGAGCAGGCCGAGACGGTACTGCGCATGCGCCGAACCGCGGGCGGATATCTTGGTGAGGAGTTCCGCAGTGCGTCCACGAACGCGATCGTCCGCGATCTGGAGGAAGCGCAGGCGGAGGCCGAAGTGCGTTGCTTCTGAATTGGCCAGCCATCAGGTTGGCGTTGCGGGCCACTCCTGCTGGAATGACTTGCCCTCGCTGTCCTCCATCGTGGCTTTGAAGGTCGCCGCGCCATTTGGGCGGAAATCGAAGCGGAAGCTTGGGTTCTCGGAGATCGAAATGCCGCTCTCGATGGCGAGCAGCAGATCCTCGCCCTGCCACAAGTGCACCGATTTCACAAAATGCGCAGGAACGTAGAGGCGGGTCAGTTGATCCATCTGCATCCCAGAGTAGTTGGGGTGACGGACCATAAGCTGCGCCTCGCTCCTGTCGGGGGTGGCACCGGCGACCGGGGGGAACTGGCGAAAGCGCATGGTGCCGAGCGGGATCGAGCCCGCCTCGGGCTTTGAGGCAGGAGCCGAGCAGCCGCCGGCCGCCTTGACGAACCGCTGCGTGGCGTAGAGGTGGCCGTCGCTCAGTTCCGCCACTACATGAAGGTTGGTGTATGAGTCGACGCGCACCCGCGTGGACAATGACCGCATCGCGCTGGATGCACCCGGAGAGAACACGGCAGCCAGCGGTGATGGGTTCTCGTCGATCACGAGCGTAATGGCGATCACCCGGCGAGCGTCCTCGGCCGCCAGGAGATTGTGTATTTCGACCGGCACCAGCGCCGCGTCTTCCGCGCGATAAGGAGCGTCTATCGCCACGATGCCGCTGCCGTCCTGGATGGCGCGGCCATTGAAGATCTGCCCGGCGAGTGACGGCCACGGGTCCTGCTGAGCAGGCGCCTGGGCGGCGGCGGTCTGGCTCACCGCACCGACCGCGAGTCCTCCCAGTAGTGTCCGACGTCGCAGGAGCTTATTTGTCTGTTGCATACCCATGGTCGTTCCCTGGCGGTCGGTTGGCACCCCGAGCGGCTCACCGCATGCCTACCGTGGAGCATAATCACGTTCGCGCTGGCGCAATTGCAAGGTCGGCAGGCCCTGGACGCACACACCGGTGTCCTGTTAGCGTCCAATGACCGACCGGGATGATTGACCGTTTGTCGGCGAACGGGGTGCTTTTGGCACCCTAAGAAGCGAGGAGACATTCCATGGCATGGACGCGCCCGAAACTGCGTGAGGTCTGCATCGGCATGGAGATCAACGGCTACTTCGCGGGGAAAATGTAGCCGCCCAGGACTTTTGATCACGGATGGCTGACCGAGCACCTGGGCTTACGGCCCTGGTTCTCGGTTCGGCGGCCGGCGGTGGGTTCCCGCAATGGAACTGCGGGTGTCGACTGTGCAGACTGGCGAGGGCTGGCGATCCGAGGGTCCGCCCGGCCACGCAGGCAAGCGTAGCTGTCAGCGGCAACGGAACCGAATGGGTTGTTGTCGGCGCGTCGCCTGACCTGCGACAGCAGATACTGCATACGCCAGCGCTGTGGCCGAGGGCGGGACTGCGTGATTCCCCAATTGCTGGCATCGTGCTGATCGGCGGTGACGTCGATGCGTTGGCAGGACTGCTGGTGGTGCGCGAGCGGCAGCCATTCGCTGTGTATGCACCGCGCCCATTGTTGGACCTGCTTCAGGAGAACCGCATCTTCGATGTGCTCGATCCCGTGGTTGTGCGGCGAGAGGTGGTGGTGCCGCTGGAGCCGGTAGCCTGTGGCGGAGGGCTTGTGTTCACTCTGCTGCCGATGCCCGGGAAGGTTCCGCTTTATCTCGAGGACCGCGGTGCGACCGAACCGGAACCTGGGCCCAACTATGCCGCACTCCTGGAGGCGAATGGCCGCAGCATGATCATCGCGCCCGCGTGCGCCGAGATCACACCCGATGTGCTTCGGCAGCTTCGCCGGGCCGATGCGGTGTTCTTCGACGGTACGATGTTCACCGACGACGAGATGATCGCGGCCGGTCTCGGGCAGAAGACAGGGCGTCGGATGGGACACGTGCCGGTGAGTGGACCGGGCGGAACATTGGAAGGGCTCGCGGATCTGCGGGGCCGGCAAATCCTGCTGCATATCAACAACAGCAATCCAATCCTGCTGCTGGATTCGCCCGAACGACGGCAGGTCGAGGCGGCCGGGTTTGAAATCGCCTACGACGGAATGGAGGTGCAGCTTTGAACGACGCGGCGACCTCGGGTGACCTGGAGTCCCGGCTGCGCGAACTGGGCGCGCGACGGTACCACAACCTGCATCCGTTCCATCAGATGCTGCACGGCGGTCGGTGCACGAAGGCGCAGGTTCAGGCCTGGGCGCTCAACCGTTACTATTACCAGGCGATGGTGCCGCTGAAGGATGCCTCGCTGATCGGCCGCTGCGAGGATGTCGCGTTGCGGCGCGAGTGGCGCAAGCGGCTGGAGGACCATGACGGCGATGAGAATCGTCCGGGCGGCATCGAGCGCTGGCTGAAGCTGACCGACGGGCTGGGGCTGGATCGCGACGACGTCGTCTCGACGCGGCTTTTGTTGCCGGTGACGCGTTTCGCGGTGGAGGCGTACGTGCATTACGTGCGCGAGCACAGCCTGCTCGAGGCCGTTGCCTCGTGTCTGACCGAGCTGTTCTCGCCGCAGATCATCACCGAGCGGATGTCGGGGATGCTGGCGCACTACGACTTCATCACGCCGGAGATCATGTCCTACTTCGACAAGCGTCCGCCGCAGGCCGAGCGGGATTCGGACTTCGCGCTGCAATGGGTGAAGCAGCATGCGCGCACGCCCGAGCAGCAGCAGGCGGTGGTCGATACACTCGCGTTCAAGTGCGACGTGCTGTGGTGCATGCTGGATGCGCTGCACTATTCATACGTCACGCCCGGACTGATCCCGCCTGGGGCGTTCGTGCCAAAGGGCTCCGATGGCTGAGCTGCCGGAACGTCCGAAGCTTGCCCCCGGCGTGCGCCTGCACTTCGACACGACGCGGCAGGCATGGGTGCTACTGGGGCCGGAACGGGTGATCGAGACTGAAGGCCCGGCGAGCGACATCCTGCGCCGCTGCGATGGCAGCCGCACCGTTTGCGAGATCATCGACGAGCTCGCCGTGCTGTACACCGCAGACCGCGCGGAGATTGCCGTCGACGTGAACGATATGCTCGCCGAACTCGCGACGAAGCGGATGGTGGTGTGAGCGGGTCGGACGCCAGGGTGGAAGTTCCGGCACCCCTTGGTCTGCTCGCAGAGCTGACGCATCGTTGTCCCCTTGCCTGCCCTTATTGCTCGAACCCGCTGACGCTGGACGATCGCGCTGATGAGCTGGACACCACGACGTGGGCGCGCGTGTTCCGCGAGGCGGCTGCGATGGGCGTACTACAGGTCCATCTGTCCGGTGGAGAACCTGCCTCTCGCCGCGACCTCGTCGAGCTTGTCGCGGCGGCGCGCGATGCCGGGCTCTACACCAACCTGATCACATCGGCGATCGGACTCGACGCGACGCGGCTGGTGCGGCTGAAGGAAGCCGGGCTCGATCATGTGCAGCTTTCGCTGCAGGACGTGGAGGCGGAGAGCGCAGACCACATCGCCGGCTATCCGGGGGCGCATGCGCGCAAGCTTGCGTTCGCGCAGTCGGTGCGCGAGCTGGGGTTGGCGCTCACCGTCAATACCGTGATCCACCGGGCCAACATCGATCGCGTCGCCGCTTTGGTCGAGATGGCCGCATCGCTCTCCGCCGGCCGCGTCGAAATTGCCCACGCACAGTATTACGGCTGGGCGTTGCGGAACCGTCAGGCGCTGATGCCCTCGCGGGAACAGGTCGCGCGCGCGATGGCGGAGATGGAGAACATCCGTCCGCGCTACGAAGGCCGGCTGGTGATAGACCTCGTCGTGCCGGACTATTACGCGCGGCGGCCGAAGGCGTGCATGGGCGGTTGGGGGCGCCGCTCGCTGAACGTCACGCCCTCTGGTCGCGTGCTGCCTTGCCATGCGGCGGAGAGCATTGCAGGCCTGGAGTTCTGGTCGGTCCGGGACCAGCCATTGGCGGAGATATGGCGGAGCTCGCCGGCGTTTCAGGCATTTCGCGGCACCGAGTGGATGCGGGAGCCATGCCGCTCCTGCGAGATGCGCGAGATCGATTATGGCGGATGCCGCTGCCAGGCGATGGCTATTGCCGGCGACGCCGCGGCGACGGATCCGGCATGCGAACTGTCGCCGCAACATGCATTGATGCAGATGCTCGCCGAACAGGATGCATCAGCGGCGAGCGCGGCTTATGCGTACCGCGGCCGCGTCGCACGCGAGAGGCCTATTGCCATTCCAGCTCGCTGAACGCCGTGGTCGCGTTGCGCGGATTGTAGTCGTCGAAGAGCTGCCATCGGCTTCGTTCGGAGCTGCCGATTTCGGTAACCGCGCGCGCGAGCGGTGTGCCCATCGCGATCTGGCGACGCGTCTCCTGTGCCAGAACAGAAAAGTAGCGCGTTTCGTCATCGAGTGCCCGCGGCCAGGGCGCGACCAGCCGGCCGTGACCGGGCACCACGATCCTGGCGGGCAGCTTCGCAAGACTCGGGATGATCGATAGCCAACTGGTGAGACTGCCGTCCACGACTGGCACGTGCTGGAGGAAGACGAGATCTCCGGCGAACAGTACGCCTGTCGTCTCATCGAGCACGGTGAGGTCGGAGTTCGTGTGGGCTGGAGCCCACGCGGTGAGCCGAAGGCGCCTGTTGCCTAAGTCCAGCGTCGTGTCGGTGTTCACCAGGAGCGTGGGGGGAATAATCCTGACAGCGGCGATGGCTTTGTCGCCGAGCTGGGCACGGTAGGAGCGCAGATAATAGGGTCCGCGTTCGGCCAGCTCGGCCGGCAAATTATGATGTCCGACAAATGTCGCGCCGGACGGCATGGCTGCGTTGCCGAAGACGTGATCTGGATGTTCATGCGTATTGATCACGTAGCGGATCGGCTTGCCGGTGATGCCACGAACGGCCAGGAGCAGACGCTGTCCGACATTGACGCTGCCGCCAGTGTCAACCAACGCGACGGCATCCTGCCCGACAATGATGCCGAGATTGGCGATGTCGCCGGCGTTGTCGGGTGTCGGCAGAGCGATCAGTCCGAAATGTACGTAGTTGCCATCGGCGACTTTTTGCACGGCAAGGGGTGTCTCGACTGGAGCTGCTGCCACGCCGATACAACACACCAGTAAGGCAGCCATCACGAAGCAAATGGCCGGCAGCCTCGTCGTCTGTCGACGTGCCGGCTGATCGACGTTGGCGTTGTGATGCCTCCAACCGAACATCGTGATCCCTGCGGTTTGACAACTTCGTTCGCGATGCCGTGACTTGCCGGGTTCCGCGAACGGCATATGGTTACCACAGGTTTCGGCTTCGACGGGTGTTCGCAGTTGGGAGGGCGGGCGTTCGTCTCGGTGCGTGCCCGAGAGCGAAGAACTCAGCACGGCTTGCCCACAGACGTGGCCGGAGAGACCTCTTCCCAATTGGAATAAATGCGCTCGGTGGGCATCAGCTCGCCCACCGTTGGCACGTGCAACACGGGAGGAACCAATGCGGCAGGCTTTGGCGGGGATCTGGCTCACGGCGGGCACACTGCTTTCGTCCCAATTGGTAATGGCAACCGCGATCGCGCAGACCACGGCGAGCGAAGACCTGCTCAAGATGCAGGAGAACTCGGCGAACGTGGTCATGCCGACGATCACGTACGACAACCAGCGTTATTCGAAGCTCAATCAGATCACCGCGCAGAATGTCGGCAAGCTGCAGGTCGCTTGGACATTCTCCACCGGTGTGCTGCGCGGCCATGAAGGCGCACCACTGGTGATCGGCGATGTCATGTATGTGCATGCGCCATTCCCCAATACGGTATTCGCGCTCGACCTGGACCATGACGGCAAGATCCTGTGGAAGTACGAGCCGCAACAGGACCCGAACGTCATTCCGGTGATGTGCTGCGATACGGTCAATCGCGGCCTGGCCTATGCCGACGGCAAGCTCTTCCTGCATCAGGCGGACACGACGCTCGTGGCGCTCGACGCGAAGACCGGCAAGGTGGTCTGGTCAGTGAAGACCGATGACCCCGGCAAGGGCGCGACCGGCACCGGCGCGCCGATGGTCGTGAAGGACAAGGTGCTGGTCGGCGTTTCGGGCGGCGAGTTCGGCGTGCGCGGCTGGGTCACCGCATATGCGGTCGCGGACGGCAAGCAGATCTGGCGGGCGTATTCCGAAGGTCCGGACAGCGATGTTCTTGTCGATCCTCAGAAGACCACCGACCTGGGCAAGCCGATCGGTGCCGATTCGAGCTTGAAGTCCTGGCAGGGCGATCAGTGGAAGATCGGCGGTGGCGACACGTGGGGCTGGTACTCGTACGATCCGAAACTCAATCTGATCTACTATGGGTCCGGCAACCCATCGACGTGGAATCCGAAGCAGCGGCCCGGCGACAACAAGTGGTCGATGACGATCTTCGCCCGCGATGCCGATACCGGCATGGCAAAATGGGTCTATCAGATGACGCCGCATGATCAGTGGGACTACGACGGGGTCAACGAGATGATCCTGGCCGACCAGGAGATCGGCGGCCATATGGTGCCGACGCTGGTTCACTTCGACCGCAACGGACTTGGCTACACGCTCAACCGGGCGACCGGAGAGCTGCTGGTTGCGCAGAAGTATGATCCCGCAGTGAACTGGACCACCGGCGTGGACATGAACAAGAGCAGCCAGAATTACGGGCGACCGAGCGTCGTCGCGAAGTACGCTCCGGGCGAGGCTGGCGAGGACGTGAACAGCCAGGGCATCTGCCCGGCCGCATTGGGCAGCAAGGACGAGCAGCCGGCGGCCTATTCGCCGGAAACCAAGCTGTTCTATGTGCCGACCAACCATGTCTGCATGGACTACGAGCCGTTCCGCGTCTCCTACACCGCGGGACAGCCCTATGTCGGGGCGACGCTGTCGATGTATCCGCCTCCCGGCCAGACGAACATGGGCAACTTCATTGCGTGGGATGCAACCAAGGGCAAGATCGTATGGTCGGATCCGGAGCAGTTCTCCGTCTGGTCAGGCGCGCTGACGACTCGGGGCGGCGTGGTGTTCTATGGAACGCTCGAGGGTTACCTGAAGGCGGTGGACGCGAAGACCGGGAAGGAACTGTACAAGTTCAAGACTCCGTCGGGCATCATCGGCAACGTCATGACATATGAGCATCGTGGCAAGCAGTATGTTGCCGTGCTGTCCGGTGTTGGTGGCTGGGCAGGCATCGGTCTGGCGGCGGGGCTGACCGATCCACATGCCGGTCTCGGCGCGGTCGGCGGTTACGCCGCGCTTAGCAATTATACATCACTCGGCGGTACCTTGACGGTATTTGCGCTGCCCTCGAGCTGATCGCCGGGCCTTTTCGTTGCCGGCCTCGCGAGATGGTGTCGCGAGGCCGGCGTCGGCACCGCAAGCGAGGAACACATAGTGCGACGCTTTATCTGTGCGGCCGCTGGTGTTGCAGCGGCCTTGGCCGTTTCAATGGGCGCTCATGCCATCACGGACGGATCGGGCGATTCGACGGCCGTAAAATCCGATGACGGCAAATGGACCGACAAAGATGGCAATCCGACCTTCAAGATCGAGAAGGACGGAACTGTCGATTGGTATACCAGTATTGGCTTCAACCGCTATTCATCCGAGTGTCTGCGTTGCCATGGGCCCGACGGCATGGGCTCCAGCTATGCTCCGGCGCTCATGGATTCGATGAAGCGACAGAGCTATTCCGATTTTTACGGCATCGTGGCGGGCGGCAAGAAGGACGTGTCCGCCTCGCAGGACCTGGTGATGCCAGCCAATGGCGCGAACAAGAATGTCATGTGCTTCATCGACGCGATTTATATCTACCTGCGGGCACGCGGAGATGGCGCGATTGGGAGGGGACGTCCGGAAAAGCATGCACCGAAGCCTGAGGCCTATTCAAAGGCCGAGGATGAATGCATGGGTTGATCGGAGGCGGTAACGTCATGGCGGGGTGCCGCATCCGACTGATCGGCGTTGCCATCGGGTTGGCGGCGTTGTTGGCGGGACGGGCTGTCGCACAGGCTCCTGGTCTCGGCGCACCGGGCGAACTGGTGGACCCCAAGACATTCAGGGTCTGCGCTGACCCACGCAACCTGCCGTTCTCAGACGAAGCAGGCGGAGGTTTCGAGAACAAGCTGGCCGCGCTATTCGCCCAGAAGCTTGGCGAGCCGGCGAGCTACACTTACTTCCCGCAGGTGATCGGCTTTGTGCGCAACACGCTGAACGCGTTGCGTTGCGATGTGATCATGGGCGTCGCGGTGGGCGACGATCTTGTCCAGACCACCAATCCCTACTACCGCACGACCTATGCGCTGGTGTTCAGACCAGGTAGCGGGCTGGATGGAATCGAGTCGCTCGAGGACCCGCGGCTCAAGGGAAAGCACATCGGCGTTATAGCCGGCACGCCGCCAGCCACAGTGCTTGTGCAGCAGGGGCTGATGTCGCTCGCGAAGCCCTATGCGCTGACGGTCGATACCCGCATCGAAGCGCCTACGCGGACGATGGCTGAGGATGTGGCAACCGGGCAGATCGATGCCGGCGTGCTGTGGGGTCCGATCGCCGGCTATTACGCGCAGCATGTCACGCCGCACCTTGTGGTGGCTCCATTGCTGAAGGAGCCGGAACGCATGGACTTTCGCATTGCCATGGGCGTGCGCCGCAGCGATCAGGACTGGAAGCGCCGGCTCAACCGACTGATTGCGGAGAACCAGGCTGAGATCGATCGTATTCTAACGGAGTACGGTGTGCCGCTGCTGGACGAGCAAGGTCGTCTGATAACGGCCCCATGAACACGGCGCGTTATTGCGCGGCCGCTTCACTGGCCCTTGCACTTCTGCTCGTAGCCGCGGCGCCGGATGCGCCGCCTGAACCGGCGGGCTATCGGATGGACGATTATCGCGCGCCGACCCCCGCGACGTTGCGCGGCGCGAGGGTGTTGTCGACGAGCGAGGCGCATGCTCAGTGGGAGAAGCATGACGCGGCGTTCATCGATGTGTTGCCGCAGGCACCGCGTCCGACGGGGTTGCCTGCCTCGACGATCTGGCGGGACAAACCGCGGGAGGACATTCCTGGCAGCGTGTGGCTGCCAGATACCGGATATGGCGCACTCGCGCCGGCGATGGAACACTATTTCGCGGAAGGATTGACGCAGGCCACTGGCGGCGATCACGACCACATGCTGGTGTTCTATTGCCTGGCGAATTGCTGGATGTCTTGGAACGCGGCGAAACGGGCGATCGCAATGGGCTATGCGCATGTCGCCTGGTATCCCGACGGTACTGACGGGTGGGCGGCGGATCACCTGCCGCTGGAGCTGCGCCCGACGCCGCAACGACCGCAGGCAGCGGAATGACGTTCTACCGCATCGCGTCCTGGATCGTGCGCGCCAGGGCGAACAAACGCTGCTCGATCTTACTCGGCACGTCGCAGGCATAGCGCAGGGCCTGACGACGGTCCTGATAGACCTGCGCCTCCCAGGTGACCCGTTGCGTCATCTGGTTGATGTCGCCGGCCTCGGACTTCGTGTCGGCCTGCAAGGTGTGCAGCTTTTCATTGTCGTCGCGCAGTTGCGCTGCGAGCTCCTTTTGGCGGGAACCGAAGCGATCGAGGCCGGCAATGACACTGTTGCGCTCTTCATCGAGCACACTGAACAGTCCGGCGAGCAATTGCAGCAGCCTTGCCTGCTTCTGATCGCCGGCCTGTGCGGCGAAAGCCTGAACCTTTTCCTGGGCCTGCCCGATCGGCACACGGCGCTGCGCTGTCTCCTGCACGAGATCTGCGACCTGCTGGTCCTGCTGCCAGTCAGGCTGATTTTGACCCAACGGGGGGCCTGACCACACGGCTGCCAGCGAAAGCTGCGGCACCTTGATCTGCTCGCACGGCCAGTCGGGATCGCGCGGGCCAGGAGGCGCCGACCGGGCCGTTGCGGAGGTCACTATAGCGATGCCGAGCGCCACTCCGGTGGCTCGAATGCCGCGTGGTGTCACGCACCGCCTCCGCCACGACGCGCGATCAGACCGCGTGCCGGGTCATAGGCAATGATCGCGCCCGCGGTAAATATGATCGTCATGACAACGACCACCGCGAGCGACGTCCAGTCGATCTCCATGTAGAGAGCAAAGCGAATCAGCTCCACCGCATAGGTGAACGGATTGAGCCGACAGATGGTGTAGACGACCGGGCTCGACTGCTGCACCAGCCATAACGGGTACAAGGCGGACGAGGCGAAGAACATCGGGAAGATCACGAAGTTCATGACCCCGGCGAAGTTCTCGAGCTGGCGGATGACCGAGGATAGCAGCATCCCGAGCGCGCCAAGCATCATGCCGGAGAGCGCAAGCGCGGGAAGCACGGTGATATAGCCCCAGATCGGTGGCTCGATGCCCCAGAGCCAGGCGACGACCAGATAGGCATAGACCTGCGAGATCGACACCACTGTGCTAGCCAGCAGCTTGCCCGTCAGCAGAAACCAGCGTGGAAACGGGCTGACCAGCAACATGCGCATGTTGCCCATCTCGCGGTCATAGACCATCGAGAGCGATGACTGCATGCCGTTGAACAACTGGATCATCGCCATCAGTCCAGGCGTGACATAGACCTCGTAAAGAACGTAGGTCTGGTAAGGGGGAATGATCGAGACGCCGAGGATCTGGCGGAAGCCGGCGGCGAAGATGAACAGCCACACCAACGGGCGGACCAGCGCCGAGATGAAGCGTTCGCGCTGGTTGAGGAATCGGAGTGCCTCGCGCCAGGCGATGCCGCGCAGGCAGATGAGATACTGGCCGAGCGTGAAGCCCAAGGTTCGATCGCCGGTTCTGGTGATGCTCACTCAGCGTTCTCCGGTGTGGCACCGGTCAGTGCGATGAAGGCGCTACGCATATCCGCGGCACCCGATGATGCGACGACCTCGGTCACGTCGCCTGCCGCGAGGACACGGCCGCGGTGCAGCACGACGACCGCATCGTCGGTCGCAACCTCATCGAGCAGGTGGGTTGCCCACAGCACGGCGACACCGCGCTCGCGGACCAACGAGCGAACATGGCGCAGGATGGCGGCGCGCGACGCGACATCCAGCCCGACTGTCGGTTCGTCCAGCACGAGGACGCGCGGGTGGTGAAGCAGGGCGCGGGCAATCTCAACCCGCCGCATCTGGCCGCCCGACAATCTCCGCACGGCCTCCTTCGCGCGGTCGGCCAGGTCGATCTCCTGTAGCGCTGCGAGCGCTCGTTTGCGCGCCTCGCGCCGGCCGATGCCGTGCAGGGCGGCGTGATAGAGCAGATTGTCCATGACGGAGATGTCGAGGTCGAGCGTGCGTGCCTGAAACACCACGCCCAGCAGGCGTAACGCCCTGCCCGGCTCACGCGATACGCGGTGACCGAGCACCTCGATCGATCCGTGCTTTGTGTCGTAGAGCCGCGTGATCAGCGAGAACAGCGTGGTCTTGCCGGCGCCGTTCAGGCCGAGCAGCGCGGTGAAGCGCGCCTGCGCCACGGTCAGGCTGACGTCCTGCAATGCCTGGCGTGATCCATATGCGTGGCTGACATTGTGCACGGCGAGCGCCGGCACGAACGACGGTGCGTCCGGCGCGGCGCGGGATGTTGTATCGGTGATCGCCGCCGTGCTCATTTCGGCGACACGACAACGCCCCAGGGCAGCCGGCCGACCTGGATCGACTTCACCACATCGAGCCCCGCGACATCGATCACCGATATGTCGTTGGAAAGTCCGTTGGTGGTCAGCAGGTATTTCTGATCTGGCGTGAAGGCCATCTGCCAGACGCGCTGTCCGACGAGCAGCATCTTCTCAACCTTGTAGGTCTTCGCATCGATGACCGCGACACGGTTGGCCGGTCCCAGAGCCACGAATGCCGTCGCGTCGTCGCTGGTAAACCGGATGCCCACGGGCTGTATCGCTTCGGCGCGCAGGCCTTGCACCTCGAACGAGATCTTGTGAGTCACGGCGTGCTTCACCGGGTCAATCACGCTGACCGTGCCGCCAAGTTCAGCCGAGACCCAGACCTCCGACCCGTCGTGCTTGAACATGGCGACACGCGGGCGGGCATCGACCAGCACCGCGGCGACCATCTTGCGCGTATCGTAGTCGAGGAAATGCGCCATGTTGGTGGTTTCGGACGTGTTCACGATGGTCTTGCCGTCCGGGCTCACCGCCATGCCTTCCGGCTCGACGCCGGTCGGTATCTGCGCAATCGCCTTGCGCGTCGGTACGTCGATCACGGTGATCATGTTGTCGTCTTCGTTCGACACGTAGAGCGGGTTGCCCGAGACGTGCAGCGCGAAGGTCTCGGGATCGGGCCCCGACGGCAGATCGCCGACGATGTGCAGCGTGTCGGCATCGATGATCTGAATGGTGTCGTCGTCACTGGCGCAGACCAGGATGTACTTGCCGTCCTTGGTCATGGTAATGCCGCGCGGGCGCTGACCGACCGGTATGGTCTTCACGGTCTTCATCTGGTCGAGATCCACGACGCTGATCGTGTTGTCACGCTCATTCGATACATAGGCCGTGTACGCGAGCCCCGGTACTGACGTTGCCATCAGGAGCAAACCGGCCAGACAGCACTTCACCGCAGTTTGCATTTGGTCTCCGGCCGGTCGAAGCCGAGTGTGTCGAGTTCGGTTACCTGGTGCAGGAAGCCCGGTTGCGGCGAGATGGACGCGACGGTGCGGCCGTCCGACAGCAGGATCGGCTGGCGAAGCTGCCAGTCCCAGTCTCGCAACGAGAGTTTCTGCCCCTTGTACGCCGCCACGCCAAAGGTCGGACTTTTCATGTCCTGCATGATCTTCGCCGGATCGACCGAGTTGGTGCGGCTGGCGGCTTCACCGATCATGCGACAGGCGGTCCATGCCTGCATGTCGAGTTCGGTCATTCGGCGGTGTGCCATGCGGACGAAGCGATCCTGAAGCTGAGTCCCACCCCATGATTCGCTGGCTGGATCCCAGGTGACCGGGCGCAACCCCGCGGAGCCGACCACCGGGCGGGCATCCCAAGTACGAAACGGCAGATAGTTGGCGAACACCTCGCTCTCATCGGCCGTCACCAGCACGTCGTAGTCGGGCAGTCCTTGGGTAAAGACCGGCATCTGCTGCTGGGTCTGCACGACGCCCGAGTCGGTCTGCCGCGAGCCGCCGGAATCCTTGTATTCACGTTCCTTCACGATGTGCGCGCCGAAGCGCAGCGCCGCTCGGCGATAGGCGTCTGCCAGCAACACGTCCTCGGGGTGCGAACCAAACATCAGCACCCAGCGAGACCATTTCTTCCACACCAGGTACTGCGCGAGTGCGTCAGCAAGCATGGCGCGTGACGGCGCCACATGAATCACGTTGTCGCGACAGTTTTCCTGGCGCAGCGCATCATCTGGAGCCTGGACATTGAACAGCGTGATCTGTTTCGCCCGCGCGGTGTCGGCGAGCTTCAGCAGCCGATCAGCCGGAAGATCGGACAACATAAGCACGACGCCGTGTTCTGCCAGTCCCGACATTACGGCGGCCGGGTCGTCGTCTTCGCGCACCGGCGCATCGGAAAGCTCGAATTGCTGGTTCATGAAGCGACCGGTCGTATTGTTGTCGGCCATGGCGAGCTTCGCGCCCGCGAGCCCATCATCCGGCGGTGCCTTGTCCAGCAGCGATATCGTCTGACGTGTTTCCGCCCAACGGAGGTAGCCGACCTGAATTGTGGTGGTATCGGACCGCGCCAAGCGTGGCTTTCCCGCGAACGCGGCACCCGTGGTGATCGCGATCATGGCACGCCGGCCAAACCCGTTGTTCAACATCAGTGTTGGACGTTCCATTCAGGGCAGGATGGAGCACTATCCTTGTGTCTTCAAGCAGTGCTTCGGCGCGCCGTTCATTGAATTAACCCGCCGGGGATGAAAAACTTGCAAGCTGTTGCGGGGGATGCATGAGCGCGGCAACCCCGATCCTAGACCATTGGAAAGACCGATGAACCTGATGGACCTCATTGTTCTGGCATGCACCCTGGCGAGCCCGGGCACCTGCCATGAGTATCACCTGATGTTCCAGTCGGCGGGCTCGCTGCGAGCCTGTGCGATGCAGGCGCAGCCCTACCTGGCGCAGTGGATCGGCGAGCACCCGCAATTGCGCGTGGCGCGCTGGCATTGCGCCTGGCCGGGTCAGGAGGGCGAGAAAATCTGATTGGCACGTTGACTGGGTTGGACACTATCTGCACCTTCGGTGAGGCAATCACAGGAGGGTTTTCAGTGCTCCGGACAGTAATCGTTGCAGCGGCGGTGGTGATGGCCGCAACAGGTTCGGTGCATGCACAGGATGCCGCCGCCGGGGAAAAGGATTTTTTGGTGTGTCGCGCCTGCCATCAGATCGGCCCCAATGCGAAGATTGCGGTCGGACCCGTGCTCAATGGTGTGATCGGACGCAAGGCGGGAACCTACCCGGGCTATGAATATTCGCCGGCCAACAGGGATTCCGGTATTGTCTGGACACCGGAAGAACTCGACAAGTACTTGACATCTCCGCAGACGGTCGTGCCGCACACGAAGATGATCTTTCCCGGGCTGAAGGATGAGCAGAAGCGGAAGGACGTGATAGCCTATCTGGAACAGTTCGGGCCGGATGGCCAGAAGAAGCAGTAGTCGACGCCACTAGGAGGGATGCGATGAAGGTTCGTGCCGCCGTGGCCCGCGAGGCGGGCAAGCCCCTCAGTCTGGAAACGGTCGACGTCGACGGTCCGCGGGCAGGCGAGGTGCTGGTGGAGATCAAGGCGACCGGTATCTGCCATACCGACGAGTACACGCTTTCCGGCTCTGATCCCGAAGGAATTTTTCCGGCCATCCTCGGCCATGAGGGCGCCGGCATCGTCGCCGAGGTGGGCCCAGGGGTGATGTCGCTGAAAAAGGGCGATCACGTCATCCCGCTCTACACACCGGAGTGCCGGCAGTGCGAATACTGTCTGAGCCGCAAGACCAATCTATGCGTTGCCATCCGTGCAACGCAGGGCCGCGGCGTGATGCCGGACGGCACCAGCCGATTCTCGGTGAACGGTTCACCGGTGATGCACTACATGGGCACCTCGACGTTCGCGAACTTCACCGTGCTGCCGGAGATCGCACTTGCGAAGATCCGCGAGGACGCGCCGTTCGACAAGGTCTGCTACATCGGCTGCGGCGTCACGACCGGCATCGGCGCAGTGATGAACACGGCCAAGGTCGAGGCCGGCGCACGTGCCGTGGTGTTCGGTCTCGGCGGCATCGGACTGAACGTGATTCAGGGCCTGCGCCTCGTGGGCGCGGAACAGATCGTCGGCGTCGACCTCAACCCGAAGCGGAAGGAGATCGCCGAGAAGTTTGGCATGACACATTTCGTCAACCCGAGCGAGGTGCAGGGCGACCTGGTGCCGTATCTGGTGGATGTGACGAAGGGCGGCGCCGACTATAGCTTCGAATGCATCGGCAATGTGAATGTCATGCGCCAGGCGCTGGAATGCGCGCACCGCGGATGGGGCCAGTCGATCATCATCGGTGTCGCCGGCTCGGGACAGGAGATCGCCACGCGGCCGTTCCAGTTGGTGACCGGACGCGTCTGGAAGGGAACCGCGTTCGGCGGCGCGAGGGGCCGGACCGACGTGCCGCGCATCGTCGATTGGTACATGGAGCGTCGCATCAACATCGACGACCTGATCACGCACGTCCTGCCATTCGATCGCATCAACGAAGGGTTCGAGCTGATGCGGCGAGGCGAAAGCATCCGCAGTGTCGTAACCTACTGATACTTGCCGCCTCGCCTTGCGTTGCCTTTTCAGGCCGGCAGCGCGCCGGAAGCTTTGGCGATGTGGGTGGCGATCGCGTCCATCAGCGGCGGCGACAGTGCGTCGTACGGCTCCAGGTTGAGCTGCTTCAGCCGGCTGCGAATTCCGGCCATCTGATCGGGATTGACGCCTGATTCGATCACGGACGAGACGAACGCGGCGAATTCCGGCGGCGCCCAACCTGCTTCCTGGAACAGTTCGGGATGGATGAAGTCGAAGCCGTAGAACGGATGCTTCGTGTTCTCGATGCGGCCATACATGTGAACGCCGCAGCCCTTACAGGCGTAGCGCTGGATCGCGGCACTCGGATCGACGATGGCGAGTTTGTCGGCGTTCTCCGTCACGCTCAGATTGGCGCGCGGCACGACAGCCACGACAGAGAAGGTCGCGCCGGCCGGCTTCCAGCATTTGGTGCATCCGCAGGCGTGATCATAGGCGACGTTTCCCTTGATCGCGACCTGCACCGGTGACTGCGCGCATTTGCACACCAGTGTGCCGCCGGAGAAGTTTGCTGAGCCGGGCTTTACGCCTTGATCTACGGACGGGTGAATGTGAATCGTCCCTGACATGTTACAATTCCTCCCCTTGACGAATTTCGATGCTACGGCAAAGGCACACGCCGAGCAACATCGCCGTTGCATAGGCGGAAGCGGTGGCGATGCTCGATGGATAGGTTACAGAACACTGCGCTGCGACGGCGTGAATGGCGGCGGCTCGACGCGCAGCTTCGCGCCGGCATACAGCGTTGCCGCCGCTTCCAGGCCCGCGGCCGGATGGTTACGCATGGCCAGAAGGTCGCGGAAGTAGCGCTGAAACGGCATATCGGCGTGCATCGTGCGGCCGCCATTCATCTCCAGGACTTCGAACACCGCGCGCGCACATGTGGCGAGCGCATGCGCACCTTCGTATTTGCACTGGGCACGACGCTCGTAGGGAATTTCCTGACCGGCCTCGACGAGCGACAACAGTGCGCGCCAGGTCTTCGTTACACGTGTCCGCGCCGCGTCCACCTCGGTCAATGCGCTCGCCAGTCGGCGTTGCAGTCCGGGATTGAGGGCGACCTGGGGTCCGCCGAAGGAGGAGATGCGCATCTGGTTGTTCTCGATGAAGGCGTCGAGCGCGCCGGTCGCTGCACCGATAGATGGCGAGGCGATCGCGTAGCAGAACATCAGATGCCAGGGCAGTCGAAACAGCGGGCGGTCATTGACAGCGAAACCCGGATCGCTGCGTTGATAGACATCGAGAATGCTGTGCGTGCGATGCTCGGGAATGAAGGCGCCGGCAATGACGAGGTCCTTGCTGCCGGTTCCCGCGAGCCCGGTGACATTCCAACTCGCATGATCGATGGCGCAGTCGCGGACCGGCACGAGGAAAGTGCGGTATTCCGGGGTGCCTTCGCCGACGGGGGGTACATGACCGCCGAGCAGGGCCCACTCGCAATGATCCACGCCACTTGAAAAACCCCAGCGGCCCGACAGATGGAAACCTCCAGACGCACGCTGAACTTTTCCGGTCGGGGCGAGCGAGGAGGAGATGCGGGAGTTGGGATTGTTGGCCCAGACATCGCGCTGGGCGGCTTCAGCAAATAGAGCGACCTGCCAGGGGTGGATGCCGACCACACTGGCGACCCATCCGGTCGAACCACATGCGCTCGCGATCCGCACCATGCCTTCGAAGAAGGTTGCCGGGTCGAGCTCCAGGCCACCCCATTGGCGAGGCTGCACGGCGCGGAAGACGTGCGCGCCGGTCAGGTCGCGCATGATGTCATCCGGGATGCGGCCGAGTCGCTCCACTTCCGCGGAGCGCGCACGGATGGTGGGCAACAGCGCGTCTATGCCGGACAGGAAGACTTCGGGTGCAACCGTGCGTCCGGTCACGATGTGCGCAAGCTCGTCCATGCGGTTTGTCCTGTTGGGAAGGTGCGCACTCACGATGGAGATTGCTTCGTCGCTATACTCCTCGCAATGACACTTCGTTCGTCGCTGCAGGTTCAGCGTGCTGCAGTCCAGCTTTCGGAAAACGCCAGGGCGCAGGTGCTGAAGGGCCGGCCTTCACGGTCGCGCGGCCAGGGTTGGCCGATCGCCTGGACCCCATTACGCGTCAGGCGTGCGCCGAGCGCCGGGATCAGCACTGTGCAGACACCGTACGGCCGGCCGGGCTCGGCATTAGGCTGGGTGTGGATCAGCAGCGGTTCACCAATGTTGTACCAGGTGAGCGCAATCTCTTCGTCGAGGGAAACCAGACGCTCGGTCCAAAAGTTGTGCGGATCGCCGTCCTTGGAAAACACGGCGTCGGTCACCGGAATCGCCTGGTCGGCTGTTTCCGGATTTAGCATGCCCTGCACGGTCGATTGCAGCCACCGTGCCATTGCGATGTTGTCGGAGTAGATGCGCCAGCGGTCATTCGTCAGCTCGCTTTTGAGATAAAGCACATGCCCGGGCCCCGCGGGACACAGGATGATGCGCCAGAAGCTGGCGTTGGTGCTGAAGGGCGCGCCATCCGCCTCGCTCAGCCGGATGAATGGATTTTCTCCAGTCAGGATCAGTTGATTAGGATCTGCGACGCTCATGGGACGCCTCCTTGTTCAATCCGGAATCAGGCCGCCATCGACGTTGAAGGACTGGCCGGTGATGTTGCGCGCGCCGGGCGATGCCAGGAATACCACCATGGCAGCGATATCCTCCGGGTCATTCGCGCGCTTCAGCGGGATGACCGCGGCGCGGCGGCGCTCCATCTCCTCGACGCTGACACCTTCCTGCTGAGCGCGGACACGCAGGTTGTCCTCGGACAGCGCGGTGCGCGTCACGCCCGGACAGACAGAATTGACATTGATGTTGTGTTTCGCCAACTGCTGCGCCGCGGTCTTCGTGAGGCTGATGACGGCACCTTTGCTAGCCGCGTAGGCTGCATTTGACGTGCCCTCGTAGCCCTTGCCCGCGATCGACGCGATGTTGATGATCCGACCGCTGCGGCGCGGAATCATCTCCCGCGCGACACGCTGGAGGCAGAAGAACACACCCTTCGCATTGACGCGGTGGATGCGGTCCCAGTCAGCCTCGGTCAGGTCCATGATGTCTGCGCGGCGCGTCACGCCTGCATTGCTCAGCAGGATATCGATCTGACCGAATTGCCCCAGCGCCTGGCGCACCATCCGGTCGATGTCCTGGAGGTTGCCGACATCCGCCTGCACGGCAAGCGCTCGATGCTGCCGCGACATGATGGCGTCGGCCGTCGCCTCGGCCTTCTGCTGGTCGATGTCCGCGGCGACGACATGCGCTCCAGCCTCGGCCAACGCGAGTGCGGACGCCTTGCCGATACCCTGGCCGGCACCGGTCACCAGCGCAACCTGGTTGGTCAGGCTCATTGTTCGCTCCTCCCCAAACGACGGGGGAACAGTCAAGCCGTGATTGCACCCGCCGTCCAGCGTGTCGTCGGTGTCCAGCCGAGGCGCTTGTGTGCCGCGGCGTGAGAGACCGGGGAGGCGTTGGGGATTTGCCGATACAGCGCGGCATCACGCAGCGGGATCGCTTCACCGTACAACGCTTCGAGCCGGGCTGGCGTCGGTTCGTCCGCGAATGCATCGGCCGCGGCGAGGAAGAATGTCTCGAAGCCGGCATAGTCGACAGAAGCAGCAGCAGCGGCGAAGCCACGTGCACAGTCTTTTGGCCCGACATAGGTGCGCAGATACGGCATCGGTTCGGCACGCCCTTCCGGGCCGGGTCGGCCCGCCATGAATTCTGCCATCTCGGGGAAGGCGACGAAGCAGGGTCGAATGACGATCACCTCGAGGCCCCGGCGCGAGAACGCTTCCGCGATCCGTTCGCCGCATTGTTTGCTGAGACCATAAGCATCGGTCGGACGCAGCGGGTGCGCCTCGTCAATCGGCAGATAGCACGGCGCCATATGCGGATTGCTGTGATCCAATCCAAGCACGGAACTGCTGGAGCAATGGATGACCCGGCGAACGCCCGTCTGAAGGCTAGCCTCGAGCAGGTTCAAGGTGCCGATCGCGTTGACCTGCATGGTCGCGGCATCGTCGGTGGCGACCGAGCGATCGATGCCACCGAGATGCACGACCACTTCGATGTCGTGCAGTCCCGCGCGCATCGCGTCGAGATCACGCAGATCGGCCTGATGGCATTCGCCGGGTGCGCCAATGTCGAGGACGCGCACTTTGTGCTCCGCCAATTCTCGCACGACATAACGGCCAAGTCGTCCTAATCCACCGGTCACCGCGATCCGCATGCTTGCACCTCATTGTGATCTTCGAGGATAGCCCGCTGTCAGACGGCGACAACCGGCACGTGGATGCGACGCAGAAATTCCTGGGCTCGCGGGTGACGCGGCTTCGAAAAGAAGCTTGCCGGTGCTGCGTCTTCAAGAATGCGGCCGCCATCCATGAACAGCACGCGCGACCCTACTTCCCGTGCGAATTGCATCTCGTGCGTCACCACCAGCATCGTCATGCCGTTCTGCGCCAGGGCACGGATCACTTCCAGCACCTCCCCGACAAGCTCGGGGTCCAGCGCGGAGGTCGGCTCGTCGAACAGCATCAGCACCGGCCGCATCGCGGTGGCGCGCGCGATCGCAACGCGCTGTTGCTGGCCGCCCGACAGTTGCGCGGGACGCTTCGCCGCGTGGTCCGACATGCGCACCTGGGCAAGCTGTTCCGCGGCTAGAGCGCGCGCATCGGCGAGCTTCATGCCGAGTACACGGCGTGGCCCGATCGCCACGTTGTCGAGCGCGCTGAGGTGAGCGAACAGATTGAACCGCTGGAACACCATACCGATGCGACGGCGCTTTCGCGCGGTCTCGGCGGGTTTGTCCGGTATCAGCCGGCCGTTGCGGCGTTCACCGGCCATGTTCGTGCCGTCGAGCACCACCTCGCCTGTGGTGGGAATCTCGATGCGATTCACGCAGCGCAGCAGCGTGGATTTGCCGGCGCCACTTGGGCCGATCACCATGACGATCTCGCCCGGTGTCACCGCTAGATCCACGCGATCGACCACGGGCACATCGCTGAAAACTTTGGACAGGCCATGGATGGCGAGCAGCAGTGGGGCTGTCATGCCAGCTTCTTCTCGACGTATTCCGAGAACCAGGCGAGCACCGAGATCATCACCAGATAGTACACCGCCAATTCGGCATACAGCTCGAACGGGGTGAAGCGCTCTGCGATGATCACCTGCGCCGAGCGGGTCAGCTCCGTGATCGATATCACAGAGAGCAGCGACGAGCTCTTCACTAGTGTGATTACCTCGTTGGTCAGTGGCGGCGTGATGCGTCGCAGCGACTGCGGCAACAGGATGAACAGGATGGACTGGCGATCTGTCATGCCGATGGAGAGCGCTGCCTCGGTCTGACCTGCGTCGATCGATTGCAGGCCGGCGCGAACGATTTCCGAAATGAACCCCCCCGAGTTGAACGCCAGCGCGGCGACGCCGCTCGCGAAGGGGGAAAGCTCGAAGCCGATGCGCGGTAGCGCGAAGTAGACCAGGAAGATCTGCACCAGCGCAGGTGTCCCGCGCACGAAGTAGACATAGGCTCGCACAATTGCCTTCGGAATTGCGAGGTCGGAAACGCTGATCAGGCCGCAGATCAGACCGACCACCGTGCCGACCGCCATCGCGCAGATGGAGATTTCCAACGTGACCACGGCGCCCTGCAACATATAGGGCGCCGCGTACCACATGACCCCCCAATCGAAATCCGGCATGTCGTGCTGGCGTCAGGGCAGTACTTCGGGCACCTCGTTGGGCGTGCTCATCGTGGCGCCGAACCACTTCTCCTGAAGCTTCGCCAGCGTGCCGTCGGTTTTCATGCCGGCGAGCTGCTGGTTGACGAACGCCTGAAATGCCGTGTCCTCTTTGCGGAACGCCATGCCGAAATACGCGGTGATGTCGGACACGCCGCCGATCATCTTGAACTTGCCCGGCGCATCCTTCATCACCACCAGCATGGTTGACTTCGAGTTCACCACAGCATCGACGCGCTTGTTGAGCAGGTCCTGATATGCTTCGGGATAATGCTCGTACTGCTTGACGTCGGCGTAGCCCGGCTTGCCGGCCGCCTTCAGCTTGGCCTCGAATGTTTTGATGATGCCGGCGGCAGCGCTGCCGATCTGCACGCCCACCACCTTGCCGGACAAGTCGTCAGCGGTCTTGATCGTATCCTCGTTCGCGCGCAGCAGAATGACGTTGCTGGCGTCGGCATAGGGCATGGAGAACAGGACCTTCTCGGCGCGTTCCTTGGTGATGGTCATCGCGGAAACGATGACGTCGAACTTCTTGGCATAGAGGGCCGGAATGATGCCGTTCCACGCGGTATCGACAAGCTGCGCCTTCACTCCGAGCTTCGGGATGAAGCTGTCGATAATGTCGGGATCGTAGCCGATGATCTTGCCATCCTTGAAGAATTCATACGGCACGTAGGCGGCTTCCATGCCGACCACCAGCGTGCCACGCTTCTTGACCTCATCCAGCGTATCGGCCCGCGCCGCACGCGTGCCTGTGATGCCCAGCAGGGCAGCCGAACCGGCCGCGGTCAGCACTGTGCGTCTCAGCATGAAGTAGCCCCTCCGTTCTTATGATCGCGCAGGTATGGAAGCAACCCATGTGCCAGGGCCGGCTGGCCCGGGATTTGCTGGCTGAGCCTGGCAATCCCGAACAGGAGGCGCAGCGCATGGCAAGCAGACCGCTTCATCTGGGCTGGTTCATGAATTTCACGCCCGGCGAATGGGACAATCCGCTGGCGGCCGGAGGGTCGCCCTGGGACGGCAAGTTCTACGTGGACATGGCGCAGGCGCTGGAGCGCGCGTGCTTCGACTACATCATGATCGAGGACACGCTTATGGTGTCTGAGGCGTATGGCGACAGCGCGGAGGCCGCGTTGAAGCATGCGCTGCAGGTGCCGAAGCACGATCCGATGCCACTTGCTGCGCTGATCGCGGCAGCGACCTCGCGCCTTGGCGTGGTCGCCACAATGTCCACGCTGGCCTATCCGCCGTTCATGCTGGCGCGTCTCTGTTCAACGTTGGACCACATCGCCGGTGGACGTTTCGGTTGGAACATCGTCACTTCCGGTGAGGACATCGCGGCGCAGAATTTCGGTCTCGACAAGCTGCCTCCGCGTGAACAGCGCTACGAAATGGCGGACGAGTACGTCGATCTGGTCTGCAAACTTTTCGATTCGTGGGATCCCGATGCGGTGGTGATGGATCGCGCCACCAGTACCTATGCCGACTACCGCAAGGTTCGGCCGATCCATTTCGATGGCAAGTATTTCAAGTGTCGCGGTCCGCTGAACACCGTGCGCTCGCCGCAAGGCAAGCCGGTGTTCGTACAGGCGGGGGGCTCGCCGCGCGGTCGCGCCTTTGCGGCGAAACATGCGGACTCGATCATCGCCACCGCGAACGGCATCGAGGGCATGAAGCAGTACCGCGATGATGTCCGGCGCCACGCCATATCATTCGGGCGGAACCCGGACGACATCAAGGTGCTGTTCCTGGTGTACCCGATCCTGGCCGAGACTGACGCAGAGGCACAGGCGAAGCGGCATCGGATGGTGTCGTCGCCGCACTTCATCGAGCGCGCGCTGGCCAGCACGGCGACCGTCACGGACATCGATTTTTCCAAGTACGATCTCGACCAGCCCCTGCCGCGACTGACCACCAACGGCGAACAGGGCTCGCTCGACAAGTTTGCTCAGTGGGGTAGCAACAAGACATTGCGGCAACTCGCGATGGAGCGATTCGGCGCCCCTGATTCCGAGGTGGATTTCGTCGGCACGCCCGACACGGTGGCGGAGCGCATGGAGAACGCCATGGAGACGATTGGTGGGGACGGTTTCCTGATCAGTACACCATTCCAGCGCACCAACCGCCGGCTGATCGTGGAGGTGACGGAAGGTCTGGTTCCGGCACTGCAACGGCGCGGTCTGATGCGAACGACGTATCGAGGGCGAACCCTGCGGGAAGTGCTTACCGAATACTGACGACAGGTTCTGTGCAATAGCCTGAGTTTCCGCCACGCCTTGCCAAATTTCAGGGCAAGTCTGCTCAACAATGCCGATTGGGGCAGCATTTGCATTGGCATGTCCCTTGCTGCCGGTCTCGTGATGGATCAGGCGGTCTCACGCGATCTGAACGGGAAGCTGGCACGGCAGGTGCGGTCGGTCCCGTGCGACCCGTACCGAAGCTGCCAGGCGGCATGAACACGCACCGGTGGCGCCGCCGACGTGACGTTATCGGGCGCCCTCGCCGGCAGAGCGCGGACGATTCGTTCCTGGCCGCCATCCTGATGCTGATTGCCGGAGCGCTGCTGACGGTGACGACCGGGATCTGGGCAATGCAGGAACTCGAACAGTTCGGACCGTCAGTCGGAAGCGTCATTGTGTTCAAGCCTGATAAAGCGGCGAGCGAGCAGTGGTCCGTCGATGGCGCAATCGTGGATTCTGTACGCGCCGGCTTGACCGATGCATTTCATGACAGACATTGCGTTCTCAGCCCCAGCGTCATGGCTCGCGAGGGGGGTAGTTTTGTGATCGAGGCGCGGCGTCTTAGCACGCCACCGTTGTACCGCGTGCATTGGGCCGGCGGTCACACCAGCAGCACGCCGGGCGACTGTGGCATGCAGGCAGACCTCGTGCTAGAACGCAGCGGGCTGATGCGGCTGGCTAACATGGCGGGTGGCTTCAGGGATGGGCTCAGGTTGATTGGACCGTGAAAGTTCCGGCGCCAACCGACGGTGCCGCGCCCGTCGTCTGGCTCGATGGCATCTGGAAATCGTTCGGTCGACTCGAGGTGCTGACCGACGTCTCGCTGTCCGTTCCGCGCGGCGAGGTGGTCTGCATCATCGGGCCATCGGGCGCCGGCAAGTCAACCCTTCTTCGCTGCATCAACCATCTCGAGACTATCGACGAAGGCACGATACATTTCGAGGGGAAGCCGGTCTTTCGCTACACGGAGAACGGCAAGGTTGTCGTTGATCCGGATCGGCGCATCGAGGCGATACGTGCGCAGATCGGCATGGTGTTTCAGTCGTTCAATCTGTTCCCTCACCTGACAGCGCTGGGCAATGTGATCGAGGCGCCGGTGCATGTGTTGCGCGAGCCGCCGGCCGAAGCGCAGGCACGTGGGCTGGCATTGCTGACCAAGGTTGGGTTGGCCGAGAAGGCGGGATCGTATCCACACCAGCTCAGTGGCGGGCAACAACAGCGCGTGGCGATCGCGCGAGCGTTGGCGATGAACCCCAAGCTGATGCTGTTCGATGAAGCGACGTCGGCGCTCGATCCGGAACTCGTGGGCGATGTGCTGCGCGTGATGCGGCAACTGGCGAGCGAGGGGATGACCATGATCGTGGTCACGCACGAGATGGACTTCGCGCGCGAGGTCGCTGATCGAGTCGTGTTCATGGATTCCGGCAACATCGTCGAAGAAGGTCCTCCAGCCACGGTGTTCACAAATCCGCGCAGCCCGCGGACTCGGCAGTTCCTGCAATCGATCCTGAACAGGAATGGCCGCACTGAAGCACCGGCAGAATCAAGCGCCGTCACAGCGTAAAAACACAAGAGGGGGTAACATGGCATGACCGACAAACTCATCACGAATCCGCTCGGCCGACGCGGCCTGATGCGCACGGGCGCGATCGGCGGTGCCGCGACGCTGCTTGCGGCGGGTGGCGCAGGTGCCGCTGCCGCCGCACCACCTCCAGTGGACGACAAGGACTATTCCGACTTTTCGCTGATCAAGATCAACGGAGGCGATGACTCGTTTGCCAAGATCCAGCAGAAGGGTCTGGTGGTCGGCACCTCGAACGACTGGCCGTATTCGTTCCTCGACCCGAAAACCAATGAGTGGACGGGCCTGGACGGCGACGTTCTGCACTACGTCGCGAAGATGCTGAAGATCGACAAGATCACCGTGCAGACGGTGACGTTCGACGGTTTGATCCCTGGTCTGCTGGACGGACGGTTCGACATCGTCGGCGATTCGATCCACTACACGAAGAATCGCTCGAAGGTGGTGAACTTCTGCTGGGGAACCTACTACTACGCGGAGGCGCTTGTGGTCCCCAAGGGCAATCCTCACAAGCTGCATCAGCTCGCTGACCTGAAGGGCTACACGGTGGGCACTTTGCTCGGAACGAACTACGCCGAGTGGGTGCAGGCGATACCCGGCGTGAAGTTTCAGGGCTACAAGGATTGGGCGCAGATCATCCCGGAACTCGCTATCGGTCGCACCGACGCCGCGCTATTCGATCAGCCAGTGGTGGCGGCGCAGATGAAGGACCATCCGGAATGGAAGATCGAGATGGTCGAGGAGTACGATCCGCACACCTTCAAGAACCCGGTCGGCTACAGCAGCTATGCGTTCCGCCAGGGCGACATCGAATGGGTGACAGCGGTCTCGTCGGCGATCCAATGGATGCAATACAATGGGAAGATGAAGGAGATCCTGTCGAAGTGGGGGCTGACCGGCTACAATAACTAGACGCCGGAAAGCGCAGCGCAGCAGAACCAATGATCTTCTCACTCGACGACATGATCGGCTTCCTGCCGTCACTGCTGCAGGGGGCGGTGGTCACCATCACGGTATCACTGCTGGCATTCAGCCTCGCGCTGATATTCGGACTGGCGATCGGAATCGCCCGGATATCGCGCGTCGTGCCATTGCGAGTTGCCGCGGCATGCTACATTCAGTTCATCCGCGGCACGCCACTTCTGCTGCAACTGTTCTTCATTTACTATGTGCTGCCCTACGCCGGCATTGTGCTGACGCCGTTCGTGTCCGGCGCACTGGGCCTCACGCTGAACTATGCAGCCTATATGGCCGAGGTGTTCCGATCCGGCATCCAGGCGATCCCGAAGGGCCAATGGGAGGCGGGCTCGTCGGTGGGAATGTCGCGTCGCCTGCTGATGCGACGCATCATCCTTCCGCAGGCAATCCGCATCATCGTTCCTTCGCTCGGCAATTTCTTCGTGTCGATATTCAAGGATTCGGCTTTGGTGTCGGTGATCACCATGCGCGATCTGATGTTCAGCGGAGAGTTGCTGGCGTCGGCCACCTATAAGCACTTTGAAATCTTCGCGATGGTGGCTGTGATCTATTTCCTGATCAGCTATCCAACCGCGAAGTTCGTCGAGTGGATTGAGGCACGGATCGATATCACCAAACGTCCCGTTGTGATCGGGATGCGGGGATAGCCCCGCCCCACCTGGCGGGCGTCGCACTAGGCGCAGCCGCACCATCGGTTGATGTGCCACTCGGTGCGTGCCAGCGCTGGACAGAAGTCACCAATAATTGGTGCCACCGCATCGAAGCGCCTGCGGCTGACCACGCTGCGCGCATCGATCTCGGCGCGCAGGGCCGCCGCGCGCGCTGCGAGTGCGGGCAGATCAACCGTCAAAAGCCGTCGCTCGCGCACCACGAAGCGGCCGCCGACCATGACGTCGGCAACACTGGTGCCATCCTCGCCCATGACCATCTGCGTGACCGGTTCGTTCAGTGGAATCAGCGTCGGCGCATCGAGATCGAGGAAGACGATATCCGCGGCATAGCCTGGCGCGATGCGGCCGATGCGCTCGAACCCGAGCGCGTGTGCGCTGCCGGCGGTGCCGGCCGCGAACACCTGCGGCGCAGTGATCCAGCGTGCCGGATCAGGTCCCCGTGCATGCGATGCGGCGGCGACAAAGTGCAGCGACTGATACATGTTGAGGTTGTCGTTGCAGGTCGTCGCGTCGGTGCCAATTGCGAGGTTCACGCCCGCAGCGAGCATCCCCACCGCGTCGGCGACGCCATTGCCGAGGCGCATGTTGCTCGCCGGGTTGTGGGCGATGGACGCACCATGCGCACCCAGCCGTCGCATGTCCTCGGTATCCAGCCAGACGCCATGCGCCGCGACGAAGCGTGGGCCCAACAGACCAAGATGCTCGATATGCGCCGTAAGAGAACGACCATAACGCTGCGCACCCGCGACCGCCTGCACCTTCGATTCCGCGAGGTGCGTATGGATGCCGACATCGAACTCCGATGCCAGGTCGCGACAGGCGATCATGAACTCGTCGCGGCAATGCAGCGGAATTGTCGGTGCCACCGCCGGTCGCACCATCGTTCTGTCACCTTGCCATCGCTGCAAGATGGACCTCATGCGTTCGATCGTCTCCTGCCAGGGCGGCAGTCCGAGCGGTGAGACCGAGGTCCGCAAATGCGGTGGGAGGGCTTCCATCAGACCGGGGATAGCCTCGTACAGTGTCATGTCGGCCATCATCGGCGCGATGACGGCTCGCATGCCGACCTGCGTATAGACATCGGCGACGGCCGCGATGCCTTCCTCGGTGGGCAAGGGAAACTCCACGAAGAGGTCGTAGCAGGCGGTACAACCCTTCAGCAGCATTTCGGCAGCACCTATAGTCGCCGAAACGCGCTTCTCCTCGAGAGTCTCGTAAGGCGACATGTGCGGCGCCGCTGCGAGCAGGAGTTCGAGCGTGAACCGATCGCCCATCGAGCGGGCAAGATTGCCATGGCCGTGTGTATGTGCATTGACCAATCCCGGATGCAGCAGGCGACGTGAAGCATCGATGACGGCGGCATCATCAGGCGCCGGCATGCCGCGCGCACCGATCGCTAGGATGACACCATTTTGCACAAGAATATCGGCATCACCCAGGAAGTCTGCCGCATCGAGGACAAGCCCACCTCGGATTATCAGCGGTCGATTTTTATCCTGTGCTTCTTCATTCACTTCCACCTCACTCGCGCCGTATGATGATCTCGATCGGTGTCGGGCCAAAACCCGCCGCCGGGTTGAAACGCTGCGGGCAATTGGACAGCACTGCGATGACCGGCATCGCGGCGACCAGTTCGACGTAATCGCCAGGCCTGGACAGGCCCGGCTCAATCGCCAACGCGCCATCTGGACGCACAGGTACATTCATGAAGAAGTTCACGTTCGGCACCACGTCTGACGGCGGGAGCGACCAGGACGCAAGTTCCGCCACGAAATTGGCGTGACAGCTCGGCGTGTCCTTCACGCCATACCGCGCGAAATTGCTCCATGCACTGCAGCACCCACCGATCGTATCGTGGCGACCGCAACTGTCCTCAATGATACGCATCAGGACCTGAGCGCGGTCTGAGTAGAGTTTCGTACCTTTTCCCAGATAGATGTTGCCATTCATCTTCATCGTGTTCGGCGCGTTGTAGCGATCGGTTGGCGAATCGACCGAATAACACAGGAAATCCACCGCCTGCTGGCCATGTGTATCGACGATGCGCAGCACGTCGCCCGCTTCCAGTCGCGTTGAGAAGCGGCCGCCCGCCGCAACGGTATGATGGATTGTTTCATTACCGTCCATGGCCTAGGCCGCCAGCAAGGCAGCAGGCGGAATCAGCGCGCTGTCGGCCGCCACAACCCTGCCTGCGCGGATCGAGAAGGCTGGCGTGAGCATCTCCTGCGCGATGACCTTCTCGCCACTGTTGTCCGACAGCGTGAAGCGACCACGCAGCAGATCGAGCACCGAAATGTCGGCCTCGCGTCCGGGCAGCAACGCGCCGATACTATCCTGCATCTGCACCATGCGTGCGGGATTGCTGGTGACCGTCGCGATCACCTCCGGCAACGGAATACCCAGCGTCAGCAATTCGGTCATCGCGTGCGTCAGATTGAACGGAGCGACACCGAAGAACGGGTTGTCCTGGCGCGCGGCCGCATCGCCAACGCCGGTTACTCGAACGTTGTAACCGTGCATGTCGGCGCCGAGCGTGTGCGGGCGAATACCGGCTTCAATGGTGCGACGTGCCATCTCGAAGCTGAAATGCGAGCCGTGTCCGACATCGACCGTCACGCCGCGTTCCAGCGCCGCCCACACGACGGGATGGACATCGCCGGTTGCGGCTGAGACGAAACCTCCTGGATGTCGTGTGAAGGGATGCGCCAGCACGTCGCCCGGCTCCATCAGAGGCATAAGTGCCTGCACCACTTCGTCAGGATCGATCGTGGCGCCGTCCTTGACCGGCCAGAGCTGACCAAGGTGGATGTAGAGCGGAACGCCGAGTTCGCTGGAAATGCGCTTGCCGAGCCTGATTACCTCCAGACCCCAGCGCGATGCGCCGCCAATTTCCGCATGCGCCTTCACGCCGCGCACGATGTCCGGATTGGCGCGCGCGGCACGAATTGTTGCCTTAACGTCCACCTGGTCCGGACCGTACAGCGACGGATAGAGATGGCCCTCCAGGCCGCCGACCAGATAGGCGGAAATGAAGCACAGGACACGGGTTTCTGATTTTTCGACGACGAAATGCCGAAAGCCGGGGATGGTCATGCAGCTTGGGCCGCCCTGGTCCACCACGGTGGTGACACCGGAGCGAACGCCCACCATGTCGGCATTGAGACCGAAACGGCCGGTGACGTGCTGATAGACATGGGCGTGCGTATCGATCATACCGGCGGTGACGATCTTCCCCCCAACATCTATCACCTCTCGCGCGACATCCGCGGGAAGCGTGGGTTCGATCGCCGCAATACGACCGGCGCTGATGCCGATATCGGCAACACCGTCTCGGTCTGATGCGGGATCGATCACTCGTCCGCCGCGCAGCAACAGATCGAACTGACTGTCCATCGCTTTCCCTTACGTTGTTGAAGCGTCCCCCCGCCAGTATGCTGACGGCTGTGCGGCAAACGCAAGCGGGGCGGTCGGCTGGATATCGGCAGAAGAAACGTGTGGCAGGTTCACAGTCAAAATACCTCGTCGCCGGTTGGTTCGATATGCGGCGTGCTGTTTATCCTCTGGCGGAACTGCGACAGCTCCCAGTACATGCGGCGCCGTGCGCGGCTCTGGTTGCCCAGCGGGCGATGCTCCGGGATGCAATGCCATGGGTTCAGCGATAGGTTGTTGGCGAAGGCCAGCTGCGCCGGAGAGTCAAAGGTCTGGCGTGGTATGTGCAGACGCGCCGCCGGAATGAATGGCGACAGTTTTTCCGGCCAGCGCACCGCAGCATCCTCGATAGGCATCCGGAACGGCTCGGTCTGCACCTGCAGCATGATGTCAAATTCGACATCCTGTTCGGCCAGCGTCTTCACCATGTTGTTGCGCAGGTAGTTGTCGGGTGGCCGCAGCGGCAGTCGCGGAATCTTTCGGTATACTTTCGAGCGAGGATAGACCGAGTACATCATCGCCTGCCCCTCGCCGAGCAGATAGGGCACGCAACTCCAGTAGCGCTCGCCTAAAGGGTTGTATTGCGTCTTGTTCCACAGCGACTGCATCAGTCCGTCAAGCATGTGCGAATCGTGCGGATCGGCAAAGTAATACAGCGGCCTGCCCTTAAGTATCCACTGCTGCAGCGTGGCGTTGGCAACCACGTTCGGCGTGACGAAGGTTGGGGTGCAGATGGACAGGAAGTCCTGCGTGAATTTCTCATCATCCAGCAGTTTGGGGCCGGGCACTCCCATCAACTTGATGGCGCAGCTGACAAAGCCAACGTCGTCGATGTCGCGCGGCCAATCGGGTCCAGGCCCGGAGAACCGCACCCACGCGCGATACTCGCGTGGTTCGGCGAACACACCGCGTCGCATATGCTCCGGCAGGTCATCGCGGATCGTCACCGTGCCGCGCACTACGCCGTGCGTCTTGGTGTTGCCCGCGCGCTGATAGTTCCCTGGCTGCCAGTGTCGGCGCATGTACTC
The DNA here is from genome assembly GCA_963818775.1 of uncultured Alphaproteobacteria bacterium. GTDB lineage: Bacteria > Pseudomonadota > Alphaproteobacteria > Acetobacterales > Acetobacteraceae > JAMXLO01. Next base: position 495,727 of record CAWFUF010000011.1, on the reverse strand, counting down.
TGCCATCGTGTCGATGATCGTCTGGAGTGCCTCCTCCTCGCCCGGCAACGGCCGCTCCTCGGCGAGTTTGAGCCCTTCATCCTGACGCTGCCGGTTGATCAAGTACTGAATGAGATTTGCCAACGGTTCGCGCAGCACAGCATCGACCGCCGGGCGAAAGAAGGGTTCAAATCGCCGCTCGACGTGCAGTCCGAAGACCACCGCATCGTGCAATGCCTGCCAGAAGTTCGGCATAGAGTTGTCTCCCCGCGGCGTGTTATAGAATCACGAAAGCCCGATTCGACCCTCGCGGGCAAGATGAATGATTGCGCCACCTATCGTTGCGGGCGTAAATTGCGCGCGCGTCAGGGGAGGACACCATGGCATACGATGTGCCGCAGTTGCTCAAGATGTCGCAGGCGCAGCTCGATGCGCTGTTCACCAAGAGCGACGCCGGCCCGATCCCTGATGGCCAGGCGGACGGCACCGCCATCGTGGCGCCCGGCACAGTGTTCAGCCCGGAGATCGCCAAATTCGTCAGCGTGTTTGCCTGGCAGGGCAAGGTATTCGACGCCAAGGCCGGCCTGCTGCGCAATCGCATCGGGCCATTCGGCCTGAATGCCATCATCGCCAGGGTGTACAAGGCGCCAAGCTGGCTGGATGGCAAGGAATGCATTGTGTTGGATTATTCCGAGACGTCGATGGTCGCCCATTGGATCCGCGATGAGATCAGGCTGATCCAGCCGCCAGGACTGTACCTGGGCAAGGTTTACTGGGACAAGACACGGCTGATCGACTTCTCGCTGCAGTTCTGACGGCACAACGCGCGGCCATGACGCCGCAATCCAATTTTATGGTGGCGGCGCCAATCGCTCCCGGCCAGGAGGCTGGGTTGCGCGCAGTGCTGGCGACAATGAATTCGTCGCCCGGTGTGGTCGATCCGAACAATCCACTGGTGCCATTCGCACGCTTCGATCGGCTGCATGTGGCGCGGTTCGTGATACTGAACGACGAGACGCTGGGTGATGATCTCAGGCAGTATGGCGAGACGCTTGTCAATCTGCCGGTATGGCTGGTGTTCCTGGGCGACTGCGATGGGCCGGCCGAGACCATGCTGGCAGAGTTCGTTGCGCAGGCTGGCACAGGACTGGCGATGATCTTCGAACACTGTGAGGGGTTCGATCGACATGGCGATCTGCTTGCCTGGATGCAGGCACATTCTGCCAATCCTGCGGCGCAATATGTGAACTGGGTCGGGCGCACCGTGCGACAGATTCGCGAGGAGGCAGCGTTGCGCGCCGCGTTGTGCGAACGGCTGCAAGGGGGTTCCGCAGAGTCGGCGCTTGAAATCCACCGGCGGCTGGCTGCTTCCGTGCGACAGCTTGGCCCAGCACTCACTCCACCGGCGCCAACGCCCCTGCCCTGGCTCGCGAACAGGATCGGCAACCTCATCGGCGTGCCGATCGCACTGATCGCCTTGCTGCCGTTCTTCATCCTGTACGCGCCGTGTTTCCTTTGGGAATTGCGACGACGCGAGAGCTCGGATGCGGTCGTCGCACCGCAACCCACGCCCGAGCACGTGAGCGCGCTGAGCGTACTGGAGGATCACGACGTGACCAATCAGTTCAGCGCGTTCGGCAGCGTCAAGCCGGGCTGGTTTCGGCTTTCAACTTTGGTCTTCATCTTCTGGGTGTTGAACTTCAGTACGCGGCAGATCTATACGCGTGGCCGACTGGCGCGGGTCGGCACAATCCACTTCGCTCGATGGGTGTTCATGGACAACCGACGACGGCTGCTGTTCGCGAGCAACTATGATGGCAGCCTCGACAGCTATATGGACGACTTTATAAACAAAGTCGCTTACGGCCTGAACCTCGTGTTCAGCAACGGCATCGGCTATCCGCGCACGAAGTTTATGCTGTCTGGCGGCGCGAAGGAGGAGATGACGTTCAAGTACTACCTTCGCCGCCATCAGGTGCCGACGCAGGTCTGGTACAAAGCCTACCCTGGGCTTTCAACAGCGGACCTCGCGCGCAACACGCAGATCCACGAAGGGCTCGAGAACCAGACGATGACCGAAGCCGAGGCGCGACGCTGGCTGGCGTTGATCTGAGCCGCGCGATGCCAGCACCTGTCAGCGAATTTGGCGATATCCAAGGCTTGCTGTGGTCGGGCTATGGCCCGCTGACGGAAGCATGCTTCCTGCTGCTGCAAGTACAAGACGCCGCGGCGGCGCGAGCGTGGCTCGGATCTGTGGCCGACTCGGTCACGACGATCGAGCAATTGCGTCGGCAACACTCTGACCGTGTGTTGCAGGTTGGGCTGACCGCGAGCGGGATGCGTGCGCTGGGTGTGGCCGATAGCGTCGTCAATGGATTTTCCGCCGAGTTCGTCTCAGGCATGACAGGCGAGGAAGGGCGATCGCGCCGCCTTGGCGATATCGGAAGCAGCGCGCCCACGCTATGGCGCTGGGGGGCATCGCAGGAACCCCATGTGCTGCTCATGCTTTATGCTGAAACCGACCTCGAGGCTTGGCGTCGTCAGATCGAGGCTGGGCTCGGCAGTGGGCTTGCTGTGCTCGATAGGCTGGACACGAGCAACATGGGCGGCCTGGAGCCTTTCGGCTTCACCGATGGCGTCAGTCAGCCGGGTGTGGATTGGACCGGCGAACGCGAGCCGGGAACGAAGGCAGATCTTGACTATGGGAATCTGCTGACGGCGGGGGAATTCCTGCTGGGCTATCGCAATGAGTACGGTCTTTATACGAACCGGCCGCTACTCGATGCGGCACAGCCAGGTGCGGCAACGCTGCCGATTGCAGAGGATGATGCCACGCGCCACGATTTAGGCCGGAATGGCAGCTATCTTGTGCTGCGCGAGCTCGCGCAGGACGTCCGCGGCTTCTGGCGCTTCCTCGCGGCGCAGGCGGACGATGACCTCGGACGCGTCGCGCTCGCACAGGCAATGGTGGGCCGGCAGATGTCAGGTGCCGCACTGCTTCCGACGTGCGCGCAGCCAATCCGCGGTGTGGGGCCGGATGATCTCGATATTAGACGCAACCAGTTCATCTATGACGAGGACCCGGAAGGACTGCGCTGCCCGTTCGGCGCGCACGTTCGGCGTGCCAATCCTCGTACCGGCGATATGCCCGGTGGACAGCGTGGCTGGATTTCATGGCTGGTGCGCACGCTCGGCTTCGGGCATCAGAACCTCAGTCAGGACCTTATTGCGTCCAGCCGATTCCATCGAATCATCCGGCGCGGGCGCGAATTTGGCACCAAGCTTGAATCACAGGCGGCGATGCAGCCTGATGCGCCGGACCCGCACAGCGGACTGCATTTCATTTGTCTGAACGCCAACATCTCTCGTCAGTTCGAATTCATTCAGAACGCGTGGCTGATGAGCGCCAAGTTCGGCGGTATCAGCGGCGAGGCTGATCCTCTCCTTGGCAACCGGGAACCGATGCCGGTGGGTCATTCGACCGACGGCTTTTCAATACCACAATCCAATGGAACAAGTTGTCGGATCGCCGGTGTGCCGCAATTCATCAGGGTGCGCGGCGGCGCGTATTTCTTTCTGCCAGGGTTGCGGGCGTTGCGTTACTTCGCCCGTTAGGCATCCTGCAAGATCATATCCGCCGCCTTCTCTGCCACCATATACACTGCGCCGGCGATGAAGAAGCCCGGAATGCGGGGGAACACTGAGGCATCGACAATGCGCAGACGCTCAGCGCCATGCACGCGCAGGCGGCTGTCCAGCACACCGCCGGCCTCACGCGGCCCTATCGCGCAGGAGCAGGAAGCGTGGTGCCCCCACGCGTTGTTACGCACGTAATCGGCGAGCTGTTCATCGGTCTGCACCGATTCTCCTGGCAGTTCCTCCCGCTTGATCAGGCCGTCTCGCTTCAGTTCCTGCGTCATCCGCCGGACGAAGTGGAGTGCCGTTACCACCGCCTTCAGGTCCTCGCCTGACTTGTCGCTGCCTTCCTCGAAATAGTGGAAGTTGACCAGCGGCGTATCGCGTGGGTTGGCGGAGCGAAGAGTGACCTCGCCAGCACGATTGTTGGTGTGGGCCTTCAGTATGGCCCAGGTGAGGTAGTCGTGATGCTCCGCGATGACGCGCGAATAGCCGGGGAAATAACCCTTGAAGTCTGCCAGCAGCGCCATGCAGAACAGGTCGGGCACGCGCAGATCCGGCCGTGACCGCAGCGACACCGCGAGCGTTGCTCCGTTGGACACGTACATACCCGCTCTATGCCGTAGCCATTCGCCATAAAGCTTGTCACCTCGCGTGAAATGGGCGCCGTCCAGCACGCGCCATGGCCTCGCCATCTGGTTGACGACGCCGATCTCGTAGCGATCCTGCAGGTTGCGACCGACACCGGGCAATTCCGATCGGACCGCTATCCCCAGCCGGGACAGCGTGTCGCGTCGTCCGATGCCGGACAGCATCAACAGTTGCGGCGTATTGAACGCGCCTCCTGCCAGGATCACCTCGCGTCGAGCACGAGCAACGCGTTGCTCACCGCGGCTGCCGGAGGCGCCGGGATGCGCACGGTAAATTCGCTCACCCTTGAGATACTCCACGCCGACCGCACGATTGCCGTCAAACATGACCCGTGTCGCCAGCGCATGCAGCTCGATCCGCAAGCGGTCCGGAAAGCGCGCCGCAACATCGAGCAGGCGTTCGCGCGTTCCCGTCCGTTGGTGTCGGTTGGTGCTGAGTGGCGTGAAGCAGAGTCCGTCGGCGTTGCGTCGCAACGGGCGCCGATCATTGGGATCCAGCCGCGACTGCAACAAGCGTCGCAGTGCTCGGACCAGTCGTGATGAACCATGCAATGCAGCGATCGCGGACTCGGTGACGGCTGCCAACAGCCGCCGATCCTCGAGCACCTGCCACGGCATGGCGCGCTCGGTTGGCAGCCAGCCGTCCCAGCCATGTCCAGTCGGATTCAAGCCCAGGCGCGACAACGCATGCCATACAGGATGGTAGCGGCACGATTCCAACCGTTGGAAATAACGCTGCATCGCGGTCGCGCTCCACGATGCGTCATTGGTCAGCGCCGCGATCTCATCCCAATCGGAATCGTGCGGCGCCGTAAAGATCATCGCATTATGAGCTGTGCAACCGCCGAGCGTACCGGCGCGCGGATAGTAAATGCCGGTGGGCTGCAGCTTGGGGTCTCTGCGCTGCCGTGTCCCGTCGGCATAGTGCTGCACGAAGAAGTCCCAGCGCAGGGCTGGATGTTCCGACGCCAGCGGATGGAATGCGGGAACGTCGTAGTCCTCGGGCAGGCCCGGAGCGTCACGCGGATCGCCGCCGGCCTCCAGCACCACGACGCGCATGCCCGCCTCCGCGAGCCGCGCCGCCAGCGTTCCCCCACCAGCCCCCGAGCCAACGATTACATAATCACACTCGTCCATCGCGCCGCGGCTAGAATGTCTTCAGAAACTCGATCAGCGCGCGTTTGTCGCTGTCGCTGAGTGCGGGCTCACCCGGCACCATGCCGGTGCCGAAGTAGTGCCCGCGGTTCACCTCGAAGTCCGGGCACTTGTTCAGCGCGAGCAGCGCCGATCCCATCCTGCTGCCGATTGCACTGACCTTCTGCTCGTCTGTCGCGCCTGAAGGCAGTGCCAGCAGATACAGCTTCAGATCGACCAGCAGCTTCACCAGATTCTCGACATGGCGCACGCGGTCGAGCAAGCGATTGCTCTCTGGCAGCGGCTGCAGATTGGAGAGCAGGTTCACCGGCAGGCCTTTGGGGAACGGACCAATGGTGAGGCTGCCATCAGTGCCGAACAGTTTTGGCAACAGTGTATGCAGCCTGGCCGAGAGCGGCCGGAACGTCTCCGGCACATAGTCGGCGGGGATACTGATGTTGCTGTTCTGCGTCGTGCGATCGATGAGATAGATCGGATCACCCTGGTTGGTGTTGCCGAGCGACGGATCGCGCTCGCGCTTGTCCGGCCACAGCATCTGCTCGATCGACGCCTGGAACACGCGCATGCGCGCATCGACCGACGGATCCTGCTCGAATGCGTTCTGCCCTACGGTATTGTTGAGCAGGAAGGGCGCGGTGGACCACAGGCTGATCAGCGACGGCGGCCGCGTATAGCCACGCCCGCCGGCCGGCATCTTGTACTGCCAAGGCTTGCCGGTGAACGGATCATGCACCGTGATCGTGCCGACCGAAGGCAGCGTCTTGTACGACTGCGATGAGAAGTTGTCCCAGATATTGCCGGCCAGCGCATTCGTTGCCAGCGGGCTGCACGCGTTGGTTTGCATCAGCGTCACCGGAACCCGCGCTTCGGTGGACAGGAAGTTGCCTTCGAGGAAGTCCGGCGCACTGACGATGGCACGCATCTGCGTCTTGTAGTCTTCGGTCTTGGTCCACGCCCAATACTTGTTCCAGCATTGCAGATAGCCGGGGCCGGCACAGCCGGAAGGGTCAAGCCCCGCGGCAGGCTTCGGTATTTTGCTGGAATGGCAGCGCGCGCAGGTCTCGGCGAAAACCGTCTTGCCACGATCCAGCACGGAGGTGTCCGTGGTCAGGTATTTCGCGCCGCCCGGTGCATCCTTCAGTCGATCAGGTTTGGCCGCCTGCAGGAAGAACCAGGCCGTATGCGGCGTCCAGGCTTCGGTCGCCTGCCAGTAACTGGAGTTCTTCTCCGCGGATGCAATCGGGATCGGCGTGATCGGCTTGCCACCGACCACGGGGTTGAAGTGCAACAGCCACTCCTCGCTGAACAGGCCGATATTCAGATAGACGCGGTTCAACGCGCCCAGTGCACCCACCGAGTCCGAACCGTCCTTCAGCACGCGCGGTGCCCAGGAGACGTTCGGTTTCTGGAAGAACTGGGTCAGTGGTCCGCTGCTCAGGTAATTGTTGAATTGCTTGTTGTTGAGCTGTCCGTCCGCCAGCGTCTCGCGTCCCCAGCGCAGTGCCTGCTGAAGCCGATCGCCCAGGCTGTATATCGCGTTCATCGTCCGCGGATTATTGATGTTGTCGGTGGAGACCAGCGAGGTGTCCATCGCGCCAGGTCGATAGGTGTGCACCAGCTGAAAGAAGTAGTTGTCGGGGTTGCGGCGGTAGATGAACAGCCGGTCCACCCACATGTACTGGGCGCCGACGGTGGAGCTGAGGTCGGCGAACTGCGGATTGGCCGGATCAGCCGGGGGATGCACCGGGCTTGGGCCGACATGGCAGAAACCACACGACATGCCGACGCGATACGGGCGCACCATCTTCGCGTCGCCCTTGAAGTAAGCGTCCGCATTCCACTTCGCCTTGGCTGCGTCGTCGAAGTCGGGATTGGGGAACAGCCGCAGTCCGATGACGCCGCTGGCATAGCCGTACAGCGAGCCGACCGGCACTGTGCTCCCACGCGCGCCGATCTTCACGCCAGGATACTTTGTCGCATCCTCGAACGGATCAGGGGCACAACCCGGCTTGCGCACGTCCAGCAGCAGACCGAACCGATCGGGATCGGGTGCTGTCGGCGCCTGCATGCATGGTTCGTTGATCAACCCGAGCGCCTTCCAGCGATCCGTGCGGTCGATCGGCTTGTTCGGGTCATAGGCGATGATCTTCAACAGGTCGAACGCGCCGAAGGTGTAGTCGGTCATCTTGTCCCAGAACCGGTCGTTGCCGCCGGACCACACCAGCCAGGTGTTGCGGCCGAGAACTGGATCAAGTTTCGTGGCAGGATCAGGCTTCAGATCGGCGCCGCGATCCATGTCGTGGAAATAGTCCTCCGTGGGCGCCGGCAGCGAGGCTGCACTGCGGCCTGCCTGACGTGCCTCATCGAGGACTTTCCCGGGCTGCGGCGGATCGCCCGCACCGGCGATTGTCAGCAGACAGCACAGCAGCAACGCCCTCCTGACAATGCGCCAATCGACTCGCGCCATGACGTTCCCCCTCGACAGGCAGCCACGATTCTAGCGCCACCTATGCTACGGGATAGGCGGATTTGCACGTCCTTAAACTGGCCACAGTGCCCAAAGGCGCCCCCGCTGCGGGCTATCCCGCGTTGGCGGCCTGCTGCCTGACCTGATCGGCGATCTGGTCCAGTGTCTGGTTGGCTTCCGCGGCAACCACGGCATATCCCATCCCGCTGGCGATCCAGGCGCAGGAATTCAATGGACCCTGCGTGCCATCGGTGCGCACCGCGCGCAACTCAGGCGCCATGGGACGGAACAGCACAGTGAGCCGATGGCCGTCCGCGTCGTCATAGACAAACAGCGCCGCCGCTCCGCCATGTTCGGTCGCGAGCAGGCGCCCGCCCAGCAGCCGATAGCCGAGTGGGCTGAGATCAGGCGGCGCCACGCTGCGGCGCAACCGATTCGACAGCCATTGCGACAGATGCTCGCTGTCGGCGGCGGTAACCTCGATCGGGTGGCGGCGGTCGTCGGCGTAGACCACGTGGCTCGCCATCGCCTGCTGCTGCAGCAGCGACATCGCCAGTTCGTTACGGCTTGGCCTTGGTGATGACCCCACGTACCACCCCACCGCGCTGCCAAGCCCCAGGCACAGCACGACGACCGCGGCGGCGCGCCACCAGATGGGACGCTGTCGCAGACGCGCCTCCAGCAGGTGATTGAGGTTGAGCTGCGGAGGGATGGGGCTGGCCGCAAGAGGAGCGAATGCCGCACGAAGGCCGTCGCGCTGAGTGCGATAGGCAGCCACACGCCGAGCCAACTCCGGCTGGGTATCCAGGCAGCGTTCGACCGCCAGTCGCCGGTCGGCATCGAGCCGGTCGTCAACATAGGCGTGGAGTTCGTCGCTAGAAATCGGCCGATCCGCCGCCGCCATGCCATCCTCCGCCGCCCGGCAAAGGTGCTGGGCTACCGTCATCACTGACACCGCAGCGGGTATCGCTATTCCGTTGGCCGGGAAAGTCCGTCCGACAAATCTCCAGCCGGCGCAGTATTTGTCGGAGGGTTCAGGCGCTCCCCGGATAGTCCGGATCGTTGACGAAAGGATACGGACCGGGGAACTCCTCCACATAAACGGTATGGGAGACGATGCCATCGGCCGCGGTCCAGCGGTGCAACTGGAAGGCGGGCGGCTCGAAGTTGAAGGCCCCAGAGTTGTGCGGGTTCAGCGTCATCTCGACCTGATGCGCCACCGAAGGTGCGATCGATGCAATGGCATGCGCCAGCCGGGCGACGATCGGCCGGTGGTGGTGGCCACAGATGATCCGCTCCACCTGGTGGTGACGGGCAATGATAGCCGCGAAATCCGGTATGTTCCGCAGATTGATCCGGTCCATGTGGGCGATGCCGCAGGCGAAGGGCGGGTGATGCATGCCGACGATGGTCGGCTTGTCCGGAGCCGCGGCCAGGGCTTGATCGAGGAACTCCAGTTGCTCGGGACCCAGTTCGCCGTGCCCGGCACCTGGCACGAGTGTGTCCAGCATGACCAGCCGGACCGGATAATCGTCCACGGTGTACCTGTACGTAGTGGGGATCCGCGGCTACGCCGGGCAGATGCTTCAGTCCCTCGCGAAAATTGCCTCGCCGGTCATGGTTGCCGGGAATGACGAACACCGGCATTGGCAGGAACCTGCGCAGCAGCCGGTTCAGGTTCGCGTATTCCTCGTCCAGCCCACAATCAGTCAGGTCGCCGGTGATGACCACCACATCGGGGCTTGGGTTGAGCCTGGCCACCGCCCGGAACGCCCGCTCGGTGAACATGTTGGTCTCGGACACGCGATTGGCGGGCTTTCCCGCCGGCCGGACGTGCAGGTCGGTGAGCTGGCAGATCAACATGGGGCGCTCCTTCGGACTGGGCGGCCTATTCTGGCAGCTTCAATGCGGTTTGCTCCACATACGGCCGCATGAGTTCGTCCGCCTGTTTCTGAGCCGTCGCCATTGCCGCCTCCGGCGTCGCCTTGCCGGAGAGCACCGCCTGCACGCCGTCCTCGAGAGCCTTGCGAACACCCACAGTGTTGTAGGTGGCGAACCAGCCGCGGGCATAGGCGAGTTGGTCGAGAGCCACTTTCGCGTCCGGATGTTCCGACATGAACGTCTTCATCTCAGGGAGGTCGTAGGCGGCGATGCGCGGGGCGAAGTAGCCGGTGAAACGGCTCCAGCCGCCAGCGATCTCCGGGCTCACCAGCCACTTGATCAGCGTCCAGGCGGCCGCCTGGCGTTCCGGCGAGTTGCCGCGCGGAATGATCAGGCTGGCACCGCCAATCGGCACGGCATTCACCAGACTGCGCGGGAGGAATGCCGTGCGATACGGCGTCTTCATGTTCTCGCGCACGAAGGACAGCGAGCCGGTCGAAAGGATCATCATCGCCGTGCGGCCCTGGAAGAACGCCGTGGTTACCGCGTTGGCGTCGGTGACGCCCTCCGGCATCACGTGCCACTTGTGCACCATGGCGTCGATCAGCCGCACCGCGCCGATCGTGGTGGGCTCGGCATAATAGACCTCGCCGCCGTAGCCGGGATTGTAGTACTCGCCGCCGTTCGACATCGCCAGGCCGCTGGTGATCCAGCCGAGATAGTCGTAGGTGCCCGGGAGCATCAGGCCCCAGCGCGTCGTGGCGCTGCCGTCGTGCTTCGCCAGCTTGCGCAGGTCATCCACCCAGTCCTGCCAGGTGACCGGCGGCTTGTCAGGGTCGAGCCCGGCGTCCTTGAACGCGTCGACGCTGTAGTAGAGCAGTGGCGTGGAATTCTGGAATGGCACGCCGTAGACGTGCCCCAGCTCGGTGGCATTCAGTTTCAGTGCCGGCCAGAACAGGTCCATGAATTGCGCCGGTGTTTGGCCATCCTTGGTGATCAGGTCATCGAGCGGCGCAGCGTCGTTGTTGATTGCGTATTCGCGGATGAAATTGGCGCTCATGATTACCGCGCCCGGCGGATGACCGGCCTGGATGGCGGCGCGAGTCTTCAGGTTGGTGTCGTCGTAGCTGCCGGTATAGACGCCGGTGACGTGGATGTCGGCGTGGTCCTTGTCGAACTGCTCGATCAGCCGCTGCATTTCGACCGCGAGCTTGCCCTGCACCGGTACCGGGAAGAACAGGTCGATATCCGTCGCCGCGTCTGCGGTGCCCGCGCCCATTGTCATTGCGAGGAGCAACGCGACGAAGCAATCTCGAACGGCAGGTGCTCGCAATGCTCGACCGAGATTGCTTCGCTTCGCTCGCAATGACATGGGGCCTCCTTACTTGATCCCGGACAACGTGAAGCTGGAGACGAACTGCCGCTGGAACACGAGAAACACAAGCAACAGCGGTGCGGCGACGAAGAACGTGCCGGCAGCGATGACGCCCCACTCGGATCCTGCTTCGGCGCCTGAGGTGAATGACGCAAGCCCCACGGTCAGCACCTGCGTGGACGGCGAAGAGGTCGCCATCAGTGGCCAGAGGAACTCGTTCCAATGCGCGGTCACCGACACGATCGCGAATGCGACGAGTCCGGGCCGTGCCAGCGGCAGCAATACGCGAAAGATGATCGTGGGAACCGACGCGCCGTCGACCAGCGCCGCCTCCTCATAGTCGCGTGGGATCGTCCGGAAGGTCTGTCGCATCAGGAACACGCCGAACGCCGAGGCGAAATAGGGCGCCATCACCCCGGGCAGCGTATCGTAGAGATGCAGCGTCACAAGCGTCGTCATGTTTGGCACGATCAGGATCGGCGGCACCAGCATGAGTTGCAGCAGGAACAGGTGGAACAGTGTGTCGCGATAGCGGAACCGCAGCCGCGCGAAGGCGTAGCCCGCGAGGCTGATGGTGACACATTGGACCGCGAGGATGCCGCCGCACAGCAGAATGGTGTTGAGGTACCAAAGCGGGAAATGGCCCGAGGTCCAGGCCTCGGTGAAATTTGCCAGGCTGAACGGGCCTGCCGGAAACAGCGAGGCGATGTCGGCTGCACCGGCGTCGCCGGGACGCAGGCTGGCAACCGCCATCCAGGCAAACGGAATTGCCCACAGCAGCGCCATGGCGCACAGCAGCAGCGTGACAATACTACGTTTCATAATGAATCCCGCGTTCGAGCGTACGCAGCGACACGATGGACAGCGCGAACAGGAATGCAACGCTGACTACGGTCGCCGCCGAGGCGAGACCGGTGTCGTAGTTCTGATGCGCCTGTTGGTAGATATAGTAGAGCAGCAGCGAGGTCGTATCTGACGGCCCACCCTGCGTCATGACGATGACGTGGTCCACCTGAGTCAGAACGTTGAGCATCGCGATCACGAACACGAAGGCAAGAGTTGGGCCCAATAGCGGCAGCGTGACACGCAGGAAGCGCTGCATTGCGCTCGCGCCATCGATCTTCGCTGCATCCAGCAGTTCCTGCGGCACGCCGGCGAGGCCGGCAAGGAAGAACAGCATGTAATAGCCGGTGTTCTTCCACACTGTGATCGCGATGATCGAGCCGAGCGCCAGCGACGGATCGCCCAGCCAATTGGTCTCGGCCGCACCGAAGCGTGCCAGGTAGTAGTCAAGCAGCCCGGCACCGGGGAGAAAAATGAAGATGAACAGCGAGGCAGCAGCGACCAGCGGGATCAGCAGCGGCAGCACGAATAGCGTGCGCAGGACACTGGTGAGGCGTGTGCCTTCGCGCAGTCCAAGCGCGAACAGCAGTGCCAGTGTCAGGCTGGGGATGATGGTGCCGGCGGCATAGACGAGGTTGTTCCGAACGGCAGTAGCAAAGTGGGGATCGGCAAACAGGCGGGCATAGTTGTCGATGCCCCAATGGGCAGTGCCGGCAAATGCACGCACGGTCAACGACCCGATGGCGACCTGCAGCACCGGCCAGTAGGTGAAGGCGAGCAGGAAGATCCCGGAGGGGAGCAGCAGCGCATACGCGGTCAGTGGCAGTCGCCCGCGACGTGTCGTCGCGATGGCTGATGGACGGAAGAAGGAGCTGAGGGTCGTGCTGCTCACGCGGGTTGATACGCGGCCAATCATGACGCTTGCGTGGCAGAATGGAAACACTTCAATGACAGCGTGTGCCTGTCATCGGTGCGTGCGCTCGATGGAGATTGCTTCGCTTCGCTCGCAATGACAGCGAAACGGTCAGGAGACTGCATCCGTCATCGGCTTCCGACATGGCGTTGCCCCCCGGTTCACAGTCCGACAGTTCGCGCTGCCGCGGCATAGCCGATCCGTCGCTGGGGTGGCAGCGGATGACGGCCGGCGACGCGTTCCAGCAGCAGACGTGCGTCATCAAGCAATCCTGCCTGCGTGGCGCAGTCCAGATAGAGTTGCTCCAGCACGTCCTGCTGGGCGTGGCTGCCGCCCAGACGATACATGCCGCCAAGCGCGGGACGCATGACCTCGACCGCCTGCGCGAATTCGCCCCGCGCGTGGGCCAACACAGCCTCACAGATCGGCAACGCGTAACGCGCGACCAGCGACGCCGTAATCCCGGGACCCTGCGCGAAATCACGCATTGCCTGCGCCATGCGATGGGCCGCCGCCTGCCGATCGGTCGCCGCGAGCGCCATCATCCAGTGCGGCAAAGTGAATGCAGACAGGCAGTCGCCGATGCGGGCCTCGGCTCGATCAGCCAGCTCGCCCCAACGGTCGCCCACATTCACGCCATGTCGTTGCAGGCGAAACAACATCGAGGCGGCGTTCTGCACGTCGATGTAGAGGTCAGGTTGCGCCTCGGTCAGCCGCGACCTCAGGTTGCGGAACTCGCGATCATACAACGCCAGGATGCGATCCGTCTCGCCTCGTTCCATATGAAACATTGCGGCGTGCCACCAGAGATGATGGCGCAGATTGTTTGCCTCCTCCCAGTTGCCGCGCAGGCTGTCGATCCAGGCAATCCCTTCGCCGCGCCGACCCTGCATTTCCAGCACGTGTGCCACGCCGTGCGCCGCCCATAGATCGCCCGGGTCGCGGTCAATCGCGGCACGGCCAGCGGCTTCCGCCTCTATGTAGTGGCCGCACTCCTCATGCGCGAAGCAGCGGCAACCGAGGATCGCGTTGTATCCTGGCAGCGCGTCGCTCCAGTGGCGCTCGACGCCGATCACCGATCCCAGCATGACGTCCGGCCGCCCGAGCCAGAAGTTGACGAAATGCGCCAGTCGAAATGCCAGGATGTCGCGCGGATGTTCGGCGAGGATCTGCTCCCAGATTTCCGCCGCGCGATCCGGTTCGCCCTCGATCCAGCGCCCCAGCGCCGCGACATGCGCGCGCTCGCGCGGCGTCGCACGCTCGGTGAGCCGTGCTGCCTCCGCAGCCGCCGCTTCCGCGATGGGCACCGCTGACTGTTTGTAGCCAAGCATGGCAAAATAGCCCTTCAGGCAATGTGCCAGGCCGAACTCCGGATCGACTTCGAACACCGCGGCCATGCGCTGCGGCGTGTCAGCGCTATAGCGCAGATAGCCGGTCAGCGTGTGGTCGAACGCCTCCATCGCTGCGGCCGATTGAGCCGTCACCTCCAGCCCGTGAGCGTCTCGAAACATCGCTGCCCTCGCCTGCTGACCGGCGAAGCATGCCACAGTTTCGCGACACGCAGGTCACCTCGGCGGCGTGTCACTCCTCGTCCGTCGGTGCGGTCCTTGTCTGCTTGATGCGCGCCCGGCGCGCCTTGGTCCGCAGACGCCGGCGCTTTGAGGCGGCCGTTGGCCTCGTTGCGATGCGCGGCACAGGCGGTTCTGCCGCGCGCTGGATCAGCCGGATCAACATATCCAGCGCGGCCTGCCGATTTCGTTCCTGTGTGCGAAAGCGCTGCGCGGCGAACAGTACGTCGCCTCGCTCGGTGACGCGCCTGCCGGCGAGTGAGCGCAGGCGGAGCTGCACAGCCTGTGGCAGTCCCGACACCGCCGGATCGAACCGTAGCTGTACCGCCGTCGCGACCTTGTTGACATTCTGTCCGCCGGGTCCCGACGCACGGATGAAACTTTCCTCGATTGCTTTCTCGTCGATCGCAATGGATGGCGTGATACGAATCATCCCGTCGCGGACGAGCCGCGGATTTCAGCCGCGCTTGCGGCGGCCTGCGCGCTTTTGTGTCCGGCCAGACTTCCGCCCAAGCCCGATCTTCTTGGCGAGTGCCGACCGGGTCTGCGCATAGTTTGGCGCCACCATTGGATAGTCGCGCGGCAGGCTCCACTTTTCGCGGTACTGTTGCGGCGTCAGTTTGTGGTCGGTCATCAGGTGCCGCTTCAGCATGGAGAAACTCTTGCCGTCCTCTAGACAGACGATGCGATCCTGCCGGACGGACTGCTTCACTGGCACGGCCGGCGCAGGCCTTTCTGCCTGAGCTGGTTGCTGGCCGATATTCAGCAGTGCCCTGTATACCTCCTGGATCAATCCAGGCAGCGCATCCGCCGCAACGGCGTTGTGCCCGACATGGGCCGACACAATCTGCGCGGTCAAGCCGAGGACCTCGTCAGTCGATTTGTTCATCGTTCGCCCCTTACACCGGGGACTACATTAACGTTATTTCAGTAAATTTTGCTAGTCCTGACAGACCATAGAAATCAACAGATGTGCCGCCGAGGATTGCATCGGGATCGTGGGGCGATAGTCCTTCGAGCAATGTAACCCATGCATTCCGCCAGTATCCAGGGCCGCCAGCCAGATCGACAAAGGGCCAATCACTGCCCACATCAGCCGATCAGACCGAAAAGCATACAATAATATGATCGACATACCGCCGTATGTCCTCCTCCGACCAAGTGCGACCAGCTTCGGTTAACCGGCCGATCGACGGTGATCAGCGCCGAAATCGCGGGTTCGATCTCTTCACGCAGAATCCAGTTGATGTCTACGATATTCTCCAGCAATCGGCCGCAGACCCTTCAGCAACGGCTCGCTTGCCCACGCGGCAATGCGTGTCTGCGCGTCGCAATGGGCGAAATCCCACCCGCGGGCCCGGTCTCCCGGATGTCGTGCCACATCGAGCATGAATGCCGTCTCTGCCTCGATTGGCGCGGCCTGTACCAGAATGGTGGCTGTAGCGGGCGTAGATCGTTCAGCGTTCGGTCAGCCACCCATAGTCGCACGCGCTCGACGCACCAAACATGATGGTAAGAATCAACCCGAATCACGACGTCGTGTCAGGCGGCACGACTCCCTTGGTGAGCAGGATGTTTCCGTAGAAACGACGCTCACCGGTCTGCACCACGGCGAATGCTTCGGCCGCGGCGTGGTAGAATGCGTGCCGCTCGAGGCGTGCCGGTGGCGCAAGGTCGTTGTGTGCCAGAATGACGATGAATTCACGCACCGCCTCGGGAATCATCGCAGCATCGCCGACGACCTGCATCACCGATACGGGATGGGGTTCGAAATCGTCGATCGGCAACACTGACAGGTACCTGCTTCCAGTACCGCCGGCGCCGTGACTCCAGGCAGTACGATCAAACGCTTTGCATGACTGAGCGCAGGGAAATTGGCGTCCACCACAGCGATACGATCGCCGTGTCCCATGGCGGCGAGCGTGTGCAGCAGATCGGGTGACAGCAAGGGATGGATGCCTCGAAGCATAGTCGCCTCTGATTCGGTCCAATGGAGAGCGTAAGGAAGCAAGGGGGTGGCCGCAATCACCATTTGGTGGCAGGGTCGAGGGTTTGCAGGGCAATCAACCTCTGCTGACCGCGGGAGCCGCATATGAGTGAAGGCATCGACTTCATCCAACGCGCGCGTGATCTGGCGCCAATGCTGGACGAAGCCGGTGACGAGATCGAGCGTCGTCGCGAACTGCCGGAGCACGTGGTGGCGGCGCTCATCGATGGCGGCTTCTTCCGCATGCTGCAGCCGCGCTTTCTCGGCGGCGCCGAGTTGCGGCCGGTGCTGTTCACCCAGGTGACCGAGGCATTGGCACAGACGAATGCGTCGGTTGGCTGGTGCGTCGGCCAGAACAACGGGTGTTCGATGACGGCCGCCTATCTCGATCGTGAGGTCGCGCGCGAGATGTTCGGTCCGCCGACCGGCATACTGGCATGGGGACCGCCGGGTGCGCCGTATGAGGCGCAGCCGGTCGAGGGCGGCTATCGCATCAGCGGCAAGTGGCGCTTCGCCAGTGGCTGCCATCATGCCAGGTGGCTCGGCGCTCATATGCCGGTAGCAGGCACCGGCAAGGTCCGCACCATGCTGTTCCCAAAGTCCAGCGTGCAGATGAATGACATCTGGCACACGATCGGCCTGCGGGGCACTGCCAGTAATGAATATGTGGTGCAGGACCTGTTCGTGCCGCAGCGTTTCTCCACCTCGCGGGACAATCCGGCGGAGCGGCGGGAGGACGGGCTGCTGTACCGTTTCAGCAGTAACCAATTGTATTCCTGCGGTTTTGCCGGTGTGGGCCTGGGGATAGCGCGCGGCACGATGAACGACTTCCTTGACCTGCCCGCCAACAAGGTCTCGCGCGGCGCGTCGAAGCCGATGCGGGAAAACAACGTGGTGCAGTCGCAGCTCGCGCAGTGCGAAGCGCGCTGGCGTTCCGCGCGTGCCTTCTTGCATACGACGTGGGAAGCGGCTTGGGCGCACGTCGAGGCAACGGGTGCGCAGACGCAAGAGGACCGCGCGATGATCCGGCTGGCCTCGACCTGGGCGATCCAGCAGTCGCGTGAAATTGTCAACATGCTGTATCATGCCACAGGATCGATGGCGGTGTTCGAGGAGCAGCCTTTCGAGCAGCGTCTGCGCGACATCCACACGGTCGCGCAGCAGTCGCAAGGGCGGCAGTTGCACTACGAATTGGTTGGCCAGATCCTGCTCGGCCTTGAGCCGGAAAACGTATTCTAACGGAGGAGAAACAAATGCCCGCTATGTCGCTCAATCACTACACGATCCTGGCGCGCGATCTGGAGGCGACGAAGGATTTCTACACCGATGTGGTCGGCTTGTCGGTCGGCGATCGGCCGCCGCTGAATTTTCCTGGCTACTGGCTGTATTGCGGCGGGGTGCCGACGGTGCATCTGATCGGGAAACGGCCGGAGGACGAACACCTCAAGGACGCGGCGAGCGATCCGGCGAAGACCGGGCGGTTGGACCATATCGCCTTCGCCTGCGAGGGGCTGAATGACATGAAGGCGAACCTGGAGGAGCACCGCATCAAGTTTGACGAGCGCGTGCTGCCGCGGCTGAACATGACCCAGTTGTTCTACTACGATCCCGATGGGATCGCGGTGGAGTGCAACTTCCCTGCGGCGGAGACAGCGGCGCGGTAAGATCTCCCCCTCTCCCCCGGCCCCTCCTGCGAGGGGAGGGGAGAATTGGGGTTATTCAGCGGCCAGCCTTGCCGCTTCGCGCTCCTTGATCGACGTGCGCCAGTGGATGCGATCCTCGTGAGGCGGATAATCGCCGGCGGCGCGATGATAGGAACAGCGGTTGTCCCAGATCACGATGTCGCCGACGCGCCATTTGTGGCGATATTCACCGTCCGGCTGGATCATGTAGCCCGCGAGTTCGTCGATCAGATCATCGCTTTCCTGGGCTGAAACACCCACGATCGACTCGATCTTGCCGGGATCGAAATACAGCGACTTCCGACCGGTCTCCGGATGCACCCGAATGATCGGATGCAGCACCGGCTGCCAGTCGCGATCTTCCTCGTTCAGCAGTTCACGCTTCTTCCTGCGTCCGCCGTAGGTGAACGCACCAGCCCGCCCCTCAAGCCGCTGCTTCAGTCGTTCCGGCAACGCCGCATATGCCGCATAGCCGTTGGCGAACAACGTATCACCGCCGGTGCTCGGGATCGCCAGCGCATAGAGCTGCGTCGCCTTGAACGGATCGGCGTCATACGCACCGTCGGTGTGCCAGCCTTCCGCGCCGCGCCGGTAGATCGCCTCGTTCAGCTTGCCGTCGGCGTCGAACTTGTTCACCCCGAGCAGCGTGATCTCCGGAACCTCCGGATGCCGCGTGCTCTTCGAAGGATGCGGCACCACCAGGCCGAAGCGGCGGCTGTAGCGCAGGAACTCCTCGAGCGTCAGCTCCTGATCGCGCACCACCATCACGTTGTGCTCGAGCCATGCCTGATAGATCGGCGCAAATCCCGCATCGTCCAGCGTCTTCACATCGACGCCGGTCACTTCCACGCCGATCTGCGGTCCCATGCGACGGATCTCAACCATTGCTGTGCCTCTCCTCCTTTGAGCCACCGCGCCGGCCAATGAAATCAAGCGTCGCCTCGGCTGCGCGGTCGGCATGCGTTGCGGCGACGTGATAGGAATTGCCCGGCAGGACCAGCAGCTCGGAATTTGGAATCTGTTGTTGCCAGGCCCGCATTTCGTCGACCGTGCCCAGCCCGCTTTGCTCCGCTGTGATGACCAGCGTCGGGCAGGCGATCTTGGGCAGGTCCGCGCGAATGTCGGCACAGGCGATGGTGCCCATGAAGCCGACCTGCGTGGAGACCGCGGTGCGGCCCATGAACTGGGTCCACCACTCGAAGCCCTCGGGTGGGAAGGCGCTGCCAAGCCGGCTGCCCATGTTCTGCCGCGCCCAGTATTCGACGCCGTGCGTGTCGAAGTCGCGTATCAGCTCCGGCACCCTTTCGGCAGCTCCAACGCGTAACGGCGGCGGAGTCCCGACCACGGTAAGTGTAATGACCCGCTCGGGCCGGCGTGCCGCGAAGGCGCGGGCGATCGTGCCGCCGATCTTGGCACCGACAAGATGGAAGCGCGCCACACCCAAATGGTCCATCAGCTGGCAGAAATCCTCGGCGAGGCGATCGAGGCTCCAGGAATATTCGCGCGGCATCGGCGTCGATCCGCCGAAGCCGCGCATGTCCGGTCGCACCACGCGGAAATGCCGCGCCAGTTTCGGGACCCAGGCATACCAGGCGAGACCGCTCTCCGCGTTGCCGTGCAACATCAGGATGGTCTGCGGGTGTGACCAGGGATCGGTGAAGTCGTCGACCCCGTAGTGCATGTCGAGATCTGGAGAGACACGGTAGCTGGCCATCTCGCATCCATCCTCCCAACGCCGTTTGTTGGCGAACACGGTAGTGGATGGTTCACCGTAGGGTCAAATTGGCAGCTTTCCACGCGCACCTCTATACTGCGGGCT
Organism: uncultured Alphaproteobacteria bacterium; assembly: GCA_963818775.1. Classification (GTDB taxonomy): domain Bacteria; phylum Pseudomonadota; class Alphaproteobacteria; order Acetobacterales; family Acetobacteraceae; genus JAMXLO01. Next base: position 475,772 of record CAWFUF010000011.1, on the reverse strand, counting down.
CGGCAGCCAAGCCCCGGAGCAATTCATGCATCTGTTCCAGCAGCACTTAGTCAAGGACGCCGCCGCAGCCGCCGCGCGGATTCCGGTGATCGACTATGGCCCTTACTTCGCCGGCGAGCCTGGCGCGCTGGAGCGTCTGGCCGAGCAGGTGCGCCATGCCTGTGAGAACATCGGCTTCCTGTATGTGCTGAACCACGACGTGCCCCAGGAGATCATCGACCGCGGCTTTGCTGCATCGCGACGCTTCCACGCGCTGCCGCTGGAGGAAAAGCTGAAGCTGCGGCTCAACCAGAACAACATCGGCTATATGCCGATTAACGCGTCCGTACAGGCCGCATCGCAGGTGCACAAGGCGACCAAGCCGAACCAGAATGAAAGCTTTCTTCATCAGCCACGACCGCGGCCCGGATCATCCTGACGTGCTGGCCGGAACTCCGCTGCGCGGGCGCAATCAGTGGCCTGATGGGTTACCGGATTTGCGCGCGGACATGATGGCGTATTTTCGTGCGCTTGGCGCGATGTGTGACCGCATGCTGCCGGCCTTCGCTGTGGCGCTCGACATGCCGGCGGATTTCTTCGCGCCCTACTTTGCCAATGAGGGCCACGCCAACCTGCGCTTCCTGCACTACCCGCCGCAGGAGGACATGAGCGAGAACACGTTCGGCACCGCGCCGCACACCGACAACAGCTTCATGACTGCACTGGCGCGCACCGATGTGCCTGGCCTGGCGATCCGTCTGCCGAGTGGCGAATGGTTCCCGCCTCCGATTATACCCGGAACGTTCCTGGTCAACCTCGGCAACATCATGCGGCGCTGGTCAAACGATCGGTTCCTCTCCACGCCACATGGGGTGATCAATGAGTCGGGCACCGATCGCTACTCGATCGCGTATTTCCACAGCCCGGATCCAGCCGCGGTGATCGAGTGTCTGCCAAGCTGTGTCTCGGCCGAAAATCCGCCGCGGTATCCGAAATCGGTGTACCGCGATCTGGTGTTGGAATTCTACCGCGCGAACTACTTCCATCAGCAGGGCCACAAATCAGAGGCGGCGGCGCTGGCCGCAGCCGATTAACTTCCGGAGCGACGCAACGATGAAGGTGTACGAAGCGATTGCGCAATCCCTCATCGCAGAGGGCCTCACGGACTTCTTCGGGCTGATGGGTGACGGCAACATGTGGCTGTGGGGTGCGCTGTGCCGCAATCCTTCGGTCAAGCCGTACAATGCGCGCCATGAGGCCATGGCGGTGTCGATGGCCGATGGGTATGCGCGCACCACCGGCAAGGTCGGCGTCGCCATGGTGACGTGCGGTCCGGGGCTGACGCAATGTGGCACCTCTCTGATTGCGGCGTATCGCGGCAAGACGCCGATCGTGCTGATCGCCGGCGAAATCGAGGCCGGCGCGAAAAACAGCATGCAGTCGATGGACCAGCGGCGCTTTGCCGAAGCCAGCAGCGCACGCTTCCATACGGTCACCAGCATCGACAATATGGCGGAGGAGATCGCCGAGGCATTCTACGCCGCGCGCATCCATCGCGGACCGATCGTGTTGAACCTGCCGATGGATCTGCAGGAAGAGGATTTCGACTGGGACTACGAATACCGTCCCTCCATGGAGTTCCTGCCACCACGCATGGAAACCCCCAGCCCCGATCAGTTGGCACCGGTCGTCGAGAAGCTGATCGCGGCCGAGCGCCCGGTGATCATCGCGGGCCGCGGCGCAAGGGCTGCGAATGCGAAGGACGAGATCGTCAAGCTGGCGGATCGCGTCGGCGCCCTGCTCGCGACATCGCTGCAAGGCAAGGGCTACTTCGCTGGCCATCCATGGGACATCGGCATCGCCGGCGCCTTTGCGTCGGCACCGTCGGAGCAATTGCTGGCGGACGCCGACTTCGTGTTGGGTGTGGGTGCGGAACTTGGCTACTACACGACGGAAGGCGGTCTGCTGTTCCCGTCAGCCGAGGTCGCGCGCATCGACATCAAGCCGATGCCCGAACAGATCGGGGTCATTCCGGGCCTGTATGTGCAGGGAGACGGACGCAAGGCGGTCGCTGCGATCAATGACGCGCTCGAGGCTCGCCAGGTACGCAAGGAAGGTTTGCGGACCGCTGCGACCAGGACTGTAATCGACGCACCACCGCACCGGTTTGAGGCGCCGAAGGATGGTCTTGATCCCCGTGCGCTCGCGTGGAATCTCGGCGCTGCCCTGCCCAAGGGGGCGCTCTTCACCTGCGGGGCCGGCCACTTCTTCTCATGGGTCGGCATGTATTCTCCACTGCCGGACGGCGTGGAGATCCAGTACCTGTACGGCTTCGGCGCAGTCGGTCAGGGAATTGGCGTCGCCATCGGCACTGGAGCCGGCAATCCGGGACGCCCGCATGTGGCGGTCGAGGGCGACGGCAGTCTGCTGTTCAACATCCAGGAATTGGAGACGATCGTTCGTCACCGGATGCAAATGGTGTTGGTGGTGTGGAACGATGCCGGCTACGGCGCCGAAGTGCACAAGCTGGTGGCCAAAGGCTTCAACGAGAAGTTGGCGCAATGGGAGTCGCCAAACTTTGTAGCTCTGGCCAAGGCTTTTGGCGGCGATGGCGTGTTGCTGAAAGACCCGTCGGAACTTGGTGGCGCAATCGCCGAGGGACTTCGCAAGGGTGGGCTCTATCTGATTGATGCGCGGGTGTCGCCGACGACGCCGACCGAGCCTTATGCGAAGGTGCATTTCGGCCGCGAAAGCCACGCTCCGATGCTGCGCCCCGTGCATTGAACGATGCGCTTTGAGGGAGAGTTCAGCGTTCCTGGGAAGCCGGACGATGTCATCCGGCGGTTCGCCGATGTGGAACGCATGGCGCGCTGCATGCCGGGCGCGGTGATCGAGGGTCGCGACGAGGATGGCAACTACCAGGGCGGCATGCTGGTGGCGTTCGGTCCGAAGAAGATCAAGTTCCGCGGGCGAGTTGCGGTGGAGACTGACTTTGCCGCGCACACAGGTTCGTTGCGCGGGCGCGGTGCGGCGGATATGCGCGCGGCACGGATCGAGGTTCGCATCAACTACGCGTTGCGCGATGATCCGGGGGCGCAGGGGGCTACGCTGGTCAAGCTGAGGTCGGACGCGGAACTTGGGGGCGTGCTGGCTGACTTCGCGCGCACCGGTGGTGTCCCTTTCGCCAATGCGCTGATGCAGGACTTTTCGAAGCGGGTGGCTGAAGAATTCGCGACGGAGGCGCCAAAGCAGGCAGCGTCGGCGGAGCCGGTGCCGCTGGCAGCGCATGGTCTGTTGTGGCAGGTGATCAAGGCGAAGCTGTCGCAGTTCGTGCGCTGGCTGGGCTTTGCGCGAGCGTGACGAGACCGTATGGACGCTGATTATGTCGTGGTCGGCGCCGGCTCAGCCGGATGCGTCATCGCCAGTCGGCTCAGCGAGACCGGTGCGAGCGTGACGCTGCTGGAAGCCGGTCCGCGTGACTGGCATCCGATGATCCACATTCCCGCCGGTGTGTTGAAGCTGCTGCATCATCCAGTGGTGAATTGGAATTACAGCGCCGATGCCGGTGCCGGCACAGCGGGCCGCGCGATCCATTGGCCCCGCGGCAAGGTGCTCGGCGGGTCGAGTTCGATCAACGGCATGCTGTACGTGCGCGGCAATCCGGCCGACTATGACGGCTGGGCGCAGATGGGCTGCCGCGGCTGGAGCTTCGACGACGTTCTGCCGTTCTTCCGCAAGTCGGAACACTACGTGCAGGGCGGTGATGTGGAACGCCGCGGCAAAGGTGGTCCGCTGCGCGTCGAGGATTACCGAACCGTTCTGCGGCTCACTCACCGCTTCGTCGAAGCCGCGCAGCAGGTTGGCTTCGCGTTCAGCAGTGATTTGAATGGCAAGATGCCGGAAGGCGTCGGCTATTCGCAGATGACGCGCAAGGGCCGCTTCCGCGGTTCTACGGCGCAGACCTTCCTTGCGGAGGCGCGGAAGCGCGAGAACCTGCGGATCGAGACCGGCTCGGTGGCAACGCGGCTGCTGCTGGAAGGCCGGCGCTGTGTCGGCGTGGCCTTCCGCCAGCGCGGCATGGATCGAGAGGCGCGTTCCGCACGCGAGGTGATCCTGTGCGGCGGCTCGGTCAACTCACCGCATCTGCTGCAGATCTCCGGCATCGGACCGGCAGAGCATCTGCAATCGATCGGCGTGTCAGTGGTGCACGACCTGTCAGGTATCGGCGCCAACCTCCAGGATCATTATGTCGCGCGTGTTTCGCACCGTGCAAAGAACGCCGTCTCGATCAACCAGCTTGCGCACGGTGTCCGGCTGGCGGCAGAGGCGGTGCGCTTTGCGGTCACGGGCCGAGGGGCGTTGACGTTCGGCGTGACCAGCGCGCAGGTGTTTTGCCGCTCGCGTACGGAATTGGCCAGTCCTGATCTGCAACTTCTGTTCACGCCGGCAAGCTACGATGCAGCGCGCTTCGGACAACTGGAACGCGCGCCCGGCATGACGGTGGCAGTATGCCCGGTGCGTCCAGACAGCCGTGGTATGATCATGGCGCGGTCCGCCGATCCGTTTGCCGCGCCGGTCATCACACCGAATTATCTGTCCGATCCGAACGATCAGCGCGTGCTGAATGCGGGCATGCGGATCACGCGACAGATCTTTGCTGCTCCGGCGATGGCACAGCATAGCGTCGAGGAGACGCTGCCGGGGCCTTCGGTAGTGTCGGACGAAGACCTCGCCGACTATTCGCGCCGCTTCGGCACAACGATCTTCCACCCGGTCGGCACCTGCCGAATGGGCGAAGGGCCTGGCGCCGTCGTCGATTCCCGTCTGCGCGTGCACGGCATCGGTGGGCTGCGCGTGATCGACGCGTCGGTGATGCCGACGCTCACTACGGGCAATACAAACGCGCCCACCATCATGATCGCTGAGAAGGGTGCCGCGATGATCCGGGAGGATGCGGCTTAAGTCAGTGGCCAGCCTCGCTGCTGGTACGCGCCGTCCCAGAACAGCCATTCATACTGTGTCGAGCGGACAAATGCGGTCATCATGCGCGTCCAAATCGCGGCCGTCGTCGCTTCCGCCGCCCGATCGGTGATGCCGATCACGGTACGGACCGCTTCACCGAACGCCTCATCAGCATAGGTGTCGATCCAGGCGCGGTACGGATTGTCCGGCAACGCGTGCCGCGCGACCCGACTGCCGACGTCCCAGTAGATCCAGAAACACGGCAGCAGCGCCGCGGCCAGCACTTCCCACGGCTCATGATACGCGGTTGCCAGCAGGAAACTGGTGTAGCCGAGACAGTCCGGCGACGGCTCGGCGTCGGCAAGCCGCGCGGGATCGACGCCGAACTCGGTCAGATAGCGTTCATGCAAGGCCTGTTCGACGGCGACAGCCTCCAACGCACACGAGCCGAACGCCCGCAGCGTTTCAGCATCGGGTCCCCTCGCACCGGCGATCGCCAGGATGCGCGAATACTGCGCCAGATACAGCGCGTCCTGCACGATGTAGCCCTGGAAGCGCTCTCGGCTCAGCTTGCCAGTCGCCAGCTCCGTGTTGAACGGCAGTTCGTCGATCGCCGTGCGCAGGTGCGCGGTGCGCTGCCAGGCTGCTTCGGAGAATTGCGTCATTGCGCTGCGTCCTCCGTCCAGAGTGCGTGGAAATGATGGACCGGACCGTGGCCGCTGCCGACCGTCAGACGATCGCTCGCGGCGATGGCATCCGTCAGATACGCCTTCGCCCGACGCACGGCCTCGACCATGGCGAAGCGAGGCAGCAATGCGGCGATCGCGGCCGAGAGCGTGCAACCGGTGCCGTGGGTGTTGCGCGTATCGATCCGCCGCCCTGGCAGTTCGGTGATCGTGGTGCCGTCGAACAGCAGGTCAGTAGAATCTGGTCCGGCAAGGTGGCCACCCTTGAGCAACACAAATTGCGGGCCGAGCCGATACAGATCCCGCAACGCATGGTGCATGTTGGCGAGCGTCACCGGCGCGGGCTTGCCAATGAGCACGCCTGCCTCCGGCAGATTTGGCGTGATCACCCGCGCTATCGGCACGAGCGTGTCACGCAGCGCAGCGACCGCGTCTTCGCGCAGCAGATGATGACCGCTCTTTGCCACCATCACCGGATCGAGGACGATGTTGCTCACGCCGTGATGTCGCAGCCGATCCGCGATCGCCGTCGCGATCTCCGCGGTCGCCACCATGCCGATCTTCACCGCATCAACGCGCACATCGGCGAAGATCGCGTCGATCTGTTCGGCGACGAACCCCGGATCGATTGTCTGAAACGATCGCACACCCTGCGTGTTCTGAGCGGTCAGCGCAGTGATCACGGCCATGCCATACGCGCCAAGAGCCGAGAACGCCTTCAGATCAGCCTGGATGCCGGCTCCCCCACTGGGATCCGAGCCGGCGATGGAAAGAACGTTGGCGATCATGCTGCCACAGCGGGTGCAGCTTCATTCAGCCGCGGCAATACCTCGTTGCCGAACAGCCGGAGGCTCTTTTCCGCTTCTGCGTGCGTCAGAAAACCGGAGCGGCCGATGAAGATCAGGTGGCCGAACCCGCCAAGTTCCGCGTAGCAATCCATGATCTGACGGTACACGGTCTCGGGCCTGCCAGCGAACATCAGCTTGCTGGCGATCGCCTGTTCCGCGGTCATGCCGATCAATGCATCGGCGGGACGCGCGCCAGCCTGCGGTCCGGTGCGCCACATGCGGGGGGCCATCTCCGGCGGCATGCGTCCCGGCAGGAATTTTGAAAACTGCGGCGCCTGCTTCAACGATGTGTTGAGGAACCACAACAACTTGCTGCCGACCTCCACGCCCTCCTCGTCGGTGTCGCCGACATAGACGAATGCGGTATAGGCGAAGCGATCCAGTGCGGGCGGCGACAGTCCTGCTTCATCGCGTGCGCGGCGATAGGCCGCCCAGGCACGCTTCGTGCCCTCCATGCCACGCAGCACCAGCGCATTGACCATGCCGCGCCGACCCAGTTCGGCGGACGTTTCGGGGTCGCCCGTCGCCGCCCACAGCGGCGGATGCGGCCGCTGCCAACATGGCGGCCAGATGTTCACGTGGCGATGCGTGAAGTGCTTGCCCTCCCAACTGAACGGGCCGTCGTGGCTCGTCAGCGTCTTCACGATCAGGTCGATGGCTTCCCAGAAGCGCTCCACGATGCCGATGGGGTTGGCGTTGCCCGACACCATCTCGCTGTCGCCCGATTTGACGAAGCCGATCTCAAGCCTGCCGCGCGATATCACATCGGCAGTGGCATATTCCTCCGCCACGCGCACCGGATCGCGCCGCACGGTGACCAGCGTGCCCTGGCTGAGGATGCGCACCTTGCTGGTCTGACGCGCGATGTTGCCGAGGATCATCGGGCTGGCGCCGTACAGGCTGTTGATACCAGAGTGGTGCTCGATCGAGACGATGTTCACGCCGAGATCGTCGCACAGCAGGTGCTCATCGAGGCATTCGTGGAACAAGTCAGCGGCGATCTTCGGATCGCAATAGCGGTTCGGCAGGCTGCCGCGCACTGAGGCGGCGGCATCCAGCACCTCCTGCGGCACGAAGGGATAGGTGTTCTCGCAATGATACCAGGTCTGCATTGCGTCTTCCTGTCTATTGCGCGTGGATGGCGCGCCATACACGCTCCGGCGTCGCCGGCATTTCGATGTGCATCACGCCGAATTCTGCCAACGCATCGACGATCGCGTTGACCACCGCACCGAGCGCCGGCGTGGTGCCGCCCTCGCCCGCCGGTCGGATGCCAAGAGGGTGTGTCGGCGATGGAACCTCGCTCAGTTCAGTGACGTAGGTCGGCACTTGGTCAGCATGCGCGATGGCGTAGTCCATCAACGAGCCCGACAGCAACTGGCCGGACTGCGGATCGTACCAGCACTGTTCGAGCAGAGCCTGGCCGATACCGTGCGTTATGCCACCATGAACCTGACCATGCACGATCATCGGGTTCACCGCCCGCCCCACGTCATCGACCGCCGTGTAGCGCGCGATCTGGACCACGCCGGTTTCCGGATCGATCTCGACTTCGCAGACATGGCAACCATAGGGAAACGCCGCGAGGTTCACGGTTTCGTCGCATACGCCGTCCAGGCTGCGCAGATCGTCCGGCAGATCGTTGCGCTGCACCGCCGCGGCGGCGACTTCGAAGATGCCGATCGAGCGGTCCGTCCCCTTAACGACGAAGCGGCCGGAGGAAAACTCCAGATCAGCCGCGGCGGCTTCCAGGACATGACCGGCGATCCGCATTCCTTTGGCGATGATCTCGTTCGAGGCGCCCAGCATGACGATGCTGCCGATCCTCAGCGCGCGTCCGGAATGCGACCCGCCGCCCACCGAGACGCGCGCCGTATCGCCCTGCACCAGCACGATGCTGTCGATCGGAACGCCGAGCCATTCACTGACGAGCTGGGCGAAACTTGTTTCGTGGCCCTGGCCGCTGGAGACCGTGCCGATGACGAGTTCCACGACACCTTGCGGCTGCACTGTGATCTCGGCTCGCTCGCGCGGGACGCCGGTCGCCGTATCGACATAATTGGCGACGCCGATGCCACGGCATTTTCCGCGCCGTTTCGCTTCCGCGCGGCGTGCCACGAAGCCTGCCCAGTCGCCTAGAGCCAGCACGCGCTCCATCACCTTGTGATACGTGCCGCTGTCGTACTCCAGGCCGAACGGATTGCGGTACGGCATGGCAGATTCCGGCACCAGGTTCCGTCGCCGCAGTTCGATGCGATCGAACCCGCACTGGCGCGCCGCCACATCGATCATCCGTTCCATCACGAACATCGCCTCAGGGCGGCCAGAGCTGCGATATGGCCGTGTCGGCGCGGTGTTGGTCAACGTCGCGACGGCGCGGAAATCCACCACCGGCACGTGGTAGATGCTGGTCATGATCTCCACGCCCTTGTGCAGCGGACCAAACGAGACGGGATATGCACCGCTGTTGACCATGTTGGTGCCCCGCATGGCGAGGAATTTTCCCTCCGCATCCAGCGCGAGTTCCGCATCGGCCGTCAGATCGCGCGCCTGGTAGTCGCACAGGAACGCCTCGCTACGTTCGCAGGTCCACTTCACCGCGCGACCGACCCGCCTCGCCGCCCAGGCCACCAGCGCGAATTCGGGATTGGAGGCGCCGCGTGTGCCGAAATTACCGCCGACATCGTGCATGACCATGCGCACGTCATCGTCGGTGACGCCAAGAACAACTGCCGTGTCGTGACGCGGGCGCACCGCACCACCGGCGCCCGCGTGCAGCGTGTAGCGCCCGGTTGCCGCATCGTATTCGCCGATCGCGGCGCGTGGCTCCATGGTCACACCGGCGATGCGCTGCACCGACGAACTGAAGCGCACGACATGCGCAGCGGCTGCGAACGCCGCGTCGGCCGCGCCAGCATCGCCCACCTTGGCGTCGAGGCACAGATTCGATGCGGCATCCGACCACGCATGCGGAGCGTCCGCTGCCACCGCCTGCCGCGAATGGACCACCGCCGGCAGCTCGGTGTAGTCCACCAAGACGAGTTCGGCGGCATCCTTCGCCGCGGCGCAACTGGTGGCGACCACCATCGCCACGATGTCGCCGACATGGCGCACCTCATCGGCAGCTATCGGATAGTGCGGCGGAATGAATGACGGCGACCCATCCGCATTGCTGAGCTTGATGTCCACCGGATTGTTGGTGCTCACGGCGTGCGGGATCGGCTTCAGTCCGTCCGCCAGCATGTCGCGACCGGTCAGCACGGTGAGTACGCCGGAAGAGCGCATCGCCGCGGCAACGTCGATTGACCCGATCAGCGCATGCGCATGCGGCGAACGCACCATCACGGCATAAGCCTGGCCTGGCACACTGATGTCGTCGCTGTAGCGGCCGCGTCCGGTCAGCAGGCGCAGATCCTCCCTGCGCCGTACCGGCTGTCCGATCCCGTTGCTGACGGGACTCAGTGACATCGCAACCTCCCACGCATCGCGAAAACAGCGTGGCGGATGGTCTCGTCGCGATCAAGCCTCGTCTCGGAAGCGCTGCTCAACCGCCGCAGAGCTGTGTCACGATGTCTTCGTGCAACGCAGCAATCTCGCGCTGCACCCAATCGAGGAACGGTGAGAGCCCGCGTCCCAGGATATCCTCCACCGTCTGGCTCGCCAGCATCGTCCGGAGGTGGTCCAACCGCCCCAACGCCGGCGCGCAGCCGCGCAGATAATAGCGACTTCGCAAGGTCGTCAGATGCCAGTCGAGCTGCGCCAGGCTCAATCCGGCTGACCGAGGGAATGCGCCATTCAGCAGCAGGAAGCCAGCCACCTCATGGGGCACATAGCCATGCGGATACTCCCGGCGATACGCATGGTAGCCGGCAGCCGCGCGCAACAGCTCGTTCCATTCGCCGGCGTCGATCACCGCATCCATCGCGGCCAGCGGCAACAGCGCGTTGAATTTGGTGTCGATCAGCCGCGTGATCTGATCCGCGCGCTCAAGATGGCGGCCCATCATATAGAAGTGCCAGCACTGGTCGCGGTAAAATGTACCCTCGGTAATGCCAGTGTGCGCCTGCACGCCCTCCTTCAGCATCGCGCAGACGACGGACAATTCCTCTGGCGCCAGGTCGAGTGCGCTCAGCGCGCGAATCCGGCCGTGAAACACGTTGATCTGCAGCCACATCTCTGTGGAGATCAGCGCCCGCAACGTGCGCGCATTGTCCTTCGCCGCGCGAATTGCCGACTGCACCGATCCCGGGTTCTCCGAGTCCAGCAGATAGAAATGCGCCACGCTGGTCGCTTCGGGCGCCTCGTGTTTGGCGGAGAATTCCTCCGCGTCGCCGTTGATGCGCAGCAACGACATCCAGTTGCGCCCGCCCTCGGCATCGCGCGCGAAGGTCTTGGTGACGTCGAGCAGGCGCGCCAGGTTCTCGATGCGCTCCATGTAGCGCGCGAGCCACAACGCACTGCCGGCGTGCCGGGCGATAAGGTGATGGGAGAGGACGGTTTCACTCATCTGCCAGCACCCAGGTGTCCTTCGATCCGCCACCCTGCGATGAATTCACCACCAAGGACCCCTCCCGCAGCGCGACGCGCGTCAATCCGCCCGGCAGCACCCAGGTATCGCGGCCGGTGATTGCGAACGGGCGCAAATCCACGTGCCGCGCGTTCACGCCGTCATCGCACAGTGTCGGGCTGACCGAGAGCTTTACCATCGGCTGGCTGATATAGTTTGCAGGATTGGCCTTCAGCCGGTCACGGAACTCGTCCAGCTCAGCCATGCTGGCATGCGGGCCGATCAACAAGCCGTAGCCGCCGGATTCCGCCACCGGCTTCACCACCAGCTCATGCAGATGCGCGAGTGTATACGCGAGCCCGTCCTTCTCGGCGCAGCTTCGTGTATCGACATTCGGCAATATCGCATCCTCGCCGAGATAGTAACGAATGATGCGCGGCATATAGGCATAGACCGCCTTGTCGTCCGCCACACCCGTGCCGACCGCATTGGCGATCGACACCCCGCCGCGCCGCCATGCCTCGATCAATCCACGTACACCCAATTTGCTGTCAGGCCGAAACGCGTCCGGATCCAGGAAATCGTCGTTCAGTCGTCGATAGATCGTGTGCACCCGTGCGAGGCCGGCCGTGGTGCGCATCCAGACGCGACCATCGTCGACCAGCAGATCCTGGCCCTCGACCAACGGGACGCCCATTTCGCGCGCCAGGAACACGTGCTCGAAATATGCCGAATTGAAGATGCCGGGCGACAGCAGCACGACCTGAGGATCGCTGATGCCGGCCGGCGCGATCTCCGTCATCGCACGGTGCAGTTGCAGGCCGTATTCGTCCACACTTCGCACCCGCAGTCCGGCCATCAGGTCGGACAGCACACGCAGCGACATATGCCGGTTCTCGACCACGTAGGCCACGCCGGATGGCGTCCGTGCATTGTCCTCCAACACCAGGAACCGGCCGGCGTCATCGCGGATGATGTCGGTGCCACAGATATGCACATAGGTGCCGCGGGGCGGATCAAAGTCGATCATAGCCTCGCAGTAGGCAGCATTGCCCAGCACCAGTTCGCGGGGCACCACGCCGTCGGCGAGGATCTTCCGCTCATGGTAGATGTCATGCAGGAACAGGTTCAGCGCGCGCACCCGCTGGATCACGCCGGCCTCCAGCGTGTGCCATTCCTGTGCGGTGATCACGCGCGGGATCAGGTCAAAGGGCAGGATACGGTCGATCGCGGTCGCATCCGAATAGACCGTGAAGGTGATGCCGCGCTCCAGCAGATCGCGTTCGGCTTCGGCGGCGCGGCGGCGCAATGCCTCAGCCGGCAGGAGCCGCAGCTTTTCGCGCAGCAACGACAGCGCCGAATGCGGCGGCTCTCCTGGCCGCAGCATCTCGCAGAAGAGGCTGCCCGGGTCGTATCCCGCCAGAACACCGTCCTGCCGCATCCGCTGTCCTCGATCGGACTTTCGTCGGGATACCTTGCACGTTTTGTGCCGCGCTGCCACGACATTGCGACATCGATGCCAAAGACCGCTGCCCAATCCGCGGACGGCGACTGCCTGTTCGCTGGGCAGCCGGTCATCAACGGCGGATCAGTGCGAGTCCACTGCCGATCACCGCAACCGTGGCGGCGAGCGGTCCGAAGCCGGCAAAGCCGATACTGCCGATCATCCATCCGCCAAGGCCAGCGGCACCCAGCCAGCCTATGCTGTTGGATGTGACGTTCAGACCCATCACCGTGCCCCGCACGTGTTCCGGCACGTCGCTGAGCGATGCCATCAGCGAAGGCCGTGCGATCGCGTTGCAGAACACGTAGCTGAAGCCCAGCGCCACCGAGGTCTGCACACTCGTTTGCCAGCCGAACAAGGCGAGCGCGGCAGCGCCTGACGCCAGCATTGCTGTGCCGAAAATAGCCAGACGATTGGGCAATCGGTCGGCAAGCTGGCCGCCCAGCAGTGTGCCGAGAATGTTGCCGATCGCGAATATGCCCAATGGCAGCGCCACCTCTTGCAGCGAGAGTGAGTAGGTCGATTGCAGGAATGTCGCGTAGTAGACTGCCACCAGCCCGTAGCAGATGCGCTCGGCGATCCCCATGGCGAGCAGTCGCAGCACCGGCCGCGACAGTGCTGCACGCATCGACGGCACTCGCGTCAAGGCAATCGGATCGGTGTTCGCTCCACGCACAGTGGCTGCCAGCAGACTGCCGGCCGTGATCAGAGCCAGCGCCGCGATGCATAGATTGACGCCGCGCCAGCCGATCCAGGACCCCACCCAGGCTGCCAGCGGCACGCCAATGAGAAGCGTCAACGACTGACCGCTCATCACCCAGCCCAACGCGCGACCCTGCTGCGTGGGCGACACACGCGCCGACACCTCGGCGAAGATCACGCCGCTGAACAGGCCACAGAATGCGCCGGCCAGCGTCACCCAGGCTGCGACCGCGCCGAAGCTTCCGCCCGTAGCGATGCCCGTCGTCGCCACCGCGAGCCCGAGCGGCCCAGCGAGCAGGAATGGGCGCGTCCCCCAGCGATCGGATCCCGCGCCGGCGATCACCGATGTCACACCCCAGGAGAGCGAACTTATGGCGACCAGATCGGCAATCAGCGGCACATTGGCCGACAGATCGCGCGCCATCTCGATCAGGAACGGCGCGCGAGTTGTGCCGCTGGCGGCGACGGTGAACATGGCGAGCGACGCGGCAGCCAGCAGCGGCCATGGCATCCGCGCATGCAGCGTTAATCCGGTCGTGGCTCTGGACGCCCTGATCGGACGCAGCGTGGCAGTCATCTCGACGGTTCCCCCAAGTCGTTCACTTTGGCCCGGTTCCCGAATGAGACCAAGTCTCGCTTCCCTCCGGCCGCCGGAGTGCTACGCTGGGTTCAAAGCGGAAGGACCGCCGCGGGCGGTTCAGTAAACGGGAGAACGACAAGATGACGTATGACCTGTTGATCCGTAATGGCCGCATTGTCGATGGCTCGGGGATGCCGGCATTTCGCGGCGATATTGCGGTGAAGGACGGCAAGATCGTTGAAATCGGCAAGATCACCGGCGCGGCGGAGCGCACGGTCGATGCCGATGGGCTGGCTGTGTCACCTGGTTTCATCGACAACCACTGCCACTACGACGCGCAGGTGACCTGGGATCCGCTGTGCACATTCTCGCCGCAGCACGGCGCGACCACGGTGATCTTCGGCAACTGCTCGCTCTCGCTGGCCCCGGTGCGCCGCGGCAAGGAAGAGCGGATGGCCGAATTCCTGTCCTATGTAGAAGCCATTCCGATGGAGGTGCTCCGCACCGTCGATGTCAATTGGGAAAGCTTCCCGCAGTACATGGACCGGCTCGACAATCGCCTCGGCGTCAACGCCGGCACCCTCATCGGCCACACCGCCGTGCGCTTCTACGCGATGGGCGAGGAGTGCCAGAAGCGCACCGCCACGGACGACGAAATCCGCACCATGCAGGAGGTCGTGCGTGACGGCATGAAGGCCGGCGCGATCGGCTTCTCGGGCTCGCGCCAGAAGGGCCATTTCGATCCGCAGGGTGTGCCAATCCCCGCGTTGTGGGCGGATGACAAGGAACTGTTCGCACTCACCGACGTGCTGCGCGAACTCGGTACCGGCACGGTGCAGATGGGCGGCGGCGTCGATCCGGAACTCGCCGACGGGCTGATGGCGCGGATGGCGGAAGCCTGCGGCCGGCCGGTGATCTACAACAGCCTGAGCCAGACCGTGCGCACCGGCGACAAGTGGAAGCAGCACATCGCCCGCGTCGACGAGACGGCGCGTGCCGGCATCCGCGCCTATCCGATGTGCAGCCCGAACCGCGTCACGCAGGACTTCACCATGAAGAACTGCCAGGTGTTCCGCGGCCTGCCGACCTGGCATCCGATCCTGATCTCGTCGGATGCGGATAAGATGCGCGCCTATGCCGATCCGCAGGTGCGTGACAAGCTGCATGCCGAGGCGGTGGAGCGGTCCGTGCCGATCTCAGGCGCCATCGGGTTTTCCAAGACCTGGTGGGACTACATGTGGGTAAACGAGCCGGCGCTGGAGAAGAACAAGCCGCTGCAGTTCAAGACCATTGGCGAGATTGCCAGGATGCAGAACAAGCGCGTGATCGACGCATTCCTCGATCTGGTCGTCGAGGAGAAGCTGGAGACGCGATTCCTCCAGGCCGAGAACAACATCGACGACGAGGCGGTGAAGCAGATCCTGACGTATCCGAACGCTTTCATCGGGTTGGGCGATGGCGGCGCGCACGTGCAGTTCCACGGCGGATACGGCTACACGACACGGCTGCTTGGCGAGTGGGTGCGCGAGAAGCACGCGATGACGCTGGAGCAGGCAGTGCGGCGGCTCACCTTCGAGTCGGCATCGCTGTTCGGCATCAGTGATCGTGGCCTGCTGCGCGAAGGCCTGGCGGCAGACATCGTGCTGTTCGATCCCGACACGGTGAAGCCGGGGCCGGAGAGTGTGGTTCACGATTTCCCCGCCGGCGGCTGGCGCATCAAGGAACCGGCGGTGGGCGTACACATGACTATCGTGAATGGTCAGGTGCTACTGGAGGACGGCAAGCACACTGGCGCGCTTCCTGGCCGTGTGCTGCGCAATTCCTGGTATCAAGCGCACCGGAACTAATAGGCTACAGTGCTGCGCTCTATCGTCATGGCCGGCCTCGCGCCGGCCATCCACGTCTTCCTGGCGCGCATCAGAGAAATGCGTGGACAGTAGTGGGACAAGCCCGGCCATGACGAAAGTCAATCGGCGAGCGCGACCACCGCTGGCTGCGGCGTGAGGCCGAGGTACGCATCGGCGACGCTGTCGGGTGATCCGTCAAGCCGCAGGTGCCCTTGGTCAAGCCAGAGCGCACGAGAGCACCATGCCTTCAGAGTGCTCATGTCGTGCGTCGAAAGGACAAGAATTTCGGCGCTGCGCACCATAGTCTCCAGCCGATGCCGCGCACGCTCCAGGAATTCCGCGTCGCCTGCCAGGATCCATTCGTCCATCAGCAGGATCTCGGGCCGGATGGCTGTGGCAAGCGCGAAGCCCAGGCGGACCACCATCCCCGCCGAGTAGATGCGCACCGGAAGGTCGAGGAAATCCCCCAGCCCGGCGAATTCCGCAACGTCGTCCTCCAACCGTGGCAGAGCCGGCCGCGGCAGGCCGTTGTACAGGCCGCGCAACATGATGTTCTCGCGGCCGGTCAGCTCCATGTTCATACCAAGAGTGGAGTCAAGCAGCGCGCTCACAGTGCCCTGCACCCTCACGCGGCCGATCACCGGCTCGTAGATGCCGGCCAATGTGCGCAGCAGAGTGGTCTTCCCCGCACCGTTCGAGCCGATCAGCCCGAGCCGGTCCCCACCACCCAGAGTGAAGCTGACATCGCGCAGAGCCTGCACGACGACGCGATGCTGACGATCCTTGCCGAGCCGACCGGATGCAGCCGCCATCACGGTCTTTTTCAGACTGCGAGCGTTGCCGTGATAAAGGGGAAACAAGACCGAGACTCCCTCGATCTGGATGCATGGAGTGCCCACTGCGATGGCCTCGTCGGTTCAGAGCCAGAAGGCGATGCGCCCGCGCACGCGCGCGAACAGAAACCACGCGAGAGCCCAAATGGCGACGCTGAAGACGCCGGCGCCGAGCCAGAGGTGGTGAACGATGGGCACCGCGCCCAGCAACGGTGCCCGCACGATCTCGAGCAGGTCGAAGAAGGGGTTGAGCCACAACAGCGCCTGAGCCGAGCCGAGCTGCTCGGGCTTCCAGATCACTGGGGTCATGAAGAAGGCGATCTGCATCACACTGGACACGATAGGCAGGATATCGCGGAACCGCGCGCAGAATGTTCCCAACAGCAAGACAACCGCGAGCGAATTGATCGCCCAGAGCAGCAGTCCAGGAATCGCCAGCAACGCGAACCAGCTGGGCCAGACCCTGAACACCGTAAACACGACCACGATCACCAGAACATTGTGCGCAAGCACAATCACGTTGCGAATGAGCAGGCGCGCCGCGAACAGGAAGAACGGCATACGTACCGCGCGGACGATGCCCTCGGATTCGGTGAACGCGGAGCACGATTCCGACACCACGGAGCCGAGGAATCCCCACAATACGAGCGAGAGGGCCAGATAGGGCAGATAGTCGTGGATGTCGGTGTGGAAGATGCCAGCGTAGAGATAGCCCAGAGCGCCGACCATGATGCCGGTGGACAGCGTCAGCCACAAAGGGCCTAGCATGGAGCCGCGGTAGCGCAACCTGATGTCCAGCCAGGCCAGCGTCCAGGCGAGTTTGAGCAGGCGCGTGCCCTGGGCCACGTCCCGCATGGCCAAACGGTTGCGCGTCGCGAAACTTGGATCGCCTCTGAGCTCGAGAAGAGCGTCGGCTTCGGGCGTAACAACGGTATCCATGGATGGGGCAGCCGTTAGCATGATGGTGGGGGCTCCGCAAACGGTCCGGCGGGTACCGCAGACGGTTGATCTATGGTCTTCCAGAAGAAGATCGTGTCGCAGGGCGTTCGTTCGGCGTTCAGCGCGTAGCCGGGGATGCGGCCCGCCTCGTGCCAGCCCATGCTGCGATACAGGTTTTCTGCCGCATCCCCCGCCCTGGTGTCGAGAGTCAGCAGCATTTTGCCGACACGAGCGGCCTCGATTTCCAGACGCGTCATCAGCCGACGTGCCACACCAGATCGACGTGCGTCCGGATGCACGAGCAGCTTCTGCACCTCGGCGCGATGCGGCTGATTGGGCGACGATGCGAATTCCAGCATCACGGCTCCTACCAGCTCGGCGTTGTCCCAGGCCGCGAGCAGGATTCGCGTTCCGGCCGCGACATCGGCAGCCATGCGCCGCCAGAAGCCCCCGGCGACATTCAGGGCGAGCGGCGGCAGATAAGACACCGACGCGCCGGCATCAACACAGGCGCGCAGGATTTCGGCCAGACGCCGCTCAGCCGACGCGGCAGCTGCGGTATCGAGCAGCTCGATGCCGGAGATCGGCTTTGCGTAACCAAACTCCAGCGAGTTCGAGATGTCATGCAGGACATGGATCGGCCCATGCCGAACATAGCTGCGCTTTTCATAGAATTGATGCGCGCGGTCGAACCGCGTGTCGCTCCATAGCACAAGCCGCGTCGCACCCGCCGCTCGAGAATGTGCTTCGGCAGTCGCAAGCAGTCGTGGCGCCAGATCGGTCCCCCGATACGGATTGAGCATGTAGAGCCGAACAATCTCCCATACGCCATCGGAACGCGGCACAGCGCCGATCATGCCGACAATCCGCCCACTGGCTTCCGCGGCCCACAATGCACCGCCCTTGCCTCCATAACAGGAGGCCAGCGCACGCAGTTCGGGCGCCTCGGCATCAATGTCGATCTTGATGCTGGGGTACTCGCCCCAGCAGGCACTGATCAGGGCGACCAATCCGTCAGCGTCGGAGTCGCGACCGCTGCGAATTACCGGCTCCGTCAATGCAGTCCTTCACAGAACTTTGCGATCCGGCGGCAACCTTCAGCCAGTGACGCATCGTCCGTCGCGGTGCTCACGCGCAGGTAAGGGCTCATGCCATATGCCGCGCCGTGTACCGTGGCGACATGCGCCTCTTCCAGTAGAGCCATGCACACGTCCTGATCGGTCGACAGCTTACGGCCGCCCGTCGTGGTCCTGCCAATGCACCCGGCGACATTGGGAAACACGTAGAATGCGCCCTCCGGCTTGTGGCAGTTGATGCCGCGGCACGCGTTCAGCATTTCCACCGCCATGTCGCGGCGGTTGCGGTAGGCGACGATCTGCTCGGCCACCCCATCCTGAGGGCCATCCAGCGCTGCCGCGGCTGCGGCCTGGCCGACCGTGGATACACCGGCGGTCGCCTGGCCCTGCATGTTCACCATCGCACGGATCAGGTTCTTCGGGCCGCCGGCAAAGCCTATGCGCCAACCCGTCATGGCATACGCCTTCGATGCACCGCTAATCGTGACCGTGCGGTCGCGCAGTTCCGGCGCCACCTGGGCGATCGTGGCGTGTGTGAACCCATCGAACACCAGGTGCTCGTACATATCGTCCGACATGATCCACACATGAGGATGCTTCACCATCACATCGGCGATCGCTCGAAGTTCCGCAGCCGAGCAACAGGCGCCCGACGGATTGTTCGGGTTGTTCAAAATCAGCCATTTGGTCTTCGGCGTGATCGCCGCATCGATGTCCTCGGCGCGCGGCTTGAAGCCGTTGTTCTGCGGGCAGCTGACGAATACCGGCTTGCCGTCGCACAGCTTCGTCATCAGCGCGTAGGCGCTCCAAGACGGCACCGGGATCACCGACTCGTCACCCGGGTTCAGCGTCGCCATCAGCGCATTGAAGATCGCCTGCTTGCCGCCGTTGGTGACGCAGATTTCATCGAGCGCGAAATCCAGCCCGCTGTCACGCTTGAACTTGCGCTGGATCGCCTGTTTCAGCGCCGGTGTTCCGTCCTGCGGCGGATACTTGGTGTCGCCCTTCAACGCCGCCTCATGCGCCGCCTCGATCGCGTGGCGCGGACTGGCGAAGTTCGGCTCGCCCAGGGTGAGCGAGATGATATCCACACCCTGTGCACGCAGCTCGCGCGCGCGGATGGTCATCTGCACACTGGCGGCGACCTGGACGCGGCCCAGTCGCTCGGCGAATGCTGGCATCAGTGCAGTCCTTCGCAGAAGTGCTGGATGCGGGTGCACGCGTCCTGCAGTTCCTCGGTCGCGTTGGCATACGCGATGCGAAAGTGTCCAGGATAGCAGAACGCCGATCCGTGGACGGCGGCGACGCCGGTCTCGTCCAGCAGCGCCAGGACAAAGCTTTCGTCGTCGGCAATCCGCTTGCCGCCACGCGTGGTCTTGCCGATGCAGCCATGGATCGAGGGATACACGTAGAACGCGCCCTCCGGCTTGTGGCAGTAGAGGCCCGGCGCCTTGTTCAGCAAGTCCACCACAAGGTTGCGGCGTTCCTCGAAGATCTTGCGCATCGCCTCGATGGACTCCTGCGGTCCGGTCAACGCCTCCACCGCCGCGGCCATGGCAATGGTGTTCGTATTGGAGGTCGACTGGCTCTGCAGCTTGTCCATCGCCTTGATGAGCGCCACCGGCGCGCCGGCGAAGCCAAGCCGCCAGCCGGTCATCGCGTAGGCCTTCGAACAGCCGTTCATCGTGACCGTGCGATCGCGCAACTTCGGCTCCACCTGCACGATGGTGGCAGGCTTGAACCCGTCATAGGCGAGCTTCTCATAGATGTCGTCGGTGAAGATCCAGACATCGGGATGCCGCAGTAGCACATCGCAGATCGGCCGCAGCTCCTCAGCCGAGTAGGCGGCGCCCGTTGGGTTGCACGGGTTGTTCAGCATGAACCACCGCGTGCGCGGCGTGATCGCCTGCTCCAGCGCCTCGGCGCGCAGCTTGAAGCCGTGGTTCTGCTCGCACGGCACCAGCACCGGCTTGCCATCGGCCAGCGAGACGATGTCGGGATAGCTCACCCAGCACGGGCTGGGGATGACGACCTCGTCGTCCTTGTTCAGCGTCGCCAGCATGGCGTTGAAGATCACCTGCTTGCCGCCGGTGGAAATGATGATCTCCTCGGGCTTGTAGTCGATGCCGGAATCCCGCTTGAATTTTTGCGCCACCGCCTGGCGCAACGCCGGCGTGCCGGCGACATCCGTGTAGTGTGTCTCGTTGGCCTCGATGGCGCGGATCGCCGCATCCTTGATGTTGCGCGGCGTATCGAAATCCGGCTCGCCCTGCGAGAGGGAAATGACGTTCTTGCCCTCCGCGATCATGTGCCGCGCCTTGGTCGCGATGGCGATGGTCAGGCTTGGCTGGATGCGGTCGAGGCGTTCAGCGGTCAGATGCATGGCGGATTCCCGGGATCAGGCAGGGCGCGGACCCTATCGGAGCGAACTGGCCCGGGCAATCGTTGCCGCCGCAGAGCCGCGCTGCGCTCGCCACACAACCAGAAGGATCGCCGCCACCGTCGCCACAATGACGGTGGCCAGCGCGTAAAGCTCCGGCGTAGGACCCAGCTTGATCGAGGAGAACACCACCATCGGCAACGTCGAGGCGCCGGGACCGGAGGTGAAACTTGCCACCACCACATCGTCCAGCGACAGGGTGAACGCCAGCAACCAGCCCGAAATCAGCGCCGGCGTCATCAGCGGCAGGGTGACCAGGGCGAACGCCTTCCAGGGCGGCGCGTACAGGTCCATTGCAGCCTCCTCGAGATCGGCTGGCGTGCCGGCCAGCCGCGCCCGCACTACCACCGCCACATAGGCGACCGAGACCGAGGCATGCGCCAGCGTCACCGTCCCTGCACCGCGACCGGCGGGCCAGCCTATTGTCTGCTGGAGTGCCACGAACAGCAGCAGCAGCGAGAGCCCGGTGATCACCTCGGGTAGCACCAGCGGCGTAGCCAGGGCCGCGGTGTAGGCGCCGCGCGTGGGGAAGCGGCCGAACCGGGCCAGCGTGTAGCCGGCCAACGTGCCGACGATCAGCGCCAGCGTGGCCGAGGCGGCGGCGATGCGCAGCGACAGCAGGGCGGCTGAAACCAGCGTCTGGTCCTGCCAGAGCGCCGCATACCAGCGCAGCGAGAAGCCGTCCCACGCGGTGACCAGCCGTGACGCATTGAAGCTAAGCACGACCAGAAACGCGATCGGTGCGTAGAGAAACGCGTAGCAGACGATCAGCCAGGCCGTTAGCGGGCCAACCCGCATGTCCACGACCTCACACAACCCGGTGCAGCAATGCCTCGCCGGCAGCCAGGCGGCGGCAGTTTTCTGCGGCGCGTGCAAAGCTGCGGTCGAACGTGCCGGTGGTCAGCCAGCCGATATGCGGCGTCAGCACGACATTGGGAAGGCGGAACAGGGTTTCCGACGCGTCATGCGGTTCATGGACGAACACGTCGAGCCCGGCACCAGCAAGCCGGCCGCTTGCCAGCGCTTCGGTCAGCGCCACCTGGTCGACCAGTCCGCCACGAGCGGTGTTGATCAGCACCCCGCCAAATTTTATGCGGGCAATCGCCGCGGCGTCGATCAGGTTCGCGGTGTCGCCGGTCAGCGGCAGATGCAGGCTGACGACGTCGGCTTCGGCCAGCAGTTCATCGAGACTGCGCCACTCGCCCAATGTGTCGGCGTGCTGCGCGCGCGATGTGTAGATCAACCGACAGCCCAGCGCGATCAGCACGGGGGCGAGCAGGCGCGAGATCGCACCGTATCCCACCAGACCGACGGTGCGTCCGCCGAGTTCGCCGATACCGTCCTGAAGCTGCGGGTCGAGCCACTCGCCGCGTCGGATCGCCGCGTCGAAGCGTGGCAGCCGGCGTAGCACAGCCAGCATCAGCGCAAGTGTCAGTTCCGCCACCGCGCGCGCATTGGTGCCGGGGAGGTTGCACACCGCAATGCCGCGAGCCTTTGCCGCGTCGAGGTCGATCGTATTGACGCCGACGCCGATTTTTTGGATCAGCCGCAGCTTCGGTGCCGCGACGATCATCTCGGCCGTGCAGCGCTTGAGCACATGCCAGATTACGTCGGTCTCCGGCAGCAGGCGGGTGAGCAGCGCATCGTCGTGCTCGGGGCAGACGGCGATGCGCAGGTCACGAATGGCCGCGAGACGCGCCGCAAGGTCCGGGCCAGCGGTGTAGTGGAAGAGGACGTTCATGGCGGGCATAGCGCGCAAACCTACCGCGACCGTCCCAGCACCGCCTCCCCGGCAAACCGCGCGCGGCCCCCAAGTGCCTCTTCCACCCGCAGCGCTTCGTTCCATTTCGCCATGCGCTCGCCGCGCGCGAAACTGCCAACCTTGAGTTGGCCAACGCCCCAGCCGACTGCGAGATGCACGATCGTCACATCCTCCGTTTCGCCGGACCGGGCAGAGACGATGCCGGCGAAGCCTGCCTCTTTTGCGGCCCGCCAGGCATCCAGTGTTTCGGTCAGCGTGCCGCGCTGATTGGGCTTCAGCAGCACCGCATTCGCAGCGCCGCACAATGCCGCTTCGCGCACCCGCGAGGCCTGCGACACCAAAAAATCGTCGCCGATCACCTGCACGCGTTTGCCCACCTCCTGGGTGAACGCGGCGAACCCCGCATCATCGTCTTCCGCCAGCGGATCCTCGATCGATACGATCGGATAGCGCCTTATCCAGCCCGTGAGCAGCCTGATCATGCCTTCGCTGTCGAGTTCCTTGTCCTCGAGCGCGAGCTTGTATTTGCCGCCGCGGCCGAACTCCGAGGCGGCGACGTCGAGCGCGATGGCAACCTGGACGCCCGGCGTATAGCCAGCACGCTCGATCGCCCGCACCAGCGTCTCGATCGCCTGCTCGTTGGTAGAGAACGCCGGCCACCAGCCACCTTCATCGGCCACGCCCTGCAACGTGCCGGCTTCCTTCATCAGTGCGCCGGCCGCGCGGTACACCTCAGCCGTCCAATCCAGCGCCTCGGCGAAGCTCTTGGCAGCGGGGCAGACGACGAGGAAGTCCTGGATGTCCACGCGCCGCCCGGCATGCGCACCACCGCCAAAGATCTGGATCTGCGGCAATGGCAGCATGTGCGCGTCGGGACCGCCGAGAAAGCGATACAGCGGCTCGCCCGCGGCCGCTGCCGCTGCGTGCGCGGCGGCCATGGACACCGCCAGCACGGCATTGCCACCGAGGCGCGTCTTGTTGGGCGTGCCGTCGAGCTCGATCAGTCGGCGGTCCAGCACGGCCTGGTCCGCGCCATCGATCCCGGTGACCGCTCGGGCGATCTCGCCATTCACGTGGCCCACCGCGCGCGTCACGTCATAGCCGCCGAACGCATCGCCACCGTCGCGCAGGTCGAGCGCCTCGCCGGTACCTGTCGATGCGCCAGCCGGCACAATGGCGCGCCCGACGCCGCCGCCCTCCAGCAGCACCTCAGCCTCTACCGTTGGGCGCCCGCGGCTGTCCCATACACGTCGTGCGTGCACAAAGGCGATCGTGGTGTCGGTCATGCGGCGAGTTCCCTCATCCAGGCCTGGCGCACATCGCCGAGTGTCTCAACCGGATGGAGCAGCAGTGCGCGAGCAGTGCGCCTCACCCGGTTCTTGTCCGGCTCGGTGGTGACGTACTCGACCGGCGACTTGCCATCTACTCTGGCGAGGAACAGCCCCGGCAACAGATGTGCGGCGCGAGCCTCCAATACGGCCGGCGGCTCCCAGACGACATGGTCCACGTATGTCGCGGCGAACGCATCGAAGCAGCCGAGAAAGCCGGCGGTGGCAGCCGGCGTCCACAAGCACTTCAACAGCAGATGATTGAGACAGAACGCCAGATCGAACGCGGGATCGCCCCACCAGGCGCACTCGGCGTCCAGGAACACCGGGCCGTCCGGGCCGCGCAGAATGTTCTTCGGGCTGACATCGCCGTGGACCAGGGCGCGCCTGTTGCCCTGGGTTTCCGACACGAGACTATGCAGAGGCGGCGCGAGGTCGGGGTGCGCGCGGGCGGTCGCAACCAGATAAGGCTCGAGACGAATGTCGTAGAAAATGCGATCGGTAGGGAAGTCGGCTGCGGTGGAGGGCGAAGCAGCGGTCGCACCGTGGATCCGTACCAGCGCATGGGCGACCTCCGCGGCGAATGCCAGATCGGCGTCGCCATCGCGCAGTTGCATCTTCCAGAGCGCATAGCGGCTCGGTGGCAGGAACTGCATCGCGAGCGCCCCGGTCGCTTCGTCGAGACCCAGCAATTGCGGCGCTGAGCCGGGGACAGCGGTGTTGGCGCGCTGCATCCACCGTGCCTCGTAGCGGTTGCGCTCGATTGGTGCCTGCCAGTCAGCCGCTACGCGCAGCTTCGCCAGCGCCCGTTTGACGCAGACGGGCCCGGCGGGAAGGTCGATCCGCCAGATATCCGAGGACACGCCGCCGGTCAGGCGTTCGCCGCGCGTGTCCGCGGATGCGGCCAGCAAACTCATTCGGCGCAGCGCATCGAGAATCTCGGGCGGGGGGCTGTCGATCATACCTTCCGATGCCTGCCCGTCACGCCACGCGGACGCCGGCGAGCAGATTGCTGGCCAATACATAGCCGCCGAGGTTGCCGGGGGCGTACACCGCTGCGGGCAGGCCAGGCGCAAATTGCACCGGGCCCGCCGCCAGCCGGTCGACGAGCGACTGCCCCACGAAGAGACCGGCCCGAAAATGCCGTGGCCCGGTCGGGCGCAGATTCCATGGCAGGTCGACCCAGGGCTGATGAGCGACGCCGCGCGCGTCCGGCTGCGGCACCCAGGCAAGCGGGTGGGCAAACACCACGCCCAACGGCGCAAGCCTGTCGATCATCCAGCGCAGCGACCAGTCCGAAAGACCGCTCTCATTGTCAGCGGTGCCATTGCCACCACCCACGTCGGAGTGGGCCCCAGGGAACAGCGTTTGCGTGATGCGCGGATCTTCGTCCCACAGCGTCGGCGTGAAGTCCTCCCGTTGCTCGTCAACGGCTATCGCGTGCAACCCGCTGCGCACGATCGGACTCAGCTTCAGATCCGCAAACTGGAATTCGTCCACTCGCTGCATCTGCAAGGTGAATGCCGGTATGCCGAGCGCACCAACCGTGTCCCAGACTGCGACGGCCTCAATGGGTGCCGCTATCAGCAGATCATCGCGCTGCGGCGCCGAGAGAAAAGCCGGCAGGTCGAGAGCTGTCTGCTCCAGGCGCGCGAACCAGCCCGTGCTGCTGCGAAGGGCGACTTTGCGATACGCGTACCAGACCGCGGCGCCCAGGCGATAGGCTGTCTCCTTGTTGGTCAGATCGACCTTGGTCGCATCGAGCAGGCCCTTTGCGGCGATCATCCCGGCAAGCGCGCGGGCCGTATACGCACCGCGGCTGAAGCCGATGATGTAGATCCTGTCGCCCCGCACATAGTTCCGCGAGATGAACGTGTAGCCGCGCACAATGCGGGTGATCAGTCCTTCACCGAGCGTGCCGCCGAGTGCCTTGACCAGAAAGTTGTTGGAATCTCCCACCCCATGCAGGTACTTGGACACCTGCTGCACGGTGCCGTCGGCAGTGCGCAATGTGCGCTGCTGTTCCTTGGCCAGTGTGAGGGTGTCGGGATCGTCCAGACCCGCGAGGTTCAGGAACAGCTTGAAGACATTGGTCGCGGGAGAGCTCCCGTCATCGTCATCCGGTTCGGAAGGCCCGTTCCACGTACCGTCAGCGCAGAAGACAACGTTCTTTGCCATGTTCCCCCCGAGGGAACTGCCTCAGCTCTCCAGCTCGCTATCCCAATACAGATAGTCGCGCCAGCTCTCATGCAGGTAGTTGGGCGGGAATCCTCGTCCATTATCCTGCAACTCCCACGTCGTTGGCTGACGCGGATGGGCGCGGGGAAACATGCGGCACTCACGCGGCAGCCGGGATCCCTTGCGCAGATTGCAGTCACCGCAGGCAGTCACCACGTTTTCCCAGGTCGTGCGCCCGCCGCGGCTGCGCGGCACCACGTGGTCGAATGTCAGGTCGTGCGCCGGCCGTCGGTCGCTACAGTATTGGCAGACGAATGCATCGCGCAGGAACACGTTGAACCGGGTGAACGCCGGTCGGCGCGCCGACGGGATGTAGTCCTTCAGCGCGATCACACTGGGCAGCTTCATGGTGAGCGACGGCGAGCGCACCTCGGTCTCATACTCCGACAGCACCGAGACCCGATCGAGGAACACTGCCTTCACCGCGTCCTGCCAGGACCAGAGGGACAGCGGGAAATACGACAGCGGCCGAAAATCCGCGTTCAGCACCAGCGCTGGATAGAATTGGCCACCGTCAGGCAAACGCCGCTCCTCTGCGTTCGGAGCGCATTTGGCGGGTAATCTGTCACTGACCCACCATATCTTGTGCGCCGCCGAAAACCATTGCGTTTATCGCAGAGCGCGTAGCGAGCCGCAAGCCAGACCGGAGCTGGATTTACCGGTTCGTCATGCGGCTACGCGAGGGCTCGTTTCGGCAGGACGCCTGCTTCCCGACGGTGCCCGCCGGATGGATACGACGTATTGTGGATGCGCGTTTCGCAATGCGATGAAAGGTGGCGAACATGGGAAGGCTCGACGGCAAGGTTGCAGCGGTGACGGGCGGTGCATCGGGGATCGGCGAGGCGACGGTCAGGCGTTTCATAGCCGAGGGCGCGAGCGTGGCATTCTGCGATCGGGACGGTGAGCGCGGCCAGCGCGTGGCAGCCGAACTCGAGACCGCCGGCGCCCGCGTCGCCTTCACGCAGGCAGACGTTGGTACCGAGGCCGCATGCCTCGGCTTCGTCAACGGTGCCGGGGAAAAATTCGGGCGCCTCGACATCCTGGTGAACAATGCCGGCATCCGCAAATACGAGAAGGTGGACGAGGCGAGTGCCGCGAGCTGGAACGAGATCCTCAGCGTCAACCTGATGAGCTACGTGTTCTGCGCCAAGGCGGCGGTTCCGCTGATGCGCGGCAACAAGGGCGGCGCCCCTGGGGGAGCTATCGTCAACGTTGCCTCGGTTCGTTCCGTCGTCGCAGGCGGCGGCAACCTGCAGTACGACACCACCAAGGCCGCGATCGCGGGCTTGACCCGGGCGCTCGCCGCCGACCACTCGGCGGAGGGCATTCGTGTGAACGCCGTCGGCCCTGGCCCGATCTTCACGCCGTTCCATGCGCGCCGCATCGCGGCGGCCGGCGAGACCGTCGAGCAGTACAACGCACGCGCCGCACAAGGGACCATGCTGAAGCGCCCGGGCAGGCCCGAGGAGGTCGCCGCCGCGATTCTGTTCTTGGCCTCCGACGATGCCTCCTACGTCACCGGCGCCCTGCTGTTCGTGGACGGCGGTATGACGGCGCTGTGAGGAATAATCAGCCGGCGCCAACATACCGAGTCCACCGTCGTGGCCGGCGGAGGCAGGCCATCCACGTCTTTGCTGCACTGCTGGCAGCAACGGAGGTTGTGCCGGCAGTAAACAAGGAAAATGGAACCGCAAAACACGCAAAACACGCAAATGGATACCGGCGAGGACAGGATTAACCTCCTGTCCAAACGAATCATTGGTTGCGCCCTAACGGTGCTCCACGCGCTGGGAACCGGATTTCTTGAGAAAGTCTATGAAAACGCGTTGGTGTACGAGCTCCGCAAGTCTGGGCTCGTCGTCTCGCAACAACATCCCATGGTCGTTCGATACGATGGGGTCGTGGTCGGGGAATATACTGTTGACCTACTCGTCGAAGACATCGTCCTTGTCGAATTGAAGGTAGCCAAGGCGATCGACGAGATTCATCGCGCGCAGTGCCTGAATTATCTGAAAGCCACCGCCGTGTATCTCTGCCTGTTACTCAACTTCGGCAAGCCTCGCCGTAAGATCAAACGCATCGTCCTGGGCCTGTAAGGCACCGCCGCCCTTTGCGTGTTCTGCGTGATTTGCGGTTGCATTTTCCTACCGGCCGGACAGACCGTGCCGCGCGGAACCAGGGCAGACGTGCACCCAGCTAAATTCATCCTGCTCTACCACAGGCCCTGGTGCGGACGGTCGGCTGACGGCCAGATCGTGCCGAAGATTGAACGTCTCCTTGAGGCGGTTGTCGCACCGGGAGCGGACAGTCGCCGTGTTCGGTCCAACCCGGACGCTTAATGCGATAGGGGGAGGCACTTCACTGCAGCACGCGGTGCAGTCGAAAGAGCTTTTCGAAAAAGTCAGCGATCTTCGGTTCGGCGCCCTCGCCCACTAGCTCGTTCGCTCCGAACCTGTAAACCTCATATCCAGCAAGGCGCAACTCACGGTCTGCCGACACCATCTCGGCATAGATCTTCAACGACGGATGATCATTCTCCGAGAAGTGGTGCTTTCCATCTACCTCCAGCACGATGCGTTGGCGCCCAGGGAGGAGGAGCAGGAAGTCCATGCGCTGACGCGGGAGAGGAAGGCGATGACGCAGGGCTTTCACGACAGCGGGGTCAAAGTGAAGATAGACCTGCGGCAGAAGCGCGGGCAGCGCCTCACCGAGGATGGCTCGATAGAGCTTGAAGTAGGTAGCGAAGAGCTTGCGCTCCGCGTCTGAAGCCAAGGATTGTTGGAGGCGCGCTCCGAGATTTGCTGCATTGGCCCCTGGCGCGACCTCGCTCCACCAAGCGACGAGCTCGGACCAGAAGAGGCCGTTAGACGCGCTAATTGGCCGGTCGTAGACTAAACAGCTCTCCTCGCCGGACAGAATGACGATGTCGTTGTTGATGGCGTCCGCGAAACCGATCTCCGGTTTGGGTCCTCGCGAGGCGAAGATCAAGTTCTTCGGCCGCCCGCCGACCCCACGCACGAGGCGACGGAAAATAAAGATCGGATGACCGGAGGATTCGCTTTCCTGCACCAGCTCGTATCCATCGCGCGCAAGAACCTTGTTGAGGGCGGCGACCGTCCGCAACTGCTCCTCTCCCGACCGGGAGAGGGGATGAACAGCTTCTTCGAGCAACCTTCCGAACCGGTCTATGGAACAATCGAATGCGCCGATCTCCCCGAATAGAAACTCCACGGACCAATCACCGGGATTGCGATCCATGTGCTGTCCGATTTGGTCACCTAGGCTTCGACCGCCGGTTCCGAACATCAGCTCGATGGGATTAGAGAGAACAAAAAGGCTTTCGACCATCTCCACCGTCCCACGCTCGCCGGCGAGGTCATCTCCGAAGACTCTCGCGACGTCGCGACGGGTGATGCGGGTTAGGGGTGGGTCGCTGGCCTCGAGCACCTTGCGCGCCGCCTCGTCGAGGGCGACGCCTCCTCCATGATCGACAAACTTCAGCGCTAAACGAGCCAACTCCTCCTCTGTGAAGTTTCCGAGCGCCACCTCAATCCGCTGCCGCTTTGTGAGGCCATCGTTTGCAATGACCAAACCGGCCATTCGCTGCGGCGCCTCGCTTAGCTCCGCGTGGGTCATCGACTGCAGAATTCCGGCGATGAGGCTATAAAGGTCAGCAGCCATCGGGAGACTCCGATGATCTGTTTGCACCAATCGACACGTTAAATTCCAGTATTAACCAGGTCCGCCCCAGAGTTTTGGATCGGGCGGACGAATCGTGCTGCCGTCGTAGCGCAGCCCCGCCCCGCGATCGAGCGCCAGACGCAACGGCCCGTCGAGATCGACGATATCGGCCTGCTGTGCGACGAGCAGCGCCGGCGCGATCCCAAGCGACGTGCTGATCACGCCTCCGACCATGATCCGCAAGCACCGCCGCTTTGCTTCCTCCGCCATCGCAAGCGCCCCGGTCAGCCCACCCACTTTGTCGAGCTTGATATTGATGGCCTCGTATTTCCCATCGAGCCGGTCGAGATCGGCAACCGTCCGGCAGGATTCGTCAGCGCAGAGCGGGATCGGATGCTCCAATCGCGCCAACGCGTCATCCGCGTCGGCCGGCAGCGGCTGCTCTATCAGTGCAACTCTCAAATCGACGAGCATCGGCATGTATTCGCGTAGCTGGCGCTCATTCCAGCTCTCATTGGCATCGACGATGAGGCGCGCCGCCGGTGCCGCTTGCCGCACCGCCCGCACTCGTTCGACATCGCCGTCGCCCCCAAGTTCCAATTTGAGCAGCGGCCGCGTGCGATTGGCGGCCGCCTGCTCAGCCATCTTGGCCGGTGTATCGAAGTCGAGCGTGAACGCCGTCATCAGCGGCGGCACCGCGCCGAGCCCGGCCAGCTCCGCGACACTGCGATAAGCGCGCTTCGCATCGATGTCCCAGAATGCGCAGTCGAGAGCGTTGCGCGCCGCACCCGGCGGCAGCGCGTGTTGCAGTGTGTCGCGGTTGAGCCCCGAGAAGACCGCGCCCTTCATCGCATCAATCGCGGCGACGACGCTGTCGATGCTCTCGCCGTACTGCCGAAGCGGCACGGCTTCGCCGCGGCCGCGTCCCTCGCCGTCGGCAATTTCGGCGACAACGACGTCGACCGTGGTCACGACCCCGTCCGCAGTCATAAGCGGTCGCGCGAGCGGCCACGCACGGCGGGTGACTGTCAGTCGTTGAGGATGTGGCGCCATGTCCGTCCCGACCCTTTCGGCAAATCTCTACGCAAGTGTCTATACCAATGCACAATAACAAAGACCCATCCGTCACATTCGTCTTGGCCGTGCTTGGCCGAAACACTGGTCCTCATTCGTCATGGCCTAGCTTGGCTCGGCCATCTGATGCGTAGTATCAAGGCCGTTGACTAGAACCGATGGCAGCTCTCGTCATGTCGATCGAAGGGGCAGTAAGTCATTTGCATTGAGCATTGGTATCATACCGATCACCAGTAACGCCGGGCATTAAGGCTCCAGTGGATTCCGGTGAATGGTGAGGTCCGCCTCGCAATGCTACCGGGCCCTAACGTGAGGATAGTTTCTGGCTCGGAGAGGTCGCCGGATCGAGCCGAATGACGGAGGTGGGCGCCGAGCTGACATCGTGCTGTCTCGAGCAGCCGAGGACGCAGGCATTCCCAGCAACCACACAGTGCGCCAGTACATATAACTCTTGCAGATATTACGGATAACAGTATACTCCCGCCGTGGATCGCGCCGTCTCACCCCACCCGCTCGCCAGTGTGCCCAGCGACGCACAACCTCCTGATACAGGCGCCGAGCGCTGCGCGCCGATGCCGCAGCTTGGTAGGCCTGCCTCCATCCCACCAGCCAGCCCGCCGCTCACCCAATGATCCGCCGTCTCATCTAACGCGCAATGAGACGGCGTTGAGACCGCCTCACCCGCCGGAGAACGCCCGCTGCAAGGCCAGCGCGCCCATCGCCAGGCCGCTGTCGTCGATGCCATGCCCCAAACGCGGCACATAAACCGCCTCCACCGGAACGTTCGCCGCGCGGAGCGCAGCCTCGGCGTCGCGCGAACGCTGCACCGGAACCACGTCGTCCGCCTCGCCATGCACCAGCAGCACCGGCGCCCGATTGGCCAGCTCCGACGCCAGGCTGTCGGGCGCCACCAGTGCGCCGGAAAACGCCAGGATGGCGCGCGGCGCGATCGCCCGGCGCAGCCCGGTGAACAGTACCGTCATCGCCCCCTGGCTGAACCCCATCAGCGCGTAGGCCTCAGTCGGCAACCCCAACCGCACCAGTTCCGCATCGATGAACGCATCGAGGAACCCGGCAGCGCGGCGCACGCCGGCCTCCATCACGACGGGCGTGCGATCAGCCACGCTCCACCATTGGCGCCCAAACCCCGACTCGTGCTCAAAGGGCGCATCGACGGAGACGAACAGCGCGTCAGGCAGCGCATGTCCCCAGGTCGGCGCCAGGTCGATCAGGTCGTGCCCGTCCGCCCCAAGCCCGTGACACAGCACGACAAGCTGCTTCGGCGCAGCCTTCGACGCCGGTCCCCAGCGCGGTCCGTCGAGTTCTGCCATGCCCCTCTCCCTTTCCCACCGGTGCGACTACCTTGTGCCGCAGTCCCATGTCGATCGTCACCCGCTTCGCCCCCAGCCCCACCGGCTATCTGCACCTCGGTCACGCATTCAGCGCGCTGTTCGCCTGGCATCGCGCGCGCGATGCCAGCGGCCGGTTCCTGCTCCGCCTGGAGGACATCGACCCGTCCCGCTGTCGTCCGGAATTCGCCGCGGCGATTCTGGAGGATCTGGCCTGGCTCGGCCTCGATTGGGATGGCGAGGCGCGAGTGCAGTCGCAGCACTTCGCGGAGTATCGCGCCACCCTCGATGGGCTGGCAGCGCGTGGCCTGCTCTACCCGTGCTTTTGCAGCCGCGCCGACATCCGGCAATCCGCCGCCGCTCCCCACACGCCCGATGGCACGCCTCGCTACCCCGGCACATGCCGTGGACTGTCGCAGGATCAGCGCGACACCCGCATCTCCGCCGGCGAGCCCTATGCGCTGCGCCTGCTCATGGACCGTGCACTCGCCGCCCTTGAGGACGCAGCCACCCTGACATTCGAGGCAGCGGGCGAAGGCGCCATCCGATGTCATCCCGAGCAATTCGGCGACGTGGTCCTCGCCCGCAAGGACGCCCCGGCCAGCTACCACCTGTGCGTCACCCACGACGATGCGCTGCAAGGTGTCACTCTGGTCACACGCGGCGAGGACCTGAGGCAGGCAACGCATCTGCACAGTCTGTTGCAGGTATTGATGGGCTGGCCCGCGCCGAGCTACGCGTTTCACCCGCTGCTGACCGACGCCTCTGGGCGCCGACTGGCAAAACGCGACCATGCTGCCACTCTGCGCGAGTTGCGCGCTCAAGGTCGTTCGCCTGCCGATGTGCGTGCGCTGGCGTCGTCGCCTAGAACATCCGACTGAACCACCCCCCCTTCGGCGCCTGCGTGATGACAGGCGTATAGCCGGGCGGCGGTGTCCATGCCATCAGCTGATCGACAAAGCCCGGACCCGGATACACCAGCCCGGAATTCTCGTTGATCGTGTTTCGGATATCCGCCGGGGCCGCCGGGCCCGCCGCCTCGACCAGCGCATCCTGACCGGCACTCCCCGCCGCCTGATCCGCCGGCTGGGTATCGCCTTCTTTCGGCATGATCGCGCCCGGACGCGAGGGCCGCGTCGCCAGTTGAGGTGGCACCGACAGCGGCATCTGGGTGGATGCAATGGTCTCCGGTGCGTTATCGCGCGACAGGCTGAAATTGCGCGTCATGCTGTCATCCGAGCAGGCAACCAGCAGCAGCACGGACAGCATAGGCAGATATCGCATCAGAGCCTCCAGTTTCACCACACTGCGCGGCGTGGCACAGTTCAGCTTAGCCGTCTGCAGCAACTGCTCCAAACAGTCGAGGTAGCGTCATGCCAAAGGATATGCACTGGGTCGGCACTTGGGCCACGGCTCCTGCGCCGGCGGAGGGCGCCGCACTCAGCAACCAGACGCTGCGCATGAACGCGCGCATCAGCATCGGCGGCGACGTGCTGCGAGTGCGGTTGTCAAACGCCTATGGCACGCGGCCGCTGAGGATCGGCGGTGCGCATATCGGCCTCCGCGCGACAGGTGCCGGCGTCGCGCTCGGGTCCGACCGCGCGCTGACGTTCGGCGGTGAGGCCTCGGCCACGATCGCCGCGGGCGCCGTGTTGCTAACCGATCCGGCGGAGCTGTCCGTGGCGCCGCTTGCGGACGTCGCCATCACCTTCTGGCTGCCTGACGATGTGCCGGCGAGCTTCGGCATCACCGGACGCTATGCACGCCAGACCAACTACATCTCGCCACCGGGTAATTTCTCAGCCGAGACGGTGATGCCAGTGGGCCGCATCACCGATGATTGGTTCTTCGTCAACGGCATCGACGTCCTGGCGCCCGCCCACGCCGGCGGCATCGTCGCACTCGGCGACTCGCTGACTGACGCGAACATCTCCACCCACGACGCATTCTGCCGCTGGCCCGATCAACTGGCGCGGCGTCTGATAGCGCGCGGCGGACGGCCGATGGGCGTGATGAACCAGGGACTGGGCGGCAACCGCATCCTGCACGACATCCGCGGCGACAGCGGCCTGCGCCGTTTCGATCGCGACGTGCTGGCCCAGCCGGGTGTGACGCATGTGATCGTGATGCTGGGCACCAACGATTTGCGCAATCGCTGGGCGAAACCCGAGGAGGAGGTCACCGCCGAACAGATGATCGCCGGCCTGAAGCAGATGGCGCTGCGGGCGCACACGCGCGGCATCAGGATTTTCGGCGCCACGCTGACGCCGTTCGAGAACGAGACCTTCCTGGTCGGCGCCTGGACCCCAGCACGCGAGGCGGTGCGTCTGGCGGTCAACGCCTGGATCAGGGACGGCGGCGCATTCGATGCGGTGGTCGACTTCGACAAGGGCCTACGCGATCCTGAACATCCAGCGCGCATGCTGCCGGTCTATGACTGCGGCGACCACCTGCATCCGAGCGATGCCGGCTACAATCGAATGGGCGACGTCATCGACCTTGCGCTGTTCGATTGACCGTACGACGCGTCAGCTCAGGCTGCCCGGATAGTCCCGCCAGACGCTCGGCTCAAGCTTCAGGGTTTTGTCCGTGGGATACGTCACCTGCCAGTATCGCGCGCATTCCTCGCTGGTCGGGTTCCATACGCCGGGAAAGGTCCGAACATATGCGAAAAAATCCTCCAGCAACTGCAACCGATTGCACCACCCGATCGCGCCGGGATGCAGCACCATGCTGAATTGCCGCCCGCGCTTGTACTGTGCATTGAACTCTGCCCGCCAGTTGCGGAACAGATCGTCGGCATGCTCGAGCCCGGTTCCCTTGCGTGGAAACAACAGGAACCACTGATCGTCGAAGTGGTAGTAATAAGGCAGCGTCAGCATTGCCCGTCGCGAGGCAAAATCCGTCACCCAATAATGCGGCACATCATCTGCCAGCCCATTGCCCATATATTGGTAGCCTGCGTCGATCAGCAGATCGATCGTATGCGGGCTGATCGTGCCTCCGGCAAATGGATCGTCCTGTCGCGGCAGGCAGAACCAACCGGCGGGCCGGCGTCCGATCGTGCGCGTCAGAATATCGGTCGCCAGATCGAGCCGGGCCTTTTCGTCCGCGGCGCCAAGTCCGCTGACATCCTCGTGTTTCAGTCCATTGCCCGCAATCTCATGACCTTCGGCCATCACCATACGCAGCCGCTCGGCGCGCAACTGCGCGATCACCGCGGGAACCGCGAATGTCGCCCTGATGCCAAAATGCTTGAACACCGCGAGAACCTGGTCCAACCCGTCATGCGCGGCGAAATACGCATCCGGATGCATCAGATCGGCGGCGGAGATCCCTTCCGGACCGCGCGCCACGCTCATGTCAACCACGACCGTGAAACAGCAGCGATTGCCGTCCGGCCAACGTACATCGGCATCCCGCAGGCCGACTTCATCGGAGATTGTGTAGCCTTGCTTCCAGGGCATCGTATGAACTCCTGGTTCAGATTGGAAAACGATCCAGGCAATGCGTGGCGACTTCCTCGCAGGTGGGAAACCACACACCGGGAAGCGTCTTCATTCGCGTGATCAACCGGTCCATCATCTCGATGCGCAGTGCCCGGCCCGACACGAACGGATGCACCACGATGTTGAGGTAGCCCCCGGCGCGGTATTGCTGCCAGAACGCCGCCCACCACAGATCGAACACGCGATCCGGGTCCGTGATGCGCTGCGCGGCATTGCCGCTGCCCAGCCACGCAAAGCTGTAGAACATCGCATCGTCTATTGCGTAATGAAACGGCAGGTTCAGCATGGTGTTCCTGCCATCGGGATCGCTCAGATAGTACGGACGATGGTCGGCCGATTCATGCGAAATGTACAGGAACCTTTCCTGCTTCAGTAGCCCGAGCGTATGTTCGCTACGGCTGCCGACCGGCCGGCGCCCCGCGATCGCCTCCAACGCGTTCGCCGTTTTTAGCAGATGATCGCGCTCCTGCGCCGGATCCTTCGGCACATGGTGTTCCCACATATGATCAGCGATCTCGTGCCCGCTGCGCGCCACGGCGCGGAGCGCCTGCGGATAGAGTTCGCAGATGCGGCCAGGCGTGAAGATCGTCGCCTTGATGCCATGTGCATCGAACAGTTCGATCAGCCGCCAGATGCCGACACGTCCGCCGAACTCGCCCTTGGCAAGCTGCATCGGCGGCTCATTTAGCAGCCGACGCAACAGCATGGCGTCGAAATCCGCCGTGAAATTCACTGCGATTCGCGCGCCGTCCGGCCAGGTCAGATCGGCGATGCGCCGATGGCGCGCGTCGTAGCGCTCCGCCGTGGCGCACAGATCCGCGACCTCCTGTTCGAGTTGGCTGGTCATCGTTTCGACCTCCCCTCCATAACCGTCCCGATCATGCCACGAGTGTTGACTTGGCGTGCATCCGAGCCGCACAGTCGCGAAATTCCGTGATCCCCCGTCGTCGACAGGAGGGCGAGTTGGCCATGTACCGTAGACTATCCGGCCCGATGATACTGGCCGCCGCCGCATTACTCAGTATCGCGTATACTGCCTCCGCGGCGACAGTCGGTCCGGTCACCGACGATCTCGGCGTGATCCGTATCGCCAAGGGCGCGCCAATTCAGATCGGCGCCTATTGGGTGCTGTCCGGCGCTGATACGGCACTCGGTCTCGACGAAAAGCGCGGTGTTGAGATCGCCTTCAAGGACGTTGGTGGAAAGGTCCTCGGGCACCCGCTGAAGCTGAACGCGGAAGACGATGGCTGCAACGCTGAAGGCGGCCAGACTGCGGCGACCAAGCTTGCCGCGAATCCCCAGACTGCGATCGTGCTTGGTCCCGCCTGCTCGTCCGCCGCGACACCGGGTGCACCGATTCTCTGGCAGCAGGGCGTTGTCGACATCTGCACGGCGTGCACCGCGCCCGCGCTCACCGCCGCGACGCGCAAGCCGGAATACGCCGGCTTCGCCCGCACCGTGTTCAGTGACAGCGAGCAGGGCAAGGCGGACGCCACATACGTCCACAACGTCCTCAAGGCGCAGTCGGTGGTCACCGTCCATGACGGCAGCCCTTATGCGCAGCAGCTCCAACAGGTGATGGCGGACAACTTCAAGCAGCTGGGCGGCAAGGTACTGTCGCAGGAAGCGATCGCACCCACCGACGTCGACATGCATCCGCTGCTGACCCGCATCGCCAGCGAGAAGCCGGACCTGATCTACTTCCCGGTGTTCACCGCTGCCGCGGCGCAGATCCTGCGCCAGGCGAAGGAAACGCCAGGGCTTGAGCACACCAAGCTGATGGGCGGTGGTTCGCTGCTGTCCGCCGACTTCATCGAGGCGGCTGGACCGTCCGTCGTCGGCTTTATCATTGGCTATCCCGACCTGTCGCCCGAGGCGATGGGCAAGAACTATCCAAAGTTCGTCGAGGATTACAAGAAGGATTACGGTGAGGCGCCGATCTCCGGCTATCACGCGAATGCCTATGACGGTGCGATGCTCGCCATCAAGGCGATCGAGAAGGTTGGCAAAACCGATAAGGACGGCAACCTTTACATCGGCAGGAAGGCACTTCGCGACGCGGTGTTCGACATCAAGTTCGAAGGCATCAGCGGTCCGATCGCCTGCGACCCCTATGGCGAGTGCTCGCAGTTCAAACCCTCGGTGCTGGAGTTCACCTCGGCTGATCCGAAGACATTTGGCATCGGCAAGAACCCGAAGAAGATCTGGCCGTAGGTGTCGGGCGCTTCTGCTGCCAGCAGCGGGCCGTGGCGTGCAGCCATGGCCCGGTTCAATGCAGTTGATGTGGTACTTTGGGGCCTGCGCATCGGTGTCGTAGCGGTCGTCGTCGTCGGGACCATCGGCACGTTGCTGCACAATCGCTATACCGCCGCACAGTGGTTCGACTTCGTCGTGTTCGGCCTGACCATCGGCAGCATCTATGCCCAGATCGCACTGGGCTACACCATGGTCTATGGCGTGCTGCGATTGATCAACTTCGCGCACGGCGACATCGTGATGACCGGCGCCTTCGCCGGCTACTTCGTCGCCACGCCCCTGGACCGTTCAGGCTTCCTGAATAGCCATCCGGTACTCGGCATGTCCGCCATCCTCGCGGTGGCGATCGTCACATCCACCTCGATCGCCGTGCTGACCGAGCGCATCGCGTACCGGCCATTCCGTCGTGTTGTCGGCCTGGCGCCGCTGATCTGCGCCATCGGCGTGTCGTTCTTTCTGGAGCAGACGTTCCGCGGCATGTTCGGTTCCGCGGTGAAATCCTATCCGTCACCCGATTGGCAACGTGCGACATTCCAGTTGCTGGGCTTCAATGTGCCGCGCGTCGACGTTTTGGTGATCGGCCTCGCCCTCGTCTTCATGGCAGGGCTCTACCTGATTGTACAGCGCACGCGCATGGGCACTGCGATGCGCGCTGTGGCCGAGGACGGTGAGGCTGCGGCACTGATGGGAATCGACGTGAACAAGGTCGTGGTGTTCACCTTCGTGCTGGGCGGCACGATGGCCGGTATCGCCGGCGTGTTCTACGCCTTCGTCTACAAGCAGGTGTATTTCTTCATGGGTTTCACGCCCGGCATCAAAGCGTTCGGCGCCGCGGTGCTGGGGGGCATCGGCAACATCCCTGGCGCGATGCTGGGTGGGTTCTTCCTGGGGATGGTCGAGTTGGTGGGACCGACTCTGTTTCTCGACGGCATCGGCATCCCTGCGCCGTACCAATTGCGTGACCTGATCGCGTTCACGCTGCTGATCATGGTGCTGATATTCCGCCCGCAGGGACTGTTGGGCGAACGCATGGCAAGGAAGCGGGCCTGATGCGCCGCGCAATCCTCATCGGTCTCGCGTTCGGCGCGGGTGCGGTACACCTCGCCGTGGTCGGCGTGCTGCTGATGCTGCACCAGCGGATGATCATCGTGGACACCCTGACGCTCGGTCAGGCGGTACTGCTGCTGATCGCCGGCGGCGCCGGTGCCATGGCCGGGCGCCCGCTGACAGGGCTCATTGCCGGAGCAACCGCCGCCGTGCCCATAGCCGTGCTGACGGCGGTGATGTCCGTCGTGCCGTTGCAATCGATCTTCATCGCGTTGTCGCCGGATCTGTTCGGGATGCTGATACTCGGACAGGGCCTCGCGGCGGGCATCGGCATTCTGATCGGTGGTGGCGCCATCGCTGGTATGCTGGGTGCCGGTTGGCGCATTAGTCCTTCCGTTGTGCGGCGCGCGATCGGTCCGGGCGCGATCGCCGTGCTGATAGCAGGCGTATTCCAGGAACTGATCCAGCTTATGCTGCAGCAATACGAGGGACCGGTCGGCGAATTCCGCGACTTCCTCTACACTTGGGAGGGCCTCAGCCCACAAGGCGGAATCACGATCTTCATTATCGTGGCGATCGCCAGCGAGGTGCTGGGCTCGATCCTTCGCCGGCGTGCCGCGCGTATCGCCGCGCACGACCACCGGCGCGAACGCATGGTCTGGGCAGGGTTCGCCTTGCTCGCTCTTGTTCTGCTGCCGGCAGTCGCCGGCTCTTATGTCGGCCAGGTGTTGATGCTGGTCGGGCTGTACATCCTGATGGGCATGGGCCTCAATCTGGAGGTCGGTCTCGCCGGCCTGCTCGATCTGGGCTTCGTCGCCTTCTTCGCCGTCGGGGCCTATACCACGGCGCTGCTCACCGCCGACTCGTCGCATGCCCTGGCGCACCTGTCGTACTGGGAGGCCATGCCGATAGCGGTGGCCCTCTCCATCATGGTGGGCGTGCTGTTCGGATTGCCAGTACTCGGCGTGCGCGGCGATTACCTGGCCGTCGCGACCATGGGCCTGGGCGAGATCGTGCGTGTCATCGTGCAGTCGGATTTCGCCGCGCCGCTGCTCGGCGGTGCGCAGGGCATCCTGCAAATCCCCAAGCCACGACTGGGGAATTTCGTACTCGGCAACCCGGTGTCGCTGTTCTATCTGACCCTGGTTGCTTCGGCGGTCGCCGCGTTCGTCGCGTGGCGGCTGGAAAATTCGCGCCTCGGTCGAGCCTGGATGGCATTGCGCGACGATGAGGACGTGGCACAGGCGCTCGGCATCAATCTGGTGCGGTCCAAGCTGCTTGCCTATGGGCTGGGTGCGGCATTCGCAGGCCTCGCGGGATCGATCTTCGCCACCATGCTCACCTCGGTGTATCCATCAAGCTTCCAATTGCTGATCTCTATCAACGTGCTGGCATTGATCATCGTTGGCGGCATGGGCAGCCTGCCCGGTGTTGTCCTGGGCTCCATTGCACTGATCGGGCTGCCGGAATTGCTTCGCGAATTCGGCGAGTATCGCTATCTGTTCTACGGAGCGGTACTCATCGTGATGATGCGGCTGCGGCCGGAGGGGCTGTGGCCGTCCGACGTGCGACAACGCGAACTGCACGCCGCGGACGAGACTTTGGCGCTGGACGCAGGCGCCGACGCGGTGCCTGTACAGACGAGATAGCAGCGTGAGCGACCCCCTCCTACGATGCAATCATCTCACCATGCGTTTCGGCGGCCTGGTGGCGATCGCCGATCTCGACCTTGTGGTGACAGAGCAGAGCATTCACAGCGTCATCGGTCCGAACGGCGCGGGCAAGACAACGGTTTTCAACTGCATCACGCAGAACCTGCGCCCGTCATCCGGCGAGGTGTGGTTCGCCGGCAAACGCATTGACGGATTGACCCCCGATCGTGTTGCGGCAGCGGGGATCAGTCGCACCTATCAGAACATTCGCCTTTTCCGCAACATTTCGGCACTCGAGAATCTGCTGGTCGGAATGCATCTGCATCTGCGCTCCACCTGGTGGGGTGCGGTGCTGCGCACGCCGCACACCATGCGTGACGAGCGAGCGGCCCACGAGGAGGCCCTGCGCCTGCTGCAATTCGTTGGACTGCGCGGTCGTGGCGATATTCTGGCGCGGAACCTCGCGTACGGCGAACAACGCAGGCTGGAGATCGGCCGCGCGCTGGCCACCAAACCGAAGCTGCTGTTGCTCGACGAACCGACCGCGGGCATGAACCCGCGCGAGACATCCGAAATGATGGAGTTCATTCAGCAGGTCCGTGCGCGCTTCGCGATCACCATTATCCTGATCGAGCACCAGATGCGCGTGGTGATGTCGATGTCTGATCGCGTCACCGTTCTGGATCATGGCGTGAAGATCGCCGAGAACGTGCCGGCGCTCGTGCAGCAGGATCCAGCGGTGATCGAGGCCTATCTCGGCAAGGCCGCGAAACCGGCAGCGGAGTAACGTGGATGGCGCTCCTCGAGGTCGATGGCATCCACGTCTTCTACGACAAGATCGAGGCGCTGAAGGGGATCTCGCTCGCAGTCGAGGAGCGGCAGATCGTCACCCTGGTAGGTGGCAACGGCGCGGGCAAGTCCACCACATTGCGCGCGATCAGCGGACTGCTGCATCCGCGTCAGGGTGAAATCCGCTTCGATGGCCGCCCGCTGGCGGGGCTCGGCGCGCATGAGATCGCAGCGATCGGCGTGGTGCACGTGCCTGAGGGACGGCGCATTTTTGGGCGACTGACGGTCAGCGAAAACCTGGAGATGGGCGCATTCACACGGCGCGACCGGCGTGCAATCGCGGACGACAAGGAACAGATGCTGGTGCTGTTTCCACGTCTGCGCGAGCGACTGAAGCAGGTGGCGGGAACGCTGTCAGGCGGCGAGCAGCAGATGCTGGCCGCGGCGCGCGCACTGATGGCACGGCCACGCGTGCTGCTGATGGACGAGCCAAGCATGGGGCTGGCACCTATGCTGGTCGAGCAGGTGTTCGAGACAATCGGACGGATCAACGCGCAGGGCGTGACGATACTGCTGGTGGAGCAGAACGCGCCGATGGCGCTCGGCATTGCCAGTCATGGCTACGTGCTGGAAAGCGGACGCATCGTGCTGGACGGACCGGGGCGCGAGCTGCTGGACGATGAGCGGGTCAAGCGGGCCTATCTTGGATGATCACTCCGGTCGGTCGGACACCAGAATAGCGATCGGATAGGCGTACTCGATCCTCTCGCCCTCGCGTCGAACCGGGATACCCAACCGATCATCCCCCGCCGACGCGGCGAACATCTCGATGATCTTCACTTCATCACCCGGGTTCGGGAATGAGCGGGCCAGCAAATTCCTGATCTCGTCGCGCAGTTCGTAGAAGGTCGCGCACGGCTCGGGCAATCCGACTGCACCGAACAGGCCTTTCAGCTCCGGCAGAGTCAGACACCGCACGTGCGATGGATCGCGCAGCTTCTCGGCGCGGTTCCACTCCGCCGCCTTCGCCGGATCATTCGAGGCGTACATGTCTATCACGACCACTCGTCCGCCGGGCGCGCACACGCGCACCATCTCGCGCAGCACACTGATCGGATCGAGGAAATGATGCATGGAGAACCGCGTCACGACGACATCGAACGCGCCGTCGGCGTAGGGCAGCGCTCCCACGTCACCCCGGTCCCAGGTGACATTGTCGACCGCCTTCTCCGTCGCAAGCTGCCGCGCGCGGTCGAGCATGGCGGGTGTCATGTCGATGCCGGTCGCATGTCTGACGTGCGGAGCGAACGCGCAGACCACGATGCCGCCTCCGCAGGCAACATCCAGCACCGTATCGTCTGGCGTCGGTGCGGCAGCCGTCACGATCATCCGCAACGCATTGGCATCGGTGATGGTGTTTGCCGTGCTGAACGGCGTGGCCTGACGGGTGAACTGGTCCAGGATCCGCTCCTGGTGCGCCGTGTCGGTCATCCTACCTTCATCCCAATCGATAGATTCGCTGCGCCGTGTCGTGGAACAGGGCGCGTTTCTCGTCCACCGAGGCGCCGGCAGCAATGCGCTTGAAAGCGTTCCACAGCGGGACCCAGCCGATGCCCATTTTCTCCACCGGGAAATTGCTTTCGAACATGCAGCGCGTCGGCCCGAACAGCTCGATACAGGTCTCCATGTAGGGCCGCCACAGCACGGCCAGTTCCTCCGAGGAAATCGGCCACTCCGCCGCGCCGTAGTCGTAGAGTGCTGCCCGCATCATCATCCCGCCTAGCTTCATAGTGACGTTCGGGCACTTCGCCAGCTCGGTCACCGACGCCTTCCACGAGGTGAAGATCTCGTCACGCTTGCCAGCATATCGGCCATAGCCCAGCACGCCCCCGACATGGCCCACGATGATGTTCGTGCCAGGACAGGCACGTGCCAGGTCGATCACATCGGCCAGTTGGGTAAAGAACACCCACGCATCCAATGACAGCCCGAGAGCGGAAAGACGCGCCAGGCCGGCGCGGAAATCGGCACGGCGATAGATGTCGGGACCAGGGGCGCCGTTGCCGATGACGGGGTCGGCGTCCCAGTTGCCGGAATGCCGCACGCCACGGAACCGTCCGCCACCGGCGCGGATCTGCGCCTCGAGAACCGCCTCGACGCGCTCGCCCAGCGTCAGGTCGGCGTATCCCACGATGCCCGCGGCAACTCGCGTGGGCCCATACCCGCCGCTGTCGCTCATCGCGGCAATGCCGGCCACAAACTCCGTCTCGCCGACAGGCCGCATCTCCTCCGGTCCGCTCGTGCGATACATCGCATGGCATTGCAGGAACACGGTCGCGACCACTCTATGGCCGCTACCCAGGTCAGCGAGCAATTCATGCAACAGATAACGATGATCCGGCCGCTGCCAGAGGTGGTGATGGGTATCGATAATCGGTATTTCCGGCTCAAGAATTGGCTCTGCGGGAGCCGTGGCGAGCCAGGCATCGTCCGGCGGATGGCTGCGTCCAAATCGGGCGGCCTGTCTTGACTCTACCACCGGACGCCTCCGACACTGCTAAGCCGTTGGCGTAGCATGATCTGCGCGGCCCTGCGACCACCCAGGCAATTCGCTGGCAAATTGAAACAACTCGCATTTCTCCGAGCCTCACG
Source organism: uncultured Alphaproteobacteria bacterium (assembly GCA_963818775.1). Taxonomy (GTDB): domain Bacteria; phylum Pseudomonadota; class Alphaproteobacteria; order Acetobacterales; family Acetobacteraceae; genus JAMXLO01. Next base: position 431,532 of record CAWFUF010000011.1, on the reverse strand, counting down.
CTAAATTGGCATTAGTCTCACGCGGGGGGTCTGCGGCGGGGAAGCGCGTTGACCCGAAAGGAGGGGCATATCGACCAAACTCGTCATCCGGACGAAGGGCGCAGCAAGACGCTTCCCCAGGGTGATACGATCCGCCGGCTTGGCCGTGCCGCCATCATTATTGCCGCACTACTGCTGGTTGCCTTGACCTGGATCGGCGCACGCGGCGCCATCCGCGCGCATCGCACCGAGGTGCGCGGACGGGTGCAGGCAGAGCTTCTCGCCAAGGCGCTTACGCTGGAGGATCAGCTGCGTCGCGAGCTGCTGTCACTCGAGCAGACACTGCGCATTCTGGAATACGAATGGCAGCGGGACCCCCAACATTTTGATCTCGCCGCGCGCGCCAGTCAGGTCGTCGTAATCAACGACGTTTCGCTGCAATTGTTCATCTCGGATGCACAGGGCATCGTGCGGTCCAGCTCGCGCCCGGCGATCGTCGGCACAGATATCAGCAAACGCGACTACTTTATCCATGAAGCATCGCTGCCGGCCGACGAAGGCAAGATGTTCACGGGCGAACTGATCCAAGGCCAGGTCACCCGACTGTGGCAAATCAATATGGCCCGCCGGCTGGACAACCCCGATGGTTCGTTCGCCGGCGTGATTGCTGCTTCGTACGACACCAATTCGTTTACGCGATTCTATCGCGAAATCGATCTCTCCGCCGGTGGCATCATCGGCGTGGTCAGCATGCGCGACGGCGTGGCCTGGACACTGGCCGGCCCGGACGAGAATCCCGCGGTGATCAGCATTGCCAAGTCACCGCTCCTTGCTGCGATGCGCCAATCGGCCGAGGGAAGCTGGACCGGCGCATCGGGTCTGGATGATGCCGATAGAATGTACGCTTTCGCCACGGTTCCGGATCAAGACCTGAAGGTGGTCGTCGGCCTCGATCGCGACCAGGCCCTGCTCTCGGCGACCGACTGGGAGACGAATGCGCTGCTGTTCACCGGCGGCATCACATTGGTCATTGCGGTGCTGGCTCTGCTGTTGCTGCGCGCCCAGACCGCCGCCCGCCGCCGCCATGAGACCATCGCGCGTGAGCGGGCGATTCTCGAAGCGACGCTGACCGGGATGAGCGACGGGATCATGATGGTCGATCGCGACCTCCGGCTGATGGCGTGGAATCAGCACTTCCCTCAATTCACCGGCGTTCCGGTCGAGCTTCTACACGTCGGCCTGCCGATGGAAGACATTCTGCGCGCCCAGGTGACCCGTGGCGAGTTCGGCCCGGTCGACGTCGAGGCTGAAGTTGCACGGCGCATGGGTCTGCTGCACTCCGGGGGCGCCATGGGCACGATCGAGCGGCCGCGGCCGGGTGGCCGGCAGCTCGAGATCAGGCGCAATCCGCTGCCGGGTGGTGGATTCGTCACGCTGTACACCGATGTGACGATGCGACGGCAGACCGAGGAGCGCCTGCGCCAGGCACAGACCATGGCGGCAGTGGGCCGGCTGACGGCGGGTGTGGCGCACGACTTCAATAACCTGCTGTCAGCCATCACAGGCAACGCCGAGATCCTGCACAGCGAATTGGGCGATCATCCGGTGCATGGCCGCCGGCTGGCGATGATCCTGCAGACCGCCGGCCGTGGCGCCGACCTTGTGCGGCGACTTTTGGCGTTCTCGCGCAAGCAGGAACTCACGCCGGTGCTGGTCGATCTGAACAAGGTCGTGCGCGGCATGGGCGATCTGCTGCGCGCGACGCTTGGACGCACGATCCGCGTTGAGACAGTTTTCGACGAGAAGCTCTGGTCGGCGCTGATCGATCCGGTGCAGATCGAGCACGTGATCCTCAATCTCGCTATCAACGCGCGCGACGCGATGCCGGACGGGGGCACCCTGACCATCAAGACCGCCAACACGACGCTGGGACCCCATGATGCCTCGACTGACCTGCCACTTGGCGACTTTGTCGTCGTGGCAGTGAGCGACACGGGAACCGGCATGTCCGAGGACGTACTGCAGAACGCGTTCGAACCGTTCTTCACCACCAAGCCGCCAGGTCAGGGATCAGGACTTGGGTTGAGCCAGGTCTACGGCGTCGCCCGCCAGTCGGGTGGGTCAGTGCGGATCGACAGCGCGATGGGCAAGGGGACCACGGTCAGTGTGCTCTTCCCCCGTGCGACGTATGAGACAGATCGTGATGCCAGTTTGGATCCGGAGCGTGCTGCGAGTTCAGAGCCGCAGAACGCCACGGTGGCCTGGCACCGCCGCATCCTGGTCGTCGATGACGAGGTGGAATGCCGTGACACGATCTCCGCCATGCTGACGGCCAACGGCCTCGCGGTGGCAGTGGCGGAGAGCGGTGAAGCAGCACTGCGCCTGGTGGACAGCGGCCTTGATTTCCATCTGCTGCTGGTTGACCTCGTGATGCCCGACATGAATGGCCTCGAACTGGCGCGGCAGGTTCGTTTGCGTCGGCCATCGATACCGGTCGTGTTCTTCACCGGTGGTGATGCCGAGCCGATCGGCGGTGAGCGTTGGGTGCTGGTGAAGCCGTTCCTCGGCCGCACCCTGATCGAGACATTGCGCGCGGCACTCGGTCTCGCGGAAGAATCGAACGCGATCAGGCACAGCACATCGCAGACGGTGTGAGTGGCAAATTACGTCGCGGCCCGCCTGGTTCAGCTCCTGTTCGTTCTGATCGGTGTCAGCGTTGTGGTGTTCGTCAGCATGCACCTGTTGCCTGGCGACGTCGCGCAATTGCTGCTGGGCGATCACGCCACCAATGAGCAGTTGCATCGGCTGCGCGAACAACTCGGTCTGGATCAGCCGGTATGGGTGCAATACGCCCGCTTCATGCGCGAGGCGCTGCACGGCGACATTGGCATCTCGATACAGACCAATCGGCCGGCGCTCACTGACGTGGTCACCGCATTTCCGGTAACCCTGCAGCTTGCGCTGGCATCGCTGCTGCTGGCCAGCATGTTCGGCGTGCCGGTGGGCGTGCTGGCGGCGATGCGACACGGTTCGCACCTCGATACGGTGGTGATGACGCTGACCTTGTTTGGCGTGTCGATGCCGATCTTCTGGTTGGGACTGATGCTGCTTGTGCTGTTCGCCGCGGGACTGGGGTGGTTGCCGGTCGGCGGCCTTATGCCCATTGGCCTCGATCCACCGCACATAACCGGCATGAGCGTGATCGACAGCCTGCTGTCGGGCAATGCGACGATGATCGCCGCCAGTCTGCGTCATATGCTCCTACCATCCGTGACGCTGGCGAGCGTGCCGCTGGCGCTGATTACGCGCATTACACGCGCCGAGGTGATGTCGGCGGCGACGGCGGATCACGTGCGCACCGCACGCGCCAAGGGTGTGGCGGACGGCCGCGTGATCCTGCGCCACATTCTGCGCAACGCGGCAATCCCTATCGTGACGGTGATCGGGTTGCAGCTTGGCCTGCTGCTGTCGGGCGCCGTGCTGACCGAGACGATATATTCGCTGCCGGGGCTTGGTCGGCTGATGGTGGATTCGATTTTGTCGCGCGACTATCCGGTGGTGCAGGCAGGCGCGCTGTTCATCGCGGTCGTGTTCGTGCTGGTGAATCTGGCCGTCGATATCCTGTATGCCGCGCTTGATCCGCGGATCAGCCGCGCATGAGCGCCACTGTCGCCTCCTCGCCCGGCGTCGTGCGGCGTGCACTGCACGGGACAGGAGCGCGCTTTGGCCTCGCCATCGCGGTCGTGTTTCTGGCGCTGACACTGTTCGCGCCGCTGCTGGCGCCGTACGATCCGTACGAGCAGGATCTGTCGAACTCGCTGTCGCCGCCGTCCGCGCAGCATTGGTTCGGAGCCGATCAGTACGGCCGCGACACCCTGAGCCGGATCCTCTACGGCACTCGCACTGCCCTGCTGGCGATCGTGATGGCAGACGGTCTGGCGCTGCTGCTCGGTGGTTCATTAGGACTGCTGGCGGGCTATCTGGGCGGACGCGTGGATGCACTGATCATGCGCATCGTGGATGTGCTGCTGGCATTTCCCTATCTGTTGCTCGCTCTAATCATAGTGGCGGTACTGGGGCCAAGCCTGACCAATTCAGTGATCGCGATCGGGATCATCTATACACCGCAATATGCGCGGCTGATGCGCGGGCAGGTGCTGACGGTGCAGACAGCGGATTTCGTGGTGGCGGCGCGGGCGATCGGGGCCGGGCGAGTGCGCGTGATGCTGCGTCACGTGCTGCCGAACAGCTTCACGCCCGTGCTGGTGCTGGCCACACTGCAGTCCGGCGCGGTCGTGGTGGAGACGGCGGGGCTGTCGTTTCTGGGTCTTGGTGCTCAGCCGCCATCGCCGGATTGGGGCGCACTGCTGGCGGAAGGACACGGATATTTTCTGACGGCGTGGTGGGTCGCGACGTTTCCCGGATTGGCGATCTTCCTCGTTGTGGTCGGGTTCAATCTGCTGGGCGACGCGCTGAGGGACCAATACGATCCGCGGTTGCGGGCGAGGTAGCTCTACTTGTGCACCGATACCTGATCCATGTCGAAGAACATCTGCGTTGGATTGAGCCTGAACCCCTGCACCTCTTTCCGCGTGGCGCGTACCTGCAGCACGGAATTCACGAACACCCAAGGTGCATCCTCGAGGATCTGGCGCTGGATCGTCTTGTACATCGCGACACGCTTGTCATGGTCAGGCTCACGCGCGGCTTCGTCCATCAGCTTATCAACCGCCGGATTCTTGTAGTGCTCTGTGTCGCCGACCGGCATCTGGCTCGAGTTGAACAAGGCGTTCAAAAAGTTGTCCGGATCGCCGTTGTCGCCACTGAAGCCGGAGATGAACATCCCCTGATACTTGCCTGATCGCACCGTGGCGAGGAACGCGCCGATGTCGAGCTTGCGCACATCCGCCTCGATGCCGACCTTCTGAAAAAAACCCTGCAATGCCACCGCCAGATCAGGCCCTGCGGGGTTGTAGCCCCGCGGTGTGCTGTAAGCGAGGAGCTCGACCTTGAGACCGGGCTTCACGCCAGCGGCGGTCAACAACTCCTTCGCCTTTGCCGGATCGTATGGATAACCCTTCATCGTGGGGTCGAAGCCCCATTGCGCCTCCGGCAGCGGCGAAACCATCGGCGTTGCCAGTCCGCTGTAAAGCGCCTTGTCGATCGCCTGTTTGTCCACCGCATAGTTCAGCGCCTGCCGCACCCGCTTGTCGGTGAACGGCGGACCTTCATTTGGCATTGCCATCCCGTTCACCGCCAGACCAGGCTGAGTCAACAGCACAAGGTTTGGATCGTTGCGGATCGACGCAATAACGGGCGTGGCCACGTCGCCCATGATCTGCACATCGCCGCGCTTCAGAGCCAGCAGGGCAGCCTGCGAATCCGGATACTCCTTGAACACCAGATGGTCGACCTTTGGCTTGCCCTTCCAGTAATCCGGATTGGCATCCAGCGTGACCTGGTCGCGCTCGCGCCACTCGCGGAAGATGAACGGTCCGGTACCGACCGGATGATTGCGGATTTCCTTGCCGTATTTCGCGACCGCAGTCGGGCTGACCACGCCGTTCCACACCATCGCCAAACTGGCAAGCAGCGCCGCCGAGGGCGCCTTCATTTTCACTTCCACGGTGCTGTCGTCGATCGCGCGGTAGGAGGTGACGGAGCCGTAGGTGAAATCTGTGTAGCTCTGCACCGGCCCCGAATTGTAGATGTAATTCGGGTCACTCTTGTTGAGCTGGCGATCCAGCGTGGCAATCAACGCCTGTGCATTGAACGGGGTGCCATCGTGGTACTTGACCCCCTTGCGTAGGTGGAACGTATAGCTCAACCCGTCGGCTGACACATCCCAGCTCTCCGCCAGTCCTGGTTCTACCTCGACCGTGCCCGGCTTATAGCGGATCAGGCCGTCATAAATCGTCGCCATGACAAAGCCGGAGGTATTGTTCAGCACTGCTTCGGGGTCGAGTCCGGTGGGGTCGGCCGCCATGCTGACCACCAGCGTCGTGTCAGCGCGCGCAGTGCCGAATGCGAGCAACGCCGTGCAGGCCAGGGCGATGATACGTTGCATGGCAGCTTTCCCTCCTGTCATTCACCTCATTGCGCCGGTCGCACGTCCTGCAGGCGCAACAGTCCGTCGGCGAGCAGCTTGAAACCGGCCACTTTTCTGGTAAGGCCGACTATGTTGCGCGGCGTCCACAGATAGATGATCGGCAGGTCCTTGCTCACCTGCTGCCACACCCCTTCATAGGCAGCGCGGCGGTCGTTGCTTTCGCTTACCGTGCGGGCGCGATCCAACAGTTCATCGACCTGAGGATTCGAATAGCCGGCCCGGTTCAGCGCGCCGCCGGTGTGCAGGAAGCTCCACGCATTGCTGTCAGTATCCAGCAGGCCGGACCAGCCACCGAGCGTCATCACATAATCGCCGCGCTGCACCGTCGCGAGCGCCGTGCCAAATTCCATCGCGTTGACCTGCACCGCGAAGCCCGCCTCGGCTGCCATCGACTGGATCACCTCGCCGGTCTGCACACCCTGCGGCGTGTTGTACACGATCAGAGGCACTGGAATTGGCGTGCTGACGCCAGCCTCTTGCAACAGCGCGTGCGCCTTCTCATGATCTCGGAATCAAGTCGGTCCTTGATAGCACGCGCCACTGCGCCCGCCGGGTTCTTCATCAAATCCGACATCGCGTTCGTGTCGAGCAGAAACAAACTCAAAGCGTGACCGGCCGGGTCGGACCTTCCCGCGACACCGGGTCCATCGCATCTTCGGGCGGCAACGGTTCCTGCGTCGCCAGCCATGCGAGCAATGCGCCGTTGACCTGACGGTTTCGGGCGATTTCAGGTTCAATGATCAGGCGGTCGCCCTCCTTGCGGATGATGACATCATCCGACGACAGAGCGAATTCCGCGGGCAGGCTGATCGTATCTTCCCCTGAGTTTAGGGTCAGTTTGACGTGGCGCTGCATCGTCATGGCAGTCCTCCTGCCGGATGGGGGATCATCATAAGCTGAACACCTTCATCACCTCGTCGATCTCGACACGCAGCGCGGACTTGCCGTCTTCTTCGGGCGGCCAATTTCGCGAGAGCGGCGGTGAGGAGGCGGCAACGCGGGATTCCATCGGGTCATCAACAAGCCACGTCGGATGGTCCCGCTGGATCCGACTCTGTCTCGATTGTCTCGGGCCATCGCCCCCTTTCTTGTAACCAGCGACGCTGATAATAATGTCGGGCAGTCCACCCCACGCTTCTCATGTAGTTGCCGTCCAGGAGTAGTCCTACCCCTCCACCTACAAGTGGGATGGCGGTCTGAAGCCTGGATCGTGTCAATCGAAAACCAAGACCTTTAGCGACCTCACGAATATTAGTAATGAAGGCTTCCTTCAGGGCTCGTTCCGTTGCGGCCTTCTCGGCCATGCTTTTGAATGACTGTCGGTTGATCATGACCAACGTCTCTTGCAGCAACTTCGTCGACGCCAGCTTCGCTCCCTGATCACCTGCGCCCCCGACGAGGCTCAAGACCTCCAAGAGACACGCACGCTCAATATGATCGTCCCGGTGAAAACCGTAACACAGTCCGATTTGGCGGGTCGTTCTCATAGTCAGGTTTATTATTGCAGCGACGCTCGGCAGCGCAAACAACAGGCCGCCAGCCCCACCTGCTGCACCCGCTGCTCCTCCCATACCGACTGCTAAGTTATGCGTGTTGTTTGCGAGCGCATCGAGATTCTCGAGATCAAGGTGTTTGATGTCCTCGAAGTCCGCTATACCGAGTTTCTTTAATATGGCGGTTTCCTGCGTCCATCGGTGCGCAACCCAGATGTTGGCGTTTATCGCACCCTCAATCGCTCCTGTGGGAATGACCCTCTGCGCGTAAGCTCCAACGGCACTGAAGCGAGCGCCGAATTTCTCCACGGTGCCGTTGGGAAGCACGCGCCTTGCGAACGATCCCGCCGCACCCTTTGCAGCCCTGAATCCACGGGTGGCGTATGATGGTGGTGACTGCATCCATCTCTCGATCAGTTCGATCTGCCGCCGCTCATAAGCCGATGGCACGCGTTTTTCACTCATCGACCAGCGTTCCGTCCAACCCTTGCCCGTGCTGGTCTGACTTTCCTCATAGGGTAAACACCTTCATAACCTCGTCGCCGAAATGGTTGATGACCTTCACCGCGATCCGCCCCGTCTCCGGCCGGTGGAACGGGCGGGAGACGTCGCGATACAGCGTGGCCCAGGCTTCCTCGTCGATGTCGGCACGCAGCGCTGCCTTCAGTGATTTGTAGGGGTCGTTGGCGCCGAGGAAATAGGCGTGGCGGACGAAGAAACTCTCCTCGTCGTAGTCGGTGTCGATGAACCAGGCGGCGATGCTCTTCGTGTCGCCGGATCGGATGTCGCCGGTCTGCGGATCAAACACGTCCACGCCGATGATGCGAATGCGAACGTGGTCGGGCTGATCGGGCACCGGCTCGACGATCAGGTCTGGCTCGCCGAACACCACAAACAGGTTGCCCTTGCCGGTGTTCTTCAGATCGTCGGCCATGTGCAGGTCGGGGTTCATGCGCGCCTTGAGGATTGGCAGCGGCCCGAGTTTGGTCAGTTCCGAGGCATGCGCGTCGTAGTTGAAGGCGCAGGCGATCAACACGTCGAACCGCGCCTCGGAGGCTTCGCGCGCGGCGGTGACGAGGTCCATGCGGGAGAGCGTGCCGAACTCCGGGCCGATCAGGATGCCGGCGCGGCGCTCGGTCTCGCCTTCCAGGAAGCGACCTTCGGCGCCGATATACTCGCCGGGCCAAGGTTGCAGGCTGGTGAAGTGGATGCTGTCGGCCTTCTGTGTCTGATGCACGCCGGCGGTGCGCAGATGGTCCAGCACCATGGCCGCGAAATCGACCGGCGGCGTTGCGGTCTTGCGGCGACGGCCGGGCGCGGACGGTTGGGCGAACAGCTCGTCCTCGTCGGCGGGCACCACGCGGTGCGGCGACAGGCTCTCGACGGTGAATGGGCCAGCGACGCGGATGCGCGACTTGTCTTCGAAGGGGCGGTCGTAGAGGTATTCGATGTCCGCGCGGCGGGCGATCGAGGCGTCGATACGCTTCTGCCGCTCGATTCGGGCTTCCCACCAGGCTGCATGAGTCTTCGTAATGTCGGCGGACCATTTCGGGTCGGGATCACGTGGGATTTGCCAATCTTCCCAGGTGGCGCCGCGCGCGGCGTTGAGGCGGGCGCGCAGGGGTTCGAGGGTCTGCTGGGCTTCATCCCAGAGCACGTCGATTTCGGCGTTGTTAGCGATTGATTTCAGGGTTATGTGCGGCGCGCGGTCATAGACGAAGCCATGGCGGACGTCACTGTGTGTTGGTGTGTCAGGCTGGACTTTGCCAGAAAGGGACTGATCTTTTGCGCGACCCTCAATGCTGTCGGCTAGGAAGTAGTACGGATATCTTGCCGCCATTAGACGCGTACGGGCTAGAGCAAGAGCAACACGGGATGTGTCGATCGTGATCCAGCGTCGCCCCCATTGCTCGGCAACGGTGGCGGTTGTGCCCGAGCCGCAGGTAGGGTCCAAAATGAGGTCACCCGGATCAGTGGCCATTAGAATACAGCGTTCAACAATGGTCGCACTTGTTTGCACCACATAGATGATGCCTGTGGCGCCTGCCACATCGGTCCACACATTGGAAATTGGGTACGCTGCGAAATCATCGATAAAACGGACATAGGCGATCGTCTGCGTCCGTTCCTCGATTCGATTAGCCTTGTCCAGGCGATCAAGACCGTCCAGTGAGGTCTTCCAATTAGATGAAACGCCCGAATGAAACGCCTTCCCATGAAACTCCCAGCTTGTGGTAGTGTTCGTACGCACTCCACTTGAGATCAGACTGGTCAGTTGATAGTGCTTGATACCGGCATCTGCATCTACACCTAGTTTCTTTGCCTGCGCCATTGAATAACAGCTTAGGTCCATAAGCTGGATCCTGTCGTAGCGTTGCCCACTTCCCTCGCCAACGCCAATTTCCTTCCGGAAGAAAAGCTGACGATACTTTGTGTGGTCTTTATCCTTCCCGTACCAAAGAACATAGTCTGCCACGTTTGGTAGAAAATTGGCTTCCTGGCCTCCCGTTTTCCGAAGGCAGATAACTGAGATACAGTTGTCCTGGCCAAATACCTCATCCATCGCGGAACGCTTTCACTTGCTCGGGCTCGCGCGACACATCCTCTCGCCTACCGTCCTTTACGTCGCGACTCTGCGTGCTGACCTGCCAGTTGCTGTTGAACCTGATTCCGTAGGGCGGATCGAAATAGATGCACTGCACCTTACCGCGCACTCCTTCGCGTTCCGCTAAGCTCGCCATCACCTGCATACTGTCGCCCAGGATCATACGGTTCGACCAGTGCTGGTCGTGCTGATAGAATTCCAGCCGCGCCTCGGGATCGTCCAATCCGTTGAAGTCGCCGAACAGATCAGGCACGTCGACGGTCGCTTCGGCGCGCGCACGCGATTCCTTGCGTATTCCCTCTATGATCGCTTTCGGCTGCACCTTCTCCTGGATGTAGATCGGCGGCGGATTGACCACGAGGTTGGACCAGTCCTGCGTGTCCTTGCCGCGCCACACCAACTGGGAATCGCCCAGTTCGACCTCGCCGGTCTCCTGCAACTGCTTACGTTCCGCCTGGCTCAGCGTAATTCGCACGCCGCGCCAGATTATCTGCGGGTCCAGATCGGCGTTGCGTTCGCGCGTCTCGCCTTTCGCCAGCGGTGTTGCCCGCCGATAGCGAGCCGGTTCGAACGGCTTGACATCCTCCATCCGCTGCGCGATCGACTGGAACTCTGCAGTTGGGATGTTGCGGCGCGAGTCCGCATACACCAGCGTCTCGATCGGGCGAGGACCCGCAGGGGGTTTGGGGGCACGAGCCATCGTTGGTCCTCGGTCAGGCGGGTTGGTAGGCGTCGGTGAACATGCCGATCAGCTTCGCGAACGCGGCCTCAATTTGATAGATGTCGATGAATTCGGCAAACGCCCAGCGACCGTAAGTGCCGAGGTTGTTCACGCCTGGCACCCATAGCTTGCGCATCGTCTCGGCCTTGAGCTGTGCGTCGGTACCGCGAAATCCCTTGATCTCGACAATTAGGTTCAACGGCTCGGGACCGTCGTCATTGATCCGCACGATATAGTCGGGCCAGTAGCGGCGATGCTGCGTGCCATTGCGATAGGGCACCTCGAACTGCATTCCCTGGTTCTTCACATAGGCGATCACGCGCGGATGCGATTCCGCCACCCGAGCGAACTCTGCCTCCCAATCGCTGTCCAGCACCACGTGGTTGACGTGACACCGCGTCGGGTCGGTGGTGTAGAGCGGCTTGGAGGTGGAGAAATTGACGAAGCGGCTGCTGCCCGTCGGCGTGTAGGGGTCGAGGATCGCCTTCACCACACCGGGCTCCGGCGCCTCCGGCTGGCAGGCCAGGAAAATAAGTTCGGCCGCCTGATCCGCCAGTTCGCGATAGGTCACCATGGCCGGCGTCGTGCCGCCGATGCAGACCAGATATCCCTCGTCGAGCCAGCGCTTCGCCACGCGCTTGATCTGCCCGAACAGGTGCATCTTGGGCGGCTCGGCAGGATCGCGGAACTGGTTGTAGAGAAGGTGCTTGGCGAGGTGATAGCTGATCTCGCTCGGCCGCACCGCCTCCAGCACGGCCGTCGTCAGTTCCACGCCCTCGCCGACGATGCCTTCCAGCAGCACGCGGCACGGGCCGACCTTTTCCGGCGTCAGGACCAGCCGGGAATCGTTGGTGAAGTGGGCGTCGATCCGTTCATCGGGCAGCGCCACGCGATAACCCTCCACCCGAGGGAAGGTGATCTCCAGCGCCGAGCGTTCCTTCATCGCCCGGATCTGCGTCGTGGGCTTCGGCGGCTTCGGCTTGGCGACCACCGGCTGGGCGGCGAAATCGAACGGGATGCCCATGATGTCAGCGTATTCCACGTCAAACATCCTGTCGGAATTCAGTTCGTAGGATTGACGGCGCAGGCCGCGGCCCACCACCTGCTCGCACAGCAACTGGGTGCCAAAGGCGCGGACGCCCAGGATGTGGGTGACGGTGTTGGTGTCCCATCCCTCGGTCAGCATCGAGACAGAGACGACGCAGCGCACGGTCTCGCCCAGGCGCCCGACGCGGCCGACGGTGTTCATGACCTCGCGCAGTAGGTCTTCGTCGGTGATCGGTTGGGCGGCGCTGCCCGCCCCTTCCCGCTGCATCTTTTCGCGACGAAACTGTTCGATCTCCGGACCGACGGCGGCGCGGAACGCGGGGTCGAGCGCTTCGCCGGAGTCCACCTGTTCGCTGTCGATCAGCAGCGTGTTTGGCCGCGGCAGGCGGGCTCCATGTTCGTCGTAATTGCGGAACAACCTGAGTTGGCCGTCGGTGAAGCCACTGCCCTCGTCGCCTTCGACAACTTCCCGCTCGAAGCCCGAGATCCATTCGTAGACGAGTTCCGAGGTCGAGGTGTTGTTGCACACAACGATGAATACCGGTGGCGTCGGGATGCCGGCGCGCGCCCATTCCTCGAATGTCTGTTCGTAGTGGCCATAGAGTGCATACAGCGCCGTCTGCAGCTCGTTCGGCAGGGCCAGCGGGTTGCCCTTGCCGCTCTTGCCCCGCCCGGCCTTCGGCATCTTCTTGCCGATATGGTCCCAGAGGTTGCGATAGATCGGGGTGTCGCTGTTCGGCAGGTTGTCCGACACGGGGATCCGCGGGAGTTTGACGATGCCGCACTCGATGGCATCCATCAGGGAGAAGTCGCTGACGGTCCAGGGGAAGAGTGTTCCCTCGCGATAGCCGGAGCCGCGCAGGAAGAACGGCGTTGCCGACAGGTCGTAGAGAGCGGTGATCCCCAGCTTGCGCTTGACCGCTTCCAGTCCACCGATCCAGAGCCGCGCGGCTTCGCTGTTCTTCTTGGCCTCTTCGCGCTCGTCGGCGCCCAGTTCCTCGTCACTGTCGGGCTTTTCGCGGTAGCAGTGGTGCGCTTCGTCGTTGAGCACCACGATGCCCTTGAAGCCCAGCAGGTCGTTCGCGACCCGATGCAGCATCTGACCATCGTTCTCGATCGTATCGGGAGGCGCGTCCCGGCCCTGGAGCAATGAGCGGCCGGTCTTGCTGATCTCCAGCGTCTCCCGGCGTTTGAACGCATGGAAGTTGGTGATGACGATCTTGGCCTTGCCGATCTCCGGCAGCATGTCGGTTGGGACCAGTTCGCGGCCACGGAAATAGCTGTCGGGATCGTTCGGCTGCAGGACACGCAGGCGGTCCTTGATGGTGATGCCGGGCGCCACCACGAGGAAACCCCGGCTGTAGAGGTTGCTTCCCGGCGTGCGCACCGCGTTGACGGTTTGCCAGGCGATCAGCATCGCCATGACCGTCGTCTTGCCGCTGCCGGTGGCCATTTTCAGAGCGATGCGCGACAGCTCGGGGTTGGACCCCTCGTTGGCGCTGCGCAGGTACGCGCGCAGGCGATCGTAGCGGCGCTCTCGCCGCGCGACCTCCGCCAACCATATGGCCGTCTCGACGGCTTCGATCTGGCAGAAGAACGGCGTGATGGACTGGAACTGGTGATGGCGCCAGTGGATGAGCAGGCGCTGGGTCGCTGGCGTAACACCCCAGTCCGACGGATTGGGGATTGCCCGCCAGGTTTCGACATGGCCCCGGATTTCGTTGATTAAGCCGTGGACATCGTATTCCTGTGCCGCAGTTGAGAGTTCCTGGGCTTCTCGTAGGACGAACTCGGCCTGGCCCGCCTTGCGCTGCTTTTTTCGCGGCATACGAACCGGCGTGATCAGTTCGGACCGGCGGCGACCGGATACCGGGGGCACGTCCAACGGCTGCCCTTCCGCGTCCAGGGCGTGATGCCTGGTCGGCGGTTCGTAAGGCGAGTTGAGAATTGGTTGGTCGAAGAAGCTTGAGGCCATTGTAACTCGTGGCTCTTTTCGGATCGCGGTTACGCAGGCATGCCTTCCAGCGGGATCGAGATCATCCTGTTCCAATTCACCATCCGCCGCAACGAAAAGCGCCCGACCTGCGTCCGCTGGTCCGGAAGCAGTTCAGGAGGCTTGGGGCAGCAAAAGGAGGCGGCCTCGACGTGGGCACAATGATGGTCAACCCGCATCGCGGCTCGTGAGTTCATCGGCGGGGTTAGGCGCCGATAGGTTGGATCATTCGTCGAAGGTCGGTAACTCCCGCATCGGTTCACGGGGCACGTCCGGCAGGTCGAAACCGCCGAAGGGCTTGAACAGGGCGTTGATCGCCGTGCCAAGGTGCTTTGGCTCCTGCGGCTCCTGATTGAGCGACGACCGCAGAATGGCGCGCGCCTCGTCCTCCATCGAGCGGCCATGCACCGCCGCCTGGATACGCAGCCGGGTTTTCAGGGATTCGTCCAGGTTGCGGATGGTGATGCTCGCCACGGGAGCGCCTCTATCAGCGTTGATGCGATTATCAGCAATGATTGTGCATCGATCCAGTGCGACCTCGAGTTTGCCCCTCATGGAATGACAAGGCGTTTCGGGAGTAGCGGGACAGAGGCCACGGTGCGGAACGTAGCAGGAATGGCCCCTGACCGTCCCAGGATGTCCCGCCTTCGGTGAAGCCCCGGTGAAGCCCCGACCGATCCTGAGACCTCTCAAAAGCCCCGCCGCGAGTAACTGGGGCAAAATCGTGGGCGGTGTCTGAGAAAATGGTTGCGCCGACACGGGACGACTCAATTCAACCTGGATGTGACCACCCCACCGGAGCTGTCTGGTCTGTCGCATGCGGAACTGCTGCAGCTTGTGGTGAAGCTGCTGGGTGAGGTGGCGGATCTCAAGCGGATGGTCGCCGAGCAACGTGACGAGATTGCGCGGCTGAAAGGCTTGAAGGGCCGTCCGGCGATCAAGCCGAGCGGGATGGAGCAGGGAACCACGCCGAGGCCGGCGCACCGCGGCAAGCGTCGTGGACGTGGCAAGTCGGCCCCGCGTGTCAGTGTGGAGCAGCAGACCCTGAAGGCTGCGGCACCGGCTGGATCGCGGTTCAAGGGCTACGCGGATTTCCTGGTGCGGGATCTGGTGCTGAACGCTCGGCTGATCCGCTATCGCCGCGAACGCTGGGTCACGCCGGCGGGGCACACCATCGTGGCTTCATTGCCGCCCGGTGTCAGAGGTCATTGGGGTGCGGAGTTGCGCCGCTTCATATTGTTGCAGCACCACCAAGGCCAAGTGACGGTGGAGCGGCTAACCGCGCAATTGCGCGCCGTCGGGATCAGCATCTCGAAGCGCCAAGTGATGCGTCTGCTGATTGATGGTCAGGACGACTTTCTTGCCGAAAACCGCGACGTGTTGCGGGCCGGCCTGCGTACGGCGGCCTGGATCACGGTGGACGATACCGGCGCGCGCCACGCCAGACAGAATGGCTTCTGCACCCAGATTGGCAACGACCGCTTCACCTGGTTCGCCACGCGGGCCAGCAAGAGCCGATTGAACTTTCTCGATCTCCTGCGCGCCGGACACACCGATTACGTGATCAATGACGCGGCCTTGAGCTACATGCGTGGCCGTTCGCTTGCCGGTCCCGTGATCAGCCAGTTGGCGGCGCAGCCCCGGGCACACTTCGCCAACCAGCTCGCCTGGCAGGCGCATCTCGACCGCCTCGGCATCAGTGCTCTGCACGTCACTCCAGACCCAGTGCAGATCGCGACCGAGGGCGCACTATGGGGCAGCATTCATGCCCACGGCTTCCTGCGCAACACCGTCGTCGTCAGCGATGATGCCGGTCAATTTGACGTTGGCCGACATGCGCTGTGTTGGATCCACGCAGAGCGATTGGTGCATAAGCTCGACACCTTCACCGAGCTGCACCGCAACGCACAGCAGCGCGTCCGCGGGCTCATCTGGTGGTTCTATGCCGATCTGAAGACCTATTGCGCGGCGCCGACAGTCCGACGCCGCGCCGAGATGCGCGCCCGCTTCGATCGCATCTTCTGTCGCCGCACTGGTTTTGCCACACTCGATCGCCTGCTGTTGCGGCTGCACGCCAATAAGGCCGAACTGCTCGCCGTCCTCGAGAGGCCGGAAATCCCGCTGCATACCAACGGCTCCGAGCGGGACATCCGCTGTCACGTCATCAAGCGCAAGATCAGCGGCGGTACCCACAGCGATGCCGGGCGCGACTGTCGCGACGCCTTCCTCGGCCTGATGCACACAGCCACCAAACTCGGCATCGCTTTCTGGGATTATCTCGGTGCACGGTTGCGGACCAGCCACTCACCGGTCGTTCCTTACCTCCCAGACCTCATCCGTTGCCGCGGACAACCCGTTTAACCTACTCGCCCGCGGTTTTGCCCCACTTACCGCCGCGCCCCGTAACCCCTTGATATAGATGGTAGCGGCGGGCGGATTTGAACCACCGACCAAGGGATTATGATTCCCATCAGCTTCCACCCCAGGAATGAAGGCGATCGAGCTGATGCCGGGCCCATCGGAGAGTCCTCGCGGTCAGCGAGGGTATCTGCTTTCAGTGCCTCCTGGTAGCTATATGGTAGCTTGGGCCTCTGGTCGTCTGCAAGATTATCCCATAACTACTTGAAAAGATTGGCGGACCCGACACGATTCGAACGTGCGACCTTCGCCTTCGGAGGGCGACGCTCTATCCAGCTGAGCTACGGGTCCGACTCCGCAGCCACATAGCGCGAAACCCGCGCCGGATCCAAGCCCCGCCCTCACTTCTGCTTCGCGAGCCATGCAACCGCAGCCCGATCGCCCCCTGATGGCAGTGGCATCTCTGGGTGACGGATCCAGAACAGGACGTCGTCGATCGGCGTGATCCGCTCGTGGTCGCGCAGCAGTAGATGGTAACCCGCCGGGTAGAACGCCCGCACCGGCCCCTCGGGCAGTCCACCCCATGTCGCGGCTGTGGCCTTGTCGGGGATCAACTCGTCCTTGCCACCGTAAAGGAACAGCGCGGGCGCATTAAACCGTGGCGCAGCGGCCAGCGCGGCATCCATCAGATCGACCAGGCCGCGGACCGTGTCGAACCTCGTCGCGTGGATGGTCAGCGGATCCTGCGAGAGCCGCTTGATCGCCTCGCGATTGTCGCTCGCAACCACATGCGCAACGCGTCCCGTCACGGTGAAGCCCGGGATCAGGTTGGCGACTAGCCACAGGCCGGTGCGCAGAAATACATTCATCTCGGCACGTCCCCACACGGCAGGCGCCACCAACACATAGCCGTCTGCGGGGGGCGGGTCCGACTCTGTCGCGAGGCTCATCAGCACAGCTGCCCCCATGCTCTCGCCCATCAGGATCAGCTTTGCCTGCGGATAGCGTTGGTGAAGCAACCATGCCATCGTCCGCGCATCGTTGGTCAGTGCCTGCGTGCCGGGCCAGTAGCCGCGCACGGACGTATCCCCAAAGCCGCGCTGGTCGGGGGCGAACACCGCGATGCCGGCGGAGGCGAAGTCAGGGGCGGGATATTCCCAGGCATCGCGGCTGTCGTTCATACCGTGGAGCGCCAGGACAACGGCCCAGGGTTGCCCCTCCGGCAGCCAGGCGCGGTACGGCAGGCGCATGCCGTCCGACATGACGAAGGCATCGGCGATCTCTCGCGGCGGGTTTATCGCCGGACCTGGCGGCACAAGGTGCTCCGCGCAACCGCCCAGCAGGAACGCAACGGCAATCAATGCCGTCAGCAGTCGATGGCGCATGCAGACGGGCAGGCGGACCCCCGGGAAGAGCGCCCAGGGCTAATGGTTGAAAGCATGGGGCGCATCGCTATCATACGGCACTCCCCCGCCATAGAGGATGCGAAGCAACAAGATGGACGGCACCGCCGCCAGCCCGACGCCGACCGAAATCATCCATGTCGATGACCGGACAGTCGCCTGCGACGGCGGCGATACCGAACTGGGACATCCGCGGGTATTTCTACATATCGAGGACCGATCCGTTCTGTGCCCCTACTGCTCGCGCCTCTATGTGCTGAACGAAGGAGCCGGCCACGCCAGCGGACACTGAGATCATCGAGCAGACCGACCAACCCTCGGCTCTCGACTCGAAGTTGCACCTGGTCCTGATCGACGGATCAGGCTTCATCTTCCGCGCCTATCACGCGCTGCCGCCGATGACGCGGCCCGACGGCACGCCGGTGAACGCCGTGTTCGGATTCTCCAACATGCTGGCGAAGCTGCTGCGCGAGCATGTCGGGACGCATATCGCGGTAATCTTCGATGCCGGCCGCAAGACGTTCCGCAACCGGCTGTACGAGGACTACAAGGCGCACCGTCCGCCGCCGCCAGACGATCTGATCCCGCAGTTCAACCTGGTGCGCCAGGCAACCGAGGCATTCGGCGTCCCTGCGGTCGAACTGGAGGACTGGGAAGCGGATGACCTGATCGCGGCCTACGCCAAGGCGGTGAACGATGCCGGCGGTCAGGCGACTCTGGTGTCTTCCGACAAGGATCTGATGCAGCTCATCCGCCCCGGTGTGGAGATGTTGGATCCGATCAAGCAGAAACCGATCGGCCCAGCCGAGGTGATGGAGAAGTACGGCGTCACACCTGACAAGATGATCGACGTGCAGGCACTGATCGGCGATCCAACCGACAACGTGCCTGGCGTTCCAGGTATCGGGCCGAAGGGTGCGGCCCAGCTTATCAACGAGTTTGGCGATCTGGACAGCGTGCTGGCCGCGGCGCCGGCGATGAAGCCGTCCAAACGACGCGACAATCTGATCGAACATGCCGAGAAGGCGCGCATCTCGCGCGACTTGGTGACGCTGCGCAGCGATACGCCATTGCCGCAGCCGGTCGAACAATTGCACGCACGGCCATACGACAAGGCCGCCCTGGCGGCGTGGCTGAAGACGCAAGGGTTCCGCAGCATTTCCACGCGGCTGGGACTGGACAGTGAAGCGCCAGCCCCGGCGACCAAAACGGTGGAAGCCGCGCCGCGGCTCGCCCAGGGAACCCTGGCTTTGGGGGCGCTGGCTTTGCCGGAAGCGGAACGGCCGGCGATCACAGAGGCCGCCTCGGGCTTCGGGCCGTACGCGACGATCACCAGCGAGGCTGCACTGCGGGCTTTCCTGGCCGAAAGCGTGACCTGTGGCTGCATCGCCATCGACACCGAGACCGACGGAGAGGTTGCGACACGAGCGCCATTGGTCGGGCTGTCGTTCGCCGTCGCGCCCGGACGCGCGGCATACCTGCCACTGCGGCATGAGGGGCTGGCGGAGCAGGTGTCGCTTGCCGCGGCGATCGATGCGCTGGGACCGGTGCTCACTGATCGCAATACGCTCAAGATCTATCAGAACGCCAAGTCCGACATGCTGGTTATGGAGCGCTCCGGCTTTCCGCCGTCCGCGCCGTTCGACGATCCTATGCTGCTCTCGTATGCCCAGGAGGCCGGAATGCACGGGCATGGGTCGGAGGAACTGTCGCAGCTTCACCTCGGACATACGCCACTCAGCTACGATGAGGTCACTGGTACCGGGCGCAATCGGATCCCATTCCAACGGGTGCCGATCGAGCGTGCCACCGCCTATGCGGCCGAGGAGGCCGATGTGGCGGTGCGTCTTTGGCAGGTGCTGCGGCCACGGTTGCGTTTCAATTCCGCGCTGGCGCTGTACGAGCAGCTCGAGCGACGGCTGCTGCCCGTACTGCTGGACATGGAGCGCGCCGGCATCAAGGTGGACGCGGACGATCTGCGCCGCATGTCGGTGGACTTCGAGCAGCGCATGGTGGTGATCGAGCGCGACATCCATCGTCTTGCCGGCCGCGAATTCAACGTCGGTTCTGCCAAGCAGCTCGGCGAAGTGCTGTTCGACGAGATGAAAGTGGGTGGAGGGCGGCGGATGAAGACCGGCGCCTGGGGGACGGATGCGTCGGTGCTCCAGACGCTCGCCGACCAGGGTAACGAGCTGCCGGCCCGCATCCTCGACTGGCGACAATTGCAGAAGCTGAAGTCGACCTATGCCGATGCGCTGGTAGGCGAGATCGATACCGACACCGGCCGCGTACACACAAGCTACGCGCAATGCATCGCGTCGACTGGCCGGCTGTCATCGAACGATCCGAATCTGCAGAACATTCCGATCCGTACCGACGAAGGCAGCCGCATCCGCCACGCCTTCATCGCCGAGCAGGGTCATATGCTTGTGTCAGCCGACTACTCGCAGATTGAGCTGCGGCTGCTGGCCCATGTCGCCGCTATCCCGGCGCTGCGAGAAAGCTTTGCTCGCGGCGAGGATATCCACGCTCGCACTGCATCGGAAGTGTTCGGCATCCCGATGGCGGGTATGGACGCGATGACGCGGCGCCGCGCAAAGGCAATAAACTTCGGCATCATTTACGGCATCAGCAGCTTCGGCCTGGGGCGACAGCTCGGCATCACCCCGGGTGAGGCACGCACCTACATCGATGCGTATTTCACGCGCTATCCTGCCATTCGCACGTATATGGAGCGTACCAAGGAGGAAGCGCGCATCCACGGCTATGTGACGACGCCGTTCGGCCGGCGCTGCTGGGTGCCGGGCATCGCGGACAAGAACCCTGCGCGTCGCGGCTACGCCGAGCGTCAGGCGATCAATGCACCATTGCAGGGCGGCGGTGCCGACATCATCAAGCGCGCGATGGTGCGGCTGCCGAAGGCGTTGCGAGAGGCGGGGTTGCGCTCGCAACTGCTGCTGCAGGTGCATGACGAACTGCTGTTCGAGGCGCCAGACGACGAAGTGCCGGCGCTGACCTCGTTGGCACGGCGGGTGATGGAAAACGCTGCAACGCTGTCAGTACCGCTGGTGGTGGAGACCGGTGTTGGCCGCACCTGGGCCGATGCGCATTGAGCGGTTGCGCTATGGTCCGACGACAATAATTGTCCCCGTCATGCCAAACAGGCTGTGGAGAAAGTGCGTGCACTCGACTTTGTAGGTGCCGGGTGCACGCGGCGTCAGCGTGATATCCTCGCTGCTCTTGCCGGCGACCTCGACTTGCCCATTCTGTGGCGGCGAACCGGTTGGGAATATGCTGGCAGCAAAGAATGCGGGCGCGCTGAAGTTGTGACCGCCACTGCTTTCATTTTCGAGATGCAGGCGAACCGGAACACCGACACGAAGCCTCAACTGATCTGGATTGAACGCGAAGCTGGACAGTCGGACGGTGATCGTCTCGGCGGTGTCCCGCGATGGCTGCGCCCAGGGGGCCCGGTGCACCGACAGAAGCATGGCCAGCAGAGCAATCGTCATTGCGGTTGTTCGGTTCATTGGGGCACAGCCTACCGCACTGGCTGAAGCCCCGCATCCTCGGCCGACGTTTCCACTCGTTCGAGCAGCGTCTCCAGATCACGGATCGAATAAGGCTTGTTCAGCACGCCCTGTAATCTGGTCAGTTCGGACTGCTCCGACGCACTGAGCTCGGCGTATCCGGTGGCCAGGATAATCGGCCCGACAAATCCCCGCTTCCGCATCTCAGCGGCGGTCTGTAGCCCGGTCATTCCAGGCATCGCGTGGTCCAGCATTACAATCGCAGGCTGTGTCACAAGTGCGGCCAGCGCCTCTGGACCACTCGTCGCCGTGGTCACAACACAGCCGAGCTGGCGCAGCATCTCGGCGCTGACCTGCAGCACGTCCGGGTCGTCGTCCGCCACCAGCACCTTCATGCCCGACCGCGCGCGTCGCTGGTCCATCTGAGGACGCCTGGGCCTTGGCATCTCTGCTGCGCGAGGGAGCAGCATGGTGACTGAAGTGCCGCCACCCGGTGACGTCAGCAGCCGCACGGTGCCGCCGGATTCGTGCGCCATGCCGTACACCTGGCTCAGTCCCAGCCCGCTTCCCGCTGGGTGCTTCGTGGTGAAGAACGGCTCGAACGCACGTTGCGCAACCTCGTCCGTCATGCCCACGCCGGTGTCGGTCACGATGATCGCCACGTAGTCGCCGGCTACGCAGTCGTCCGTCACAGCATCTACGATCGGTTGATTGGTGGTGGTGATGGTCAGCACGCCGCCCTCGGGCATCGCATCCCGCGCATTCAGAGCCAGATTGAGGATTGCCGCCTCGACCTGGCTGGGCTCAACCATCGCCGGCCACAGATCATCATCCAGCCAGGTGTCGATACGGATGCGCTGGCCATGGGTGCAGGTGCGCAGCAGCGGCACCAGATCGGATACCAGCTTGTTCACGTCCGACGCCTCCACCGCCAGCCGCTGTCGGCGCGAGAAGGCGAGCAACCGTCCGGTCAGTTGCGAACCTCGGTACACCGCACCTGTGGCCCGCTCGATCCATGTGTGCTTACGCTTTTCCTCCGGCAACACCGTCTGTGACAGCAGATCGAGACTGCCCTGTATGGTCGCCAGCAGATTGTTGAAGTCATGCGCAATGCCTCCGGCGAGCTGACCAACCGCCTGCAGCTTCTGTGACTGCACCAGCGCCGCCTCGGTGTTCTGCCGCTCGGCAATCTCCACCTGAAGGCGATTGTTGGTGACAAGCAGTTCCTGCGTGCGTTCGGCGACGCGCGCCTCCAGGGCATCGGCGTGCTCGCGCAGATCCTTGTCGCGCCGCGCAAGTGCCGCGGCCATGTCGTTATAGGCCTCGGCGATCTGGCCGAATTCTGAACGTGTGTCCTCGCCGTGTACCGGTGTGCCGAGATCGCCCTCGCGCCAGCGCCGCGCTGCCGCCAGCAGCGCCTGCGTCGGCCGACCGATAAAACGCCGCGCAACGAACAGCGTCAGCAGAAATGCGCCGACGAACACGCCAGCAAACAGCAGGCCGGCATGCAGGCTCGTGCGATTGATGTCCGCCATCATCGCAGCTTCGTAGAATCCGATCGCAACCATCAGGCCGTTGGAAGATTGCGCAGGAGGGATAAAGCCGACGACGCGGTCAGTACCATCGATGCTTTTCAGACGTGCGATGCCGGATTGCGGCGACGTCACCAGGGCCAAAGCCGCCGGCGGGAATTGCTTGCCTACAAACTCCGCGTGCTGCGGGCTGCGGGCGAGGATGACGCCGTCGCGGTCGGCGACCGTCAGCACGCTTCCAGCCAGAAATGGCGATCCCGTCTGCCTGAGCCGCGACAAATGTTCTGACAGATGCTGGAGATCGAGCCCGGCCACCAGTACGCCGCTGCCATTCGGATGCGCCGCTGTGAGCGGCAAGGCGAATGGCAAAAACCCGTTGCTGATACCGGGAGCTGTCGCGAACCGACCCGCGGCGAAGGCCTCGGCAGCGATCGCATCGCGGATCCACTGTGGCTGATCGCCAGTTGGTGGCTGTAGCGCAGGATCGGAGGTGCAGAATATCCTGCCGTCCGCACCAAGGAGCGCGACGAAGCTGTAAATCGGCAGGCTTTCCCGGGTCGCACGCAGACGGTCACTGCACGTCGCCGTGACGTGGCGCACCTCGTCAAACTGCGCAACAGCGCTCAGCAAGGTTCGTGCGCCTTCCGCAATGCTGTCGATGTCGCCGTTCAGCAGTTGCGCCTGCTGCAGGGACAAATCGCCAAGCTGCGCTCGACGCTCCGCCCAGTGGCTGTATTCGACATAGATGCCAAGCAAGATGATGGGCAGCAGGCAGGTCAGCACGATCAACAGCAGTCGTGTCGACAGACGAACATTGCGACGAAGAGCCCGCATGTCAGATGCCGCCCGTGACGGACCGACGCGCGGTCAGTGACTTACCTCATAGCCAACTGACCCGCCGCCACCCGCGCCAATCACAGCAATCACCGGACAAGCCGCGGCGGACGCGCCGACGGAGGCGGTCGCCAGGACTGTAGCTAGGATCACGCTGGCTGCCGTGGCACGAAACGTCATTGTTGCCGCCCCTGGTGTCCCGTCACGATAGAACCAAGCGCATGGTCGCGGAAGGTTCCTGGCGTCAGACCTCAAGCCACTCGCGACGGATGTCTGCCCGCGAGTCGATATCTGCGGGTGTACCCTCGAATACGATGCGGCCGTGACCCATGACGTAAAGCCGGCGTGAAATACGCATTGCTATCGACAATTTCTGCTCAACCAGCAGGATAGACACACCACGGCGGGCGATCTCCTCGAGCAGGCGCCCAACCTGCTCCACCAGCATCGGTGCCAAACCCTCGGTCGGTTCATCGATCAGGATCAGATCCGGGTCACCAATCAGCGTGCGGCACATCGTGAGCATCTGCTGTTCGCCGCCCGAAAGCACGCCGGCGGCGTTGTTCTGGCGTTCGGCGAGATTGGGGAACAGGCCGAAGATGTCGTCGAAATTCCAGCGACCGAATTTGCCGGCCCGCTTCAGGCCGAGCAGCAGGTTCTGGCGCACGGTGAGCGTGGGGAATACCTGGCGATCCTCGGGCACATAGCCGATGCCGGCCTTGGCGATGACATTGGCACGCAGGCCGGCCATGTCCCGACCGCGGAAACGCACCGAGCCCACTGGGTCGACCAGGCCCATGATCGCCTTGCAGGTCGTGGATCGGCCGACACCATTCCTTCCCAGCAGCGAGACGATTTCGCCTTCGCCGACCGACAGATCAACCCCCTGGAGGATGTGGCTCTTGCCGTAGAAGGCGTGCAGGTCGCGGACCTCGAGTATCACGCCGCCAACGCCCCCAGATACGCCTCCTGCACGGCGCGATTGGAGCGGATCTCCGCCGGTGGACCGGACGCGATCACCTTGCCATAGACCAGCACCGTGATGGTGTCGGCGAGGTCGAACACCACGCGCATGTCGTGCTCCACCATCACCAGGGTCTTGCCATGAGTCACGCGCCGGATCAGCGCGACGGCGTATTCCGTCTCGCTGTGGCTCATCCCTGCCGTCGGTTCGTCGAGCAGGATCATGCTGGCGCCGCCGGCGATCGTCATGCCGATCTCGAGCGCGCGCTGCTCTGCGTAAGACAGCAGCCCGGCCGGCAGCTCACACCGTTCGGCGAGGTTCAACTCTTCGAGCAGACGTTCGGTCTCCTGGTTCAGGGCGCGCTGACGCCCGAGCGCGTGCCAGAACGAATAGCGATAGCCGCGGTTCCAGAGCAGGCTGCAACGGATGTTCTCGTAGACGCTGAGCCGATGAAAGATCGAGGTGATCTGGAAGCTGCGGGACAGGCCCAGCCGATTGATGCGATGCGGCGGCAAACCGTCGAGCCGCGTCTCGTCCAGTCGGATCTCGCCCGATGTTATTGGAAATCGGCCGCTGATCAGGTTGAACAGCGTCGTCTTGCCTGCGCCGTTTGGACCGATCAGCGCATGCCGCTCACCGGCGGCGACTTTCATGCTGACACCACGGATGATCTCGGTGGGGCCGAAATTCTTGGTCACGTCAACCAGTTGGAGCGACGGCGTACTCATCTGGATCGCGCCACGTCGATGAGGCCGCTCCAGACGCTTCTGAAGTGCCGCGACTCCAGGGTGAGCCAAACACCGCCGGCCAGCAGACAGAGCAGCGAAACAAGCCATGGCACCGCGCTTGCGGTGTCGATCTTCGCGCCGAACAGCGCGAGATGCTTGCCCTCCGCCATGCCGATCGTGAGGTACGACAGCAGTTCCACCATTCCCACGAAGCCAAACAACACGACCAACCCCGGTACAAGGATCCGCAGGTAGGGCAGCGCGAGCCGATGCAGCAGTCCGGAGCGCGCGATCGGCGCGTGCTCCAGGACGATGCCGGTAAGGCCAGCGGGCGCAAAGGTCACCATGGCGATGAACAGCACACCGACATAGATCAGCCAGGAGTTGGACATCAGGCTGACGCCGCTCTGCAGCAGCGTGATCAGGACAGCGCCAAGGACAGGGCCAAAGAACGTGGTCGCGCCGCCAATATACGCCATGAGCAGCGCGTTTGCTGCGAGGGGCGCCGCGACCGCGTCGAACGTGACGATCTCGTAGGTGATCGCAAACAGCCCACCCGCGATGCCGGAATAGAATCCGGACAGCGCAAACTGCAGGAAGCGGACGATGCGAGGATCGTATCCGACGAACTGGGCGCGCTCGTGGTTGTCACGGCAGGCATTCGCCATGCGCCCTAGTGGGGTCATGGTGTGGAAGTACATGCCTATTGCCGAGATCATCATCCAGGCCACGATCAGGTAGTAGACCTCGATCGCATGTCCGTAGGCCAGGCCGAACAGACTGATGCCTATCTCGCGATCAGTGTGCACGCCGCCTTCGCCGCCGAAGAAGTGGTGGAACATCGTCGCGGCCGTGGTGACGAGTTGAACGATGCCCAGGGTGATCATCGCGAAGGCCGTGGAGCGCTGCTTGGTCGCCACGTAGCCGAACACAAGGGCGAATGCGAAGCCGCTGAGGCCGGACAATAGTGGCATAAGTTCCATCGGCACCGGCAGTTCGCCCGCGCCGGCGGCGTTGAGGAAATGTACCGTGGAATAGCCGGCAAGTCCGAACAGCACCGAATGACAGAACGACAGCAGACCGGCCTGACCCATCAGCATGTTGAACGACAGGGCAAAGATGATCATCATGCCCGTCTGGCTGAGCATGGACACCATGAAGCCGGAGTGACGCCCATGCTGCCAGTCGTAGAACAACCAGGGCAGCACTATGGAAATCAGCAGCGCGGCAATCCATGGCCAAAGCCGGACAGCCAGAGCCATGGGGCGGCGCGATGGCAGCGCCCGTACGGCAGCGTCGCTCATGTCTCCCGCGTGCCCATCAACCCACGCGGGCGGAACAGCAGGATCAGGATCAGCAGCGCGTACGGCACGAGCGGACCGATGCGCGAGACGGGAATGGTGAGGATCTCGCCCAGCAGGTCATTCGCGTGGAGGGTTATGCCGAACGGGCTTGCCAGGTCGGCGAATGACCAGTCGGCGACGACCGAGAATGTCTGCACCATGCCCATCAGGATCGAGGCGATGAAGCAGCCGGCGAGCGATCCGAGGCCGCCGAAGATCACCACGACGAACACGATCGGCCCCATCGCATCCGCCATGCCCGACTCGGTCGTGAAGTAGTTCCCGGCAATCACGCCGGCCAGGCCGGCCAGAAGCGAGCCACCAGCGAATACCAGGGTGAAGACCCGGGGGACGTCGTGGCCCAGCGCGCTGACCATGCTGGGATGTGTCAACGCCGCCTGGATGATCAGGCCAATGCGGGTCTTCTTCAACAGCAACCAGGTGGTGAACAGCATGCCACCGGAGATCAGCAGCATGAAGCCGCGATAGGCCGGGAAATTCTCGCCGTAGATCGAGAAAAGCGGGAAGTCGAGCGATGCCGGAACGCGGTATGGCATTGGCAGCATGCCCCACGCCATCTGCACCGCGCGGCCGATGATGAACACCAGGCCGAAGGTGAACAGCAACTCGGCGATGTGGCCGTTGTGATGCACTCGCCGGAGCCCCCATACCTCGATCGCCGCACCAATTGCGCCGCACAACAAGGGTGCGATCAGCAGTGCGGGCCAGAAGCCGACCCACCGGCTGATCTGGTAGGCGAAATAGGCCCCGAGCATGTAGATGCTGGCGTGAGCGAAGTTCAGCACGCCCATCATGCTGAGGATCAGCGTCAGGCCGCTGGCCAGCATGAACAGCAACATGCCGTAGACGAGGCCGTCGAGCAGAGAAATCAGGCCGACCTGCATGATGACCTCGCCCGGCGATGCATGGTGGCTACGACGATGGCCGCTTCATCTTGCAGGTGGTCGGCAGCGTCTCGTCCGCCACCGTCGTCTTGAACTCAGTCTTCCAGCCCAGTCCCGTCTTCTCCACGTCGTATTTCACACCCTTGGTGAACACCGCCTCATAGTAGGGCTCGAGAAGCTGATGGTCGTCCTTGCGCATGATATTCACGGCACCGAACAGGTCCTTCTGCTCCATGCCCTCCAGGGCTTCCGCCACCTTCACCGTGTCGGTGGATCCAGCCTGATTGATGGCCCGCACCATCATCTCGAACTGCGTCACGTTTGGCACGTCGATGAACGCGAAATCATGTGTCGCGCGCCACTTCTTGAAAAATTCCTCGGCTTCCGCGTTGTGCTCTTCCACCGGAATGTTCTCGTGGTCCTCCATGACGGATGTGAGCCGTCCATCGCCATAGCTGCCGATCGCCGTGGCCGCACCGATCACCTGAGCGAGATAGGCGTCGTAGCGGATATTGAGCCCTGCATCGACGCCGGCCTTGATCAGCAGGTTGAGGTCCGGACCATAGTTTCCAGTCACCAACGACTGCGCTCCGGACGCCTTGATCTTCGTGATGTAGGGCGCGAAATCCTTGATCTGCATCAGAGGGATGAACTCGTCGGCGACGATCTTGATGTCCGGCCGAAATTCCGCGAGGTAGCGCTTGGTGTCGTGCTCGATCGACTGGCCGAACAGGTAGTCCTGGTTGAGCATATAGACGGACGTTACCGTCTTCGGCAGCGACTTGATCCGCGCCACCGCCCGCATCGCCACGTTGCCAATGAAGCGGAAGTGCCAGAAGCTGCACTGCTCATTGGTGAGCTCGGTGGCAAGCGCCCCGCAGTTCAGCAACAGAACCCGGTTATCGGGATTGCGTTCGTTGTGCTTGTTCACTGCGTCAATCAGTGCTGATCCGACATTGGAGCCGACACACGACATGACGAAGGGAATGTTCTGATCAGTGACGTTCTTGAGCGCGATCAGCGCCTCGGACGGCTGGAGCTTGTCGTCGAATGTCACCAGCTCGAACTTCTTGCCGAGCGCTCCGCCCTTGCCATTGACGTAGTCCAGGATGAACTGGAACATCTTCAGGCTCGCATCACCGCCGGAGGCGAAAGCGCCTGAGAAGGGATCGATGTAGCCGATCTTGATGGTGTCATCGGCGGCGCGAGCCGGCTGCCTCGCAATTGCCAGTGTCAGCAGTGCAAGCAGCAGTGTGATCGAAAGCGAACGAGCGCGTCGCATTTTTCCCTCCCTAGTCGCCATTCCGGCGATTGGGAGGCAGCTTAGGCATCGGCCAGAAAACGAGTCAATTTAGTCTGGCGGCGCCGAACTGCTGCCGCAACGTCGGCTTGTGCACTTTGCCGGTTGCGTTTCGTGGCAATGCGTCGACGAACCGGATCGACCGCGGATGTTTGTAATGCGCGAGATTTGCCTCGCAATGAAGCATGATCTCAGCTTCAGTCAGCGCCTGGTCGGGTTTGAGGGCGATGATGGCGCGGCCCACCTCACCCCAGCGTTCGTCCGCCACACCGATGATCGCAACTTCCGCGATGGACGAAAGTTGATAGAGCACGTCTTCGACTTCCGCCGGATAGACATTTTCACCGCCGGTAATGTACATGTCCTTCCAGCGGTCCACGATGTAGTAGAAGCCGTCCTCGTCAGTCAAAGCGGCGTCGCCGGTGCGTAGCCAGCCATCAGTGAAGGTGCCGGCCGTTGCTTCGGGTCGCTTCCAGTAGCCAGGCGTGGTGCTGGGACCTTTGACCCAGATTTCGCCGATCTGACCGGCTGGCGCATCCGTGCCGTCGGCACCCACCAGGCGCACCGCGAAATGCAGGCAGGATTTGCCGGCCGACCCAGCCTTGGGCAACGCGTCGCTCGGCTCCATCATCGTGATGATGCCGCAGGTCTCGGTCATGCCATAAGCCTGGATCAGCGTAAGGCCGCGTTCGCGCCACTGATGCAGCAACGGCAGTGGCACGGGTGCCGCAGCGACATAGGCGAGCAGATGCGGATTGAAGCACGCGTCGGCAAATTGCGGCAGTTGCGCCATGAACTGGAAGTGTGCGGGTGCGCCGATAAAGTGGGTGATGTTGACGTCGCGGTCGGTGAACAGGCGTAATGTAAGAGCGGGATCATAGGCGCGCATTACCACCGCTTTACCCCCGTAGTGGAACACGGGGTTGGCGAACACGTCGAGGCCGCCTACGTGGAACTGCGGCAGAACGACGAGGGCTGTGCTGTCGGCTGTTATCCGTGCGGGGCCGGTCAGGTTTATGGTCTGCCAGAACCGCATCCCGTGCGTGATGATCGCGCCTTTGGGATGGCCGGTGGTACCCGACGTGTACAGAATCGTCGCGACATCGTCGTGCGTCAGCGGTTCCGACGTCACATCCTTAGCGGCTTCCGCGATCAGCCGCTCATAGGCGCTGTCCGCCGGATCGCGACCACACAGGTGTCGCACGCCGCAAGTGGCGGAGAGTTCCAGCGCCGTGTCGCCGAATTCGACATCGTAGAACATCACGACCGGCTCGCAGTCACTGGCGATGAAGCGCAGTTCGGGCGTTGTCAGGCGCCAATTCATTGGCGCAAATATCGCGCCTATGCGTGCGCAGGCGAACTGTAACTCGAACAGGTCGGACGAATTATGTGCAAGAACCGCTACGCGGTCGCCGCACGCGACACCGAACCGGGCGCGCAGGCCGGCAGCGACGCGGTCTACACGCCGATGGAATTCAGCGTAGGTAAAGCTTCGGCCTGTAGCGAGGTCCTCCATGGCGACACAGTCGCCGCGCGTCGACGCGTAATGCGCAATCCAGTCATAGGTCGGAATCGCCATCGCCGCCCCCCTGCCGCCGCCGGTCTGCTGCCGGCCGTAAGTGCGGCATCATAACAAGACCGCTACGCCGCGCCAAACGGCTCGCTGGCGAACACCGCGCCGGTGCTGGCGTCGGTTTGCCAACGTCTGTGACATGGGGACCGGGATTGCACGCGAGGCTGACACCGATGATGGCCCTGAACGTCCGCAGCGGCGGCTGCCAATCGACGATGGTGTACGCAGCCTCGCGCAGCGTGCGCAGTTCGGCCGCGACCTCGCCGCCGACGCATTCGACAGCGGACCACATACCGGCAATCGCGGTGCCGCCGTCATCGCCGTCCGAAACGCATCGTCTCCTTACCCATCACACCCCCGGCCCGCAGAAACGCGCCCTGCCGCAGCAACTCCGTCTGCACCTTCCCAACCGGCACCGCGCGCGGCGCCACGCCGTGCCGCACCGCCACCCCCGCCGCTGCACCGGCCGCCTGCCCGGTCAGCCAGCATTGCGGGATCTCGCGCAGGAACGAGTGGCTCGCCGCATCGCACGACACGTGCCGCCCCGCCACCAGCAGCCCGTCCACCACCCGAGGCACAAGGCAGCCATACGGCACCGATACCGGCGGCAGTTTGGGTGACAACGATGGAGACACGCCGATCTCATCCTCCCACGGCGTCGCATCGCTCCAACGCCCGCGCGTCACGCGCGTCACGCCGGGAAGCCGCCGCGAATGGCGCACGCCCAACTGCGGCGCCGACAACATCAGGAACGCCTGCTCGAACCCCGGCGCATGCGCGCGATACACGTCGAGGTGCTGCGCCATCAGCCGGTGCGAGCGAATCTCCACCTCGGTCAGGTCCTGAACATCCACTGCGGAATAGCCGGACAGCCGCGGCCCCATGAACAGTGCCACGTCGTTGCGCCAGGACACGAACGGCCGCTCGAACAGCCCGCCGCACAGCGAGCGCCCGCGCTCCATGAATGCGGAGAAACCCACCGCGTCGCCAGCCTTGAACGCGATCCATCGCGCCATGTCGCAGCCGCCCCAGATCCAGGACGTGTTCATGCAGTGGTGGATGTCGCGCTCCTCGATGTCGCTGTCGGCGCCTGCGCCGGAGCGCTCAAAAATGTCGCCGTCGCCGGTGCAGTCCACAGTGACGCGGGCGCGGATCGCCAGGCGGCCTTCCTTGCTCTCGAACACCACGCCAGCCACGGCGCCGTCCTGCATGATCGGCGCGCAGCCGAGGCCGTGCAGCACCAGGTGCACGCCGCTCTCCAGCACCAGTTCCTGACTGGCGAGTTTCAGCCGCTCCGGATCGATGGTCGGCGACCAGGTGACGATGCCATGGTACGCAGCGGTGCGTTCGCGCCAATAAGCGATGGTGGCCTCGTCGGCACTGCCCCACAGCCCGCGCGGCGGACCGGCGATCGCGTCCTTCGGCAGCCGATCCAGCAGGTCGGACGCGATTCCCTGGATCACCTGCGCGCCAGTCCAGTCCGTCATGCGGTCGATCCAGATCACCAGGCCGCCGGTGGCGAGGCCGCCGAGGTGGTTGTAGCGTTCCAGCAGCACGACATCCGCGCCGGTACGCGACGCTGCCACCGCCGCTGCCGTCCCCGAGGGTCCGCCGCCCACAACCAGCACGTCGCACTCGCGGAACAACGGGATGGCGCGTGCCGGCTCCTGCACCTCGCCACCCGGACGGGCGCGGCGGGCGATCAGACGACTGGCGCGGAAGATGTCCGACTCGAAGAAGAACGACTGGTTGGTTTGGCGCACCGCCTGGGTGTTGTCCGGCTTGTCCTGGCTCATCGCGTCGCTCCGTCCCGGGGATGACGGAAACACGATGCCAGCGTCAGCCTTCCACCACCATCTGCACAGCTGCGCGTTCATGCTTTGTCAGCGTTTTGTTCCTACGGTCATGTCCGTAAACCGCGCGGCAGCAACGTCCTGCAAGGCCGCAAGGTGGCGAAAAACTCGCACCACACAGCGAGATCGCCATGATGAGAATACATTACTCTACCAGCGTCGGTTCCAACGGTAGCCATCTGACCGATCTCGACCCGTTCGACCAGTTTGGTGACCCGACGGACGGCGACCTGTCCGACAGCGTGTTTGCCCCTGATGATCGGACGGCAGGCGGTGCCGCGGTTACCACGCCGCACGCCACCGCAGCGGCGCCACCCACAGTCTACGCGACGGCCACGCTCACGCAGGTTCTCTACCTGCAGGAGGCGGGTAATACCTCGCTGATCGCCGTCAGCGACATCAACCAGGGGCAGATCGGCGATTGCTTCCTGCTGTCGTCGATCGGCGAACTGGCGCTGTGGCACCCCAGCGCGATCACCGACATGATCTGCGCCAATGCCAACGGCACCGAGACGGTGACGCTCTACCTCGCCGCCACCGGTCAACTGCCGAGCTACTACACGACCGCCTTCGAGGCCACGTCGGTCACCATAACCAACACGTTCCCGAGCTACGCGGTCAACAACGGAGCGACCCAGGACGTGCTCAACGGGCAGAAGGAGATCTGGGTCCAGGTCCTGGAGAAGGCGGTAGCAACCCTGGACGGCGGCTATGGCGCGATCAGCAACGGCGGCAGCCCGCTGATCGCCATGGAGGAACTGACAGGTCAGCCGACGACGTGGATGGCCCCGGCTTCCCTCACCTTGTCGCAGTTACAGAGCTTCACGGCGGCCGGCGATCTGATCGTGATGGACACCCCGGGCACGGGAAGCCTGCCTTACGGCCTGTACAACGATCACGCCTACATGTTCGGCAGCCTGACCATGGTCGGCGGCACGGCCATGGTGCAACTGATCAACCCGTGGGGGTTCGACGAGCCCTCAGCGATCCCGCTGTCCCTGCTGTCGACTGGAATCGCCGAAGTCGATGTCGGCAAGTTCGTGGCCGCTGGGCCTGTCAGCGGCACGACCATTCTGCCCAACGCCGTCACCAACGCCTCGATCGATCTCGGCGCTGGCAACGACATCCTGATCTTCGCCAACGGCACGAACTCGGCCACGGTCGCCAATGCCGAGACCATCATCGGCGGAACCGGCAACGACACGATCACCTTGGCCACCGCCGCTGCTAATGCCAGCGTCGATCTCGGCGCCGGCAGCGACAAGCTGACCCTCGCGAACGCCACGAACTCGGCCACGGTCGCCAACGCCGAGACCATCATCGGCGGAACCGGCAACGACACGATCACCTTGGCAACCGCCGCCGCCAATTCCAGCGTCGATCTCGGCGCTGGCAGCGACAAGCTGACACTGGCGAACGGCACCAACACGGCGACGGTGGCAAACGTCGAGACCATCATCGGCGGAACCGGCAACGACACGATCACCTTGGCAACCGCCGCTGCCAATGCCAGCGTCGATCTTGGCGCTGGCAGCGACAAGCTGACACTGGCGAACGCCACCAACACGGCGACGGTGGCAAACGTCGAAACCCTCGTTGGCGGCAGCGGCAACGACACCATCACGCTGGGCAGCGTGCTGACCGCCGCCATGTCGGTGGACCTCGGCGCCGGCAGCAACAAGCTGACACTGGCGGCCGGCGTCAACACCGGCACCGTCAGCAACGTCAACACCCTGATTGGCGGAACCGGCAACGACACGATCACCTTGGCAACCGCCGCTGCTAATGCCAGCGTCGATCTCGGCGCCGGCAGCGACAAGCTGACACTGGCGAACGCCACCAACACGGCGACGGTGGCAAACGTCGAAACCCTCGTTGGCGGCAGCGGCAACGACACCATCACGCTGGGCAGCGTGCTGACCGCCGCCATGTCGGTGGACCTCGGCGCCGGCAGCAACAAGCTGACACTGGCGGCCGGCGTCAACACCGGCACCGTCAGCAACGTCAACACCCTGATTGGCGGAACCGGCAACGACACGATCACCTTGGCAACCGCCGCTGCTAATGCCAGCGTCGATCTCGGCGCCGGCAGCGACAAGCTGACACTGGCGAACGCCACCAACACGGCGACGGTGGCAAACGTCGAAACCCTCGTTGGCGGCAGCGGCAACGACACCATCACGCTGGGCAGCGTGCTGACCGCCGCCATGTCGGTGGACCTCGGCGCCGGCAGCAACAAGCTGACACTGGCGGCCGGCGTCAACACCGGCACCGTCAGCAACGTCAACACCCTGATTGGCGGCGCGGGCAACGACGCCATCACGCTGGGCACCGCTCTCGCCGGTGGCAGCGCAGATCTCGGCGCCGGCAGCAACACGCTGACCCTCGCCAACGGCACGAACTCGGCCACGGTCGCCAACGCCGAGACCATCATCGGCGGAACCGGCAACGACACGATCACCTTGGCAACCGCCGCTGCCAATTCCAGCGTCGATCTCGGCGCCGGCAGCGACAAGCTGACACTGGCGAACGCCACCAACACGGCGACGGTGGCAAACGTCGAAACCCTCGTTGGCGGCAGCGGCAACGACACCATCACGCTGGGCAGCGTGCTGACCGCCGCCATGTCGGTGGACCTCGGCGCCGGCAGCAACAAGCTGACACTGGCGGCCGGCGTCAACACCGGCACCGTCAGCAACGTCAACACCCTGATTGGCGGCGCGGGCAACGACGCCATCACGCTGGGCACCGCGCTCGCCTGTGGCAGCGTCGATCTCGGGGCCGGCAGCGATCGTCTGACCCTCGCAAACGCCACCAACAATGTCACCGTCGCCAACGTCGAGACCATCGCCGGCGGCACCGGCAACGATACCGTCACGTTGGGCAGTGCGTTGACCACCGCGATGTCCGTTGATCTCGGCGTCGGCAGTAACAAGCTGATCCTTGCCAATACCGCAAACACCGGCACAGTCAGCAATGTAGCCACCTTGATCGGCGGCACGGGCTCCGATTCCATAAAGTTCGGGAGCAGCATAGTGAACGGCTCCGTGGATCTCGGTGCCGGCAACGACACCCTGACCCTTGCCAACCAGACCAACCGTGTGACGGTCGCAAACACAGAAACCGTACAAGGCGGCAGCGGCAATGACACCATCGTGCTGCAAGGCAGCGTTGCAGCCACTGTGATCGGCGGCGGCGGCATGAACTTCATCACCGGGAACAGTGCTGCCGATCGGTTCGTGTTCGACCAGGACAGCTCCGGAAACAACACCACAGTGATGAACTTCAACGCGGCGAAAGGCGACACTATCGCGCTCGACACAACGGGCAGCAGCACCCTGGCGGTTAACGCCTACGACCTCGGCGGCGCCGCACTCGTGCTCAATCAAGACCTGGCCGATGTTGCAAATACCGCGGCGCGTCTCTCCTCCACCCTTACCAACGGTGGCAAAGGTGCTTTCGTCTACCAACAAGATACCGGCAATCTGTTCTACAGCAGCAACGGATCATTCTCGGGTGGAGGCACGTTGCTGGGCTCGATCACCAGCAACGGCGCAACGCCCTGGGTCTTCAACAGCCACAGCTTCGTCCAGGTTTAGGAGACCACGACCTGTCCATGCATATGTGGATGCAGCCCGCAGATATAGTCATACGTCCCCGGCTGCTCGAATTTGTGGCTGAAGGTGTCATTGGTGTCCAGCGGATGTGAATGGACCTGCAGGTTCGGGCAGACGAGGCTGTGGGGGATGTCGTCGTGGTTGACCCATGTCACCGTCGTGCCGACCTTCACCTGCAGCGGTGTCGGCGAGAAGGTGAAGTTGTCGATGACCACCTGCGCCTCGGCCGCCACCGCCATGCGGCTACCGATCGCGACCGTGATGCCTGTGCCAACTACGCGACGCAGCAGCAGGCGCCGGGCGATGCCGCCCGGCTCCAAAATCTCGCTCATGGTGCGTCCCTCAGCCGGCGAGCGGCGTATCGACGATGGCAAGCGGCGCCTTCGCTGACACCAGGTTGACGTTGGCGATCCCGAGGTACTGCTTCAGTTCGCCAGCCGGCACCACCATCGGGCCAGGACTCTTCGCCGTTCCAGGCGCTGGTTGCGGGAAGGCAGTCGAGCGCGCGGTGTGGAACGCCACCTTGCCTTCCACCTTCTGCATCACCTGATGAATATGGCCGTTCAGCACCGTCACCGAGCCGAACCTCTTCAGATACGACAGCGCCTGCGCGCCGTCCGCCGTGCCCCAACCCCAGTCCTGATACACGATCCACAGCGGCACGTGTGCCATCACGACGACGGGCGTGCTGGCCGACAGGTGCTTCACGTCGTCCTCGAGCCATTCGAGCTGGTCATGTCCGAGATTGCCCAGTCCGTTGCCCTGCAGGTTCACCACGTTCACCAGGCCGATGAAATGCACGCCGCCGGCGTCGAAGCTGTACCAGCCGTCGCCCTTGGTGCCCTTGCCGAAGCGGTTGAGGTAGCTCTTGCCGTCCTCTTCCAGGATGTCGTGCTCGCCGGGCACGGTGTGCATCGTCAGCTTCGTCGCACCGCAGAGCTGTGCCGCGGTGTCGAATTGCGCCGGCTTGGAAAGATGCGTGATGTCACCCGTGTGGATCATGAACGCCGGTTTCTTCGGCAGCTTGCCGACGTCATCCAGCGCCTCCTGCAACGTCGCCGTGACGTTCGGATTTGCCGCCTTGTCGAAGCCAAGGTGGCTGTCGCTGATCTGCACGAAGGTGAATTCGTTGCCCGCGGCCTCCGCGCTGCCGATCAGGCGCGAGCGCGGCACGCCGCCCGCCACTGTCCAGACCATGGCGGTGCCCGCCCAGGTCATGCACTTGAGAAAACCGCGACGTTCCAGGTTTGGATCGATGCTCATGGATGGACTCCCGTTGCGCTGCTCGTCCCTACCAGCGCAGCGCAGCGGTTATTCCCGCCGGCTTGCAGGAAAGCATCTGCACGGAGGAAGTACGGAGGCAGCGAAGGGCCACGGAGGCACTGTATGCGCTTCGCGCGGTGCGCATGCGCTGCAACGTGCCCAGCGCGGAGAGTGACCGGCGCGATATGGATGCGGCCTCGTTGCCGCAGCGGCGGGTCCTAGGGTCTTTGACGGCGAGGCCAGGGGAGCGCAGGCAGTTCGCGGCCTGCGGGTCCATGGGTTGATCGACACCGGAGGGTTTGGCGCCAGTTCTTCCCGACTCGGACCACGCCAGGTCCCTGCTCCGTGCCGCGTTCGCGCGGGCGGACTATTTCGTCACGGCGTTTTCCACGGGAGGCTTGCGGCAATGTGCGCGTCCTGAATGCTGTCGAGTTGACGGACCGGGTCGCGCGCGAGACTTGATTGCACGAGCAGGCTCGGATCACGCTGCGTTCGTCGGTCGTTCGCCCGCAACCTAGGGGGCGTTACCGGTCGCACCGCGAGGTAGAACCGGGCCAATCAATGAGATAGCGGGCACCACCTGGATCCCAAGTGTCAGATTCCGCCTACTCGCTGAAACTGACCGGCTGCCACCTTGGCATACCAGCGCCCAGGTAGCACGCCCGCCGAACCGTTGCTCCGGCACCTGCGCCATATTATCCCTCCCGCGATGCCCGAACCCGTTGTGACCGTAACGTCAAAGCGCGGGGCCAGCCCGCGCGCCGTATCGCTCATCGTCGCCAGCGCGATGTTTATGGAGCAATTGGACGGCACAGTGTTGGCAACCGCTCTGCCGACCATGGCGAACAGCTTCAACGCCGATGCGCTGCATATGAACGTGGCGTTGACATCGTATTTGCTGACGCTCGCCATGTTCATCCCGGCCAGCGGCCGCCTGGCGGACCGGTTTGGCTCGCGCACAGTGTTCCGCGCGGCGATCGCCGTATTCACCTTGGGCTCGATCGCCTGCGCTCAGGCGCCGACCCTGGCGTTCCTGGTGGCGGCGCGCATGCTGCAAGGCGCCGGCGGCGCAATGATGTCTCCCGTCGGCAGGCTGGTGATGTTGCGCGCGGTGTCGAAGACCGACCTGGTTAAGGCGATGGCCTGGCTGATGATTCCCGCTACGATCGGGCCTATCGTCGGTCCGCCGGTTGGCGGGTTTATTGTCACCTACCTGTCGTGGCACTGGATCTTCTACATCAACGTACCGATCGGCATCACCGGTATCCTGCTGGTCACGCGCTACATCGAGGAGATCAAGGAACAAACGCACACACCATTCGATTTGCGCGGGCTGTTGCTGTCCGGCACCGCGCTGGCATCGCTGATGTTCAGCATCGAAATGGCGAGCCGGGGTGTGGGGTCGAGCGCGGCCACGCCGGGCTTGTTCTGTCTGGGTGCGGTCGCGGCCGCGCTCTATGTGCTGCATGCGCGCCACCATCCGCGGCCGATGCTGGATTTTCGCATGCTGCGCATTCCGACTTTTCGCTATTCCGTGATCTGCGGCTCGCTGTCGCGTATTGCGGTGGGCGCGATGCCGTTCTTGTTGCCGATGATGTTGCAATTGGGCTTCGGCCTGTCGGCGGCGCGCAGCGGCTTGATCACCTTTGTCAGTTCGGTCGGTTCGATGGCAATGCGGCTCATCGCGCCGCATTTCCTGCGCCATCTTGGTTTTCGCAACGTGTTCATCTGGGTCGGGCTGGTCGCGACGCTGCTGCTGGCATTGACCGCTGCATTCCGGCCGAGCTGGCCGATAGTGGCGATCTATCTCGTGCTGTTGCTCAACGGGTTTTTCCAGTCGCTGCAGTTCATGGCCTATAACACGATCGCCTATGCTGATGTCCCAAGGCCGCAAATGAGCGCCGCGACCAGTTTCTACACGACGTTCCAGCAGATGTCGCTGACACTGGGCATCGCAGTATCGGCGGCTGTGCTCGCCGCTTCCATTCACCTGCTGGGCCATCAGCAGCCGCTGCTGTCGGACTTCTCCGTCGCGTTCCTGGTGGTATCGGCGATATCGCTCGCCGCGCCAATAACCAGCCTGCGGCTGGATCGCGCCGCGGGTGCCGAGGTGAGCGGACACCGTGATCGCAAGACCAGACCGCGCGTGGCGGTGGCGGAATAGTAGCCGGCTTACTCACCCACGCTCCGGGAATAATCTGTCCCCCACCCTGGTAGAAGACGCG
The DNA here is from genome assembly GCA_963818775.1 of uncultured Alphaproteobacteria bacterium. GTDB lineage: Bacteria > Pseudomonadota > Alphaproteobacteria > Acetobacterales > Acetobacteraceae > JAMXLO01. The sequence continues at coordinate 392,157 of CAWFUF010000011.1, read as the reverse complement.
GCAGCCCGCAGTCAGGACAAAAGCCTTGCCCCACGACGACCGCCGCCGACGCTTCGAGTTGCTCGCACTGCCGCACCTCGATGCCGCGTACAACCTTGCCCGCTGGCTGGCGGGCAACACGACCGATGCCGAGGACGTGGTGCAGGACGCCTATCTGCGGGCGTATCGCTATTTCGACGCGTTCCAGGGAGGGAATTTCCGCGTGTGGCTGCTGACCATCGTTCGCAACGCCTTCATGACCTGGGTGAAGGAGAACCGCTCGGGGCGGATGATGTTCGTGCCCGACACCCCGGTGGCGGACAGCGCGGACAAGGAGGAGACCATGTGGGGTAGCCGTCCGCGCGATCCGGAATCGCTGCTGCTGGAGAGCATCGATAGCCAGACCCTCAGCCAGCTGATGGAGCAGTTGCCGGCGGAATATCGCGAGGTGCTGTTGCTGCGCGAGGTCGAGGACCTCGCCTACAAGGAAATCGCCGAAGTGACCGGAATGCCGATCGGCACGGTGATGTCGCGCCTGTCGCGCGCGCGGCTCAGCCTGCGCAAGCTATGGCTGGCGCAGGCCGAGACGGAGGACGCCCATGGAGTGTGAACGCGCCACCGTCCAGCTGTCGGGAATGATCGACAGCGCATTGGGACCGATCGCGCGGTTCCGCGTGCACCGCCACGTCACCGGTTGCAACGCCTGCGCGGCCAAGCTCGAGGAGTTGCGCGCCATGCAGTCGGCGATCCGAACCAAACTGCCGTATCACCGTGCCCCACCCGGACTGGCCGCGCGTATCGGCGCAGCACTGCCCCATGAGGAGCCGCCGCGGGCGGTGCGTCCATGGTTCCGCATGCCAGCATTCAGTCTGGCGGGAACCGGCCTCGTGGGTGCGCTGGCCGGCGTGGCCCTGACTGTGCTGGTCATGGGCGGGCAGAGCGATCCGTCAATCGCGGTGATCGACAGCCACATCCGTTCGCTGCAGGCCGATCACCTGACCGACGTACTGACCAGCGACCAGCACACGGTGAAGCCGTGGCTGTCGGCACGGCTGGATGTCTCGCCGCCGGTGCTCGAACTGAAGGACGCGGGCTTCCCACTGGTTGGCGGACGGCAGGATTACGTCGATGGTCATGCTACTGCGGTGGTGGTGTATCGGCACGCCAAACACGTGATCAACCTGTTCGCGTGGGCGTCGTCCGGCCACGACGAAGCATTCCGCGAGGAGACGCGTCAGGGATTCAACGTCATCACCTGGCGACACGGAGGTATTCGCTACTATGCTGTGTCGGATGTGGAAGCCGATCAGTTGGCGGACTTCGCAAAGCTGGTCGCGCAAGGATGATTCACCTTCTCCCGCGAAGCAGGAAGGGTCGGGAGATAAGGTAATCGGTTGCCAGCTTCCTATTGCGGGGATGCTGGTTGGGGCCGCGTCGTACCGCCTGTCGCGAGTGGCCACACGTAGCGATCGAACGTGAGACTGACCACTTCCATCTGGCCATCGGCACGCACACCGAACCGTTCGACGATGCGCCGCGAGCGGGCGTTCTGCGGCAGAATGGCCGAGATTGCGTAAGACAGAAGCAGAACGTCGCGCGCATAGTCGCGAACGCAATGCGCCGCTTCCGCGGCGAACCCCTGACCCCAGACGGCGAGGTCGAACGTGTAGCCAAGTTCACACTCGAATGTCAGCGGGACGTCGGCAGGCGCCTCCGCGTCCCCGAACCATCCTTTGCGAAGTCCGTGTTCGGGGGTCGCGGATTCGACAGCGAGTTCCGTCAGGCCGCAGCGCCCGATCAGCACCCCGTCTTCCTTGCGCAGGACGGCGAGATAGCCGAGTGCGAGACGCTCATAGCTCTCGAGAGTGGCCTGCAACCAAGCGGCCGTTCGCTCGGGCGAGCGCGGCTGGCCTCCGGGCCAAAGGTACCGCGCGACTTCGGGGAGTGCGTGAATGCGGGTGAAGAACGGCAGATCGTCCGGCGCGATTCGCCGCAGCACCAGGCGAGCGGACTCCAGCCGGTCTGTGCCGCGTGCCAGGGTCATTTTGTAGGCATCTCACATCATCCGGTCCGCGGGCGGTACCAGATGCAGCGGTGTCTCGCCCCCCAATGCACGCCTGATATTGGCGACCGCACGCCGCAGTCCCGTCGCCCCGGTCCCCGCAATCGCCGCCGCCGAATTGTGCGGTGACCCGATCACGTTGGGCAACGACATGAATGGCTGATCCATGCCGAACGTGCCGTGGCGGACCGGCTCGATCCACCACGCATCGATGCATGCGCTGAACTTCGGAAACGCCACCAGCCGCTCATACAACGCGCGCTCATCGACGATCTCGCCGCGCGCCACATTGACCAGGATCGCGTCTTCCTTCATTCGCGCCAGTTGCGCGGCGCCGATCATACCCTGCGTGGCCGGCGTCAGCGGCGTGCAGATCACCAGCACATCGGACGCCGCCAGCAGCAGATCGAGCTGATCCGGCGTACCGATCCAGTCGGTCGGTTCCTCGCTGCGCCCGCGCCGGTTGATCGCGTGAACCTTCATGCCGATGCCACGAGCCAGTCGCGCCGTGGCGACCCCGATGCCGCCGAACCCCAGAATGCCGCATACACCACCGGCCAGCATGCGGTTCCGCGCAAACTGATTGAACTCACCCCGCGCCAGCGCCGCGTGCTCCACCAGCAGACGCTTCGCCGCCGCAAACGCCATCGCCAGCGCGTGCTCAGCCATCGGTTCGGCATACGCACCGCCGTTGGTCGCCACCGGCACACCTGCCGGCACCTCCGCCAACGGCACGAAGTCGATGCCGGCGTTGATGAACTGCACCAGGCGAACATCCTTCAGCAACGCGATCTCGCCCTGTCGAAGCTCTCGCGTGGTGCGCGCCAGCACCGCGTCCGCCTTGCGCAGTGCATCGGCGCGTCCCGCATCGTCGAGGTCGGGCAGATAGATCGCCTCCGCTGCACCATCCAGCGCATCGCTGACAATCGTGCGGCCATTTCCTTCCAGCTCATACACCACCACCAGCGTGCTCATGCGTGCGTCCTTCAGCCCAGGTTGCCCTAGAACCACGAAGCCTTGTCCACCACATTCTGCAGCGGCTTGCCGTCGAGGAACGCGCGGCAGTTGTCGACCATGATTTGGTAACGCCGGTCATCCAGATACGGCCCCCATCCGGCCGTATGCGGCGTCAGCAGCACGTTGGGCATGGTCCACAGCGGATGCTCCGCCGGCAGTGGCTCCTGCTCGAACACATCCAGCCCCGCCCCCGCGATCTCACCGGCATTGAGTGCCGCCACCAAATCATCCAGCTTCGTCGTCATACCGCGGCCGATATTGATGAAGAACGCGCTGCGCTTCATGCGCTGGAAGCGCGCGCGATGCATGAAGCCTTCAGTGGCCGGCGTGTGCGGCACCGTAAGGATGACGAAGTCCGCGCGCGGCAGCAGCGCATCGAGCACCTCCGGCTTGTGCAACTCGGCCACGCCAGGCGGCGCCGAAGTACGCCGCGCATCCGTCGCCAGCACCGTAATGCCAAACGCTGCGGCCAGCCGCGCCGTCTCTGCCCCGATGCCACCCACGCCGACGATCAGCGCGGTCGCCTCAGGCAGATGCACGACGCCGGTGTTCTCGCGCGTCTTCTTCCACTCGCGTCGAAGCTGCTGTGGAATAAACACCTGCAGACCCCGCGCGAACGCCAGCACAAAGGCCATGATGTGCGCGCTGATGTGGTCGTTGAAGATCTCGCGGAAGTTGGTGACCGTCAGCGAATGCTCGATCAACTCGGGATAGTAGTATCCAGCAGGCGGCGCGATCTGCGGCGCCTGGAGCCAGCGCAGCCGCCGTGCCTTCGCCAGCACCTCCCTCGGCAGCCGGCCGAACGCCGCCTCTGCATCGACAATCTCGCGCTCCGCCGTCGCCTGATCCTCGGCAATGATCACCCGAACCTCGGGCATGGTCTCGGCGAGCGCGCGACCCCAGCCGCGTGTCACCTCCGTTTGCGGCGGCAGCATGACGAACTTGAACGTGTTGGCTCCCGACATGGCCGTGTGTCCTCGCTGGTGTTGTGCGATTATGGCCGGCAGGTCCAGGACCGCAAAATGCCGCCGCTGCTGACCGCTGGATTCCGTCCGTTCTTCCTCGCCGCCGGTGCGTGGGCAACTCTTGCGATGGCGGCGTGGATGCCGCTGCTCACCGGGCAGTTCGACCTGCCGAGCAGGTTCGATCCGCTGAGCCTGCACATCCACGAGATGCTGTTCGGCTTCGTGATGGCCGCGGCCGGCGGCTTCCTGCTGACCGCGATCTCCAATTGGACCGGCCGAGCGCCGGTGACGGGAACACCGTTGGCGGTGCTGCTGGGACTGTGGCTGCTCGGGCGCATCGTCTGCCTGGGTTCGATGCTGATCCCCGGATGGCTGGTAGTGGCAGCCGATCTCTCCTTTCCCGTCGCGCTGGAGGTCGTCGCGGCACGCGAACTGCTGGCGGTCGGCAACAGGCGCAATTATCCGCTGCTCGCGCCGGTGTTCGTGCTGGCGATCGCCAATCTGCTGATGCACCTGCAGCGCGACATTGGCTGGCGTCTCGGCATCGCCGTGGTGATCGTGCTGATCTCGGTGATCAGCGGACGCATCGTGCCGGCGTTCACCCGCAACTGGCTCAACGCGCGCGGCATCAAGCCGGTGCCACCGTCCGCCGACCTGCTGGACCGCATCGCCCTGGGAGTGCTGCACGCCGGCATGATCGCCTGGACGTTCCTGCCGAGCTGGCTGCCGGTCGGCGCGCTGCTGCTGATCGCCGCGGTCCTGAACCTGATTCGGCTGGCGCGCTGGCGCGGCATTGCCACGCTGGAGGAGCCGCTGCTGCTGGTCCTGCACATCGGCTACCTTTGGCTGGTCATCGGCGTCGCGCTGCTGGGGCTCTCGCTGATCACCGATGCCGTGCCGCCTGCCGCTGCGGTGCACGCACTGACCGCCGGTGCGATGGGTACCATGATTCTCGCGGTGATGACGCGCGCGACACTCGGCCACACCGGTCGTGTGCTGCGCGCCGACCGTGTGACGATGCTGATCTACGCCCTGGCGAGCGCATCCGCGGTGGTGCGCATCGTTGCCGCCTGGGTGGGTGAGGGGCAGATGGGCCTGTACGAGGTTGCCTCGCTCGCCTGGGTCGGAGCATTCGCGCTGTTCCTCGGCGAGTACGGCCCGATGCTGTTGGCGCCGCGCCGGTGACGCGGCCATACTGCAGCAACAAAGGGGAATGCGTGCATGAAGGCAGTGGTGTGCGAGGCGTTTGGCGGGCCGGAGGTATTGGCGTTGCGCGACGTGCCGGATCCGCTGCCACCCGGCCCGGGCGAGATCCAGGTGCGCATCGAGGCACGCGGCGTGCAGTACGTCGACGTGTTGATGCTTGCCGGCCAGTATCAGTTCCGTCCCGAACCTCCGTTCATTCCCGGCAGCGAGGCCGCCGGCGTGGTGGTCTCCGTCGGCGCCGGCGTCACCGAGTTCCGCGTCGGCGACCAGGTTATGAGCCGCCACAGCCTCGGCGCCTGCGCCGAACGCGGCAATGCCAAGGCCGCGCTGTGCGATCTCGTGCCGGCAGGCATGAGCCTGGAAGCCGCCGGCGTGTTCCGTGGCGCCTATTCCACTGCATATCACGCGCTGCTCCAGCGCGGACGCATGCAGCCAGGCGAGTGGGTGCTGGTGCACGGCGCCGCCGGCGGCATCGGCATCGCCGCGATCCAGGTGGCGAAGCTGCTCGGCGCCAAGGTGATCGCCACCGCCAGTACCGACGACAAGCGCAGTGCCTGCCTGGAGGAAGGCGCCGATCATGCGATCGGCTACCAGGGTGGCTTCATCGACCGCGTGAAGGATTTCACCGGCGGCCGTGGCGTCGATATCGTCTATGATCCAATCGGCGCGCAGGTGACCGACGAATCGCTGCGCTGCCTCGCCTGGTGCGGCCGCTTGCTGATCCTGGGTTTCCTCGGCGGCGGCCCGACCAACATCCGCAGCAACTACCTGCTGATCAAGGGCATCGACACAATCGGCGTACGCATCGGCGGATTGAATGAGGCCAACCCGGAATTGGCGATCGCCAACATGAAGGCGCTGATCGAGCTCGCCGCGCAGGGCAAGCTGAGGCCGCGCATCTCGCATCGGTTTCCCCTGGCGCAGGCGGCGGAGGCGATGCAGGCGGTGATCGATCGCAAGGTGATCGGCAAGGCCGTGCTGATCGGCTAGCCCTCCGGCCGCCGCGACATTCGAAACTCACCTGCTAGCGGCTTCGTGAAGGAATAAACGCGCGTTTGGCGGCCGTATCGTGCGCGGGCGTCACATGACGCCTTGGCCGCTGCTGCCAGCGGTGATACAACTATAAGTAGGTGGTCAGTTAGCAAAAAGGCCGGCCACACCAGGGCAACGGCGCCAACCGAGCGGTGGCACGTGGGCGCTTCGTCGACGACAAGCAAACCACCAATGGAGCTGCGTTGCCAACCGTCTGGCAATGTATGCGGCTCGTTTTCAACCAGTGATGAGGGCATTTATGTTGTCATCGCGTTATCGGCACCTGGCAGCACCGAATCGCGTCCCGCTTGGGCTGGATTCAACTTCGCATCCGGTACGCGCCGCTCGATAGCCGATACGTGCCGCGGACCTTCGCATCGCCGGCAATCAAGCGGCGCCTTAGTGCGGACGCCAACAACCTGAGTGATACAGGTCCTGCACCAATGGAGAACGGGTTCTTCCTCTATCGGTGGTTCAGAAATGTCTCAATCGCCCGTAAGCTGTACTTCACAGTCGGCACAATGGCGCTGTTGATAGGCGTTGAACTTTTCGTCCTGCTGTTTTCCTTGAATACTCTCTCCTCCCTGCGGGCTTATGTGGGCGGTGAAGGTCTATGGTCCAAGGCGCAGAAGGACGCCGTCTTCCATCTGTACAAATACGGCGTTGCGCGCACTGATCAGGATTACCGGCTCTTTGAGCAATTCATGCGGGTGCCGCTCGGTGATGCCAAGACGCGGCTGGAGCTTCTGAAGGCAGCCCCGAACATAGACGTGGCGCGCGAGGGTTTCCTGGAGGGACGCAACCACCCCGACGATGTTGACGGAATGATAAGCCTGTTCATCGATTTCAACGGCATCTCATACATAAGGAAAGCCATAAGCATATGGAGCGACGCGCAACCGATGGCCGAGCAGCTACTGACCATCGCGCAAAAACTGCGGGAGGAAATACATTCTCCGCACCCGTCGCAGGATAGGATAGCCGAACTCCTCGCCTCGGTTTACGCGATCGACCAGCGGCTAACCACACTCGAGGATCAGTTTTCGTTCACCCTGGGCGAAGGTTCCCGCTGGCTGGAAAGCGTGGTGCTGAGACTGCTGTTCGCCACCGCGCTGACGGTCGAAACCACAGGCTTGTTGCTGACCTTTTCCGTAAGCAAGGCGATTCAGCAGGGATTGACCAGCATAATTCGTGCGGCCAAAGAATTTTCCACCGGACAACTCGGCGCCCGCGCCAAGGTATTGTCGCGAGATGAAATCGGGGTGGTCGCCAGTTCATTCAATGAGATGGCCGACAATCTCGAGAAACGGGTCGGAGAGCTTGCCGAGCTCAACCGAGACAAAGAACATGAGATTGCGGAGCGCGAACGCGCCGAGACGGAATTGCGCTCGGCCTGCGCTCAGCTCGAGGTGACCCTGCGCGAGTTGCAGTGCCAGACCGCGGAGCGCCTGCGCGCCGAGGAGATGCTGCGCCAGTCGGAAAAGATGAAGGCGCTGGGGCAGCTCACCGGCGGCATAGCGCACGACTTCAACAACCTGCTTGGCGTGATCATCGGCAGTGTGGAATTCCTGATGGACGCAGTCCGCGACAGCCCTGAGCACACCGAGCTGGCGCGCGAGATCCTGAACAGCGCGCTGAGCGGATCGCTGCTGACCCGCCGCCTCCTGGCTGTCGCACGCAACCAGCCGCTGCGGCCGCAGCGCGTCGATCTGAACGCACTGCTCCAGGACAACGTCGCGATGCTGCGCAGGACGCTTGGCGAGGCAATCCACATCGAAGCCACGCGCTCACCTGACCTATGGTGCACCAGCGCCGATCCGTCGCAGATCGGTGACGCCTTGCTCAACCTGGCGCTGAATGCGCGGGACGCGATGCCGCAGGGCGGTCGCCTCACAATCGAAGCTGCCAACTTTCACCTGGATGCGCGCAGCACCGCGCCGTACTCTGAGCTGCGCAACGACGACTACGTCGTGCTGACTGTGGCAGATACCGGCGTCGGAATGCCGGAAGCCGTGCTGCGTCAGGCGGTCGAGCCATTCTTCACGACCAAACCGCCGTCCGCGGGTTCCGGCCTGGGCCTCAGCATGGCCTACGGTTTTGCCAAACAGTCGGGCGGACATCTCGATATCGCAAGCGCCGTTGGCGTCGGGACCAAGGTCCGGCTGTATCTGCCCCGGGCCGCTCAGGATGCTACGGCGGCGCCTCATGCATCTCGGGCCGCGCCTGCCGATCCCGGCGGGACGGAAGCGATCCTGCTGGTCGACGACAATCAGCACCTGACCGCGATTACGCGCCGTCACCTGGCCGCTTTGGGCTACACTGTGGCTTCGGCGTCGAGCGGGCCATCGGCGCTGACGATCCTCGAGTCAGACCAACCCGTCGATCTGTTGTTCACTGACGTCGTCATGCCTGAAGGCATGAGTGGCCATCAACTAGCCGCCACGGCGCGGCGCCTGCGCCCTGGTCTGAGGGTTCTGTTCGCCACCGGCTATGCCGGCGTGTCGGAACCTGACGGACAACACCTGCTCCACAAACCGTATGATCGACGCGATTTGGCCCGGGCCGTCCGCACGGCATTGGATGCAATGGCGGAACCTGCCTAGCAGCCCGTTGAGAGATTGCGTATTCAGCCGAGTGGGATCGGTCTGATCATGACGGCGAATGCGGCGCGCTGATTGTCGGCTGCAACGAATATCATGACGATGAGGACGACATCTGGTTGCAAGGTCAAGAAGCCGACCTGAAGCCATCGCGATGAACTCCCGGGGCGTCCCCGCCCCGGTCAGCAACCGCATCAGCAATCCCTGGTTGCACCCGGCAACGTGGATCAGATAGCGCTTCTGCACGTTGTCCCGCCCGCGCAGCCAGACCCGGCGCATGCCGCCGCGATCGAGGATCAGGGCGAAGCTGCGTTCCACCAGTTCGGCACGAAGCGCGCCTTCAACGCATTGCGCGAATGAGACCCCTGTCAGCGATCAATTCGGCAGGCGTCTCCGGCGTCGGTGCCGGGTCAACCGCCGTGAGATGCTCGATGGCATTGGCCAAGGTATCCGGCATGGTCGCGGTATCGCCCTGGTCGGCGACATGCCCTCGGCCGTGACCACTGCACCGATGCCGAGGTCCATCGCATGCTCCGGCTTGTAGGCCAGATGCGGCCGGCCGTCTTTCAACCTGGCGATCCTGGCATCCGGGTCGGTCGAACTCTGCCAGTCAGCGTTGGACGGCGTCTTACCTTTGCGATTGCGGTCCAGGCGGACCAGGTCCTCGGCTGTCGGCGTCTTGATGCCACTCTCGCGGGGCGGCCAGACGTTCGAGTACCCAGGTGAAGACCTGGTCGTGGACTCCGAGCGGAAGGCGGCTTCGGATGCGCTCAACCACGAGTGATCCGACCCTCACTCGCGCTCAGACAGACGCAGGAACTCTGGTAGCGAAAAGCTGTCCGTGTAACGCCATTCCAGACCACGCTGGCTCTCTATGCTTTCCCCGACGGGCGGCCGCGACGCGGCGCATATTCCTTCGCGCATTGCGTCTCCACAATGTGGCGTGCATCTGCAAAACTACCACTCGCACTGATCCGCGACCGAGGCATCACAGTGTGCAGCCTAGACCAGAACAGTTCGTGCCATCCCCAGGGCAGCGCACGTAGTGGGCGCGCAGCGTCGTGCGTGGTGTCGGTAGACTGCCAGCAGTCCAGGCAAGCGTTGCGAGCATGGCGCAATTCGCTATATGGGGAATCAAAATGAGCGCATGATGTTTGCACGCCCTGATTAGGACATTATGGAACGTCTCGCGTCGTTTCCGCAGTCGTCGCTTACCACCGTGTCAGCACGGGCGTGCAGGGAAGTCCGGCCTCGGCCTGGAGGCGCAGCGGAAAGCCATCCATCGCTTCGTCGGGGGCGAGGGCTTCGAGCTGATCGGCGAGCTGACCCGAGATCGAGACAGGCAAGAGCGTCGCCGCGCTTGATCGCCGCCCCGTGTTGCGCGAGGCGCTGGCGGAGGCCCAGAAAGCAAAGGCCGCGGTCCTGGTGGCGAAGCTCGATCGCCTGTCCCGCGACGTGGCGTTCATATCGGCTGATGGCGCAGCACGTCCCGTTCATTGCAGCCGAGTTCGACGCCGACGCCGACCCGTTCATGCTGCACATCTATGCTCCGCTCGCCGAGAAGGAGCGCAGTCTGATCGCCGAGCGAACTCGAGCGGCTATGGCACGCAAGCGTGGTGCGTCAGATACTGGCCGCTGGCGTGCGTAGCGTCGCCAAGGTGCTGAATGACCGCGGCGTCCGCACCGCGCGGGGTGGCGCATGTCATAACAGCACAGAGCAGTGCAGAACTTGCTGGGCGTGCACAAGGGGAACGTCTGATGATTCGGATTGTCATAATGCTGGCTCTCCCGGTCAGCATCCTTTTGATCGTCCTGACGGTCACGATTCTCCTGTCCTGGGTGTCAGGAACTGGACTGTGTGGCACGTGGATCGCGTCGGTTCTGCCCGCAACCTACTGCAGGTGATCCGCCCCATTCGTCTCTGGTGCGACCGATGAGATCGTCCCTTGGAGGCTAGGATTACCCGCCCAGATGTGCACCCGCGCGGCAGGTGCGATCGCAATTGGCGGAGCATCGGACAAGCCGCCGACATGCAGCGCTGGCACCTCGCGATGGACCCTGGCCGTCGTGCCTTCAACAGAAGGATTTAGCATGGTGCCGGAGCTATCCAGTGCGGTGTCACCGGCGGCCGGCACAGTCATGTGCTGTGCTTTTTCGCCGTTCGGACCGTTCGGTGTCGCATGACGCCGTCGCCATGGTCCGTCGTCATGGTTCCCTCCCTGCGCATTCGCCGGCTCGCGCGGCGAGCCCGGACGCCGCCAACCAATAGCGCAGCAGCAGATTGTGGGTGGAAACGCGTGCACCACTGCGAAGCGCGCGGCGGCGTCAGCTGTGCGCGCAGACAAGCACCGAAACGCCCAGTGGCCAGCGGTAAGCAATCCGGTTCCAACAGGCGTCGCCCCCGTATCAGGCACGCCTTTGCCTGATCGATGATGGCACGCTCTTCCAGCTTCGCTTCGGCAGAGTGCAGCGCCACGCGTGTGTCCTGGTGCTGACGGAAGAGCGCCTCTGCGGCCCGCAGGATGGGCTCCACGGCGGGCGGGCGGTGTGCCAGCGACACGCATGAGCATGAACGAGGCCCAATGGTGGCGTTGAGCCGTTAGGCCAACCGGCCTAGGCACTGAGGCCGATAGGGCTGTCGTCGACTTTCGTGCGGTTTCGCAATATAGCGAACTGCATGCGGGCAGCCAGCGGCAAAGCGTCGGTTCGGGGCGCGACATTGTCGTTTGTCGTCGTGGCAGCGCTTGTTGGATGCGCTCCGCCGACCGAGGTTGTCGATCTGAGTTGGGCGCCGCAGGCGACGCTCGATGCAATGGTGCATGTGCCGGTTCTGCCTCTCGGCGTGCCAGCGCCACCGGGGGTCGGTTCAGTCGGTCCTATTTCCGCCTATGGCTGCGGGCAGTCCACGACGGCTGCTTCCAGCGATGCCGTGCAGCAACTGCAGGTGAAGGCGTTGCGCATGCAAGCGACCGCAGTGGTGGACGTGCTCATCGGTCCGGGCGGTATCATCGGCCCGTGCCAGTTAGGCTACAACGCCACCGCAAGCGGCATTGCCGTGGCGGCAAGGGGTGTGCCGCCAACATGGTAATCATACGGAACGAAGCTCCGTTGTCTCCCTCCGTGGTCGTGCTTTACCGGCCGCATGCGTCACTCCTGTGTCCGACGAACGACATGGTTAGCCGGCACAAGGCCCGCCCCCACCGATAAGCCTGCGCGGTAGCCCGACGGCTTAGACCGACGTGCCCATCGATTACTGCGGATGCCGCGCACGGGCAGCAGATTTTGAAAGCTTGCTGCAACAACTATCACGTAAGCGTGATCTCAGTTGCACATGCAATCCGGACGCAAACCGGGTCCGGCACACGTTGAGGGGGCGATAGCCAGAATGGCTGAGATTGGAGTGTCCTTTGTCGATGTGCCGGAGTTGACCCGGCCGATCGATCGTAGCAATCGCGCCAGCCGCGAAAGACTGCCACTCGACAATTATCCCGAATGGGTGCCGATCGAATTGGATCTCGGGGATCCGGCGTCGCTCGCATTGCTGCGCAGGATCGATCTTGCGTGGTCGCAGGTGCCGTCCAAGCAGCAGGCCCAGTGGCTGCAGTGCCTGCGCGTGATACTGCCGATCAGACCCGTTTCGACCGGCGACATAGCGTTGTTGCCGGGCGGTATCCTTGTTGCACGGCATTCCGAGGTGGTTCTGATAGGCGACCCGCTTGGTACAGTGACGTTGCGCCATGCCGAAGCGGATCAGGTCCGTCGTGTGCTCACTGGCCGACCTGGCGTGGCCAATTTGATGCATGCTGCGGATGGAGTGCTGCTACAGCCGTGGCTGCCGGAACTGCCCGCGCCACAGAGCGTCACAATCGTCCCCGAGGCAGGCAACCTGCCAGGCATGACAGCCTGCACGGGGCCGGCCATCATTCAATGGTTTACCGCCGGCGCGACGGTCTGGCCGCTGGTGCCGGCTCCCTCGTCGCTGGCACTGGCCGCGAGTGTTGCGGCCGTGCCGGTCGGGCTGGATGCGCAGCCGGTCCCCCGTGAATTCTGGGACGCTTGCGACAACGATACACGCCTGCACCTGCTCGGAACCGGTCTCGCCGATTATCTCAGCGAGTTGCTGCCGGTCGAGCTCAGCGACGACCTTCGTCTCGCCCTCACGGATCTCTGCATCAGCGGCGACAGGGACAGTCTGGCGAGCCGGCTGGCCGATGCTTTAGCTGCGGTTCCGGCTTGCTTTCTGGGCGATGCGGAGGCTTGCCCAGGCGAGCCGCCGGCTTCCTGGCACGTCGGTGCGACACTCCTGCGCCGGGCACGCCGACCGCTCGCGCTGCTGGGCCTTGAAGGGTGCCCCGAGCCACGCCGAGCAATTGCCGCCTTGCGCGAGGCGATCCAGGACACATCGGCTCTGGTATTCCATGAGACCAGGGATGAGGAAGATGGTGTCACCGCGTCGCTGGGTAGCGATGCGGCGCTGTTCGTCGCGCGTCGGGCCGGAGATGGCGGCCGCATCGGTGTGTTGATGGAGCCGCACCTTTCGCCACGCGAACTTTACACTCTGGCGTCTGACGTTGCGAAAGAGGCCGGGGGTACCGTAATCGCTGCGGCACCGTGTTGGGGCTTCTGCCATCGTGTCGCCGCCAACGGGCGGGAGGCCGGCAACGCGTCGTGGTTCGGCATGGGCGCCGGCCTCGACGAACTGGATTCGTCGGTCTCCAATTTCGCCGCCGCAGTCTAGGCGGGCCGATGGCGGCCGGAATGGTGCTTGGCCAGGCTGCCGCGCCTGCGGCTCCGGGAAGCGCGCAGAGCGTGTCGGCTCGCGGCGCGGGCGGTGCCGGCTTCACAGACCTGATCGCAGAGCTGACGGCTGGTGCCGAGGAGGCGATGCCGCAGCCTGCTCATCCTCCGCCGGACGCGGCAACGGCCGGTGCAAAAGCCGCTCCAACGCCGCCCCAAGGGGAGCATAACGCAGGCCAGGCCGGCCTCCGAGCACCTGTGGAAACTGGTGCAGTCAAACCGCAGCCGGCTCCTGGCAAACCGCGCGAGCATGGTGGCGCGGCGGAGGCTCCACCAGAAGCCGTTCCGTTGCCGGCGGCCAGCGTGCCGCCGCCGGCCTCGGGAACGCCGGCCAAGCCATCGCCTCCCACCGGACGTCACGAAACGCGGCTACAAACGCCGCGAGCGCCAATTACCGCGAGCGACGACGAAACGCGCATGACAGCATCCCCGTCGGACCACACGACAAAGGAGCAGCCGTCGACGCCCGCAACGCCGCCGGACCAGCCAACAGCGACTCCAGCACTGACGGTGCGACCTGAACCTGCGCAGCCGCGTGCCGACGACGCGACGTCAACGCCAACGCGGCCGGTCGGCGCAGTCGGAGACCTGCTGCCGGCACAGTCTGGCGAGCCGGCACAGAAGCAGCAGCCTGTCGTGGTCGCCAGCGACGCCGCAACGTCACCCCTCGTCGCGTCGGTGCCGCATGCCGCGCCACAGATTGCCGGCGTTGAGCGCAGCCATTCCGAATCTCCCGCACTGCCGGCGCAGGCAGCGGCGGAAGTCACCGCAACGGTGGCGGCGCGGATCGGGCGCGCCGTCCAGGACGGCACCCACGTGCTCACCATGCAACTTCATCCCGCCGAGTTGGGTCGCGTCGAGGTCAGACTGTCGTTCCACGACGGTGGGGTCGGCGTGCAGATGACGCTGGATCGGGCGGAGACCTTCGATGCCTTCTCGCGCAATCGCGGCGCGATGGAACAGCACCTGGCCGATTCCGGGATCAACCTTGGCACTGGCGGGCTCGATCTGCGGTTCGGCCAGCAACCGGACCGCTCTCCCCAACCGTTCGCTCCCGCCGTCCGCATCGCGCTCCCGGCCGATGCGCAGCCACCCAGTCAGCCCACCTCGTCACTATCGACACAGGACGGGCTGATCGACATTCTTGCATGAGGTAACCATGAGCACCACCATTACACCGACCACCGCGGCATCGTCCCTGCTGAACACTCTGAGTGGCACACCTGCCACCACAACTGTTGGGCCACAGGCCAACGATCCCCAGATGAATGAATTTCTGCAGTTGTTGACTGCGCAATTGCAGAACCAGGATCCGACCTCGCCGACCGACCCAACGCAGTTCGTGTCACAGCTCGCGCAGTTCTCCACTGTCGAGCAGCTCGTGCAGAGCAACACCAAACTGGACACCATCTCCCAGACGTTGTCGGGACTGGCGCTGGGGCAATATTCGGGATTGATCAATCACACTGTCAGCGCGGCGGCGACGTCGATTACGGTGCCGACCTCGGGTACCCAGTCACAGATGGCGTTCAACGTTACTGCCGCGAACCTGTCTGGCGTCCATGTTCAGATCACCGATGCGTCGGGCAATCCGGTGCGCAGCATACCCGTAAGCGGCAGCACCGGAGCAGTTGCGTTCGACGGGCTCAGCGACAGTGGGCAGCCGCTGCCGGCTGGCCAGTACGGCGTTTCGTTGGTCGGCATGACGAGCCAGGGCACGTCACAGTCGGCCGGGACATTGACCACCACCGGCACTGTGTCTGGCGTGTTGCAGGGTTCGAACGGTGGCTGGCTGCTTCAGTTCAACGACGGCCGCACGGTGGATGCGTCAACGGTCACCACGGTGTCGTAGCAATCAGCCGTACAGCAGTCGCGTGATGAGCACGTCCCGGATGCTGTTTGGCTGTAATGCAGCGACACAGTCGAGCAGCGATGCCTTCACGACAAGCGGATCGGTGTGTCCTGGCTGCAGCACGCGGCGCTCGGCCATGATCAGCAATCGGCGCATCATCGCCTCCTTCAGCCGTGGCTCCAGGCCCTTGAGTTCGTTCGCCGCGCCTGGAGCAACCTCCAGCGTAATGCTGATGACAACATAGGAAAGCTGTTCGCTGTCGTCGGGCAGATTGATCGTGAAGTCGCCGAGTGAGAGGAACGCCGGCTTGGCCACGTCGTGCTGTTCGGCCGCGACGGGCAGCACGACGGCAGGACCACACAGGCCGAGCAAGACAAGCGATACGAGGCGAAACGGACGGATCATGCGGCGCGCTCCAATGCTCAGAATGGTGAAATGCGATTGAGCACGTCCTGTCCCCACGTCGGCCGTTGCAGATCGGAGGAGATGCCACGCCCGCCGTAGGCAATACGCGCCTCGGCGATCTGGTTCGATGAGATCGTGTTATTGGAGAGGATGTCCTCCGGTCGCACGATGCCGCGGATCTGCAACTGGCGCAGTTCGTTGTTCAGCCGAATTTCCTGGCTGCCGGCGATCTCGAGGTTCTTGTTCGGCAATACCTGCACGACAGTGGCGGCGACATTGACCACGAGATTCTCGCTCCGCTTGATGTCGCCCTGGCCGGCGGTGCTGTCATTGCCCGAGGTGTTGATCACCGGACTGGTGGTGTTCAGCAGGGGGAAGATGCGCGAGAGGGCCGCGCCCATCGTGGTGGTGTTGGGAATCGTCAGTCCATTTGCGGTGGTGCGGCTGAGAGTGGTCTGGTTGGCGAATTCGGCCTGATCCTGCAGGTTGACTGAGACGGTCAGCAGGTCGCCAAGGCTGCGCGCGCGCGGATCACGAAAGAACGTCTTGGATCCCGGTCGCCATAGCGATCCCTGGCTCGCAGGAGGCAGCGGCGGCACATCGGCTGCCGCAATGGTTTGCGCATCGGGCGAAGTCGGCGGAATCTGGCCCATCGTGCCCGGACTGCTGAAGTTCGGTGGCTTCTGGAAGTGGTCCCAGGTGTCGCACCCGGCCAACAGCATGGTGCAGGCGAGTGTCGTCATTCCCAGCTTCGACATACGCCTCTTCGCTCCGGCGTTATGGCCAAGCGTGGCTGCCCATGCGTTACGCGAAGACGTAAATGGCCCAGCCGCTCCCGGCGATGAAGATTGAAAAGGCAGCAGCCGCCTCATTGCCCGCTCCGAATTTCGACCATCCCGTCGCCGACCACGGTGCCGCGAATGGTGCGTGAGGTCATCGTGTTGAGGACGCGGATTTCATCGCCGACGGCGCCAGCCTCCAGAGCGCGCCCGGACAGCTCAAGCGATAGCGCGCCCTCCTTCCAGACAACGTTGACCGGCGTGCTGGATTTCACAGCGGAGCGCGGTCCCACGTCGCGGACCGTCAGCACACGGCCATCAGATAGCCGGCGCTTTATTTCGAGGCCGATCACGACCTGGCTCACGGGTACCGCATCGGGCACCGGACGAACCGGTGCGTGCGCCACTACATCGTCCGAGCGCACCGTGTCGCCCGGCATCAGCGTTCGCGTGGCGTGCCACACATCGTCTGCGAACGTTGGCGTGGCGGCCGCAATTATCAGAAACGCAGCTGCTGCTGTCTGCATGATCTGCATGTCGTTGTCCTCAGCGTATCTGCGACGTGGTTTGCATCATCTGGTCGGCTGCCTCGATGACCTTGCTGTTCAGCTCGTAGGCACGTTGCGCTGTGATCAGGTTGGTAATCTCCTGGACCACGTTGACGTTCGAGGATTCCAGATAGCCTTGGCTCACCGTTCCGTAGCCGGCCTCGGCAGGCGTGCCGGCAATCGGATCGCCGGAGGCGTCGGTCGCCAGGAAGTTGTTGCCGCCCATTGCCTCGAGGCCCAACTCATTGGCGAACAGGTAGAGCTTGAACTGGCCAACCGTTGACTGCTTGCCGTTTGCCGCTGTGACGATCACCTGACCCGCCTGATTGATCGTGACGGCAGTGGACGTCGGATCGACCGTGATGTTCGGCTCAACCGCATAGCCTTCGTTGGTGACGATCTGTCCGGTGGATGAAAGCTGGAAGCTGCCGTCACGCGTGTAGGCGACGTCGCCGCTCGGCAAGGTCACGCCGAAATAGCCGCGGCCGTTGATCGCGACGTTGAGCTGATTGTCGGTCTGGGTCAGAGTTCCCTGTGTCACTATGCGGGTGGTTCCCGCCTGGCGCACACCAAGACCCATCTGCGTTCCGGTCGGCAGGACGGTACCGGTTTCCGACGACACGGTGCCGACGCGGCTGTTCGACTGATAGAGCAGATCAACGAACGCCGGCATCGAACGCTTGAATCCCGTGGTGCTCACGTTGGCGATGTTGTTGGATATGACTTCAACATTTGTCTGCTGGGCTTGCATGCCGGTTGCGGCGATGCCGAGGGCTCGCATCATGGTCGTTGGCTCCTACGCTCAGGAGGGTTTGCCGAGAGCGTCGATCATCTTGCTCTCGCGGTCGTTGTCGTCACTCAGCAAGGTCTGCAACTGCTCATAAACGCGGCTGAGTTCGGTCATGTTGGCAATCTCCTTCACCGGCTGCACGGTCGAGCCTTCCAGTGACCCCTGCACCAGGCGCGCAGTCGGATCGCCGCTGTCGACCGGCTGCATCGCGGCGGGCGGTGCGGTGAAAAGGTTGTCGCC
Organism: uncultured Alphaproteobacteria bacterium; assembly: GCA_963818775.1. GTDB lineage: Bacteria > Pseudomonadota > Alphaproteobacteria > Acetobacterales > Acetobacteraceae > JAMXLO01. The sequence continues at coordinate 373,885 of CAWFUF010000011.1, read as the reverse complement.
GTTCTTGCGCATGACCAGCGGATCGCTCGACCGGAACAGGCCGATCTGGCCTATGTCCTGCGACTGGTTGTTGACGCGTACGGTTACGGTTCCGTCGCCTTTGATCTCAACCTGCTGGTAGTTCTCCGGAAGCTGGATCGGTTGACCATCGCCCGACTGCACCGCATTGCCATTGGGATCGAGCAGTGTGCCATCAGTTCCGGCGTGCATTCGGCCATCGCGAGTAAACAAGGTGCCCTGCGGCGTGGTGACCGCGAGGAACGCATCTCCCTGAACCGCAACGTCGAGTGGATTGCCGGTCGGCTGGATGGGACCATTGGTGTGGTCGATGTAGGTGGCGCGGTCCTGCACGAATGCGACGCCGTCGCCGCCGCCGGCCCGACTGATATAGGACTGGAACAATTGCCGATCCGCCTTGAAGCCGGTCGTGCTTGCATTCGCAACGTTGTTGGCGACGACTTCGAGCTGTCGCTCCAAGGCGACCTGGGCCGACAAGGTGACGTAGGCAGGCGCCTCCATTCCTCAGGATCCCTGTTGCTGGGTTGGTGTGGGGGCGAGCAGTTGCTCGATGCGTTGGGCGTGATCGAGCGCATCGCGCACGGCCTCGCCGGTGTTGGCGGCGCCATTGGGCGGTGGCACGACCGAGAGCAGGTTTGTCGGCTGATCGGGCAGTTCCGGCAGGTTCTTGGCCGGCGTGCCGCCCGACAGCGCCAGCGCGAGCGCGTAGCGTTCTGCAACGTCGTTGCGTGCGTCGCCGGCGACACCGGCATCTACCAGCAACTCCGCATAGGCTGTCGCGGCATCGTTCCAGCTTTCCGCCTGGAACAGCAGCGCTGCGCGGCGCTCCTTGTCGGTGCGGTCGGGCGAGTTGTCGAGCTTGTGCGCAGCGTCCGCGAAGCGCCCCAGTGTCGCCAGGGCGCTGCTCGCGATGCGGCGCGGCTCGTCGCCATCTTGCATATTTGACAGCACTGCGAGCGCGAAATTCGGGTCGCCAGCGCGCGCTTCGGCCGCGGAGCGCAGCAGCCGCGCCGAGTCTTCGGTAGCCGTGGCGTCGGACAACTGACGCAGCAGATCCACCGCGGCCGCGGGAACACCTGCGGCCAGCATGAGCCGCGCTGCGCCCATACGTATGTCGTCACCTTTCGCACCAGGCGTGGCATACCCCTCGTAGCGCCAGTAGAGTGCGAGACGGTCGGCGGGGGTGGGGAGGGAACCTGCGTCAGATGCTCCGGCCAGCAGGACGCGCAGGATCCGCGCAGCCAGTCCAGCGCCCCGACTGTCGCGGATCCGGCTGCTGGCGGGGCCGGCCGTCTCGTCCGCGACCGCCAGAGCGGACGCATAGTCGCCGAGCCTGAGACGGCGTTCAGCGTAGTTCTCCGCTGCTTCCTGTCCCACAGGTTCGGAGCGGTAGGTGCGGGCAATGTCGGCCAGGATTGCTTCGCTCCGATCGGCGTCTGGTGGGTCTTTCGCAAGGCGCAGAGCGGCGAGCCGCGCCTTTGCGATCAGGCCTGGAGCGGTGTAGTAGTGTGCTGCCGCCTTCTCGAGGAAGCCACGTTCCTCGTCTGGGTCGCCGCCCAGGCGGGCGATGCGCGCCTGGAGGAGGAATTGACCGGCCTCGTCCTCAGGAAGCCCGATGTCCGTGTTTCGCAAAGCTCCGGCCATGGCTCGAAGCGAGGCAAGGTTGTCACCGGCAGCATCGGTGATACGGAACACGACAAGCTCCAGCAACGGCTCGGGCACCAGTCGCAGCGCAGCCGTTGCCGCCGCCTCGGCGTTGCTTGCGACACTGTCTGCATCCCCGGCCGCGGCCGCGGTGAGGGCGCGCCAGATAGGGGCATCCGGGGTCTGGCAGTCGGGAGAAATCGCGGGCATTGGTACGGCAGGATCGAGCGGCTCGCGCTGCAGCAGGCGTGCGATGCCGCCGGTTGCCGTCAGGCGCTCGCGGTCCTCCGGGCGAACATCGCCAGCCAACGCCTCAGCGGCGACGCTGAAGCTTTCACCGGCCAGCCCATTGAGCAGATAGAAGTCCGCCAGATCAGCCATCGCTGCCGAACTGTCGTGCGTCGTCGCGATCTGGGTGCGGAGCTCCTTCAGCCTGGCGACGAAGTTGCCGTGGCGGATCCAGCCCGAAGGGTCGAACTGCGGCGGACAGACCGGGGGGACGGGCGGCGCCTTCGGTGCGTCGCTTTGTCCTGCGATGCTTTGGAGCGCAGGTGGAACGGGTGACGGTGGCGCGGACTTCGTCGAGGACTGTTTCCCGTTCAGGATTGCCAACTTGGCAGTGAGGGCTTCGCGCAACTTCTCCAGTTCAAGCGGGGACCCCTGCGTGGTCGATGGCTTCGCAGCTGCGGCGGATTGCTTGGGATTTTCCTTTATATCCAGCCGCAGTTGGGTTCTCTGCGAAGCTGGCGTCGCGGAGCAGTCGCAGGCAAAGCGGATCACCACGATGGTGCCATCGGGGTCGTCACGAAGATCGATCCCGGCCACTTGGCGCACGTTCACCTTGGGTGGAGGAACCACACGGACGCCCCGGGGGAAATGCAGCTCGATACCCCCATCGAATGCCTGGATCGTCGGCTCGGCAGTAGCCTGAAGCCGGATCACGACTCGGCCCAACGTTGCGGTCCTTGGAAAGGCCGTCAGCTTCGCCGTGGGGGTTGTGACGCGTGCGGCGCTGGCCGAATGCAACGCAAACCATGCCAACAGCAGCGCGCCGCAAATGCGGGTGAGGGTGCATTTCACGCCGCACCTTCCGGCTTTGTCCGGGTGCTGCGCGCGGTTTCGGTGAGGAGTTGGTCGAGTTCTTCGAAGCTCGGCTGGAAGCGCATAGGGACCGATTTTCGGCCCACCTCGACGGCGAGTTGCGGGCCGAGCCCCTCGAGATGCGAGGTGATCACCTGACGCACCACACCGAACATCACACACTCTTCCTGCAGCACGGCGCGCAGGCGGGCGGCGATGGGGCCAACCAGGCCGTAGGACAGGAAGACGCCGAGAAACGTGCCGACCAGCGCGGCGCCGATCATGTGGCCGAGGATGTCGGGCGATTCATTGATCGCGCCCATCGCCTTGATGACGCCTAACACCGCGGCGACGATGCCCAGGGCCGGCAGAGCGTCCGCCATGGTCGAGAGCGCGTTGGGAGCGCGCAGCTCGTCGAGCTGACGGGCGTCGATCTCGGCGTCCATCATCTCGCCGACCTTGTGCGGATCGGTGAAGTTCAGGGTGATGGCGCGAAACACGTCGGCGAGGAACGTCACCAGACTGGCGTTGCTGCACAGCCGCGGGTAGCGACTGAACAGCGACGAGTTGGCGGGGTTCTCGATATGGCGTTCCAACGCCAGGTTGCCCTCCTGGCGAGCCACCCGGACCAGCAGATACACGAGGCATAGTGCGTCGACATAGTCGCGCTTGCCCCAGCAGGGGCCGGAGGCGATTTTTCGCATGCCGCCAATGATGGCCTTGACGGTACCGATCTCGTTGCTGACCAGCAGCGTCATCGCGCCTGAGCCGAGAATAATCAGCAGCTCCGGCCCGATGGCATCGAAGACCACAGCGAAGCTGCCGCCTTCGATCGTGTAGCCAACGCCGATGGCCGCAAATACCCCGGCTATCCCGATCAATTGCCACATGGCCGATTTTTCGCGCCTGTATGCTCAATGGACCAGCGCATTTCGCGCTGTTCGGCGATCTTTAGCATTTCGCATAAACCAAAGCTAGTGTAGAATTTCGCAGAAATCGGAAAACGGGAGAACCCTGATGGTGTTCCGAGTTCCCGGGTCTGACGCCGTCGCAACCGGCGCGCAGCAGGTGGGGCGGCTGTCCGCCGATCCCGCAGTGCTGGCGGCCGTGCGAGGCACGAGCGCGGCCAACGGGGCGAACTTCGACATGCTGCTGTCCTATGCGGCGATGGAGAGTGGGCTGAACCCGACTGCTCGGGCCCCCACATCGTCGGCCAGTGGCCTCTATCAGTTCACCGAGCAAACCTGGCTGAATGCGGTGCGCGAATATGGCGCGGCGCATGGGATGGGCGCCGAGGCAGCGCTCGTGACGCGCCAGGGCGGCCAGTTAGCGGTCGAGGACCAGGCGGCGCGGCAGCGCATCCTGGATCTTCGCAATGACCCGAAGGTTTCGACCGAGCTGGCGACCGAGCATCTGCGCAGTCTGGCGGACAAATTGACCCCTGTGCTCGGCCGCCCGCCGGATCCGGCGGAGACCTACCTCGGACACTTTCTCGGCGCCGGTGGGGCAACGCAGGTACTGCAGGCATTGCAGGCCACGCCGAACCAACCGGCGGCCGATCTTCTGCCGGCGGCGGCGGAGGCCAACCGGGCGATGTTCTATTCACCGAACGGAGCGCCGCTGACGATGAGCCAGTTCGTGCAGAACATTCGCGACCGCGTGCAGCGGACCTATGCGTCGCTTGGCGCCACAATGCCGGCGTCGGTTGTGTTCTCCCCCAACGGAAGCAAGGCCGACGCGCCGGAGGCTGGCGCGACAGGTTGGGGCTCCTGTTCACCCGTACACCTCGCGTCCATGCAGCAACGCATGTTGCTTGCGACGCTGGCGGAGGTGTTCACACGCATGGACCATCCGGCCGAGCGTTCGCGCCGACAGCACGGCTTGCCGCAGGCAGTGGTCTCGGCGCTTGGCTCAGGGGCGTGACATCCAGCTGGGGGTAACCGGAGAAGAGCCTCAACCCCCGCCTTCCCTCTCCCTTCCCTAAAAAGCGAGGGGAAGCATTGCTCCGTCAGATGAAATCCAGTTCCGCGTGCAGCGCGCCTGATGCGCGCAGCGTGTTCAGCACCTGGATCAGATCACGCGGGCCAAGGCCCAATGCGTTCAGCCCATCCACCAGTTCGCGCAGCGTGACACTGCGCGACAGCATGTGGAGCCGGCGATCCGCGTGGGTATTCACGTCGATCTCCGTGTTGGGCACCACGACCGTCTGACCGTTGGAAAACGGCCCAGGCTGACTGACCTGAGGCGTCTCGGTCACCCGGACCGTGAGGTTGCCGTGGGTGATTGCGACCGGATCCAGCTTGACCTCGGCGCCGACCACGATCGTGCCGCTCTTCTCGTCGATCACCACGCGCGCGGGGGTCTCGGGTCGCACCTCGATCAGCTCCACCTGCGCCAGCAGTTCGGTCACGCGGTGGCTGAAAGCCGGCGGAACGTGCAGATCCACGGTGCCGAGATCGGACGCGACGGCGGTGCCTTCCCCAAACCGTGCGTTGATCGCCTGTTCCATGCGAGTCGCCGTGGTGAAGTCGGGCGAGCGTAGCGCGAGGCGGACCGATGTTAGATCGTCCAGCGTGTTGGCCACCTCGCGTTCGACGGTGGCACCGCCAGGAACGCGTCCCGATGTCAGCACGCCCTGCTTGACGCTCTGCGCCTGGCCGACGATGACTATGCCGCCGACCACCACTGGACCCTGCGCGACGGCGTAGACCTCGCCATCGGCACCCATCAGTGGCGTGACCATCAGCGTCCCGCCGGTCAGCGACTTGGCATCGCCCAGCGAGGAGACCTGCACATCGACCGGCGAGCCTTGCCGCGCGAACGCCGGCAGCGTTGCCGTCACCACGACAGCTGCGGTGTTGCGGGTCTGCAATTGCAGGCCGTTCACGTTCACGCCCATCCGCTCAAGCATCGCGCTCAGCGATTGTTGGGTGAATTGCGAGTTGCGTAGGGTGTCGCCGGTCGATTGCAGGCCGACCACCAGGCCATAACCTACGAGCTGATTGCTGCGGACGCCTTCGATCGACACGAGGTCGCGCAGCTTGATCTGGGCTTGAGCAGAAGTGACGAGGAGGAGCAAGGCAGCGGCAGCACCGATCGCCACGCGCTTCATCGTCAGACGTTGTCTCATCACGTGCGCCTCCACTGCGCTCAGCTCGTCAGCGTGGGCAGATAGTGAGTCAGCGTGAGCTGCGAGATCTCTGCGGTGATCGCGTAGGTTGCTTGCAGCTGCGTCTGCAACGTGGACAGCGTCGTGGCATCCGCGGTGGTGTCAGCCTGTTCGAAGCCCAGAATCTGATTTTGTGTGGCGTTCGCCGCCGCCTGCTGTTGGTCGGCAACATTCTGCAGAGTAGCCTGGGTGACGCCCAGCAAGCCCTGCTGCGTCGTCAGCTCATTCTGCGCCTGGCCGATCAGGGAGCTGGCCTGCGTCTGCAATGCAGCCTTGGCGCTGTCGTCGAGCTGGCTGGACGGGGCGCCGAGCATGGTCAGCATCGACAGGCCTTGCATCAGGTCGCGGAATCCCTGTTGCTTGCCGTTGACATTATATTGCAAGGTCTGCGTTGCGCCGATCAGCACGGTGGTCGGCCTGCCATCATCCGGAGCGGTATAGAACGATCCGGTGTAGTTCAGCGCCGGGTTGCTGTTGGTGTCGTTGAACACGCTTGCCAGCCCGTTTGGACCACTGATGAAGCCGCTTATATCGCTTGCCGTTAACGGGCCGCCCTTGGCGCTGACCGCCGCGGCCAGAACGCTGTTCACCGTCGCCAATGGGCCGCCGGCGGCATCTGCCGCCTGCATCGGTGCGGTGTTCGTGTTGTCGCCGGCGAATAGCGAGCTGCCTTCGTACTGCGTGTTCAGCTGGCTGATTACCTGAGCCATGGAATTCTGCGCCTCATTGGCAAGCACCGACTGGCCTTGGCCGTTGCTCGAGTCCGGAGTGAGCGCATCGTTGACGATGCTCTGAACGGCCGTGCCGACCGCACTTAGCGCCGTCTGCGTCGCATCCAGTCGTCCGAGCGCGTTGGTGACCGTGGTCTGCAACGCGGTCTGCTGGTCCGACTGGGCGTGCAGCTGGTATAGCAGTGCCGCATTGCCGCCGAGTGGGCCGAGCGGATCGGTCTTCCGGCCAGAGGCGATCTCGGTGGTGATCTGGTTCATCTGCGTCTGCATCGACTGGATCTGCCAGCTGTTCTGCAGCATGGAACCCAATGTGGAAATGCCGCCAACCATTGCCGTCGCTCCGTCAGTTCAACGCATTCAGTGCATCGAGCATTTTCGCTGCCGCCTGTAGCACCTGTGCGCTTGCCTCGTAGGTGTGCTGTACGAGGAGCAGCCGCTGCATCTCGTCGTCCACGTTCACGCCTGTGGCGTTGCTGAGCGTGGACTGCGCAGCCTGCATCTGCTGGGTACGAGTGGTGTTGTTATCGGTCCACGTGGAGAGCGCAACCTGTTGCACACCTGCGATCTGCGACGCGGCATTGCTGAGCGTCATACTCCCTGGCAGGCCAGTGGTCGTGTCGTATGACTGGGGCTGCTGCAATGCGTTGACGAAGCCAAGCACGGTGCTGTTGTTGCCGGAAGGCCCCTGGGCGGTGGCTTGTGCGCCGTCTCGGATACGCCAGTATTGACCGCCCTGCGTGGGATCCAGCGAGGCATTGACCTGAATCTTTCCGGCGAGGCCGGGGATCGCCGAGGGATCTGTCGGATCAAGTGCGGCGCCGGCCACCGTGAAAACGCCGGTCTGGCCTGCCGCCACCGAAGGGTCGCTCTGCTGGAACGCGGTTATGAGATTGCCGGCCATCTGATCGAGCTGATTGGCAAACCCGGCCAATGTGCCGTCGCGCAATTGCAAATCGGCGGCGATGCTGCCGGTCTGCGACATCTGGATCGGCGCTCCGTCCACCGTGACAGGTGACAGGCCGGCGGTCTGCGACGCACCGATGCTGGGTGAAGCGTCGAAGGCCAGCTTGTGCTCGGACCCGTCCCATAGCGTCGTGCCCTGATCGGTGGTCACGATGACGGCGTTGTTGTCTGACTGGAACACCTTTATCGGCAGGTTCTGCGAGAGATTGGCCAGCAGGTTGGCGCGCGTGTCCTCGAATGGGGCGGTCGAATCGCCGCGCGCCGCTGCCTGCTGAAGCTGGGCTTCGTTCTGCGCGAACTGGTCAAGCGTTTCGTTGACCGAGGTGACGTCCGAGGCGATGCCCTGATCAGCCTGTTCGCGCGCGCCGGCGATCGCCGTGTCGAGGCTCTGGAACGTGCTGGTCACATTCTGTGCCGCGGCAACCGTCTGCGCCTGCGCTGTCGTACTGTCTGGCGTGGACGACAGTGTTGTCAGTGCCTGCTGGAACGCTGACAGCACCGACGGCAGCGAACTGCTGTCCGCCGGCTGGCCAACGTTCTGCACGTAGGAGCCGAGTACGTTGACCATCTGCTGGCTGTACGCCTGCGCGCCGGTCGCCTGGTTGGCGGCATCGGCTGCCACCGCATCGCCGAGACGCTGCACGATGCCGGCAACGACGCCCATGCCGACGCCGCCGGCCACCAGTTCCGACTGCGGCAGTTCGCGTTCCACGTAGCCTGGCGTGCTAGCATTGGCCACGTTGTTGGCGATCAGATCCGACTGTTGCTGGGACATGTCCAGCGACGAGGCGGCGATCAGCATGGCTCCTTGGATGGACATCAGCCGTTCAGATGGTTGACCACATCAAGCATGTCCGTCGCGCTCTTGATCACCTCGGCGTTGGACGAGTAGGCGCGCTGGGTCTCGATGAGGTTGGTGAGCTGGGTTCCGAGATCGACGTTGGAGCCTTCGAGCGCACCGCCATCGGTGGTGCCGGTGGGGCCCTGACCTGCCTGGAAGAGCTGTGGCACGCCGGCTCCTGGCGACAGCGCATAGGCGCCCCCCGAGACCGGCGTCAGCGAATCAGGGGCAGGTACCGTCGCGAGATCGAGCTGATAGATCGGTCGCGTCGAGCCGTTGGTGAACGAGGCGACCACCTTGCCGTCATTGCCGATGGTGACGCCTTGCAGCAGGCCAAACGCGTTGCCGTTCTTGCTGATCGCCGACGTGGTGTAAGCACCGTCGAGCTGCGTCATGCCGCCGGCTGTATCGGGTGAGCCGATGGTGATCGGCAATGCCTGGCCGCTCCCTGTCGTGATGCTGAGCGTGCCGGCGGCGGCGTTGTAGGTGCCGGCCGTTGCATTCACCGATTGCAGCATGCCGGCGTTTGGACCCGTGGATTCGAATGCCAGCGTTGCGGTACCGACCGGAGTGGTGGGCGTCGCCGAAGCGGAGTCGTAGACGTTCATTGTCCAGGTGTTGCTGGGCGGACTTCCGGCGGTCGCCGGCACCGTTGGCGTGAACGAGAATTGCAGCGACTGCGTCGCACCGAGCGGGTCGAAGTATTGCACGGTGGTGTTCGAGGGCGCCGGAGGTGTCGCAGAGTAGGCTGTATCCGTACTCGGCAGATTGGCGGTGAACGTCATTTGCGTAGTGGGTGTCGCCTGCGCGGAGAGATTGGCAATGTTCACCGTCGAGAGGTCGTTCAGGGTATCGGCGGCTCCGCCTGCCGGCGCGCCAGCCTGGTTGAGTGGCAATCCCTGTAGATAGTAACCTCCGGCGTTGACCAGGTTGCCGTTGGCGTCCGGCCGGAACGATCCGGCCCGCGTCAGCAGATAGTTGCCTTGACTACTGTTGACCTGGTTGTTCACCACGAGGAAGCCGGCGCCATTCACGGCGACGTCGGTGGCGACGCCGGTGGTCTGGATCTGCCCGGCCGTGCTGATGTTCATCTCGGTGAGGGCTTGGGCGCCTGCCAGCGCCGAGGTGCCTGAACCGCTGGCACCCGACGCGAGGACCATGCTCTCGAATTGCGTGTCGGCTTCCTTGTAGCCGACGGTGGAGCTGTTCGCGACGTTGTTGGAGATATTGGACAGGGCGGCCGCCTGGGCATTAAGCCCAGCCAGGGAGGAGTTGATGGCGGTGAGCAGGCTCATGGTGTGCGAAGTCTCCGGGTCATGGTGTCGTTATGTCGGCGATTTGTCTTGCGACGGAGTTTCAGGTTCGCCGCGCAGCACGGTGACGGCGATGCGGCGGTTGCGCGGATCGGCGGGTGTCTGCGGCAGCAGCAGATCCATTGCGGCGCGGCCTTCGACACGCACTATGCGATTGGATGCCAGCCCATCGGCCTCGAGCTGGCGGCGCACCGCATTGGCGCGGTCGGCGGACAGTTCCCAGTTCGTATAGAGGCCGCGCTGCATCACCTGGCCGTCGGTGTGACCGGCGAGGATCACCTTGTTCTGCACGGTCTGGAGCACCTGGCTGATTACCATGAGGATGCGCGAGAGCCGCGATGTCGGATCGGCACTCCCGGGGGCGAACATCGACTCGCCGTCGCGATCGAAAATCTGGATGCGCAGTCCCTCCGGCGTCATCTCAATTGAGAGATTGTTGGCGAGATCTCGCAGCTCGCCCTGCCGCATCATGCGTTCCAGTTCGGCTTTCAACGCCTCGAAGCGCTGGCGCTCCAGCCGGTCCTGGATGGCGTGCGCGTCGGGTGACGGCGCCGTCTGGGAGTTGTCGCGTGCGTGCGGGTCGCCACTCCGTCCCTTGGGAGCAAGCCGTTCGGCCTTCTGCGTAGCCTGGTCGATCATCGACTTGCCGCCGTTGAGCACGCCGTTGCCGGCAGGCAGGTCGATCAGCGACGTGGTGCTGAAGTATTTCGCGATGACGGCGCGCTCCGTCTCGGTGGCGGACGACACCAGCCACATGATCAGAAAGAACGCCATCATCGCTGTCACGAAGTCGGCGTAGGCCACCTTCCACTGCCCGCCATGCCCCGCTTCGTCTTCGTGCCGGGCACGTCGACCGCGTCCACCGCTCATGTGTGGCACACAATATGGCTAAGTCGCATCGTCTGACCCCTCGCCATGCTCGAGCAGGAAGATCCGCCCCTCCTCAGCGAGGCGCTTGGTGAGTTGGATGATCTCCGCCTGCGCTTCCTCCACCGCCTTCTTTCGCGGAGTGGGCATCGTCTCGATCTCGTCGCGCAACATGTTCGCGGCACGTTCCGACATGCCCGACAGGAACAACTCGCGGATCGCCGGCGTGGCCGCGGACAGTGCGACGGCCAGCTTCTCCACCGCGCATTCGGAGATCAGCACGCCGAGCGTCGCGGGATCGACGCGCACCAGGTCGTCGAACGTGAACATCATCTTGCGGATCCGGGCCGCCGCCTCCGGCTCCGCTTCCTCCAGTGTCGCCAGCACACGAGCGACCAGCGCGCGATCGGAGCGGTCGAGCAGCTCTGCCAGCACCGATGTGCTGTCATGGCCTTCGGTGCCGCCGAATGAACCGGCTAGTTCGCGTTCCAGCGTCTGCTCTATGTCGGCCAGCACCGAGTGATGGATGCTTTCCATGCGCACCATGCGCAACGCGACCTCATCGGCGAGAGGTTCCGGCAGCGATGCCATGGCGCGGGCGGCGTGTTGCGGCGCTACCCGGCCGAGGATCATCGCTACAGCCTGTGGCGACTCGTCGCGCAGATAATTCACCAGTGCGGGGATCGGAATGTTGCCAAGTCTGTCCCACACAGCGCCACTGTCCGGCCCTTTGATGTCGCCCATGATCTCGGCGACCTTTTCGGGCGGCATGATGCGCAGCAGGATCCGTTCAGTTCCTTCGGCCGTGCCGAGTACATTGCCGGTGCGGCCGACCTCTTCGCGGAATTCGCCGACTGTCTGGTCGACCAACTCCATCGGCATGCGTCCCAGTCGCGCCATCGCGTGGCTGACGCGCCGAATTGCGTCTTCGTCGAGCTCCGCGAACACGCGCCGCGAGCGTTCTTCGTCCAGCGCGAGCATGATGATCGCCGCCTTCTCGAGCGGCCCATGACTCCGCGAACTATCATCGCGGCGCACCACTGCACGCGATACGGTCGCGCTCACGCCACGAAACTCCGCACCAGCGAGCCAGCCACCATTTCCCAGCCGCTGACCAGAACGAAGAAGATCAGCTTGAACGGCAGGCTCACCACGACGGGCGGCAGCATCATCATGCCCATGCCCATCAAAATCGAGGACACGACGATGTCGATCACCAGAAAGGGCAGGAACAACAGAAAGCCGATCTGGAATGCCTTCGAGAGCTCGCTGACCAGGAACGCCGAACACAGCACGCGCAGTGGCACCTCTTCACCGGCCTTCGGTGCGTCGGGGGCCTTCAGGCCGGCGAGGTCCCGGAACAGCACGATGTCCTTCTCGCTGGTATTGGCCGTCATGAAGTTGCGGAATGGTTGCGTGCCGCGGTCGAATGCCTGTTCTTCGGTGATGGTGCCGTCGACCAGCGGCTGCACGCCATCGCGATAGGCGGTCTCGAACGCCGGCGCCATGATGAATCCGGTGAGGAACAGCGCCAGGGCGATGATCACCGAATTCGGCGGCGTCTGCTGAAGACCAAGAGCAGTGCGCAGCATGGAAAGCACGACCACCAGCCGGGTGAACGAGGTGCCCATGACCAGGATGCCTGGCGCGATAGCCAGCACTGAGGTGATGGCGACGATGCTGACAAGGCTGGAGGCGAGGCTGCCGTTGCCGTTGGGGCCCAGGTTGAGCGACAGGCTCTGCGCCATGGCGCTCGCTGGCAACCACGCGGAGACGCTGGTCGCGAATGCTATAAGGTGCCGACGGGCCATTCAGGCGGAACCCACCGAAGCGAGTTCCGTCATGGACACCGCCAGTCTGCCGTCTTCGCCTAGCTGCATCTCGCCGCGCGCAACGAGGCGATCATTGACGAAGATGTCGACCGGCTCGCCCACGCGCTTGTCGAGCTCGATGACGGCGCCGCGGCCGAGAGCGTAAAGCTTGCCAAGCGAGATCTCCCGCTCACCGAGTACCACTGTGAGGGTCACTGGAATGTCCATTACGGAGGCGAGCCGGTCCTCGATGATGGTGGGAGGAGTGAGGTCGCTCATGTGGCTGGTTCCTTTTCGATGGGGGCAAGGATTTTGACGACGCGTGCGTGCAGCGCTGTCGGATCGAAGGTCAGGCCGCCGCCGGTCCAGGCGATCTCAGCCGTCCCAAATGGCAGCGTGGCATCGGACTGCATCGTGAGTTGTGCGGCGTGGTCGCCTGGCAGGCCCTGCGCCACCACGGCTCGTAGCGTGTCGGGATGGGCGCGGAGCGTGAGCGTTTCGGGGGCGCGCTCGGTCAACTCCTCCGTCAGCAGGGCGGCGATCTCTTGGCCTGCCGTCTGCTCCAGCAGGGTGGGGAACAACATCCGCAGGGCTGCAACGATGCCGATCCGGGTGGCGTCCTCGAGTGTCTGCCGATCGGCGGATCGCGCATCGAGAACATCCACAAGCGCCGCGGTCACGGCCGCCGTAGCCTGGTGTTTCGCAGATCTTTCCTGCAAGGCCGCAAGCTCGGTCTGATGGGCCGCATTGGCCGTGGTCTCGCCCTCGCGCAGTCCTGCCGCATGCCCTTCGCGCTGGCCGACCTCGCGACCTTCGGCGAAGCCGTCATCGCGCGCCTGCGCCAGCGCGTGTGCCAAGTCGGCGTCAGCCCCGTCACCGAACGCGGCGACCGCGGGAGGGACGAAGCGGCGGATCATGCGGCCTCCCCTTCCGCGATCCACGCGCGCAGCACCGCGAGCGCCTCGTCGTGGCGGGTATCCACAACATGGTTCAGCGCGGCAATTAGCTGGCGCTGCGGTGTGGTCTCCTCGCTGGCAAGCAGCAGCGGTTCGGGCGGCGCGTTCACTGCGAGCGCTGGCGCTTCCGCTGCGATCGGCGCGGCCATAGCGGGGAGCCGACGGCGGCGCAGGAGCAGGAACACGCCAGCAGCGACCACGACGACGACGGCTGCGCCAGCCAGCAATGGCCAGTTCTGCGTGGCGGGCGCAGTCTGCTCCGCTGCGTCTGCCTGTTCCTGTATCGCAATGAAACGCATCGTCTCCACCGTCACCGTGTCACCGCGTTTCGCATCAAAGCCGACAGCCGAACGCACGAGTGCGGCAATTCGGTCCATCTCTTCCTTGGATCGTGGCTGGTATTCGCCCTTGTCGTTTATCGTGCCGTCTACAACGGCGGCGACGTCGATTCGCCTGATCTCGCCTGGCTCGCGAACGCGTTCGCTATGGGTGGAATTCAATTCGTAATTGACGGTCTGACCGTCATGCGTGCTGGACGTAGAGGTCTTCCCGGCACCGCCCTGCTGCTGCTGGTTCGGCAGGTTCTGCCCGACCGAGACCGGGTCGCGCGGTTTGGTCTCGTCGGAATTGTCCTTGTCGAGTTGGGTCTGCTTTGAGCGCTCGACCTGCGACAGCGGATCGAATTTCTCTTCCCGCGCCACCTCGCGCGTGGGGTCGACATCGACCGATACCGCAACCCGCACCCTGCCGCGGCCGATCAACGGCTCCAGCAGGTCCGTGGCGGCACGTTGCAGCGCCTGCTCGCGGCTGGTCTTGATCTCGTCCAGCCGATTGCTGGCCATAGCGTCCGACCCATCGGCGGCCAGCACCACGCCGGACGGGTCGACCACCGACACCTGTTCTTGGTGCAGTCGTGGCACCGCGCCGGCGACCAGCAGGCGGATCGCGGCGGCCTGGCGTGCGCTGATCCGCTCGGCGCCCGACATGGTAATGGCGACCGAGGCGGTGGGCTGTGGCGCGTCGCGCGAAAAGCTCTCGCGCTCTGGCAATACTATATGGACGCGAGCGCTCCTGATCCCGTCCAGCGTCAGGATCGTGCGCGCCAACTCGCCTTCCAACGCGCGCACCCGCTGCACACGCTGCATGAACGAGGTCATGTTCATCGGGGACTGCGAGTCCAACAGCTCATATCCTGCGCCCGCCTGGTGCGGGAGGCCGTTGGCGGCCAACTCCATGCGAACCCGCGCCACCTGCGAGGCAGGCACCTTGATGGCGTCGCCGCTGCCACTGGCTTCGTAAGGGATCTTCAATTCGTCGAGGCGCTGGCCGATACGGCCGCCCTCGGCCGGATCAAGCCCCGAGTACAACAGGGCCATCGAGTTGGTCGATCTGGTCGCGATCCAACCGAGGAGCACCAGCGTAGCAAGCGCGATGCCTCCGAGACCTGCGAGTTTCGCAGGCTCCAGTCGTGCCAACGTGGCCTTGAGGCTAGCGATATGCTCCATGAGCCGCCTTCTGCCGCTCCCTTCCGCTAAAATTCCTCTAGCGTATTTTCGCGAAGCCGTCTATAGCGAAACGGCAGCAGGTGGTCTTGCGAAAGATTGCCCGCGGCAACCCTTTGGACTGGAGCGGATTCCGTGGCAGAAGCCGGGCGGGACGAAATACAGGGCGAAGGTGCACCGGCCGAGAATGTGCCGTCGCCTCCCCGTAACGGACGCCGTGGGCTCTTTTTGGCCGCGGCGGGATTTGTGGTTCTGCTCGCGGGCGCCGGCGCGGCCTACGAATTCGTGCCGCAGGTCGGCCAGGCTGTTCAGAGCGTGATTGGCAACAAGGCGCAGCCGGGTCCGACGGCAACCGCCGGCCCGGTGTTCGTCGACCTGCCGGAGATGGCCGTGACGCTGCCGAACGGTGGCCGCGGCAGACAGATGCGTATCCGGATGTCGATTGAGCTTGCGAAAAGCTCTGCTGACATGCCAGCCAGCCAGATTCTGTCGCCGCGGGTCTATGACGCGCTGCTGACCTACCTGCGCACGCTGCGGGATGGAGAACTGGACGGTGGGCTCGCGATCGACCGGCTGCGGGCGGACCTTTACCGGCGGCTGAACCTCGTGCTCGGCCCGGGCGTGGTGTCCGACGTGCTGATCACCGGTCTGGTCCTGGCATGAATGCTGCGGGGATCAGCGCGCTGATCGCTCAGGCGATGCCAGCAATCGAACGCCTGCCGGCGCTTCGCATCGTGGTGGAGCGATTGGCACAGCATATGGCGGCCAGCCTTCGGGCGATTTCCGGCGAGGAAGCCGAAGTCACTGCCGATCGGCCCCGTGCGGTTCGCGTCCGCGACTACCTCGCCGGCTTGCCGGCACCGTGTGTGATCGCCGTGATTCGCATGGAGCCGTGGGGCGGGTACTGCCTCGCCGCGCTCGATGCTGGCCTGATGGGTGCGGCGATCGGATTGTTGCTGGGCGGCCGTCGCAACCAGACGCAGGAGGGGCTGTCCCGGCCTTGCACCGCGATCGAGCGGGCGGTCGTCGAGCGGCTGGTGACCGATGTGCTCGCGCGCGATCTCGGTCGTGCCTTCGAGCCGGTCAGCCGGGTGGATTGCCTGCTGGAGCGCACCGAGACTGCCCCTGCCAATGCGGCGATTGCCAAGCCGTCTGCCGCGGCCGTCGCGTTCCGGACCGAGGTGGCCGTGGCGAGCTATCGTGGCTTCGTCGATTTCATGGTCCCGCTGACGACGCTTGATCCGGTGAAGGATCGCCTTGCGCAGGACATCTCGGATCGCAAGCCAGGCGGGGATGCCGCATGGCAGGCGCATCTACGCGCGGAACTGCCGCATGCGAAGGTAACGCTGCGCGCGGTCGTCGAAAGTCGCCGGGTCTCGACGTCCGATGTGCTGTGCTGGCGCATTGGCTCGACCTTGCCGCTCAGCTGCCGGCACGACGAACCGATCGAACTGCTCTGCTGCGGGCTCCCTGTGCTGGACGCGCGGATCGCCGAAAAGGATGGCCGCATCGCGCTGCATGTGGAGGCGCGCCGGTTCGCCGAGGATTGGCCGACGGCAACCTGATCAATCACCCGAACAGCTTCGAGGAGAATCCCATCATGCTGTATTTCCTGCTGAACGCCGTGGGCTTCGTACTCCTGGCCATGGTCGCGCTGCATTCGGTCCTGCTGCACGTCAGGCTGCATCGGCTACGGCGCGCGTTGGCGGATGCCGGCCGGGTGCTGCCGGCGCTGGATGCCTCGGTCGGGCGCATGGTGGATATCGCCGATGGATTTGCCCAGCGGCTGCAAACCGAGCTGGCGACCGTCGAGGTGCGCCTGGCCGCATCGCGCCGGATGTCCGTGGAGTTGGCCTCCGCCAACCGTGCAGCCGAGGAGGCGGCGTCTGCGCTCGATCGGCTGCTTCGCCAGCATCGCCGCATGGAGGGTGCACGGGCTGCCGCGCTGCCACGCGAGTTGGTGGAGCCCAAGGGCTTCGCGGAACGGGCCAGCGGGGAAGCGTGACGTCATGCGGATCAAACTGCTGACGC
Source organism: uncultured Alphaproteobacteria bacterium (assembly GCA_963818775.1). GTDB lineage: Bacteria > Pseudomonadota > Alphaproteobacteria > Acetobacterales > Acetobacteraceae > JAMXLO01. The sequence goes on along the minus strand of CAWFUF010000011.1, from coordinate 356,959 downwards.
CGGGATATTCGCTGCCGTTGGCAACGGCTGGCCTGGCGCTGTTGCTGCCCTGGCGGGCCGCAGATCTGTTCCAGCAATGGCATGGCCTGTCCCCAATCTCACACGCCGCCGCCCAGCCGGCTCCGCAGCCGGCGCCGTCGCCGCCCGATCCTCCGGCTCGGGCGGCCCCGTCCGAAAGCGCTCCCGTTGTCGACGGCAGGCTGCTGCAGGAAGTTTCGCGTCGGCAGGCGGAGCTGGATCGCCGTGAGCGCGACCTTCAGACGCGGGCGGCTCAGGTTGCGGCGGCCGAACAACTTGCCCGGCGCCAGATAAGCGAACTGGAACGCCTGCGGCACGAGGTGGAAACTCTTGCAGCGCACGAATTTTCTGCTGCTGATGCGGATCTCACCCTGCTGGTCGGACTCTATTCGAACATGAAGCCGGCCCAGGCGGCGGCAGTGCTCGGCAAGATGGATGCGGTGAAGTCAGCTGCGATCCTCCAGCGCCTGGATACCAGATCGGCCGGCCCGATCCTGGCCGGCATGGACCCTCAGGCCGCGCTGGCGGTTACCGAGGAGCTGGCACAGCGCCACGCGGGGTTTCGGCGCTGATACCAAAGTCCGACGTTCCGTCGCCATGGGGCGAAGGTTCGCCATCGCACAAGAGAAGACGTGGATGCCGACCTTCGTCGGCATGACGCGGTGGGGCGCGTTGCCGTACGAAACGCGGGCGGTTCGTAGCAATCAGGCTGCTGGCAGAACAGAACGCTCGCTGCGCTGCGCCCAGATCAGGCCGATGATCCGGGCGACCGCCTCGAAATGCTCCTGCGGAATGACCTCGCCAATCTCCACGGTGGCGTGCAGCGCTCGGGCGAGCGGTGGGTTCTCTACAACCGCGACGTCATGCTCGCGGGCAACCTGGCGGATCCGCGCGGCGACCAGATCGGCACCCTTGGCGACCACGAGGGGGGCGGGATCCTTGCCCCGTCGGTAGCGTAGCGCGACGGCGAAGTGGGTCGGGTTCGTGATCACCACAGTCGCCTGCGGGACGTCGCGCATCATGCGCCGCTGCGCTCGCTTCTGGCGCAGCCGACGCTGGCGCGCCTTGATGTGCGGATCGCCTTCGGACTCGCGTAGTTCCTTGCGCATCTCCTCGACACTCATGCGCATGCGGCGGCGCCAGGCCCAGTGCTGGTAGGGAACATCGATGGCGGCAATTAACACCGCGACCAATGTCGTGGCCAACAGCACCGACAGCAGCGACTGCTGCATCATCCCCGACATTGAGGCGACTTCGACTGAAACCAAGCTCGCCGCGTTCCGGTAGAGCGGCAGCACGACCACGAAGCAGGCGGTGCCGACGGCGACGAGTTTCACCATGCTCTTGGCCGTCTCGAACAGCGTGCGCGGACCGAAGATGCGCTTGATCCCGCCCATCGGCGACAGGTGCGAGAGCTTTGGGGTAATCCGCTCGACCGAGACGGCTATCGAATTCTGCAGCAGGTAGGGAAGCAGCGCGCCGGTGGCGACAAACGCGAAGAAGGGCACGATGGCGAGTGCGATGGCGATCGCGACGGCACTGCCTGCGTCGGTCCAGCCCTGTGGCGTCGCGTTCAACAGTGTTTCCGGCCGTTCCAGCATGGGCAGAACGATTTCGCCGAGATGGCGCGCGATCAGGCCGCCGGTCAGTACGATGGCGACCAGGGTGGCGATGTAGATGCCAGCGGTGGAACCTTCGCGCGAGATGGGCACCTCGCCACGCTCGCGCGCCTGCTCGAGCTTGCGCGCCGTGGCGTCAAGTGTCCGTTCTTCGTGCTGGTCTTCGGCCATGGGTCAGTGCGCGAGCAGCGAGGGGAGGTCGGTCCAGGCCGTCAGGCTTGCGTCCAGAATGCCGGGCATCGTCGCGGCCAGCAGGTAGAGACCGGCCGCCACCAGCGCGGGGCTTGCGATCATGAAGACGGGTATCGCGGGCAGCGCGCGGTTCATCGCTCCGAGCATGACATTGAACACAAACGCCAGCAGCAGGAACGGAAAGGTAAGCTGTATGGCGAGATGGAAGCTGCGAAGTCCAGCCTCCACGATGGAATGCGCGGTTGCATCGACACTGGGAAAGTGCGCCGGCGGGATCAACGAATAGCTGCCGACGAGTGCACGCAGGATGGCGAGGTGGCCGCCTGATGCGAACAGCGTGGCAAGCAGTCCGGCATACACGGCGGCACCAATCGTCGCAGCCTGATCGACGATCATGCCGGTGGCGAAGACGTTGGCGAGACCGATGTTCTGGCCAATCACCTGACCAGCGATCAAAACACCGGAGATGATGGTGCGGGCAATCGCCCCAAGCAATGCACCGCTGGTGGCTTCGGCCGCGACACCGAGCAGAATCCCCCAGACATTTGGCACGGCCGTGGGCATTGCGACGATCGCCGGTGACACTGCGGCGGCGATCGCCAAGCCGACAAGGATGCGGATGCGCGCCGGTACCGTTGGCTCGCCGAAGCCGGGCATCAGGAGGAACGCGGCTGTGATGCGGACAAAGACCAGTAGCACGCGATAGATCTCGAGCGAGAGCCAGTCAGTGAGGTCGAGGGTGATCATGCTGGCTTGTCATCGCGGCCACCGCGGAAGCGGTGGAAAGCAATCTCGGTCAGGGCACATCCCTCGGCCGAGCACGCTTTGTCGCTACGCTCCTCGCAATGACAAGGTGCCATGCCGGTTTTCAGATCTGCTCCAGCGTCCGCAGCTTGGCGCGGGAATGGATCTCAGCGTGCGATAACACCGCAATGGTCGGGTTGATGCGTTCGACCAGGCTGCGCACGAACGGTCGCGCCTCGGTGCTGGTAAGAACAGCGGGCCAGGTGCCGCGCGCCGAGACCTCGGCCAGCTTGGTGCGTACCGTCTGGATGAATTCCTGAGTGCGCGACGGCGCCAGTACGAAACTGCGCTGATCACCGTCCACGATGATCGCCTCGTTGATGTCGCGCTCCCATCCCTGCGACAGCGGCATGACGGCAATGAAGCCATCTTCGCCCTGCAGTGTCTTGCAGATCTGCAGCGCGAGCCGGGCGCGAACGTGCTCGGTGATCAGTCGGACATTGCGGGTGAAGCCAGCGGCCTCGTGCAACGCTTCCAGAATCAGCGCGAGATGACGGATGGACACACGTTCGGCGAGCAGGTTGGCCAGCACCTTCTGCACCGTTGTCATCGGCAGCACTGCCGGCACCAGGTCCTGCACCAGCTTCTGGTTTTCCTGGCCAAGTCCGTCCAGCAACTTGCGTGTGGCGGCGTAGGTCATGAGCTGACTCATGTGCGCCTTCACCGTCTCGGACAGATGTGTGGTGAGCACCGTCTCGGCATCGACAACCGTCAGGCCTTGACGGATGGCGTCCTGCCGCAACGCCGGGTCGATCCAACGTGCCGGGATGCGGAAGGATGGCTCGGTGGTATCTGTGCCGGCGACGAGTAGTGGATCACCACCGGGCGAGAAGGCGAGCAGCCGTCCTATCATCATCTGCTCGCGCGCGATCTCGACGCCCATGAGCTGCAGCGAATACTCGCCGGCATCGAGGTCCATGTTGTCCTTCAGCCGCACGGCTGGCAGCAGGAAGCCATACTCAAGCGCGATGGAGCGGCGCAGCTTGCGGATCTTTTCGGTCAGACCGCCATCCGGGCCGGAGGTGAGCGAGACCAGCCCCATGCCGAGTTCAATCCTGATGTCATCGACCCGCATCATGTCGCTAATCGGTTCGTCGCGTGAGCTGCCGACTTTCTCCTCGGTGCGCGCCGCTGCGGCCGCGGCTGCGGCGCGGCGTTCGGCCGCGCGGCGTGCCAGCACGGCACCGCCACTGCATGCAAGCGACAGGGCGGCGAACGGCAGGAATGGCAATCCAGGCAGCAGTGCGAACAATGCGGCGAGGCCCGAGGCGAGGAACAGCGGCTTGGCGTGGCCGCCGAGTTGGGAGATGAACGTGCTGTGCGCGGAGCCGCGCACCGAACCTTTCGACACCAGCATGCCGGCGCCGAGACTGACGATCAGTGCGGGAATCTGGCTGACGATGCCGTCGCCGATGGTCAGCGTAGTGTAGAAGGTGGCCGCCTTGTCGATGGTGAGGCCGTGGCGCAGCATGCCGACCACGATGCCGCCGATCGCATTGACCAGAGTGATGATGATCGCGGCGATTGCGTCGCCTCGCACGAATTTCGAGGCGCCGTCCATGGCGCCGAAGAACGAGCTTTCCTCTTCGAGTTCCTTGCGACGCCGGCGGGCGTCCTCCTCAGTTATCATTCCTGCGGAGAGATCGGCGTCGATTGCCATCTGCTTGCCCGGCATGGCATCGAGCGAGAAGCGTGCGGCCACTTCGGCGATGCGGCCGGCACCCTTCGTGATCACCATGAAGTTGATCACCACCAGGATGGCGAACAGGACGACGCCGATGACGAAATCGCCGCCGACCACGAACGCGGCGAAGCCCTTGATCACCGAACCGGCGGCACCGAGACCCTTGTGACCGCCGGCCAGGATCAGCCGCACGGTGGCGAGGTTGAGGGCAAGGCGCAGCAGCGTGGCGACCAGCAGCACGGTCGGGAAGCTGGAAAAATCGAGCGGCTTCTCAATCCAGATCGCCACCATCAGGATCAGCACCGAGAGGGTGATCGAGGTGGACAGGCCTATATCGACCACCCAGGTGGGCATCGGCAGCACGAGCACTGCTACCAGCAATGTCAGTGCGCCGGCGAACAGCAGGTCCTGGTGATGCAGGGCGCTGCGCAGTCGCGACGCGATCAGTCCGAGCAGTCCAGCGGCTGACTGCGATGTCGTCGCGGACACGGCCTCAGATGCCCACGATCAACTGCATGACCTGGTCCATGTAAGAGCGCAGTGCGGCGAAGGAGAGCGGCAGGAAGAGCATGGTGACCAGCAGGGTCACGAAGATCTTCGGGATGTAGGCGAGCGTCATCTCCTGCACCTGGGTCAGTGCCTGCATGATGCTGATGACGAGTTCGGTCAGCAGGGCGCCGAGCAGCGCGGGACCGGCGGCTAGCAGCGAGGCATAGAAGCCGCTGCGCACGATCTCAATGACATCGCCTTCATTCATCAGATCGACATCTTCATGATGTCGTTGTAGGCGCCAAGAATCTTGTCGCGCACCGCGACCACGGTCTGCATGGTGACCTCGGCGTCGCCGAGGGCCGTCACGACGTCCTGCACGTCGGCCTTGCCTGCGACGGCATTGACGGTGGTCTGTTCGGACTGCCGCACTGTACTGAGCGCGGATTGCGCCGCGTCTGCGACCATCGTGCCGAAGCCGGTCTCGCCGGCCGGCCCGGCGCGGTTCGTGCTGTAGGCCGAGAGGACCTGGCCGATGGGGGCGAGGGGCGTCACGATCAAGCCTTCAGGATATCAAGAGTTTTCGCAAACATGCTGCGCGCTTCGGTCACCGTGGCGAGGTTAGCCTCGTACGAGCGCTCCGCTTCGCGCATATCGGCCGCCTCGACAACTTCGGAGACGTTGGGCAGCTTCACGTAGCCGTCGGGACCGGCGGCCGGATGCGAGGGGTCATAGACAGTGCGGAACGGCGTGTTGTCGAGCACTGTCCGGCCTGTCCGCACCATGGCAGCTCCGGTTGCCTTGTCCACCGCCTGCTCGAATGTCGTCATCTTGCGCTGGTAAGGGGTGTCGCCGGGCGTGGCGGCGGTGGAGTTGGCGTTTGCCAGATTTTCAGCCACGGTGCGCAGGCGCAGCGTCTGAGCCCGCATGCCTGACGCTGCCGTGGCCATAGCCTGGGCGAGGGGGCCAAGGCCAGTTACGGGGGTGATGCTGGTCATCTGCCGCTGTCGATCCCGATCTTCATCAGGCTGATGCTCTTCGAGTAGGCCGCGGAGGCGAGGGCGAAGGAATTCGCGACATCGGCGGATTTGACCATCTGCTCCTCGAGCGAGACTGAATTGCCGTTGGGTTTTTCGCCGTAAAGGCTGGACTCTACCGGCTTCGCGGTGGGCGCCGCTGCGACGGTCGGGGAACTGAGATGGCCCGGTTCGGTGCGGGCCAGAGCCAGAGGAGCTTGCGCTGACCCTGTTGGCGCGAAGCCAGGGACATCCAACGCCTTGTAGCCCGGAGTGTCCGCATTTGCGATATTGCGGCTTATCACCGTCTGGCGCTCGGTAAGATAGCGCATACGGTCTGCCGCGGTGCGGAACAGGTCGATACCCGAAAGCATGGCTCGCATTTCTTGCGAAAGTGGGTCGTCGATGGCGTGCATACCGCATGCGCCGTTTGGTTGTCCATATATTTTCGCAGAATTGCTGGAAGATCCTTTGCAGACCTGTTAGGTGCTCTGTTGTATTATTTCGCAAGGAATGCGCCGCAATGCTGCGAACCACTGCGACTCCGATCGGCCTCACCGAAGCAGTTGGTCTGATCCGTCGGCTCCCGCGCGTCGAGCGGTGGGGATGCCTGGAAGCCGTCCACGGCGCGTCGATGTCGGTAGCTGGCTTCGGCAGCCGGATCGCCGTCGGCGACAGGGTGTTGGTGCAAGGCCAGGGTCCGAGTCTCCCCGGCGAAGTGGTCGCGTTCGCCAATGGACGGGTCACCGTCATGCCGGAAGGTCGCGCCGAGGGCCTGGCGCCCGGCGCGCGCGTGTTGCTCTCCGATGCCCCATCCCTTCACCCCTGCCAGGCTTGGCTTGGCCGCGTGATCGATGGCCTCGGGCGGCCGCTCGACGGTAAGGGGCCACTGCCCCATGGCGATCAGCCGATCCCGCTGCGGCGTGCCGCGCCGGAGGCATTTGGCCGCCGACTGATGGGTCAGCGGCTGGAGACGGGCATCCGTGCACTCGATGTGTTCGTGCCGGTGTGCCGCGGCCAGCGGCTGGGCGTGTTTGCGGCATCTGGCGTCGGCAAGTCGATGCTGTTGGGGATGCTTGCCCGTCACATCGCCGCCGACGTTGTGGTGGTCGGTCTGATCGGCGAACGCGGGCGCGAGGTGCGCGAGTTCCTTGATGTCACGCTCGCTGAGGCGGGGATGCAGCGAGCCGTGGTGGTGGTAGCCACTTCCGATCAACCGGCGCTGGCTCGACGGCGCGCGGCGTATGCGACACTCTCCGTTGCCGAGTGGTTCCGCGGCCAGGGCAAACAGGTGCTGTGCCTGCTCGACAGCATCACCCGGCTGGCACACGCCCAGCGCGAGATCGGCCTCGCCGCTGGGGAACCAGCGACCGCACGGTCCTACACGCCGTCGGTTTTCGCGGAACTGCCGGCGCTGCTTGAACGCGCGGGGCCGGGGCCCGAAGGTCAGGGTGATATAACCGGCATCTTCACCGTGCTGGTGGACGGCGACGACCACGACGAGCCGGTATCCGACGCAGTGCGCGGCATCCTCGATGGGCATCTGGTGCTTGACCGGAGGATCGGTGAGCGCGGGAGGTGGCCGGCAATCGACATCCTGCGCTCGGTGAGCCGGGCGCTGCCGCGTTGCCATTCGGAGGAGGAGAACCTGCTCCTGGCCGAGGCTCGGCGGCTGCTGGGCAGCTACGACAACATGGCGGAGATGATCCGGCTGGGCGCCTATCGGGTGGGGTCGGATCCGCTGGTGGACCGAGCCATCGTGAAACACCCGGAGTTCGAAGCGTTCCTCGGCCAGGGGGTCGATGAGCGGACTCCGGCGGGGGACGCGTTCGCCGCTCTGGGTCGGATCCTTGGCGGCCAATAGGCAATTGCGGTCATCCAACGGCCGATACATTTCGCATCACATTTGAGGCGAAAGTGAAAGGACATTGGAACCGTTCATGACCCCAATGATGTGGCGCGGCAAACGCCGCATTTGGGCCAGCAGAAGGATGGTACGAGATGTCGATGTCGATTAACGCGGCGGCCGGATCCACGTCATGGTGGCCGCCTGCGGCTCAGAATACTGGCAATAGCCAGAATGCCTCATCGTCCACTTCGTCTTCGACAAATACCGCAAATCTTTCCGCTGTATTTCAGCAGTTCTCGACCGACCTGCAATCCATGCTGAGCCAGTCCACCTCAGCGACAAGTTCACCCACCGCGTCACCCGCGAGCAGCGCGTCGGCAACGTCGGCGAACGGCACAACTCCGACGTCCCCGCAGCAAGCAGGCGGCGCACATCACCACCATCACCATCACCATGGTGGCAGCGGCGACTCCACACAAAATGCTGCGAATCAATTCGTCAGCCAGGTTGCTCAGCTTATGGACGGTGGCAACGCCGCCACAACAGCGGCTTCGGCTTCGACTACGGGTAGCACCCTTGCCGCCGATGTGATGCGTGCCCTGCAGAATTATGGTGCTGCCAGCAGCCAGCAAGCCGCCAGCACAGTCTCCACAATTGCCTGACCGTCAGAGTAGCGCTGCGGCAAGCAGCCGTGCCGGGGGGTCGGTGTAGCCCTACCCTCCGGCGGCTGTGCTCAACAACATCGCTGCTACCGAGGCACTCGAATAGCTGTCGGTGACTGTTGTCTGCGTCGGCAGCGTCAGATTGATGATGCTGGTCGATCCGACCCCACTCAACAACTGTACCGCTGGGTTCTGTGTCGGATCCTGCGTTTGCGCGGTGCTCAGTGCGACGAACTGGTTGAGCAGCTTGCCGAGCTTCGCAGGGTCCTGGAAGTCGCTGATGTTCATGCGCGATCCCAGTATCTGGGCCTGCTTGTCGACATTGATCATCCCAAAGCTCTGCGGGAGGCCCAGCACTGTCTGAATGACGTTTGCCAACGGCTGGTTGCCGATGACGGAGTACCAGTTGGTGATCGTCGGCAGCTCGTGCTGCGCATATTCCGCCTCGCGCAGCGTATTCGAGGTGTTGCCGATCACCTGTTCGAACTGTGCCTGCGTGTACTGCTGCACGACCTGGTTGATGAACGAGGGATTGGTGACGTTCGGGCCGCCTTGCTGCGGCTGCGCCACAGCGCCGGCGATCACATTGGCTGGGGCTGAAGCGGTCGGCGCCGTACCGGTATTGGCGGGATTCACCGTCCAGGCAAAGGATGTCGCACTACCGCGTCCCTTGGCATCGGTGAACTTCAGGTTCAACCCATCCAGCGTGACCGAGATATCGCTTCGGTTGCCATCGGCGCGGCGAAATGCAGCTTGCAGAGTATCGGCCAGGCCTTGCCAGGTGGTGACACCGGTCAGGTCGACATTGCTCAGCGTGACACCGCCGAAGGTTCCGCTGAAGGTGGCGAAGTTGCTGCCGGAGAACAGCCCATTGATCGAGACTTCCGCACCAGATGACTGGGCAGGAACCGCGGGCGTGACCGGCCCGCCATAATTGAACGCATTGGCAAGCGCCGTATAGCGAGTATCCGTCAGCTGCGTGGCAAATGAATTCGGGTCGGACGGACTTGAGTTGAGGACCTTCTGCAACAGCGCGGTCATGCCGTTCTCCGAGGTCAGGCCATAGGCGGTCAGCACGAAGTCCTGCAGCCGTGGGTCGGCAAGCAGTGCCTGCGCAGTGGTTGCCTGTGGTGCGTTCTGCTCGAAGTATGAGATCTCCCGCTGCACCACTGGATCCTTGGTGAGCGCCGGGAAGTCCGCCGGTGTCTTCGTCTGCAGGATGTTCCAGCCGGCTAGGCCGGTGGGAATTCCCAAGCTGGATATCAGGGGATCCATGGCATTCAGTCCGCCGCGGCGAACTCCGCCTCGGGCGCGGGGCGGGACTGGCTCACCGGTGCCGGCGGTTTCGCGCGGCGCCATTCGTGCGAGGGCACCTGCAGAAGGTCGGCCTCATAGTCGATCAGCGGATGCAGCTTCATCAACGCCTTGTAGAAATCGCCGGTATCGACCAGGCGTGCGACCTCCTGCAGCAACTCCAGGCTCTGCGGTCGCATATAGGCGACAGACAGTTGCGACATCAGCTCGGCGAAGCTGTCGAGCAATTCGCCCGAGGGCGGCGGCTGCATCAGCATCGCCTGCACCACGAAGTAGAGGCGCCGCGTCGGCGTGTTGGCGTCGGCTTCCTGCAGCACGTCTTTCTCGCGCATGATATGTGCGAAGTTGCGGATGATCAGCGATGTGCGTCCGCCGCCATTGACCATGACCGCGCCGTTGACGACGAGGCGCTCGTGCGCCGCGAGTTTGAGTTTGAGTGGCATCAGCTTGCCTCGTCCGGTTGGGGACAGAGCCCTTGCATGATCGTGCGGTTGACCTCGATGAGGTCGGTCAGCGGCAGGTTGTCGCGCAGCACGCGCCGCGTCTCGCGGGAGACCCAGAGCGCCAGGCTGATCAGCTTGGCACGGAGTGTCTCCGGCAGTGCGTTCTCCTCACAGGCCAGGAGGCAGGCCAGCGTGTCCCAGAGTTCGCGATTGCGGTGCGTGGCGGCAATGCGGCTGGTAAAGTGCGCATCGGGCAGGTCGGCCTCCTGCATGGCCGCGGTGGCCTGCGCGAAGACCTGGTACTCGATGTTGCGTGCACTCTCGGTCTTCCGCATGACGAGGCCATAGGCTGAGGCGGCGTTGCGCGGAGTTGCGATGGCGAGATCAGTATCTGCGGTGAGCATCGAACGGGCCTTCTTCCTCGTCGAGCATTTCTAAATAGCGCCGACGCTTCCTGCGTCGGGTGGGCTTGGGGCCGGCCCAAGGGACCGGCCCCGTGTCCAGTCAACCGAACAGCTTGAGGATGAGCTGCGGAGCCTGGTTCGCGATGCTGAGCGCCTGCGTGCCCAGCTGCTGCTGGACCTGCAATGCGCTGAGCCGCGCGGACTCAGTGGTCATGTCAGCGTCAACCATGTTGCTGACGCCGGACTGCAGCGACTTCACCAGGTTGTTGACGAAGGTCTGCTGGCCTTCGATGTTGGTTTGCACGGCACCATACTGTGCTGCCGCGGTGTTCACCGTGCTGGCCGCCGTATCGATCGTCTTCAGTGCAGTGTCCAATGGGGTCGTGCCTGCCGCAATGGCCGCCAGACCGCCGCCGCTTCCGCCGCTGTCAACCAGATTATACAATGCCTTCATGTTGACATTCGTGCCGGTGGCCGAGGTGGTCAGATCGACCGCCGCTCCGGTGCTGATCGTGGACGAGGCCGCGCCAGCCGCCGTGTAATCATTGGCCGTCGCCGCCACGAAGGTCAGACCGTTGGCGGCAGTGTTGCTGCCGTTCACCAGATTGACGCCGTTGAAGGCAGAGCTTTGGACTGTGGCACCGATCTGCTGGACCAACTGGTCCACTTCGGCCTGTGTCGCCGCGACGTCGGTCGACGGGTCGCTGACCGAGGCGACCTTGGCGCGGATCTGCGCGACAAGGCTCGACACACTGGTGGCGCCGGCGACCGCCGTGCCGAGCATCGAGTCGGCGTTGCCGAGGTTCTGGCTCACCTGCTGCAGGCTGGAGATGTTTGAGTTCGTTGTGGTCGCGGTGACCCAGTCGGAGGCGTCGTCCTTGGCGGTGGCGACACGTAGGCCCGAGGAGACCTCGTTCTGGGTTTGGAGCAGGGCCGAATTCGTCGCCTGGAGGCTTTCCAGGGCTGCCATGCTGCCATAGTTCGTGAGGATTGAGCTAATCATTGGTGGTTGCTCCCATTCAGGGTGGATTACGGGAGCGCCATTCTGACGCGGGTGTCGCGCGCCCTTGCGGTTTTTCGCACAGCGACAGTTGTGACCGGTATCATCGTTTCGCGCGTCTGTAAATCAAACAAAGCCACTTTTCGCAGGATTAGGCCATCAGGCCGATGCGTCGAGCCGAGCGGCCGGCACATGGCCGAGGCGGCGCCCGGCGGGCCCGTAAATCCCGGGATTGACTGTCGCCTCCAGCGCTGCCCGCAGGCTTTCGGATAGCCTTTCGAGGGTAGAGCGCACTGCGTCCAGCACGTTGGCGTTCTCGTCCGCGGCTGCCAGCAGGGCCCGCAGGGCATCACGGTCGGCGTCCGCACTGGCCGAAGCACCGCCCTGCGTTTGGCACGCGGTGCTGAATTCGGCGAAAGCGGCCCGCTTGGCTTCGGCCGCCTCGGCGAGTTCAGTCACCGCGCCGCACATGGCAAGCTCGGTCTCATGATGCAGGGCGGCGCGCAGGCGCTTCGCGGCTTGGCCGAGAGGGGAGGGAATATCGGTCACTTTCGGCTCCCATTGTTCTGCGCGGCCTGCAACGCCTGCTCGATTTCGCGGGTCAGGTTGTTGCCTGAATGGCCGGCCGCAGCCTGACCCAGCGCCTGGTCCATGAACACCTGCCATGACTTTTCGCCTGCTCCCGAGGCAAAGACTCCGCTCGCCTTAGGAGCTGGACGGGCCTGGTGGAGCATCTCGGTCATGAACATGGTCTCGAAATCCTTGGCGGCCCGGTGCAACTTCGCATCGGCAGGATTGGATGGCCCCGGGGCCTGGGCAACCGGATTGACAGACGACATTTGGCTTCCTTCGCCTAGTGCCACACATTTTCGCAGCCATCACAGGATTTTGCAAGAAGTTATGGCCGGCAGTGTGGCGTAGGTGGGAATCGCAGTTCTCTTCAGGAGAAAAAGGATAGCCTTCTCCAGGGATTTAGCCTTGCGTTTTGGCAGATTAGGAGACATTTTCGCGACGAATGCCGGTGTCTGAAGGACCGACTGCGTATGCCAACTGCCGGATACAGCGCGAAGGCTGCCGCGGCGCGCTATAGAGGAACCCTGATGCCTGAGGAGGACGACCACCTCGACAACGCCAGCGCCGCAGGTTCGGCGCTGGGTCAAGTTGTCCAGGTCGAGCAGGCGGGGCAAGGGCAGGCCCGCTTCAGCATCGTGCTGATCACCCCGGAGAGCGCCGCCAGCTTCCTGGCGATGAAACGCGCGGCCGGCCGACGCAACCAGACTGCCGTTGCCAGCTATGCGCAGGCAATGCGCACCGGCGAGTGGGTGCTGAACGGCATGCCGATCATCCTGTCGCGCAACGGGGTGTTGCTGGACGGATTGCAGCGTCTCTACGCCTGCATCGAAGCCAAGACGCCATTCGTGACCGTGCTGGCGGAGAACGTGCCGGACGACACGATCCACACGATCGATCAGCAGCGCCGCCGCTCGTTCACCGGTGTGCTGGAGACGCGTGGCATCCCGCATCCGGCGGCGGTCGCCAGCCTGCTCGCCAAGCTGATACGCTATGACGACGATACACTGACCCGCGGCACCTCGACGCCGCCGTGGAGCAGGATGGAGCGTGCGCTGGAGGCGAACCGCCCGGAGATCGACACCGCGGTCAAGTTCAGCTTCGATCACCCTGCGCGGCTGCTTACCGAATTGATCCGGACGCCGCTGAGTTTTATGGGACTGCAGGTCGATCGCACGGCGATCCGGCATTTCCTGGACGCGATTGCTCACCCGGAACGATTCGATGCGGATGAGCCCGGGATACTCATCCGCCGCAGGCTGGTAGAAGGCCGCAACGACCCGGCACGGCGGCTGACGGCGGTGACGTTGTTCGCGCTGTGCGTCAAGGCACTGAACGATACGACCGCTGGTACGCGCAGTGAGGCCTATGTCTGGCATGATATCGCCCGAGATCCGCGAAGCGGTGAGCCGTTCCCACGGCTGGCGGGCTACGCCGGACTGAGGGATTCGGAACATTCCAGCGCGCGCGACGAAGTTCAGTTGCGCCTGGTGCAGGAAGCCGAGGAGGCACTGCACGATCCCAACATCTATGCCATGACGGTGGAGACGATCACGCCGGAGCGCGCCGAAGAGTACCTCGCGGCCAACCGAGGCAACCGCAACATCGTGCAGTCGCATGTCGCCGCCATGGCGCGCGACATCCGCAACGGCCAGTGGATGTTCAACGCGCAGCCGATCTGCTTCTCACGCGCCGGCCGGCTGCTGAATGGCCAGCATCGGCTGTCGGCGGTGCTGGAGGCGGGCCAGCCGATCGAAGTGCTGGTTATGCGCGGCCTGCCCGAGGAGGCATTCGAGACCTACGACAAGCAGGCGAAGAAGGCGCCGGCGGTCGACGAGATGTTCGAGGACTTCGGTGACAAGGCGCTGATCTCTGCGACGGCGGTGCTGTTGTGGCGGCGTGAGTTGAAGCCCGCCGGCGAGCCGAATGCGCGGCCGACGGCGTCCGAGATCCGCGATGTCATCACGGCGCATCCGGAACTGATGCGCCTGCGCGGCTTCGCACGAAAGCTGGTGCACTACGGGCGTTCGTCGGCGCTGGTGTATGCCGGCTATCGGGTGATGCGCGACGACCCGGAACTGGGACATGTGTTTCTGGATCGCCTCGAGACCGCCGCGAATTTGCCGGCCGGGCATATCATCCTGCGGCTGCGCGATCGGCTGATCGATCTCCGCAAGGCGGACCAGAACGCGCAGGTCGATGAGATCCTCGCGGCATGGGGCCGGTTCAGGAAGCGGCCCGGCATTCCGATCTGAAACAGAGCGGCAACCAATGGTTGCTAGCGTTGTTGCGTACAGCAGGGCGAACTACTGATGCGGCGGGGTATTCCTTTATTGGTACGGCTTGCGCAGCAGAGCGCGGACGAGCGACGCGGCGATCTCGGTCAGATCGCGCGCGCCTCATCGGATGCGGCGGCGGCGCTCAACCACCATGATGCGACCGCGGAGAGCGAGGCCGACCGGGCGCTGGCAGATCCGGACGCGCGTGCCTCGCTGGAGGGCTGGACGCTGCATGCTGCGCGCGGCCGGGCGCAACTGCGGCAGCGAGCGACGGAGCTGGACCGCAGCGAGCTCGCGGCGCGTGAGGCGTTGCGCGAGGCGATCGCGCGGACCAAGCAATTGGAGCTCGCGCTGAACACCATTCAGGCGGAGCACCGGCGCGCGGCGGCACGACGGGTTGACCAGCAGGCTGACGAACGGGAACTGACGCGGTACACGCCGGTGAAGACGCAGCAGTGAGCTGTCGGCCGGCAGCGGCGCGGCCGGCATATTGTCCCGACCGGGCGCATGCAGCCACTGACGCATCCTTGGCTTCGAGCGCGCGGAGCCCCGTTGGCAACGCGGCGAGCGCGGCGTTATGACCATGCGGCTGCTGTCGATGTTGGCGACCTTGAGGCTCGCCGCTTCGGCTGTGGTCAGCGCGGCACGAACCCTCAGGCTGGGAACCGCCAACCGCTGCAAGGAAGCGCACGACTTCATCAGCACCCAGGCAACTTCTGCGCTCGCGTGCATACGGGATCCACAACCTGCCAAAGTAGTGCCATGCTGGAGCTCAGCTCAGCTAAGCTCAGATCGCGACGATCTGCCCTGCGCCCACTGCCGCAAGGAATGTCGCCACGCCGGCCACCTCGACGCCAAGCATCAGTCGCGCCGCATCCAGACTTTCGGCACGCAGGCCAGCCTCGCAGGCGATCAGCTGCACGCCCATCTCGCGCGACGCCTCGCGCAGTTCATCGAGGCCTGCCACACCGGCGCTCCTCACGCGTTCGTCGCGCGCTGCGTCAGTCAGGCCGGACCAGTCGGTGAAGAGCGCGTGGCAGCCGGCGTTGGTGGCGAACAGCACCACCTGCCGCCCCAGCGCCGCGGCGCCGGAGGCGAGCACGAACGCATAGTGCGCATGGTCATGCGTACCCGACAGCAACAGGATGCCGAGTGGTTCAGACGGCACAGGCGGGGGCAGCCGCGTGCTGATGCTGCGACAGGTCCTTGATCGTTGCCACCGCGCTGCACAGAGCGCAGTGGGGGTCCGCATGCAGCCGGACGGTGCGGAAGCGCGTCACCAGCGCGTCCCAGATCAGCAGCTTGCCGGACAGGCTCTCGCCGACGCCGAGGATCTCCTTCAGCACCTCGGTCGCTTGCAGTGTACCCATCACGCCGGTGACCGCACCCAGCACTCCCGCCTCGCTGCAGGTGGGCACGGTGCCCTCGGGCGGCGCTTCCGGATAGAGGCAGCGATAGCAGGGGGCGCCCGCATGCAGATGCGGCTTGAACACCGAGAGCTGGCCCTCGAAGCGCAGCACCGCGGCGGACACCAGCGTGCGGCGGCCGAGCACGCAGGCGTCGGCCAGCAGGAAACGGGTGGCAAAGTTATCGGTGCCGTCGCAGACGACGTCGTAGCGCGCGATCAGGTCGAGCACGTTATCGGCGTCAAGACGCTCGTTGTATGGCTCAAGCCGTACTTCGGGGTTGATGGCGCGCGCGGATTTTGCCGCCGACTTTGCCTTGAGCTCGCCGATCCGGTCGGTGGTGTGGGCGATCTGGCGTTGCAGGTTCGACAGCTCCAGCCGGTCGTGGTCGACGATGCCGATGGTTCCCACGCCAGCGGCGGCGAGATACAGCGTGAGCGGCGAGCCAAGGCCGCCGGCGCCGACCACCAGCACGCGGGCGGCCTTCAGCTTTGCCTGGCCGATGCCGCCCACGTCCTGCAACAGGATATGCCGGGAGTAACGGCGGATTTCGTCTTCGGTGAAATCGAGGTCCATGGGGTTAGGATATGGTGATGCGGGCTTCAGGGACAGTGGTGCACTTCGCAATGTGTGGGGAGGCGATGGCCGCCATGACCGGGCGGCCTCCTCCCCCTGCCCCCCTTCCGCAAGGGGAGGAGAAGGGTACTGGTTCAATGAATGATGAGCACGCGCTGGTGCTGTTTTCGGGCGGGCAGGACAGCACGACCTGCCTCGCCTGGGCGCTCGACCGCTATTCGCACGTGGAGACCGTCGGCTTTGCCTATGGTCAGCGCCATGCTGTGGAACTGGAGTGCCGGGCGCCAATCCGGACCGCGCTTGCCGCAGACTGGCCTGGCCGGCTCGGCCACGATCACACCATCGACCTGGCAGCCACGCTGGGAGGGCTTGGCGCCACGGCGCTTACCAGCCACATGGCCATCGCGATGACCGGGGAGGGCCTGCCCAACACCTTCGTTCCCGGCCGCAACCTGCTGTTCCTCACCTGCGCCGCCGCGCTCGCCTACCGCCGTGGCCTGCGCCGCATCGTCGCCGGCATGTGCGAAACCGACTATTCCGGCTACCCGGACTGCCGCGACGACACGATCAAGGCGATGCAGCTCGCGCTGAACCTCGGCATGCAGCGTCGCTTTGTGCTGGAGACGCCGCTGATGTGGCGCGACAAGGCCGCAACCTGGGCGATTGCGCATCGGCTTGGTGGCGCCGCACTGGTCGAGCTGATCCGGGTCGAGACACATAGTTGCTACCTGGGCGACCGCTCCCGCCTGCACGACTGGGGCTATGGTTGCGGCACATGCCCGGCCTGCGACCTGCGCGCCGGTGGCTGGCAGCGCTGGCGCGCTGACGCCGGCTCGGGTTCAATTGACGCCCCACCGCCAGGAGAAAGTGCATGAAGTCCCTCGCCCCCGCCGTCGCGCTCAGCGCCATCCTGTTCACGCTGCCGGCACATGCGCAGCGCGGGGTGAACCTTCAGGCGCGCACCGCGGGCGATCTGGCGGAGCTCTGCGCCGCCAACCCCAAGGAACCATTAGGTGACGCCAGGATCAACTTTTGCCGTGGCTTCACCCAAGGGGCCGTGGACGTGGAACTCCGTCACTCAGAGGGCAAGAAGCCGTTCTGTTTTCCCAGCCCATCGCCGACGCGCTCCGCAACGCTCACCGAATTCGTGGGCTGGGTCCGCTCCGCGCCCGAACACAAATCTCTGAATGCGGTGGATGGTTTCTTCCAATTCCTGGGCGAACGCTTCCCTTGCAAGTAGCGTAATTCGATCCACGTACAATTCTCCGGTGCGGCAACGCCCTCGGATTGCGTCGAAGATCGTTGGGAGGGCGCCCGGCCCCACAGCCGGTGAGCGAGTGCCCGATGGAAAAGCGACTGCTTGTCGTTGACGACGACGCGCGTCTGACCAGTGTCGTGGCCCTGACCGCAGCAACACTTGGTATTGCCACCACGCAGGTGAATGACCCGTCGCGGGCGCTCGATGCCTTCATTGCGGTCAGGCCGGACGTGGCGATGATTGACATCTTCATGCCCGAGAAGGACGGCATCGAACTGCTGAACGAGATCCTGCTGACGGGCATTCCGACGAACGTCGTGCTGACCTCGGGTAATGGCGGTGACCTGCTGCCGTTGGCGCAGGACACCATGCGGTTTCATGGTCTGCCAGAGGCCGAGTATCTGGCCAAGCCGTTTCGCCGCGCTGCACTTGTCGAGGTGCTCACGCGACTGACAGGCTGATCGGCACTGCGTGACTGGACAGGCCACCGCCGGCTTTCCTAGCTTCGCGGAAATCCGCGGGAGGATCGCCAAAGGTGGCCGAGCCGGTGCTCGCGCTGCGCGGGATATCGAAGAGCTTCGGCGCGATCCGCGCGTTGAGCGACGTTGACCTTGCGCTGGAGCCTGGCGAAGTGCTGGGCCTGATGGGCGATAACGGTGCCGGCAAGTCCACGCTGGTGCGGATCGTGGCCGGCAATTTTTCGCCCACGAGCGGCGAGATGCGGCTGAACGGCGAGCCGGTGCACTTCCATCGTCCGCTGGACGCACGCCGCAACGGGATCGAGATCGTCTATCAGGACCTGGCGCTGTGCGACAACCTGACCGCGGCGGCGAACGTGTTCCTCGGCCGCGAGGTGCGGCGACGGTTCGGTCCGTTCCGGTTGCTGGATTACCGCGCGATGTACAGCCGCTCCGGCGCATTGTTCGCCGAGCTGAAATCGGAGACGCGCCCGCGTGATCTGGTGCGCCGCATGTCGGGCGGACAGCGTCAGGCGGTGGCGATCGCACGCACGCGGCTCTCCGATGCGCGCATCGTATTGTTGGACGAACCGACCGCGGCGATCTCGGTGCGTCAGGTGGCCGAGGTGCTGGACCTGATCCGCCGGCTGCGCGACCAGGGGATCGCGGTGGTGCTGATCAGCCATCGCATGCCCGACGTGTTCTCGGTGGCCGACCGCGTGCTGGTGCTGCGGCGCGGCCGTAAGGTGGCGGAGAAGCCGATCGCGCAATCGAGCCCCGAGGAGGTCACCGGCCTGATCACCGGAGCGATCGATGCCGCTTGAGGCGCCCGTGACGCTGAACGGAGTGGCGGAACAGCGCCAGCACTCGCTGTTGCAGCGTCTGCTGTCGGCGCAGGCGTTCTGGGTGACGGTGGCGCTGCTGATCATGTGCGCCGTGATGTCGGTGCTGCAACCGCAGGCGTTCGCCAGCAGCGAGAACTTTTACAACATCACGCGGAACTTCGCGTTCATCGGCATCATGGCGCTCGGCATGACAACGGTCATCGTGACCGGTGGCATCGATCTTTCCGTGGGCTCGGTGATGGGATTAGCGGCGATCGCCGCGGGGCTCGTGCTGCAGGACGCGGGGCCATGGTGGTTGGCGATGGGTGCGGGGCTGGCGACCGGGTTCGTCGCCGGCGTGGTGAACGGTGCGCTGATCGCCTGGGTCGGCCTGCCGCCGTTCGTGGTGACGCTGGGTACGCTGTCGATCGGCCGTTCGCTCGCCGTGGTGCTGTCGCAGAACAAGATGATCTATGATTTCGGCCCCGACGCAGACACCATCTTCGCGATTGGTGGGGGGCAGATATTTGGCATCGCCAATCCGGTGTGGGTGCTGCTGATACTGACCGTGGTGTTCTCCGGGGTGCTGCATCTGACGCGGTGGGGGCGACACCTGTACGCAATCGGCGGCAATGAGCAGGCGGCGGTGCTGACCGGCGTGCCGGTCGCGCGCGTGAAGCTCGCCGCGTATATCGTATCGGCGACGATGGCAGCACTTGCGGCGGTGTTGATCATTGGCTGGCAGGGTTCCGCGATCAACGCTCTCGGCACCGGCTACGAACTGCGCGTGATAGCCTCCACCGTGATCGGCGGCGCCAACCTGATGGGCGGCGAGGGCGGCGCCTACGGCGCGTTCATCGGTGCGGCGCTGATCGAGGTGATCCGTAACTCGCTGCTGATGGCGGGGGTGGATTCGAACTGGCAAGGCACGTTCGTCGGCGTGTTCATCGTGCTCGCGGTGCTGTTGGAGAAGCTGCGCGGACGCACGCGTGCGTAAGCGGCAAGGAGGGAACGAGATGAAGCAATATCTGGCAGGTGCGGCGGTTTTGCTGTTGACACTGGCGGTCGCGCATCCCGGCGCGGCGGCAGACAAGAAGTACGTCTTCGCGCTGGTGCCGAAGAACACCAACAACCCGTTCTTCGATCAGGCGCGCGACGGCTGCAAGAAAGCCGAGAAGGAACTGAACGGCGCAGTCGAATGCCTGTATGTGGGACCCGGCGAGCACGGCGGCGGCGAGGAGCAGGTGCAGGTGGTGAATGATCTGATCGCGCGGCACGTCGATGGCATCGCGGTATCTCCGGCGAATGCGCCGGCGATGGGCCGCGCGCTTGCCGAAGCGAACAGGGCCGGTATCCCGGTGCTGACCTGGGACTCCGATCTGCTCGATCGCGACAAGAAGGAGCGTATCGCCTATGTCGGCACGCATAACTACGAGATCGGTGTGAACCTCGCGAAGCTGGTGGCGGCGATCAAGCCGAAGGGCGGCACGATCTGCATCCAGTCGGGCGGCGCGGCGGCGGAGAACCACAACGAGCGGATGCAGGGCATTCGCGACACGCTGTCCGGCAAGTCGAGCAAGTCACCGCCCGGCGATCGGCTGACCGGGCAGAACGGCTGGAAGGAAGTGGACGGCTGCCCGCTCTACACCAACGACGATTTCCCTGTGGCGGTGCAGCAGATGGAGGACATTCTCGGCAAGTACCCGCAGCTCGACGCATTCGTGCCGACCGGCGGCTTCCCGCAGTTCCTGCCGCAGGCGTATCGCAAGGTGGCGGAAAAGTACAAGGCGCGAATCGACGATGGTTCGCTGGCGTTGGTCGTGGCGGACACGCTGCCGGTGCAGATTGATCTGCTGAAGGCGGGACTGTCGCGCGGACAGGTTGGGCAGCGGCCGTTCGAGATGGGCTACAAGGCGATGTACTTCCTGAAGGACATCAAGGACGGCAAGGCAAAGCCGAAGGATCCGACCTATACGGGGCTCGATGTCTGCACGCCACAGAACGTCGCGACCTGCGTGGGCGGCTGAGCATAACGGCAGCGAGTCAACGGTTCGGCGACTTCTAGTCTAATTGTCGGAACTGTCGTCGAACCCGTTGCCGAGGATCGCAAGCAAGCCGCGCGGTTCGGTGCTCCTGCCCTGGTGCTCCAACAATCGCGCGAGACTCTTGGCCGCGCGAAATTCGAATCGCCTCGCCGACTGGCTGCGGGCGGCTTCGATGGCCCGGGCAAAAGCGGCTTCGGCCGCCGTGGTATCGACGGCATGCGAATTGAGCATGATTTCGCCATGCACCCTGTGGGTTTCGGCGAGGTACCAGCACTGTCCGGTGCCGGTCATTCTGGCTAGTTCGGCATCGACGGTCGCAAATGCCGCGTCGTATCGCCCGGCCGCTGCCTGCGTCTCAGCAAGCAATACGCCGCAGAACGGCGCGAAGGTCGCAATGCCTTCCTTGCATATCAGTCCGAGACCGCGACGCATCTGCGCCGTACCTTCGTCATGATCGCCAGCGTGCCAAAGCAGCCAACCTTCGTGAAATGAGCCAAATGCGAGCCACATGGGCATACCGTGCTCGCGAGCCAGATCGAGGTAGGCGCGGAGGGGAGAAGCACTCCTCACGTGGTCGCGGCGCATCATCTGAAAAAACGCGGCATGCAAATACGCGTATGCTAAAGTTGGAACATGCTCCGTCCGCACGGCATGAGTGATTGCCTGATCGAGGTGACCAGAGGGGCTTCCGATGCCGAGTGGCCATAGTGTCAGGCCAAGATAGGCCACCGCGGGAACGGCCAGGTCCTGGCCAAAATGAAAGGCCAAAGGACGATCTCGTTCAGCATCATAGTGAGCGTAGGCACGTTCGAGATGCAGTCTCGCAGCGATGAAGTCACCCGCGAACCAGCACGTCATGCCAGCGATCCGGTGAGCAATCCCGGTTTCCGGCAGGTCAGGCCGGGTTTCCACGCTGCGGAGGAAAGCGTCTGCCAGCTCCCGCATCGCGAGCAGGTCTCCGCTGAGGAACATCCCGCTCCACAATCCATATTCGGCGGAGAACCGCTCGGGCACGTCGGGGATCGTGCGCGCAATCTCGCGAGCCCTTACGAAGGCTGCTTTCGTCTCCGGCGCAGCGAACCCCCGCACGACTCGCAAAGCGTTGCCATAGCTTATCTGCAGTCGCAGGTGCGAGGTCTGTTGTTCCTCCGTGTCATTGAGGTCCTGCGACAGATCGAGCGCTTTCTCGATGTGCGCGATTGCCTCGACGAAGGCGGAGCGTTGCAATGCCAGGCCACCCGCCTTGCTCCACCACTCGACGGCAGGGCCGCTCAATCCAGCCTGAGTGAAGTGATGCGCCACCACCTCGGGCTCGGTCTCGGCCCGTTCCGGAATCTGATCACGAACGGCTTCGGCGATCTTTCGGTGAAACTGCTGACGAGGAGGCTTTGGCAGACTGGCATAGACAACGTCCCGCACCAGCGCGTGCTTGAAGGTGTAGATCGCATCGGGTGGCACGCCACGCTGAAACAACAGCCCCGAGGCGGCCAACTGGTTCAACTCTCCGGTAAGTTCGGCGTCCGGCATATCTGCGGCGGACGCGAGCAGCATGTGGGAAAACTCCCGGCCAATCACTGAGCCGACCTGCGCGACCATCTTGGCTCCGGGCAACCGATCGAGGCGCGCCATCAGCGAGGCCTGCAGCGTATCGGGTATCGCGAGCGACACGGCCAGCGCATCGAGCTCCGGCGCTTCCAGCACCGCCCGGGTCAGTTCCTCGATGAACAGCGGCACGCCGTCGGACTGAAGTACGATCCGCTCCATCAGTGGCGACGCCAGCACGCGGTTCTTCACAACCTGCGCGGCCAATGCTGTCGCGTCCCGCCGGTCGAGCCGGCTCAGGGCCATCAAACTTACGTTGGGACGATCGAACCAGGGAGCCACGAAGTCCGGACGATAGGACACGATCAGCAGCACAGGGAGTGCCGGCACCTGCTCGATCACCGCGTCCAGCAATTCGATCGAGGTCGGGTCCGACCAGTGCGCGTCCTCAAACAGGATCAGCACCGGCTCCCTGCGTGCCAGGTTCGCAAGCCGATGCATCAACGCGGCGAATGTCCGCACCTTGCGCTGTTGTGGACTGAGCTCCGGGTCTTGATAGCGACCGTTCGTCGGGATGGACAACAGCGCCGCGAAAAGCGCCATGTCATCGGGCGTGGGTTGCGCGGGCGCCAGCATTGCTTCGAGCTTGCGCAGACGCTCCTCGGTGCTCTCGCCACGCATGAAGCCGGCGTCGCGTTCCATTCGTGCTGCGATCGGGTAAAGCGGGCTGTCCTGATGATACGGCGAGCAGAAATAGCGAAGGCTGACCCGCGGTTCGTCGGCCAGGCGCTCCTCCAGCGCGGCAAGCAGCCGTGACTTGCCTATGCCTGCTTCACCGGACAGGAGCACGGTGCGCCCCTCGCCGGTCCTCGATTGTCGCCATCGACGCACCAGCAGGTTCAGTTCTTCGTCCCTGCCGATCAGCGGCGTGACAATGCCCGCATAGACTGTCTCGGAGCGGCTCGCGGCACCGGTGGTGCCTCGCGCGCGCCAGGCCTTTACAGATCTGTTGAAGCCTTTGAGCGGGACGACACCTAAATCCTCCAACTCGAACATCTGCCCGAGATGCGACCGGGTCGCTTCGCTGACAACGACCGTGTCGGGCTGGGCGAGCGCCTGTAGCCGCGCCGCAAGATTTGGAGTTTCGCCCACCGCGGTGACTGTCTGGGCAGCGCCGACACCGATCAGATCGCCCGTGACGACCAGGCCAGTGGCAATGCCGACGCGCACAGAAAGCTTGAGTGGACCGATCGCGTCTATGATGGCCAGGCCTGCGCGCACCGCACTCTCGGCATGCGCCTCATCTGCATTCGGCCAGCCGAAATACGCCAACACGCCATCGCCGACGAAGCGGGCGACATAGCCCTGCTGGCCGGCCACCGCGGCTCCAACGCGCGCCTGATAGGTCGTGAGGATTTCCCGCAGATCTTCGGGATCGAGTCCGCTGGCCAGCGGCGTCGAGCCCACGATGTCACAGAACAGCACGGTGATCTGCCGCCGCTCGGCCGCGGATATCGACGCATGGTGTCCGTCGGGTGGCGCGCCGATCGGAAGCGACGCGGCGTCAGCGCGGAGTGCGGCGATGGCATTCAACAGCCGACGCCGATGGCCCACCAGGACAACGCCAAGTTCTTTGAGGTCTTCGCCGGTCAGATCGGGTAGCAGTTCAGCGGTGACGCCATTCTCGCGGAATGCCGCCTCGTAGCGGTCCAAACCAAGAGATCGCAGCCACCCTGCTACATCCACCGCCGCTCCCCCGGCCAGTGGTTCTCGAGGCCAATTATTGTCCCCGTGGACCGGCCTTGTCCAGAAGCTCAACGGTTGACTGGCATGCCGATCGCGCCGTGGCTGTGAAGTGCGTCACACGTTTGGCGTGTTCATAGCTTTGGTGTCGCGTTTCATAGCTCCGGCTGCGGATAGTACGGACCTTCCCCGAGTGCCTGCACGCGCTGCCAAAAAGCCTCGCCACTTGCCTTGCCGACCTCGTCCAGGTCCGCCGCCTGACGCCAGATGTTCCACGACTCCGGGTGCAGCCGACTGGCCTCCGCCAGATGCACATCGCCCTCGGCGGCGTTGCCATGCCGCCGCAGCCAGACGCCCAACCGAAAGTGCGCCTGTGCCTGTGCGATCTCCGGTGTGATGCGCGGCAGCCTGCGCGACGCCATGTCGGCTGGCAGCGCATGGCGCCCGGTCAACACCCAGTCGCGCACCGCGTCCAGGTACGCCCCTCGCGCAGCAAGTCGCGCTGACTGGTGCTCGGGCGCAAGCGTGCGGGTGGCGCGATCCATCAGCCGGAAGTGGTCGGTCGATCCGGCGTTCTCGGGCGGACGCACGATGCGGCCGGCCTCGTCGATCCACACCGCCTGCGGCACGTTCACCATGCCGTAAAGGTCGGCGACATGATGCTCGGTATCGATCAGGCACCAATACTGCGCGTTGGCCTGCTCGATCCATTGCCGCGCGTGTTCAGCGCCGCGGCTTTCCTCCGCGACCGCCACGATCATGAATTCTTCGCTCTTCAGGCCATCGAACAATTGCTGCCACACGGGCAAGTCAAAGCGACAGCCTCACCAGGAGGCCCAGGTACAGAGGAACACCTTTTGCCCCCGCAGCGCCGACAGCGTGTGCGGCACGCCATTGATATCTGGCAGCGTGAAGTCCGGCGCGATCAGTTCGGAGAACGCGGTGTTGCGCTGTTCGGCGCTGGCGCCCAGCACCCAGGTCTCGCCGGCCGCATCGCTTACCACCGGCCGGTCGAGCAGCCGCCAGAATGCTGCCACATCGACCAGGCCCTCGCGCACGGGCAACGGCACGCAGACATCGTCCTGGCACATGCCTTCCGGCTTCAATGTCCAGCCGGTGGCACGTTCGGCATCGGCGGCTGACAGCCACAGACCATTCGTCGCGGCCACCGCCATCTCGCCCTGCTCGGTCAGCACGGTTGCCATCGCGGCCTCCTCTCTTGCCCGCGTCCAGGCAAACACGTTCAATGCCGCGCGCGCAAGGTCATAACGTGAAGGAGACATTGATGCCGAGGCTGGCGGGAAAGATCGCCTGGATAACCGGCGCAGGCAGCGGCATCGGCGAGGCTGCGGCACTCGCGCTGGCCGACGAGGGTGCCACCACAGTGCTCACCGGCCGCACGGCTGAGAAGCTGGATCGCGTCGCCGCGCGCATCAGGCAGCAGGGTGGCGAGGCGTTCGTGCAGCCCGCCGAGCTTACTGATGCCAAGCAGGTGCAGAAGGTCGGTGAGTTCATCAGGAACACTCTGGGCAGGCTCGACATCCTGGTGAACAACGCCGGGGTGAACATCGTCAATCGGCACTGGGACAAGCTGACCCCGGAGGGTATCGACGAACTGGTGCAAGGCAACCTGTCGCAGGCGCTGTACTGCGTCACGGTCGCGCTGCCGCTGATGCGCGCGCAGAAGGACGGTGTACTGATCCACACCGCCTCGATTGCCGGCCGCGTCGTGGGTGGTTTTCCGGGGCCGATCTACAGTGCGGCGAAGCACGGCGTCGTGGCAATGAGTCACTCGATCAACATGCAGGAATGCATCAACGGCATTCGTTCCACTGTGTTCCTGCCGGGCGAGGTGGCGACGCCTATTCTCGACAAGCGGCCGAATCCGGTGGGACCGGAGGAGCGTGCGCGCATGGTGCAGTCGGAGGATTGCGGCGATCTGATCCGCTACATCGCCTGTCTGCCGAAGCACGTGGTGATGAGCGAGGTGATGTTGGCGCCGACGCACAACCGGACCTACATCGCCAACCTGCAACAGAAACTCTGAGGACGACCGATGGCTTCGAACCGCAAGAAGGTCATGGTGCCCCACACGATGGGCAATGAAGGTGTCGCGCTGCTGGAGCGGCGTGATGACATCGAGGTGGTGACGTATCCGGCCGGCATCGCGCAGGGCGATCTGCTGCCGATGCTGTCGGACGTCGCCGGCATTGCGCTGTCGGGCACACCGTACAAGCAGACCGAGATGGGTGCGTCGCCGGCGATGGAGGTGGTGGCGCGTATCGGTGTCGGCTACGACGCGGTGGAGGTGCCGGCGCTGACCGCGCGCCACGTGCCGTTGATGGTGGCGGGAACAGCGAATTCCACGTCGGTGGCGGAGCATGCGTTCCATCTGATGATGGCGCTGGCCAAGCGCAGCACGGCGCTGGATGCGCTGGTGCGCAAGGGCACGTGGGCGGATCGCCATGGCGGGCTGCCGATGGAGCTGTCCGGCAAGACGGTGCTGATCGTCGGCTTCGGCCGCATCGGTACTCGCTCGGCGCGACGCTGCCAGGGGTTCGATATGAACGTGCTGATCTACGATCCGTATATGCCGGCGGAGCAGATCACCGCGGCGGGGTGTGAGCGGGTTAGCGATCTTGATGCGGCGCTGCCGCGGGCGGATTTCGTGTCGATCCATTGCCCGAAGAACCCGGAGACGGTGGGCATGTTCAACGCCGCGCGGTTTGCGAGCATGAAGCGCGGTGCGTTCATCGTCAATACGGCACGTGGCGGGATCATCGACGAGCCGGCATTGCATGGGGCGCTGACATCGGGGCATCTGGCGGGTGCGGGGCTCGACGTGTTCGACATGGAGCCGACGCCGGTCAACAACAGACTGCTGCAACTCGACAAGGTGATAACGTCGCCGCATATGGCGGGGGTTACCACTGAGTCGGTTGCGGGGATGGCGGTGGTGACGGCGGAGAACATCCTTAGCGTGCTGGATGGGCAGCCGAACCGGAACAATGTGATCAACCAGGAAGTGCTGGACTGACAGGTGACCCATGCCGCAACCGGATCACATTTCCAAACTCGGCGTTCCCGACCCGGCAACGCTGGACGACGACCTGAAGGTCATCTGGCAGAAATGCGTGGACAAGCTCGGCTTTGTGCCGAACGTGTTCAGCGCCTACAGCCTGAACCCGCGCAGGCTGCGCAATTTCATGGCGATGTACAACGAGATCATGCTGTCGGACTCCGGCCTTTCCAAACTGGAGCGCGAGATGATCGCCGTCGTCGTGTCATCGGCCAATCGCTGCTACTACTGCCTGGTCGCGCACGGTGCAGCGGTGCGTGCGCTGTCGGGCGATCCTGAACTCGGCGAAATGATGGCGCTGAACTATCGCGTGGCGAAACTCGATGCTCGAAAGCGCGCGATGCTTGACTACACCTGGAAGCTCACCACCACGCCCTGGCTGATCGACGATACGGACCGCGCCGCACTGCGCGAGGTGGGCCTCGCGGAGCTGGACATCTTCGATCTGTCGGAGACCGTAGCGTTCTTCAACCTGTCAAACCGCATGGCTTCGGCGACCGACATGATGCCGAACCCGGAGTACCACAAAGCAACGCGATAGGCGTCAGCGGCACCCGCAGCACCCCCGCCCGAAGCGCGGCACCAGGTGCGCCACGATGAAATCGCGCGTCACGCCGATCGTTCAGCTTGCCCTCGGCGTCGAACTTGTTCTGCATCTGGGCGATCATCACCTCGGGCTGGTTCAGCACCAGCCCGTTCAGGAACACGAAGCACTGCCGCAGGTGATACTGCGCGCGGCTGGTTCCGTGCGTGCCCCATCAGACCGATCGGCTTGCCGTCGCATCGGATCGTCTCCCGCGTTGCGACGGTGCGCATAACACGTCGTCGGCGTGGCGCCTAACGGGGATCGTCGAGCGCGTCGCGCACCGCGCGGCGCAGTTCCTCCTTGCGATACGGCTTGCTCAGCAGGCGGCGGCTATGCGTCCCTGAGCCACTCCACCTTGCGTCAGGGAACCCCGAGGTCAGCAATGTCCGCAGCGACGGCCGGCGCGCCACGGCAACGCGCGCGAGATCGCGACCGTCCATCGCGCCTGGCATCACCACATCGGTCAGCAACAGGTGGATCGGTTCGGACGCGTCGACGAAGTGCATTGCCGCATCGGCGTCCGGCGCTTCGAGCACGCGATAACCTGCTTCGCTCAGTTGCCGCACCACGATGCGGCGCAGGCTGGCATTATCCTCCACCACCAGTATTGTCTCGCTGCCGCCAGGTGACGCCGGTTGTTCCGACCGTTCCTCGTGCGCGGCGAATAAAGCCGGCAGGCGAGGAAGATACAGCCGGAACGTGGTTCCTTTGTCCGCTTCGCTGTACACGGAGATATGGCCACCGGACTGCTTCATGAAGCCGAACACCATGGAAAGGCCGAGCCCGGTTCCCTTGCCCTGCTCCTTCGTGGTGAAGAATGGCTCGAAGATACGCAAGAGAACTTCCGACGCTATGCCGGTGCCGGAATCGCTCACCTCGACCACGACGTAGTCACCCGGCGTCACGTCGGTATGGGCCGCGGTATAGGCCTCATCCAGCCGGCCGTTGCGTGTATCGATCAGCAGCGCGCCGCCATGTGGCATGGCGTCACGCGCGTTGGTGGCGAGATTGGCGATCACCGCCTCGAACTGCGCCCGATCGATCTGCACCGGCCAGACATTGGGGGTCAGCGACATTTCGATTGTGATGTTCTCACCAAGCGTGCGAGCGAGCAGCCGCACGATGGCGCCGATGACCTCGTTGATGTCAGCGCGCTCGGGCTGCAGCGGCTGCCGGCGCGCGAAGGCCAGCAGGCGGCGCGTCAGGTCCGCACCACGCAGCGCCGATTCCAGCGCGTCGCGGACCAGCTCGTCGGTCATCTGATCGCCGGCGCGGATCTCGCGCAGCATGTCGAGATTGCCGATGATGATCGCCAGCAGGTTGTTGAAGTCGTGCGCCAGCCCGCCGGTAAGCTGACCGACCGCCTCCATCTTCTGCGACTGGCGCAACTGGTCGCGCTGCACCTCCGCCTCGCGCCGTTCGGTCACATTGCGCACGATGCCGACGAAGGCATGGTTGCCGCCCTGCGGTGATTCGCCGACCGCGAGCTCCATGGGGAAGGTCGAGCCATCCTTGCGCCGCCCCATGACCTCACGGCCGATGCCGATGATCTTGGCGACACCGGTCTTGAGATAGGCCGAAACGTAGTGGTCGTGTTCGCTGTGATAGGGCTCCGGCATCAGGATGTGCACGTTCTGCCCGACGACTTCGTCCGGCGTGTAGCCGAACAGGCTGACACAGGCCTTGTTGAACGACTGGATAATGCCGGTGCGATCTATGGTGATCAGGCCGTCGACAACAGTATCCAGGACAGTGGCGATGAGGCTGCGCAGTCTGGTCTCGCTGGCCTTGACCACGGCTTCTGCGGCGGTGCGCTCAGTGATGTCTCGGGTGATCTTGCCAAACCCATGCAGCGTGCCGTCGGGCGCACGGTTGGCGGCGATCACCACGTTGGCGAGAAAACGTGAACCATCCTTGCGGACGCGCTCGCCGATGGTCTCGAAGTGTCCGGTGGCGGCAGCGATTTCGAGTTCGCGCTCAGGCACTCCGGCGGCGATATCCTCCGGCGGATAGAAGCATGAGAAGTGGCGGCCGACGATTTCGGCGGCCTCATAACCCTTGATCAGCTCCGCTCCGCGGTTCCATGACAGGATCCATCCGTCCGGGTCGAGCAGCAGCAGTGCGTACTCATGCACGACGGCGATCAGCGACGGCCACATTCGCTCTGGATCGGGGCAGACGACAGTGGCTGGCTGGCCTGACGACATAAAGGGCTCGGCGACGCTGTTGCTCGCCGCCAGCAGACCATTCGAAGGGTAAGGATCGGTAAAGAGATAGTTAACGCGCTACAGAACGTTGAACCAGTCTCAAACTCTAGAAAGTCGCGATGTTCCGGCGATCCGCCGGCGCCCTCACCTAGGTGGGCAGCCCGCTCACGCGTATGCAGAGGTTTATTCATCACTGGCATCAGTCGCCCATCGACCGTCATGGTCGTCCACGTCCTTACCGCACGCGTCAAGAGAAGACGTCGATGGCTGAGCCAAGCCCAGCCATGACAAATGGGACGGAGGGGACTCTTTAACCTGGATTTCTCAAACGCGGCCGACATTTATTCTGTGAACGAGGCTGTCAGCGGTTGCTTTCAGCATGCGAAGGCCGCCACCCGGGCCTATGGGGGTATTTTTCATTTGTCTCGCGCAATGCGAGTCCGGAGGTTATGTCTTTCCCGCCATGCGGGTGGGAGAAGGCATGTGTCGTGGCTAGGGCGTCGGTGTCCGGGTTGTCTGACGTGGGCCGCACCTACGCAGAGCTGAACGCGCGCTGGAGATAGATGTACGCGAGTTCGAACTCGATCTTGTTGGGGCATCCCGAGGCCATGGCGAAATGAATGCGCCGCACGCTGGTGCGCACCTGGGCGCCGAGCTTCAGGAGCTTGAGACGGATGGTCTGCGCCGAGGCATCGGCGAACTGAGTAAAGTGCAGACCGACGCGGCGTAACGTATCGACCAACACGTAGGCCATCGCCGAGAACCACATGCGCAGCTGGTTGGCCATCATGGTGGCGGACGAGGCACGATCGGCGAACAGTTCGAACGGCTCGCCAATGCGGTTCTCGGCCTCGCCACGGGCGCAGTACAGGTCCTCGTAGAGGGCACGGGGATCGGCCATGCGGGCGTGTTTGAGCGAGGTGACGACAAAGCGAGGATTGGCACCGTCCGGCGTGTGCTCGGCCTTGCCGACAACGCGCCGTTTGCGGCACCAGCTGTCACGCGTGCGATAGCGGAAGTCACGGAACACCCGGGCGGGCTTGCCCGAGGCCAGGCACAGGCGCCTGGCCTCGGCACCCTGTTTGCCGAGCGCGGCCTCCAGGCGGGAATTGCGTGCCAGACCGAACACATAATCGACGCGATGCTCCTCGCACCACCGCATCAGCGGCTCGTTGGCGAAGCCGCTGTCACCGCGCAGAATGATGCGCACGCGCGGCCACGTCTGGCGGATCTGGCCGATGATGCGCGTCATCTCTTCGATCGCGCCATCGCTGCCGGCAACATTCGCACGCCGCTGCCGGGCCAGCAGCAGATGCCGGCCGCAGAACACGTAGAGCGGCAGGTAGCAGTACGCGTCATAATAACCATGGAAGAACCGGCCTTCCTGAGCGCCGTGCAGCGGAATGTCGGTATTGTCGAGATCGAGCACGATCTCGCGCGGCGCACGCTCATGCGCCTCCAGGAAAAGCTCGACCAGCAGCGCGTCAACCTGTGGCCCGTCACAATCGATCCTGTGATACTTCGCGGCGTGGCGTTTGGGCGTGTGCTCGAGACGATTGAGCGTGCTCTTGCCCGCCAGTGCTTCACAGTCCGACCGCAGCACCGGATGCAGCTTGCCGGTCAGCACGCCGAATGTTGGGTCTTTGCGCAGCTCGTCGTGGTCATTGAGGTCCTCGTAGCCCAGCACCAGGCCAAAGATCCGCTGTCCCACCAGTGTCTCAACCCGGTGCTCAACGTAACGAGCATCGCGACGGTCGGTGAAGCAACCGGCGAACCGACGGATCAGTCCAAGGCCACGATCCACCTGCCCCAACAGCAGCGCCCCCGCGTTCGAGGTGATGTCGCCGCCGTCGAAACCAGCCATCACCGCTCGCCGTTCAACCGCTTCAAATTCGAACAGCGTCGCGCTACACTCTGTCTGCATCGGGGCCATCCTGGATTCGGAAAAAACTGTTCTCGCACAACACTTTTCTCAGATTCTCAGCCCCGATGCACCTCTCTCGTTTGAGAAATCCAGGTTAATTGAGCGTTGGTATTAGTCTCGCGCACGAAGACTTATTCGGTTTTCTTTAGTCCGCACTTAAATGCAGAGGCCACTTTTCTTTAGTGGGAATTTGATGGATCATAGGTTCAAAGACCATTACGAAAGACGGTCACAGTCGGCCGCTTGGGGAAACGCGGACTCACTGGGGAGGCACGCTCCATGGCAAAGAAGCTGCTGGTGATCGACGATCAGACCGGCATCACCAAGGTGGTGGAACTGATCGCGCGTCAAATCGGGCTTGATGTGCGATCGCTGAACAGTTCCGCGCAGGCCACCGAAACGTTCATAGCGTTTCGGCCGGATGTGCTGTTCCTCGACATGATCATGCCCGAGAAGGACGGCATCGACGTGCTCAACGAGATCCTGCTGACAGGCATTCCGGTGAAGGTCGTGCTTACCTCAGGCTACAGCGATTCCTATCTGCGCCTGGCGGAGGGCGTGGCGAAGTTCCACGACAATCCGAACGTGTCGGTCCTGCGCAAGCCGTTCCGCCGCGAGGAGTTGATGAAGCTGCTGAGCGATCTCACCGCGGACTGAGTGCTCTTACCAGGCCGCGTCGAGCAGCGCGCGTATATCAGACGGGCCGTTGATCTTGCGTGGATTGGTGTGCACCCAGCGATCGTGCATCGACTCCTCGGCGATCCGATCGAGCTGTTCCGGCTTTACGCCGACATCGCGCAGCGTGCCGGGCAGGCCCAGGCTCGCGATCAGTTCGGCGACGGCGTCAGCAGCCTTCATGCCTTGACGGCCGAGAGCCTCGCTGACCCACACCTGGCGCTCGGCGTTCACCGGCTCGTTGAAGCGCAGCACCGGCGGCAGCATGACGCAGGAGGTGTAGCCGTGCGGCACATCTGCGGTGCCGCCCAGCACGTGGCCGATGCCGTGGCTGGCGCCCTTCTGCACACCGTTCTGCGAGCCCATGATGGACATCCAGGAACCGAGTTGGCAGTCGAGGCGTGCCTCCAGATCGGCTGGATCTGCCTTGACCGCGCGGAGCCCGCGGCTGAGCAGGCGCAGTGCGTGGATTGACGTGCCGTCGGAGAGCGGCTGCGCATTGACCGAGCAGATGTCCTCAACGGCGTGATCGACGGCGCGAATGCCGGTGGAGAGGAACAGCCACTCCGGGGTGTGGATGGTCGTTGCGGGGTCGAGGATGACGCTGCGCGGCATCATCAGCGGGTGCAGGTAGCTCTCCTTCACGCGCCGCACCGTGTCGGTGCAGCCAGCGGGCGAGTTGAACTCGCCGGCTGACAGGGTGGTGGGAACCGCGATGGAACGCACGGCAGGCGGCTTCACCGGCGGTCGCTCGGTGCGGCCGTCGGCGTGGATGCGCGCACGGTAGGCGTCGAGCTGCGATGGGTCGCTGACGTCATTGCCGAGGCACAGGCCGACCATTTTGGCCGCGTCGGTAATGGAGCCGCCACCGACGGTCAGGAGGGCGTCGGCGTGGGCCTCGCGGGCGGCGTGGGCAGCGGCTACCACATCGATGCGTGGCGTGTGGGCGCCGATCTTCGCGCAGACACCGGCCAGTTTGTTACCGAGCACGCCTCGGACGCGGTCGATCACGTCGGTCTGCCGCGCGAGCGTGCCGCTGGCCAGCACGTAGACCGCACTGGCGCCGATGCGCGCGATCTCCTGCGCCAGCGCCTCGGCCAGCGGGACGCCGTAGATGACCCGCTCCATCGGCGGGTAGCGATGGGTGCCGCGGATCATGGTCTGCTTCTCCCCTCCCCCCGGCCCCCTCCCGCAAGGGGAGGGGGAGTATGTTTCGCATCCCGTCAGCTCTTCGGCTTGCAGAATGCGTCCAGCGCGGCGACTTCCTTGCGTTCGCCGTCGAAGTCGGCGGCAAGGCGTTCGTAGAGCTGCGCCGCGCCTTCATAGAATTTGCGGGCGGCGGGATCCTCGCCGACGAACTGGGCGATCTCCTCCATCTCGGCGACCCAGCGATAGGCCTTGGAATACATGTTCGGCACCTGCCGCGTCAGCCAGCCGAACAGCGCTGGCTGACTGGACGACAGCTCCGCCCTCAGGTCGTCGGCCGTGCCTGCACGACTGGCCGCCAACATCATCGCGGCACCGAGCGCGGTGAAACCCTTGGTGATGCCGGCATACGACATCTTCATCGCAGAGGCGGCACCGATCGGGCCGGGCTGGATCGGCATCACCAGGCCGAACTTGGTCAACTCCGCAACGCGCGGCGCCGCTTCGCCCGACAGATAGATCTTGGGTCCGTTGTATCCCGCCTTCGGCGGGCCGCCGACAATGCCGCCATCGACGAAGGATGCGCCGGTCTCCTGCACCACGCGCGCAATTCTCACCACAGTCGCCGGATCGAGCGCGTTGCAGTCGACAAAGATCGGCTGCTTCGCGGACGCTCGGAGCGCCGGCGCGAGCCGCTCCGCCAGCCCAAGCGCATCGCCAGGCGGCAGGATCGACAGGATGATGTCAGACGCGACGATCTGCTCGTCGGACGCGCCGACCATTCCGGCAGCCTTGGCGCGCGCCACGGTGGCGTCGCTGCGGCCGGTCAGCGAGGTGCGTACCTCGATGCCGTTCTCCACCAGGCGCGCACCGACGGCACTGCCCATCATGCCCGGTGCGATCACTGCGACAATCGGTTGCATCATTTGCCTCCTGTGTAACTACGCCAGTACGCCAAGTGTGCGCAGCCGCCCGATCTCGTCAGCCGAATAGCCCGCATCGCGCAGCACGTCATCGCTGTGCTGTCCGACCGCCGGCGCATAACGCGGCGCAACTTTCTCCTCGCCTTCCAGATGGAACGGGCTGGATACAGTCAACACCTTTCCGTCGGCGAACGGCACGAGCGCACCGATAGCCTGCATCTGCGCATCGTGCGCCACATCATCGGTCTTGCCGACCACGCCGAACGTCACGCCGACGCCGTCGAGGATCGTGCGCCACTCCGCCATGTCGCGCGTTTCGAACACCACATCGAGTTCGGCGACCAGTGCTGCGGCATTCTGCTTGCGCGCCTCCTTGGTGGCGAAGCGCCTGTCATGCGTCAGGTCCTCGAGGCCGATCGCGTTGAGCAGCGGCTTCAACTGCCGCTCCTCGTTGAACAGCGCCATGATGAACCAGCGACCGTCGCGACAGCGATAGTGGTTGGCGAGCGCGTTCGGCGCATGTTCGCGCGGCGGGCGATGCGGCACCGGCTCGCCGAACAGACGGGTCTGCACGAAGCAGCCGTTGGCCCACAGGCCGTTCTGGAGCAGCGACGAACGCACGAGGCCGCCGCGGCCAGTCTTCTCGCGGCGATACAGCGCGGTGACGATGGCGGCGTAGAGGCCGGTGGCGCTGGGGTGATCGCCCATGCCGGGAGCAGAGCGCGCGGGTGGCGTATCCTCATCGGCACGCACGGCGTCCATCAGACCGGTGCGCGCCCAATAGGCAGTGGAGTCGAAACCGGTCTTCGCCGCTTCGTCGCCCGCCTCGCCATACGCGGTGAACGAGGCGTAGATCAGCCGCGGGTTGAGTGGCAGAAGGTCAGTTGGTGCGAGTTTCAGACGATCGCGCACCGGCAGCGGAAAGTTGGTGACAAACACATCGGCATCGGCGACCAGGCGATACAGCACGGCGCGGCCCGCTTCATGCTTCAGGTCGAGCGCGAGACTGCGTTTGTTGCGCGAGGTCAACTGCCAGTAATAGTCGTTTTGCGCGCCGCTGGTGCTGCGGGCTCGCCAGGGATCGCCGACACCGGGTGGCTCGATCTTGATCACGTCGGCGCCGAAGTCGGACATGATCGTCGCGGCAGCGGGACCGGCAATCCAGCTTGCGCAGTCGATGACTTTCAGGCCGGAGAACAGGTGGTCGGACATGCTCATGGCTTTTGATTGCTGAAGATGATTGTGCCGGATGCGGCGAACATGCCGCCGACACCATGGCAGACAGAGATCTTCGCGTCGGGGATCTGCGCCGGCGCGATGCCGCGCATCTGTCGCACGCTCTCCTGCAACGCGTACATGCCGTACATGCCGGAGTGCATATACGACAGGCCGCCGCCATTGGTGTTGAGCGGGAGTTTGCTGCCGATCGCGGTGTTGCGTTCGGCGATGAAGCGGCCGGCCTCGCCGCGGGGCACGAAGCCCAAGTCCTCCAGTCCAAACAGCGGCAGGTGCGCGAAGGCGTCGTAGATCATCAGGTGATCGACGTCATTGTGGGTGATGCCGGCTTCGCGAAACGCCGTCGGTCCCGCGACGGCGAACGCGCGCGAACTGGTGAAGCTTTCCATCTGGCTCACCATCGGCGTCTCGACGCTTTCGCCGGTGCCGAGGATGTAGACGGGCTTGGTGGGGAAATCCTTGGCGCGATCGGCGGATGTGAGAATGAGGGCCCCACCGCCGTCGGTTACCAGACAGCATTGCAGCAGGCGGAAGGGATAGGCGATCATGCGCGAGCCCAGCACGTCCTCGACGGTGATCGGATCGCGGAACGTCGCGCGCGGGTTCTTTGCCGCCCATTCGCGCTGCACGACGGATACCATGGCGATCTGCTCGTGCGTCACGCCGTAGGTCTTCATGTAGCGCAGCACCGGAATCGGAAACAGACTGGGCGGACCCATCGGACCGAACGGCTGTTCGAACTGGCCGTTCAGGCTGGACGGAGGAACCGGACGTGGAATGCGGCCGATGCCGGACCGACCGCTTTCGCCGTGCGTTACCAGAATGGTTTTCGCCAGTCCCGCCTCGATCGCAGCCGCGGCGTGGCGAACGTGGATCATGAACGAGCAGCCGCCGACCGAGGTGCCATCGACCCAGGTCGGCGTGATGCCGAGGTAGTGCGCGATCTGCACCGGGGTTTCGCCCGCGGTGGCGACGCCGTCGATGTCCTTCGGCTTCAGGCCGCAATCCGCCATCGCGTTCAGCGCCGCGTCGGCGTGCAACTGGATCTGTGACATGTCGGGGATGACGCCGAGTTTCGTGGTCTCCGCGGCGCCGACGACGGCGACGGTGTTGTGTGGCATCGCTTCAGCCTTTCGCCGGACGGAAGAAGGGGAGCGTGATCGCGTCGGTCTGTTTGGCGAACACCACTTCGAGCGGCATGTCGAGCTGCAGCGCCTCGGGCGTCTGCGCGCATTCGACAATGTTCGTCATCATGCGCGGACCTTCCGCAAGCTTCACCACGGCGATCGCATAGGGCGGCTCGAAGCCGGGGACCTTGCGATGATGGATCACGTAGCTATCGAGGATCGCGCGGCCGCTGGCGGCGAATGCGTTGATCTTCCGCGATGCGCATTTCGGGCAGAACGGGCGTGGCGGGAAATACGTGTGCCTGCATTCGTTGCAGCGTTGCAAGCGAAGCTCGCCGGCTTTCGTGCCGTCCCAGAAATGCTGTGTCTCCGGCGTCGGCTGTGGAAGGGCGCGGCCTGGCTCTGGCATTGGCGTTTCCTTGGCTCAGTTGGGCTTGCGGCGGCCGGCGACGTAAGTGGCGCCTGCCGGGCCGGCCTGTTCGGAATGGCGGCAGCCGTGCGGCATGCTGAACGATTCGCCGACGTTGTAGGTGTTGCGTTGATCTTCTGCCATGATCGTCATCTCGCCGGCGACCACAAGCAGGCGTGCATCGAAGTCGTGCTGGTGCTCGGGGTTGGTCGCGCCTGGCTGCATCGTGTTGACGACGATCTGATAGCCGTCGCGCTGCAACTCGGCTTCGAATGCGGTGCGGTCCATGGCGGACTCCTCCAGGGTTCACATCAGGCTAGTGCGGTTTACGCATGGCTGGCAACGCGGCTGCGGCGCAGCGCGGCGCCTGGCAGCCCGTTGACGAAATCGGCTGTGGTTTGATTCGCTGGCCTTCTGACGAGGAGGGCTGGCGGGGGATGCTCTTGGAGGTCAGGCGGACATGCGCTGATCGCGGCGGACTTCGACGCGTTCGTGGAGACGCAATGTGCGAAGGAATATGCGCCGCGTCGCGGCCGCCCGTCGTGGAAGGCATAGGCAGCCAGCGTGGTCTGGAATGGCGCTGTACAGACAGCTTTTCGCGGCGAGAGTTCCTGCGTCTGTCTGGATCGTGTCTGCCCGGTGACGACCCTGGCTCGTGTTGCGCGCAGTATGCGATCGTCGAATACTGGCGGTGCCACGCCTACGGGCCGCATGGCGAGTTCGCCCCGCTTGTCGATGACGGCGCGGCGATCCAATGGCCCGATAGAAGTCCGAGACCCACGCCCATGGAGGAAGATCTATGTCATTCTACCGAGGCATGACCTGCGAGAACGTGACCATCAAAGGCGACAAAGGAACGCCGATAACGGCTTACGTGGCCAGGCCGTCTGGTCCTGGCCCATTTCCGGGCGTCGTGCTCATCCACCATCTCCCGGGCTGGAGCGAGCTCTATATAGAGACGACGCGCCGGTTCGCGCATCACGGGTATCTCGCAATCTGCGCCAACCTCTACGAGCGCGAGGGTGGTGGCAGCGACGGCAACCCTGACGACGTCGCCGCCAAGGTGCGCGCCGAGGGCGGCATTGCCGACTCGCAGATGGTGGGCGACACCGAGGCCGCCGTGAAGTGGATGCGCGCGCAGCCCGATCACAACGGCAAGGTTGGTCTTATCGGCTCCTGCTCGGGCGGACGGCATGCCTTCATTTATGCCTGCCAGCGGAAGGACATCGATGCCTGCGTCGAACAATGGGGTGGCCGCGTAGTGATGGCCAAGGAGGAGCTCAACGCGAAGACGCCCGTCGCGCCGATCGACATGACGAAGGACCTGAGCTGTCCACTGCTCGGCCTGTTTGGCAACGACGACCGCGCACCGAGCCCGGAGCAAGTCAACCAGCATGAGGCTGAGCTCAAGAAGCACGGCAAGAATTATGAGTTCCACCGCTACGACGGCGCCGGCCACGGCTTCTTCTACTGGCACCGCCCGCTCTATCGGCCCGAGCAGGCGATGGATGGCTGGGACAAGATATGGGCCTTCTTCGGCAAGCATCTGGCGAAGTAGGAGGTCGGACATGTGCACGTCCATCATCGAGATCGCACGCGCGGAGGGCATGGCAAAGCGCGGGAACCAATGGTTCCCGCTATCGCAGGCCGTGGTCGCCTATGACCACGCCCGCCATGCGCCGCTGGGCGACGTCATCACGCTCGACTTCATCAACACGGACCTTGACGCAGGTGCGCGGGCGGGGATCGAGTTAACGCTGGAGACGGCCAAGGAGCTGCGCGCCGCTCTCGACAGAGCAATTGCCGCCGCCGATTTCGAGGAGGCGGAAGTGCGGGGCAAGGGTGTCGTGTTCGGCCTCGTTCGAGCCGCGTGACGAGCGAGCCGGGCTAACTGAGGGCGGGCGTGTGTCTGGCACCTGTGGGCGCGAAGCTTCCGAAAGAGCATCGGCCCGCCCGCCCGCAACTTCAGCCGCCGTGTCGGGCCAGGTCGGGCGCTCGGCACCTGCGTATACGGCATTGCCGGCACTATTTCCGTGTGTTGCGAATTGTTAGCGGTCGTCCGTGCGCACGGCTGATCATACCGCGATCTGATCGAGCTCCTTGCGCGCGTGCTCCGGGCTGTAGAGCCAGATGATCGCGGCCATGACGACCAGGATCACCGGTATTAGCAGGAATGCGGCGACAAATGAGCCTGTGGTCTCGCGCAGATAGACCGCGACAAACGGCCACAACACCGCCCCGACCAGGAACGCCACGGCCCACGAGAAGCCGTTGCCGACACCACGGATCCGCGTCGGATACATCTCGGCGGTGTAGGCTGTCACCGGGCCCCACACGCCGATGAAGCCCCACGACCACGCCATGCCGAGAAGCCACAAGGACAACTTGTTCGTGGCGAATATCCATATCGTCATGAATATCGCGGCTTCGAGCAGCAGGATCCCAAACCCAAGTCGTCGGCCGAAGCGGTCGATCATCCATCCGCCGGCCCAGAATCCGGTCGTGGCGAACAATGCCCAACAGATGTAGAAGCTGCCGTACTCGGCGGTCGACCATCCATGCTGCTGCGACAGAAACAGCGGCATCCACAAACCCACGGTGCTGTACGAGACCAGTGCCAGACTGGCGACAAAGGTTGCCATGACAGTATTGCGAAGCAGATCGGGCAGAAACAGTTGCCGCCAGCCTGGCTGCTGGGTCTTCGCAATCCATTCGCGATCATCCTCGTTGAGCGCAAGATCAGCAGCCATGTCTTCGGTGATCCGCCGCTTGCGGTCCTGCGTGCGCACCCAGTACCGGTGACTCCGGGCATAGCAGCCGGACATAGATTGCGAGAAGAGCGATCACCACGGGCACCACAAACGCGGCGCGCCATCCCCATACTGTCACCACGAATGTCACGATCGTGCCGGCAAGCGCGGCACCGATGCCCCAGGCCGAGCGATCGAAGCTGAGGACCAGGCCTCGCATTCGTGCGGGCCAGGTCTCCGCAACCAGCATCGAGCCGACTGCCCATTCGCCGTTCAGTGCGAACCGGACAACGGTATAGGCCGCAACGAAAGCACCCCATGTCGGCGACAGCGCGACCAACGGCATCGCCATAGAGAACACCGCAATGTTGAGCGCCAGGATATTCCGCCGGCCAAACCGGTCTGCCAGCCACGGCCAGAGATAAAGCCCAATGATGCTGATCAGTGCGGACAGCTGCACACCGCTGCGGTAGGTACCGAGATTAATGGCGAACTCCTGCATCAGCATTGGCGCCACCAGTGCCAGGATCGCGCCATCCATGCCGTCAAACCCCCAGCCGAGCCCATTGGCCCATGCGATGTGCCAATGCGTCGAGGTGATGCGGCTTGTATCGGCGACATTGCGGTAGAGGCGCGAGCCTAGATACCGCGCTTCCAGTGGACCGATGACTGCGCCCGTAGCCGGAGCGGCAGCAAGAGCTTCCTCCATCGCCACGTTCTCCTCCAGCTGGATCTGGCTCCGTCACCCAGACCCATCATTGGGGCATTGACGCGGAGTCATGCCCATTGCCCCGACAATAGCATAAGCGTCTCCGCGACGGCCGAGCCGAATCTTGCCATCGCGGAGAAGTGTCGCTACCCGACCAGTCGTTCGGCGATCTGCACTGCATTCAGCGCG
The DNA here is from genome assembly GCA_963818775.1 of uncultured Alphaproteobacteria bacterium. Taxonomy (GTDB): domain Bacteria; phylum Pseudomonadota; class Alphaproteobacteria; order Acetobacterales; family Acetobacteraceae; genus JAMXLO01. Next base: position 315,804 of record CAWFUF010000011.1, on the reverse strand, counting down.
GCACCCTTCAGCAACTGATCGCCCGCCACGAACAGCGCCAGCGAGCAGCCCGTCGGATCGCTCGTGTCATGCCTGATGCGCCCCACGAGGATGTCGTCCTGTCCCGACGCCTCGTTTGGCATCGGAAAGTGGTTGCCCGCGGCATCGTCGACAATCCGCACACCCGGCGCGGCGGCCAGCACCTCGCGCGCCGCATCCGGCGCGATGGGCCGCTCGAACTCGACGGTGAGCGCGATCGAATGTGCGCGCAGCACCGGCACCCGCACGCATGTCACGCCGATGCGCAACTCCGGCTCCTCCATGATCTTGCGCAGTTCGCGCATGACCTTGGTTTCCTCTTCGTTGTAGCCGCTCGCCGGGTCCACTTTTGTGTCGTGGCTGAAAAGATTGAAAGCGTAGGGATGTGCCAGCACCCGATGCTGATATGCCCCCCCTTGAAGATAGGCAGCGGTCGACGCACGGAGCTCCTCCATCGCCGCCGCCCCGGCGCCGGACGCCGCCTGATACGTTGCGGCGATCACCCGGCGAATGCGGTTGTGCCGATGCAGCGGCCACAATGGCACCACGGCCACGATTGCCACGCAGTTCGGGTTGGCGATGATGCCGATATGACGGGCGATCGCACCCGGGTTCACCTCGGGCACGACGAGCGGAACGCCGGGCTCCATGCGGAACGCTGAGGAGTTGTCGACCACCACCGCGCCTTGCCGCACGGCGATCGGTGCGAACCGCCGCGACACGGTGCTACCAGCCGAGAACAGCGCGATGTCGACGCCGGGAAAGCTGTCCTCGTTCAGTTCCTCCACCGCGATGCCCTGGCCGCGGAACAGCAGCTTCCGCCCCGCCGATCGGCCGGAGGCGAACAGGCGCAGCCGTTCCAGCGGGAAGTTGCGGCTCTCCAGGCAACCGATCAGTTCGCCGCCGACTGCGCCGGTGGCGCCGACGATGGCGACGGTGGGATGGTGCAGGCTCATGACACGTGCGCTCCGTTCGTTGGGCCGGAGGACGAGTGCCTGAGAAAGCAAAGGCCCCGTCCGATGCCGGCGGGGCCTTGGGTGGTGCTATGTCGCTGCCGTCAACACGCGCACGCCCAGGTCGCCCGGCCGAAGGGCTTCCAATTCGTCATCGTACGCTTGCTTACGCGGCGGAACATATAGACACCATAGCGCATCGAACCACGTTCGTCGAGCGACCACGCCGCGCCATTTGCCGAACCGGTCAAGCCCGCGCAGCATACGACGAGATCGTGGGACCAACCGCGGGAGGATAACGTGCCGAACAAGCTTTCGCTGTATGCCAATGTCGGGCCGGAGCTAACGCTTTATGATGTGGATGTGGCTGCCGCGACGCTGAAGCGCCGTGGCACGGTCGGCCTGCCGGCGAACGTGCAATATGCCTGGCCGCATGCCTCGCGGCGCTTCCTCTATGTCGCCACCAGCGACAGCGCGTCGGGCATGGGGGCTGCCGGCAACACGCACCACGTGACCGCATTGGCCATCGATCCAGCGACCGGCGCGCTCAGTCCGCATGGCGAACCGATCCGCCTGCCGACGCGGCCGGTCCACATGGCGACCGACATGCCCTCGCAGTTCGTGCTGGTCGCATTCAACAATCCCAGCGCAATCCGCGTGTATCGGATCAACCCCGATGCGACACCGGGCGACGAGGTCGCACAGTCAGGGTCGATCGATCCGGGGATCTTCGCTCACCAGGTTCGCGCCACGCCCGACAACCGCCAGGTGATCCTGGCCACCCGCGGCCACGATGCTGCCGACGGCAAGCCGGAGGAACCTGGCGCGCTGAAGGTGTTCGACTTCAGCAACGGCGTGCTTAGCAACGAGGTCTCGATCGTGCCCGACGGCGGCTATGGATTCGGCCCGCGGCATCTGGATTTCCATCCGTCGAAGCCGTGGGTCTATGTGTCGCTGGAACGGCAGAATGCGCTCGATCTGTTCGAGCTTTCCGGCGGCGCACTGTCGCCGACGCCGCGCTTCCGCAAACCGACGCTCGGTCGGCCGGCCACCACGCGCCAGGCCGTCGGCACGGTGCACGTGCACCGAAACGGCCGCACGGTCTATGTCGCCAACCGCGCCGCGAATGCGGACGGCGAGAACTCGCTGGCGGTCTTCGCGATCGACCAGTCAACCGGCGAGCCAAACCTGATCCAGCACATCGACACGCATGGTGTGCATCCGCGCACATTCCATATCGAGCCGAGCGGGCGGCTGATGGCCGTCGCGCACATCACCGGCGCCGTGCTGTCGCTGTTCCGCATTGCCGAGGACGGCCGCCTGGAATTCGCGCGCGCGTACGATATCGATGTGGGTCAACGCACCATGTGGTGGATGGGCATGGTGGAACACGCAGCATAGGATGAGGCCATGAAATTCGGCGCCTCGATGTTCTTCACCGACTACTCGATGACCCCGGCGGAGCTTGCCACGGCGCTGGAGCAGCGCGGCTTCGACATCGTCTGGGCACCAGAGCACTCGCACATTCCGCTGTCGCGCAAGTCGCCCTTCGTACTCGGCGGCGATCTGCCGAAACGCTACTACGATGTGATGGATCCGTTCGTCACTCTCAGCATCGCGGCGGCCGCGACGAAGACGCTGAAAATCGGCACCGGTGTCTGCCTGATCGCTCAGCGCGATCCGATCCAGACCGCGAAGCTGGTAGCCTCGATCGATCAGGTGTCCAGCGGACGCTTCGTGTTCGGCGTCGGCGACGGCTGGAACCAGGACGAGATGGAGGACCACGGCACCAACTTCAAAACGCGCCACAAGCTGGCGCGCGAGCGCATCGAGGCGATGAAGGCGATCTGGACGCAGGATACCGCCGAATATCACGGCGAACTCGTAGATTTCGGCCCGATGCAGACTTGGCCAAAGCCGGCGCAGAAGCCGCACCCGCCGATTCTTGTCGGCGGCGCATTCCCGTACAGCGCGCGCCGCGCCGTCCGCTACGGCGACGGCTGGATGCCGCAGATCACCTCGGCATCACCGACGCCGCTGACGGATTTGATCCCGCGCTTCCGTCAGATGGCCGTGGAGGCCGGGCGCGATCCAAACGGTTTTGACATCTCGATCGGCGGCCAGACGGAGGACATCGAACTGATCAAGCGCTATCGCGACCTGGGCGTGAACCGTGTCTCTACCAGCCTCCCGTCGGAGAAGGCGGACACGATCCTGCCGGTGCTCGACCGCTGGGCCGCGATCATCCGGGCAGTGCACGGTTAGACCGGCGAGCCTGTCATTGCGAGCGAAGCAATCTCCATCATGAGTGCCCACACTCGAGGGAGATTGCTTCGCTGCGTTCGGAATGACATGTACCGTGGCGCCGCGGCACGTCACCCGCGCACAGCACGCATCGCCTGCCAAACACGGACAGGCACTGCCGGCCCATCGAACTGCGTGACGCCGAGCGGCGCCAGAGCGTCCACGATCGCATTGCCGATCGCCGGCAGCATTGCCACCGCGCCCGCCTCGCCGCACCCCTTCACGCCGAGGGGATTGGTGGTGCAGCGCGTTCCATTGAACTCCAGCAGAAACGACGGCAGGTCGTCGGCGCGCGGCATCGCGTAGTCCATGAAAGACCCCGCCAGCAACTGACCGGATTGCACATCATAGACCGCGTGTTCCAGCAACGCCTGCCCGACGCCCTGTGCGATCGCGCCGTGTGCCTGTCCGGCGGCGATCATTGGGTTCACCAGAACGCCATAATCGTCCACCGCAGTAACCCGAACCAACGCGACAAGGCCGGTATCGCGATCGATCTCGACCTCCACCACGTGCGTCCCGTTGGGGAAGGTCATGTGCTCGCGCGTCCACGCGTGATAGGTGTCGAGTGCCGCGCCAGCCTCGCGAGCCCGCGCCGCCACATCCAGCAGCGAGATTGAGCGATTGGTACCGACGACTGCGAAATGGCCGTCGGCGAACTCGACATCCACGTCTGCCGCCTCCAACGCATCGGCGGCGATCCGGCGACCTTTCTCGACGATCGTCTCCGATGCGCGCCAGATGGCGGTGCCGCCCATATAGGTCGCGCGCGAACTGCCGTGTCCTCCACCCATCGGGATCAGATCGGTATCACCCTGGCGCAGCCGAATGAGCTCGTTTGGAACGCCGAGACGGTCGGCCAGGATCTGCGGAAATGTCGTTTCATGCCCTTGACCGATGGTTTGCGTGCCAGTGATCAGCGACACCGAACCATCGGACTCAAACCGGATGTCAACGTTCTCATGCGGCGAGCCACCGGTTCCCTTGATGTGATAGGCAAGCCCAAGGCCACGCAGCCGTCCGCATGCCTCGCTTTCACTGCGCCGCGCAGCGAAGCCGGCAACATCCGCCAGCGCGAGCGCGCGATCGAAGGTCTCCACGAAATTGCCGCTGTCCACCGAGAAGCCTAGCGCATTGGTCAACGGCATCGCCGTCGCGGGAACCATGTTCCGCCGACGCAGTTCGGCGCGGTCGAAGCCGCACTGCCGCGCCGCCGCGTCGATCAGCCGCTCGATGACGTTCACGGCCTCGGCGAAGCCAGGTCCGCGCGTGACGCCGATCGGCGTGGTATTGCTCAGCACGGTCACAACGTGCAGCGCGATTGCCGGGATCGTGTAGACGCTACCTTGCAGATGCACATATTGGTTGGTCTGCACCGCGCCGGCGCCGCCCGCCATGTAGGCGCCGACGTTCGCTACGCTGGCGACCCGCAGCGCGAGGAACTTGCCATCGGCATCGAGCGCCAGCGAAGCCTTTGCCTGATGATCGCGCGCCTGGTGGTCCGAGATGAAGCCCTCGCTGCGCGTCGCGATCCACTTCACCGGACGGCCGACGCGCCGTGCCGCCCACAGGATCAGCGCATGCTCGGCGTAGGTAAAATTCTTGGCGCCGAAACCGCCGCCGACATCGGGCGCGACGAACCGCACACCGGCGGACGCCACGCCGAGCGCGCGGGCGGTTGCATCGCGGTTGCCGTGGATGTTCTGGCTGGAGACATACAGCGTGTAGCGGCCCAGCGCTGCATCATACATGCCGACAGCGCCGCGCGGCTCCATCGGATTGGTGACGATGCGGTGGTTGTCAAGGTTCAGCGAAACGACATGCGCGGCCGTTGCGAACGCTGAATCGACCGCCTTCGCATCACCCCACCGCCAGTCCATGCACACATTGCCCGGCACTTCGGCGGAAATCTCCGGCGCTCCCGATGCACGCGCGTCGGCAGCAGTGGTGATCGCCGGCAGAGGCCTGTACTCGACAACCACAAGCTCGGCGGCATCGAGCGCCTGGGCACGCGTCTCGGCGACGACCAGCACGACCGGCTCGCCGACATGGCGCACCTTGTCCGACGCCAGCAGCGGCTGCGGTGCGAAGGCGAATTTTTCCCCGGTCTGCACATTGGCCTCCACCGTCGGGCGCATGGCGTGAAGCCCGTCGGCCCGCGCATCCTCGGCGGTCAGCACGGCAAGCGTGCCGGACATCTCCCGCGCCGCCGTCGTGTCAATCCGCTCGATCACAGCGTGCGCGTGCGGCGAGCGCAGGACTACGGCGTGCGCCACACCATCGAAGTGCAGATCGTCCAGGTAGCCGCCTTGGCCGGTGGTGAACCGGGCATCCTCCCGCCGCCGGGGCGCATCGCCTATATTGAACCGACTTGCCATGAAACTCCCTCAGCCCGAACCAGGAGCGGACAGGATACCATGACCGCAAAACGTCAACTCCGTCTCGGCGCCTTCATGCGGCCGACCACGATCCACACCGCGTCCTGGCGCTATCCCGGCGCGTACCCCGACGCCAACTTCAATCTCGCCCATATCAAGCGCTTCATCCAGACGCTGGAGCGCGGCAGGTTCGATGCGTTCTTCATGGCCGACCATCTGGCCGTGCTTAATATGCCGATGAACGCGCTGAAGCGCAGCCATACCGTCACATCGTTCGAGCCGTTCACCCTGCTGTCGGCGCTCGCCATGGTCACCGAGCATATCGGCCTGATCGCGACCGGCTCGACCACCTTCGATGCGCCGTTCCATGTCGCGCGCCGCTTCGCCTCGCTGGATCACATCAGCGGCGGGCGTGCCGCGTGGAACATCGTCACCACGTCGAATCCCGACGCCGCGCTGAACTTCGGCCTGGACGAGGCGATGGACCATGACGAACGCTATCGCCGCGCGCGCGAGTTCTACGATGTCGTCACCGGCCTGTGGGACAGCTGGGCCGAGGACGCCTTCATCCGCAACGTCAAGACTGGCGAATTCTTCGACCCGTCACGCATGCATGTGCTGGACCACAAGGGCGAATACTATTCAGTGCGCGGGCCGCTGCACATCGCGCGGCCGATCCAGGGGTGGCCGGTGATCGTGCAGGCGGGCGCCTCCGACGCCGGCCGTCAGCTTGCCGCCGAGACCGCCGAGATGGTGTTCGCCGGCGCAGGCGACGTCGACGGCGGCCGCGCGCTGTATGCCGACATCAAGGGCCGCATGGCGAAGCTCGGCCGCGATCCCGAGCATCTGAAGATCCTGCCCGGCGCCTTTGTCGTTGTTGGTGATTCGCTGGAAGAGGCGCGCGAGAAGCGGGCGAAACTGGACAGTCTTGTGCACTACGACAGCGCCATCGCCGCGCTGTCCATCGCGCTGGGCACCGATGCGTCACGCTTCGATCCTGATGCGCCGCTGCCGGAAATCCCCGAAACCAATGCCAGCAAAAGCGGTCGCGAACGTGCCATCAACCTGGCAAAGCGCGACAATCTGACAGTGCGGCAGCTTGCCCAGCGTCTTGGCGGCTATGCGGGACCTGCGCTGCTCGGCACGCCGGCGATGATTGCCGATCAGATGGAGGAGTGGCTGCTCACCGACGCCTGCGACGGCTTCAACATCATGTTCCCGTTCCTGCCGGCTGGCCTCGACGATTTCGTCGAACGCGTGGTGCCCGAATTGCAGCGGCGCGGCATCTTTCGCCGCGAATACGAGGGCCCGACCTTGCGCGAGAACCTCGGCCTGCCTCGACCGGAGAACCGCTTCTTCCGCGATTGATGTTCGCCGCGAGATCAGAACTCGGGGAAGATCTTGTGCTCCACACCGGCGCCACCGACTGCGTTCGTCAGCAACTGCAGGTCCTCGCCGGGCACGATCAGCTCCGCGCTGGTGCCGCAATCCGAACCGGGGCCGCTGGTGCGCCCGCCCGCCCAATGAACCTGGAAAGCTCGCGGCGTCTGGAAGCGCTGTTCCACAACCAGGCTGCCGCCGTCCGAGGCCATGCTCTCAGGTTTCAGATTGCAGGTCGTGCCGGATTCGGCGGTGGTGACGGTGAATTCCCAGTCAGCCGGCTCGTGTGCGCCCTGACGGAACACCAGGATGTCGCCAACCTTGGGGCCGATATCGATCGTCCTCGCCGCTGACACGACGGCCACCGAACTTGCCAGCAGGGCCGCGATCAGGCAGGCGAGCACCGCCGTCCTGAGGATATCGCTCGATGCGCTGTCGGTGGGTTTGTCTGTATGCTTGCGCCACTTCATTGGTCGCGACCTCTGCGCAGCGACGTGGCGGCGGCGAGCACAGTGCACAGCGAAGCTCGTTCCAGGCCGAACGGCGCCTGGGGCAGATAGGTATCCACGGCTGAACCTCTTCTTGCGGCCTCGGGGCGGGTTCTGCCTCTCGGAAGAATCTCCCGATTGTTGCGACAGGAATATTGCCATTCCCTTCGCAATCGCAGCATCACGATCTCGTGATCTTGACCCGCTCTGTGGGATGGCCGATCTGCAATCTGGCGTTAACTCGAGGAGCCGAAATGCCAGGACCGTTGCACGGCTACCGCATCGTTGACCTCACATCCATGGTCTCGGGGCCTTCGGCCACCATGCTGCTGGCGGACCAGGGAGCCGACGTCATCAAGGTGGAGAACCCGCAGGGCGGCGACCATACCCGAGCCGCGGCCAACCGGCGCGGAGGTTTCTCAGCCTCGTTCCTCAACAACAACCGCAACAAGCGGTCAGTTGTGCTGGACCTGAAGGCACCTGCCGGAGTGGCGGCGCTGAAGCGGCTGATCGCCGGCGCGGATGTGTTCATCCAGAATTTCCGCAGCGGCGTGATCGACCGGATGGGCTTCGGCGAGGATACCGTGCGCACGTTGGCGCCGGACATCATCTATGTCTCGATCAGCGGCTTCGGCGAGGAGGGGCCGTTCGCCCAGAAACCGGTCTACGATCCCTTGATCCAGGCACTGTCAGGTCTGGCGAGCATCCAGGGCGGCTCCGACCAGGACCGGCCGCGGCTGGTGCGCACCATCGTGCCCGACAAACTGACCGGCGTGGTGGCCGCGCAGGCGATCACCGCGGCCCTGCTGGCGCGCGAGCGGACGGGGCAGGGCCAGCATGTGCGGCTGTCCATGCTGGACGCCGTGGTGGCCTTTCTGTGGGGCTCCGACATGGGCAGCCAGACCTTCGTCGGCGACGAACTGCCGCAGCAGGAGGCGGCGAGCTTCATCGACCTGATCTACGAAACCGCCGACGACCACATTAGTGCGGCGGTGCAGACCGACCGGGAGTGGACTGCACTGACCCGCGCACTGGATCGGCCCGAGTGGCTCGAGGATCCACGCTTCGCCACGCCGGCGCTCCGCCACAAGCACATCAACGAACGGCTGGCGATGACCCAGGACGTGCTGCGAACGCGTCCCGCCGCGGAATGGCTGGAGCGGCTGACGGCGGCTGGCGTGCCGTGCGCGCCGGTGCTGACGCGCAGCAAGATGATCGAGCATCCTCAGGTGGTGGCGAACGGCATCGTGGTGGAGACGGAGCATCCCGGCGCCGGCCGGCTGCGTCAGGCGCGCCCTGCGGCACGGTTCTCCGCAACCCCGGCCACCTTCCGCCGCGGCGCGCCGGTGCTCGGCGAGCATACCGACGAAATTCTGGCCGAGATCGGCCAGAACGAGGGCATCGAAGCATGATCGATTTCCATTACTGGCCGACACCGAACGGCTGGAAGGTGTCGATCATGCTGGAGGAATGCGGCCTGCCGTACCGCTTGGTGCCGGTGAACATCGGCAGGGGCGATCAGTTCAAGCCGGAGTTCCTCGCAATCAGCCCGAACAACCGTATGCCCGCGATCGTCGACCACGACGCCGACGGCGAAGTGGTAACGGTGTTCGAGAGCGGTGCCATCCTGCTGCATCTGGCCGAGAAGTCCGGCCGCTTCATGCCCACCGACCGGCGCGGGCGGAAGGAGACCCTGGAGTGGCTGTTCTGGCAGGTCGGCAATCTCGGGCCGATGGCGGGGCAGCTCAGTCACTTCGTCAACTACGCGCAGGGCGGGCATCCCTATTCGCACCAGCGCTACGCAAACGAGTACAACCGGTGTCTCGGCGTGCTGGAGCGGCGATTGGCAGGGCGCGCGTATATACTGGACGACTATTCGATCGCCGACATGGCGTCGTTTCCTTGGGTGCTGATTTCGAAGCCGCTCGGCCAGGCGCTCGACGAGTTCCCCAACGTCGCCCGTTGGCGCGAGGCGATCAAGCAACGGCCGGCGGTGCAGCGTGGGATCGATCTCGGCAAGGAGCTGCGCCGCCGCGCGCCACCCAGCGAGGAGGAGAGGCGCATCCTGTTCAATCAGACGGCGAGCCTCGTCGACAAGGCAAGTTCGGCCTGACATCGGAGATCGTCGGATTGGCGCCGTTCCATGCAGCGCATCAGGGGATTCAGGCCGGGACCACGCGTCGCGCGCCACGAGTCAGTAAAGCCAGAACAATACAAGCATTGAACAGGTTCCATAACGCGCCGTTGGCGAATGCCGCGCGATACGAACCGGTGACATCGAAGATTACGCCTGAGAACCAGCCGCCGAAGGCCATGCCGAGCAGCGTCGCCATGATCACCACGCCGAACCGCATGCCGGCTTCGCGCGCCGGCAGGTATTCACGGATCACGATCGCGTAGCTCGGCACAATGCCGCCCTGCACCAGCCCGAACAGCGCGGAAATGGCGTAGAGCGAACCGAGACCGCTGAAGCCGAGATACAACAGCAGCGCCAGCATCTGGCCGATCGAACCGAGCAGCAGAGTCGGCAGTCCCCCGATCCGATCCGCGACGAAGCCAGAACCGACGCGGCTGATAATGCCGAGACCCAGCATCAGCGACAGCATTTTGGTGCCGTGCGTGACGCCGTAACCGAGATCGCCACAATAGGCGACAATATGCACCTGCGGCATCGACATCGCGACACAGCAGCAGAACCCGGCAACCGACAGCGCGATCTGCAGCGTGGCGGGCGAGACGCCGATTGAGACATGCGACGATATGGTGCGGTGTGTTGTTGCCTGTGGCGCCGGCGGCCGGCGACGCAACATGAGTGCGAGCGGGATCATCGTCACGGCGCACACGATGCCGATGCCGAGATGGGTCTGCCGCCAACCGACTGTCTGCACGAAGTGCTGCACGAGCGGCGGCCAGATCGTGCCGGCAAGATAATTGCCTGACGCGGCGATCGCCACAGCGATGCCGCGCCGTCGCGTGAACCAGTGCGACACGTCGGTGACGATGGGCCCGAACGAGGCCGCGCCTCCGAACAGCGCGATCAGCAGTCCCTGCGCCAACGCGAACAGCCACAGGCTGGTCGTATAGGCGGCTGCGACATAGCCCAGGCTTAACGCCACCGCGCCGATGAGTGCGGGCAGCATGATGCCTGACCGGTCCGCCATGCGCCCGATCACCACGCCGCCCACGGCGAAGCCAATCATGGTCAGCGTATAGGGCAGCGACGCGGTCGCGCGATCGACACCGAATTCAGCCTGCACCGCGGGTAGCACGACCACGACGGACCACAGGCTGATGCCGCCGATGGTGCTGAGCGCCGCGCAGATGCCGAGGCGGAGCCATGCATAGGCGGACTCTGCGCCCGCGTTCGTCGCCACGGTTGTTCCTTCCGGGTTCACCTTGTCTTGCGCGCGTAAGCTATGTGACGGCCGCTTTACCTGCCGCCGTCCATTCGTAGCACAACCACTCGTACCACTGCCGCTCCGTGTCCGTTCCTGCCGAGGCAGAAGGTTCCGCCGGCCGAACCGCACGCGACTTCATGCGTTTCTGCGGTGAGGTGCCGGCGCGTCGCCGGTGCCAAACGCGAGAGGTGACACTATGCGTTTGATTACAGGAGCAGCGTTGCTAGGCCTGATAGCGACCGCCAGTGCGACTGGGCCGGCACAGGCCGAAGGATGCCTCAAGGGCGCCGCGGTCGGCGGGGTTGCGGGACACGTGGCCGGCCACCACGCTGTGCTGGGGTCAGCCGCCGGTTGCGCCGTGGGACACCACGAAGCAGCCAAGCGCGACCGGGCACAACAGGCGCAGAGCAATGACGATCGCAGCGACACAACGGAATCGCATCACTGACAGTGCCGGCGGCGGGGGATTTGTGACCCCCGCCTTGGCCGGGTCACGCGTGTGCAAGACGCCCAACCAAGGCTGTGCCTGAGCTATCGGCAGGCCGAGCGCATCGCCCGTCAACTTGACGCGTTCTTCATCTTCGATGGCGATCTCGTACATGTCGCCACAACAGGCGACAGCGCCAGCCTGTGAAGGACGGATGCACATAATGATTAATCATTGACACGTCGATATCTCAGGCGTTCGGATAGGCTTCGCGCAAGACGAAGGCGTTCCGCCATGACTGACACCACCATCAAGCCGAAGATCAAGGACGAGATAAAAATCGAGCGGCCTCGTTTGCACAAAGTCATTCTGATCAATGATGATTTCACGCCTCGCGAGTTCGTCGTCACGGTTCTGAAGGCGGAATTTCACATGACCGAGGATCAGGCGCTGCGAGTGATGATGACCGCGCACAGGCGCGGCGCGTGTGTCGTCGCGGTCTATACCAAGGATGTGGCGGAAGCCAAGGCAAGCAATGCAACGGATGCAGGCCGCAGCATGGGCTTCCCACTGTTGTTCACGACCGAGCCCGAGGAATGATGCCCCCGGTCAGCCTCCGCTGACCCTCCTTGCCGACGATCCTAATGCGCCCCCTCCAACCACTTGGGCACGCGAGCCAGCGCATCCTCTCGTCCAGGCTCATTGGTGCCGACATGCGCACGGCCGCCTACCGCAGTTGCAGCACCGTCTCGCACATGGACCGGCCGGTTTGGCACATCGAAGTCATGGTACGCGCCCGGATAGGCGACGAGAGTGATATCATCCGGAAATCGGGATGCGAGCTCGTGACAAGGCGGTGCGGGCGTCCAGTCGTCATCCTCGCCCATCAGGATCATCAGCGGTGCAGTCGGCTTCCAGTCGGGGTCCTCGTTCTTCGTGGGACACCCCGGATAAAACGCCACGAACCGCTCAAACAAACCGTGCGGCAGATTGTCGGCAGCGCGCGCAGTCTCAAGCACGGTGCTGCCTCCATTCGACCATCCAATCAGATCGATGGCGCCTGACGGCGTTTGCGGCTGGCCTCTCAGCCATTGCGCTGCGTCGATCGCGTCCAGACGGCGCAATCCCCACGACGTCACCTCGCGATCCTTCGTGCCGCATTGCGAGCCCAGTCCGCGCGAGCCGAAGCTATCCGGCAGCAGAACAATGTGGCCGGCCTTGACCAAGGCCACGGCCCATTGGCCGTCGCGGGAAGCGAAGGGGCCTCCGCAGCCATGAAGTGCCACGATAGAGGGCGGCTTCGGCGTCTCCGGCATCACCAGCGCGGCATCGAGGCTAACGCCGTTCGCGCCCGCAAAGTTCGCCCGTTCGACGTGGACGGCGGCGGTTTGCAAATACGCGAGTAGAGCTAGAAACGCCCTCATGTCCTGTCTCGCTATGCAATTTGGCTAGGCCCAACATGACCTAATTCGAGATCGAATGCTGCAGGGACCGTCCTGAGGTTGCAAGCAGCCACCCGTATCACTGGCACGCTGTCGGCCGTGGGTTGATCATGACGGCACTACCTATCGCGCCGTCAGTTCAATGTCCCCCCTGAACCCACCCCCAATCTCCAGGGAGCACGGAAATGGAGTATGCGAAATTAGGCCGTACCGGGCTTGAAGTATCCAGGATCTGTCTGGATGCATGAGCTTCGGAACCCCCGGCCAGGGTAACCACGCGTCGAGCTTAGGCGGGGAAGACAGCCGGCCGTTCATCCGGCGTGCGTTGGAAGCCGGGATCAACTTCTTCGATACCGCCAAGCGCTACTCACTCGGCAGCAGCGAGGAGATTCTGGGACGGGCGCTGAAGGATTTCGCGCGGCGCGACGGTGTGGTTATTGCAATCAAGGTCTATGGACGGATGCGCCCCGGTCCAAATGGGGCCGGCCTGTCACGCAGGGCGATCATGAGTGAGCTCGACGTCTCGACGGAGGAGTTCCCCCGCGTCATGGTGACGAATGCACCGAGCCCAATGCGCGTCATCGAAGCCCTGGTTGCGCTGGTGCGACCAAGCGGCACGATCGATGTCATGTCGTCTGCAAGGCCGGGCTGAACACGCTCATGCGCAGCCTTGCTGCCCGCCGTGCCAGCGATCACAGGACCTTGTTGCTGGTCGGTTCGCACCGGCACGGGCGGACCCCACGCCGATCTTTCCGTCGAGGAAAGCACGCAAGGTGTCGTGGATACGATCAGCTTCCAATCCGGCAAGGTGGGTCTGCACTATCTCGACTATCGCGGCCAGACCATTCGCTGGTAATTCTTCGGGCCTACCCGCACCATCGGAGGCAATCATGCCGGATCATGATCTCGTCGGGCTTTGGGAAGCCCACACGCGCACCGAGTTCGAAACGCGCGACGTGGATGGCACCATGGCGACAATGGTTGACCAGCCGTATGTCAACCACATTCCCACAATGACCGGAGGCGTGGGCCACGACCAGTTGAAACGCTTCTACAAATATCACTTCATCGGCGCCAATCCCCCGGACACGAGCATGAAGCTGATCAGCCGCACGGTCGGGACCAACAGCCTTGTCGATGAGATGCTGTTCTCGTTTACCCACACATCGGAAATCGATTGGATGCTGCCGGGAATCGCTCCGACCGGGCGCAAAGTCGAGATTCCTCTGGTGGCGATTGTGCAGTTCAGAGGTGACAAGCTGGTGCATGAACATATCTACTGGGATCAGGCGTCCGTGCTCGTTCAGATCGGGGTTCTGGACCCCGCCGGGCTGCCGGTTGCCGGCGACGAGACGGCACGCAAGGCGGTCGACCGAAACCTTCCCAGCAATGCGCTGATGAAGAACTGGCGCGGCAGCGAGGGTAAGCCAATATAGATCGACCACGCAGGGGATTGACGATGGCAGACAAGGTTTACGCGGTCACACACAGTGACGCCGAGTGGTGTCGCATCTTGACCGCGGACAATATGACGTGATGCGTGCGCACGGAACAGAAGCGCCGGGCAGTTGCGCACTGTTGCAGGAGAACCGACCTGGCCGGTTCTCTTGTGTAGGTTGCGGCCAACCGTTGCTCGAATCGCGTCTGAAATTTGAAAGCGGCACAGGTTGGCCGAGTTTCAACGACCCGATCGAGGGCGCCGTGGAAACTTCTACCGACCCCACCCACGGTAATCGTCACGACAAATCTCGCGTTCGGCGAATGGCCGAGTGTCTTCGGCGACTCGACGCTTTCATGACGCCTCTCTCTTTGATCGGTTGGTACGTCGGACCTTGGCTCGGAGCTCGATGGCCTGCTCTGGCGTTAGCGTAATCTGCCAAGGCATGCCTTTGGCGAGTTGCTTCCCGGTCAGCCGCCCTCTTCGGAGCCAGTCGAATATTACCTGTGGGGTGATGCCGATGGCTGCCGCGGCGCCCCGAACCGAGTAGGTTCCATCAGGCCATCGTGGCGGGTTTGCTGCTATGCCGTTGATCTTGACGGTCGCGATCTGCCACCGCTTCCGCAGCTGGTGAATCATACCGCCGGAGAACGGCGGCCCATGCGCAGTACGGAATGCCTCCGTATTGAGGATGTCGGCGATCTCGCCATCCATCTTTTGCTGGCCATTGAGCTCGATGATGCGCTGGCGCAGACCGTCCTGATCAGCGTGCTGTGCGTAGCTATGCACAGTCCGATGCAGCCAATGCTCGCTTGTCGAACCTGTCTGCCAAACAATCCTGATCCAGACGTAGCCGCGCCGCCGCTTCTGATCCAGCGTGACCTCTTTGACCACCAGTCGAATGATCTGCTTGCGGTCCGCTGACGTTGTCGTCGTGGCGTTCCAAAGCCGGGGCAGGTCCTCACCGAGCCCCAGTATCTCCTGTCGGTCGCTCTCGGAGATTGTGACCGCCTGCTCGCGACGCCACGCGTTGTACTCATGTTCGATTTGATCGGCGCGCCGTAGCCGCTCTTCCCAGACACGCTCCAGGGAACGCGCCACCAAGCGGTTCTCCGGCTCGACGGCGTCATACTGGCGACGCGCGCGCTCGGCATCGTAGCGAGCTCGCTCGCGCTTCAGCGTCCACTGCCGCTCCATTGTCCGGCTCTCAGCTTCGATCGCGCCCAATGCTGCCACTGCCAGGGCAATCCGGTCCGGCGTCAGCGCCTCCAGGATCAGCCGCTCAACTTCAGCATCGACCGCGAGCGCTCGCGCCTCCTGGCACTTCGGCCGCCCTTCAGCGCTACGGTCGGCAACACAGACGTAAACCGGATAGTCGCCCTTCGGTCCCGAGTAGCGCAGGCACATGCGGCGGGCGCAGCGGCCACAGCTGACGATCCCCTGCAGCAATGCATTGCCTTTGCGCGGTACCCCGGGCCTGCCCGTATCGTATCGATTGAGGTTGTCCACCAGCTGCCTACGGTTCGCCATGAACTCGTCCCAGTCGACATAAGCCGGATGAGCGTCCTTGAGACAGATCGACCAATCCTCGGGCGCAACGGCCACCGTCCCAATCCGCTCACTGCCAGGTTGCCGGCGCAGCGGGTCCGGGCGCCGTCGGCCATAGATGTAGGCACCAGCATAAGCCGGGTTCTTCAGGATTTGGACCACGCAGGCACTGTCAGCCGCGCGCCAAACCACGTCATGCGGCGCCGAACCGAGAAGCGGTCGCACTGGCAGCAACAGGTTGCTACCACGCAGATAGCGCATGACCGCCTTGGCGCTGCGCAGCTCGCGGAACTTGGCAAACACCAGGCGCAGCCGCTCCTGCACCTCTTCGTCCGGATTGAAAGTGACACTGCCGTCGCGATTATGGACCAGCCCCGCTGGAAGCGGCAGCCGCAGTTCGCCGCGCGCCGCCTTCTGGCGTTCCCCTTGATGCAGGCGGATCTTGATCTGATGCAGTTCCGCCTCACTCATAATCCCCGACAGGCCCAGGAGCAGCCGGTCGTGGTAGGCCGCGGGATCATAGAGGCGTTCGCCATCGGCAATCAGCACACCAAACAACGAGCACAGTTCGAGCAACTGATGCCAATCTCGGTTGTTGCGGGCGAGGCGTGACGCATCCAGACTCAAGACCAAGCCGGCTTTACCCAGACCCACTTCCGCAATCAGCGTCTGGAAGCCATGCCGATCTCTGCTGGACGCCCCGGACTTACCAAGATCGTCGTCGATGACATGAACCCGCTCACCTGGCCAACCGAACAAGGTTGCACGCTCGACGAGGCGATATTGCAACTCAGTGCTCTCCTGGTGATGGCGGACCTGTCCCGGCGATGACTGCCGAACATAGACGTAGGCCAGCTTGGCACGGTGTGCGTTCGTGATGCGCTCATCCGTCGACAACGTCATGCTCAGCACGATGGCTCTCCTCTGAGCGGACTGGCCGTCGCCGCAGGCGTTGCACGAGCCGTCCCACCTGCTGTGCCAGCTGACGCTGTGTCTCGATTGGCAGCCGCTGCCACAGGCGTGGCAGCACTCCCGGCCTGCTTCGCCGCACGCTGATCGAGGTCTTGCCCGGCGCCCCCTTCGAGATCCGCATGTCGGGAGGCGAGCACAGCACTGACGTGATTCGCCAAAGGCAGCAGCGTGCGCACCGAAATGTGCGCCTGACGACTCGGAGCTGCCGCCGCCAGATCGTCGGATGCCGATATCAGAGCCGTCGCCGACCGCGATATTCCACGCTCCCGGCCATCCGGCAGCCGGATGACAATCACCCGCGCTCCCCGCCCCGAGCGTCGGTGGCTGACCGGAAAGCATTTGCCATACAGGGGATGGTGCGGATCAGTCACCCGTACCTGAGCGACTCGTCTGTCAAGCGTTGTGGCATCCCCAAATGTTCGGCGATCCGAAGATGACCACCGCACTGCTCGACCGTCTCACACACCACTGCGACATCGTCGAGACAGGCAACGAGAGCTGGCGCTTCAAGAACCGCGCCTGATCCCCTCCCGGTTCACCGCGACTTGCACCGGTGGGCCCACAGGAAAACCCCCCGCGCGCCGCTGCGTCAGCCTCTGGACGGGCACTCCGCGGCGCGCGGGCCCCCCTATGGACTACCGGCACAAGTCGCTGCGGGGGGTCAATTTTGGACGCCGATCGAGGGTCAATATTCAACGCCGATTGACACCTACGGCAATATCCTCGACCACTGCAGCGATGACTGCAACAAACTCGTCGATCAGCCGTGGACCATCATGTCCATCGGTCTTCGAGATTGGGCACATAGGTTCTGATCAGCGGGCGTTGGTTATTAGTCGATGCCCTCGATCGGGGGTGGCGCTGCCATTGTCGCCTCCCAAGCCGCAGTTCAACCGGTCCAGGCCGCCTACTCGAAAGTCCGTCTAGTTCGTCTTCGGCGCCATCGCGGTGCTCCCATCTGCCAGGTCACCGCACGACGCCACGCTCACGCAACGCCGCAATCTCGGCGTCCGAGTAGCCAAATGCCGAAAGGACCTCGTCGCTGTCTTGGCCGAATGTCGGTGAGGCGGTCGGTGCCGGCCCAGGCGTGTCGGAGAATTTGATTGGTTTCGTCATCGTTCGATAGCGGCCGACCTCCTTGTGGTCGAGTGTCGTCACCAGTTCCTCGGCGACAACCTGAGGATGATCGAACATATCCTCGATCGGCCGTACCGCTGCGCAGGGTACCCGTTCGCCGAAAATTTCCTCCCATTCGCGCGCGGTGCGCGCGGCGAGAGCGGCCCGCACTTCCGGCACCAATTCGGCGGCATGTTCGGCACGACTGCGCATCGTCGCGCAACGCGGATCGCTCGCCAGTTCAGGGCGCCCGATCAGCTCGGATAACGCAGCGAAAAAATGGTTGGAGTGCACCGAGATGTAGAGCGCGCCGCTTCTGGTCGGATGGATGCCGGTCAGCCCACCGGTGCCGGAATCGCGTGCGATATCGCGGCCCTCGCTCTCGGCCCACACAAAGCGGCCGGCCTGGATAGTCAAGGCGCTACGCAACAGCGAAAGGCTGAGATATTGTCCGCGACCGCCGCGCTCGCGCTGGAACAACGCGGCGGCGACGCCATAGGCAAGCAAAGCAGAGGTGAAGTAGTCGAGTACCGAGCCAAGCACCAGTTGCGGCCTGTCGGCTCCGCCGCCCTGGAATACCGCCATGCCGCTCAGGCACTGCAGGACCTGGTCGAAGCCGCCCTTCTCGCTGAGCGGCCCCGCGTCGCCGTAACCCGTCAGGCCGGCGTATATCAGGCGCGGATTGATCGCGCGCAATCGTGGATAATCGATCCCAAGCCGCGCCGGCACCGACGGGCGAAAATTCTCCACCAACACATCTGCACTCACCACCATGCGGTGCAGGACACCCAACCCCTCCGGCTGCTTCAGGTCGAGGGCCAGTGCGCGCTTCCCACGGTTGGTACCGAGAAAGAACCGACTATCACCGGCGAGGCTCGACGGAAACTGGCGCAGCATGTCGCCTTGCGGTGATTTAATCTTGATCACGTCAGCGCCGAAATCGGCCAGCAGCGTGCAGCCATAGGGCCCGGCGAGATAGCTGCACAGGTCGAGAACCTTGATGCCGTCGAGCGGCCCGGTTGGTTTGCCAGTCATCACTTGCCCTCCCGAGCGCGTATCGCAGCGACTTTCTGCAAGACCCGTTGCGCGCGATACACGATGGGATAGTCAATGAACTTCCCGTCGAGCTGGATTGCAGCACTTCCCTCCGCTTCGGCCTTGGCGAATGCGGCGATCACGCGCTCCGCAAATGCAATCTCGGCATTGCTCGGCGTGAATACACGGTTCACGACCTCGAACTGGCCGGGATGGATGCACATCTTTCCCTGGAAGCCATACCGCAATGCTGTGCGAGCCGACGCTTCCAAGCCCTCCTTGTCGGTCAAATCAACCCAGACCGTGTCCAGCGGGGCGTCGATTCCGGTCGCGCGTGATGCAGTGACAATCACTGCGCGGGCGTGTGCGAGCTCGGTCTCGCTCCGGCTCCAGGCCATGTTCACGTCGCGCGTGAAGTCGCCGGCACCGAAGGCAATGCGCCGGACGCGTGTGGCCGCCGCGAGGATCGCGCCGATCTGTTCGATGCCGCGCGCCGTCTCGATTATCGGGATCAAATCGATGTCACCAATGGGCAAACCCCTATCACGCTCCAATTGCGCCAGCAGCCATTCGATCGTTGCGAGCTCAGCCGCGCTTTCAACCTTCGGGAGAATGATGCCGTCCAAACCGGGCCGCAGGACCGCCACTATGTCCCAATAGCAGAATTCAGTGTCAACGGCGTTGACCCGGACATAAAGCAGCCCCTGACGGCGATGTTCAAGCGCAGCCGCTACGAGGTTGCGGGTCGCAGCTTTCTCCGCAATCGCGACAGCATCTTCGAGATCGAGGATCACGGCATCCGCATCGAGTGACAGCGCCTTTTCGACGCGGCGCGTGTGATTGCCTGGCGCGAACAGAAAGCTGCGCAGCGGCCGAATTGATTTGTCCATGTCGCGTTCCTGGGTCTCTTTGCCTGTGGCTCACACGATAAACGGCTCGGCCACCGGGAGAAAACACCGGTATGTTGTCATCCCACGCTCAGCAGCGAATTTTTGCGTCAAGCGATATGGCGCGATCGACCGTTCCAGCGAGCAATGGAACCCGTGAGATTAAAAGGTCGATAGATTCAGACGGCGACAATTGGGACGGCACGTTGATCCGTCGCATCCCACATCAGCCGCGGATCAAATGTCTCCGCCGCGAACATCGTCAGGATCACTACGCCACAGAATGCCAGTGCTCCGACACCAGGTTCGATCGTAATGACATTGCCGAACTGCACAAGTGCTCCAAGCAACGCCTCCATGAAGATGTCAATCATCGACCAGCGGCCGATCCAGCGCACGACATGGTACAGTCTCGTTCTATCGCGCAGCCAGCCTGAACGACCGGTCTGTGTCGCAACCAACATGATGGTCAAACCCACAAGCTTCAGCATCGGAACCGCGATACTGGCGAAAAATACCAATAGTGCGAGCGGGTACATGCCGGATGAGACCAACTCTTCCACCCCGCCGATGATCGTACTCGGCGATCCCGCCCCGAGTTGCATGACCGTCAGAACCGGAAAGTAATTGGCCGGCACATAGAGTGCGGCGGCTGCTAACACCAGGGCCCACGTCCGAGTCACGCTGTCTGGCTTGCGCCGATGCAGCACGGTATCGCAACGTAGACACCGTTGTTCGCCTCGCCTCGACATGCTCACGAGACCGCAGACCTCACAGCCTACTGCCTCGGACGCCAAACCTATGGCTGAAGTGGCGGTGTGGCCGTCGTCCTGCCCCTTCAGTCGCTGCCAGATTAGTTCCCGGTCGAGAGCACTGTCGGCCCATATGACCAGTACGGTTAGTGCCATCAGAGCGTAAACGCCCGCATCCAGGGTAATGTGGACCAAGTCTCCAAGTTTCACATACGCGACGAACACCCCGAACACGAAGACCTCAATCATGGACCAGGGGCGCAGCAGTTCGGTCAACGCAAATACGCGTCGAAGGTGCAGAGGTGGCGAGGCTGACCGGAGTTCTGATCAGTACGTAGAGCGTGCCAATCAGCTTCCCGAGTGGCGCCACGACCGTCACGAACACAACTGCCACGGCCAGTTCGGCCATGTTGCGTCGAACCAGCTCGGCCGGCCCAGAAAAAAGGTAGGCGCTGTGAGCAATTCCGGCCGTCTGCACGCTCATCAACGTGGTTGTGCACATGATGATAAGCAGCACGAGGGAAGCAAACGTTAGAGCAAGGCTGTAGTCGAGCGAATGGGTCGCCGTGCGATGCAAAGTCGTCGAACAGCGCCCACACTGAGCAATCATGCCAGGCATCAATGCGGGAACCGTCTGAAACAGTCCACAGCCGGGGCATTCGCGAAGCTGCGGCGGTGCGATCGGACGATCAGCGGAGAACCGCATTATCGTGCCACGGGCCCCGCAAGCAGCATGGCGGCGAGCCCGTCAGCAAGCTGACCAACAGCCGTGCTGACTGCCGCAACCTCCCCCGGTGTGTCGGATGTCTGCAGTCGCGTAGTAATCCGAAAGCCTTGCAAGGTAGGCGCGTTTCGCCCTTTGAAGGTCACGCCGGCCTGGGCCTGCAACACAAGAGTGCCGGACGCGTCCTCGTCGAGCCGCTGCACGTTCAGCTCAATCGTTGCATCGGCAGGCGCTGATACGGCACCGTTCTCGCTGATTACGGCACTGCGTGGCAGCCGTTGGCTCAGTTCAGTCACCAGCACGCGGCTCAGCATTGCGGATAGCGGTTCACCCCACCAATCGTTTGAAAGCACATCCAGCCGATAATTCTCGGACGATCGCACAATCTGCGATCGCTCCAGATAGCGGTCGAGGCCGATTTGCTGCAGCAGAACCACTTTTGGGCCATAGCTTTGCTCGGTCCCAGCAACAGGCGCGATCGTGTACAGCGTGGGATTGGGTGACGAACAGGCCCCAAGAATTGCACCAAACGTCAGCACAGCGAGCCGGCGGTGATATGTTACTCCTTTCATTCAACTCCCCCCGCCGACCGGCCTTTGATCAACGCCTCCGGATGGCGCGCCAGCAGGTCTGCTAGCGATCGAATGGAGCGAACCGCGTCGTTCAACTGTGCAAGCAGCCGCTCCAGATTGCGATTGATTGGTGTGTTATCGCCGTATCCGCTATCCACTGAGAGTAGCAGTTTGTTGACATTCGTAAGTGTCTTCTGCAGTCCGGAAGATATTTCCGGCAATTGTCGCATAGCAGGACTTATACCGCTGTCCAAATGCGCGACGAACTCCTTCGTACTGGCGAGAGTTCCTGAAAGGTCGGTCAAAGCCTGCCGCATCTGTGGGCCATTGGCGGTATCGTTGGCAGAACGAAGAATGCCATCGAGGTTGTCGCCGATTTGCTTGAACGGAATTGTACTCACTTTGTCGAGCAAGGCAGAGGCTGATGCTGTGATACCTGCGAACCCGCCACTTTCCGTGGTGGGCAGAACGAAGTCCGAGCCTTCCAATTTGACATCTTCGGACGGTGCGTTCGGAACGAAATCGAGCGTCACCATCTGCTGCCCTGTAATTAGGCTTGCACTTTGCAGGCTGGCTCTCAGGCCCCGCTTCACCACCGCCGCTGCAGCGTCCGCCGACGTCTTGAAGATCGATTGGGCGCCAACCCCGAGAATGCGTTCTGGCTCAACTTCGTAGCGCACTGGCGCCACAATGGTGTCTTTCGCCGGATCATAGGACAGCCGCACATCGAGGACGTGACCAACAACGAGCCCATGCATCGTGACCTCGGACCCCGGACCAAGTCCGCGAACCGATCCCGGGAAGTATGATATGACTGGGATTTTGCGGCTGTAGGAGGCCGCGTTTGCGGCATCGTGGTCCGAGAACAAGGGGAAGATGTGGCTCTCGAGGCTGGCCGCGGTACTGGCCTGATCCAATGGCGTATCAAATGCGATGCCGCCGAGCAGGAGTGCGCGCAGCGATTCCAACTGGACGTCGACACCTGTCGCGCCGAGTTTCACGGAAAGCCCCGATGCATTCCAAAATCGCGACTCGTCGCTCACGTAGCGATCGAATGGGGCACGCACGAAGGCTCGGATCGTGACACTTTCGGCCATGTCGGCAATATCCCAGCCAAGCACCTCGCCTACGCTGATATCCCGGAAGAAGACCGGTGAACCGACTGAAATTGATCCGAGCCTGGTTGCCTTCACGAGAAAAGTATGACCGGGAATATTCGCTTCGAGAACCGGTGGATCCTCGCGGCCGGTGAATTCCCGTTGCGACTTGCCCGACACGGCTGGCGGGAGCATGCCGATATACGATCCTGACAGAACGGTCTCCAGACCGGATACATTGCCTGCGAACAATCTGGGTTTGACGACCCAGAACTCAGTCTTGTCCGTCAGAAGCGGTGTGGCTTCCCTGGTTGTTGTGACCGTTACGATCACACGTGTGTGGTCCTCCGTCAGGTTTAAGCTCTGCACAGTGCCGAACACGATATCCTTGAACTTCAGCTGCGATTGGCCGGCTTGGAGACCTTCCGCGGTGTCGAATGAAATTGTGATCGTGGGTCCGCGTTTGGACAGCGTGTCCCACGCGAGCCACGCGCCGATCGCAATTGCCGCCAGCGGGATAACCCAAATGATGGACGGACGCTTCGAACGTTTTGTAGCGGCTCGTGCGGGTGGCAGAGTTGTTGTGCCCTCGCTCATGTCGGCGCCATGGACGAATCGCGGTCATCGTTGGAGATAGTCTTCGGATATCTTGGTAGGGATTGCCGAGCGGGCATCGTGTGTCTCATTTTGGTTGCACTCGTTTGACCTGTTGCCGTGACATTAGCTATGCAGAAACGGCAAGAGCAAGTCTGCCCCTATGGCGAGCAGGTTGGTGAGATAGCCGAGTTGTTTCGGGTGAGCGTTGCGTATGTTTCGAAGGCGCTGACGCGGCGTCGCACGACGGGTGCGACGACCGTGCGCGCGCAGCATGGCCACAAGCTGCCGAGGCTGGCGCCGTTCTACGCAGCGATCCGCGCATACATTGCCGAACGAGGCGATACCACGATCGCGGAACTGCGGACGTGGCTGTTGGCGACGCACCAGGTCGCAGCGAGCGTCGGGCTGATCTGGCACACGTTGAAGCTGCTTGGCCTGTCGCGCAAAAAGTGGCTCCGGGCCGCCGAGCAGGATCGACCGGACGTCGCCAAGGCCCGGGCGGAATGGCGCGAGAACCAGCCGACGCTGGACGCGGGTAGGCTGATCTTCATCGATGAGACCTGGACCAAGACGAACATGGTCAGGCTCTACGGCTGGGCCGAGGTGGGTCACCGGCTGGTTGATGCAGTACCTCATGGCACTGGAACACCTCCACCTTCATTGCTGGCCTGCGCCCAGGATGGCCTGGTCGCCCCTTGCGTGTTCAACGGAGCGATCAACGGCGAGTTGTTCCTTGCCTATGTCGAGCAGGTTCTGGTTCCCACGCTGACAGGTGGCTACATCGTCGTCACGGACAATCTCGGTTCCCACAAGGTCGCCGGGGTCCGCAAGGCGATCGAAGACGCCGGCGCCAGGTTGCTCTACCTGCCATCCTACAGCCCTGATCTCAGCCACTCCTACACGTTGCCAGGCGCGGCCGTGGCCGACGCGTTCACGCACTGCATCACCTATTTGCCGGTATGGAGCATCTATGCAGACACGACCGTCGGGGCCGCACCATTTGGGGACCTTACCGTTCCAGGATTACGGCAAGCCGGCGGTGCATGCGGTGCTACAAGGTGAGGTGCGCCACAATACGCCCGTTTTGTCGCCAGGTGGTGGCCAGCATGTCGCTCAACACAAAGATGCGGCTCAATCCCCGGCGGGTGAGGTAACCGGCGAGGGCATTACTACGGCGGTAGGGCATTGCGCGGCATTGCGTCCCGCGCGCAGGGCACCGGCACAGAGCGTTTCGTCGCGATCCTGCGCAAAAGTGCTACCGGCGATGTTGCCGTGGACCCACTCGTGCCCGTAACCGAAACGTATCAACTTTCAGGGAGCTTCGGACTCGCGCCGCAGCCCGGTTGGCTGGGGCGATGGTTTCTATCCCACAACGGGTCTTGGGGTGCTACCGCGTCTTGGCGACGGGCTGGCCGGACCGACGCAGATGCGCAATCTACCGGACACAGAGTCCACCCCTTGTTATGCCGGGCAGCAGGAGGAGACGCTGCCCCTCGCCCTGCCCGAGGGGCGCAGGCCCGACCGACTGCCCCAAGATCGCTAGATCACCGGGGAGGGATTTCGGGTAACTGGGGCAAAATCGTGGGCGGTGTCTGAGAAAATGGTTGCGCCGACACGGGACGACTTGATTCAACCTGGATGTGACCACCCCACCGGAGCTGTCTGGTCTGTCGCATGCGGAACTGCTGCAGCTTGTGGTGAAGCTGCTGGGTGAGGTGGCGGATCTCAAGCGGATGGTCGCCGAGCAACGTGACGAGATTGCGCGGCTGAAAGGCTTGAAGGGCCGTCCGGCGATCAAGCCGAGCGGGATGGAGCAGGGAACCACGCCGAGGCCGGCGCACCGCGGCAAGCGTCGTGGACGTGGCAAGTCGGCCCCGCGTGTCAGTGTGGAGCAGCAGACCCTGAAGGCTGCGGCACCGGCTGGATCGCGGTTCAAGGGCTACGCGGATTTCCTGGTGCGGGATCTGGTGCTGAACGCTCGGCTGATCCGCTATCGCCGCGAACGCTGGGTCACGCCGGCGGGGCACACCATCGTGGCTTCATTGCCGCCCGGTGTCAGAGGTCATTGGGGTGCGGAGTTGCGCCGCTTCATATTGTTGCAGCACCACCAAGGCCAAGTGACGGTGGAGCGGCTAACCGCGCAATTGCGCGCCGTCGGGATCAGCATCTCGAAGCGCCAAGTGATGCGTCTGCTGATTGATGGTCAGGACGACTTTCTTGCCGAAAACCGCGACGTGTTGCGGGCCGGCCTGCGTACGGCGGCCTGGATCACGGTGGACGATACCGGCGCGCGCCACGCCAGACAGAATGGCTTCTGCACCCAGATTGGCAACGACCGCTTCACCTGGTTCGCCACGCGGGCCAGCAAGAGCCGATTGAACTTTCTCGATCTCCTGCGCGCCGGACACACCGATTACGTGATCAATGACGCGGCCTTGAGCTACATGCGTGGCCGTTCGCTTGCCGGTCCCGTGATCAGCCAGTTGGCGGCGCAGCCCCGGGCACACTTCGCCAACCAGCTCGCCTGGCAGGCGCATCTCGACCGCCTCGGCATCAGTGCTCTGCACGTCACTCCAGACCCAGTGCAGATCGCGACCGAGGGCGCACTATGGGGCAGCATTCATGCCCACGGCTTCCTGCGCAACACCGTCGTCGTCAGCGATGATGCCGGTCAATTTGACGTTGGCCGACATGCGCTGTGTTGGATCCACGCAGAGCGATTGGTGCATAAGCTCGACACCTTCACCGAGCTGCACCGCAACGCACAGCAGCGCGTCCGCGGGCTCATCTGGTGGTTCTATGCCGATCTGAAGACCTATTGCGCGGCGCCGACAGTCCGACGCCGCGCCGAGATGCGCGCCCGCTTCGATCGCATCTTCTGTCGCCGCACTGGTTTTGCCACACTCGATCGCCTGCTGTTGCGGCTGCACGCCAATAAGGCCGAACTGCTCGCCGTCCTCGAGAGGCCGGAAATCCCGCTGCATACCAACGGCTCCGAGCGGGACATCCGCTGTCACGTCATCAAGCGCAAGATCAGCGGCGGTACCCACAGCGATGCCGGGCGCGACTGTCGCGACGCCTTCCTCGGCCTGATGCACACAGCCACCAAACTCGGCATCGCTTTCTGGGATTATCTCGGTGCACGGTTGCGGACCAGCCACTCACCGGTCGTTCCTTACCTCCCAGACCTCATCCGTTGCCGCGGACAACCCGTTTAACCTACTCGCCCGCGGTTTTGCCCCAGTTAAGATTTCGGTATGTAAGCCACTATGCTTTCAGTGACTTCCTGGCACGCGCGACAATCACTCCTCCTGGCATATGTTTTATGCACTCAGCGGATTGGGATTTGTTGTCAAAATTCATCGCTGACTCAGGCGGCCTGCTGATTCCCGGACAACCAGCGCAGGCGATGCCGCGTGGAAACTGAAAAGGAGCCCTGGGCCTGGGCGCGCGTCGGGGCTGGCGGCGGCAAGGCTGGCTGCTAGCGCACGAACCAACTGGCAATGGGACGGGCCGTCTTGCTACGGGCTTTGAGAACTCGCTATCGGAAATCATCTGGTACAAAAGTTCCCGTCGTCGTGGCACGGGTTTCGTCCTCGGATGGTGCATGAGCACTTGCTGATAGGTATCAAGAAACAGTCTCCGACTTGGTGGGACAGTCCCATCGAATTGGTCGTAGAAGCACCACGGCCGGACGTCATTCCGGGAAACTTGACATGTTCTTTACTCGACTTTCCGCAATTTCATCCGTTTCATCCGGCTAGCGTCCACGGATGCGATGGAGATTCGGAGCGGTGTGGGCGGCGGTGGTCATCGGATCGATCGGCTAGGGTGGAGTTGCGAAGCTTCAACCATTGCCGGGAGAGGCCCCGATGACCGAGGAGAGATTGGCGCTGTTCGAGTTGCTGGAGAAGGCCGGTGACGGCGATTTTCTGCGTAGCGTGGCGGAGGCGGTGCTGCAGCTGTTGATGGAAACCGATGTCGAGGGCCTGATCGGTGCGGGACGCTATGAGCGCAACGGGGAGCGAACGACCTGGCGCAACGGCCACCGCGACACACACCGGGGCGACCGGGTGTTCGACACGCGGTTGGGATCGCTGCAGCTGCGCATTCCGAAGCTGCGGCAGGGGAGCTACTTCCCGCCGTTCCTGGAAGCGCGGAAGGTCTCGGAGAAGGCGTTGATCGCGGTGATCCAGGAGGCGTGGATTGGCGGTGTCTCAACGCGGCGGGTGGACGATCTGGTGCAGGCGATGGGTCTGAGCGGGATCAGCAAGTCGCAAGTCTCCAAGCTGTGCAAGGACATCGACGAGCGTGTGCATGCACTTCTTGACCGTCCGCTGCTCGGCGAGTGGCGTTATCTGTGGCTGGACGCGACCTACCTCAAGCAGCGCGAGGGCGGCCGGATTGTCTCGGTGGCGGCGATAATCGCTGTGGCGGTGAACACCGACGGCAAGCGCGAGATCGTCGGGCTGCACATCGGCCCTTCGGAGGCCGAGACGTCTGGTCGGGCTGCCTGAAGAGCCTGGCGCGGCGTGGCCTGCGCGGGGTGAAGCTGGTGATCTCGGACGCCCATGAGGGGCTGAAGGCGGCGATCCGTCGCGTCTTCACTGCCACATGGCAGCGCTGTCGCGTACATTGGATGCGAAACGCGTTGTCGTACGTGCAAAGACACAGCAGAGCATGGTGGCGGCCGCGCTGCGTCAGGCGTTCATCCAGCCGGATCGCGCGCAGGCGAGCCAGACGTTGCGTCACGTGGCCGATCAGTCGCGGCAGAAGTGGCCGAAGCTCGCGGCGTTCATTGACGACAGCGAGACCGACGTTCTGTCGCATCTGGACTTCGTTCGACTCTGAGTTCCTGGGTGGGGCGAGCGTGCTGGTGGCTGACGCCGCTGTATGAGTTGGTGCTCGGCACGGTGCTGTCGACGGACAAGGTGTTCGCCGATGAGACGACGCTGCCGGTGCTCGAACCCGGCAAGGGAAGGACCAAAACGGGACGCCTCTGGTGCTATGCCGTTGATGACCGGCCTTGGGCCGGCGCCACGCATCCAGCAGCAGCCTATGTCTACTCCGAGGACCGCAGGGGCGAGCATCCGGCAACGCACCTGGCGGCATTCAGAGGCACCCTGCAGGTCGACGGTTATGCCGGGTTCGGCAATCTGGTTGATGCGCGCCGGGATGCCTCGCTCCGCCTGGCGTTCTGTTGGGTGCATGCGAGGCGGCCGTTTTACGAGTTCTACACGTCCAACCAGTCACCGCTCGCCGCCGGGATCAGCATCTCGAAGCGGCAAGTGATGTGTCTGCTGATTGATAGTCAGGACGACTTTCTTGCCGAAAACCGCGAGGTGTTCCGGGCCGGCCTGCGTACGGTGGCCCTCCGTGCCAATGAAGATGAGACATGGCGCTGCCGGGAATTTAGATTCTACCTGAGCGAATCCTTGACCAAAAGCGTTCAACAATCGTGTTGTTGCTGCGAAGGTCACGCGGCAAGCAGATCGACGATCTGTTGGATGGCTTTGTCGGCGCGGTGATAAGCGGTTTCCGATTTACTGGGCGGCTGATGACGGGCGACGGGGCGGTGGTGGAAACGGCTGTGTGCGAGCGGACCGCAGAGTTTTTTGTGGAAGAAGAGGAACAGCAGCGCAACCTGGACGCCTTTTGGGGAGAGGCGGTAGGCGTAGCGGGATCCATCCCGCTGCAGCAGGCCGTGGCCTTTGAGTTTGCGCAGGTCGTAGCGCAGTTGGTTGATGGCGTAGCGTGTGTCGGAGAGCTGGAAGGTGCCGAGGACAGCCTGATGGATCTGCTTGGCGGTCCAGCCGCCGACGTGGCTGCCGCCGTGCAGGAGGACCTCGAAGAGGCGGATGACGCGCGGATCGTGCAGCTTGATGCCGGGATAGCGGACTGCGCCGATGGTGATGGGGAGGGCGAGACGTTGCAGCAGCGGGAAGTCGACATGGACGTTGAGCCATTGCGCCTGGAAGCCGGCGAAGCGATCTGTGATGGTCTGGAACCGCTCGCGCACGGCATGGAGATGATCCAGTCCCTTCCTGAGATGGAAATCGGCGAGGTGTTTGAGACCAGCTCGTTGCGTAGGTAGGTGGCGGACTTTTCGTATTGTTTGAGGAAGGCGTGCTTGAAATAGGCGCGGAAGACATGGTGGCCGTGCTCGGCGCGGTCGATGATGGTGGCAAGTTTGCCACGCATCCTGCGGTTCACACGTGTGCCGAAGATTGCGGCGATCTTGTCGCCGGTGAGCCGCCACAGACCGAGCTCGCAACTGCGTTCGAACAGTTTGTGGATGGGAAAGTGCCGCTTGAAGATGAAGTTGCGGCAGTATTCGATCTGGGCGATCGCGTAGAAGCGCGACAGGTTGAGCCGGGTGCGCTCCTTGGCGGAGAACTTGGGGCCCAGGATCAGCGTCCAATAGTCGAGCCGTTGGCAGATGATCTCCGGGCTCAGCCGATCGGCGGCGGCCTGCAGCGCGGCCACGTCATCCACCGCGAGAAAGGCATTGTCGGTCTTGCGGAAGCCGATCCGCGCTCGGTTGAGCTCCTGCTCGATGAAGCTGTGACCATTGAGGTAATACGTGGCCTGGAACGGCAGGAACGAGGCGACCCGCATGACCATCGGGCCGAGGGTTTCGTCACGGATGTAGAAATAGTAGTGGGTGAAGCGGCTGCGCTGACGCGCCAGGATGCGGTAATTGGCGTCCTTGGTGGGGTATCTTGGCACGGTGACGCGAAAGGTCGGCCCCTGCTCCATGCTCTTGAGGATGTAATAGACGCCGTAGCTATCCGCCCGCACCATGCGGCGTCGCCACGGCAGGGTATGGTCTTCCTTCCGCACGCCCTTTTCGGCCCATTCGATCGGGATACGATGATTGCGTGCGAAGGCTTCCACCCAGTTCTGGTAGTCGGCGGTGCGCTGGCTCAGGATCTCCCTGCTGACCACGGGAACGCCAGCGACTTGATGGAAGAAGTTCACCACCCGCTCGGGCCGCGACAGCCCGCTGAGGTAGCCGTATATGACGATGCGGTCGAAGCAGTGGTAGACGAAGGCAAGCAAGCTGCCGAACAGCTGGGTGAACAGGTCCATGGCAAACCCCGCGAGACCCGGTAGGGTTCGAAAATCTGTCAAGCGTGGCCCGGGCAAGCGGATCGTGGAAGGCGGCAGCATTCGGCTGGCCGATGAGGTGCGCATATCCAGCACCGAGCGGCCCACCACGACGGACGCATCATCACGATTGGTCGGCTGGTCCTGTTCTCGACCGAAACCGGCGATGCATGGCTGCTCGATAGCGCGGCAGCGCATCAACATCGCTCAGGCGGGAAATTTCAAATATGTTTGGCTAGACTTGAGGGCGCGGAAGGATGATCTCGCACATGCCCATGCAGCAGACACCTGATGGCGAGGCCAGCCTCGCCATCACCCGAATTATCGGACCGTCCGCGCCGCCGGACGTTCACTGCGCAGGACAAGCTACGCATCCTGGCGGAGACCGATCGCGCCACGGCGACCGGTGGTATCGGCGCGATCCTACGTCGCGAGGGACTTTACTCATCGGCTCTCACTGACTGGCGACGGCAGCGTGACGCCGGGGCCTTCACAGCACTGGTTCCCGGCAAGCGCGGCCCGAAGGCTACCGACCCGAGCCCGCTTTCAGCCGAAGTGACCGCACTTCAGCGCGATAATGCCCGTCTGGCACTGCGCCTGACGCGAGCCGAAGCCATCATCGATATCCAAAAAAAAGTTGCGGCGCTGCTGGGCATCCCGCTGACGCCAGCGACGGCGAAGCTTGACCGAGGCTGTCGTTGCACTCGCACCCGCCCGCGGCATGACCGCCGCGGTCTGCGCCGCGCTTGGGGTGTCACGTGCCAGCGTCCAGCGCCGCCGCTCCCGCCTGGCCGCGCCACCGGCGATCGACCGCCAGCGAGCGAAGCCGACCCGGGCATTGAGCGATCCGCAACAGCAGGTGGTACTGGAGCTGTTGCATGCGCCGCGCTTCGCAGACCAGGCGCCGGCCGAAATCTACGCCAGCCTGCTCGATGAAGGCGTCTACCACTGCTCGATCCGCACCATGTATCGCATTCTTGGACAACACGGCGAAGTCCGCGAACGCCGCGAGCAGCTCCGCCATCCCGCCTACCGGAAGCCCGAACTTATCGCCGAACTGCCCAATCAGGTCTGGTCCTGGGACATCACGAAACTTATGGGACCAACGAAGTGGAGCTACTTCTATCTGTACGTCATTCTGGACATCTTCAGTCGCCGCGTGGTGGGTTGGTGCGTGGCTGATGCAGAGAGCGCCGCGCTGTTCAGGCCGTTGTTTGATGATGCCATTGCGAAACACAACGTGCTTCCCGGTCAACTCACCCTGCACGCCGACCGCGGCGGCCCGATGAAGGCCAAGGCTACCGCGTTGCTGCTTGCCGACCTCGGCGTCACCCTTTCACACAACAGACCGCATACCTCCAACGACAATCCGTTCTCCGAGAGCCACTTCAAAACCCTCAAGTATCAGCCGCGCTTCCCTCAACGCTTCGGCTGCATCGAGGACGCCAAAAGCTTCTGTCGCCGCTTTTTCGATTGGTACAATCAGCAGCATCACCATGCCGGGATCGGCTTGATGACACCGGACCAGGTCCACTACGGTCAGACCGATGCCATTCACGCCGCACGTCAGAACACACTCGATCGCGCGTTCCGCAACAACCCAGAGCGCTTCGTCAACAAACCACCAACACCGCCTGACAAACCAACCGCTGCCTGGATCAATCCACCAGCATCAACGCTGAAGATCCAAGCCTAAATGCCGATCCCGGATGTATCAAAGTCGTTGACACATTCCGTGGCCTGGATCACGGCGGACGATACCGGTACACGCCACGCTGGACAGAATGGCTTCTGCACCCAGATTGGCAACGACCGCTTCACCTGGTTCGCCTCGCGGGCGCGACTGTCGCGACGCCTTCCTCGGCCTGATGCACACAGCCAACAAACTCGGCATCGCTTTCTGGGATTATCCTCGGTGCACGGCTGCACACCAGCCGCTCACCGGTCGTTCCTTACCTTCCGGAACTCATCCGTTGTCGCGGACAACCAGTTAGCCTACTCACCCGCGGTTTTGCCCCAGTTACGCTTCAGTCGGTGAGCGACATCACCGGGACAGGGGCGCGATCCCCTTATCCGCTGCGGTGGATTTGGCATGTTGCGTCGCCACTGGGTGCCCAGTGGTACTTCTTGTAGGAGAACGCTGAACAAATGACGGAACCGAAGCCGATCATTGCCATCCAGATGAATGAGCATCGTAAATGCCTAAGCCGGCGGAGCCGGAACCAGCAAGTCTGATGTGGCCTCCCTTGCGGCATTGTCGCCGGGGGGAAGCATGAGCCAGTCGCTGACGGAACGCTACGACGACCGGATCGCCGGGATGCTGTCGTGCTGCGACCGATTGGTGATCACCGGGACGCTGCCGGTGATTTGCTATGCCGCCGGGATGACCGGATATCTGAATGCCAAGGGCATTCGCATTTTCGATTACCCCGAATTTTGCCAAGACGCTGCGCGACCGCGTGCGTGACCGTGCGGCAACGCTGGCCGCTGAGGCGGGCATCACCATCGAGCACCTCGCCAAGCCGCATATCCGCAAGGAAGACGTTGTCGCGCGCGTGCTCCGCCAGCGTGGCGATCGCCCCGGTCTGGTGCACGTCATCTCGGCGATGGAAGCCTGCGACGCGTACAAACCCTGGCACGACAAGCAGACCCACAAGACCTTCATCCGGCCGGACAGCGGCAAGTGCCTGCACTATTATTTCTACTTTCAGGACGCCACATTCGGGCTGGTCTACCTGCGCGTGCCGACCTGGGCGCCGTTCCGCCTGCAGTTCTACTGCAACGGCCATAGCTGGCTGGCGCGCAAGCTGTCCGCGAAGGGCATCGGCTACACCATGGCCGACAATGCGTTCGTGCACATCGACGACTGGGCGCTTGCCCAGGCCTTGGCCGACACACTGTCGCCTGACCAGTTGCACCGCACGCTGGATCGGTATGCCAGGCTGTATTGCCCGGTATCTGATGTGTTCGGGCAGTCCTATCATTGGAGCCTGATGCAGGTGGAATACGCCACCGATCTGGCGTTCCGCTCCACCGTCACCCTCGGCCCGCTTTATGAGCAACTGGTCCGCCAGTCGGTGCTGAACGTGAAGGCCGAGCAGGTCGCCACGTTTCTCGGCCGGCAGATCACGCCGTCGCTGGCGCAGGAGATCGGCTCGCAGTTCGCCACCCGGATCGAGGGCACCTGCATCAAGCATCGCTTCGGCAAGTGCTCGATCAAGATGTATGACAAGCACGGCATCGTACTGCGTATCGAGACCACCACCAACGATGTGTCGTTCTTCAAGCACCACCGAAGGGTGGAACACCGCAAGGGCCCGGCGAGCCGGGAACTCGCGCCGGTCAAGAAGTCGATCTACAGCCTGATCGATCTGCGAGACATTCTGCTTGGCTGCAACCGGCGCTATGTCGCCCACCTGTCCGCGTTGGACGACTTCTCCGCCGGGATCCGCGCGCTGGGCCGCCTGACCAGGCCGCGTGAAGTGGACGGCAAGACGGTGCAGGGGATCAACTTCTTCGCTCCGGCGGACAAAGCCCTGCTGCACGCCTTGCAGAACCCGAGGGTCAACATCGCCGGCATTCGCCGCAGCCAGTTGTTGCCGCACCTCGGCATGTTCTCACCCACCCGACTGTCGCGACACCTGCGCCGACTGCTCGACCTCGGGGTCATCAAACGCGTCACCGGAACCTACCGCTACTACCTCACCAAGGCCGGACGTGCCGCGACCGCAGCGGCGGAACGGATCACCGAGGCGGTTATCGTTCCGGCTATGATTTGATGGGATTTAACCGACGGTGCAATTCAACGCAGCAGGCGAGAAGAGTTGGCCCGTAAGGGACTAAAAGGTGAAATTCGCCATGAGCATCGGGCCTTTGACCGACAAGTGCTGTATCACGGCGCTGCTGCCCTGCTCGAAGGACAAGTAGCGGTAAGTGAGCGACCCACCGGCCCAGCCGGTCTGGTAGCCGATGCCCGAGGCGATCTGCCATGTCAGATTCGAGCCCCCGGCACCAGCGTCGAAATAATAGGGGATGAACAGCCCGGTATCACCAAGTCGGATACGGCCACGAAAGCCGCCGATGCCGTTCCAGATGTTGGCGGTGCCGGATACGTTGCCGATGCCCCCGAACGTCGCGCCGTTGCCGCGTGCCCCGGTCAGTGTAAGGCCCAAGCTGTAATCTACACTGATGGGTATCCCCAGATAACGGAAACCGGCGATCACGTCGAAGTTGCCCCAGTCACCCTGCACGATGGTGTAGCCGCCCGCCAAAGTCCATATCTTGGTGTTCAGATTGATCCCTGCGCTTTTCCGCACAGCGCCCGAGATCGGTATGGGTGACAGGCCAAAGAAGTTGACCGATCTGATGTCGGAAGCGGCGCCTCCCACATTCAAGTACATGAAGTCTGTAAGGGCCGAGAAACGGTCATATTGCGCGTCCGCCGCAACCATCGCTGCGAAGTTCAGGTGGGACAATAAATTGCCGAAACCGATCGACGAATTGGTGGTCACTGTGCCGCCGAGCGCGGGCGGCAGGGGCAGGTTGCTGGTCACGTTGACATTGGCGAACCACCCATACGGTGCGATGTTAAATGTCCAGCCTGATGAGCTAGCGGCCTGCTGCCCCGAACTGGTAGGTTGTTGCGCCTGCGCGCCGGACATTGCTCCGCCCGAGAGCAGCCCCGCCAGGGCGGTCATCATAACGACTCGGCTCAACATCAGGTCCCCCTCGTATCAGTTGGCCGCCATGATCCCACCTCGTCAAGCGGAGCCGAAATCACAGACCGAGTTGAATTGCTCCGCTGCCTTGTCGAGGCACTGGTCTGGCCCCATCTTGACTCGCCTTGCCCCATGTCCGTTCATCCCTCATGCGGTGACGACAAGCGGGGGGAGATGTCGCAGAAAAGCAAGCAGGTCTTCAGCTTCCGCGAGGCGGTGCAGGACATCCCCGACGGCAGCACCATTGCGTTCGGTGGGTTCGCCATGCCTGGCGTGCCGTTCAACCTGATCAAGGCGCTGCTCGAGCACGGCGCAAAGCAGCTTACGCTGGTCGGCAATACTACCGGCGGTGCGCAGCAGCCGCGCATGCCGGACATGGGCATGCTGGTAGAGAACGGCCAGGTGAAGAAGGTGATCTGCGCGTTCACCGCCGCGACGCGCCCGACCGATACGCTGCCGTTCACCAAGTACTACGAATTGGGCGAGGTCGATGCCGAACTGGTCCCGCAGGGCACGCTCGCCGAACGCATGCGCGCGGCGGGAGCCGGCATACCGGCGTTCTACACGCCCACCGCCGTCGGCACCGAGCTCGCGCAGGGCCGCGAGACGCGCGTGATCGAGGGGCGCGAGTATTTGCTGGAATACGCGCTGCCGCTCGACTACGCGTTCATCCGGACGACGCGGGCCGACACGTTCGGCAACCTGCAGTTCCATCGTTCGCAGCGCAACTTCTGCCCGGTGATGGCGACCGCGGCGCGCGTCACCATCGCGGAAGTGGACGAGGAGATCGTGCCGGCGGGAACCATCGATCCCGACCAGGTGCACACGCCGGGGATTTTCGTGCATCGGCTGGTGAAGGTGCCGCCGCCGCCGGAAGGACTATGGCCAACCCGCCGCCAGGAGCGTCGTCGATGAGCGGAACCGCCAAAGGTCTCAACCGCCAGCAGATGGCGGACCGCATCGCGCTCGAGTTCCAGGACGGCTGGATCGTCAACCTGGGAGTCGGCATTCCGACGATGTGCTCCAACACCGACATCGGCGATCGCGATATCACCTATCACTCCGAGAACGGCGTCATTGGCTATGGCCCGATCGCGCCGCAGGGTGAGGAGGATCTGAACCTCGTCAACGCCGGTGGGCAGAACGTCACGCTGAAGGCCGGTGCCGCGGTGGTGCATCATGCGGACTCGTTCGCTATCATTCGTGGGGGCCGCATCGATGTCACCGTGATGGGCGCCTACGAGGTCGCGTGCAACGGCGACTTCGCCAACTGGAAGATCACCGGGCAGAAGGGTGGCGGCATCGGCGGCGCGATGGACCTCGCAGCGTGCGCCAAGCGTGTGTTCATCATCATGGAACAGACGACGCGCAGCGGTGCACCGCGTTTGGTCGCGCAATGCGCGCTGCCGGTGACGGCGCGGGGTGTGGTCAAGCTGGTGGCGACCAATTATGGGCTGTTCGAGCCGATGGGCGACGGGTTCCGGATTCGCGAGATCTCACCTGGCGTCACGTTGGACGAGGTGCATGCGACAGTGGGATGCAAGCTGACCGTGCCGGATAATCTGCCGGCGGTAAGGGTGGTGGCGTAATTGGTGGCCTGTTCTCTGCGGCCTCGTGGGACGGGTTCATGCGCTTCGCGGCTACGTTAATTTAACACGGAGAAGCAAGGCAAGGCGAGAGCCACGGAGTGCACGGAGGTAGTAAGAATGGCGCTTCGCGCGAAGCGCATAGATGACCTTCTCCGTGCACTCCGTGGCTCTCGCCTTGCCTTGCTTCTCTGTGTTGAATCAAATGCTGCCGAGGGCACTGGCGCTCGAGTATTTGGAATTTGGGCGACGTGCGCACTCACGATCGGGATTGTTTCGGCGCTTCTCGCCTCACCATGGCGTCAGCCGGCTCGCGGCAGCGTGTCGCGCAATCGACGGCGGCCGCGGGCGCGGACTTCGGCCTGCGGCGCCATCGCCTTGATCTCCGCTTGTAACTCGGCGCGGCGTTCGTGGATGGCAGCGATCACCGGACCCATGGGAACGCCGATTTCGACCAGCACCGCCTCAGACAGTTGCAGACTGGCCTCGATGGTCTCCGGTACCGCATCGGTGGCACCGATCGCGTAGAGATGTGCCGCATGACGCGCGTCGCGAGCGCGCACAACGATCAGCAGATCCGGCCGCGCGGCCCGTGCGGTGGCGACCAGTCGATCACTCGCGGCATGATCGCCCATCGTCACCACCAGCGCGCGCGCTGTCTCGAGATGCAGGCGATGCAGCAACTCGGCCTGCGTTATATCGCCCCAATACACTGTACGCCGAACATTGCGCTGCGCCGCAACGCGGTTGGCATCGGTGTCCACCGCGACATACGCCACGCGGTGTCTTTCCAACAGCGAGGCGACAGTCTCGCCGACGCGGCCGAAGCCCGCGATGATGACTCGCGAAGCAGCATCATCGAGCTGCGGCAGAAGCAACGCAGGATCAACCGCCCGCGCGACGGATGCGTGCCGGGCCATCCGTCGGCCAAGCGCTGACAGCAATGGAATGCACGCCATCGTCGCCGCGGCAATTACCATCGGGAAGCGCACCACACCCGCGCCGACCAGGCCCTCGGCGTGCGCAAGGTTCAGTACGACGAAGCCGAACTCGCCGCCTGGACCGAGCAACAGGCCGGCCTGCAATCCGGTCAGCCAACGCAAACCGAACGCGCGCGCGAGGCATGCGACGATGGCGAGCTTCAATGCCACCAGCACCACACCGCCCAATACGACGCGCGACGCATCGCCGGCGATGTCGGCAAGATCAAGGCTCATGCCGACAGAGATCAGAAATACACCGAGCAACAAGCCCTTGAACGGATCGATGGTAACCTCGATCTGGCGGCGGAATTCGGTCTCCGCCAGCAAGAGCCCCGCGATCAGCGAGCCGAGCTCCATCGGCAGACCAACCATCGCCGTGGCGAGTCCGGTCGCGAGGATCACCAACAGGCAGGCGGCAACGAACAGCTCCGGGCTGCCGGTGCGCGCGACACCGCGAAACAGCGGGCGCAGCACGAGCCGGCCAGCAGCAATCAGTCCGAGCACGACGACCACCGCCTGAACAAGGGCCCATGTGCGCGCGCCGCCACCTGCGCCGAATACGCTGATGGCGAACAGTACCGGCACCGCGGCGATATCCTGCAGCAACAGCACCCCGAGCGAGGTGCGGCCGACCGGACCGCCAAGACGCTTTTCCTGTGACAGCACCTGCACAACGACCGCGGTGGACGACATCGACAGCGCCGGTCCGGCGACCACAGCGAGCAGCGGCGGCGCGCCGAGTGCATAAGCGACCCCCGCGATCGCCACGGCGCACAGCACGAACTGCAGCAGACCAAAGCCGAACACCAGACGACGCATCACCCGGAGACGTTCGAGTGACAGCTCCAGGCCGATCATGAACATCATCATGCTGATGCCGAGTTCGGCGATCGGCGCGATGGTCTCGGGACGATTGAGCGTGATGGCGCCGAGCAGCGGCAGGCGGTCGGAAAGCATCGCGAGGCCGAACGGTCCCACGGCGACACCGACCAGCATGAACCCCAGCACCGGACTGAGCCGCAGCCGGTGGAACAGCGGAATCACGATGGCGGCTGCGGCCAGGATGATCAGCGCGGGCTTGAACAGCCCAGGATCGAAATGCGCGTCCAGACGTCAGTACCCGTGTGCGAACAGGAAGCCGTGGAACGCCTGCGATACCAGTCCCGGAGTTTGGATGCCGGCGAAATGGCCAGAGTTGATCTCAAGGTATTCCGCGCCGGGAATCTGCTTCGCCATCGGCTCGATCGCTGACGGCGGGCGCAGCTTGTCGTGCGTGCAGCCAATCACCAAGGTAGGACAGTCGATACGCGGCAACTCGTCGGTCACAGTCGAATCCGCGAGCATGCGATTGATCGCACCGAAGCTCTGCGGGTCGTTGGCCAGCCAGCGCGCACGGAATTTGCGGAACTCCTCGGCGTTGTGGCGGACCTCTGGCGGATAGGAGTTCGCGAGACTCTGTTCGACGAGGGCGCGCATGCCCTGCGTCTCGGCGGAGGTGGCGCGATCGAGCGTTGCCTGGCGACGATCGGCAGCCACTCCGGTCGCCGGGCTGGTCACCACCAGCGCGCCGATGCGCGCCGCGTGACGCACAGCAAAGTGGATGGCGATGGCGCCGCCGACCGCGGTGCCGGCGAGCGTGACCTTGCCCTTGACGCCAAGCGCATCCAGCAGGGCTGCGACATCGTCCGCCATTTCGTCGAACGTGACCTTGCCCTGGATCTTCTCTGACAGCCCGGCACCACGCGTGTCGTAGCGCAGCACCTGGCGCGTGTTGTTCAGCGCCGGCAGCACCTGATCCCAACTATCCAGCGTGCCGCCCATTTCGTGCACCAGAACCAGCGTGGTCCTGCCGCTACCGGAGCGTTCGTAGCGGAGACTGGTGCCGTTCACCTCGATCCAGTTCATTGCGTTCCCTCCTCTGGCCTGGCTCCCGCGGAGAATGCCACACTGCGGAGATGGAGGACATGTGGTGAGGGAATGGGCATGATGAAGCTGCACTGGTCGCCGCGCTCGCCGTATGTGCGCAAGGTAATGATCGTCGCACACGAACTCGGGCTGGCGGATCGGATCGAGACCGTGCGGACGGTCGTCGGCGGCACGACCCCGCATCGCGAGCTGATGCGCGAGAACCCGCTCGGCAAGATCCCGACACTGGTGCTGGAGGACGGCACGATCCTCTACGATTCGCCGGTGATCTGCGAATACCTCGACACGCTGCATGACGGGCCAAAGCTATATCCGGCGTGGCCTGAGCGGCTGCTCGCGCTACGTCGCCTGGCGCTCGGCGACGGCATGCTGGACATCGCGCTCCCCTGGCTTGGCGAACGGTTTCGCCCGACGAACAAGCAGAGCGAACCGCATATGGCGCTGTGGCAAAGCAAAATCCGGGCGTGTGTCGATGCGCTCGAGCAGGAGGCGGATGCGCTGGCGGCGAGCCGCCTCACGATCGGCCATATCGCGATCGGCATTGCGCTGTCGTATCTGGATTTCCGGTTTGCCGAGCTGCGCTGGCGCGACGGCCATCCGCTTCTAGCGGCGTGGCATGCGACGTTCGATGCGCGGCCGTCGGTGGTGGCGAACCCTCCTGTGGATGACCGATAGCGCTCAGCCTGCGCGCATCGCCTTTTGCAAGTCGACGTCTGAGGGGTCGATGAACCGCACGTCTTCCATGATCCCGGTATGGATCGCGCCACGGAACATGGCGGCGGCGAAGCGTGGATCCTGTACGTCGTCGACCTCAGGACCACTGCGCGAAAGAGGCATTGATCGCCACGCCTCCATGAGGACGAACTCATCTACTGGTGCAATGGCTCCGCATGTGATCACGAAATCATCGATTGTCATCAGGCGGCTGGCGAACATCCCTCCACTCGGGCAACTTGCCTCCAGTGACTCATCTATCAGCCAAAGTTGCTCCTCATGAACC
Organism: uncultured Alphaproteobacteria bacterium; assembly: GCA_963818775.1. Lineage (GTDB taxonomy): Bacteria > Pseudomonadota > Alphaproteobacteria > Acetobacterales > Acetobacteraceae > JAMXLO01. The sequence goes on along the minus strand of CAWFUF010000011.1, from coordinate 274,955 downwards.
ACGTCGGTGATTTGCAACCCGATTGTCTCGTGCCGATTCTCCACTCTCCACACAGCGAAACTCGCCTTCTGCGCCGCCGCAAGGATGAGTGCACCGTCACTGCCCGCAAGCGGAGGATACTTGGCTGCATAGCGATCAATCGCACGCGAACGCCCGCTGACACTGGTATGAATCGCCAGATCGAACACGAATGTCATTTCACTTCCGTTGTCGGCCATCAGCGTGCGCCCGTGCGCAAGCCCAGGCGGCGGGCGCAATCCAGCATCGTAGTCGGCGACACGAGCTCAAGCGCGTCACTCTGCTGGCGCTTGTTGATGGCCCGAAGATGACGATAGCGGAGCAGGATGTGTTCGCGCGTCGCTGCCATTTCGCAGCTCCCTACGGCATGGAGTTGCCCAGGTAGCATCCGCTCGCCGATTCGCGCCTAACGCTGGAGGCACGAGGCCGGCCAGGACGACGCGTCGGGTATAACTTTCATCGCTGGGGGCCCATCCGCCTTTGCCCCAGATAAGTTGCCATGATTGGCGCGTCGTCTGCCAACGCGGCACTCGGGCCCTCCGCAACCACGTTGCCCATTTCCAGCACGTAGCCGTAGTCCGACACCTGCAGTGCCGCGCGCACGTTCTGCTCCACCAGCAGGATCGACAGTCCGCGCGCGCGCAGGTCCGTCAGCACGCGAAAGATCTCCCGCACGATCATCGGCGCCAAGCCGAGGCTTGGCTCGTCCAGCAGCAGGAGGCGCGGGCGCCCCATCAGCGCGCGGCCCAGCGCGAGCATCTGCCGCTCGCCGCCGGACAACGTACCGGCAAGCTGGCGCCGACGCTCCTGCAAGCGCGGAAAGATCGCGAACACTTCTCGCATGGTTGTTGCGCCATCGCGCGCGCCCGCCCTGTGCCGCGCATAGGAACCCAGCAACAGATTGTCTGCGACGCTCATGTCTGCGAACAGCGCACGCCGCTCGGGCACGAGCACGGCGCCCGCTGTCACCAGCGCCTCGGTCGCACCCGCCGGAGCATCGCGATAGCGGACGCTGCCAGCGGTGCGCGGCAACAGGCCCATCACCGCTCCCATCAACGTCGTTTTTCCCGCGCCGTTCGGGCCAACGATGGCCACCATGCTTCCCGCCGGAACGGCAAGGCTGACGCCATGCAGCACCTCCACCTTGCCGTAGCCGGCGCGCAGCCCATCGATCTGCAACAGCGACGTCATGCGACAGTGCCGAGATAGGCTTCCATCACTGCCGGATCCGACTGCACTTGCTCCGGCGGACCCTCGGCAATCTTCTGGCCAAAATCCATGACCACGATGCGATCGGCCAGTCCCATCACGAAGTCCATATCATGCTCGACCAGCAGCACGCCCATCCCCTCGGCGCGCAATTGACGGAGCAGACACGCGAGGCGCTGCTTCTCCAACAGCCTCAGCCCCGCCGCGGGTTCGTCGAGCAGCAGCAGGCGCGGCCGCACGCACAGCGCCCGGGCTATCTCGACCACGCGCTGTTGGCCGAGTGGCAGATCGCCAGCACGCCGGTCGAGCAGCCCGCCAAGTCCGAGCCGTTTCGCCTGGAGGCGCGCTTGTTCCAGCAGCGCGCTTTCCTCCGCGCGATCGAGCCGCAACATCGAGCGCAACAGACCGGCACGTCCCGTCAGATGCGCCCCGAGTGCGATATTCTCCAGCACGCTGCGGCGTCCCAGCAGCCGAACGTGCTGGAAGCTGCGCGCGACACCAAGCGCCGCGATGCGATGCGGCCGCAGATGCACCGATGGCGCACCGAACAGCCGCACGGTGCCGGCACTCGGCGCCATTACGCCGCTGATGACATTGAACAGGGTTGTCTTGCCGGCACCATTCGGCCCGATCAGCGCGACGATCTCGTTCGCGCATACCGCGAATGACACATCGCGCACGGCGGCCAGGCCACCGAAATTGCGCGTTACCGCTTCGACGGCGAGCAATTCCGCACCCGGTGGGACACAAGCCGCGACCGACGCGGGTGTGACGTCGTCAACTTCCTCCGGATGCGCAACGGGCTTTTCCCGCCGGAGACGTGCCATCAGCGGCAACAGCCCCTCGGGAGCGCGTTGCAGCAGAACGATGACGACCAGGCTGAACACCAACGCTTCGAAATCCCCAGCGCGGCCTGTCAGGCGGGGAATCCAGTCGTTGAACTGATCGCGCAGTACGACAACGAGCGCTGCTCCGACAGGCGCGCCCCAGAGCCATTCCGCGCCGCCGATGATCACCATGAACAGGTAGTCGATGCTTGTGCCCAGCCCGAACGAAGTCGGGCTGACGAAGCGCTGGAAATGCGCGAACAGGAACCCAGCGAGACCGGCATACAGGGCGGCGATGACGAACACGTGCCGGCTCAGCCACACCGTGTCGATCCCCATGCTCGCGCCCATCAGACGCGCTCCGTTCAGAGTGCGCATCGCACGGCCCATGCGGCTGTCGAGCAGATTGGCCGACATCACCATGACAATCGCCACCACGGTCAGGATGACACTCAGATTGACCCGCTGATCCGCCGCAGACAGCGGCCCGAGCGTCAGGGGCGGAATGTCGCCGATACCGTTGAAGCCGTGCAGCAGCGGCAGTGTGCCGAACAGCGAAAAGAACGACATGCCCCAGGCCACCGACACGAGCGCCAGGAAGTGCCCGGACAGGCGCGCGGTTATTAGGCCGAGCAGCCAGGCGACACTGCCGGTCACGACAAGTCCGACGAGCAGGCCGATGATCGGCGGCATGCCTGCAAGCTTGGTGAGCAGCGTGGTGGAATAGGCGGCGAGTCCGACGAAGCTCGCCTGCCCAAACGAAGTCTGACCGCTGATGCCGGTCAGCAGCACGAGACCGAGCGCCACCAATGTCGCCAGCCCGATGTAGCCGGCCAAAGTGACGTAGAAGGCCGGCAGCAACATCGGCACGAGCACGATTGCCAACGCAGCAAGCAGCAGCGACGACGCCGTCTTCACGCGCTTGGGATCACGCGCGCTCCTCGTCAGAGCCGGCGCGCAGCGAAAGCCAGACGAGAACCGGGATCAGCAGCGTGAAGACGATGACGTCGCGATAGGCGCTGGCCCAGAAGCTGCCGAGTGATTCCAGCACACCGACCAGCAAGGCACCGGCGGCGGCGAGCGGGAAGGATGCCAGTCCGCCCATGATCGCTGCGACGAAGCCTTTCAGCCCGATGTCGAAGCCCGAATCATAGGACAGCGGCGTGATCGCGCCGATCAACACGCCGGCAAGCGCCGCGATGAAGGCGGCGAGCGCGAAGGCAAGCGCGCCGCTGGCACCGGCGTCGATACCGACCAGCCGCGCGCCCAACCGATCCGAGGCCGCGGCGCGCAGTGCCTTGCCGTGGATCGTGGCGCCGAAGAACCAACGCAACCCAGCGACCAGGATGGCGCAGCTTGCCAGCACGCAGATCGATTGGCCCGAGACATTCAGTTGGCCGAGATCGAAACTGGCGTCGGTCAGCGCCGGAGCGCTGGCTTCCTCAGGGCCAAAGAATACGAGGCCCAGGCCGTTGAGCACGAAATGCAGCGCCATGGCGATGATCAGCAGCGCCAGCACCGAGGCATCGGCAACCGGGCGGAATGCGAAGCGCCAGATCAGCGGGCCCATAGGCGTAATGATCGCCAGTGCCAGCAAAATCGAGACGGCCGGCTGCTGCAACGGCGCCAGCAACCGGGCGGCGAGCGTCAATACGAGCGGATAGACGCCCCAGGCGATCGCGCCGCGCCATGCGCCGTGTCGCAGCGAGGCAAGCAGCGCGAGCGCGGACATCCCGTCGAGCAGCCACAACGTGCCAGGCACGTGGCCCGACTGAAGGCTGGCGGCGGTCAGCGCGCCGAATGCCAGCAGATCGCCCTGCGGCACGAAGATGACGCGCGTGACCGAGAACACGATCAGCAGCCCGATGGCGAGCAACAGGTAGATCGCGCCCGTCGTCACGCCATCCTGCAACAGCGCGAAGAAGATGAACGAGTTCATGCGGCCCGAACGATCGGGCTACTTGATCGCCCTCCAGGCGCCGTCCTGCACTTCGACCAGCATGGCGGCCCTGGCGTCCTGGCCGTTATGGTCGGTCGGCGACATGGTGTAGACGCCGCTGACGCCCACCAGTTCGTGCGTCTTCTCAAGCGATTCGCGCAATGCCACGCGAAACTCCTCGGTGCCTGGCTTGCCGGCCTTCAGTGCCTCGGGGATCGCGGCCTTCAGCAGCAGCATCGCATCGTAGCTGTAGCCGGCGAACGGGCTCATGCCCTGCGCGCCGAACTTCGCCGCGTAGTCCTTTACGAACGCGGCGGCGACCGGCTTCACCGGGTTGGAGTCCGGCAACTGGTCGGTGACGACGACCGGTGAGGTCACCGCGATCACGCCCTCGACGGCGGCGCCGCCGACCTTGATGAACGCCGGCGAGACGACGCCGTGATTGCCGTAGATGGTACCCTTGTAGCCGCGATGGCGCAGCGCGACCACGGGAAGCGCGGCGGGCGTCGCGGAGTTGCCCATCATCACCGCCTGCGGATGCGCGCTGATCAGCTTGAGTGCCTGCGCCTCGCAGGTGGTGTCGGTGCGCGCATAGCGTTCGTCGGTGAGGATGCTGATGCCATCGCTACCGGCAGCCCGTTTGGTTGCCGCGAGGACCTGATCGCCCCAGCCATCCGAAAAGCCGATATAGCCGATGTTCTTCACGCCGTGCTGCTGCATGTACTTGAACACCGCAGCGACCATCAGCGACAACGGCTGCGCGTCGTTGAAGGTGTAAGGCTGCTTCTGCGGATCGTACTCGTAGGGGGCCATGGCGATCATCGGCACCTTCGCCTGGTTGGCGAGGGGTGCCACCGCTGCGTCCGTGGCGGTCAGCGACGGTCCGATGAAGGCGTCGACATGGTCTTCCGAGATCATCTTCTGCGCGATGGTGAACCCCGTGCTCGCATCGGTTGCATCGTCGCGGATGATGTACTCGATCTTCTGGCCGGCGATTTCCGTTGGGAACAGATCGAAGGCGCCCTTGTAGCCGACGCCCATCGCCGCCGCGGGCCCGCTGATGGAGAGGATGGCGCCGATCTTGATCTGCGCGTGCGCGGCACCTGACGCCACAGTCACGCTCAAGGCGGCAACCGCCGCAAACAGCCGCGCTTTCATCCAACTCTCCCTCGCCGAAGCCCCGCGGCAATCTCGGGCAGTGGGATTCGCGGGTCAAGTTGGCCGATCAGAAGTAGTGCCAGAAGTTCGACTCTCGCGCCTCTTGCGGCAGGCCGTCGAACACGATCTGGCCGTTGTTCATGATGATCACGCGGTCGGCGATCTGCATCGCCGCGGCGACGTTCTGCTCGACCAGGATCGCGGTCATCGCATGCGACTTGCAGACCTCCCGCACCTGGTGGAACAGGCGCTCCACCAGATTTGGTGCCAGTCCGATCGAGGGTTCGTCAAGCAGCAGGCAGCGCGGCGTGCCCAATATCGCCAGTGCCAGAGCTAGCATCTGCTGCTGCCCGCCACTCAAACTGCCGGCGCGCGTGGTGCGTCGCTCCGCCAGCACCGGGAACAGGCGATACACATCGGCGACGCCGAACATCGCCGCCGCACCGACATTGCGCGCGGCGACCACATCGATGTTCTCGGCAACGCCGAGGTCGGGGAAGATGCCACGGCCTTCCGGCAACAGGCGCAGGCCGAGCGACACGCGCTTGGCAACATCCAGTCGCTCGATCCGCTGACCGTCGAACACCACCTCGCCGGCGCGCGGCGGCATCAGTCCCATCAGCGTCTTCAGCGTGGTGGTCTTGCCGGCACCGTTGTGACCGAGGAAGGCCAGAATCTGACCGGGCTCGAGCGCGAACGACACGTCTGAGATTACCGTCTTGGCGCCATATCCGGCGGCCAGACCGGATAGCTGCAGCAGGTTCACAGTGCACCGCCAAAGTAGATTTCCGCGAGTGCCGGATCGCTTATTATCCGCCCCGGCGTGCCCTGCGCCATCAAGTGCCCCTGATGCAGAAATAGCACCTCGTCGGCGATCTGCTGCACGACGCGCGTGTTGTGCTCGACCACCAGGAGCGTCTTGCCTTCAATCTGAAGCCGGCGCAGCAGCGCCATCACCGCATCGAGCGCGCCGGCGGACAGGCCCGACGCGGGTTCGTCGAGCAGCAGCAGTTCCGCGCCGGTCGCCAGCACACGCGCAATCGTCAGCAGCTTCTGTTCGCCATAGGAGAGATTGCGCACCACATCGCGCGCGCGGTCGGCAAGCCCGACATGCTCGAGGGTTGCCATGGCTGCCTGTCGATGCCGCCGCTGCGCCCGCGCGGTGTGCAAAGGCCGGAAGATCGCGGAGACCGGTTCCTCGCCGAACTGGCCGGCGATGCCGACCAACACATTGTCGAGCGCGGTCAGGTCGGTGAACAGCCGCAGGTTCTGGAAGGTACGCGCGATGCCGGCGCGCACGATGGCTTGCGGTCGCACGCCATCCAACTTGCGCCCGCGGAACACCACGCTCCCTTCGTTCGGTCTCAGAAAGCCGGTGATGACGTTGAAGATCGTGGTCTTGCCCGCACCGTTCGGGCCGACCAGGCAGGTGATGCGCCCTTGCTCGATCGCGAAGCTACAATCCCGCAGCGCATGCAGGCCGCCGAAACGGTGGTCGAGCCCTACGACCTGTAGATATGCCGTCATAGCCGCTCGCCTGCCAGCCCTTGCGGGCGGAACAGCATGAACAAAATCAGCAGCAGCCCGTAGATGAGTTGTCGCGCCGTGGCGGCGATCGTGGTGGGAATCGCCACCAATGTCAGCACCTGCGGCAGCGCGAGCAACAGAAAGGGTCCGAGGATTGACCCCACCAGCGTACGCGCGCCACCCACAACCACCATGGTCAGCAGCAGGATCGATCCGTCGAGGTCGAACGACGACGGATCGATGAAACTGAGGAACGTGGCGTAAAGCCCGCCCGCGGTTCCGGCGAATGCGCCGGCCAATGCGGCCGCCGACACCTTGGCACGCAGCACATTCTTGCCGGCGGCCGCCACCGCAGTCTCGTCCTCGCGGATCGCGCGTAGCAGCCGGCCGAACGGCGCACGCATGATGAGGTGAAAGCAGAGGCAGCCCAGGCCCGAGGCGACTGTGCAGAGCTGCACGTATTGCAAGGTCGATTCGACCTGCCAGCCGAATATGTCGGGCGGCGGGATGCCGGGCAGGCCGTTCGCACCACCGGTGCCTGCGGTCCAGTTGGTGAACACCGCCGTCGCCAGCAGCTGGATGCCGAACGAAGTCACCACGAAGTAATCCCCCGAGACGCGCAGCGACGGCAGTGTGACTAGAATGTTGAGCGCCACGCAGCAGGCCGCAGCGATCGCCAATGCCGGGATGAACGGCAGCGCACTGCTCGCCATCAGGAAGTGCGCGACCACGTAGGCGCCGACACCGAACACCGCCGCCTGCGACACGGAGAATATGCCGACGATGCCCACCAGCAGATTGGTCGACAAGCCGAGCAGCACGTAGATCTCTGCGAGCACGATGTAGCTGTAGAGGAAATCCATCAGCGCGCCGCGAACAGACCGGTAGGGCGGAACAGCATGAAGATCACGAAGACGAAGAACGTGACGCCGATGCTCCATTCGCCGGGCATCACCAACAGCGACAGGTTCTGCAGGACCGCGATTGCCACCGACAGCACGAAAGCTCCGGTGATGCTGCCGACGCCGCCGGCGATCATGGCAATGGTGGCGGTCAGCAGCGGGGTGACGCCATTATAGGGCTGGAGGCCGAGATCGAGCGGCACCAGGATGCCCGGCAGGCAGACCAGCGCAGAGGCGATGGCGATCACGTAGACATAGACGGTCTGCGGCTGAAGGCGCGTGATGTCGGCCAGCATGGGATTCGAGGCGACGGCACGAATGCGCTTCCCCAGGATGGTGCGATGCGCGAACAGCATGGTCGCGAGATAGGCGGCGAGGCTGACCAGGATGGTCAGCAGTTGCGTGTGGGTCAGCCGCATCGGCCCGAACACCACGACCTCGCTGCTCCATGGCAGCGGGAATTGCAGGATGTTCGGCGTATAGACTGCGGCGACGATGTTCTGGATCACGGCCAGCGCGCCGAGCGAGGCGATCAGGATCACGAGATGGGTCGCGCGGCGCCGTTCGAGGCGGGCGTAGAGCTGGCTCTGGATCAGCGCGCCAAGTGCGGCGCACACTGCGATCGGCACCAGCAGCGCAAGCAGCAGCGGCGCACCGTGCACCACGAGCGACCACGCCAGGTAACCGCCCAGCGTGTAGATGCCGGCGTGCGCGACGTGGAAGATCTTCGTGGTCGCGTAGACGAGCGAAAAGCTGATCGCCACGACGCCGAGCGCGCAGCCGGTGACCAGACCGGTTGCCAGCAATTGCAGAGCGAGCATGTGCGGGCGACGCTATTGCGTCTGCTTCAGCGTCTCATCCTTGCCGTCGCGCATGATGTTGATGTCGATCGGCACGCTCGCGGTATTGGTCTTGAACTCGAGCGGGATGAGTCCCTGGAACTTATGTATCTGGAGCAGTGTGTCGTGCATGGTCTCGCCGGTGACCGGCTTATTCTCCGCCAGCACCTTATCGAGCGTCGTCAGCACGATCTGCGCCGCGTTGTAGTACTGCTTGGCGAAGAACTCCATGTCGGCGCCGTATTTCGCCTTGAACTGCGCGGCGAGATCGGGCGGTGCATCGATGCGCAATTGAGTGTGCACGAAACCGGCCGACGACGGGTCAGCGATGGTGGAGGGATCGGCAAAGAAGGTTGTGCCCGCGACGGTGAACTTCAGGCCAAGCTGATGATACTCCTGCGCCATTTGCAGCAGTCCCGCGGTGATCGCCACCAGCATTACGTCGGGCTTCGCATCGGCGAGCTTCAGCAGAGCGGGCCGGAAATCGGTCTGTCCGAACTGCGTTGCCTCCTGCGCCAGGATCGTGCCACCGGCCTCGGGGAACGAATGCAGGTAATCGTCGCGCCCCGACATGCCAGCCGCGTCGTTCTCGAACATGACGGCAGCGTGTTTCTTCCCTTCGCCGACCAGCCACTTGGAAAGTACTGAGATCTCGTCACCGATCGTGGGCAGCGTGTTGATCAGGTAGGGCGAAGCCTTCGCAAGCGCGTCCGCCTGCGCGCCGGCGTTCACCAGAAGCACCTTCTTGCGCGTCGCCAACGGCGCCATGGCGAGCGACGGACCGGAATAGCCGGTGAAGATCACCGACACATGCTGGAGATCGGTCAGCTTGTTGAAGCTGAGCACGGACTGGTCTGGCTTCGCCTGGTTGTCCTCGAACTGCACCTCGACCTGATTGCCGTGCACGCCGCCGCGGGCGTTGGCCTGATCGACCGCGAACTGGACACCATGCATCTCCGCCGTGCCGATCAATGCGCCCGGACCGGTGAGCGGCAGGATGCCGCCGAACCTGATCGTATCGGCGTTGGCCTGTCCGCAGACAAAAATAAGGCCCGCTGCCAAGGCAGCCAGGCCAGAACGAACCGCTCGCATACCGATGTTACTCCAGCTTTCCGGACGCATGGACAAGCTAGGGCGCTGTATCTGCGGGGGTCAAGGCCGTTGCGGCAACAGGAAGCGGGATGTAGCGTCCGGCGCTGATCGATGCCAGCAGACGGGACGAGATTGCATGAGCAAGCACGTGGTCGCGACGGTTGCCGAGATTCCACCGGGCAGCCGGAAGCTGGTGACCGTACGCGGCCGATCGATCGCGGTGTTCAATCTGGACGGCGAGTTTTTCGGCCTGTTCAACCGCTGTCCACATCAGGGCGGCCCGATGTGTGAGGGCATTCTGACCGGGCTGATCGAATCCGATGAGCCGGGTCAGTACAGGTATTCACGCAAGGGCGAAATCATCCGCTGCCCGTGGCATGGCTGGGAGTTCGATGTGCGGACCGGGCAGTCGTACTGTGAGCCAGAACGCATCCAGGTGCGGAGCTATCCGGTGGAGGTGGCCGAGGGCCAGCGTGTCGTGCAGGGACCGTATGTGGCGGAGACTGTACCGGTGTCGGTGGAACAGCATTACGTGGTGGTTGATGTATAGACGCGGGATTTGCGCATGAATGCCTGGCCCGAACTTCCGCTGACCGAGTGGGCTGATACCTGCGCCACGTTGCAGCTCTGGACACAGGTTGTCGGGAAGATCCGCCTTGCCCACGCGCCGTTGGTCAACCACTGGTGGCAGGTGCCGCTCTATGTGACCAGCCGCGGGCTCACCACTTCGATTATTCCATACGGGTCGCGCGGGTTTCAGCTCGACTTCGACTTCATTGACCACGCGCTGATCATCCAGACCACCGAGGGTGCCACCGAAACTGTTGCGCTGGCCCCGCGCAGCGTTGCCGATTTCCACGCCGAAGTCATGGGGCGGCTGCGAGCGCTGGGCCTCGAGACGCGGATCTGGACCATGCCGGTCGAGATTCCGGATGCGGTGCCGTTCGATCAGGATCACATGCACGCGTCATACGACGCGGAATATGCCCAGCGGTTCTGGCGCGTCCTGGTTCACGCCGATCGCGTCTGCACAAAATTCCGCTCGCGGTTCCTTGGCAAGGTCAGCCCGGTGCATTTCTTCTGGGGCAGCTTCGATCTCGCGGTCACTCGCTTTTCAGGGCGTACCGCACCGAAGCTGACGAGCGACTCGCCCAATGTCGGTGCGTGGGTGATGCAAGAGGCATACTCGCACGAGGTCAGCAGTTGCGGCTTCTGGCCTGGCAATGGCGGATACGGCAAAGCCGCGTTCTACAGCTACGCCTACCCCGAACCGACGGGCTTCGCTGATGCGTCGGTGCGCCCGGACGCCGCCGCCTACGATCACGAGCTTGGTCAGTTCATTCTGCCGTACGACGCGGTTCGCGAGGCGGCTTCGCCGGATGATTGTTTGCTCGAGTTCCTGCAAAGCACGTACGCAGCGGCAGCCGATCTGGCGCATTGGGATCGCGCCGCCCTGGAACGCGCGGGGGCGTCGTAGCGCGGAGTGCTAGCGCTTCACACCTAACCCACGCATGAACTGGTCGCGGATGCGCGGCGGATCGCGTTCGGTCGTGTCGGCCGGCTTCTCCTTGTCGATGCGGCAGCCGATCAGCCAGGGGCCGTACTCATGCAGCGACAGCTCGATCAGTTCCTCGAACGCGCTCTCGTCCGCTGCCCAGGCGCTCTGCGCGATGCCGGCGCCACGCGCCATTGCAACGATGTCGGCGCCGAGTTCGGTCGAGGTGAGCTGGCCGCCGGTGATTTGATACGTGCCGTTGTCCATGATCACGATCGCCAGGTTCTTCTGTTTCCGGGCCGCAACTGTCGCGAGCGATCCCACCTGCATCAGGATCGAACCGTCTCCCTCCAGCGCGATTACCTTGCGCTGCGGCTGCGCGAGCGCGACGCCCAACGCAATCGGCACTGCCAGCCCCATGCTGCCCAGCATGTAAAAATTCTGCGGCCGCCGCCCCGCCGCCCACAGATCGAAATTGGTGTAGCCGATGCCGCCGATCACCGCCTCGTCGTGCTTGAGGCGCGCCACCATGCGTTTGGTGATGTCAAACCGGTTCATCACCTTCGCCTGGTCGCGGTTCGCCGGATGGTTTGCTGCAAATGACATGGCGCCGCTCACTTCGCGAAGACCTTGCCGCCGGTCAGCAGCGGCGAGAGGATGAACACGCACGGAGCCTGCGTGGCGACCGCCTGGGTGATGCTGCGATCGACGATGAACTCCACCTCGTCGAGCCGCGTCATTGTGTGGTGCTCGACAGCAAGGGCCTGCAGCACCGGGCGCATGGTGCGCGCCACCAGCGACTGGCCGATGTTGAATTCGCCCAGCGTGCCGCGCTCGGATACCAGCATCAGCACCGGAAGCTGGAACGGCACCGCCAGCGAGGCGATCGCGTTGGGCAGCGTCGCGAAGCCCGAGGTCTGCATCATCACGATGCCACGCAGGCCGCCCATCCAGGCGCCGGAGACGATGCCAACCGCCTCTTCCTCGCGCGCGCAGGAGAACGCCGTGAAAAACGGATCGTCGTGCACCGCGTCGATCAGCGGGCGCAGGACATTGTCAGGCACGTAGGTCACCAGCTTCACCTGATGCCGCTTCAGCACGTCGCGCACGATCTCGTGCCACGCACTCGGGGACCCCTCGTCCATTGGTCTATGCCCTCTGCTCTGCGGCGTCGAACTCCAGGCCATCGTACAACTCGGCCAATGGTATATCGATGCTGATTTCCGGCATCGTCAGTACCGCGTCCGCTCCAACAATATGTCCCACCCAGTCATCGCCGACGCGGGCAAACACTGTGGCGCCCACAAAATCCTGCTCCAGGATGACATAGCGTTGAATAGAAGGCGTGTCGCGGTACTCCTGGTTTTTCACGAAGTGGTCGATGCTGGCGATGCCAGGGCTGAGCACCTCGAACACCACTACTGGGTCGGTCACCACTGTGGCATGGCGTGGCACCGGTGAGCAGACAACGAACGCGTCCGGATAACGGATCGAGCCGGCAACGCGGATCTTCAAGTCGGCGGTGTAGGCTTGGCACGGGCTCCCACGCAGCCGCACGCCCAATGCGATACTCAGATTGCGCTGGATGGCAGAGTGGCCGGCGGTTCCTCCGGTCATGGCCACCGGGGCGAATCCGTCGAACTCCCAGCGCAGCTCCTGCCCCTTCTCCCAGGCGAGGAACTCCTCAATCGTCATTGGGCGGTGTACCGCAACGCTCATAGTGGCAGTCCGACAGGCAGGCCCGTAGTGTGCGACGCCTTGCGCCAGGCGGCAACCGTTCGTAATGAGACGCGAGGAAGGATCAGGAGGCCTCGATGGCTGATGCCGGCCGGTATGACGTGATCGTGGTTGGCGCGGGCAACGCCGCGCTGTGCGCCGCACTCTCCGCGCAGGAGCAGGGCGCCAAGGTGCTTGTGCTCGAGAAGGCCAACGAGGAGGAACGCGGCGGCAACTCCACCTTCACCGCCGGCGGCTTCCGCTTCGTGCACAACGGCGTGGACGATCTGCGCTACGACGTGCTGATCGATCTGTCGGACGCGGAGGCAAAGCAGATGTACGTCCCGCCGTTCACGGCGGAGATCTACATGGACGACCTGATGAAGGTCACCGAGGACCTGTCGGAGCCGGAACTCGCCGACCTGCTGGTGAACCGCTCGCGCGAGACCGTGGTGTGGATGCGCGAGAAGGGCGTGCGGTGGATACCGATGTTCAAGCGCCAGTCGTATCTGGTGAATGGCATCCAGCACTTCTTCGGCGGCATGGCGGTGGAGGCGGTCGGCGGCGGCTGGGGCCTGGTCGATTTCCTGTTCAGGTCCGCCGAACGCTACGGCATCGACGTCCGTTACAACACTGGCCTGCGCAAGCTGATCCAGAACCGCAAGGGCGAGGTCACCGGCGTCACTGTGTTCGGCCCTGACGGCTATGAAGACATCAGTGCGACGTCGGTGGTGCTCGCCTGCGGCGGCTTCGAGGCCGATCCGGAGATGCGGGTGCGCTACTACGGCCCCGGCTGGGAGATGGCGCGCGTGCGCGGCACACGGCACAATACCGGCGACGGCATCAAGGCGGCGCTGGAGATCGGCGCTGCGGCGTTCGGCGGCTGGTCGACCTGCCACGCCGTGCAATGGGACCTCAGCGCGCCTCCATTCGGCGACCGGGTGGTGCTCGACAACTATCAGAAACACTCCTACCCGATCGGCATCATCGTCAACGCCAATGGCGAGCGCTTCGTCGATGAGGGCGCTGACTTCCGCAACCACACCTATGCGAAGTACGGCCGCGAGGTGATGAAGCAGCCGCAGCGCATGGCGGTGCAGATCTTCGACAACAAGACGAACCACTTGACGCGCGACGAGTATCGCATCCGCCAGGTCACCAAGGCGGAGGCCAACACGCTGGAAGAGCTGGCGGAGAAGCTGGAGATCAGCCCCGAAGGGCTGGTGCGCACAGTGCGCGAATTCAATGCGGCGTGCCAGCCCGGCGAGTTCAATCCGGCGATCCTCGACGGCAAGGCCACCAAAGGCATCACGCCGCCCAAGTCCAACTGGGCGCTGCCGATCGACGAACCGCCCTACCACGGCTACGCGGTGACCTGCGGCATCACGTTCAGCTTCGGTGGATTGAAGATCACCACCGACGGCGCGGTGGAGGACACCACTGGCTGCGTTATCCCTGGCCTGTTTGCCGGGGGCGAACTGGTGGGCGGCGTGTTCTACCAGAACTACCTGGGCGGCGCGGGGCTGATGTCGGGCTCGGTGTTCGGGCGGATCGCCGGCCGATCGGCGGGGCGGCACGCGAAGCGGTAAGCCACTCCGAACGCCTTGCGCTCAGTCGTCATGGCCGGCCCAGCGACCGGCCATGACGATTGCGGCGGCCGCAGGCAGATCTCACCCTGCCGGCCGCACGCCCAGTATCCGCTCGAACCGGGCGCAGTCCTCGGGCCACACTTCCGGATTGATCAGCCGCGGCGGACGCTTTCCGTCGAGGATGTCGATCAACTGCTCGGCCGCGAATCGCGCCATGTTGTCGCGTGACTCGACTGTGGCGCCCGCCGTGTGGGGACTGACCAGCACGTTGTCGAACGCCATCAGCTTGTGGTCATGCGGCGGCGGTTCGTCCTCCCAGACATCCAGCCCCGCACCCGCGATCTGCTTCGCCGCAAGCGCCGCGGCCAGCGCGTCCTCGTCGTGGATACCGCCGCGCGCCGTCGTGACGAAATACGCATGCTTCTGCATCAGCGCGAATTCGCGCACACCCATGATGTTCTTCGTCTCGCGGGTATAGGGCGCATTCACCGACACGTAGTCGGCCTGGCGCAGCATGTCGTCCAGCTTCTCGATCTTTTCGGCCCCCTTCGCGGCGATCTGCGCGGCCGACAGATACGGGTCGTAGGCGAGCACGCGCATGCGGAACAGGCCTTTGCACAGCTCCGCCAGCCGTCCGCCGACATTGCCGATGCCGATGATGCCGATCGTCTTGTCCAGCAGTTCGGTGCCGATGTACTCATTGCGCGGAATGTCGGGCGCGCGACGCATGCGGCGATCAACTTCGATGATCCGCTTCGACAGTGTCAGCAGCATCGCCAGCGCGTGCTCTGCCACCGCCTCCTTGTTGCCGCCCGACTGATTCACCACGATGATGCCCTGCCGCGTGCAGGCGTCCACGTCGATCGTGTCGTAGCCGGCGCCGTTCGATGATACCGCGACCAGATTGGGCGTGCGTGTCAGCAGCGCATCGGTCACCTGAAGATGCTTGCCGATCACCTGGCGCGACGCGCCGATCTGATACGCGTGTGCCTGCGACAGAATCGGCTCGGCCTCTGCGTCGGCCGTTTCGTTCTCCAGCTTATCGAGCTGAATGTCGGGCCGCTTTGCCAGAATCTGCCCGAAAACCGGCCCCGACAGATACTTTACATAGAACACGCGCTTCGCGTTGGGCGCCATCGCACGAACCTCATTCCTGGACGTCGCGTGACCCTAACTCGACGGGTGGCTTGCGGTCGAGATCGGTCAGTGCCTCGCGCAGAGGCGTGCTCGAAATGGCGATCAGCCCGCCGGCAGGATCGTCCAGTTCCAGGATCACGTAGATCACCGAGGCAAGCGAGACCGCGCAGATCAGCACTGTCACGGCGACCACCGCATTGCGCGGCGCGCACAGCCCGAAGCCGACGAACATCAACGCGGTCCAGAACAGCATCAGAGCGTAGAAGAGGTCGGGTATGGTCGGGTGCTCGGTTTCGATCACGACCCAACGCGCGTTGATGAAGGCGTCGAATTGCTGCCCCACGGCTGGAACCAGCCTGTCCTGCGCCGGGGTCGTCGGCTGCAGTCCATGGATCTGTTCATCGACGTGGCGCAGCAGCGCTGAGAGCACGCTGCTTTCTGACTGTCCGGGCGGCAGGCCGCGCATGAATTCGCCGGACGGCGCAGGTTCGTCAGGCCATGTGCTGAATATCACGGCAGCGAGATACGCACGCATCTCGGCGCGGATCGGCTCGGCCTCGCGGCCTATTTCCCGCAAACCGTCATCGAGCTGCACAATCTGGGATGCCATATGGCGATAGCTGTTGGCGACGTTGTCAAAATGCGACTTCGAGGAGGCCGTCAGCAGGCCAAGCACGATGGCGAGAAAGGTGACCAGCGAACCGACCGCCAGCCGAACGAAATCCATCGTATCGCGATCGCGGTGCCGTTCCGGAAGATAGCCGTGGAGAACCAGGCCGGCGATTCCAGCGATCAGGAACAGTCCACAGGAAAAGACCGCCTCGGCGATCTGCAGCATGTATCCCACGCCTCATTCGTTCGGTGTACACAAGTGTCGTGCAGCGCGGGCGCGCATGGCAAGGGATTTACCGCTGGCTCGGGACGCATCATCGTCAGTTGCATGCACGCGCCCTTGTCCGACCTCGCCGACCCGCCGGACGTTTATGTCCGCGCAGCACCACCTCCGCCGCCGACACGGAAGCTGGAAGAACAGCGTCATGTCGCGGCCGCCGTCATCGGGGCCGGCTTCACAGGACTGTCCACCGCGCTGCATCTGGCCGAGGCAGGCGTCGATGTGGCGGTGCTGGAGGCCAAGGAGATCGGCTGGGGCGCGTCGGGACGCGCGTTCGGTCAGGTGGTGCCGTATCTGAAACCGGGACACGAGGCCATTCTGCGCCACTACGGATCCGAACGTGGACAACGCATCGTCGATGCGGTCGCCGCCGGCCCCGACCTGGTGTTCGAACTGATCTCACGGCACGGCATCGAATGTTGGGCGATGCGTTCGGGCTTGATCTTCGCCGCGCATTCGCCGAGCGGACAACGTGACCTGGAGCGCCGCACGCAATACTGGCAGCAACGCGGCGCACCGGTCGAGATGCTCGAAGGCGTGCGCTGCGCCGTGGCGATCGGTTCATCGCTCTATTCGGCGGCATCGCTAGATCGCCGCGGCGGCAACATCAATCCGTTCGCCTATGCGCGCGGCCTGGCGCGCGCGGCCGCCGGAGCGGGTGCAATTCTGTATACACAAACGCCAGTGCGCGCTCTCCGGCGGCGCGACGGACGCTGGGCGATCGATGCTGGCAATGCAGGACTGACCGCGGACAACGTGGTGATCGCCACCAACGCCTATACCGGCGATCTGTGGCCGGGGCTGCGCGAAAGCATTATCCCGATGCGTGGCCACGGGTTCGTCACCGAGCCATTGTCCGACAACGTCCGTCACACAATCCTGCCGGAGCGCCAGTCGCTGACCGACACGCGACTGCTGTATTCCGGCGTGCGCATGCTGCCCGATGGTCGGCTGCACGGCAGCGCACACGGCCCGAGCTTCGGCGCCGAGCCGCGAGCCGACTGGGGCCGCGTCGATGCGCGCATCCGGCGGATGTTCCCGCAGCTCGGTAGCGTGAGATGGCAGCAGGCCTGGACCGGTTGGGTGGCGATGACCACCGAACATTTCCCGCGCCTGCACGAGCTTGCGCCGGGGCTGTACGCCGGTCTCGGATACAACGGTCGCGGGATCGCGGCGGCGACGATGATGGGACGCGATCTGGCTGCGCTGGTGTGCGGTGCGCGCGACGGTGCGACGGTCTTTCCGTTGACGCCGTTGCGTCCACTCGGCTGGCATCGCGTCGCACCGACGCTGATCCGAGGTCTGGTGCAGGTCTATCGCGTGCGCGACATGATCGATGAGTATCGCCTTGGACGTGCTGCCTGACTGGAGGACACATCGATGAGCGTTGCCGACAAGGTTGTGCTGATCACCGGGGCCGCACGCGGTCTGGGGTTCGAATATGCACGCTTCCTGGGCGAGGCCGGTGCGCGCATCGTCGCCGGCGACATCACCGATTGCACTGTTGCCGCCAGCGCTGCCGGCAATGGCGCGGTGAGCGTCACGCTTGACGTGACCGACATTGCATCCGCCAATTCCATGGTCGAACTGGCGATGGAGCGCTTCGGCCGCATCGATGCGCTGATCAACAACGCGGCCCTGTATGGCTCGCTAC
The DNA here is from genome assembly GCA_963818775.1 of uncultured Alphaproteobacteria bacterium. GTDB lineage: Bacteria > Pseudomonadota > Alphaproteobacteria > Acetobacterales > Acetobacteraceae > JAMXLO01. Next base: position 256,961 of record CAWFUF010000011.1, on the reverse strand, counting down.
GGGGCGGTCGCTTCAACCAGATTGCCGAGGCCGATTGGGATGCGACGATGGCGGTCAACGTCAAGGGCATCTGGAACTGCTGCAAGGCAGTGGTGCCGGCGATGCGTCAGTCAGGCGGCGGATCGATCATCAACATCGCCTCGCTGGCCGCGACGTATGGCATGCCGTTCGCTCTCCACTACACCACGTCGAAGGCGGCGGTGATCGGCCTGACGCGCGGCCTCGCACGCGAGCTCGGGCGAGACAACATCCGGGTCAACGCGGTCGCGCCGAGTGCGGTGATGACCGAGGGCACCGCCGAATTCTTCGGCGAGCGGCTGGATCGCGGACTCGAGGTGGTCCGCGCGGGTCAGTCGATCCAGCGCACACTGGAGCCGGCCGATCTGACCGGCACGGTGGCATGGCTGATCTCGGACGGCAGTTGCTTCGTCACGGGACAGACGATCGCCGTGGACGGCGGGACGGTCATGCTGTGATGGGTTTGATGGGGCTATAGGTGGGCGGCGCGGCCGCCTCCCCCAGCCCCCTCCCGCAAGGAGCGGGGGAGCATTGGCGCATCGTCAACTACACTGCACTCGGTTCGCGGTGACGTTACGGAACGGGAAGAAAGATTGCGCCGCTGCGTTGAAAGTGGGCGTAATGTGGCGCGGGTGGCCTTGACCGGCGGCCCGCTGAAACGCATTGCGATTGAGACCATGCAACTGACGATGCCATGCGACTGACGATGACGGTACTGCGCTGCCCGGACGCGGTGGCACCCGAGACCCGCAATGTCACCGGCGGGGAATTCTCCGTCGGGCGCGGACCTGGCGTCGATTGGGTGCTGCCCGATCCTGAACGGCTGCTGTCGAAGCGCCACTTCGCCGTGGCATTCCGCGGCGGATCTTGGCAGCTCGCGGACACCTCGACCAACGGCACGTTTCTCAATCGCGAAAACGATCCCATCGGGGCGGGCGATCTGCGCCGCCTGCGCGACGGCGACCGCGTGCGCGTCGGCGCCTACGAAATCGAGATGCGGCTGGTGGACGAAGAGATTGCGCGTGCGGGCCCTGCTTCCCGCGGCGGCCCGTTCGCCGATCCGTTCTCGGCCGATCCGTTCTCGATGGACCCGTTCGGGCCGGCCGAGCGGCAGCGCAATCCCTTCGACGAGCCGGACCGTCCGAGCGTGAGCATTTCGGCAGGCTCGGCGCAATTGCCGCACGATTTTGACCCGCTGGCGTCCGAGCCGCATGAGACACCGTTCCGCGGCCCCACGCAGGCCGACAACTCGCCGGCGATGCAGGACGCGTTCCACCTACCGGCACAGGTCGGCCAGATGCCGCTGCATGCTGGGGGCATCATTCCGGGCGACGACCTGCTGCCGGACGACTGGGACAAGGACCTGCTTGAGGGGATGGCCCCATCCGGCAACGCGAGACCGGCCCCCGCGCCGCCTCCGCCGCCTGTCGTGCGCGCGCCTCCCCCTGCGAAAGCCCCGCCGGCTGAACCCGTCGTCACGCTCGCGCCTGCGTCCCCGCCACCGCCAAGGCAGGAGCCGGAAGCGGTTGCCGATGATGGCGCGCTGCTCGCGGCGTTCCTCGAAGGCGTCGGCCTGCACGATGCGCGTCCCAAAGACCCACCCGCGACGATGCTCGCGTTGGGCAAGGCGTTCCGCAATCTCGTGGCCGGGCTGCGTGCCGTGCTGATCGCCCGGGCTCAGATCAAGAGCGAGTTCCGCATCGAGCAGACGATGATCCAGGCGCACGGCAACAATCCGTTGAAATTCTCCGCGGGCGACGACGACGCGCTGGCGGCGCTGCTCGGCACCGGGCGCCGCACCGACATGGCACCGCACGAGGCGGTGGCGGATGCACTGCGCGACATCAGGCTGCACGAACTGGCATCGATCGCGGCAATGCAGTCGGCGGTGCGCACACTGCTGGATGGGTTGGCTCCGGTGAAGCTGCGCGCCCAGGTGGAACAGGGCGGCGGCATGTCATTGCTGCCGGCGCAGAAGAAGGCGCGCGCGTGGGACGCCTACGAGACATTGCACGCACGCACCGTGCAGGCGCTGGCCGATGACTTCGACAGTGTGTTCGGCAAGGCGTTCGCCCGCGCCTATGAGCGTTCTCTGCAAGAAATTTCCGCAAGAAATCGCCAATGATCCGCCGTCGCTTCCTGCTGCCGCTGCTTGCCGCGCTGGTGCTGGCCAATTGCGGCGGCCCGAAGCCGAAGCCACCGCCTGTGCTGACCCTCACGATGATCGGCAGCGCCGAGCAGAACCCAGACGCCGACGGCAAGGCGCAGCCGGTCGCAGTGCGCGTCTACCAGTTGACGCAGACCGCGAAGTTCGAGCGCGTGGACGTCTTCGCACTGACTGAGCACGAGCAGCAGACGCTGGGACAGGACAGTGTCAGCTCACAGGAATTTGTCCTGTCGCCAGGCGAGACGCAGACCAAGCAGTTCGAGCTCAAGAGCGGTGTGCAGGCCATCGGCGTGGCCGTGCTGTACCGCGACATCGACAATGCGCAGTGGCGTGCCGATGCGCCGGCCGCCGACAGCGGGCCGACGAAACTCATACTGAATGTCGGCAAACTTGCTATGACGCTGAAGCCCGGCTGATCTGGCGCGGGCGGGCCAGGGGGAAACCAATCGATGAGCTGGACGAACCGCGTGGTCTGGCAGGAGGGTATGTTCCTGCGCACGCAGCACTTCCAGCAACAGGATCGCTGGACGGAACAGCTTGTGCGCGGACGCGTGCAGGCGTTGCGGCCGCATCCGTGGGGCCTGGTCGGATTACGCGCTGGATCGCGACCTGCTTGGCACCGGCCGCTTCGCGCTGGCATCTGCCTCGGGCGTTTTCGAGGACGGCACGCCGTTCTCGTTGCCCGGCGAAACCGACCATCCGCCGCCGCTCGAACTGCCGGAAAGCGCGCGCAATGTGCTCGTTTACCTTGCGCTGCCGATCCGTCAGGCGGGCGCGGTGGAGGTCGCCGACAGCGCCACCGAGGGCCGCTACGCGGCACGACCGTTCGAAGCGTACGATACGCATTCGGCGTCACCGCAGCCTGCCGAATTGCACGTTGGCCGGCTGCGCATGCGCTATCTGCTGGAGACCGACGAACGCACCGGGTATCTCAGCATCGGCTTGGCACGGGTGACCGAGGTCACTGCGGATCGTCGCATTATCCTCGACGAACGGTGGATGCCGCCATCGCTGGTATGCTCCGCCGCGGCACCGCTGGCGGGATTGATCGCGGAGTTGTCCGGCATGCTGAACCAGCGTGGCGAGGCGCTGGCCGCGCGCATGACCGCGCCGGGCCAGGCCGGCGTCGCGCAGGTCGCCGACTTTCTGCTGCTGCAATCGATCAATGGCTGGCAGAACGTGCTGGCGCACTGGGCGGATGCGGCGAACCTGCATCCCGAGTCGCTTTACGCCGCGCTGGTGCAGATGGCGGGCGAGTTCGCGACATTCCTCGACACACGGCGGCCGACTGCCTACCCCGCCTATCGCCACGACGATCTGCAGCGCAGCTTTGCCCCGGTGGTGGCCGATTTGCGGCGCGCGTTGTCGGCGGTGCTGGAGGCGACGGCCATTGCGATCCCGCTGCGCGATGCGCGGCATGGTGTGCGCGTCGGGCCGATCACCGACCGCTCGATCCTGCGCGCGTCGAATTTCGTCATGACGGTGCAGGCTGACGTTCAGGCCGAGCAGTTGCGCCGGCTGTTCCCCTCGCAGGTGAAGATCGGCGCCGTGGAGCATATTCGCGAGCTGGTGAATGTGGCACTGCCGGGCATCGCGGTGCGTCCGCTGCCGGTGGCGCCGCGGCAACTGCCGTTCTACGCGGGGGCGACGTATTTCGAACTGGACCGTGCCAGTCCGCATTGGCAGCAGATGCAGAATTCCGGCGGCTTTGCGATCCACGTGTCGGGCGATTTCCCCAATCTGAGGCTGGAGCTTTGGGCGATACGCGGATGAGCCACCCTTGAGCGACAATCCCTTCTCCGAACCCGACGACAACGACCGCACCGTCATCCGTCCTGTCCCCGGTGGCCGGCGCGGCGCGCCGTCGCCGCAACCAGCGCCATCGCCTGTCTTCCGCGATGCGCCCTCCGCCCGTGGTGCTGCGTCCATCCCGATCGATGGCGCGGAGACAATCAGCTTCGGCCTTACCCCGCTGATCGCAGCCGCGGCGCCACTGCTGCAGTTACTCGGCCGCCTGCGCAACACCTACAGCCAGCCGGATCCCGGCGACCTGCGAGAGCGCGCCATTCAGCAGATACGCGCGTTCGAGCAGACAGCGCGCGACGGCGGCGTGCCGATCGACCAGCTGCGTCCCGCGCACTACGCGCTGTGCGCCAGTCTCGACGATGTGGTGCTGAACACGCCCTGGGGCAGCAGCGGCGGCTGGGCGGCGCGGTCCCTGGTCTCCACTTTCCACCAGGAGGTGCGCAGCGGCGAGCGTTTCTTCGACCTGCTCGCGCAGCTTCGGCAAAATCCGGGCATGTTCCTGCCGGTGCTGGAGCTGATGTACCTTTGCCTCAGCCTGGGCTTCCAGGGACGCTACCGCTTGTCGCCGCGTGGGCCGGGCGAGCTCGATCGCCTGCGCGAGGACCTCTACACCATCATCGCGCGCCAGCGGCAGGCCACCGATCCAGCGCTCGCACCGCACTGGCAGGGCGTGCGGGCGCCCTACCGGCCGGCGCGCGCCACGGTGCCGACATGGGTGATGGGTGCTATGGCGCTCGCGGTGATCGGCGGGCTGTTCGTCTGGTTCTCCACCGGGCTCAACGCCGCCTCCGACGAGGTGTTCGCGCAACTGCTCGGTGCGCCGCTCGCGCACATGCCACGGATCGCCCGTGCCGCGCCGGTGAGCCCCGTCCCTCCCCCGCCGAAAGCCACGGCCGCCGATCCGCTGTACGTCTTCCTCAAGCCGGAGATCGACCAGGGGCTGGTCACCGTCCTGGGCGATCACGCAACGCCGATCGTGCGGATCCGCAACGCCGGCATGTTCGCCTCGGGCAGAGCGACGGTGGCAGGCAACTACTATCCTCTACTGCAACGGATCGGTGACGCGCTGAAGGCCGAGAAGGGCCCTGTAACGGTCGACGGCTACACCGACAACCAGCCGATCCACACGGTGCAGTTCCCGTCGAACTTCCAGCTCTCCACGGCCCGCGCCGAGGCGGCGCAGGCGATCATCGCGCGTGCCCTCGGCGACCCAGGCCGCGTCGCGGCGCAGGGTCACGCGGACGCCGATCCCGTGGCGTCGAACGCCACCCCGGCAGGCCGCGACGAGAACCGCCGCATCGAGGTGGTGCTGCGGAGGCAGAGCTAGACCATGCGTGCCGTCCTGCGCTTTCTCGGCTCGCGCTGGTTCCTGACCTTCGTCGGTATCGTACTGCTCGGCGTTCTTGTCTGGCTGTTCGGCCCGTTCCTGTCCTTGCTCGCAGATTGGCAGCCCCGCGCCATCGTCATCGCCGTGATGGTGCTGCTCTGGGGCGGGCTGAACTTCTGGCTCGATCGCCGGCGGCGGAAGCGAGAGGCCGCTCTGCTCAAGGGCGTCACGGCGGTGGATCCCACCACCGCCGCGTCCGCCGAGGAAGCAGACGCGGTGCGCGAGAAGCTGACTACCGCATTGTCGCTGCTCCGGAAGGCATCGGGTTCGCGCGGCTATCTCTACGAGCAGCCATGGTACGTGATTATCGGCCCACCCGGCGCCGGCAAAACTACCGCGTTGCTGAACGCGGACCTGTCGTTCCCGCTCGCCGCCGAAATGGGGCAGAGCGCGGTCGCCGGCGTCGGCGGCACGCGAATGTGCGACTGGTGGTTCACCGAGAGCGCGGTGCTGATCGACACCGCAGGCCGCTATACCACGCAGGATTCCGACGCCGCGGTGGACAAGGCGGGCTGGCAGGCATTTCTTGGCCTGCTGCGCCGCACCCGCGCCCGCCAGCCGCTGAACGGCGTGCTGGTCGCGATTGCATTGTCGGATATCGCCTCGGCGCCCGCGGCGGAACGGCTCGCGCATGCCCGCGCGGTCCGTCGCCGCGTGAAGGAAGTATATGACCAGCTCGGCGTGCGCGTGCCGATCTATGTGCTGTTCACCAAGGCCGATCTGATCGCCGGTTTCACTGAGTTCTTCGACGACCTCGACCGTGAGCGTCGCGGCCAGGTCTGGGGCGTCACCTTCCCGCTGAACAAGTCCGAGGCCGGCAGCGCCGGCCTGTTCGGCAATGAGTTCAGCATCTTGGTCGAACGGCTGAACGAGCGGCTGCTTGACCGGCTACAGGGCGAACGCAGCCCGGACCGCCGCACCATGATCGCCGGGTTTCCCGCACAGGTCGCGAGCCTCGCCGCACCCCTTGGCGAATTCCTGACCGAGGCGTTCGGCGGTTCCCGCCTGGACCCTGCGCCGGTGTTGCGGGGCGCGTATCTGACCTCGGGCACCCAGGAAGGCACACCGATCGATCGGCTGACCGGCGCGATGTCGCGCAGCTTCGGCATCGATGCGCAGCGCGCGCCGTCGCTGCGGCCGGAGCAGGGCCGCAGCTACTTCCTCAGCCGGTTGCTAAAGGAGGTCATCTTCGGCGAAGCGACACTCGTCGCGCGCGACCCCGTACAGGTGCGGCGCAACATGCTCGTTCGCGCCGGCGCCGCGGCGGTCGCGCTACTGGTCGTGCTGGGAGCCACGGCCGGGCTGCTGCAAACCCGGCAGGCGAACCAGACGGCGGTGGATCAGGCACAGGCCGCGCTCGCCGCCTATGTCAGATCGGCGCAATCGGTCCAGCTCGATCCGGTCGGCGATCCGCAGCTTGCCAGGATCGCGCCGCTGCTCGATCAGGCGCGCGCGTTGCCGTTTGGCGTCGACGCCCCATCGTCCTCATTCCAGTGGTTCCCCGGCCTGTCGCAGACCGGCAAACTCGGCGCCGGCGCACGCGAGGTCTATCATCACGGGCTGCAGCACATCCTGCTGCCTGCGCTGATCGCCCGGCTGGAGGGCCAGATGCGCGCCCATTTCGCGCAACCGGCGTTCCTCTACGAGGCGACACGCGTCTACCTCATGCTCGGCTCCGCCGGTCCGCTTGACCGCGACCTGGTCAAGGAATGGATGAGCCTCGACTGGCAATCGCAGTGGCCTGGGCTGGCCGCGAAGGGCTTGCGCGACAGCCTGGAGCGGCACCTCGCCGCACTGCTCGATCAGCCGCTGGAGAAGGTGTCGCTCGACGGCACGCTCGTCGAGGACGCTCGCCGCACGTTCAGTCGCGTTACCCTGGCAGACCGCGTCTACAGCACGATCAAGGGCTCGCAGCAGGCACGCGCATTGCCGATCTGGCGGCCGGCTGATGCCGCGGGCGCATCGGGCGTGCGCGTGTTCATCCGTCGCTCGGGCGCGCCACTCAGCGAGGGCGTGCCAGGTTTCTTCACCATCGACGGCTTCCACAAGGTGCTGCTGCCCAGCCTGCCCACCGCCACCATACAAGTGGCCAGCGAGAGTTGGGTACTCGGCAGGGATGCGCAGATCGACCCACTCAGCCCGCAGATGCAGACGCTGCAACACGATGTAATCGCACTGTATACCGCCGACTACGCCAGACAGTGGGACGCCCTGCTTGGCGACCTCGACGTCGCGTCGATGCGCAATCTCCAGCAAGCGGTGCAGGAGCTGTATATTCTGGCCTCGCCGCAGTCGCCGATGCGTGACCTGCTGACCGGCATCACGCGGCAGCTCACCCTGACGCAACCGCCGCCCCCGCCGCCTGGCATTGCCGGTGCCGTTCAAGGTGCGGCGCAGAGCGCCGGCGCCGCTGCGTCGCAGGCCGTGGGCGCCGGCGGGGCGGCGCTGTCAGGACTCTTCAAAGAGGGCAATGGTCCGCCGCCGGAACCGCCCGGCAAGGCGATCGAGGACCGCTATGCCGCGCTGATCGCGTTCGTCGGCAAGCCGCCGGGCGCGCCGATCGACAACGCCCTTAAGCTGCTGAACGATCTGCAGGTGCAGCTCGCCCGACTGGCAGGAGCGCCGGCGGGTGGCGCGGCCGCTGCCGGCGGCGGAGACGACCCCGCGCAGAACCTGCAAGCCGAGGCCAGCCAGGATCCGCAACCGGTGCGCCGCTGGCTGGAGGCGATAGCGATCAGCGGCAACCAGTTGCGCGGCATGGGCGCGCTTGATACCGCGAAGAAGAACTACGGTGCGCCGGGTGGTCCGGCCCTGCTGTGCAAGACGGCGGTTCCCGGCCGCTACCCTTTCACCTCCGGATCGATCAAGGACATCCCGCTCGACGACTTCGCCAGATTGTTCGCGACCGGCGGATCCCTCGACAAATACTTCAACGAGAACCTGCTGAACTTCGTCGATACCTCCGGCGACACATGGAAGGCGCAACCGTCGGGGGGCGTCGCACCTCCGGTCACGCCAGAGGATCTGGCGATGTTTCAGCGCGCGTCGCAGATCCGCGATCTATTCTTCGCCGGCGGCGGCAATCAGCCCACCGTGCGGTTCGACATCATACCGAAGGACACCGACGCCAAGGTGGTGACGCTGGACCTGGATGGTCTGAGCATCGTCAATACCCATGGGCCGGTGCGCGCCACTTCAGTGACGTGGCCGGGACCGAACCGCATGAACAGCGTGCGTCTGATCTTTGATCCGCCACCGTCCAGCGGTCCGGCGGCGATGCAGACCAACGGCCCGTGGGCACTGTTCCGGCTGTTCGGGCAAGGCACTCTGACGACAACCGATTCAGCCGATCGCTACATGCTGAATTTCACCCTCGGCAATCGCCATGCCTCATACGAGATCCAGGCTGGATCAGTGCTGAACCCATTCGCCCCAGGCGTGCTGCGAGACTTCAAGTGCCCGGCGATGTGATCGCAGGCTTCTACGGCAAGCTTCCCGCCCGTGGCGATTTCGTCCGCGTCGGGCTGCCGCGCGATTTCATCGACCCGTGGGACGACTGGCTGCAATCGGTGATGGCGGGCAGCCGGGCGTTTATGGGCGACGCGTGGCTGCCCGCATTCCTCGAAGCCCCGGTCTGGCGCTTCACTCTGCCGCCCGGGATGTGCGGCGCGCAGGCGGCGCTCGGCCTGATGCTGCCCAGCGTGGATCGCGCCGGCCGCTACTTTCCCCTGACCTTCGCGGTACTCAGCCCACGCCGCGTCGCCGCCGCGGCAGGCGAGGCATGGCTCGACACATGCGAAGCCGCTGGACGCACAGCGCTGGAGCAGGATACGCCGCCAGAGGAGATTCTCGACGCGTTGGGTGCAGCCGACCTGCCGGAGGACACGACCGGCACCACAGATGCACTCTGGTGGAGCGAGGGTTCCGCACGTGTGAAGCGTGCCTGTATGATGTTGCGTTGTCTGCCAGATGCGGCAACCTTTGCGGCTATGCTGGGGGCGGAAATCGACGGCAACAGACTCGAGGAGGGGAAATGGGAGTCGACGTCATGACCGCCCCGCGCTTTCGCTCCTGGGCAGTGACGCACGTTGGCGCCATTCGCAAGCACAACGAGGATGCCTACGTTGACCGGCCGGATCTGGGCATCTGGGCGGTGGCGGACGGCGCAGGCGGCCATGCGGCCGGCGAGGTCGCCTCTGGCATGATCGCCGATGCGCTCCAGGCGATTCCGTCGGGTCTGTCCGCCGCGGAGTTGCTGTCGCGCGTGCGGCTGGCGATTGAACAAACCCATGCGGCGTTGCGCGACGAGGCGGCGCGGCGTGGTCCGGACGTGATGGTGGCCTCGACCGTGGTGGTAATGCTCGCGCACGGCAATTACTTCGCCTGCCTGTGGGCCGGCAACTCGCGAGCCTACCTGCTGCGCGGCGGCGTTCTGCGCCAGATCACCCGCGATCACAGCCTGGTTCAGGAGCTGCTGGAGGCTGGCGCCATCGGTCCCGACGAAGTGACGAACCATCCGCGGGGCAATGTGATCACGCGCGCCGTGGGCGCCGAGCTGGATGCGTTCGCGCTCGACAAGGTCAGTGATCGGCTGGTGCCCGGCGACCGTTTCCTGCTGTGCAGTGACGGCTTGTGCAAAACCCTGCCGGACGACGAGCTGGCAACCCTGCTCGGGGCGATCAACGGCGCACCGCCACAGGCCCTTGTCGATGCCGCCCTGGCGGCGAATGTCGCCGACAACGTGACCGCTGTCGCGGTCGAGTTCACCGGCTGATTCCAGCTACTCGGCGTCGTGGCCGGCCATGACAAAAAGGGCCAGGAAACCGATTTCCCTGGCCCTTTTGATACCCGATTTGCGCAGCCTGCTCAGACCTTCCCCATGGTCAGAAGATCATAGCCCACCGTGTCCGGAGAACCCGCGATCTTCGGATCGCGCTCGGTGTAGGTGAACATGATCTTGGTGAAGTTCAGCGACAGACTCTCGTTCGGCGCGTCACCGCCGCTGGAAATGCTGTAGCCGCTCAGTCCGCAGTTGGTGAGCTCGTAGGCGAGGTACGTGTCCACCTTGTCCTTCGTCGTGGTGGTGAACTTGAACTTCACCGTCGTGCTCAGATCACCGGCGACGGCGTCCATGAACATCTTGGTTGACGACTTGTCCAACCGCTTGGTGATGACGATCTCGCTGATGTTCGGCTCGGATGCTTCACGCGTGGCCGCGCCGCGCGCCGCTGTTCCGATGGCGCGTCCGACACCCCACTGGAACGAGTTGAGCTCGATCCATTTCTCGAAACCCTTTGTACTAACGGCTCCGTCTATTCCATCCCAAGACATGTAGATTGCCATGTTCTATTCCTCTATTGTTGCGGCGTGGCGGTGAGTGGTTCAGCCAATGTGGTATTGAAACGATCCGACCGTGTCCACGCCCACGGTCACGCCATTGATCGGTGCTCCTTCGGCAAGTCGCGATAACACTTCCGCGGAGAGCTCCGGCAATAGCGTGCGGGAGAGTATCTTTTCCACGTTGCGTGCTCCGGACGAAGTCTCAGTGCAACGAGCAGCTATCACATCGACCAACGCCTTGTCCCAGGCGAATTTGGCACCATAAGAATCCTGTACTCTCCTCTGTATTCGTCCGAGCTGCAGTTCGACGATCTGGCGAATGATCTCGGGTGAGAGCGGGAAATACGGGACCATATTCACTCGCCCGAGGAATGCCGGTTTGAAGAACTTCATCAGCTCCGGCATCAGCGCATCGGCCAATCCAACCGCATCGGGCGCGGATTCCGGATCGGCGAACAGCCGGGTGATCAGGTCGGTGCCCGCGTTCGACGTCATGATGATCACGGTATTCTTGAAGTCGATGTCGCGACCTTCGCCGTCCTTCATGTTTCCCTTGTCGAACACCTGAAAGAAGATGTCTTGCACGCCAGGGTGCGCCTTCTCCATCTCGTCAAGCAGGATCACCGAATAGGGGCGCCGCCGTACCGCCTCGGTGAGCACGCCCCCCTCGCCATAACCGACATAGCCGGGCGGACTGCCCATGAGCAGGCTAACCTTATGCTCCTCCTTGAACTCGCTCATGTTGATGACCGTCATGTTCTGCTCGCCGCCGTACAGCAGGTCGGCGAGCGTCAAAGCCGTCTCGGTCTTGCCGGTGCCCGACGTCCCCACCATCAGGAAGACGCCGATCGGCTTGCGCGGATCAGTGAGTCCGGCGCGACTGGTACGGATTGCCTGCGCCACCGCATCGAGCGCGTGCGGCTGTCCGACGATGCGTGTCCCCATCGCCTGCTGTAGGTTCAGCACGGTACGGATCTCGTTCGACTGCATGCGGCCGGTCGGAATACCGGTCCATCCCGCGACGACCTCCGCCACCGCCTGGCGATCGACCACCGGGAAGATCAGCGGTGTCTCCCCTTGCAGGTCGCGCAGCTTCGCCGACGCTGCGGTGAGCTGCGTGCGAAGCGCGTCCTTATCGTCAGTGTTCGCGGGATCCTCAATCCTTGTGCGCGTATCGGTGATCTCTGCAGCCAGCGCCTTCTCTTTCTCCCAGCGTACCTCCAGATCGGCCAGTTCCTGCGCAAGCTTCGCGCGCTCCGCCAGCAAGTCCTCGCGGCGCGCGGCATGCGGTTCGCCGGCCGCTATCTCGCGATCCAGGATCGCCACCTCGGTGTCGATCAGTGCGGTACGCCGCTGACGATCCTCAATCGGGGGCGGCACCGCTGCCTGGCTCATGCCAACGCGCGAACAGGCCGTGTCGATCAGACTGACGGCCTTGTCGGGCAACTGGCGCGACGGGATATAGCGCGCCGACAGACGCACGGCCTCGCTCACCGCCTCATCCAGAATGCGGACCTTATGGTGCTTCTCCAGCGTATCGACCAGGCCGCGAACCATGGCGACCGCCATCGGCTCCGGCGGCTCGTCCACCTTCACCACCTGGAAGCGCCGCGTCAGAGCCGCGTCCTTCTCGAAATATTTCTTGTATTCGGCCCAGGTGGTGGCGGCGATGGTGCGCAGTTCGCCGCGTGCCAGCGCCGGCTTCAACAGATTGGCCGCATCGCCCTGCCCGGCCGAACCGCCGGCGCCAATGAGCTGGTGCGCCTCGTCGATGAACACGATGATCGGTTTCGGCGAAGCCTTTACCTCATCGATCACACCGCGCAACCGGTTCTCGAATTCACCCCGCACGCCGGCGCCCGCCTGCAGCAGGCCGAGATCGAGCGTGCGCAGCGAAACACCTTGCAGGGCGGGCGGCACATCGCCCGAGGCAAGGCGCAGTGCGAAGCCCTCCACCACGGCAGTCTTCCCGACACCGGCCTCACCGGTGAGGATCGGATTGTTCTGTCTCCGCCGGGTCAGGATGTCGATGATCTGCCTGATCTCGGTGTCGCGCCCAAGGATCGGATCGATCTTTCCCGCCCTCGCCTGCGCGGTGAGATCGGTGGTGAACTGGTCGAGCGCACCGGTTCCGCGCGGTGCCATCGGCGCGCCATCACCCGCGGCCTCACCCGATGCAGCCGGGGGCGCCGCTTCCGCCGCCTCCGCGCTGTTCGCGGTGATCGCGGCGAAGTCGCGTTTCAGCAGATCGGGATTGATCTTCAGCAGTTGGCCGGATGCCTCGCGCGCGCGCCGCGCCAGGTTGTCGTCGGCAAGCAGCGCCCACAGCAGATGGCCGGAGCGAATGCGCGTCGCATTTTGCTCAAGCGACGCCAGCAGCCAAGCCTGCTTGCCCAGCTCGACAATATCCGGCGCCAGCGAAGGGGCGCGCGAGTTGCCGGTCTTCAGCTTCTCCAAAGCGCGGTTGAGATCGGTGACGAAGCGTCCCATATCGATCTCGTAATGGCGTAATATCGCGGCAATATCGCCGTCGGCACGGTCGGCGAGCGTAAGCAGCCAGTGCTCGATCTCGACATTGTAGTGCGTGCGCGACAGAGTCATCCCGGCAGCGGCTTCAAGCGCTCGTCGGCATATCTCGTTCAGCCTGCCCACAAGCTGCTTGAGATCGATCGCGGCCATCCAGTTCCCCCCGGGGGAAACTCCCCCTTTTCGTGCATTGAGACTATGTGTTACGCGGAACCATTGTCCAGCAATTGAGAGGCGTGTGCATGGCGGACCTGCCGGAAGGTTTCGACCTCGAGGTTCTGCTGGCGCCGATACCTGGCGATGCGCCGCAAGGCATCGACATCCGCGAGGATTACTCTGCGACCTCTCCGTACAACCGGCTGCGCGATGCGCGGTCCGAGGCGCGCGATGCCGAGCGTCTGCGCGATGCGCGACCTGATGCGGGCGAAGGTGGCCAGAGCGCTGGTGACCCGAACATCCGCGACCCTGGTCCGCTGTGGCGTACAGTGCGCGAGGTCGGGATCAAGACGCTGGCAGAGACCACCAAGGACCTGGAAGTTGCCGCCTGGATGACCGAGGCGCTGGTGCGCAGCCATGGCCTCGCCGGCCTTACCTTCGGTGCGCGCCTTATGGCGGGATTGGCGGAGAGGTACTGGGACGGACTGTTCCCGTTGCCGGACGACTATGGAATGGAAACACGTGTCGCGCCGGTGACCGGGTTGAATGGGCGCGATGGCAAAGGTTCGCTGCTCCAGCCCCTCGCTATGACCGAGTTGTTCAAGCGCTCGGACGGTACTCCAGTCGCTTATTACCAGTACAAATCGTCGGCGGACCTCATGAAGCTGGACGCCGAGGCGCGGGCCAGGCGTCTTGAGGGCGGTCGGGTCATGCCATTCGACGACATGGACAAGGAGGCGCGAAATCGGGGCGCAAACCTGGCCAAGGTACGCGACGCGACCACGGCCGCACGTGACGCCTGGCAGTCGATGGCCGACGTAATGGACGAAAAGGCCGGCGCCGACGGTCCTCCGACGACGGCGGTGCGTGAACTGTTGGACGAGATCATCCATATCGCCACGATCTACGCGCCGCGCGCCACCGCGGAAGCTGAGGTGGCGCCGGAGGGGGCCGGCGAGGCGGCGGACAGCGGCGCCGCGCCTGGGGCCGGCGGTTTCGGCCGTATCGCGGTGTCGCCGGGACAGCTTGCCTCGCGCGAGGACGCGCTGCGCGCCCTGGGCGAGATTGCCAGTTTCTTCCGCCGCTCCGAGCCTCACTCACCGCTCTCCTACACGCTGGACGAGGCGGTACGCCGCGGCCGCATGACGTGGCCCGAGCTGCTGGCGGAGGTCGTCGCCGACACCGACACACGCAACACGATCCTGAATACTCTTGGCATTCGACCGCCCCCACCGCCCGAGGCCACGGAATGAGCCATGAGCGGACGATGGCGGTGTGTGAAGAAGTTCACAGACTCAAGGAATTATTGACCATACTCATCTCGCCTGTCTAATCTTTGGGAAGCAGGCCAAGTGCGCGAATGCGCCGACGTCGCGAGCCGGCCCACGCCGATCACAGGGATGGGGAAGCCAGACCATGAGTGCAAGCATCCACGACAAGCTCAAGCGCGTCCGCAAGCCGCGAGTGCACATCACCTACGAAGTCGAGACGGAAGGCGCCGAAATACTGCGCGAGCTGCCGTTTATCGTCGGCATCATGGGTGATTTCTCTGGCGATCCGACTCAGCCGCTGCGGCCGCTGACCGAGCGCAAATTCATCCAGATAGACCGTGACAATTTCAATGATGTTCTGGCCGGAATGAACCCCGGCTTGAAGATGCGGGTCGACAACAAGCTCTCGGAAGAGGGTGGCGAAATGGCGGTCGATCTGAAGTTCAACTCGATCGAGGATTTCGAACCCGCGCGCGTCGCTCAGCAGGTGCCGGCATTGCGTGCATTGCTCGAGACGCGCGCCAAGCTGCGTGACCTGATGAGCAAGGTGGACCGGTCGGAAGAGTTGGAAGGTCTGCTGGAGCAGGTGCTGAAGAACGAGAATGAACTGAAATCGCTGTCCAGCCAGTTGGGGCTGGACAAGAAGGAGACCTGACCGATGTCTGGCGCCAAGACCGCACCGCAACAGGCAGCGGCGGAAGCCACTGAAGTTTCCGTCCTCGATCAGGTTGTCGCCGCTACCCGGCAGACCGCACCCGACCAGGCTCAGGACCTGGTGAAGAACCTGGTCGAGCAGGCGCTCGCAGGCACCGTCACGTTCGACAAGAACCTGACGCGCACCATCGACAGCGCCATCGCCGCGATCGATCGTAAGCTGTCCGATCAGCTCAACGCGATCATGCATCACCCGAAGTTTTCCGCGCTCGAAGGTACCTGGCGCGGACTGCACTATCTGGTGATGAACAGTGAGACCAGCACGAGCCTGAAGCTGCGTGTGCTCAACCTGCCAAAGCGCGAGCTGTCACGCGATCTGCAGCGCGCGGTCGAGTTCGATCAGAGCCAGTTGTTCAAGAAGATCTATGAGAATGAATTCGGCACGCCCGGCGGCGAACCGTATGGCGCGCTGATCGGCGACTATGAATGGACGCAGCATCCGGACGATGTCGAGACACTGCGTCTGGTATCCAATGTTGCCGCGGCAGCGTTCGCACCGTTCGTCTCGGCCGCCGGCGCCGGCATGTTCGGCTTCGACAGCTGGCCTGACCTGGTCAAGCCGCGCGACCTGGCGAAGATCTTCGAAGCACAGGAATACACCAAGTGGCGCAGCTTCCGTGACAGCGAGGACGCCCGCTTCGTTAACCTGGTGTTGCCGCGAACGCTCGCGCGTCTGCCGTACGGCGCCGCCACCAAGGCGATCGACGAGTTCAACTTCGAGGAAGCGCCATACGACGAGGCCGGTGCCGCAAAGTCCATGCAGCATGGCGAGTATTGCTGGATGAATGCCGCCTACGTGTTGGGCGCGCGACTGACGAACGCGTTCGCTCAGTACGGTTTCTGCACCGCCATCCGCGGTGCGGAAGGCGGCGGCAAGGTGGAGAATTTGCCGTACCACGTGTTCACCTCGGACGATGGCGATCAGGACGCGAAATGCCCGACCGAGATCGCCATCACTGACCGGCGCGAGTTCGAGCTGTCCAACCTCGGCTTCCAGCCGCTCAGCCACTACAAGAACACCGACTACTCCGTCTTCTTCGGTGCGCAGTCAGTGCAGAAGCCGAAGAAGTACGATCGCCCGGAAGCGACCGCGAACGCGGCGATCTCCGCGCGCATGCCCTACATCATGGCCTCCAGCCGCTTCGCGCACTATCTCAAGGTCATGGCGCGCGACAAGATCGGCAGCTTTATGGAGGCCGGCGACGTCGAGCGCTGGCTGAACCGGTGGATCAACAACTACGTCAACGGTAACGAGAATGCCGGCCAGGAGATGAAGGCCCGCTTCCCGCTGCGCGAGGCACGTGTCGAGGTGCGCGAGATCCCCGGCAAGCCTGGCTCGTACAACGCGGTAGCGTATCTACGTCCGTGGTTACAAATGGAAGAGCTGACCACGAGCCTGCGCATGGTGGCGCGCATCCCGGCCCCGGCGGCCTGATCCCCGCCCAGCGAGAAAGCGGCAAATCATGCCCGGGCACGGCCTGCGCCGCATCGTCATGGCGGGTCCAAGCCCCATAGGCGCTAACTTAAGCGCGCTGGCCTGCCTCCGATCGTCATGGCCGGCCTTGTGCCGGCCATCCACGTCTTCAACTCAACAGCGACGCATACAAGTCTGCCCGGACCTTCCAAGTCGACAGAGTGCCGTTCCGCTCATCGGTCATGATGTAAACCCATCCTGCCCTGCGAGGACGATCTGTGAGTGCGGTACAGAGGACGTGGATGGCCGGCACAAGGCCGGCCATGACGGTGAACCGATTGGCCGGCGCCTTAAGTTAGCGCCCATGGGGTTTGGCCCCGTCATCCACGTCTTTGCCGCCTGTATGAGGCAAACACGTGGATGGCCGGGCTGCGCTGCCTGCGCCGACCGTGACGAGGTAGCGCTTGCGGCGCGCCGCCGCCCTGAGGCCAGGCGGCCAACACAGTGAACGAGTTCAATCTTGCCGAGGACGCCGGTGCGGCCGCGGTGCGCGATGCGATGCTGTCCGGACGCTACGCCGGCAGTCGCGACACCGCACTGGCGGATCGGGTCACCGAGTTCCTCGGCGCGCCGTCCGGCGACGCCATCGACCTGTGGTTTGGCGCTGAGCGCGGCGCGCGTCTTCGCATCGACACGCAGGCGCTGCGCGACGCGGTTGATCGCGACATCGCCGCAATCGATGCCATGCTGTCCGAGCAGGTCGACGCCATCCTGCACCACGCCCGCCTGCGCAAGCTGGAAGG
Source organism: uncultured Alphaproteobacteria bacterium (assembly GCA_963818775.1). Taxonomy (GTDB): domain Bacteria; phylum Pseudomonadota; class Alphaproteobacteria; order Acetobacterales; family Acetobacteraceae; genus JAMXLO01. The sequence goes on along the minus strand of CAWFUF010000011.1, from coordinate 239,359 downwards.
CACATGGCGTGGCATCGCCTGGCTGGTAGACGGCGCAGAGCTGTCCAACCGGTTGAAGGTCAAGATCCTCAACGTCGGCTGGCCCGAAATCTGCCGCGACCTGGAACGCGCCATCGAATTCGACCAGAGCCTGCTGTTCCGCAAGGTTTACGAGGAGGAGTTCGGCACGCCAGGCGGCAATCCGTATGGCCTGCTTGTCGTCGATCACGAGGTGCGTCACCGCTCCAGCGCCGAGTCCCGCACCGATGACATAAGCGCGCTGATGGCACTATCCGGCGTCGCTGCCGCAGCCTTCTCACCGGTCATCATTGGCGCGTCACCCGCACTGCTGGAGGTCGACAGCTTCGCCGACCTCGCTACCTCGACCGACCTCGCGGCACCGCTGCGCAACACGGAACACGACCGCTGGCGAAGTCTCGCGTCGCGCGCCGATATGCGCTTCGTCGGGGTGGCGCTGCCCCATGTATTGGCACGTGCGCCCTGGCTGGACGACGGCACTCGCGCCGAAGGCTTCCGCTACAGCGAATACGCGCCCACCAATGAACAGCGAGTGTGGATGGGCGCTGGCTTCGCCTTCGCCTCGGTGGTCGCCCGTGCCTTCGCGCAATATGCTTGGCCCGGCGATGTGCGTGGCGTGGAGACCGATCGCATCGGCGGCGGTCTAGTCACCGGCGTGCCGCTGGAGCCGTTCAGCACCGACCCTGACCACGTCTGGGTGCGCAATCCGGTCGAGATCGTGCTGACCGATCGGCAGGAGCGCTCGCTGCTCGATGTTGGACTGATGCCACTTTCCTCAGTTCCGAACAGCGAGGAGCTGGTGTTCGGTGCTGTGCGCAGTCTGCAGGTGCCGCAGCGCTATCAGGGTGCCAACGCCAACGCAGCCGACGCCAGTGCGCGGCTTTCGACTCAGATCAACTCGATCCTGTGCGCGTCGCGCTTCGCGCATTGGCTGAAGATGATTGGCCGCCACATGACGGGCTCGTTCAAGACCGCGGACGAGATCGAACGCTTCCTTCAGGCTTGGCTGACGCAATACGTCAATGGCAACCTGGCGGCGAGCGGCGACAGTAGGGCGCGTTTTCCGCTGGTCGCCGGCAGGGTCACCGTCAACGAGATGCCAGGCAGACCGGGCAGCTTCGGTTGCGTGATTCAATTGCAGCCGCACTATCAGCTCGACGACATTTCTGCCGGCTTCCAACTCGTCACCGATCTCACCGGTCGATGAGCGCGAAGCGGCACACTCGGGGGTCCCATGAGCGGAACTGATCAGACCGCGTCCGCGCTGTTTCGCGCCGGCCGGCTCGACGATGCCGTGGCTGCGGGGCAGGCCGCGCTGCGCAAGGCGCCGACCGATCTCAATGCGCGCGTGCTGTTGGGCGAGCTGCTGGCCTTCACCGGCAATCTCGAGCGCGCCGACGTCGTGCTCGACGCCGCCTCGGCGATCGACCCCACCACCGCGTTGGTGGTGGCGGAATTCCGTCAGCTCATTCGCGCCGACATGGCGCGGCGGCAGTTGTTCCGTGACGGCCGCGTGCCGGAATTCCTCGCCGATCCCACGGAGACGCAGCGGCTGCAGCTCGCGGCACTGGTTGCACTGCGCGCCGGCAACCTTGCCGAGGCCGCGCGGCAGGCCGAAGCGGCGGAAGCCGTACGTCCCCGCGCGCCGGGCAAGCAAAGCGACACGGCATTTGACGATCTGCGCGATGCGGACGATCTGCTAGCCGGCAGCTTCGAAGTGCTGACGACGACAGGCAAGTATTTCTGGATTCCCACTGAGCGCGTGCAGACGTTGGAATTCCACCCGCCGAAGCGCCCGCGTGATCTGTTGTGGCGACGCGCGTCGATGACAGTCGCCGACGGACCGGATGGCGAGGTCTATCTGCCCGCGATCTATGCCGCCGATGATGCGACGACGGATGCGCTGCGCCTCGGACGGGAGACCGATTGGCGCGAGACCGAAGGCGGTCCGGTGCGCGGTGTCGGGCAGCGTCTCTTCATCGTCGGCGAGGATGCGGTGCCGATGATGGAACTCGGCAATTTCCGGTTCGGCATCGCGTGAGCGGTCGCGCGTCCAATCGGCAGCCGATACGCGTCCAGTCATCGCTGCTGGATCGCCTGATTGACGATCCGGAGCGCGACATGGCGCTATCCGCAGCCAACTCCATGGTCGCGTTGCGCAATTCGGTACGGCGCGATCTCGAGGCATTGCTGAACGCGAGGCGGCGCTGGCGATCGTGGCCGGCGCACATGACACAGCTTGCCACTTCGCCAATCGGCTATGGCATTCCTGACTTTGCCTCGGGCGCGTTCAGCGACGCGCGCCGTCGCGAGGAACTGCGGCTGGAGATCGAGGCGACGATCCGCCGGTTCGAACCGCGCTTCCTGTCCGTTCGGGTAAACCTGATCGACGCACAGGACCGATTGGAGACCACGCTGCGCCTACGCATTGAGGCGGTGCTGCACGCAGAACCGGCGCCGGAGTCGGTTACGTACGACACGCTGGTTGATCCTATGACCGACAATATCGTGGTGCGGCCCGGCAATGTGGTGTGAGCGTCCCGTGCCCCCGTCATGCCGACGAAGGTCGGCGCCCACGTCTACGCCGCACGTAGCGAGGAAGGACGTGGATGGCCAGCCTTCGCCGGCCATGACGGATAAAACGCTGCGCGAAGTAATGTTTTGATGTCTGACTCACTGCTGCCCTATTACGAGCGCGAACTCGACGCTATCAAGCGGCTTGCCGCGGAGTTTGCGGATACGCATCCGAGGATTGCCGGCCGTCTGCGGCTTACGGCCGATGCGGTGGACGACCCGCACGTCGCGCGCCTGCTGGAAGGCGTGGCCTTCCTCGCCGCACGGGTGCATCACCGGCTGGACGACGAATTCCCGGAACTGACCGACGCTTTGCTCGGTCTGCTCTACCCGCACTACCTGTCGCCCATGCCGTCCTGCATGGTGGTGAAGTTCGACTGCCCGCCCGACATGGTGAATGCGGCGCGCCTGCCCGCCGGCATTGCGATCGAGACCGAACCGGTGCACGGCGAGGAACTGCGCTACCGCACCACGGCACCCGTCACGCTCTGGCCAATCGAGGTGGAGAATGTCCGCCTCTCCGGTCAGCCGATCGTGGCCCCTGCCAATCCATTCGCCGCCGGCGCAACCGGTGTGCTGCGTATCACCCTTAAATGCGCCTCGCCCGAGGCCACGTTTGCCCAGCTCGGCGTCGACCGGCTGCGGTTCTTCCTGCGCGGCCCTATCAATCAGGCGCTCGCGCTCTACGAGCTGCTGGGCGCCCACGCCATCTCGATCTGCTACGCCGACAACGCGGTGGATCCCGCGCCGGTCATCGTACCCGGCAGCGCGATTGAGCCGGTCGGCTTCTCGCCCGACGAGGCTCTGCTGCCATGGTCGGCACGTGGCTTCTCCGGCTTTCGGCTGCTCACCGAGTATTTCGCCTTCCCTGAGAAGTTCCTGTTCTTCGACCTCGCACGCATGGACGCCAAGACCATGGTGTCCGGTGGCAACCGGTTGGAGGTCTTCGTCTACCTGGACCGCTCGCTGACCGAACTGGAACGCACCGTCGGCCAACAATCGCTCGCCCTCGGCTGCACGCCGCTGGTCAACCTGTTTCCGCAACGCTGCGAGCCGGTGACGCTGAACCACCAAAGCACCGAGTATCGCATCGTACCGGACGCCCGTCGGCCGCGCGCTGCAGAGATCTGGAGCGTCACGCGGGTACGCGAGACATTGCCCGACGGCTCGTTCCGTCCATGGCGTCCATTCCACAGGCTCACAGAGGGCGATCCGGAGCCAGGCATTCCAGGCGGCTTTTACCATGTGGCTCGACGTGTCGGCGCCCCCGGCGTGCCGGGCACTGAAGTGTTCCTCGCACCGCATGACCCGGACTTCGATCCGGACAAGCCAGCCGATGCCGTTCTGTCGGTCGATGCGCTGTGCGTCAACCGAGACCTGCCCAGCGAGCTGCCATTCGGTGGCGGCCATCCTCGCCTTCGCCTGGTCGAGGGCGCTGCCGCGATCGCCGGGCTGAATGCCGTGACGGCCGCCACGCCTACCTTGCGCCCGCCAGTGCGCGAAAGCGGCTTCTGGCGCCTCGTATCGCATCTGTCGCTCGGCCATCTCTCGGTCACCGGCGGTCCTGAGGGTGCCGCCGCGCTGAAGGAGGTGCTGCGCCTCTACGATCTGCGCGACTCCGCGGAGACCCGAGCAGCGATCGAGGCGCTGACCGGCGTCACTGCCGGACCCGGCACGGCGCGCGCTCCCGGCCGTGCCGGAGGCTTCTGCCGCGGCCTAGACGTCACCCTCGAATTTGACCCGCGCGCCTGGCAGGCAGCCGGTCTCTATCTGCTCGCCGCGGTGCTGGAGCACTTCCTTGCGCTGCACGGCACCGTCAACAGCTTCACGCGCACCCGCGTCACCCTGCGCGGACGCTCCGGCACCGCCGCTGCCTGGCCGGCCCGCAGCGGTACCCGCGTGCTCGCATGAGGCGCCGATCTGCACTGGGCGCACTCGGCTCGGAGCCGCGGCGCTTTGGCTTCGATGCGGCCGTGCGTGTGCTGACCAGGGCGCGACGGGCTCCGGACCCTGCCGATGCAGGACCATTTCGTGCGCCCCCGGGGCTGATCTATCCGTCGGCCGACGTCATCGAGGTCCGCCAGCAGGGCGATGAGCTGCCCGAGGTGACGGTCGGGTTGATAGGCCTGACCGGGCCATCCGGGGTGTTGCCGCGCTACTATTCTGAAATCGTCACCCAGGCGCTGCGGGAACGATCGACGGCGCTGCGCGACTTTCTGGACCTGCTGGCGCACCGGTTCGTGGCGTTCTTCGCCCGCGGTGGCATCAAGTATCGGCCGGCGCGTGCGGCCGAGGTCACGCCGGAGCCCGGGGTATCCACCAGCGATCCGGTGGCTCGGGTGCTGCTGTCGCTCACCGGCTACGGGACACCGCATCTCACCGATCGCCTCGCGGCTGGCACGGAACCGCTGCTGCACTACGCCGGGCTGTTTGCTCTGCGCCCCCGTTCGGCCGAGCGATTGGGTGCCCTAATCTCTGACTGGCTCGGCATGCGTGTGGAGGTGGTAGAATTTGCAGGGGCCTGGCTGCCGCTGCCGCCGGATCAGCGCACGAGGCTGTCGGCAAACGGGCAATGGTGCCGGCTGGGGACCGAGGCCGCGGCCGGCGTGCGCGCCTGGGACCCGCAGGCGCGCATCATCCTGCGCGTCGGTCCACTCGATCTGAAGGGCTTCGAGAGGCTGCTGCCGGATCGCGTGGCGCTGCACAGACTGGTATCTCTGGTGCGCGCCTATCTCGGCTACGAACTGGGGTTCGCCATCAACCCGGTGCTGGCGGCGCTTGAAGTGCCGCCGCTGCGGCTCGATGCGAGGTCCGATCCGCCACCACGCCTGGGCTGGAACACCTGGATCCCCGGGCCTGCCGGCGGCTTCACCACCCGCGCCGATGCAGCGGATGCGGTGTTCGAGGCGGAAGTGATAGAGGCGCAGCACGTGAACTGGCGCAGCGGGGAGAAGGCGGCATGACCGGCTGGGGCGGCGGCTATGTGACCGACATCACCTACATGACGGGATACTACCGCCAGCAGTCGCCCTCGGTGATCGCATTGGGGTGCCTGCTGGGTGGGGTCGCCTCGCCGCTGCCTGGCCCTGACGACCCGCTGAGCTACCTGGAACTCGGCTGCGGCCAGGGCCTCGGCGCGCTGGTTCTGGCGGCGAGCAACCCGCACTGGAAGGTCACCGCGATCGACTTCAACCCGGCGCATGTCGCGGCAGCACGCGCCTGGGCAGCGCAGGCGGGACTGGACAACGTGAGCTTCCTCGAGGCCGATCTGGCCACGCTCGCCGAGGACCCCGCCGCCGCGCAGGTGCCCGAAGCGGACTTCGTCAGCATGCACGGCCTATGGAGCTGGGTGCCCTCTACCGTCCAGTCCGGCATCGTCCGCCTGCTCCGAGCGAAGGTGAAGCCGGGCGGCGCAGTCCACGTCAGCTACAATGCGCTGCCGGCATGGGGTGGCGCTCTCGGCATGCAGCGGGTGATGCGCGACTGCGGTCGGCGTCTTGGCTCGCGCAGCGATCGTCAGGCCGAGGAGGGCCTGAAGCTGGTGCAGGAGCTGCAGAAGGCGGATGCGCTGCAGATTATCCGCCTGCCCTGGGTGAATTCGCTGGTCGAGCGGATGGCAACGTTGCCGGTCCAATATCTAGCGCACGAGTACATGAATGACGCCTGGACGCCCTGCTTCCACGCCGACGTCACGTCGGCGTTCACTGCGGCCAAGCTGGAATGGGTCGGCTCGGTCAATCTGGTCGAGAACTTCCCTGAGCTGACGCTCACCGAGGAGCAGCGCGCCGTGGCGCAGCGCTTCGACGACCCGCTGCTGCGCGAGCTGGTAAAGGACATGTGCCTCGATCGCTCGTTGCGCCACGACGTCTACGTGCGTGGCGCACGACGCATGAACCCGGCCGCGCGCGACACAGCGCTGAAGGATGTCTGCCTTGCGCTGAACATCAGCCCCGAGGAGATGCCGTTCGAGGCTGACATGCCGGCCGGCCGTGCCGCGCTCAATCGCGCCTTCTATGGTCCGATTACCGAGGCGATGGCCGCGGGTCCGCAGCGCGTCGGCGACCTTCTGGCGCTGCCCAATCTGGAGGGCCAGCGAAACAATCCAGGTGAGCTGATCGGCATCCTGGTGGGGCTCGATGTCGCCGAACCGGCGGCACGGCCAGGCGCGGAGCCGACGCCTCAGGCGCTGCGATTCAACCGCGTCACCAGCATGAACCTGAGCCGCACCGAGAACCTGGGCCGTCCGGTTGCCGCCGCGAGCTACGCCCTGGGCACGGGGGCGCCGTGCACGCTGTTCGATCTTTATGTGATCGACCGGCTGCAGGCAGGCGAGCGCGAGGACCGAAAGGAGGACTGGGTGCGCGACCTCGGTGGCAACCTGGACGACGAGGAGCGAGACAAGCTGCGCCAGGTCCTGGACAAGGCGCTCCATGTTCGCATGCCGATTCTACGCGCCCAGGGTGTGTTCTGATCGTGGCTCGACTGCGCAAATTCTGGTCTGTCATCCCGTCCGTGCTATAGCTTGGCCGGACCTGCGAGGAGTGGACTGGTGCGTACCCAGATAGCCGCGATCGTCGTCGCTCCGTTGATCCTTGGCAGTCTGCCGGCCTTCGCGCAGGGCAGTCCATCGGCGGACCAGATCATCAATTCGCTAAAGCCCAGCGGCAATCTGGTGACGGGTGGGACGCGTGGGATCAGGCTCGCCGCGCCGACCAACGAGGGGGGAACGCAACAGCCGACCACTCCGGCACCTTCTTCGCCCCAGCAACCACGCGTGGCTGCCAGCAAGCCGGTGACGGCTCCTGCCACTCGGACGTCCACGGACGGGCCGGCCGTGAACCTGACGGTCAACTTTGCCAGCGGCTCGGCCGAACTGACGCCTGACGCGATCCGCACACTCGATGCACTCGGTAGCGCACTGGCCAGCAAGGACCTTGCGGCGTACCGATTCCGCATCGAAGGGCACACGGACACGGTGGGTTCGCGCGACTACAACCGCGCCCTGTCCGATCGCCGCGCCAAAGCTGTTGTGGATTACGTGGCCAAGAAGTTCGGCATCGATCCAAGCCGTTTGGAGGCCGTGGGGATGGGCGAGGATGGCCTACTGGTGGCGACGCCTCAGCAGACACCGGAACCGCGCAACCGTCGCGTACAGGTCGTCAACCTCGGCGCCTGATCCAGTTCCGCGCTGCGGCCGGGCATGAGACCGGCAGAGCCAGGCGCCGACGACACGGTCCGCATTCTTCGGACGCCGCGCCCCAGGCGGGCGACGTGGCCGTTCGCGGTCGTGGCAAGCGCTTGTGTCGTACTTGCAGGGTCGGCGGCGTTCTGGCTGCTTCGCCCGCATCCCGCCGCGGCGCCGCCTTCCGCGACAGCTCAGGTCTCCACCGCCAGCGCGCCCGAGTTTCAGATAGAAGCGGCGACCGAGGCGGAAATTGGCGCGCATGTCGCCACCTCGCTGACCGTCTTCCGCCTCGCCGACAATCCGCGCATCCTGGTGCTGGACTTCGCCTCGCTGCACGAGCAGGGGAAGATGCTCAACCGGGTCGCGGCGTTCGTCGAGAAGGCGGGACTGCCACATGATCGCGTGCTGACCGACAGCGAGCTCGACGCGGCCATCCTCGCACGTGGCGACACGACTGAGACGTTCTATTTCGGTCACGACTATGCGGCATCCGCGCTGGCGCGCTTTTTCGAACGCGCCGACAGCCAGCGGATCGAGCTGAACCCGCAGGAGGAAAAGCTGCGCACGTTGCTGCGCCAGGAAGGCTGGTTCGCGCGCGATGTCGCGGCGGGCCTGATCTCCTTGCCCGCGGTCGGCTCCGATCCGCGGATCACAGCGTCGGCGCGGGCCGCGATCCTGCGGCACGAGCTGTCCCACGGCGAGTTCTTCAGCGATCCGGCATATGCCGAGTTCGTCCACGACTTCTGGGCGCAGCAACTGACCGAGACCGAGCGGGCCGGGATGCGCGCCTTCCTCGGGCGCGAAGAGTATGACGTCCGCGATGAAGAGCTGATGCTCAACGAGATGCAGGCTTATCTGATGTTCACCCGCGATCCGACGTTCTTCACGCCTGGGCAGGCAGGGCTGACGCAGGCGCGGTTAATCGAGCTTCAGACGCGCTTCCTCGCCGGCATGCCGGCGGGATGGCTGCATGATTTGCTCGCCAGCGATCAGGGAGCTGCAGCGGCCCACTAGCAGGCGCCCCTCACCCAGCTGCATATTGTTACGATACCAATCGTAAAAGTTGATCGCGATTCCGTGAATAAGTCTTGCCTGATCACGATTTCGTGATTACCAAAAGGACGTTCTCTCCTCTTCCAAACTGGGCCGTGGGGGGTGAGCCCTCCCACGGCAGTTTTTTCCGGCGCGGATCGAGGAACCTCTGAGCAGCACGGTGGATTCCATGCCTTCTACTGCCCTGCACCGCCCGTCACCCAGATCCAGCAGAACGGGGATTGGCCCTTTCCTGACCACGCTGGCGATTGCCACCGCGTTGCTGTCTGTTTGGGCCGGCCTATGCGCGATCTGACGAAGCATGGCGGCGCGCGCTCGCCGGCCCATCCGCCAAAAGGTCTCGCGTTCGACATCGCCGACCATGCTCTCATCAGGCGCTGGACCGAAGTCCACGACTGCCGGATTTCTGTTCGTCTCGATCACGGCACAGACGGCGAAGAGTATGAGGAGGTGATCGCCATCCATACGGGAACGAGTTCCCACTGCCAGTTGATCATGTGGCGCAATTCTGCGGCGGTTTTCGTCCAACCCATCATCGGTCGCATGCAACGGTATCGCTCCGTCGCAGAGGCTCTCAAGAACCTCGACGTGAAGCCGCGCATCGTATTGACCGATATAACACCGACGTCTTGGATCTACTGATCGGCCGCTCAGCAGATTAACCTAAGCGGCCGCGCGCGTTTGGCTATTGGATCCTGACCTTGCAGCGCCCTGGCCCAGCTATTCGCCAGCATTGATCTCGGCTGGAACCGGCTTAGGCAATGACCTGTGTTCGCGGCCGCTCACTGCCGCCCGCCACCTTCGTTCGGCCATCCGCGCCGATCGCTGGCCTCGAACTGCCGCCCGGCGGGACCAGTTCGTGCGTTGCGTTTAATCGCGAGACGATCCGTTCGACCATGTCGGCAATTCGCGACGCTGAGCGCTGGACTGCCGGGTCGGCATTTCCACGGAGACCTTCAGCAACAAGCGCGGCGGGGGTGATGATGCCTCGTATGTCGTGACGCAAACTCGATATCAGTCGTTCTAGTTGAGCGATTCTCTCCTGGGGCGACTGATCCATCCGATGCTTTTCCCAATCGACGAACGCCCAGATATTACGATCGGCATCACAATCAATCGTGATTGACCCGTTACGGTGTCGGTGCAACGCGGGCTGTCTTTGAGACCCACAATTCGTTAGCTATCCGCACTGAAAAGTTGATCACGTATTCGTGATATAAAGCTTGTTGGATCACAGTTTCGTGAGTTAGCAACACAAAGGCCAGCTTCGCTTTGGTCACACAGCCCACCGCGTATTCGGCTTCGCGGGATTCAACGAAAGGACATAGCCATGCAGCAGTTCGGCTCTCGGTTTGGCAGACCCTCGGAGCAGGCCCGCGAGCACTGGCAGCGGTGCAAGAAACTGCCGCCCCTGCAGACCGGAGAAGCGGAAAGTCTGATGACGGAATTTTTAGCCACCAGAAGCATTACAGTTTGCCCGGCACGCTACGCCGTGCCACTTCAGCAGCGGTATGAGCGTGGTTGGAACGGTTGAGCAGGCCGATTATTCCGATCTAATACATTACCTGTCGAGCGATCAGCAGCATGGCGGCAGTCGGGCCGCCATGCTGCACGCGCCTACATCGAATAGCCGAATGCAAAATGCAGCAGTATTGGCATGACGGTAGCGCCGACGCCGCAACCCGTGACAAATCCGCTGACGATGAGAGGCAGCCCAATGGCCGGATTAACGCCGGCAGATGCGGCCACCGCCATCACCATCATGTCGCTGTAGACATAGGCTCCAATAGCGCCGGCCGCACCGGCGGTGATGCATCCAAGCCCCTGCACCTCCGGCACGGTCAACCTGTCGGAACGAGCCGCGGTCATCCGCACGGGATCCGGCACGCTCTCTGCCAGAGCGGCCAAGGGCAAGGTCAGTGGGATTGTAACTGCGAAGCAAGCGATGAGAGCCACGACGATGGGCGCCGACAGCCAAGAACCTGAACGCTGGTCCGCTGCGTGAAATGTGCCGCTGCGTGCTCCCGGGAATCGCAACAACCGTCGCAGCAAAATGGCCATCTTGCATTGTCCCTCAGAGGCGCGCTCAGCGCGGTGCCAGGGACCCGTTTTCGGTTCTCGCCACCGCGTCACGAGGCAGCCGCATTCGTATTGAAAACGTTGCCTGAAAACAATTTGCCTCTAGGGTCTAGACCGAAGTCCTAAGAATGCGCTGGCTCGCCCGACTTGCCAGCTTGTCAGGTTATAGTGTGTCCGTTGCCAACTCCTGACGGTCTTTGACTGCCGGGTGCTGCGAATATATTGGCTGCTGAGCTGCCCCCCGCCCCGAGCGGACTTCGATTTACGCAGCATGTCCCTCGGCGGCCACTCTGATCCGGCCGCCACATGACCCCGCGGCGCGAGGATCTCGGTGAGCAGCCTGATCCTGTTATCCGCCGCCGCCGCCCTATATGACACACGTGGCGCCGGTGGATATCTCCCCGGCGCCTTCGCATGGGGACCCGATGACCGACGCCGCCACCGAAATCGCCCGACGCCGCACGTTTGCGATCATATCCCACCCCGACGCCGGTAAGACCACGCTGACCGAGCACTTGCTGCGCGCCGGCGGTGCCATCCAGCTTGCCGGGAACGTCCGCGCCAAGGGTGAGCGGCGCCGCACGCGCTCCGACTGGATGGGCATCGAGCGCGAGCGCGGCATCTCGGTGGTCACCTCGGTGATGACCTTCGAGCACGCCGGCTGCGTGTTCAATCTGCTCGACACGCCTGGCCACGAGGATTTTTCTGAGGATACCTACCGCACGCTCACCGCGGTCGATTCGGCGGTGATGGTGATCGACGCCGCCAAGGGCATCGAGGCGCGCACACGGAAACTATTCGAGATCTGCCGGCTGCGCGACATTCCCATCGTCACCTTCATCAACAAGATGGATCGCGAGAGTCGCGATCCGATCGAACTGCTGGACGAGATCGCCTCGACGCTCGCGCTCGACACTGCGCCGGTAACCTGGCCGGTAGGCCGTGCCGCCGACTTCGCCGGCACCTATGATCTGCGGGCGCGCGCGATACACCTCAACGCTGACCTGCCGCAGTCCGATCCGCGGCTCCAGGCGCTGGGTGAGGAGGTGGATCTGATCCGCGCAGCTCTTCCCGAGTTCGATGGCGGCGCATTCAATGCCGGTCATCTGACGCCGGTGTATTTCGGCAGCGCCATCAAAAGCATCGGCGTCGGCGATCTGCTCGACGGACTGGCCGAATACGGCCCGCCTCCGCGCGCTCAGCAGGCGGACACGCGCACGGTTCAGGCGAGCGAGGCCGGTCTGACCGCGTTGGTGTTCAAGATTCAGGCGAACATGGACCCCAACCACCGGGACCGCATCGCATTCGCTCGCGTCTGCTCTGGACGGCTCGTGCGTGGCATGCGGCTGAAGCAGGCGCGCACCGGCAAGCTGATCCCGCTGCATGCGCCGCAGTTCTTCTTCGCCCGCGAGCGCGAGATCGCCGATGAGGCGTTCGCCGGCGACGTGGTCGGCATCCCCAACCACGGCACCCTGCGCATCGGCGATACACTGACCGATGGCGAGGATCTGAACTTCATTGGTGTGCCGTATTTCGCCCCGGAGATCCTACGCCGCGTGCGGCTCGATGATGCGATGAAGGCGAAGAAGCTGCGCCAGGCGCTCAGCGAGCTGGCCGAAGAAGGCGTCGTACAATTGTTCCGCCCACAGGACGGTGCCGCGCCATTGGTGGGCGTCGTCGGCACGCTGCAGCTCGACGTGCTGGCGGCGCGTCTGGCAGCCGAGTACGGGGTTGCGATCGGCTTCGAGCAGACGCCTTATGCGCTGGCCCGTTGGGTGTCATCTACCGACAGAATTGCGTTGCAGAAGTTCATCGTCGAGAACCGCAGTGCCTTGGCTGATGATGTGGACGGTGACCCCGTGCTCCTCGCTACCTCGGCGTTCATGATGCGTCGTGCCGCCGAGCTTGCGCCGGCACTGACGTTCCGCGACATCAAGGACGTGCGGGCGGAGAAGTTGGCGGCGTAATTACATCGCCTTCGCCAAACGCGGGAGTCGTAGACGTGCATGGCCGGCACGAAGGCCGGCCATCACGGTTGATTAGGTCATATTCGCCCCATCACCAGCAGAACGACGACGATCAGCAGGACGAGTCCAAGTCCGCCGCTCGGGAAGTAGCCCCAACCGGCGCTATACGGCCACGTCGGCAACGCACCGAGCAGCAGGATGATCAGAATGATCAAAAGCAGCGTTGGCACTGCGGATCACTCCTTGCCGGTGACCTTGTCCCGAGCGTCGCGAGCGGAATCCTTCATCCCGCCGACCGCGTTCTGCACACGCCCTTCCGCCTTGTCAGCCTTGCCCTCGGCCTCGGTCTTCGCGTCGCCGGTCATCTTGCCCCAGGTCTCTTTGACCTTGCCCTTGGCCTGTTTGCCGGCGCCTTCGATGCGATCCTTGTCCATGTCAATCTCCTTATTGGCGATGATTACGGTTGATAGGGGGTGTGCCGCTCCGCCGAGTTCTCTAGCCCATGCCCTGCGGCCTGCAGATCTTGGCCGGCGCCTTTAGTCGTGTAGCAGGCCGTCAGCAACGGCGCGGTACCGGCGAGCGCCAGCAGCGCCATTATGATGGCGAGCTTCCTTCGCATGCTTGCATCCCTTCCTTCGTGCGCCCCATGAAACGGCCGCCCTTCCGCTCGGATGCATGCAGTGCAGGTCAAGGTTCGGTGAATAATGTCGGTCGCGAAGGATTGTGATCTATCGAAGCTGCGAATTTTTTCATTGCTTCTCAAAACTGTTGGCACGAACTGGTTTATTCACTACGATTTGAGCCGTTCTTAAGCGACCGGAAATCGGGGGGACCATGGCCGGTTATCGCTGCTACATTCTCGACGCGGGTGATCATATCGTTCAGGCGCACGACCTCGATTGCGAGAGCGACGCGCAAGCCGAAGCGACCGCCGAGAACATGCTGGTGCTGGACCCCTATCACCGCTCGGTCGAAGTGTGGCATGCGGCAAGGCGTGTTGTGAAAGTCCAGCGGCCTCTTGGCCTGGAGGTCTAACCTCCCAGCAGCCCTGAGCGGCCAGCGTTGACTTGAAACGCCGCCATCGATACCAAGTCCAGGAACAGAAACCCAATAAACGCTGGTCACAGGGGCTGCGTCGGGAGAGGGGTATTGCCGCCACTCCTGGAAGTCAACGATCTGCACACCGAGTTCCGAACCGGTGCCGGAGTCGTGCGCGCTGTCGACGGCATCTCCTACACTGTCGAACCAGGCGAGACCGTCGCCATCGTCGGCGAAAGCGGCTCCGGCAAATCGGTCAGCGCACTGTCGATCCTGCGTCTCATTCCGAATCCGCCTGGTCGCATCACACGGGGTGAGATTCGCTTTGCGGGCCGCGATATCATGCAACTCTCGGATGCAGAGATGCGCGAAATCCGCGGCGGAGACATCGGCATGGTCTTCCAGGAGCCGATGACCTCGCTGAACCCCGTGCTCACCATCGGCCGGCAGATCACCGAGACAGTGGAGCAGCACCGCGGCATGGATCGAGCGACGGCACACAAGCGAGCAATCGAATTGCTTGGACTGGTCGGCATCTCCGATGCGCAGCGACGATTGAAGCAGTATCCGCATCAGCTCTCGGGTGGCATGCGACAGCGCATCATGATCGCGATGGCGCTGGCGTGCGATCCGAAGCTGATCATCGCCGACGAGCCGACCACTGCGTTGGATGTCACCATACAGGCACAGATACTGGAGCTGATGAAGGACCTGACGCGACGCCTCAACGTCGCATTGATCATCATCACGCATAATTTGGGCGTGGTTGCGCGCTACGCCAATCGGGTGAACGTGATGTACGCCGGCCGCCTGGTGGAGAGTGGCCCGGCAGCCGAGGTATACGGTAACCCGCGCCATCCCTATACGATTGCGCTGCTGCGCTCGGTTCCCCGGCTGGACCGTCCACGCCAGGAACGGCTCGATCCAGTGGAAGGCCAGCCACCCGATCTGACACAGCTTGACGCCGGCTGCGCGTTCCGACCGCGCTGTCGCTTTGCAGTGGAGATGTGCGCCGAGACGCGACCACCACTGGAAGCGGCAGGCGGTACCGGACACCTGGCGGCGTGCTTTCGCAGCCGCGAGGTCGCGCTCGAAACCGGAGCGGCGGCATGAGTGCGATCGGCCGGCCGTTGCTCGAGGTCAAGGGTTTGCGCATGCACTACCCGATCCTCGAAGGCGTCGTTGCGCATCGGCTGGTCGGCGAGGTGAAGGCGATCGATGGCATCGACTTCACCGTGCACCGTGGCGAGACGCTGGGGTTGGTTGGCGAAAGCGGCTGCGGCAAGACCACCACCGGCCGCTGCATCCTGCGACTGGAACGGCCGACGTCGGGTGAGATCCTGTATGACGGTGTCGACATCGCTCAGATGCAGCGGAAGGAACTCCTGGCACTGCGCCGTCGCATTCAGGTGATCTTCCAGGATCCGTACAGCTCGCTGAACCCGCGCATGAAGGTGGGCGACATCGTCAGCGAGCCGATCAAGGTGCACGGGATCGAGGCCAATTCGACGCGGCGCGCGGCACGGGTGCGCGAGCTGTTGTCGGTCTGCGGGCTGAACCCGCGTTTCACCGACCGTTACCCGCATGAAATGTCCGGCGGACAGCGCCAGCGCGTCGGCATCGCGCGCGCACTGGCGCTGGAGCCCGAGTTCATCGTCTGCGACGAGGCCGTGTCGGCGCTGGATGTGTCGATCCAGGCGCAGGTGGTGAACCTGCTCGAGGATCTGCGCGAGCAGTTCGGGCTGACCTACCTGTTCATCGCGCACGACCTGTCGGTGGTACGGCATCTTTGCCAGCGTGTCGCGGTGATGTATCTCGGGCGCATCGTGGAGCTGACCGACAGCGACGAGTTGTTCAGCAATCCGCTACATCCGTATACACAGGCCTTGCTGGCGGCGGTGCCGGTGCCTGACCCGTCCGTTGAGGCACATCGCATATTCCGTCCGGTGCAGGGCGAAGTACCGAGCCCGATCAACCCGCCGGCTGGATGTGTGTTCCATCCGCGCTGTCCGATCGCCGTGGCTGGCTGCAAGCAGGCTCGGCCGGAGCTGCGCGAGGTGCGGCCTGGGCATTTCGTGGCGTGCAGCGAAGTTCGGTGATCAGATGACGTCCGCCGATGACTGCGACAGCAGCAGTCACGGCCAAGAACAACAGAACGAACTCAGGAGGTACGGACACCAAAGGGAGGCAGCAACATGCGATCAGCTTTGCTCGCGGCGTGGCTCGGAACGATCATGGCGGCCGGACCGGCCATGGCAGCCAACACCGGGGAAATGACGCCAAAGCGCGGCGGCATACTCACCTACATGATTCCGGCGGATGCACCGCCGAGCCTGGATGGGCACCGCGAAGCGACGTATGCGCTGGTGCACGCGGTCGCGCCGTTCTACAGCGTGCTGATGCGGGTCAATCCGGAGAACCCGTCCGACACCACTCAGTTCGTCTGCGATCTCTGCACCGCGATCCCCGCACCGACGGATGACGGCAAGACCTACACCTTCAAGATCCGCACGGACGTGAAATTCCACGACGGCTCGCCGCTCACCGGGGCCGATGTGGCGGCAAGCTGGCACGAGATCATCTTCCCGAGGAAAGGCGTGCTCAGCGCGCGGCAGAACTGGTACTCGGTGGTCGATTCGGTCGACGCACCGGATGCCACCACGGTGGTGTTCCGCCTGAAATATGCGGCCAGCACTTTTCTGCCGTCGCTCGCGGATCCCTATGGTTTCATCTACCCGAAGGCGATCCTCGACAAGGATCCACACTGGTTCGAACAGCATGTGCTGGGCTCGGGACCATTCAAGTTCGTCGCCTATGACATCGGCCAGGACATCAAGGGCGATCGCAATCCAGACTACTATCACAAGGGTCTGCCGTATCTCGACGGCTTCGTCGGCATCTTCAGCGAGAAGCAGGTGGTGCGGGTGGAGGCAATCCGCTCCGGCCGCGCCGCGATGGAATTCCGCGGCCTGCCGCCGTCCGCAATCAACGACCTCAAGCGGGAACTCGGCGACAAAGTGAAGGTACAGACCAGCGACTGGAACTGCGGCAATCTGATCACGCCGAATGAACGGCGCAAGCCATTCGACGATGTGCGCGTGCGCAAGGCACTGCTGCTCGCGGTTGACCAGTGGAACGGTGCGCCGGCGCTGTCGAAGATCGCCAACGTGCATACTGTCGGTGGCATCGTGTTCCCGGGCTCGCCGCTGGCCGCGACCAAGGAGGAACTCCAGAAGATGGCCGGCTTCTGGCCCGACATCGAAAAGTCGCGCGCGGAGGCACGGCGCCTGCTGAAGGAGGCGGGCCAGGAGAACCTGCATGTCGAGCTGCTCAACCGCAACGTCGACCAGCCGTACAAGTACGTGGGAACCTGGCTCGTCGATCAATGGAGCAAGATCGGCGTGACCGCCACGCAGCGTGTGGTGCCGACCGGGCCCTGGTTCCAGGCGATGCGCACCGGCGACTTCGACGTCGTCGTCGAGGCCAACTGCAACAGCGTCGTCAATCCGGTGCTAGACACTCAGAAGTACCTGCCGCACGACGTCTTCGTCGAGAACTACGGTGGCTACAGCGACCCGGAAGAGGCCGACATCTATGACCGGATGCTACGCGAGACTGACTTCACCAAGCAACGGGCGCTGATGCGGCAATACGAGACACGCATCGTCGATACCGAGGCGCGGGAGTTTCCGATGCTGTGGTGGTACCGTATGGTGCCGGAACGGTCCTACGTGCATGGCTGGAAGATCGGTCCGAGCCACTATATCAACCAGGATCTGTGCGACATCTGGCTGGACCAAATGCCGAACGGATGACCGGAAACGGATGACGCGGGCCGTCGCAACACCGGGTCCGCGGCGCCTGAACGAATATGGGACGAGGGAATGTACCAATACGTCGCCAAGCGCGTGCTGCTGGTGATCCCGACGCTGATCGGCGCTGCGGCGCTCGTGTTCATCCTGATGCGGCTGATACCGGGCGATATCTGTGTCGTGCGTCTGGGCTCAGGCGGCAGCAGCTTCGATCCGCGCGCGGTGACCGAGTGTCATCTGGAACTTGGTCTCGACCGTCCGCTGATCGTGCAGTTCCTCAGCTTCGTATGGGGATTCTTCCACTTCGACTTCGGCATCTCCATGTGGTCCGGCAAGCCAGTGTCGGAGGAGATCCTCACGCGGTTGCCGATCTCGCTGGAGATCGCGCTGCTCGCCACCGTCATCGCCATCCTGATCGCTGTCCCCCTGGGCACCATCTCGGCTCTGAAGCAAAACACCTGGCTCGACGTCGTGGTGCGTACACTCGCCATCGGCGGCATCGCCACGCCATCGTTCTGGCTGGGCATTATCTCCATCCTGTTCGTGCTCGACATCAGCAACGCAATCACCGGCACGCCGTGGATGCCGCCGATTGACTATGTGCCGATCTGGCGGGACCCGATCCGCAACCTGGAGATGGCGTTCCTGCCGGCGATCACCGTGGGCTATCGCTACGCCGCCGTCAGCATGCGCATGACCCGCTCGGCGATGCTTGAGGTGCTGCGCGAGGACTACATCCGCACCGCACGCGCCAAGGGCCTGATCGAGAAGATCGTCATCAACCGCCACGCCTTGAAGAACGCGCTACTGCCGGTTGTCACGGTGATCGGCATCGAGTTCGCCTTCCTGATCGGCGGCCTTGTCGTCACCGAGCAGGTATTCAACCTGAACGGCATTGGACGACTGTTCGTACAGGCGGTGCAGAACCAGGACTATACCCTGACGCAGGCGCTGGTGATGCTCACCGTCGCCGTCTTCGTGTTCAGCAATCTGATTGTCGATCTGATGTATGCGTGGCTCGATCCGCGCATCCGGTTCGCCTGAGGGGAGACCGCGTCATGTCCACCACGCTGCACGCCCCGACGATCGTCTCCGACATCACGCCCGATGAAATCGAGCTGCGACGCTCGTTCTGGCAGGCCACTTTGCACTTCTGCCGCCGCGAGCCCTTGGGCGCGTTCGGAGCGCTGCTCGTGCTGATCATTGCGGTGACCGGTTTGTCCGCCGAGCTGATCGCGCCATACAGCCCGACGGCGAACGACTTCGCGTCGATGACCGAGGCGCCAAGCTGGATACACTGGCTCGGAACCGATCAGTTCGGCCGCGACCTCCTGTCACGCATCATCTACGGCGCGCGTACTGCGCTGATCGTCGGGCTGACATCGGCGATCGTGGGTGGCTTTGCCGGCCTGGTGCTGGGCGTCGCCAGCGCCTATTTCGGCGGCCGGCTGGACCTGATCTTCCAGCGCATCTTCGACGTGGTGATGGCGTTCCCGTTGATTATCATGGCGCTGGCGGTGGTGGCGATCTTCGGCACCGGCGTGCACAACGTCATCGTCGCGATCACCATCCCGCTGATCCCGCGTTGCGCGCGCGTCGTACGCTCGAGCGCACTGGCGATCCGCGAGATCCCCTATGTCGATGCCGCACGCGCCTGCGGCTACAGCCACGCTCGCATCATCCTGCGCCACATGGTGCCGAACGTAATGGCGCCGTTCCTTATCATGCTAACCGCTTTCGTGGGACAGGCAATTCTGGCGGAGGCATCGCTGTCCTATCTCGGCCTCGGCGTGCAGGAGCCGACGCCTGCCTGGGGCTTGATGCTGCAAGGCGGTGCAGAGGAATACGCATCAACCGCACCCTGGATCGCGATCTTCCCCGGCCTGGCTATCGCGCTCACCGTATTCGGCGTCAGCCTGTTCGGCGACGCGCTGCGCGACGTGCTCGATCCAAAGCTGCGGGAGCGATGAGGGAAGGCCAACGCCTGGGTCCCTTGGAACCCTGCTAGGGGCGTAACCCTTATTGTGACTTGCCGACGCGTTCGTAGAGCTGGCCTTGGGTCATCACCAACGGTGAGTCTGCGTTGGCCGGCAGCGCTTCCTTGGCGCGCGCTCTCTGCTTATATCATCGCCCAATGCGACCCATTCGCCCCTCATTAGTCATTTCACTCTTGGTTGGTGTGAGCGGCTGCGCGGCCTACGATCCGCCTGTCCAGGGTGACCGCACGTCGGACAAGTACAAGGCTGATCTTGAGCAATGCCGCACGTCGTCGACTGAAGCTGTGCGTCTCAAGAACGCCAGCACCCCTCAGAGCTGGATTATTTCCCCGATCACTGGCCCTCCGGCGGTGCGCGCCGCGATTCTGAAGTGCATGGAGGTGAAAGGGTATGCACTGGACAAGGCTGAAGGCTGATTGGCTCGCTCCAATGTGTGGGCGCGAGCGGCCGGCGCGGATGTGCAAGGACTTGATCGGCCCATCACGCGCCGGCGCTTCAGATGAGCTTTATTGAGCGGCCGCCGACATTGGCTGATGATCCCGCAGGAACCCACGGACCTGGTTGATGGTCCTGGCGAGCAGCTCGGGCGGTTCACGCCAGGGATATGCCGTCACCTGCGCCTTCGGTGCCAATGCAGCGACATCCATCGATGACTGGTAGGGGTGCGAGGGGGTGTCGTCCGGCATGACAAGCATAGGGACCTGGCAGGAACGTGCGAACTCGCGCGACACGCTGTAAACGAAATCAGCGCGGGCGCGATAGAGATTGTGAAGATACGCCTCGACCGTCGCCATCGTCACGTCGGGCCGCCGCGCCATCAGTTCCGGGGCCCAGACATCCCGGCCTGAGTTGTACATGACGTCCGGGTTTTCCGGGCGGTGCCCGACCGTCTGACACAGCACGCCCGCCACCACACGATCAGGGGCTCGCTCCATGAGCTTGAGGGCAAAGCAGCCCCCAATGCAGTAGCCCATGAAGAAGAACTCCCTGATGCCGAGGTGGTCCATGAGCCCAAGTTGATCATCGGCGAACGCGCCCCATGGATCATCGACCGCGATGGGGCCGGTCGATTCGCCGCCGTTCGCATTGCGCTGGTCCATGGTGATGCAGCGGAAGTCGTTCTTGAAGACCTCCATGGCGTTGAACACTGCCGTCGGCCAGTTGCTGACACGGGAGTTCAAGCCGCCACCGGGTGTCACCAGCAGTGGGAAACCGCTTCCCGTCTCTTCATAGCGGATGCGAACGTTACCCTTTTGGTAGAATGGCATGCCTGTACCTCCTTCCCTTATATTGTTGGCAGCCTGTTTGCCTAATTCGCGGCCAGCTTGTCCTGCGTCTTCGTCTCGAAATCGCTGGCGTCATGCCGCTCGTGCAACTGGCTCGACGGTTCGCCCTGCAGGCGATTGACCATCCGGCCACGCCGCACTGCCGGCCGCGCGCCGATCGAGTTGGCCCAGCGGTTGACGTGCTTGTATTCGTGCACTGCCAGGAACTCGGCCGCGCCGTACTGATTGAACTTCACCAGGCCGCCGTACCAGGGCCACGCCGCCATATCGGCGATCGTATACACATCGCCTGCAAGGTACTCATTGTCCGCCAGTCGCTTGTCGAGCACGTCCAGCAGCCGCTTCGTCTCCATGGCAAACCGGTCGATGGCGTATTCGATCTTCGTCGGCGCGTAGGCGTAGAAGTGGCCGAACCCACCGCCGACATACGGTGTGCTGCCCATCTGCCAGAACAGCCACGACAGGGTTTCGGCGCGTAGACCGGGCTCGGTGGATAGGAACGCCCCGAACTTCTCCGCCAGATGCACCAGGATCGCGCCGGTCTCGAACACCCGTATGGGCTTCGGGCCGCTGCGGTCCAGCAGCGCGGGGATCTTGGAGTTGGGATTGATCGCGACGAAGCCGCTGCCGAACTGATCGCCGTCGCCGATCTTGATCAGCCAGGCGTCGTACTCGGCGCCCTTATGGCCGAGCGCCAGCAGCTCCTCGAGCATCACGGTGACCTTCACGCCATTGGGCGTGCCGAGCGAGTAGAGCTGAAGGGGATGGCGACCGACCGGCAAATCCTTCTCCTGCGTGGCGCCTGAGATCGGCCGGTTAATATTGGCGAACCGCCCGCCGCTTGGCTTGTTCCAGGTCCAAACTTTTGGCGGCGTGTACTCGGATGAGTCGGACATGTTATGAGCTCCATATATTTGCCACACAGCGTGGCCCGGCGGCTCAGCTCATGCAAGCCAGCTCACAGGCCCTTGTTCGACCGTTCCTCAGGTGCGTCCGTGCTTTTTCGGGGCGTCAAGCCACCCGATCGCCGCGTTTGACCTCCACCGTGCGGTTGTCGACTGCGGGGAGCATTTGCGCGGGGTCGCGGGTGACGACGACGTCGATGACTGTCGGGCGGTCGCGCTGTTCCATGCCCTGGCGGAGTGCCGGCGACAACGCCTCGGGGTCTTCGACCCGAATGCCGCCACAGCCCATCGTTCGGGCGATCGCCGCGTAATCCATTTCCTTGAGATCCGCTGACTGGTAGCGCCCACCCATCATCGCGTGCTGCAACGCCTTGACGTAGCCGGACGCTGCGTTGTTGACGACGATCACCGTGAGACCGCACCCGGTGCGGCGCGCGGTCTCCAGTTCGCCGAGCGTCATGTTGAACCCACCATCGCCACTGATCGCGACGACGGGCTGATCGGGTGCCGCCAACGCGGCGCCCATGCCGCCCGGCAGACCATAACCGATCGAAGCGAAGCCGCGATCCGGAATGAAGCTTCGTCCCGCGCTCTTGGTGTCATAGAGCAGTCCGGTCCAATGCCCGGCGAACCCCCCATCGGCGACGAGGATTGCGTCCTCCGGGAGGGTCTTGTTCAGCTCGCGGCAGAGGCGCGCCATGTGCACCGGCCGGTCGCGCGAATTGAGTCGCGGTGCGGCATCGTCCTCCCAGGCCTTCATGCGCGGCGCGAGCTCGGCGACATAGTCAGCGCGCGCCGCACGGGCGGCCGCGCCGCTGTCCGACAGCGCATCGGCAAAGTCCTCTAGCCCCGCTCGTGCATCGCCCCACAGCGCAATCTCGGCGGGGATGCAGCGGCCGATCTCCTCCGCAACGATGTCGAGATGAATCACCGGGATGTGGGATGGCGGCAGGGCGAAGCGCTTGGTCGCGATCTCGCCGAGCTTGCATCCGACGACGATCAGGCAATCCGACGCCTCGATCAGGTCGTTGGCGATGCGTGAATAGCGGCCGAACAGACC
Source organism: uncultured Alphaproteobacteria bacterium (assembly GCA_963818775.1). Classification (GTDB taxonomy): domain Bacteria; phylum Pseudomonadota; class Alphaproteobacteria; order Acetobacterales; family Acetobacteraceae; genus JAMXLO01. Next base: position 216,385 of record CAWFUF010000011.1, on the reverse strand, counting down.
GACCGATAGTTTGTTCGTGCACGCGATGCCGCCCTTGCCGGTCATGGTATGCGCGACCGGGATCGACTGCGCCTCGGCGAAGCGGGTCAGAGCGGTCCAGGCTTCGGACAGGTGGATGCCGCCGCCGGTCAGCAGCAGCGGACGTTTGGCTTTCGCGATCAGCTTCGCGGCGCGCTCGATGTCTGTGCGGTCGGGGCGGATGCGACGGGCCGGCGCGTTCAGCGTGGCTTCGTCGATGACGAAATCCTCGGGCGCGAAATCGTGGGTGCCGTGGGCGACGTCCTCGGGAACGTCGAGCAGCACCGGGCCTGGCCGCCCTGACGTCGCCACCGCAAACGCACGCCGCACGAGCTCGGGGATGCGGGCAGTCATCTCGACGCGAATCAGCTCCTTCACCGCCGGCCGGAGGATTTCGACCTGGCGGCTTTCCTGGGTCATGTTCTTCCAGGAATGCATGCGGTTGGTGTCGCCGGTGATCGCGACGATCGGGATGCCGCCGTTCAGCGATTCAACGAGACCGGTAACGAGGTTGGTGGCGCCGGGGCCTAGAGTGCCGTCGCAAATGCCGGGGCGGTTGGTGACCCGCGCATAGGCATCCGCGGCGAAAGCACCGCAGCGCTCGTCGTTGATGAGGTGGTGGTTCAGACCGACCAGGCCGACCGCGTCGTAGAACGGCAGCAACTGGAACCCGCCCATGCCGAACATCGGCCCGGCGCCGGCGAGGCGCAGCATCTCGGCAAGCGCACGCCCACCGGTCATCGTGCCTGACGGGCGATTTTGCAGTGTGGGGCTCATGGTTTCCTCCGTTATGCGGCGAGTGCCCGGCGCAGCACGGCCACGAATTCGCGCGCGCTGATGCCTTCGCGCAAGCCGAATGAAGCGGCGCGGGCGTTGACACGGCTGATGATGCCGTCCTCGTAGGTTGAGCGCGCGTCGCCGATGCGGGCGCTTGCCGACGAGACGGTTGCGGCAGCGATGCCGCGTGCGTCGAGTGCCGGCAGACGCGACGTGCCGGCTGCGTCCTTGCCGATGCCGGCGTCGTTATAGAGGGCGCCGAGTACGTCGTATTTGAGCGCGGTCTCCGGCTTGTTGCCGAGTAACCCACCATGCGAACCGGTGACCACGATCGCGTCCTTATGCTCCGGCAGGACAAGTGATGCGGAGTTGAGTGCCCAGACTGATGGCGCTTCGGCGATGAGCAGGAATGCCGCTTCCAGCGCTTCGGGTGGAGCGCGATGTGCCGGCTGTGCCTGTTGCAGTGCGGCGGCTGCGTCGCGGCACGATTGGCCGGGAGTGACGCCAAGCGATGCAGCGATCGCGTTGGCATGGGTGATGACGCCGCTGGCCATCATGTCCGCGCCATCGCCAATCCGCGCCGTGTCATGACCAACGGTCGCAGCGGCGATGCCGAATTGCTGGAGGTAGTCCAGGCCGGCAATTCCGGCGCAGTCGCGGCCGACGCCGGCGTCGTTGAAGATCGCCGCGACGGCCTGGAGCTTCGCCGCGAGGTAGGCTGCATAGATCCCGCCGTGCGAGGCATTGACGACGACCGCGGCGGCGGCTTCAGGCCCGACGCGGGTTATACTGTCGGCGACGACGATCGGAGCTGGCATCGATGCGGCCTCGCGCGTGGCGGCGATGATCCGGCATCATGCAAGCACTGGTTGGGGGCGACAATGGAGACGTCCGTTGACCCTGGGAGGGGTTTCATTAGGCTGGCCGGACTGGCACGCCTGCTGCACGGGGACTGCTGCTTGGAACCTCAACCATGGATACCGGCCGCACCGACATTCTGAGCCGCCATCCGGTCCCGCGGCACCGCCTGACGCTGGACGAGTACCATCGGCTGGGCGAGGCCGGCATTCTGGGTGAAAACCATCGGGTCGAGCTGCTTGAAGGGCAACTGGTGGACATGTCGCCAATCGGGCCGCGACACGCGCTGGCAGTCGACGCGCTGACCGAGTTGCTGGTCATCGCGGTTGCCGGGCGGGCAGGGGTGAGGGTGCAGAACCCGATCGTGCTGGACGGCGCGACGGAACCGCAGCCGGACATCGTCCTCGTCAGGCGACCTTGGCACGGCTACCCGACCGCGCACCCGCAACCCGGAGACATCTTCCTGGTGATCGAGGTGGCGGACACCAGCCGGGAGACCGATCGCGGGGCCAAGCTGGAACTGTACGCCATGGCGGGGATTCCGGAGTTCTGGATTGTGGATTTGATGACGGATGGCGTGCTGGTTTGCCGCAATCCGGGCGGCGATAGGTACGGGTCGATGGCTAGGGTGGAGCCTGCCGGCGTTCTGGAAGTTGCAGCTCTGCCGGGGGTGACGATCCAGGCAGCTTCGCTGTTCGTGTGAAGACAAGAAGGAATTTAACGCAGATAAGGGCAGATACACGCTAAACGCGCAGATGGTCCGGCGAGACTCATAGACGGTGGGGCGCAGCTTGCCGAATTAAGCAGCAGACAGAGCCGCAGACCAGTTTCTTTGAGATCATTAGTGCATTGCATCCGATGCGCATCGTCCAGTGCTTTGATGGGTCTTCAGCTCCACTAGGACTTCGTCCTCTACCAACAGGTCCGCCAAGTAACCTTCTCCAGAATCCCGCTCCAAGCGTATTGAGCACGGTGAATGCACGCCCCCGACAGATCATTCACCCTGTCGTTATCTGCGTGTTTTGCGTGCATCTTTCTGTATTTGCGTTGAAACCCTTCCTTTACGATGCTGCCGACTGGTGGTTACGGAAGTGTTGACGGGAACTGCCGCCCTCACGCCGCCTCGGCACGTCCGCGTCCAGCAAGCACCTCCCGAACCCCACCGATAATCCTGCCCCGATCCGGGAACACAGCGTTCTCCAGCACCGGACTGTACGGTATCGGCACCTGCAAGGCGCAGACCCGCTTCACCGGGGCCTTCAAACGCGCGAAGGTCCCGGCGTCCTCGGTGACAAGTGCTGCGACCTCCGCCGAGAAGCCGGCGGTCGGACCCGCCTCGTCGGCAATGACGAGCCGCCCGGTCTTCCGCACCGACTCCCGGATCGTCCCCGCATCCAGCGGCACCAGCGTGCGCGGATCGACGACTTCGACCGAAATTCCCTCCGCGGCCAGCGTCTCCGCCGCGGCGAGCGCCTCGTGCACCAGCCACGCCAACGCCACCACCGTCACGTCGCTGCCCTCGCGCTTCAGGTCCGCAACGCCGAGCGGGATCGTGTAGTCATCCTCCGGCACGTCCCCCTTGCGCGCCATCAGCCGGCCTGACTCGAACGAGATCACCGGGTTGTTGTCGCGGATCGCCGTCTTCAGCAGCCCCTTCATGTCGTACGGCGTCGACGGCAGGAACATCTTCAACCCGGCGACATTCATGAACATCGAATAGGGCGACTGCGAGTGCTGCGCCGCGACCTGGCCGCCGCCGCCGACCGATGCGCGAAACAGGATGGGGAACGTCACCTGGCCGCCGAACATGTAGTGGATCTTCGCGGCCTGATTGACGATCTGGTCCATCGCGACAAAGGAGAAAGTTACCTGCCGCCAGTCGACGATCGGACGGAAGCCGGAGCCGGCCGCGCCGATCCCCATGCCGGTCAGCGCCGCTTCGGTGATCGGGGTCGCCCTGACCCGCGTCGGGCCGAATTCCTTCAGCAGCGGTGGCAGCGCGTCGGTCGACATGTAGAAGATCTTCGGATCGCGCCGCATCTCTTCGGCGATCGCCTCGAGTGCAGCCTCATTGTACGTCAGCTCTCGCATCGTCCGCTCCTCGCGTCACGCTGCAAACACGTCGTCGGTCGCCTGCTCGGGCAGCGGGAAGGGACTTCCCTCGGCGAAGGCGATGGCGGCTTCGAGCGCGGCCATGACATCGCGCTCGATCGCCTGCAAACCGGCGTCGTCGAGGGCACCCTGATCCCTCAACTGCCGGTCGAGCAGCGCGATCGGATCCTTCTGCTTCCACGCGTCGACCTCAGTCTTGTCGCGGGGATCGGGCTGCCCCTTGCGCTCCGTATGGCCGCGCTGACGGTAGGTCTTGCACTCAATCAGTGTCGGGCCGCCGCCTGACCGTGCCCGTTCGACGGCACGGATTGCCGCCTGATGAACCGCGACGATATCGTTGCCGTCGACCACGAAACCTGGAATGCCGTAGCCGGCCGCGCGTGCCGCCACATCGCTCAAGGCGTGCGTCGCTGCGGCCGATGTCTGCGCCGCGTACATGTTGTTCTCGCACACGTAGAGCATCGGCAGCTTCCACGTCGCCGCGATATTGAGGCATTCGTGGAAGGGCCCGGCGTTCGATGCCCCGTCGCCGAAGAAGGAAACCGCGACGCCTCCTTTGCCTTCGAGCTGCGCAGCAAGGCCCGCACCGGTGATGATCGATATCCCACCTGCGACGATCCCGTTGGCGCCAAGCATCCCGATGCCAAAATCGGCGATATGCATGGAGCCGCCCTTGCCCTTGCAGTAGCCCGTCTGCCGTCCGTACAGCTCGGCCATCATGCGGTTCAGGTCGGCGCCCTTGGCGATGCAGTGGCCGTGGCCACGATGCGTCGAGATGATCCGGTCGCGGCGATCGAGCGCTGAACAGACGCCGACGGCGACCGCCTCCTCACCGATGTAGCAGTGCACGACGCCGTAGATCTTGCCGGCGTGATAGTCAGCCGAGGCGCGTTCCTCGAAGCGGCGTATGGTGAGCATCTGGCGCAGCATTTCGCGCTGCTTGTCGGGCGGCAGGTTTGGCGAGAGGCTCATGGACATGGGTGTGATCCATCCGGCCGGTCAGAGCACTTCATGATGGGCGCAGGCGCAAAGGCTGGCAACCGGAATGCCGGCCCGCTCGCCCGGGTTCAGGCAACCACATCGGCTTCCGGCCGGTCATCCCCTTCAGACGTTTCGGAGTGCCATCTGCCGAGTTCATCCTGATATTCGATGTGGGTGGTGTCGCCGGGAATGTGTTGCTCGGCGGCGACTCGCTTTGCTGCGCCAAGCGCCGCGGCCTTACTGGGGAAGGGCTCCGAGAACACGTCGTCGAGCTTATATGCCCACCCTCCGTCGTGAGCGACTATTCTGTAGTGGATTCTGGCCATTGCATTTGCCTCGCTGAGATGAGTTGGTTGTAGGCAGACGTGTTTATTCGGCGGCGCGGCGGTGCCGGCTGTAGCGGTTGATAACCGGCCTCAGGCCAAGGTTTTCGCGCAGCGTCCTGCCTTCATACTCCGTGCGGAACAGGCCGCGGCGCTGAAGTTCGGGCACAACCAACTCGACAAAGTCCTCGTCGCCGCCTGGCAGAGTCGCGGGCGTGACGTTGAAACCGTCGCATGCGGCAGCCTCGAACCATTCCTGCATGACGTCGGCAATATCGGAGGGCGTGCCGATCTTCGCGGATCCGGTGATGCCGGAGCGCAAATACAATTCGCGGATCGTCGGCTTCTCGCGCCGCACGCGTTCCACCAGTTGAACGCTCAGGCTGCGATGCTCCTGCTTTCCCAGCGAATCCTCGGGCACTTGACCGTCCAGCGGGTAGCCCGACAGATCGCCGAACGAACTGTAGAGCCGGCCGAGGCCGACCAGCGGATCAATCATCGCCTGCAGCTCATCGAACTTCGCCTGCGCTTCCGCACGCGTGCGACCGACGACCGGGCAAAGGGCCGGCATGATCTTCAGATCATCAGGCTCGCGCCCGTATTTCGCCATGCGGCCTTTCACGTCGGCGTAATAGCTCTGCGCACGCTGGAGCGAGTCGTGGATCGCATAGATGACGTCCGCGGTTGCGGCGCCGAGTTCCCGCCCCTGATCGGAGGCACCCGCCTGCACGATCACTGGATGGCCTTGCGGCATGCCCGCAACGTTCAACGGGCCGCGCACCTTGAAGAACCGGCCTGTGTGGTTGAGCACGTGCATCTTTGCTTCGTCGAAATAGCGGCCGTTGGCTTTGTCGAACAGCAGGGCGCCATCCTCCCAGCTATCCCACAGCCCTTTGACCACCTCGACGAATTCGGCCGAGCGCGCATAACGCGTGTCGTAGTCGGGCGTTGTCTCCAGGCCAAAGTTCCGCGCCTCGTGGTCCGACCATGATGCAACGACATTCCAGCCAGCACGGCCGTTGCTGATCAGATCGAGTGTGGCGAACCTGCGCGCCAGGTTGTACGGCTCGTTGTAGGTCGTGGATGCCGTTGTCACCAGACCGATGTGTTGCGTGACCATGGCGAGCGCCGGCAGCAACGTCATCGGCTCCATCTCGACCATATCCGAACCGGTGCGACACAGCGCGCCGCGAGGATTGTCGCCCTGGCGAATGCCCGCGCCGTCGGCGAAGAAGATCATGTCGAGCTTGCCGCTCTCGGCGACCTGCGTGTTGCGCACATAATGCTCGACATGCAGCGTGCCGTCGGCCGGCACATCGGGATGGCGCCAGGCCGCCGGGTGGTAGCCATAGCCCCGGATCGACATGCCCAGCCGCATTTTTCCGGCAGTCACTATCCGGTCTCCTGTTCAGCGTCGCCGGGCATCACACGAAGTGCCGCAGCAGGTCACCCACATCTTGCATTTCGTCCAGGTGAAGAATCGCGTGCGCTGCCTCACGCACTGCATCGTCCGACAGTGGCCGCACCGCATTGCGCGCACAATCCGCAAACTTCATCCTGAGCTGCTCAACGCTGAGGCGGTTCTCTGGTGAGCCGAAAGGCGAGCCTGTGGCGACAGTCGCCGTGCGACCGTCACGCAGGCTGATAGCCACAGCGGCCTTCTCGTGTCCTGCATCGATGCCTACCATCCGCTCGGCGATGTGCAGGACCTGGGTGTTATGGGTATCGGCAACTTCCGTGATGCCGACGCGACCGTGCACCACGGCCGCCGCGATCAGGTAGGGCAGCGCGAACTGCGCCTCCACGATCTGCGTGGGCCGGCGTTTGTGCGAGCCGCCCTTGAAGTTCTCCGCGATCGTCGCGGCGGCCGCCGTCACCCGCACGTCCGCTATTGCCGCAAGATCGACCGTGGTTCCCAATCCAAGCTGATTCCGTGCGGCAATTGCGGCATCGAGGATGGCATGCTGAGGCCGGCCGCAAGCATAAGGTTTGAAGCTCAACTGATCGCCGCGGAATTCTCTGCCGAGATCTTCGAGCAATTTTGCTGGATCATGACCGTTGGGCTGGTACAGCTCGAAGAATCCAAACCGCCCGAGGAAGATGTCGTGAGCACCGGTAAAACCCTCGCCGGCCAGAAGCGCGGCCAATACGCCGCTGCTGGCTGCCTGGCCGGCCTGGAGGCGCTTGGTCAGCGCGCCATCCACGATGCACTGGCGGTTCCCCGCGGCCTGGCTGAATGCGATCCCCAGCGCATTCACCATCTGCTCCACATTCAGGCCGAGCAGCTTGCCGGCAGCCGCAGCGGCGCCGAACACGCCCATCGCCGCAGTGCGATGCCAGCCGCGATCGAGCGTCGAGGCGAGCGCGACACGGCAAGACACATCGAGGCCGAGCGTGATCGCCAAAAGCAGGCGCTGGCCCGACACGCCGCCAAGCATGTCAGATACGGCAAGGCTCGCGGCGAGCACCGATGCACCCGGATGGATCGAACCGCCGTGATCGAGCGTATCGTCAAAGTCGAGAGCATGCGCCATGCTGGCGTTTATCATCGCGGCCTGTGGCGCCGGCAGTCGGAGCCGCCGCAGCACCACCTGGCTCTGCGAAACGCCGCCCCAGCCGCCAATGACGCGGGCGAGTTCCGCGATGCCGGGTGCGCCGCTGCCGCCAAGCAGGCAGCCGAACGTGTCAAGGACATCGTTGCGAGTGGCGACCCGCGTGGCGGTCGGCAAGTCCCCGAATTCGCTGCCACATACGTGCTCGGCCAACGCCCAAGCTGGATCCTTGATCATGTTCTTTCGACTTCTGCTGCTTCCCCGCGCAAGCCCTGAGCTTCCGATCGGCGGTATCATCCGCTATTGGACGCCGGTTGCAAACCACGACGGCGGGCTCCGACATGACAACCTTGACGGTGACATCGGGCGGCGAAATCGACGCCAAGGCTTTCTGGACGGCGCTCGGGCAGCGGGCGACCGGCATGACCGTTGTCACCGCGGATAGTGATGACGGGCCCACCGGCTTTCTTGGACTTTCCGCGGCCCACGTGACAGCCAACCCGCCAACCATGCTCGTGTCGGTCGATCGCAAGACCAGTGCACTTGCCGGCATCATGTCGCGCCGTCACTTCGCAGTAAATTTTCTGCCGGCCAGCGCTACGAAGGTTGCCGATGCTTTCGGCGGAAGAGCAGGCGTCTCCGGCGCCGACCGTTTCGCTGCCGGCGAGTGGCATGTCCTCTCGACCGGTGCTCCCGTCTTCCGCGAAGCGCTCGGCGTGTTCGACTGCGTCGTTGACGAAATACTCGACCGAGGCGACGTCTCGATCATCATCGGCAAGATTGTCGCGGTTGCCTCGCGCGCGGATGGCGACCCGTTGATCTTCTTTCGTGGCAGGAACCACACGGGTCCAGGCAGTACCGTTGGCTGATACTTGCCGTGAGCTGCCCCTTTGGATTCCGGCTCAGCTGCCTTAGAGTTTCCGGCGTTGCGCAAGAAGGAGGAACGCCATGGCAAAGGGTGTGCTGATCGCGGCGATGGATTTCTCGAACGTTGACGCCGGCGAGTTCAACGACTGGTACGATACCGAGCATGTTCCTGAACGCCAGCGGGTGCCGGGTTTTCTGACGCTGCAGCGGTGGATCGGCGCGGAGAACCCGAGGCAGTCGGTCGCGACCTATGACCTCGACAGCCTTGAGGTGCTTCGAGGCCCAGGCTACCGCGCCATTGGGGGAGAGAACCTGTCGCCGTGGTCGAAGCGGGTGACCGCGAAAGTGGATCGCCTGATGCGCTACGAAGGCGAGCAAATTCTCCCGGGCGACGCGATCGCGCCGGCCAATGCCGGCGGGCTCCTGTTGGTCGGTATGACCCCTGCGACGGAAGTCGAGGCCGCATTCAACACGTGGTACGACAAAGAGCACGTCCCTGCCCTGGCCGGTGTCCCCGGCGTGCTCTGCGCCCGCCGTTTCCGCACCAGCGGTGGTGGCCCGAAATACGTCGCACTCTATCATCTGACATTCCCAGGCGTGGTCGACACGGCGGAATGGAAGGACGCGAGCGGTTCGACTCCAATGCCCCAGCACGTTCGCGACCAGATCAGCAACCGGCTGCGCCTCGTGTGTCGAAAGTACCTACGAGCCTGAAAAGCCGCTGTCGATCAGGGCAGGACGGAGTAAACGGGTTGTCCGCGGCAACGGATGAGGTCTGGGAGGTAAGGAACGACCGGTGAGTGGCTGGTCCGCAACCGTGCACCGAGATAATCCCAGAAAGCGATGCCGAGTTTGGTGGCTGTGTGCATCAGGCCGAGGAAGGCGTCGCGACAGTCGCGCCCGGCATCGCTGTGGGTACCGCCGCTGATCTTGCGCTTGATGACGTGACAGCGGATGTCCCGCTCGGAGCCGTTGGTATGCAGCGGGATTTCCGGCCTCTCGAGGACGGCGAGCAGTTCGGCCTTATTGGCGTGCAGCCGCAACAGCAGGCGATCGAGTGTGGCAAAACCAGTGCGGCGACAGAAGATGCGATCGAAGCGGGCGCGCATCTCGGCGCGGCGTCGGACTGTCGGCGCCGCGCAATAGGTCTTCAGATCGGCATAGAACCACCAGATGAGCCCGCGGACGCGCTGCTGTGCGTTGCGGTGCAGCTCGGTGAAGGTGTCGAGCTTATGCACCAATCGCTCTGCGTGGATCCAACACAGCGCATGTCGGCCAACGTCAAATTGACCGGCATCATCGCTGACGACGACGGTGTTGCGCAGGAAGCCGTGGGCATGAATGCTGCCCCATAGTGCGCCCTCGGTCGCGATCTGCACTGGGTCTGGAGTGACGTGCAGAGCACTGATGCCGAGGCGGTCGAGATGCGCCTGCCAGGCGAGCTGGTTGGCGAAGTGTGCCCGGGGCTGCGCCGCCAACTGGCTGATCACGGGACCGGCAAGCGAACGGCCACGCATGTAGCTCAAGGCCGCGTCATTGATCACGTAATCGGTGTGTCCGGCGCGCAGGAGATCGAGAAAGTTCAATCGGCTCTTGCTGGCCCGCGTGGCGAACCAGGTGAAGCGGTCGTTGCCAATCTGGGTGCAGAAGCCATTCTGTCTGGCGTGGCGCGCGCCGGTATCGTCCACCGTGATCCAGGCCGCCGTACGCAGGCCGGCCCGCAACACGTCGCGGTTTTCGGCAAGAAAGTCGTCCTGACCATCAATCAGCAGACGCATCACTTGGCGCTTCGAGATGCTGATCCCGACGGCGCGCAATTGCGCGGTTAGCCGCTCCACCGTCACTTGGCCTTGGTGGTGCTGCAACAATATGAAGCGGCGCAACTCCGCACCCCAATGACCTCTGACACCGGGCGGCAATGAAGCCACGATGGTGTGCCCCGCCGGCGTGACCCAGCGTTCGCGGCGATAGCGGATCAGCCGAGCGTTCAGCACCAGATCCCGCACCAGGAAATCCGCGTAGCCCTTGAACCGCGATCCAGCCGGTGCCGCAGCCTTCAGGGTCTGCTGCTCCACACTGACACGCGGGGCCGACTTGCCACGTCCACGACGCTTGCCGCGGTGCGCCGGCCTCGGCGTGGTTCCCTGCTCCATCCCGCTCGGCTTGATCGCCGGACGGCCCTTCAAGCCTTTCAGCCGCGCAATCTCGTCACGTTGCTCGGCGACCATCCGCTTGAGATCCGCCACCTCACCCAGCAGCTTCACCACAAGCTGCAGCAGTTCCGCATGCGACAGACCAGACAGCTCCGGTGGGGTGGTCACATCCAGGTTGAATCAAGTCGTCCCGTGTCGGCGCAACCATTTTCTCAGACACCGCCCACGATTTTGCCCCAGTTACGGACGGACCGGCTAACTATCGGGAATCATTCGGGGTTTTCGATGAACTGTGATTTAGCCTGATCGGTTGGAGACAGGCGAAGTCAACCGGAAAGGGTGTGACGCTGTTGCCCCCAGCCGCGCATAGGCAGGAGCACAGGTTATGTCACAGAGAGTTTACCTCACCAAGACGTTCATCGAAGCAGCCAAGCGGACACCGGCAACCGGGCGGATCGAATACCGGGATGCCGAGGTCCGTGGCTTGCTGCTTCGGGTGTCCGAGTTCGGCTACAAGTCATTTTCGCTATGTGCCCGGTTTCCCGGCCAGACCAATCCAAGCCGCCGCTCCATCGGCGAGTATGGCACTGTCAGCCTGGACGAAGCTCGGGAGACGGCCTGCCAGTGGAAGGCGATGATCCGGCGCGGGATTGACCCACAGCAGGAGTTGGCGAAGGAGCGTGCGGCGAATGCCGCCAGGCGGGAACACGACGAGTCCAGCCAGTTCGGCAAGGTGCTTGAGGAATGGCTGACCAAGCACTGCCGCGACAATCACAAGGATCATGGTCACGAAGCCCGTCGCATACTGACCAAGGAATTGCCGCAGCAATGGTGGTCACGTCCCATCGCCTCGATCAGCCGGGATGATTGCGCCAAGGTGATCGAGGGGATTGTTGAACGCGGCCATCAGGCACAGGCACACAATCTGTTCGGGTATATGCGTACCCTGTTCACATGGGCTGTACAAAAGCGCCGGCTGGACGCCTCGCCGATGGCGGTACTCAGTGCCAAGGCAGAGATTGGCAAGCGTGGCAGAGGCGACCGCGTCCTGACCGACGACGAACTTCGGGCTGTCTATAAGGCCGCAGAGAAGATCGGCTATCCGTTCGGCAAGGTGGTTCAGTTGCTTTGTCTGACCGGGCAGTGGCTGAACGACATTGCCAAGCTATCGTGGTCTGAAATCGACTTTGACAAGAAGCTGATTTCGCTACCGGGTGAACGCATGAAAATGGGCATCGCGCATGAGATACGGCTTGCGCCGATGGCACTGGAAATCTTGCACAACCTGCCGCGCCAGCGTGGCGACTATGTATTCAGCATGAGTCGGGGACGGAAACCTTACACCGGGTTCAGCAGAGGCAAGAAGCAACTCGATGAACTGTCAGGTGTGACCAGCTACGTCATCCATGACCTTCGCCGAACGGCTCGCACAAGATGGTCTGCAATCCCCAACGTCAAGACCGAAGTGGCTGAATTGGCGATGGCTCACGTCCTGCCCGGTATGCATCGTGTATACAATTTGCACAGCTACTGAACTGAGAAGCGCGAACTGTTCACCAAGTGGGAAAAGGAACTGTCAGCCATCGTCGATCCGCCAGCGGCAGACAACGTCGTGTCACTGCCAAGGCGCAAGATCAGTATGCCGAGAAAGCCCCTCGTGAAGCAGCCTGCACCGCAGCGACAGGCCGCTGATGGGTAGTGCCTCAATTTGCAATTGGACTTCGGCTGGAACCAGCTATTTCTGGCCGGTAAGCCGCGCCACGAAATGCAGGTTGCGATCGAAGATCAGCGAGGCTGGGAACGGGTAAAGGCCAAGTCGAGAATTCCAACGCTCCGGTGCCAACCCTATGGCGGCAAACGCGTCCCGCCACTTGTCGCCCGGCCAGTAGTTGTATGGCAGCGCCACACCATGATGGGCATTGCCCACCCAGTCCATGAAACGCAGCGTGTGATAGGCAAACGGGCCGTCCTGTGTGTGGTCCTTCAAAACCACGGCCACTCGCGCTACGCGCTTAGCTTCCCGCAATAGAATAGCGGGATCATTGGTATGATGGAGTAGATCAACGAACATGACCACGTCAAATGACTGATCGGGAAATGGCAGGTGCTGCCCATCAAACTCTCGCCACGGGAATGCGACTTGCTGGCCGCAACAACACGTCCACGCCGGTGATGTTTAGGTCAGGCCTCCGCTGCTTAACCAGAATATCGATTGTTCAATTGCCACAGCCGACATCGAGAACAGTACCTGCCCTCGTCGGGGATCGCCTTAACCAGTTCCTCAGCGAGCACGCGGGCGCGCCGCCCGAACACCAGCTTCTCGTGCAACACGCCAATCGCATCCATGCAACCTCCTCCCGTTGCCGTTGCCCATGATCCCGTTTATGGCGTCGATCGGCTGCAAGCTGTATGCTTACTGCCAAGCAGCCACGGAGTTGATTATGCCTGGAGAACCAAGGGGCGAGAAGCGCCCCGCCGATGTGGTCGGTGCCGCCGTCCATGCCAGCCAAGGACAGATGCCGTGATTGAGAGATGGCCATGGGTCATCTCGATGAAACGCTCGCGCGGGAAATTATGGACCGGGGTCATGGGAGGTCTTAGGTCATTTCGCTAGCGTGACGCGGCGGACAGGTGTTTGTCCACCAGAAATGACGCGCTGAACTAGGAAATGATCGTGTCGCTCGCTAGATCGTTGCCATGCGTGACGATCCGGCATCACGCCCAGTGCATTCTGAATAGATGTAGTCAGAGCGACAGGTCATTCCGCCATATTACAGAGGCACGACGCCATTTAGTTTCTGCCGACCACCATGTAGCTCTTGGTTAGCCCGAACAGGCGCTCCCGGCGCAATGCGGCATCGGGAAACAGGTTGCGGAGGCGCCGGCGTGTGAGGAGCTGCAGCTCGCGGTCAAAGTGTTCGGCGCGTTCACGGCTGACCCGAGGATAGCTGCCCAAGGATAGGTGCTGAAACAGCCAGACGCGCGCGGCAGACGGCAGATATTGAAACCAGGGGAACCTCACATGGGGCTCCAACGGGAAGCACCTGGCCGGCGTCTGTAGGTAATAGCGTGACCCTACCCGCCGGAACTCCTCCGCGAAACGCCGCTGGCGCGGACCGTCTCCGACGTGCTCTATCACCGAGTTGGAATGGGTGAGATCAAACATGTGATCGCGGTATGGCAGCGCGCAGCCGTCCGCGATGACGACGGCGAATAATTCGGGGTCCGGTTTGCCGACATACTCGTCGGTGTGGTTCAGGAGCGTCACATGGACGCGGTTCGCGTGGAGCCAGTCGGGGCCGAAGATGGACATCCAGTAGCTCGAACTCCCCGCCTACATCGAGCACTCGGCAATCACCCTTCACGGCCGTGACGTCCGCAATCAGCTGTCGGAGGACCTGCGAACGGCGCAGGCGCAGGCGCGATACCAGTGAGTTCGGATCAGCGTAATTGAACAGGTTACTCATCATTGTTGGCACACCAACGCCGGGACCAATTTTCGTCGCTCACCTGAGCCCCGCCAGTTTGACCGCCTTCACCAGGAGCCTGACTGCCCAGATATCATCGTCGCTTTGGCTGCGATAGCCGGGACGAACCACCTGATCAGGATCCGTATCACCGAAGGCGTCGGTCTCGACCTCGTCATCGACGAGGTCGGCATTGGTGAGTATTGTGACAATCTCGCTTGCGGTCAGCCGATTGATGCCAGTGCGTCCACCCAGCCTGTCCCGAGCTCCAACAGGCGGCTTGCGTGTTCCGGCAAGGCGGCGAGCAGTCAGATCCCTCGGTCGATTTGTGGCGGTCTGGGACCGCCCTTGAGCGGCGTGGCCGGCTTCTCGGCGCAGTAAGCACCTGTGGCACACTCACCACACGCCGGAGATGCGCTCCTTCGGACTGCTCAACGGCTACGACAATAGACATGTCGTTACAGAATCCAGGCGGCAACTTCCTCGACACTCACCGCCGGCGCGGCCCTGGCCGCAGTTCGCACTCACGGATTTGTTTGTGTGCCGTGTGCGCCTGGAGATGTAGGTTTTGAGAGCACGGTCGCGGGTGGACTGTTCGATCGAATTCCCTAGAGAGTAGTGTTCGCAATGGCGGCTGCGCTCCCAAGCGTACTCATCATCATCCCTTGGTTTGGGCCTTGGCCGGCGTGGATGCGCTTCTTCATTGAATCCTGCCGCTGGAACCCGACGGTGGACTGGCTACTGTTCAGCGACGCGCCGCCGCCGGAAGACCTCCCGCCGAACCTGCGCGTCGTGACAACGAGCTTCGAGGATTATCGCGCACTCGCCGCGTCGCGCCTCGGCATCAAACCTGCGTGGACCGAGGCCTACACGCTCTGCGACTTGAAGCCCACCTGGGGTTTCATTCATCCATCAGAGATCGCCGGATACGATTACTGGGGGTTTGGCGATCTGGACGTGATCTACGGCGATCTCCGCAGGTTCTATACGCCAGAGGTCCTGGTTCACGATGTCATTAGCGCGCACGAACATATCGTGAGTGCACACTTCGCGTTGTTGCGAACGACACCCAGCATGGTCTCTGCCTTTCAGCAGATCCCGCGATGGAAGGCACGGCTGTCCTCGGCGCCTTACGAGGGCTTCGACGAACAGATGTTCTCCCGGCTGTTCCTGCCTATACGCGGGAAGCGGGCTTGGCGACGCCTGATCACACCATTTCTAGGCGGCGGCTATTTCCGTGAGCAGTTCTCCACCAACTTACCGGGGCTCAAATGGATCGACGGCACCGGGAATTTTCCTGGTCAGTGGTTCTGGGATCGCGGCCGTCTCACCACGGATCGGTCCGGAGAGCGGGAATTCCTTTACCTCCACTTCTCTCATTGGCAGTCGAACCGCTGGACCGGCGAAGAGATGGCGTCCTGGAAGGACCTAGCGCGGCTCGACAATGTTCCGGAGGAACGCCCCACCGGTTTTGCTATCAGCGCAAAAGGGTTCACGCCGCTACCGGAGCGAGCCCCGGCAAGCTCCGGACCACCGATAGCGCACGCTACGGCGATGGACATCCGGTGATCGGCGATCCGCGCTGACTGGAGCATGTCCCGTCATCTTGCCGAATAGCACGCGACACTCCGGAAACAGCAGGAGGGCCATACGCCATATGAAGCAGCACCGACTGCCGTCGTCTAAAGGAGCGCCGATAAGGGTCGCGGGAGAATCGGCTTGAACTGACCCGCGTGCCAGCGCCGCCATATGTTGTGTCGCTTGCGTCGCGTTGCGTTCGAAGAACACCAGGGTGCTGGTGTAGGTCGTTTCAGTGTCGCGGTGAATGGAAAACCCGTCCTGACGGGCCGTCGCAATGGCCCGTGGATGATGCGTTGAACGCTCCGGGCGAGCAAGGCATGGAACGATTTGCTGGCCATCGCCCCTGCGCCCGACCGTGCCGACGTCTCGACGAAGTCGCGGACAACACCAGAAGCGAGATTTCAGCTAATGGATATTGAACATTGCCCTGGCGCGAATCGGACAGCGCGGCGAAGTGATGCGACAGCGGAACGCTGACCGGAACCACTGAGACAAATGATTGAGGAATATGATGCGAGACTCGTTGCTAAGTAGACTGCTTCTAAATGGTGTTCGTCAGCGATGACCTTGAGACGCTGTGGTAGGCGAGCTTCGAGCTTCTGATCGCGTTTCTGCTCGCGTCGTAGCCATTGCACACGATGCTTTAGAGCCGGGTTTTCGACGACGGCTAGTCGCAGCGAAGCCGCATCAGTTCTGATTGCGCCAATAGCGCTGCGATTCCCCCTACCAAAACTGAACCCCGATGGCCCGATCCCATCGGGGTTTCTTTTGACCCCGATCATGCGATGGGCCGACGCGGCAGTGACGGTGCGCGTTGCGTTACCCTATCGCGCCGCAACGCATCCTTGAGCTTGCGTCGGCGTGCCTGCTCAGCACGGCCTCCCCCACTGTTCAGCTCTGCCGCCACCTTGCTGCCTGCGTTCGATTAATCCAAGCGTCGCGTCTAGCCAGTCATCCTCAGTGCTGAACAGCGGCTTAGGTTGGTCAAGCACATACTCCGGGTCAGGTGGCTCAGGCTCGATCGGTTCAATGTCGCTTAGCAACTCATGCAGCAAGTCGGTGGTTAGGCTGCACTCATTCGCCATGTGTTCTATCTCGCTGACGACCGGTATCAGCAGTTGCTTGGCTTCCTGATAGCGCGGGTCGTTCTGTAGCAGTGCATCTACGGCAGCACGCCAGCGTGCCTCGCCCTCGGCAACACGGTCGGCCAAGCTGTAGTCAAAGAATGGTGCTATGGCTTCGCGTGTGATCTGTTCCAAGACATCGGGATACAGCGCAGCCAAGGCGTCAATCTCGGTCTGCTCACGGTTCCAAATCTGCTTCCACTTCTCCCCTCGGTGCTCTGTCTCTTCGAACGCAGGCTCCGGCAGATCATGCTCGATGACTTGCTCATAGGTCAGTGCGACCGGACGCACTTCGATACTCAGTTCGTCATATATAAACGCAGCGAAGGCTTGCAGCTTGCGTGACGCGATGTGCGGCATGGCATGACCGGACGGATCAAAGTCGCTGAAATAGAATACGGCCGTATGCCGTCCATCCTCGGTCGCACGCCGCGCCACGCCTTCAAGCAACGTGTCGCTGATATCACCTCTCGGCAGCAACAACTCTGCACCGTGTTCCTCTGCGATAGGTAGCAGCACAGGTGCAAGCGACGTTTTCTCACCGATCAGGACAAGCCGGTACTCTTGCCGTCCAGCAAAATTGCCGACGTTGAATTGTGGCAGCATGGCGTCAACACCGGGCACAACGATGCTGTCACCCTTGAACAGTGACACTTCCAGGTCCGGTTCGTCTGGAATGTGATTGACCGGCGCTGCGTTACGCTCATCTACGATCAGGTCATACGGCACATAGCCAAGCCATCGTGCTACGGCTGCAATCTTGATCAGCCATTGATAGTCGGTGTTGGAGTACTGCCGCGCAACATCTTCGCCTTGCTGCAATGGTCTGATGGGCTTCCGCGTCATCAGAATGTAGTGCAGCCCACGCAGATGCACCGTGTCGGTTTTGACACCCTGGGCCATCTGCTCCAAGAGCCATTGTGAGTTCGCGTGGTGGGTCTCTCTGTGCAGCCTGAACGGATCGCTGCCCATAGACATGACCGTCAGACGCTCCTTGCTGCGTCCTGACTTACGCTTGGCTGTCTCGATCACATCATCCAGCGCCGCACCGTGCGGCGGCACGGAGGGCAAACGCGATGGGGTAACGGAGCGCGTCACTGTCCGCCTTCCCGGTTGATAGGTCTTCGCAGCAGCTTCACAGGACGCGCGTGCACAGGCGCGACCGGTGGCCGGCTATGTTGGCCGCGCCCGGATTCTGCCTGCCGTCCTGCCTGTGCCCCAGCGCCCGCGAACGGCACATGGCTAGACGGCGTCGGGAGTGCTGCCTGCCATGCCTCTATGTCCTTCGCGCCACGCAATCCGTTGCGGCCCGAGTTGGATCGGTGCTGGGAATTGACCAGTGCGGCACAACTCCCGAAGCTGTGGACGGGAGTACTTGATCCCGAGAGCTTTCAAGTCTCGATAGTCGAGGACGCGCATGAGCTTCACCCATCTGCTACGCCGGACGCGGAATGCGCCTGACTGCTACAGATATACTCAGGTAATCCGATACCGTTTTGCTGTGGTGCGGTCGTGTTGCCCCCAGGCAGATCGTCGATCAGAAAACGCTGTGTTCATTGGGATTTTTGGCGATATGTACGAAGGTCGAAACTACGTGCGCGCGTAGGACGGCGCTCGCAAACCTGTGGAGCAATTACCGGGATTGCCGGAAGCGGCGTTCGATAAGGCGGATCCGTCGCCGGACGCCGAGTTCTACGCATACCCACGGTTTGTCACCCACATCGATGATGGGGCGATCGCCACTGTGACGCGCGTGTATCGCGAGCGTCTGCCACAAGGCGGAGCGGTGCTCGACCTGATGAGCAGCTGGGTGAGTCATTTGCCGGAGGACATCGCCTACGCCTCCGTCGTTGGCCACGGCATGAACGAGGAAGAACTCGCCGCGAACCCACGCCTCTCGCGATGGTTCGTGCAGGACCTCAACATCGGACCGACGCTCCCGCTCGGTGACGGGGTATTCGACGGCGCCTGTTTGTGCGTATCGGTGCAATACCTGCAGCGACCGGTCGACGTTTTCCGGGAGGTGCGCCGCGTGCTGCGACCCGGTGCGCCGTTCGTGGTGTCGTTCTCCAATCGATGCTTTCCGACCAAGGCAGTGGCGATCTGGCAGTCGCTTTCTGGACCGGACCAACAGCATCTGATTGGTGCCTATATCCGGGAAGCCGGATTCGCCGACGTCACCGGCCAGGCTGCCACGCCACTGCAAGGCGACCCGCTGTGGATCGTGATCGGTATCGCCTGAAGGGTGTCGGGGGAGCCGCCGATCAGTCCCCCTCTTCTTCCGCCGTCGGTGAACCGCCCCTGATTCGGGGTCGGGGGGGCGGTTCACCAAAGGCACGGCTGCCCGGGGAAAGGGGACCGGGCGTTGCCATAGTACGGCAGGCACAGTTAACGAGTTGGTGTGCCAGCCCTACGCTGCCTGTTACATCATCATTATTCATGCGACAGCCAAGTGCGGAAGCGGCCTCCGGGAATGGCGGGAGCCGGCAGAGCACATAGCGGCGTGTATTGAGCCGGGAGTTAGCGTTTCCTGGCGGCAGCACCTGCCGCGGGGTTAGCGTCGTCAATCGCGCGCGTTATCGCCTCCATCGCCTGGTCGCCCGCGCCCATGTCGAGCCAACGAATCGCATCGCCAACGTCGGTCATCGTGGGGTTGGAGACCTGCGGATCAGGCCGATCCGCTGTCCCGGGCTGAAACACCACCTGGGTCTGCACCATCGCCAGCACGCGTCGTGCCTCATCCGGTCGACCCGCGGACAGCCACTGCTGCGCGGTCTGCAACTGTTGCCAGGCAGACGCCGCGGGTATTGGCTGTACTGGCTGGGTGGTTGGAGTGGGCTGACCTGGCTGCCGGGCCGCGGCGGGCTGCGCTGGCGGCGGGACGGGCTTGGACGCGGCAGGCCGCGCCGTTGCGGCGGGTGCTGCTTGCTGTTGCTCCGGGGTCTTCTGTCGTGCTCCCGTCGCATCGTCGGCCTGCCGCTGCTGTCGATATGTGTCGATGCCCTGACGCAGCCGGTCCAGCGCCAGCGACGCCTCCTCCGCCTGGCGCTGCCGACGGAGCGTATCAAGGCCTTGGCGCAGGTTGTCCGCCTCAGCTCGCGCCACATCGAGTTCGTGGGTGCGCTCGGCCAGCTCTTGCCTGTGCGCGGCCAGCTGGCTTTGCAGGGCGGCATCCTGACGCTGCAGATCGGCAATCTGGCTCCGTAGGTCAGCGGCCTGATGCTCCGGCGTCGTGTCGCCCGAGGTCTGCTGCTGGCCGGCGTCCGGGGTACCATCGGTGCGGGAGGCTGGCTGCCTCTCGGGCTCATGTTGTGCGACAGCCGCGCCGCGGTGTGTCATCAGGCCTTGCAGTTCGTTGTCCTCGCGCTGCAGATCAGCGATCTCATGCTTGAGCGCGTCACGCGCCGCCTGCCGCTCCTGTTGCTCCGCGGCGTCCGTGACCGGAGGGCTCTGCTCCTCAAGCTGCAACTCCTGCTGGAGTTGCGTGATCAGACCTAGAAGTTCGTTGTGCAGTTCATTGTCCTGACGCTGCAGGTCGTCCGGCTGAGGTGCTTCGGGCGCTCCTTGCTGTTCGCCGGCGACCGCGGCCGGGTTCTGCGCCTTGCGTTGCGCAAGCTGCTGGTTGACCTGTGCCACCAGATCCTGGAGGTCGCTGACCTGGTGCCGCAGATCGGTAGCCCGATCGTCGCGTGCGTCCCGCGCCTCCTGCGGCCGCTCCGCGACGCCCGATACCGATGGGCCCTGCGAGGGGGGAGACGGCGTCGGCAGCGGCGGCGAATCATGGCTGGGGGCGGCGTTTCCGACGATATCGTCGGCCGGCTCCGAGACGCCGGACGCCGATTGCGCATCGCTGCGGACGCCGGCAAACAGCAAAATCACGGCTACCGTCGTCGCGAATAAAGGCGGCAGCAGGAAGCGCCACATTTGGCCCTCCTTGACGTTGGTGTGGCAGGGTCCGGCATCGGTCAATCAGGCAACGCACTAGCATCCCGATAGGTTGGCAGTCGTCCGTACCGCGAACCGCCCGACCGCCGGCAGAAGGATATGCAGCAACAGCGCGGAAGCAAGCCTGATGGCGGCGTTCGGTTGGCGCGCCCTGGTCCGCCCTTGCAGATAATGTAATGTTGGCTTTGCGAATTAAATATGGCGCGCAGGCCAATGCCGTTTCTGCTTCACAAATTACTTGAACCACGGGGGGTAAACTCGTATCGTAATAACAGCGATATCTCGGGGACGAGCGGTCGAAATGCTGGAACTTCTCGTCGTAGATGCAGATGACGGTGTCTGTGAGGCCCTCGCGACTGGACTTGAACAGCTCTGCGGAGCAGCCGTTATTCGCGCCCGTAGCGGCAGGGCCGCGACTCAGGCCCTGGCGACCCGTTGCCTCGATCTCGCGATAGTCGAGCCGCGACTGCCTGATATTTCTGGCTTCGAATTGGTGGAAAGCATCGCCGACCGCAATATACCGGTCCTGCTGATCAACGGACATCCGATCGAACAGATCTCATGCAAGTTTCACGGGTATCCGCATCTCGACAAACCGTTCCGGCTGACCGCCTTGGCGAATGCCGCAAGACTTGCTCTGCAGAACGTGGCGGAGAATGTCGCGATTTTGCATCGGTCTTATAAGAGACTACTGACGGCGCGCGAGGAGCAACACCGCATCCTGAGCGACTCTCGCCAGCTCAGAAGTGAAAGCAGCCGGCTAAAGGATGCGCTGGCAAGAGAGCTGATCAGAAGCCAGGAGCTTGCGACGTCCCTCGCAATCCGATGGCACCAGCAGAGACGCGGCTAGCCGCCCCAGTGTACTGAGCCGTTCACGGCGTCGGCGCTGGCGCATACGGGCCGCCTGACGCAGCGTAAGGATCGGGAGCACCGGTCGCTCGCGCCTCATCGTGGTAACAGACACCGTGCTGACGAGCTGCCTCGGAATCGCAGGTGACCCGGTCCAGGAAGGCGCACGTAGAAGCACCTTGCGAGGTCACGACGCAGGTACTGCCCACTGCCGGTTCCCGCAAGCGTCGAGCCCGGGTTCGGTGAGCACCACCCGCCCTGCTTTGCGGCATCGTTCCGACACAGGTTGGCATCGTAGTACATGCACTGTGGGGGAACCGTCAAAGTCTGCAGGCAGAACGGCGCGGCCAGCGCGGCAGACGACCCGATCAAAAGACCGAACGCAGCCGCGCCCGGCATCCAACCCCACAAACGCGCCACCCGGACCGATGTCATCATCGCTTCACCTGCTGCCTTCAAAAAAGCCGTTCGTTGCCAGGACATCATGCCAGCTATTGAAGCGTCGAAACATCCGGCTCATCAATTCTTGATCCGCGCTCCGTCTGCCCCCCAAGAACACCGCGATCTTGCCGCGCCTCATCGCCCGTGCCTAGCGTGGCCGCCGGGATAAACCAAGGGGACGGAAAAATGGCCCAACCGGGCGACGCCAGAGGCGAATACCCAGGCCTGACTTATCGCAAGGACGCCGACCTGAAGGCGTGGCTGGCGAAACGTCCGCCCGAGGCAGCGCTGGAGCCGGAACTGCCGATCATAGATCCGCATCATCACTTCTGGGACGCGCCGCATCGTGGCCGCTACTTCCTGCCCGAGCTCCTGGCCGACATCGGCGGCGGACACAACATCGTGGCGACCGTCTTCCTCGAGTGCCAGGCGATGTATCGCAAGCACGGCCCTGCCGAAATGGCGCCTGTCGGCGAGGTCGAGTTCGTCAACGGCATCGCCGCCATGAGCGCTTCGGGCAATTACGGTCCCTGCCGCGTCGCCGAGGCGATCATTGGCCACGCTGATCTCACACTTGGCGCGCGCGTGCGCGACGTGCTGGAGGCACAGATCGCCGTTGCCGGCGGGCGCTTTCGCGGCATCCGCTATGGTGTGTCCTGGGACGCGAGCGAGGCGATCAGCAAATACACCTCCCGCGTCGTGCCACCGAGGCTGGCACGCGACACGAAGTTCCGCGAAGGCTTCGCCCAGCTCGCCAGGCTCGGTCTCAGCTTCGAGTCCTGGCAGTATCATCCGCAACTATCCGACGCGATCGATCTCGCACGCGCCTTCCCAGACACGACGATCATCCTCAACCATGTCGGTGGCGTACTCGGCGTGGGGCCTTATGCAGGCCATCGCGAAGAGATCCGCGCCGCCTGGAGGAAGGACATCGGCGAACTGGCGAAATGCCCCAATGTCAACGTCAAGCTCGGCGGCATCGGCATGACCTCGTTCGGCTTCGACTTCCACGAGCGCGACGTCCCGCCATCATCCGAGGAACTTGCCGCGGCGTGGCGCCAATACGTCGAGCCATGCATCGAAGCTTTCGGCCCCGGCCGCTGCATGTTCGAGAGCAACTTCCCGCCGGACAAGCAATCCTGCGGCTACACGGAGCTGTGGAACGCCTTCAAGCGGATCACCGCCGGCGCGTCGATGACCGACAAGAAATCGCTCTACAGTGGCACAGCGGCGCGGGTGTATCGCCTGACCGAAGCCTGACCTCAGGTTGTCGCCGCCACGGTACGCGGCTGGCGACGACCGATCACCAGGACGGCGATGGTGCCGATTGTCGCCACTGCGGCGATTGGCATCAAAGCCAGCGGGAAGCTGTGCGTCTCCTCCTGAATCCAGCCGATCAGGTAGTTGAAGACGAAGCCCGACAGGTTGCCGAGCGCATTGATCTGCGCCAGCCCCGCTGCCGCCGACGCCGCACCAAGCCACTCGGACGAAAGCGCCCAGAACGGCCCTTTGCTGGCGTAGGTGCCGGCCGCGATCAATGTCAGCAGCGGGATCATCGCCCACAGACTGTGGATCGCGAAGAATGTCGCGATCATCGCAAGCACCATCCAGGCCAGCGGCAGAGCATTGTGCCACACGCGCTCGCCACTGCGATCGGAACTGCGTCCCCACAGGATCATCCACACCGCGGCGATGCCAAAGGGCACGGCGTTCAGCAGGCCGGTCTGCCAGTTGGTGAGGCCGAACGACTTCACCAACTGCGGCATCCACAACGCCAGTGAGGTCGAGGCGCCGGCGGCACCGGAATACACCAGCGCCATGATCAGCACGTATTTGTTGGTCATCACGCGCCAGACCGACTCATGCGAGATGCGTGGAACGCGACGACGTTCAGCGTCGAGCTTGGAGATCAGCCATCGCTGCTGCTCACCGGTCAGCCACGTTGCATGCTCCGGCCGATCGGTCAGCCAGATGAACGAGGCGATGCCCAGCAGCACGGCCGGCACGGCCTCGAGCAGGAAGATCCACTGCCAGCCGCCGAGCCCCAGCAGGCCATCCATGTAGAGGATCCCGCCGGAGATCGGTGATCCGATCAGGCCAGCAACGGGAATCGCCACCATGAAGATGCCGACGATGATGGCACGATAGTGCGCCGGGTACCAGTAGGTGATGTAGAGGATCACGCCAGGAAAGAACCCGGCTTCAGCGGCGCCTAGAAGGAACCGCAGCACCAGAAAAGAGATCGGGCCGCCGATCAGCGCGAACGCGGCCGATACGAGGCCCCAGGTGATCATGATGCGCGCGATCCAGGTGCGCGCACCGAACCGTTCCAACGCCAGGTTGCTTGGCACTTCCAGAATGAAATAGCCGACGAAGAAAATGCCGGCGCCCAGGCCGTAGGTCTTCGGATCGATGCCAACCGCCTTGTTCATCTGCAGCGCGGCGAAGCCCACGTTGACTCGATCGATGTAGCAGATCAGGTAGGCGAGCAGCAGGAACGGCATCAGGCGCCAGGATACCCGGCGCATGGTGGTGGCTTCGAGGTCGAGAGCGGCGGTCGTCGGGGGCATTTCAGTTCCTTGCTTACCTATCAGTAGCCAATCATCCCCACCAGTAACGGCTCCCCGCATCCTTGGCAACGCAGCCATTGGTGCATTGCGGGCCGACTTTTCCCACCGGTCCCGTCATGCCAACGTGCCCCGCCCACCAGCGCAAGGACAAGCCCATGCCACGCATGACCGGCGGTGAAGCCATCGTTGACAGCCTGATTCGTCACGGCATCGACACCGTGTTCGGCCTGCCGGGCGTGCAGACCTATGGTCTGTTCGACGCCTTCGCGCGCGCTTCCAACAGCCTGCGCCTGATCAACGCGCGCCATGAACAGACCACGGCCTACATGGCCCTCGGCTATGCCTGCGCGACCGGGCGCCCCGCCGCCTACGCCGTGGTGCCTGGTCCTGGCGTGCTCAACACCACCGCCGCACTCGCCACCGCCTGGGGCGTTAACGCGCCGGTGCTGTGCCTGACCGGGCAGGTGCCCAGCATGATGATCGGCCGCGGCCGCGGCCAGTTGCACGAACTGCCCGACCAGCTCGCCACGCTGCGCAGCCTGCTGAAGTGGGCCGAGCGCATCGAGCATCCGAGCCAGGCGTCATATCTCACCGCGCGTGCCTTCCAGGAGATGCTGTCGGGACGCCAAGGGCCGGTCGCGCTGGAAATGCCGTGGGACCAGTTCGGCGCATCGGCCGAGATCACGCCGCAGGATCCGCTGCCGCGACATCCGAAGCCGTTGCCCGATCCCGAGCGCATCGCCGCACTGGCGAAGCTGCTGAACGAGGCGAAGGCGCCTATGCTCTGGGTCGGTGGCGGTGCGCTGCATGCGGCGACGGAGATCCGCGCGCTGGCCGAGCGCATCAATGCACCTGTGGTATCGTTCCGCAGCGGACGCGGCATTATCGATGACCGGCATCCGCTCGGCCTCACCATCGCGTCGGCATACAAGCTTTGGCCGCAGACCGACCTGCTGGTCGCATTTGGCACGCGGCTGGAAGTGCCGATGTCGCGCTGGGGTGCGGCACCCGCCGGTTTGAAAGTCGCCCGCATCGACATCGATCCGGCCGAGATGCGCCGTCTGCGGACCGATGTGCCGATCGTCGCCGACAGCGCCGATGCCGCGCGTGCGCTCGCCGCGGTGGTCGCGCCGCGCAATGACACGGCGCGCGCCGAGGCGATCGCGCGCACCAAGGCCGAGACCGCGCAGACGATCCAGAAGGTGCAGCCGCAGATGTCGTTCCTCGAAGCGATCCGCGACGTGCTGCCCGAGAACGGCATTCTGTGCGACGAGATGACGCAGGCGGGCTACGTCTCGTGGTTCGGCTTCCCGATTCACGCGCCGCGCACGTTGATCACCTCAGGCTTCTCCGGCACGCTCGGTGCTGGCTTTCCCACCGCGCTCGGGGTGAAGGTGGCAATGCCTGACCGACCCGTGGTGGCACTGACCGGCGACGGCGGCTTCCTGTTCGGTGGCGCTGAACTCGCGACCGCTGTGCAGTTCGGCATCAACCTTGTGACAGTGCTGTTCAACAACTCATCCTATGGGAATGTACTGCGCGATCAGCGGCGGCTGTTCGAGGGCCGCGATTCCGGCTCCAAGCTGCGCAATCCGGATTTCCAGATCTATGCGAAGAGCTTCGGCGTGCCGTCCTGGCGCGTCAACGACGCCGACGGGCTGCGCGGCGCGCTGCGCGAGGCGCTGGCGGTGAATTCGCCGGCGCTGATCGAGGTGATGACCGACATCACCCAGGAATACGCGCCATGGGACTTCATCGCACCAGGGCGAGGGTAACTGTACCATCGCCACGGCCGTCCTCGGGCTTGACCCGAGAATCAGCCCGGCCATCCACGCCCTCGGGCATCGCCTCGCGGTGACCCGGGGTCACGTCTCTTCTTCATGCCGCCGCCGGCGTGATCGCCACGTTCAACATCGACGACATGCACGAAACCGACGCCGCACCGTCCGCCCACCGTCATGGCTAGATCCACCCACCATCATCGCCGGATCCACCCACCGTCATGGCCGGGCTTGGCCCGGCCATCCACGTCTTTGCCACAAAATGGAGCGACAAGGACTGCGCCCTCGACCACACTCCGGCTTCGCCTGACCGTGATGCTGAGGCCGCCACCACCCAGGCCGCGCGCGCCGGTATCAGCCTCAACCGGGGACCTCGCCACCGACCTGGCCGCCGTGCCCCAATATTGGAGGTCCGCCATCGCGTCTGGTCCTCTGGACATGCGCGCCGCTATTGGGCTACATTGTAGCCCAATAGGAATTTGAGTTATGACCGAGAATTCCGTAGTCCGTGCCCGGATCGATGAGGCAACCAAGAACGAGGCGGCCGCAGTGCTGGCCTCGATGGGCCTTACCTTGTCCGACGCCTTCCGGCTGCTGTTGAAGCGGGTTGCAGCCGAGAAGGCCCTACCCTTTGAGCCGTTGGTGCCGAATGCCGAAACCGTGGAAGCGATGAAAGCCGCGCGTCGAGGTGATGTTGTCACCGCAGGCAAGCCGTCCGACCTTCTCGCGAGACTGAATGCGGACTGTTAAATATACCAACCGCTTCAAACGGGATTATCGGCGCGCGAGCGGGGCCAAGACTGTCGGGGCAGCTTCGCCAGATTTGATGACTTGTCACTGTCGCAATAGACGTAATCCTCGGAAAAGTTCGCATGGTCAGCGCTCAGACAAAAATGAAGACCCTCGTGGTTTCCCGACTTCTGTTGGGTGACATCCCCAACTGGCAAGTCTTCGAGGCAGAACGGAAGACCGCGGGCGAAATATTGAATTGCCGTACCGCAAGGAGCGTTTCTTCGCAGATTGGCCGCAACTACCGTGATCTGTCCGTAGAGACCCGAAAATTCATCGACAACAACTTTGTCCGTTGCCAATATCACGACCTCGCCCGTCTTTGTGACGAAGTGAAGTCTGGCAGTGGTCTATCACTTCGTCTGGAGGAGTTCGAGAAAGCCTTTTTCCCTCTGGCCAACTCGGTGAAGCGGCGGTACCCTTTCTACGCTCACGTCAGCATTTCGACGTACGGATTGAGGTTTGAATTCCCAGAACATCACTTCTTGAGAGACATCGAGATTTCTCTCGCCGAATTGCTAGATACTCGATCGCGCTTGGAACCGTTCACAATGCCGACTATCGATGCGAGGCGCGATGCCTTGTCGGTATCTGGACTGGTCGCTCGTGAAAAATTCCTGAGTCGGAGCATCGTCAGTTCTACTTTCAGTTTGGTCGAGGCGTTTCTCAGCGGCCTATTTTTTACCGCGATGCACACCAAGCGGCTTGGTTTTCTAGAGTGCGACGAGGATTTCCTCAAGTATGCTGCCGCAAAGGAGAGCGCGCCCCTGAAAAATCGGCTCGATCGCGTCGTTCGGTTCGCCTCAATAGGAGCAGAAAGCGGAAGTGATGAGCCGTTCGCGGCCCTTATGGTGGTTGGGAAACGCTATCGAGATGCGATCCATCACACTACGCCATTCGAGAGGAAGGATGTCGAGCCAGGCGGCCGATTGACCGCACTGTACGAAATCCAATGCAACATCGCTCTACGCTGCGTCATCCTCTCATCCGCGGCGCTTCTGAAGATTTCACACTGGATCTATGGAGCGTCGGACGAAACCGATATCGCGAGTTGGTGTAGCGACCTGATCCAACAGGCGATGGCAGGCCAATCGAACTGCAAGGCTCAATCTGCTGCGGTGCCGGCATAGCGTTCGAGGTGTCTTTACGCGGTTCGTCATGCCGCGCGCGATCCCGCCGGGATGCCGGGCGCTTCCTAAGCCGACCTAGCCCGTCTTCGCGGATTGGGGGTATTTTCGGTTTCGCGCCCGTTGCCGATCAACGGGTCAGTCGGAAAGGTCTGCACTGCACGCGGTGCTTGGGAACTGTGCGGGAGGCGATCCGCGGTGGTGGCTGCGGCGGCAAATTGAGCTTGAGCTGTTGGATCAGGAGCCTGAGTTCCGGCTCCGGCTCGGTGTAAGGAGTGAGCAGCATCTCGCGCCCGTCGGTGGTCGGCAGCTAACGGCCTCTGGCGTCGCTGGTGCAGGAACATTTCCTTGACAAAGTCCGTCCGGCAAGGTTACACTTGCCAAACCCAGCCTCTAGATGTAGAGGAGGCGTCTAATGCGCCTCGCTGAATGGGGGCTGGACGCTAGGCTGCGGGCATTAAGCGGTCCGCCACCATGCGATCCTAAAATAGCCGTCGAAGCGGTGTGGGCGCTTGTCTGCGGTTTACCGCCGGAGAAAGCAAAAAGGCACTCGCTTATGGTGATCCAAGTGGCGCTTGACGAAAGCGCCGAACCGCCATTTTTCGTAATGGGCGGCTACATTGCCACTGTCGAGACGTGGGCGGCATTTACAAAAGATTGGTGCGCCGAGTTGGCGAGAGAGCCGAAATTGGCATACGTAAAGGCGCAGCAGGCAGCCAGCCGGACCGGTTGCTTTGATGTCTTTGGACCAGAGGAAAGAGATGCACGACTATTAAACCTCGTAAACATAATGAACAATCACTTAAACCATGGGTTTGCGCTTGGCGTAGATGAACGCGATTATTATAATGTGTTCAAAGGAAGGACGAGCGTCACTTTAAATTCTCCCTACTTCCATATTTCCCTTTTATGTATGAGAAGAGCGCTAGAGCTTCAGCGTGAATACTTTAGGAGTCTTGAAGAAGTATCTTTCATATTCGATGACTATAGCAACACCCTCAAAGAAGAGATTTGGTCATTCTGGAATGAACTGCGAGGGAGGGGGCCAAGGTGGATGAAAAGGCGTTTAGGCCCATCCCCGATATGGCAAGACGAAAGAAAGTGGCTGCCGTTGCAGGCTGCTGACGTTGTGGTCTGGGTAGCAAGAAGGTTAGCTATTGATCAATTTCACCCATCCTTAGCCCGGCGGCCCTTGTCTTCTTTCCCTTTCATAAATCTCAAGCCAGCAAAGCTTGAGTTCATCACCAAGGCACAACTTGAGGCCTTTCATAATGAGATGGTCTTTAGAGACCGGCGGCGTGGCATACCTCAGGTATACGAATCCGGTAAAGACCGTAGTAAGCGTCTTGCTGATCAGCGCCGCCGTCGATTACGACCAGAGGAGTCACCATGACTGACCTTCCCAGGAACGGGTGGTCTAATGACTTTCTCGAACACCCGATCCGTAGCTCCGGGTGTTTCATCCGTCTCGACCTCCCGCGCCATATCAACGAAGCGGCGAGATTGCTCGGGATTATCCGCATTGGACGGCGGCTTAGGTTTGCGGTCTGACATGCGCAAACCCTACGGCTTATCTGCGTGGCCGTCGAATGATAACTCGAACTGCCGTTGGTCAACGATGGCTGATGACCGATACCTCACACGGTGTCGGAGCGGCCTAGGCGGCCGACGTAGCTGGCCGGCTTCCACCAACTGTTCGATAGGTCACCCGCCGCCCCTGTGCGCCCTTAACCGCGATCTCGGTGCGTTGCGCGTCATCCACGCCAAGCTTGATCCGGTGCGAGTAGCGGAAGTCGAATTCGGTCAGATACCGCTGTAAATGAGCTTCGCTCACGTGCTGATAGATGCCGTAGACGCCCCGCTTCAGGATAGAGAAATACCCCTCGACGGTGTTGGTGTACACGTCGCCCCGCACGTACTCCTTCGCGCTATGGTTGACCATCTGGTGCCTTCCTCTGAAGGGCAGTCCGAGCATGGTGGATACCGTGCTGCTATCGGTCACGTACCGGCTGTCCATATGGATATGCTTGGCGATGATCGGCTGAAGGTTGACGGCGTTGACGTTCGGGACGTGAAAGCTGCGCACAGCCCCACCGCGCTCCACCAGAGCCACGACAGCCTGCTTTGGCGCCGGTGGCAGGAAAGCTCGGGTCTCGGCCTTGCGGCCGATGTAGGTTTCGTCGCCTTCGACGGTACGCCATGGGCCACCCAGCGGCTCATCAAAGAAGTCACGGGTTTCCTTCATGGCCTCGCGGATGCGATGTCCCAGGAACCACGCGGTTTTCATGCTGCCACCGAAGGTACGCTGAAGCTGCCGGGTGCTGATTCCCTTTTTACTGCTACACATCAGGTAGAAGGCTTGCAGCCAGATATGCAAGGGAACGTGGCTGGACTCGAACACCGATCCCATGCGGACGGTGAACTGCTTACGGCAGGCATAGCACTTCCACAGGCCGGGACGGACAGACTTACCCAGCAGCCTGCCGGCCTGACCGATGACGCCACAATGCGGGCAGAAGGGTTGCCCCTCCGGCCACAGCTTGGCTTCAACATAGGCGAAGGCGGCTTCTTCGTTGTGGAAATGAAGGGCGGAAAGCTCGGATTTCACAGCGGCTTGCTCCTAAGCAGCCAAACTACATTTAGGGGATGGGTTTGTCAAGTGTAACTTCGCCGTCCGTCCTTTATGTTCCTGTTTTGTTCATGTCGGCCGCCGTCCAACCCTCCTCTGCTACCACGGACCCCGATCCACCTCGGGCCGACGCACACACACCCAGCCGCCTCGGCCGCGTCCTCAGTGTCGTCCGCAAACTGATCGACTACGGCAAGCAACTCGCCGGCACGGTCCAGCAGCGCGCCGCCGCCCCAGGCTTCGCCCTCTTCGCCAAACCCTTCGGCACCGCAGACCTCGCCGCCGTCCTCGCCCGCATCACCAGCGGCCTGCGTCGCGCCGCGGCCCTCGAAGCTGCGCTGTGTTGTCGCGCCGCCCGCGGCCGAGACCTCACACCATCGTCCATCCGCATGCCCGACATCCGCGGACCACGCCCCGCCCGGCTGGTCGCACCGCCGGACGCCCCGCCCGAACCCGAGCCCGCCAACCACACCGAGGCCCCCCGCCTCGCCCGCCTCCCCACGGAAGACGAAATCGCCGCCGAGGTGCGCCGCCGCCCGGTCGGCGCCGTCATCGTCGATATCTGCCGTGACCTCGGCATCGCGCCCGGCCAGCTCGACCGGGCCTTCTGGGACGAACTCAGCCACGCCATCATCGCCTATGGCGGCAACCTCGCCAGCTTCCTCGGCAACCTGCACACGCGGCTCATCGCCTTCAACTCCGACGACCACGCCGACCGAGCGGACCCCCTATGGCCCGCCCCACCGCCACGATTGCCGTCGCACGCCACCGGTCCGCCCTGACCGCCGAACAATCACCTGTGCGACGCTTGGCAACCGGCTCCCCGGATCGCCGCTGCGGCCCGAAGCAAGCAGCAACGCAAAAAACGCAAATGGCCGCAAATGAACACCAATGGGTCCGTGCTCATGTAGGCGCGTAAGCGCCCATCAGCAGTCACGCTTGCCAGCCGACGCAGGCGTCAGTCCGGCACAAACCCATTAGCGAACTGGCGGCATTTGCGTGTTTTGCGTGCTTTGCGGTTCCATTCTTCCTGTCGCCTGCGGACACGGCCTGGCCCAGGGTGACCCGGCCGCGGTTGCGTGTCCCGGGCTGCCCCGGCCATGACGATTGGGAGCGGTCGCCGCAATGGCCTTATGCTGGCGCCAATGGGGCCAAAGCCCCGCCATGACGCTCAGGAGGAAGCACGATGAAATTCGGCATGTTTTACGAACACCAGTTGCCACAGCCCTGGGGCGAGGATTCCGAACGCCGCCTGTACCAGGAGGCGCTCGCACAGGTCGAACTCGGCGACAAACTCGGCATCGACTACGTCTGGGAGGTCGAGCACCACTTCCTGGAAGAGTACTCGCACTCATCCGCGCCTGAGATCTTCCTCGCCGCCTGTTCGCAGCGGACGCAGCGCATCCGGCTCGGCCATGGCATCGTGCTGATGCCGCCAAAGTACAATCATCCGGCGCGCGTGGCGGAGCGCATTGCCACCCTCGATCTGGTGTCGAACGGTCGCGCCGACTGGGGCACCGGTGAATCGGCGACCGCGCTGGAGATGGAAGGCTTCCACATTCCGCCCGAGGAAAAGAGCGCGATGTGGCGCGAGGCCGCCGAACAGGCCGCCAACATGCTGGCGATGCGCCCCTACCCTGGCTTCCGCGGCACGTATTTCGACATGCCCTGCCGCAACTTGGTGCCGAAGTCGGTGCAGAAACCGCATCCGCCCATGTGGGTGGCGTGCTCCAAGCGCGAGACCATCCACCGCGCCGCACGTGACGGATTGGGCGCACTGACCTTCGCCTTCCTGGAACCGGAACTGGCTGCGAAATGGGTCCAGGAGTACTACGACATCATCAAATCGCCGGAGTGCGTGCCGCTCGGCCATAGCGTCAATCCGAACATCGCGCTGGTCACCGGCATGTCGTGCCACACCGATGAGCAGGAGGCGATCCGTCGCGGTCTCGATGGCTTCCGCTTCTTTGGCTATTCGCTCGGCTACATCGCCCTCTTCGGCCAACATCGCCCCGGCGTCACCAACATGTGGGAGCAGTTCCTGGAGGTGAAGGACAAGTTGCCGGACAACGCCGGACGCGGCGGCATCGGGACGCCCGATCAGTTGCGCGCTCACCTGAAGGGCTACGAGGACGCCGGCGTCGACCAGGTCATCTTCGTGCAGCAATCCGGCACCAACAAACACGAACACATCTGCGATTCGCTGGAACTGTTCGCAGCTACACTGCTGCCCGAGTTCAAGGCGCGCGATGCCGTCCGACAGAAGCAAAAGCAGGCGGAGCTGGCGCCATTCATCGAGCAGGCACTCGCGCGCAAGCCACGCATGAAGCCGATGGATCCGGCGGATGTACCCGTCGTCGAGTCGTTCGGCCGACGAGGTGGTGGGCCTGACGCGCCAGGGACCATCAACTTCGCCTCCGACCGCGGCGGCGCGATCTCGGTTCCGGCCGCCGACCCGCGCGTAGCCGCGGCTGCTGGAGGATCGTGACGCTTCGCACCGGCGGGAATTTTGTGATCGCCAGTCGGGTATCCCGCGACGTATACTTCGCGTCACGGGGGAGCCGTGGCTCTCTGACGGCTGCCGCTCCCTGACCACTGGTTCGGGAGGAACGAGCATGGTCATCCAAAGTCCGCCTGGTTGGGGGTGGGATCAACTTCGCCTCGCGGTGCACGAAATCGGTGCCGCCGGGCCTGAAGAGTACCTGGCACAAGGGCGCCGCAGAAGACGCGACCCTCGCCGTTCGTCGTATTGGCGTCGCCGACCTGTGGGACGCGCTCGCGCATGGTCTGGCCGACTTTGAAGCAAACCGCACCGACGTCATCTTTCTGTGCGTCATCTACCCGGTGATCGGCCTGGTTCTGGGCCGGCTCGCGTCAGGTTATGGATTGCTTCCGCTGCTGTTCCCGCTCGCGTCGGGCTTTGCGCTCGTCGGTCCGTTCGCGGCGGTTGGGTTGAATGAGATAAGCCGGCGACGCGAGCAAGGCAGCGACGTGCGCTGGGTGGATGCATTCGGCGTGCTTCGCTCACCCTCGATCGGCGCGATCCTGTTGCTCGGCCTGATGCTGATCGCGCTGTTCCTGCTTTGGCTGGTGGTGGCGCAGATCATCTATGTGGTCACGCTTGGCCCGCAGCCACCCGCGTCTGTCGCGGGCTTCATCAGCGAGGTGTTCACCACCAACGCAGGGTGGACGATGATCGTCGTCGGCATCGGCGCTGGATTTCTGTTCGCACTGCTGGTGCTTGCGGTCAGCGTCGTGTCGTTTCCGCTGTTGCTCGATCGCAACGCCGGCATCGGCACCGCCATATCAACGTCAGCGCGCGCCGTGTCGGCCAATCCCGGCGTCATGGCGCTATGGGGGCTGATCGTCGCCTGTGGCCTCGTGGTTGGGTCGGTGCCGCTGTTTGTCGGCCTGGTTGTGATCCTGCCGGTGCTCGGGCATGCGACATGGCACCTGTATCGCAAGGTGGTGCCCCGCCTCGGCGCCGAGTGAGGCATGCCGTCCCAATGTCATTGCGAGAAGCGTAGCGACGAAGCAATCTCGGTCACGTTCCAAACCTTGACCGATATTGCTTCGTCGCTGTTGCACCTCGCAATTACGGGTCAGCGCGCCAAGCCGGGACTGCCCGCCGGTACTGCGTAGAAATTCATCGTCAGCGATACACACGTATAGTAGCCCATCAGGACGATCATGTCGGTGATGCTCTCGTGGCCGAGCACCTTCACCGCGCGATCGTACAGCCCCTGCGGCACAAGTTGCACGTTGGCCAACGCCTTCGCGACTTCGTAAACCACCTGCTCGCGCGCATCCTCGAACGCGGTGGGCAATCCGGCGACGATCGCTTCCACCGCGGCAGCCGGCAACCCTACCTCCTTGCCGCGTTTCTCATGCGCATTGTTGGGATAAGCCGAGTGCCACTTGCTGGTGATGACCACGACAGCGATCTCGCGCTCACGCTCGGTCAGCGATGATGCCCCCAGGTTGAAATGCTGCCCGAGTGGCGCGGCCGCATGCACCAGTTTCGGATTGTGCACCCAGACCTTGTACGGGCCAGGTAAGCGCCCGCGCGGGCCGTCGACCAGAAAGCGGTAGCCTTCCTGCTGTTCCGGCGTCATGCGATCGAACGGGATCTCGGCGTAACGGCCGAACGTTGGGGTATCTGCCATCGTGGGTTTCCTTCTCCTGACCGCAGCATCATATGCGTTTGCGCGCGTTCGTGCATCGCGGCAGGATATCGGCTGATGGCTCTTATGCGGTCCAGGCGTGGCATTGTGTGCTTCGGCGTCCTGCTCGTTTCGCCGATGCTCAGCGCCGCCGTGCTCGCGAAGCCCGAGGACATTCAGCCGGGCGCATCGCTCGCCGGCCAGCTTCTGGTCGCCACACCCGAGATGAGCGACCCGCGCTTTCAGCACACGGTCATCCTGATGGTGCAGCACAACAAGGATGGTGCGCTCGGTATCGTGATCAACCGGCCGCGCGAGGAACTGCCGATCGCGCAGCTGCTCGACGCGCTCGGCCTCGACAGCAAGGGCAACGATGGCACTGTTCGGCTGTATGCTGGAGGGCCGGTGCAACCGGAGATCGGCCTCGTCGTGCACAGCGCCGAGTATCACCGCACCGGCACTGTCAATATCGACGGCCGCGTCGCGATGACCAGCAATCCGGACGTGCTGCGCGATATCGGTCACCACGAGGGTCCCAGGCAGAGCCTTGTCGCGTTCGGTTACGCCGGTTGGGGCCCGGGGCAGCTGGAAGGCGAATTGGCGGTCGGCGGCTGGTTCACCATACCGGAGGAACCCACGCTCGTGTTCGATTTCGATCGCGGCAAGCTGTGGGACGAGGCAATGAAGCGCCGCACCATCTCGCTCTGAGGACGCCATGCGCCGCATCACGGTCTATACCGACTACAAGAGCCCTTATGCCTATCTGGCGAAGGACCTTGAGTACGAACTCAAGCGCGACTTCCCGGTTCGCCTGGAATGGCGCCCTTACGTGCTCGACATCCCAAGCTTTCTTGGCTCGGCGCGTCTCGATGCGGAAGGACACGTGCTGGAGGCAGAGCGCAACGCACATCAATGGCGTCGCGTGCGCTATAGCTACATGGACTGCCGTCGTCAGGCGAGCAAACGCGGACTTGTAATTCGCGGACCCCAGAAGATCTGGGATTCGTCGCTCGCCGCCGCCGGCATGCTGCACGCCCAGCGTGCCGGCGATGCGGTTTTTTGCCGCTACCACGACATTATCTTCGAACGCTTCTGGAAAC
Organism: uncultured Alphaproteobacteria bacterium; assembly: GCA_963818775.1. Classification (GTDB taxonomy): domain Bacteria; phylum Pseudomonadota; class Alphaproteobacteria; order Acetobacterales; family Acetobacteraceae; genus JAMXLO01. Next base: position 180,178 of record CAWFUF010000011.1, on the reverse strand, counting down.
GCGAGTTGGACATCGAGGATGTCGCGGTGATCGCCGCGGTGCTGACAGAATCCGGTGCCGATGGCGCTGCGTTCGCCGCCTACGCACAGGAAGGTCGCGATGAGGTAGCGGCGATCAGCCGCGAAGCGGAGGCGAAGGGCGTGTTCGGCGTGCCCAGTTTTGTCGTTGACGACGAACTGTTCTGGGGTCGCGAGCATCTGCCCGATATCCGTGCCATGCTCGCCGCCTGACAAAGCAAACCGGGGGAAATGCCATGCGCGCCGCGATCTTCCGCCACGGCGATATCGTGGTCGATACCGTCGCCGATCTCAGACCGGCAGAAGGCCAGGTACTCGTGAAGACGCTGTGCTGCGGCATTTGCGGCACGGACCTGCACGCGGCCAAGCATACGGCACAGTTCGCCGATCGATCGCGCCGCTCCGGCGGACGCCTGTCGATGGATCCGACGCGCGACGTTGTGTTCGGTCATGAGTTCTGCTGCGAGATCGTCGAACATGGTCCTGGCACAGATGGGCGCCTGAAACCCGGCACACTGGTCTGCTCGATGCCGATGACGATCGCTGACAAGACGGTGCAGGGCATCGGCTATTCCAACGACGTCGCCGGCGGCTTCGCGCAGTACATGCCGCTCGCCGAGCGACTGCTGCTCGAGGTGCCGAACGGACTGCCCGCCGACAAGGCGGCACTCACCGAGCCGATCGCGGTGGGCTGGCACGCGGTGCAGAACGCGCGGCTTGCGGCGGACGATGTACCGTTGGTCATCGGCTGCGGACCGGTCGGGCTTGCGGTGATAGCAGGCCTCGCGATCCGCAACGTGCATCCGATCATTGCCGCGGACTTTTCGCCGGCGCGGCGCGCGCTTGCACTGCGTATGGGCGCCGATGTGGTGGTCGATCCGGGCAAGACCTCGCCGTATCAAAGCTGGCAGGAAGCAGCGACACCGCCCGACTATGACGGCAGCCGCTATGCGCAGTTGTTCGGCAGCGGGCCGAAGCAGCGGCCGGCGGTGATCTTCGAATGCGTTGGCGTTCCCGGCGTGATCCAGCAGATCATTGCCGGCGCTCCACCGAGTGCACGCATCGTGGTGGTCGGCGTGTGCATGGAGACCGATCGGTTCGAGCCGTTCTTCGGCATCGTCAAGCAGATCAACCTGCAATTTGTACTCGGCTATACCGGCGAGGAGTTTGCCGCAAGCCTGCGCAACATTGCCGAGGGCAAGGTGGACGTGGCGCCACTGATTACCGGGCATGTCGGGCTGGATGGCGTGAAGGGCGCATTTGGCGAACTGGCGAACCCGGAGCGGCACGCCAAGGTCATGGTCGAACCATGGGCGTAGGCTCGCGTTGCAGCAACGCGATCAGTGCGGCGCCTGCCAGGATGCCGCCTGACAGCAGCAATCCGCCGGCGAGACCGTAACGCGCGTCCGACACCACGCCGCTCAGCCACGGGCCGATGCACTGGCCGATGGCGAAGCCGACGGTCAGCACAGCGATTGCCGCGGTCCATGCGCGTGGCGGCACCGCCTTGCGCACGAACGCGGTGACCGAGGTCGGGACGATCAGGAACGACCCGCCAAACAGCAGAGCGGACGCGAACACCGCCGGACGCGTTGCTATCAGCACTGGCAGTATCGCTCCGATCATCACCACGGCATTTGCCAGCGCCACGCCGCGTCCACCGGTCAGTCGCGACAGCAGAGGTCCCCACGCCAGTCCGGCGCCGGTCGCCGCGACGCCGGCGCAGCACCAGAATAGCGTCACATCGCCTGCGCCAAAGCCAAGCTGGTTCCGCAGATAGGCGACAATGAACGTCGTGTAGGCGATGTAGCCGGCGCCGAACAGGACGTAACTCACCATCACCGCGCGCAATCCGCGCGTCGCGTGCGAAGTGAATGCCGGCGGACGACGCACCTCATGTGCTGCGACATCCGGTGCGCGCGCCAGAGCCGGCAGTGCCGCGACAGTCGCTGCCGTGGCGACCGCGCCGAGTACCAACCATCCGGTGCGCCAGCCGGCCTCCGCCACCAATGCCGGCACCGCGAATGCCGAGACCACCATGCCGAATCCGGCGCCGCCGAAATACACGCCCAGTGCCAGCGTGGGCCGGCCCTTGCCGCCACCTCCGCCGGCAGCAGCGGCCAACGCACCCCCGGTGATCAGAGACAGCGCCCCTGCTGCTCCTGCCACCGCGCGCAAAACCACGAGCACGGCGTAGTCGCTGCTCCAGCCGGTCGCGAACAGCGATGCCGTGGCCAACAGCAACCCGAACGCAAACCCGCGCTTGTCGCCAAACCGCGCTGCAACTGGCGCCGCTGCCAATGCGCCGATCAGGTAGCCGACAGCATTGGCGGTGTTCATCGCGCCCGCCGCCGTATAGCTCCAGCCGAGATCGAGCCGCATTGCCGGCAGCAACAATGCATAGGCGAACCGCCCCAGGCCGAGACCGACCGCCGGCCCCATAGCCAGGCCGAGAACGATGCCGAAATGCGTCTCCCGTGCCTGCGGGAGTGCAGTGACGGCGACGGGCTCAGCCATCGAGGCCGGCCTCCGGCACCAGCTTCGGGATGTGGCTGTTGCAGTTGGTGTCCCATGCCTCGACGTGCATGCGGATCACGCGCTCGACCCGCGCCGGATAGTCCGGATCGCGCACGCGTTCGAGCAATGCGGGGTCATCGTCGATCACTTCGCCTCGGCCCCAGATCTTCAGCCGCGTTCGCTCGGCGTAGTCGAGCAGCAGCAGGAACATCCGGTCGTTCTCCGCGAGGTTGCCCACCGAGATGTACTGCCGGTTGCCGCTGTAATCGGCAAATGCCAGTTCGTCCAGCGCCAGCACCTTGATGAAGCCGCGTGGTCCCCCGCGGTGCTGGACGTGCGGCCAGCCCTCGCGGCTGGCGGTGCCGATGATGATGCTGTTGGCGCGGCGCAGCCGATCCTGCATTTCGTCGGATAGGACAGCGCGTTCCGGATCGCGTGCCTCAAGTGCCTCCATCCGCGCTCGCGAGCCATAATGGTCCTGCATCGCACGGACTGAGGGGCTGAAGGCGAGCGAGGTGAAGGCGCGGGTCATGTGGATGTCCCTTGCTATGAGGCGGGCTCACCACATAGGCTGTCAGGCACCCGATTTGTAACGACGATTTCTCACATGGTCGGTGAATTTGGCTCACATCTGATGACCCCGCGCCTACCGCCGCTCGCCGCGCTGCGCACCTTCGAGGCGGCCGCGCGCCACCAGAACTTTTCGCGTGCCGGCGCCGAACTGCATATCACCCACGGCGCGATCAGCCATCAGATAAAGGCGCTGGAGCGCGAACTCGGCGTGACTCTGTTTCATCGGCGCAGTCGCGGCGTGGAGCTCACCGAGCCAGGCCGCGCACTTGCCGCGACGGTGCGCGAAGCGCTGGACCGCATTGCACGCGGCGTCGCCGAGCTCCGCGCCCAGCCGCAACGCGCGCTCACTGTGAGTGTGCTGCCGGCGTTCGCGACGCATTGGCTGATCCCGCGGCTTGCTGACTTCAACCGGCACCATCCCGACATCGACATCAACGTTCGCGCCGGCCAGGCGCTGGCGGATTTTTCCACCGAGGACGTTGACCTCGCGGTGCGCTATGGCAGCGGGAAATGGCCAGGCCTGATCGCGGTGCAGTTGGCGCATGAGGACGTGTTCCCGGTGTGCAGCCCGCGGTTCAACGACGGCCGCCTGCCGAAGACGCTTGCCGAACTTGCGAAGGCACGGCTGCTGCACACGCCGCTGCAGCCGTGGGACGAGTGGTTTCACGCACGGGGCATGAACGTGACGCCGTCGCAGCGAGGCATGACGTTCAGCGAGACCGACCTGTTACTGCGCGCCGCAATCGACGGTCTCGGCGTTGCGCTGTCGCGGCGGATTTTGGCGCAGCCGGAGCTGGACGCTGGCCATCTGGTACGGCCGGTGCGGCACAGTGTGCGCGCCGACCGTTCGTACTTCATCGTCTATCCCGAAGCGGTCGAACCGCCGCTCCGTCTGTTGATCTTTCGGGACTGGCTGCTGGAACAGGCGCGTTCCGTGTCATTGCTAACAGCGTGAAAGGAACCGACATGCCACGCGCCAGACTGCGTGACCTTGGCATCGTCACAGGCACGCTGCCGCCGGGCCAGTGGAACGCCATCACCGACGTACCTGGCGTGCGCGTCGGCTACACCACTCTGATCCATGACACGCCATCGGTCGTGCGGACGGGCGTCACCGCGATCTGGCCGCGCGGTCAGGAGCTGTGGACCGATGCGGTGTTCGCCGGCATTCACTCCTTCAACGGCAATGGCGAGATGACCGGCTGGGCATGGATCGCAGAACAAGGACTGCTGGCGTCGCCCATCTGCATAACCAATACACACTCGGTCGGCGTGGTGCGCGATGCGGTCTGCGCACTCGCCGTGCGCGACAAGGTGCCGATGCCCTGGCTGCTGCCGGTCGTGGCGGAGACCTATGACGGCTGGCTCAGCGACGCGGCGAGCTTCCCGGTCACTGCCGAACATGCGGTCGCCGCGCTGGACAGTGCGGTCGCGGGACCGATCGCCGAGGGAATGTCGGCGGCGGCACGGGGATGATCTGCCACGAGTTCAAGGCCGGTACCGGCACTGCGTCCCGCGTGGCGAATACCGCAGGCGAGACCTTCATTGTCGGTGCTTTGGTGCAGGCAAACTACGGCGCCCGCGAACTTCTGCGCGTCGATGGCGTGCCGGTCGGGCGAGAGATCGGTCCGGACATCGTGCCGTCGCATCGCGGCACGCCGCGCGATGCCGGTTCGATCATCGTGGTGCTGGCGACGGATGCGCCGCTGCTGCCGATCCAGTGCCAGCGACTGGCGCGGCGTGCCACAACAGGCCTCGCCTGGGTTGCCGGCATCGGCTTCAACGGCAGCGGCGACATTTTTCTTGCTTTCGCAACCGGCAACCATATCCGCAAGGGCGAGGCAATCAGCGATGTTCGCATGCTTTCGCCCGACAACATGAACATGCTGTTTCAGGCGGCGGCGGAAGCGACGGAAGAAGCCATTCTCAACGCGCTGACCGGCGCTGAGACGATGACGGGGCTCGCCGGCCGCACGGTGCATGCGCTGCCGCTCGATCGGCTGGTCGATGTGATGCGGCGCCATCGGCGGTAACGCTTCGGCGCTGACCGAAGCAATCAGGCCGGACAACCTCGGCGCTGTTGCCCACCTTCCGTGCATCACTCGCAAGCTAGGAGATGCACGTGCCGAATACGAGCCTGACTTTATCCACCGTGCGCGCGGCGACCTTGCCGCGACGACGGGCGGCAAAGCCCACTCTCTGGCCGATCATTGCCGCCACGAGCTTCGGATTTGCTCTGGTGCAGCTCGATGTCTCCATCGTCAACGTCGCGCTCGCACGGATCAGCGAGTTGCTTGGCGGTGGAGTTACCGGTCTGCAATGGATCGTCGACTCCTATGCGATCGCCTTCGCATCGCTGTTGCTTGCGGCGGGAGCGCTAGGCGATCGGGTCGGCGCGCGGCGCACCTACATTGCCGGCCTTACATTGTTCGCAATTGCATCGGTGGCCTGTGGCATCGCACCCGGCACAGGGACGCTCATCGCGGCACGTGCCTTACAAGGCGTCGGTGCGGCATTCGTTGTCCCGTGTTCGCTCGCCCTTTTGACCCATGCGTGCGGCGACGACGATGCGGCACGAGCGCGCGCGATCAGCCTGTGGACCGCCGCTGGCAGCGTGACCTTGTCTGCTGGGCCGTTGCTGGGTGGCTTGCTGGTCGATGCGTTGGGCTGGCGCAGCATCTTCCTGGTGAACATTCCAATCGGTGCGGCCGGCATTTGGTGGACATGGCGCACGGTTGCCGAGACACCTCGCCGGAACGGCGCGCTCGATCTGCCCGGACAGGCGCTGGTGTTGCTGATGCTGCTCGGCCTGACCGGTGCCATCATCGAGGCTGGACATCGCGGCACGGATGCGCCCCTGGTGGTCGCCGGCTTCATCGGTGCCCTACTGTGTGGCGCCGGCTTCCTGCTGAGAGAGGCGCGCACCGCGGACCCGATGGTGCCACTCGGCTTCTTCCGCAATTCGACGTTCAGTGCCGCAATCCTGGTCGGTCTGGTGATCAACCTGACGCTGTACGGCACGATCTTCCTGCTCGGGCTCTATCTGCAACAGATCCTCGGCTATTCGCCCGCGATCGCCGGTCTCGCCTTCCTGCCGCTCCCGGTCGTGCTGGGAATGGCCAATGTTGCCGCCGGCACAATCGGACGCCGATTCGGTCTGCGCATTCCGATGGCGCTGGGCCTGATCATCGCGGGCATTGGCTTCTGGTTGCTCGCGCGACTGAGCGCGACAACCAACTATGCTTCGTTGCTTCCAGGCTTGGTGGTGATCCCGTTGGGCGTTGGGCTGTCGGTTCCGCTGATGACGTCGGCATTGCTGGCCACGGTGCCGCGCATCCGCTCGGGCGTCGCATCCGGTGTGCTGAACACCGTACGCCAGGGCGGCGGATGCGTCGGTGTTGCGCTGTTTGGGGCGTTGATGGGAGGAGGAGGCGTCGCAGGCATTCGGAGCGCGCTCATGCTGTCCGCGGCTCTGTTGGCCTGTGGCGCGGTCGTTGCCGTTACCGGCATCCGGCCTACATCCCCGAGAGCCAACGATGATCAAGAGGGCAAGGGTGGCGCACGCCCAGATTTCAGCGAAGCCATGCAGCATACGCCGGACGCCAGCCGAGGTCGCGTGTCGCCAGACCAAGGACCGTACTGACCCTTTGCCCCCTCGCCCGGCGCGCGCTATCTGTAACTCGCACCGCGCGAGGTATTGCATGGCAGAGGACAAGGAGCAGCAACCGGAAAGCCTGCTCCCGTACGATGACTGGGTGGAGGCGGCGATGCGCCAGGTGGTGGCGCGCGCGCTGACCCATGCTGCCGCCAACGGCCTGCCGGGTGAGCACCACTTTTATGTGACCTTCCGCACCGACTACCCGGGCGTGGTGATCCCGCAGCGACTGCGCGCGCAGTACCCGCAGGAGATGACGATTGTCCTGCAGCACCAGTTCTGGGATCTGAAGATGGACGACGAGGCCGGGCTGTTCAGCGTCGGCCTGTCGTTCGGCGGAGTACCGGCGGCGCTGGTAGTTCCGCTTGGTTCAGTGACCGGCTTCGCGGATCCGTACGTGCGATTTGCCCTGCGGTTCAGGCCGATCCCGGTGATCGATGCAGGCACGGAGCCGGAAGCCGAGCCAGCCAAAGTGGAGGGACCGGTCGAGACGCCACAGGTGGTGAGCCTCGATGCATTCCGTCGCCGCCCACCAAAGGAATAGTCGCCCGTGCGCGGGAGATGTCAGCGTCGACGAGCCGGAGAGAACCTGAGATGAATGCACCGATGCCGAGACCGTCCGGCTTCCTCTATTCACCGATGTTTCCGCTTGGACCGGACCGCACGGCGTGGAAGCAATTGCCGATCGACGGCGTGCGCACCGCGACGTGCGACGGCCAAACGGTGCTGCGCGTCGCGCCCGATGCACTGAGCGAACTTGCGTTCCAGGCATTTCGCGACGTGTCGCATCTGCTGCGGCCGGGTCACCTGGCGTCGTTGCGGGCCATTCTCGAAGATCCTGAGGCGAGCGCGAACGACCGGTTCGTGGCGCTCGATCTGCTGAAGAACGCCAACATCGCCGCAGGCGGCGTCCTGCCGATGTGCCAGGATACAGGCACGGCGATCGTAGTGGGCAAGAAGGGCCAGCGTGTCTGGGTGGATGGCGACGAGGAGGAGGCGCTGAGCTGGGGCGTGCATCGCACCTACACCGAGACCAATCTGCGTTATTCGCAGATGGCGCCGCTGTCGATGTTCGAGGAGGTGAACACCGGCAACAACCTACCGGTGCAATTTGACATCATGGCGGCGCCCGGCGAGCACCATGCTGATGAATTCCATCTGATGTTCGTTGCCAAGGGTGGCGGCAGCGCGAACAAGTCGTTCCTGTTCCAGGAGACGCGGGCGATCCTGTCGCCGGAACGGCTGCTGAAATTCCTCGACGGCAAAATGCGTTCGCTCGGGACATCGGCATGTCCGCCGTATCACCTGGCCATCGTCATCGGCGGTACCAGCGCCGAGATGACGCTGAAGACGGTGAAGCTCGCGTCGTGCCGCTGGCTGGACACGCTGCCGACAGTCGGCAGCAAGGCAGGTCATGCGATCCGCGATCTGGAAATGGAAAGACAAGTGCTGGAGCTGTCGCGCACCCTCGGTATCGGTGCGCAGTTCGGCGGCAAGTATTTCTGCCATGACGTTCGGGTGATCCGCCTGCCGCGACATGGCGCATCGCTGCCAGTGGGCATTGGTGTTTCGTGCAGCGCCGACCGGCAGGTCCTGGCGAAGATCACGTCGGAAGGCGTGTTCCTGGAACGGCTCGAGACCGACCCGGCAAAATACCTGCCTGAGACGACTGACGAACACCTCGGCGACGATGCGGTCGCGGTGGACCTGAACCGGCCAATGGCGGAGATCAGGCGGCAGCTTTCGGCGTATCCGGTGAAGACGCGGCTGATGCTGACCGGCACGATGGTTGTCGCGCGCGACATTGCGCACGCAAAGCTTCAGGAGCGGCTGGATCGAGGCGAGGGCCTGCCCGACTATATCAGGAACCACCCCGTGTATTACGCCGGCCCGGCCAAGACACCGATCGGGTATGCCACCGGCAGCTTTGGCCCTACAACGGCTGGACGGATGGACAGCTATGTCGCGGCGTTCCAGGCCGCCGGCGGTTCGCTGGTGATGCTGGCGAAGGGCAATCGCTCGAAGGCGGTGCGCGATGCGTGCAAGGCGAATGGCGGGTTCTATCTCGGCAGTGTCGGTGGCCCCGCGGCACGTCTTGCGCAGGACTGCATCCGCAAGGTCGAGGTGCTGGAATACCCCGAACTCGGCATGGAAGCGGTGTGGCGCATCCAGGTGGAGAATTTCCCGGCGTTCATCGTGATCGATGACAAGGGCAACGACTTCTATGATGGGCTCGAGTGATGCAGTTCACCGTCGACCGTATTGACCACATCGTGCTGAACGTGAAGGACGTGGAGATAACCGTCGCCTGGTACATGCGCGTACTAGGCATGGAGCGGGAGGATTTCGGCCCGCACAACCGCACCGCGCTGAAGTTCGGCGGCCAGAAGATCAACGTTCGGCCGAGCGGCACCGATCAGGGAAGTTGGGTCACTGGACCGAACGACGCACCCGGTTCCGGCGATCTCTGCTTCATCACCGCCGCGCCGCCAGACGGGGTGGTGAGCCATCTGCACGACTGCGGTGTGGCGATCTATGCCGGCCCTGCCGAGCGGGCTGGCGCGCTTGGTCCGATCTGCTCGGTATATTGCCGCGATCCGGACGGCAATCTGGTTGAGATCTCCTCCTATCTGGCAAGCTGATGGATGTCGCCCTGAGAGGCCGTATCGGGCTTGCCGCCTTCGTTTGTTTTCTCGCGTCGATCCCGCTCGCCAACTGGATGATCCTGCATGTCGGCACGACTTGCGTGCCGCGGGGCCCATGCCTGGTACCGGTCGCGCCGGGACTGCTGGCACCGTCGGGCGTGCTCACCGTCGGCGCGGCGCTGGTGCTGCGCGATGTGGTGCAGCGCTGCCTGGGCCTGACCTGGGGTCTGGCTGCAATCGCCATCGGCACCGTACTGTCGGCATTGGTCGCGCCGGCAGCACTGGTCATCGCGTCGGGCTCGGCGTTCGCGTTGAGCGAGTTGGTCGACTTCGCTGTCTATACACCGCTGCAACGGCGACAGCTCACGTTGGCGGTGGTTGCTTCGTCCATCGTCGGGTTGGTGGTGGATTCAGTGGTATTCCTGACGCTGGCCTTCGGCAGCCTCGAGTTCCTCGCCGGACAAGTGGTGGGGAAGCTCTGGGCCGTGCTGGTCGCCATCCCGCTGATGCGGCTGCTCCGCCGGGTGGCACCGACGCCCGCCTGATGCGGCTTGCTGATTTCGACTTCGATCTTCCGCCTGACCGGATCGCGCAGCATCCCGCCCGTCCACGCGACGCCGCGCGACTGCTGCACGTGGCTCGCGATGGCTTCGCGGATCGCATGATACGCGACCTGCCGACGCTGCTGCGGCCGGGCGATGTGCTGGTGGCCAACGATACGCGGGTGATCCCGGCGCAGCTCACCGCACGGCGTGGCGATGCGCGCATCGGGATCACGCTGGACCAGCCGCGAGCAAACGGCACCTGGCACGCGCTGGCGCGCAATGCGCGACGTCTGCACGTGGGCGATGAGTTGCGCTTCAATGGCAGTAGTGGACTGCGCGCCACGGTGGTGGAACGCGACGCGGACGGCGGCGTGGTGCTGTCGTTCAACCAGCATGACGTGGAGTTCGCGGTGGCGCTGCGGCACGCCGGGGCTCTCGCTTTGCCGCCTTACATCGCGCGGCCCACCGGACCTTTGCCCGAGGACAGCGACGACTACCAGACAATCTTCGCGCAGCATGACGGTGCGGTGGCGGCGCCGACGGCGGGATTGCATTTCACACCGGCCCTGCTCGACGCGCTGGCGCGGCGTGGCGTGCAGCGAGTGACGGTGACGCTGCATGTCGGTGCCGGCACTTTTTTGCCGGTGCGCACCGAGGATATCGCGCAACACCACATGCACGCCGAACGCGGCGAGATCACACCGCAGGCGGCGGCCGCGATCAACGCCGCTCAGCGCGTGGTCGCGGTGGGCACGACCAGCCTGCGCCTGCTGGAAAGCGCCGCGTCGCATGATGGATGCGTCCCGCCGTTCAGCGGCGACACCACGCTGTTCATCGTGCCGGATTACCGATTCCGCGCGGTCGATCTGCTGCTGACCAACTTCCACCTGCCGCGCTCGACGCTCTTTATGCTGGTCTGTGCGTTTGCCGGCATTGAGCGGATGCGCGGGGCGTACGACCATGCGATCGAGGCTGGGTATCGGTTCTATTCCTACGGCGACGCCTGCCTGCTGGAGCCGGCGAAGGGGGCAATGCGACGGCCCGCGGCCCCCTCCCCCCAGCCACCTCCCCCAAGGGGAGGGGGAGGATCGATGTGATGGCGTTTGCTCACCGCATCATCGCCACAGACGGCGCCGCGCGGGCCGGCGTACTCAGCACCGCGCATGGCGACGTGCCGACACCGGCGTTCATGCCGGTCGGCACCGCCGGCACGGTGAAAGCGATGACGCCGGACGCCGTGCGCACCACAGGCACCACCATTGTGTTGGGCAATACCTATCACCTGATGCTGCGGCCTGGCGCGGAGCGCATCGCCAGTCTCGGCGGTCTGCATCGCTTCATGGACTGGCCTGGACCGATCCTGACGGATTCCGGCGGCTTTCAGGTCATGTCGCTGGCCAAGCTGCGCAAGCTCGACGCAGACGGTGTCACCTTCCAGTCGCATCTCGACGGTTCGACCCATCGCCTCACTCCGGCACGCGCGGTTGAGATCCAGCACCTGCTGGATGCCACCGTCACCATGGTGCTCGACGAATGCACGCCGTTTCCCGCCACACCGGATGAAGCGCGTGCGTCCATGCAATTGTCCATGCGCTGGGCGGAACGGTCGCGCGCTGCGTTCCGCTCGCGCGAAGGCTACGGCCTGTTCGGCATCGTGCAGGGCAGCGTCTATCCCGAGCTCCGCGAAGAGTCCGTGCGCGCGCTGCTGCGAATTGGCTTCGACGGCTACGCGATCGGCGGACTGGCGATCGGCGAAGGCCAGGCCACCACCTTCGCGGTGCTGGACGCCACCATGCCGCACCTGCCGGCAGACGCGCCGCGCTATCTGATGGGCGTGGGGACCCCGGACGACCTCGTCGGCGCGGTACAGCGCGGCATCGACATGTTCGATTGCGTGATTCCCACGCGCGCCGGTCGTACTGCGCGCGCGTACACCTCGGACGGCGTGTTCAACCTGCGGAATGCGCGCTTCGCAGACGATGCCGCGCCGTTGGACCCGGCGTGTGGCTGCCCCGCCTGCACGCGCCACAACCGTGCCTATCTGCACCATTTGTTCAAGGCGGAAGAAATGCTCGGACCAATGCTGCTCACGTGGCACAATGTGCAGTACTATCAGGACCTGATGCGCGGCCTGCGCACCGCCATCACCGAACGGCGGCTGGATGCGTTAGCCGCCGCCGTGCGTGCCGGATGGGCGCAAGAGGAACCGCCATGACCGACGAGAGCTATGCTGGCCTGACGCAGCTCGGCCATCACGTCGAGCAGCCCGCCAGCCCTGACGCGGCCAGGCTGGAGCGCGTGCCGAACCCGGCGCACGACACACACTATGTCGTGCGGTTCACCTGCCCGGAGTTCACCTCGCTCTGTCCGATCACCGGGCAGCCGGACTTCGCTCATATCGTCATCGACTACGTCCCGCGCGACTGGATTGTCGAGAGCAAGTCGCTGAAGCTCTACCTGACGGCGTTTCGCAACCACGGCGCGTTCCACGAGGCCTGCACCATGGGGATCGCGGCACGGTTGGTGTCGCTGCTCGATCCTGTGTGGCTACGCATCGGCGCCTATTGGTATCCGCGCGGCGGCATCCCGATCGATGTATTCTGGCAGAGCGGTGCGCCGCCGGAGGGCGCATGGATTCCACCGCAGGAGGTCGCCGCGTACCGGGGGCGGGGTTGAATTCATCTCGCCCGCCCGCTGATCCAAAGGCATTGATTCGCGATCGCGCCCTTGCGCTCGGTTTCGACGCGGTTGGCTTCTGTGGCGCCGAACTGGGCGGAGAGGCACGCGCACGACTGGCCGAGTTTCTCGCTGCGGGACAGCACGGGGACATGGGCTGGCTCGCATCTCGCTCGAATGCACGCAGCAATCCGCGCGACCTGTGGCCTGACGCGCGCAGCGTGATCGCTCTCGGCTTGTCGTACGCTCCGGATGACGATCCGCTCGCCTCTCTCGGGTTCGCCGATCGTGGCACCATCTCAGTCTACGCCCGCAACCGCGACTATCACGGCGTGGTGAAAGGCATGTTGAAGCATCTCGCTCAGTTCATCGTCGCGCGCCTCGGCCCTGCGGTGAAAGTATTCGTCGATACTGCGCCGGTGATGGAGAAGCCGTTGGCGGAGCGCGCCGGGATCGGCTGGCAGGGCAAACACACTAACCTGGTGTCGCGCACCCACGGCTCCTGGCTGTTCCTGGGCGAAATCTACACCACCCTCGACATCACGCCCGACGAGCCGCATGCGGACCATTGCGGCACCTGCACACGCTGCCTCGACATCTGCCCGACCAATGCGTTCCCTGCGCCCTACCGGCTCGATGCGACGCGTTGCATCTCCTACCTCACCATCGAACATCATGGACCCATACCGCGCGAACTCCGCCCATTGATGGGCAATCGTATCTACGGCTGCGACGATTGCCTTGCCGTGTGCCCGTGGAATCGCTTCGCCCGTGGCACGCCGCACGACAAGCTGCGTGGCCGCACCGAACTGACCGCTCCAAGCCTCGCGGACCTCGCCGCCCTGGACGAGACGGGTTTCCGCGCCATGTTCGGCGGATCGCCCATCAAGCGTATCGGCCGCGACCGCTTCGTGCGCAACGTGCTGATTGCCATCGGCAACTCAGGCGACCTCGGTTTGCGTCAGGCGGCGGCGCGGCTGACCAATGATGCGAAACCCGTGGTAGCCGAGGCCGCTGCCTGGGCGTGCGAGCGACTCCAGAGTGGAGCCAAGGCCGAGGCCAGCAGACCGAACTCGCCTGCCGCCTCGTAATCACGTTGCGGTGACGACCAGCGGCCCATGGAGCTCAATATTTTGGCCCGTCATCATCCAAAACGCGCTGCAATCTTGCCGAATCTTCACGGATTCAGCGGCAAGTTTTGCGTGTAACATTGTCGACAGATTAGACCGAATCGCGAGCGCATCGCCGAGAACCTCGCCAGATTCGCTCACGCTCGTGACCGCACCCAACCCGCGAATCGGCTATGACGAGGCGGTAAGAATCGGCAAGCTTGCGCTTGCGGAGAACATCACGTTGAAGCAGGCGGCGGAACGACTCGGCTATGTCCGGCCGGAGGATTTCGATCGCCGGGGCGTGCCGGCGGCGATGACGGAGCCGGGTGTCACGCTGCCAGGAGGCGGCGGCTGAGTGGCCTGATCAAACGCAGCTTCTCCCTCGCCGGCCATCGCACCAGCGTGGCCCTGGAACAGGAATTCTGGGCGGCTTTGATGCATATCGCAGCCCTTCGCCAGCAGACCCTGACAGCATTGGTGGCCGCGGCCGATGCTGAGCGCGGTGACGGTCGTCCGCTGGCCTCGGCGTTGAGGGTATTGGCGCTGCGCGAATTCTTTCCCGCGACATTAACACCTCTCTAAACCATAGGTTGCATTGTCTGCCCTCGATAACCACCAAGAGGGAAAATCCCATGCATGGAGCCAATATCCAGGCATCCCCGACCGTCAAAGTGAGTGAGCTGATCCTCTCAGATCGCCTGATCGCCCTGGCCGAGGATGCGGACCGAGCCGGCTACACCACCACTGCCGAGCAACTGGTGACGCTGGCGTGCACTGTATTCGACGAGGCGGCGAAGAAGCTCCACTGACGCCGTAACTATTGCTGGATGGTGGGCGCGACAGGGATTGAACCTGTGGCCCCTGCCATGTCAAGGCAGTGCTCTCCCGCTGAGCTACGCGCCCATCCGCAGAAAAAAATACGCGTCTACCCTGCCACGGGCAAGCTTGGGTCGTGACAGCGCACGCCGTGGCGGCTTCTATATGGCCATGGACGTGCCAGTCGCCGCCTCGATCACTTCGCCTGACCCTGTCGTGGTGCTTCGACCGGCACAACAGACAATTCCCGTGGTGTTTGCCTCGCCGCATTCGGGTCGCAGTTATCCCGACGAATTGCTTGCAGCTTCCCGCCTTGACGGCCAGAGTCTGCGGCGCAGCGAAGACGGCTTCGTGGACGAGCTGTTTGCTGCGGCACCGGAGCATGGCGCCCCGCTGCTCGCCGCCACCTTCCCTCGTGCCTGGTGCGACGCCAACCGCGAACCTTGGGAGCTCGATCCCGCGATGTTCGCCGACCGGCTGCCGTCCTGGGTCAACACCACGAGCGCCCGGGTCGGCGCGGGCCTCGGCACGATCGCCCGCGTTGTTGCCTCCGGCGAGACGATCTACCGCGACAAACTGTCATTCGCGGACGCCGAGCGGCGCATCCGCACCTGTTGGCAGCCGTTCCACTATGCTTTGGCCGAGTTGATCGCTGAGACCCGCGCCGATTTCGGGCACTGTCTGCTGATCGATTGCCACTCCATGCCGACGCACGGTCATGCGACCCGGTCCGGGTCGAGGGCGGCCGACTTCGTTATCGGCGACGCCCATGGCACCGCCTGCTCGCCGCGCGTCGCTCGGATGGTCGAGGTGCTGCTGGTGGATCTCGGGTACAGCGTGCGACGCAATGACCCCTACGCCGGTGGCTACATCACCCGCCATTATGGCCGACCGCGTGAGGGCATCCATGCGTTGCAGATCGAGATCGCACGCGAGCTTTACATGGATGAGAGCCGAATCGAGCGGCTGCCGGGCTTTGTCGCAGTGCGCCACAGGATCACCCGCCTGATCGCTGGCCTCGCAGGGGCCGCGGGCCTCCTGAGCGAGGCCTGACCAGCAAGAAATGGCCCGAAAAAAATGGCGACGCTTGTGGCGCCGCCAAGTTTAGGGAGGAAACGTCCAAGAAAGCAGACAGCGCGGTCAAGGACCGCATTGCTGCGATGCACAAACTAGGCGAGCGGTCATTTGCGTGCAAGCGATTTTTCGCAATGCACCATCACGGAACCGAGATCGGAGGCGCTGGCAACGATCCGCTAAGGCTTGGCCGCTATCATCGCGCCCATGCGGTGGTTCTGCCTCGCAGTCGTGACGTTGCTGGCAGTTGGCGGGCCCGCCAAGGCCCAGTCGATGTTCCCCTCCCCGGTGACCCCAGGTCTGCTGTGCCGGTCGGCGGTTGCCGCAGCCGAACGGGGCAGCGGCATTCCGGCGCATCTGCTTGCCGCGATCAATCGCGTGGAGAGCGGGCGGCGTGACCCAGCCACTGGGGCCGTGCATCCCTGGCCGTGGACCGTGAATGCCGAGGGCGCGGGATCCTTCTATGACACCAAGGCTGAGGCAGTGGCGGCGGTGCGCTCGATGCAGGCACGGGGCATCCAGTCGATCGATGTCGGCTGCGGACAGATCAATCTGATGCATCATCCCGACGCCTTTGCGAGCCTGGAACAGGCGTTCGACCCACAGGCCAACGCCGCCTACGCAGCGCGATTCCTCAAGGAGCTGTTCGCGCAGACCGGTGACTGGAACAAGGCAGCGGCGATGTACCACTCGGCAACGCCGGAGCTGGGCGCGGAGTATCAGCAGAAGGTGTTGGCCGTTTGGCCTGAGGAGCAGCGTCTTGCCGGCCTAGTGGGCGCGACTCCACTGGCCCAGGCCTGGAGCGCCACGATGACCGCCCCAGCGCCCGGGTTCACACGCGTCTTGCGCGAGCAGCCGACAGGAATGGCGCCGGGACCACACATCATCATGCTGCCCACTGCCGGCGGTGTGACAGCGCCCGGCCGTGGACTGGATGCCTATCGGGCAATGCCGATTGGCCTCGCGTTTCAGCCGCCGCCACGGCACATTGGTGGGTAGCCTCAGGCAGCAAACTCGGCGCGGATCAATTCGGACTGTTCGCCGATCGCCGGCACCGGGCCCAGCGCGCGCGCTCCTTCACTGAACAGCACCGGTGGCGCGGCAAGCGAGACCGCACCGTTCGGCGTATCGACCGACGCACGCCGCAATGCCGGATGATGCGAAAACGCCGCCACATCGTTGACGAAACCGTACGCAGTATTCGCGGCGCGCAGTTTCTCGGCGGCTTGTTCGCGCGACATACGCGCGAATGCACTCGCGATATGCGCATCCACCATCGCGCGGTTCGCGACACGGACGACGTTGGTCTGGAAGCCCTCACGTTGCGGCAACTCAGCTTCGTCGAGGAACTTCGCGCAGAACTCCACCCACTCGCGTTCGTTCTGGATGGAAATCAGCACCAGCGCGCCATCAGAGGTGGCGAATGCGCCATAGGGACAGATCGACGGATGCGCCAGGCCGAGCCGTTCCGGTGCGCGGCCGGTGCCCTCGTAGAACAGCAGCGGCACATTCATCCAATCCGCCATGCCATCGAACAGGCTTACCTTGAGGCCCTTGCCGCGGCCGGTGATGCCGCGCTCGATCAGCGCTTCCAGCACGCCGGCGTGAGCTGCCATACCGCAGGCAATGTCACAGGCGGAAACGCCGACACGGCCAGGGCCCGCGGGATGGCCGGTGATCATTGCCAGACCCAATTCAGCCTGCACCAGCAGGTCGTAAGCCTTCATCGTGGCGTAGTCGCCAGTATCGCCATAGCCAGAGATGTCCACTGTGATCAGCCGGGGAAATCGCTCTCTCAGAGTTTCGGAGCCGAAGCCCGCGCGAGCCGCCGCACCCGGAGCGAGGTTCTGAATGAACACGTCCGCCTGCGCCAGAATGCGGTGCAGCAGCGCGGCATCATCAGGCTGCTTGATGTCAGCGACCAGGCTCTGCTTGCCGCGGTTGAGCCAGACGAAATAGCTGGACAGCCCCTTCGCCGCCTTGTCGTAGCCGCGTGCGAAGTCGCCCTCGGGCCGCTCGATCTTGATGACGCGCGCGCCCGCATCGGCCAGGCGCGAACTGCAATACGGTGCTGCCACCGCCTGTTCCAGCGAGACGACGAGCAGGCCGTCCAAAGGCGTGTGCATGACGCCGACCTCTCCGCTGCGAGCGCTATGCCGTTCCCATCTCGGTCACGCGCGGTCAAGTGGCGCGATGCGATTCGGTGTCTCGAACCGCCGCCGGCAAAGCGACGTTCCGAGGGAATGAAGGTCCGGATCATTCAATTCGCCGCCATCATTCTCACGGCGCTTGCCCTTGTTCCGGGCGGGGCTCACGTGCTCGAACTACCGAACAAGATTCATCTTGAGCAGGCACAGTATGTGGCGGTGCAGCAGATCTATCGCGGCTGGGCGCTGCTCGGCAGCGTTCTGATCGCAGCTCTGCTGGCCAATTTCCTGTCGGCTATCGTTGCGCGCAGCCAGAGGATGCCGATGCTGTTCTCTGCGGCTGCCACCGTCCTGCTCGGCGTCACACTCGCGGTCTTCTTCACATGGACATTTCCGGTCAATGAGGTGACCAACAATTGGACCGAGGCGCCTGATAATTGGGAGGCACTTCGCGCCACGTGGGAGTATTCGCATGCGACGAATGCTGCGTTGACCTTCTTCGCGCTGTGCTCGGCCGTGGCTTCGGGATCGACGTGGCGAGGATCGAAGTCTCAGTAGCTCCGAGGCAGGTCGAGGACGTGCTCGGCGATATACGACAGGATCAGGTTGGTGCTGATCGGCGCCACCTGGTACAGCCGCGTCTCGCGGTACTTGCGCTCGACATCGTATTCCTCGGCGAAACCGAAGCCGCCATGCGTTTGCAGGCACGCTTCGGCCGCGGCCCAGGAGGCGTCCGCGCCGAGCAGCTTGGCCATGTTGGCTTCCTCGCCCGGGGTTTGGCCGGCCTCGAATTTTTGGCAGCCCTCGCGTATCATCAATTCGGCGGCCCGCATCTGCGCATAAGCGCGGGCGAGCGGAAACTGGATGCCCTGGTTCTGCCCGATCGGCCGCCCGAATACCTGGCGGTCTCGCGCATAATCCGTGGCCTTCTTCAAGAACCAGCGCGCATCGCCGATGCATTCCGCCGAGATGAGCAGGCGCTCGGCATTCATGCCGTCGAGGATGTAGCGGAAGCCGCGGCCTTCCTCGCCAATCAGGTTCTCGGCCGGCACGATCAAGTTATCGAAGAAGATCTCGGTCGAGTTATGATTCATCATGGTGCGCAGCGGGCGGATCGTCATGCCATTGCCGACGGATGCGCGCATGTCGACTATGAAGGTGGAGAGCCCGTCAGTTCGCCGCTTCGCCTGGTCGCGCGGCGTGGTGCGCGCGAGCAGCAGCATCAGATCGGAGTGCTCGGCACGGCTGGTCCACACCTTCTGACCGTTCACCACGTAGTGGTCGCCTTCGCGCTTGGCGAAAGTGCGAAGCGAAGTGGTATCCGTGCCGCTGGTCGGTTCGGTGACGCCGAACGCCTGCAGGCGTAGTTCACCCGTTGCGATCTTTGGCAGGTAGTCAAGCTTCTGCCTCGGCGAGCCGTGCCGCAGGATAGTGCCCATGATGTACATCTGAGCGTGACAGGCGGCGCCGTTGCAGCCCTCAGCATGGATGGTCTCGAGAATCGCCGCGGCAGCCGACAGCGGCAGGCCGGCGCCGCCGTACTCCTCGGGAATCAGTGCGGCGAGATAGCCGGCCTCGGTGAGGGCGTTGACGAACGCGGTGGGATAGGTGCGGTCGCGATCCAGGTTCCGCCAGTATTCGCCGGGGAAGCGGGCGCAGAGTTTTGCCACTTCGGCGCGGATCTCGGCGTGCGGATCGGTGGGAACGGGCTGGTCCATTGCGGTCTCCCGAGGCTCGCTCCGGGCTTAGGCGCCTGGGTGCGGACGTGCAAGCAACCAGCCAGACCGTCGCGACGGCCTCGTGAGCCCCTCAAGACGTGCGAGATCACAACGGCGTCGGCATTGGCTCGGGAGGACGCGGATCGGGCCGCGGCGGAAGTTCAATCGGAGGCTGCGGCGACGGATTCGGATCCGGACGCGGGTCTGGCGAAGCCTGCATGTTATCTCCCCTGCACCGCTATCTTCACAATACATGCTCCCGAACGAGCAATGCGTGCGTCTGGTTGCCGACCCTATGACGAACACTTCATCGGCCACCAAATTTCCGCCGCGATGCCGCCGCCAAGCAGACGCGCGGCGACCCCACAGTCTGTGCACGGCAACAACCGGGAGGACATAACCGTGCGCAAGACTCTGATCGCTCTCGCGGCCACCACAGGCCTGATCGGCCTGGGAACAATCGGCGCATCGGCTGCACCAGTGGCTCCGGCACATGTGCCGGACCAGGCCGCCGCCGTGCAGCAGGCGGACTGGTATTGTGGCCCACGCTGTCAGACCTCGCGCCATGCGCGCTGGGACCGGCATGAGTGGCGCGAGCACCACCGACCCTATTACGGCTACAACAGCTATTACGGAAATCCCTACTACCGCCGCTGATTTCAGCCGGGCATGGCGCCTCTTCGCGGGACTCCGTTGGCGGAGTAGCCTGTGGAGAACCAACGAGGAAGCGCCATGCCCGCCATTCTCAGCCGCCGCAGCCTGGTAAGCGCGGCACTCGCTGTCACTGCCCTGCCGCGCTTCGGCCATGCCGCGGATCCCATCAAGATCGGCATGCCGCTGGCGCTGACCGGCCCCCTCGGCTCGGTGGGTCAGGAGATGAAGAACGGCGCCCAACTCTGGGCGAAGGTGGAGAATGCCAAGGGGGGTCTGCTCGGCAGACCTATCGAGCTGTTTATAACTGATACCGCCGGTGATCCCGCAACCTGCGTGCGCAAGGCCCAGGAACTGGTGGAGCGCGAAAACTGCCACGTGTTCTTTGGCATGACGCTGTCATCCGAGGCACTCGCCGTGGTGCCGAAACTCACTGAGTGGGACGCGATCTTTGTCTCTTCGGACAATGGCGATGGCCGACTGACCGCGGCCTCGCTGGTGCCGAACTTCTTCCGCTCGAACATATCCGGACCGATGGGAACACGCGCCGTATCGCTCTATTTGCGCGACGCGCCGTTCAAGAATTTCTATGCGATCGGCATGGACTACGCCTGGGGCCGCAACAGCGTCGGCGTGTTCGAGGAAGAGGTGAAAAAGGCTGGTCGTAACCTCATCGGCACGGTGTTCTCGCCGACCGGTACCAAGGACTTCGCAACCTATATCAGCAAGATCCGCCAGTCCGGCGCCGATGCGCTCTACATGGTGCTCGCCGGTGACGACTATAACGCGTTCCTTACCCAGGCGAAGCAGTACCGTCTGTCGGACAAGGTGCAACTGCTCACCGAGGTTGTCGATCTGACGTCGATCCGCGCTGTGGGTGACGCCGCTGTCGGGCTGATCGGCTCGACCCGCTACACCTATACGCTCGACAATCCGGCCAACAAGGAATTCGTCGCACTCTGGCAGAAGGAATATGGCCAGGTGCCGGACAACAACGAAGGCGAGCAGTGGCAGGCCTGCCAAATTCTGGCCGCCGGCATCAGGCAGGCGGGCGGCATCGAGACCGACAAGCTGCGTGCGGCGCTTGAGACGATCGCGATCGACAGCATCAAGGGCCATGTCGCGATCCGCGCGTGCGATCATCAGGCGATCCAGCAAGGCTATATCGTCAAGGTGGTGAAGCAGGAGGACCCGATGCCGGTGCCGCAGGTGATCGCCACCTACCCTGGCGATCGCACAGCACCAGCTTGCAACAAGATGGCCTATGATGATTGATGCTGTCACAACTCAGCCAGGAGCATACCGGTGACAACGATCCCAAAGACCTTGCAGCCGCATATCAACTCGGCCTTCCCGGAGCACGTGTGCCTGGTCGGCACCGTGCTGCCGAACGGCTATGCGCAGATCACGCCGCGCGGCAGCACGATGGTGCTCGACGATGATCACATCGCGCTGTGGGAGCGCGGCAAGGGCTCGACCACCGCGGCACTGAAGGACGGCACCAAGGTCACGGTATATTTCCGCAAGCCGCAACTGCGCGCCGACGGCGTGCTTCCGAAGGGCGGCATCGCACGGTTCTATGGTACCGCCAGCGTCGCGAAGTCAGGCCCGCAATGCGATGAGGTATGGCGCAGGCTTGTGCAGCCGGAGAAGGACCGAGACCCCGACAAGAAGGGCTTCGCTGTGCTGATCAAGGTGGAGCGCGCCGAGGACCTGGATGGCATGCCACTGACCTTGGAGTGAGGCGCAGTCCGTCCGCTGACCGGGGGCTTGCCGGGCAATAAGTGAATCGGGTTGGGCGGGTCGTGTTTCTTCGTCATGGCGGGGCTCCATCCGTCGACGCCGGCCTATGACCGCCTTCGGGCACCGAAGTAAGAGAGCTGTGCTACCGACAGGTCGCCTGCGGCCGTTTCGATATCATTCAGAGACAGGCCTTCAATCACCCGGGCGCAGCGTCAACAACGGGACGGAATCCCGTCGCCACCACATAAAGCTCGCTGGATTCCTTGCGGCTCGCCGGCGGCTTGGCGTGCCGCACCATCGCGAAGTGGCGCTTGAGGCGTTCCAGCATTTGCTTCTCAGCACCCCCCTGGAACACCTTGGCGACGAACGAACCACCCTGCACCAGAACCGTGGCGGCAAAACCCAGCGCCGCATCGGCCAGTGCCATGATACGCAGATGATCAGTGGAAGCATGTCCCGTGGTGTTCGGTGCCATGTCTGACAGCACCAGGTCCGCCTTGCCACCCAGTTCCGCGATCAGTCTCTCCTGCATCTCGGGCTCGGAAAAATCTCCGCGCAGCATCACCGCCCCGGCGACCGGATCGACCGGCAGCAGGTCTACCCCGACCACCCCGGCGGCCCCGCGCTGCAGCGCCACCTGCGTCCAGCCGCCCGGCGCGGCACCCAGGTCGATCACCTTCGCGCCGCGTCGGATCAGCCGGAACCGCTCATCAAGCTCGACCAGCTTGAATGCCGCGCGTGAGCGAAAGCCCTGCTGCTTCGCCGCCGCCACATACGGGTCATTGAGCTGCCGCGTGAGCCAGCGCTGCGAGGCGGCACTGCGCTTCTTCGACGCGCGCACCGTCACCGTCAGCCCGCGCGGAGCCGCCGTCTTACGCCCCTTCACCCGCGCCCGCGCCTTCGGTCGGCGCGGATCATGCGCAGCAACATGCCCTCACGCAGGCCGCGGTCGGCCACGATCACTCGCGGCGCCGGCCACAGCCGCACCAGAGCGGCAAACACTGCACAGCCGGGCAGCACGAAGTCCACGCGATCGGGGCCGACACAGGGATGCGCCTCCAGGCCGTCGCGTCCGAGCACCCGCAGGTTGGCCATCGCCGCATCGGCCTCATCGACGCTCAACACAGTGCCGTCGACCAGCAGCCGCCTGTAACGCGGCAGACCCAACGCCACACCGGCCAGCGTCGTCACCGTGCCGCTGGTGCCCAGCAGCTGAACGCCGCCCTCGCGAATTTCGCGGCCAATGCAATGGACCGCCTCGAACGCCTTCAGTCTGGCGCCGACGTCATCCACCATCGATTCAAAGCCGTCAGCGTCGAATCCTGCGTGGCCGAACCGCTCGGCCAGCGTCACCACCCCGACAGGCAACGAGTCATATCCGATCAGTTCGGGCCGCCCGCTCGGGTCGGTCCGCACCCAGGCGAGCTCGGTCGATCCACCACCGATGTCGAACAGCAGTGCGCGCCGTCCCCAACCGGCGAGCAGTGGCGCGCAGCTTTCGAGCGCCAGTTCCGCCTCCTCACGCGAGGAGATCACGCCGATGTCCAGCCCGGTCTCGTGCTTCACCCGGGCGAGGAACGCCGTGCCGTTGGCCGCACGCCGGCACGCCTCCGTGGCGATCGCGCGCAGTTTCCGCACCGGCCGCCGCTCCAGCCGCGCCGCGCAGGCGCTCAGCGCGGCGATCGCTCGCTCCATCGCCGCGGAACTGAGGTAACCGGTGCGATGCAGCCCCTCACCCAGGCGCACGATCCGACTGAAGCTGTCGAGCACACGGAACCCGTCACCGGACGGCGCCGCAATCAGCATGCGGCAGTTGTTGGTTCCCAGGTCGAGCGCAGCAAACGCCGGGCCAGCAAATCGCCGCGGCTCACCTGAGAGCGCGGCGCGGTCGACCGGGGACTGGACATTCCGCGGTTGCATCGCTGCATTCTCATCCGTGCCCACCCGACCGGGCAAGCACCGTCACGCGGGGTTGCTTTGATTTCATCCGGGCACGTACTGTCGGTTGCTCAGGAGAACGTTCATGGACGCAACGGTCGATGCCGCAGCCGCACCTCGCCTTTCACGCAAGCAGATGCGCCGTGTCCTCGACCGCTATCGAGTGACCGACGGCAAGGGCTTCCGCCTCGCCGACTTCGATCCGGCCGACACCGCCGGCCGCCTGCTGACAAGGCGGCAGGCGGATATCATGGTGGCCGCGGACGTGCACCGCCTGGTCGCGTTGCAGGAGAAGCTGTACGCACAGGACGAGTGGGCGGTGCTGTGCGTGTTGCAGGCGATGGACGCCGCCGGCAAGGACAGCACGATCAAGCATGTGATGTCGGGCGTGAACCCGCAGGGAGTGCAGGTGACCAGCTTCAAGGCGCCCGGACCCGAGGAACTGGCGCACGACTTCCTGTGGCGCGCCAATCGGGCGCTTCCGGCTCGCGGTCATATCGGCATCTTCAACCGCAGTCACTACGAGGAAGTGCTGGTGGTCCGCGTCCATCCCGAACTGCTCGAGCGGCAGAACCTGCCGAAGGAACTGATGGGCAAGCGGCTGTGGGATCAACGACTGGAGGCGATCTCAGGCTTCGAGCGTTATCTCACGCGCCAGGGCATTGTGGTGTTGAAGTTCTTCCTCAACGCGTCGAAGCAGGAGCAGAAGCGCCGCTTCCTGGAACGCCTTGAGGAACCGAACAAGCACTGGAAGTTCAGCACGAGCGACCTGACCGAGCGCGCCTTCTGGAACGAATACAGGGACGCCTATCAGGAGGCCATCGCCGCTACAGCGACAGCGCATGCGCCCTGGTTCGTGGTGCCGGCTGACAACAAGTGGTTTTCGCGGCTGATCGTGGTGGCTGCGATGATCGAGGCCATTGAGTCACTCGACCTGAACCTACCTCCGTTGACCGCGGAGCAGGAGACCTCGCTTGAAGCGGCACGCCGCAAGCTGGAAAGCGAACCGGACTAATCAGCATGTCTGCGATCAGTCCTCCGATCGATTGGGACGATCAGGCTAGTCTAGCTGGCGGGCGGGGGCGCATCAGATCGGATCGGCGGCGATCTCCCCAAGTCGTACGGCGTGCTCGGTGACAGGCTCGTCGTTCATTGGGTGACCGTGAAAGAGCGCAGCCGGCCAGACAACAATCGGCATAGGTCCAACCTTTACCGACAACACGAGTTGCCGCAACGCAACTGTGCATCGGCGGCCGCCAGATTAAGGGTCGGTTCATCAATTACAGCTAGCGGATGGCACATGCCGCCGCCGGAACAGTTCCGTCGGTCCGGCCAACATGCAGCAGGAGGCAGTCATGCTTGTTCGCGAATTGATGACCCAGAAGGTGGAATGGACAACTGCGGACACCACGCTCGCCACGGCGGCGCGCAGGATGCGCGACCTCAACATCGGCTGTCTTCCCGTCGGCGACGGCGACAGCTTCATCGGAATGCTGACCGAAAAGGACTTCACCTCCCGCGCAACCGCCGAGGGCTTGAACCCGACAACCACGACAGTAAGCCAGATCATGACAAGCGGCGTCACTTACGGCAGTGAGGACGACAGCATCGAGGATGCATTGAGCACAATGCGGCAGCGACACATCCACCACCTTCCGGTTCGCAACAGCTCCAACTCGGTGGTCGGCATCATTTCGTTGTCGGACCTGGCCCTGAAAGGCCCGCAGAACCTCTATCCGGATATCGCCAAGCTGGCATCTCAGAGTGCATCTCTGAACCAGAATCAGACGAGTTCCACGCGAAGGGCAAACTGATCGTCAGCCACCACGATGGAGGACCACCGAGGTGGTCCTCCATCGTGGGTCAAATTGAGTGTGTTTCGCTCCGGCGCGGCTCGCCCCGCCCGCCGCCAAATGCTATGCCCACGCGCGGAACGGCAGAGAGCATCGACATGGCCACCGGAGCGACCGCTTTCGACATCGTAACCCTTCGCGCGCGCCGCACCAACAAGTGGCACAAATTCCCCGACGACGTGCTGCCCGCCTGGGTCGCCGACATGGATTTCGGTGTCGCTCCGGCAATCTCCGAGGCTCTCGCCCGACTGGCCCGCAATCAGGAATACGGCTACGCCGCCCGCGAGGGTGCGCTCGCCGCCGCCTTCACCCGCCGCATGCAGCGCCGCTTCAACTGGCAGACCGATCCCGCCGACGCGCATCCCATCGGCGATCTGGTGCAGGCCAGCTTCTCCTCGGTGATGGCGTTCAGCGAGCCGGGCGACGCGGTGCTGTTACAGTTGCCGTCCTATCCGCCGTTCATGGCCGCGATCAAAGACACCGGTCGCCGCCTGATAGCCAACCCAATGCGCGACAACGGCACGCGCTGGATGCTCGACCTCGCCTCCTACGAGGCCGCACCCGATCCGCGCGCCCGCGTGCTGATCTTCTGCCATCCGCAGAACCCCACTGGCCGCGCCTACAGCCGAGCGGAACTAGAGCAGGTGGCGGCGTTCGCCATCCGTCACGACCTCATCGTGGTGTCCGACGAGATCCACGCCGACATCGTCTATCCCGGCAACACGCACATCCCACTGGCGTCGCTCTCTCCCGAGATCGCCGCACGCACCATCACCATCACCTCGGCCACCAAGAGCTTCAACATTCCCGCTCTGCGCTGTGCCGTGATGCACTTCGGCGCACCCGCACTGAAGGAGCACTTCTTCGAGCGCATCCACGTCCGCCTGCTGGGCTCGCCCGGCGTCACAGGCGTCGATGCCACGATCGCCGCCTGGGATGACGGTCAGCCCTGGCTCGACGAGATCCTGGCGCAGCTTCGCGCCAATCGCGACTGGCTGGCGCAGACCATCGGCGCCGAGCTGCCGGGCGTGACCATGCGGCTGCCGGAGGCCACGTATCTCGCCTGGCTCGACTGCTGCGCACTGAAACTGCCGTGCCCCGCTGGCCAGTTCTTCCTCGATCGCGCCCGCGTTGGCCTGAACTTCGGCGAGACCTTCGGCCCGCAGTACTCCAATTACGCGCGCCTCAACTTCGCAACCCCGGCACCGGTGCTGAGGGAAATCGTCGGCCGCATGGCCGAGGCGGTGCGCGGAATCTAGGCCCGCTCCAGTACATGCCGCCGGCTCGCCATGAGTGGCTGGATCCGCTCGCCAAACTTGTCCATCCCCTCGACAAAATCGTCGAACGTCAGCATGACGCCGCGCACCGCGGGCACCGTCGCATACTCGTCCAGCAAGGCGGCGATGCGCTCATATGAACCCACCAGCGCACCGTGCATCGTCGGCATGCGGTTGCGCAGTTTCTCGGCCCACCGACCAGCGCCGGCGTACTTATCGCCGCCCGGATCGGCTTCCGCCTGCGACTGCCGCCAGCCCAGCGCTTCCATGTCCATGCCATCGCGATAGTGCTCCCACTTCGCGAAGGCCGCCGCATCAGTCTCCTCGGCGATTACCATCATCACCACCAGCGCACCACAATCCCGCCCCGCGCGCGCATTGGCCGCGACCAGCCGCGCGGTACTCGGCGCCACCGCATGCGGGTCGTTGACGCCGAAGCTGGAGCAGAAATTGTAGTCAGCGTAGGTCGCGGCGAACTGCGTCCCCCGGTCGCTCTGGCCCGCGCAGATGATGGGGATGCGCGCCGTCGGCAACGGCAGACATCGACAATCGTCCATACGGAAGAACTCCCCCTGGAAGTCGCTGCGCCCGGCCTCCCATAACTCCCGCATGATCGTCACGTATTCGCTGCAATACTCGTAACGATGCTGATAGTGCCTGTCGCCAGGCCAGATGCCCATCTGCGAATACTCTTTCTCCTGCCAGCCGGTGATCATGTTGAGGCCAAAACGGCCATGCGAGATGCTGTCGATCGTCACCGCCATGCGTGCGGCGATTGGCGGCGGCAAGGTCAACACCGAGCAGGTCGCGAACAACTGGATGCGACTGGTGACCGCGGCCAGTCCGGCCATCAGGGTGAAGCTCTCCAGATTGTAGTCCCAGAACTCCGACGGCCCGCCGAACCCGCGCAGCTTGATCATCGACAGCGCGAAATCCATCCCGTAGCGCTCGGCTCTTTCCACAACCGCGCGGTTGAGATCGAACGTAGGCATGAAGCGCGGCGAGGTCGTCGAGATCAGCCAGCCATTGTTGCCGATGGGGATGAAGACGCCGACCTGCATTGCGTGGGCTCCCGTCGTGCAATGAGCCAGTGTGACTTGTCCGAGCGCCCAAGCGCAAAAGTCAGCGACGCTGACCGAGGCAGACGCGCCAGCTACTCTGCCGCTCGTCGCGCCGCCAACGCGTCGATCGCCGCCTGCACTGCGGCAGCCGATTGGCCGGTGAATTCCTCGTGGCGGTCCCGCGCGTAGGCATACGAATCGCGGCGCAGCTCGCGCGACCGCTGGAAGTGCGGGTGCACGAACCGCGCCATCAGCTCGTAGTGCCGCTTCGTCGCCTCCCAATCCGCCCAGTTGTGCGCCAGCTCCATAATCGCGCCGAAGCCGCCTGATCCCTTCAGCAGATTCTCGATATAGGCGATCGCGTCATCCGGTGTGCCAATGCATCCTGCGCCGCTCTCCACGAAGAACGTATAAGGATCCTTGATGTCGGGCGGCACGATCGGGAACGTGCCGACATCGGAGAAGTAGTCGCGGAAGGCATCGATGCCGAACCTCACGTTCTCCCGCGCCTTCTCGCGCGTCTCCGCCACATGGATCAGTGTAACCAGCCGCCACTTGCTGCGATCCGGCACGTGTCCATTGAGCCGCGCCTGGTCCTCATACAAACCCCAGTTCTGCGTATGCTTTTCCATTGCCTCAGGACTGGTACCGCCGATCGACAGCATGCCGATGCCATGCCGTCCGGATGCCAGCGCGCCGGTGGGCGACCGTGACGCCGCCACCGCAGTCTCCATGATCGGCTGCGTGTAGCAGGGCAGCTGCAACTGTGCGTCCACCAGGTTGTACCAATCGGTCTTCTCGGTGACCATTTCGCCGCGCAGGAGCCGCATGATTACGTCAAGCGACTCGTTCATCATCCGCCGCTGATCCGCCGCCTTGATGCCGATCTTCAGCGCATCGTGCACCAGAGCGCCCGGCCCCACGCCGAACATCGCGCGCCCGCGCGTCATGTGGTCGAGCTGCACCATGCGGTCGGCAAGAATGAACGGATTATGGTACGGCAGTGACGCAACACCGGTACCCAACCGGATGTGCCGCGTGCGCTCGGCGGCCGCCGCAATGAACATCTCCGGCGACGCAATGATCTCGAAGCCCCCCGAGTGGTGCTCGCCGATCCACGCCTCGTGGTAGTTCAGAGTGTCGAGATGCTGCAGCAGTTCCATGTCGCGCTCCAGCGCGAGCGTCGGGTTCTCGGTCAGGTTGTGGAACGGCGCCAGGAAGATGCCGCTGCGCAGATAGCTCATGGCTGACCTCTTGAGAGTTACTGGCCAGTAGGATACGCCCGCAACCATCATCCGACCAGAAGGGACCTCGCCCATGACCATCCGTTTCGATGACCGCGTCGCCATCGTCACCGGCGCCGGCGCCGGCCTCGGCCGCTCGCACGCCATGCTGCTGGCAAGCCGCGGCGCCAAGGTGGTGGTGAACGACCCGGGCGGGGCGGTGGATGGGCGCGGCGGTCAGCATGCGGTCGCCGACAAGGTGGTGGCCGAGATCAAGGCCGCCGGCGGCCAGGCGGTGGCAAACCATGATTCAGTTGCCGACGCCAAGAGCGCGCAGAACATTGTCGATGCCGCGGTGAACACCTGGGGCCGCTGCGACATCCTGGTGAACAACGCCGGCATCCTGCGCGACAAGGCGTTCAACAACATGTCGATGGAGGACTTCGAATTCACCGTGCAGGTGCACTTCATGGGCACCGTCTACTGCACCAGGGCGGCCTGGCCGATCATGCGCAAACAGCAGTACGGGCGGGTCGTCGTCACCACGTCGGGCTCGGGCACGGTCGGCAACTTCGGCCAGAGCAACTACGGCGCGGCGAAGATGGCGGTGAACGGCCTCATCAACGTGCTGCGCTTTGAGGGCGCCAAATACAACATCCTGTGCAACGCGATCTCGCCCTCGGCGAACACGCGGATGACCGAGACCCTGCTGCCGCCGCACATGATCAAATACATGCGGCCGGAGTTCGTCTCACCGGCGGTGGCGTGGCTGTGCAGCGAGGAGTGCGACGCCAACGGCGAAATTATCGCCGCCACGGCGGGCAACTACGCGCGGGTGCAGTACTTCCAGTCGGAGGGTGTGCAATTCGATCCCGACGAACCCGTGACGATCGAGATGCTGGCAGAGAAGATCGCCACGATCCGCGATTTGTCGAAGGCGAAGCCTTACACCGGGCTGATGGGCACCGTCGAGGCGAGCCTACGTGCCATGGGCAAGATCACCTGACGGTCATTGCGAGGAGCGTAGCGACAAAGCAATCTCGGTCACGCCTTGCGCGCACAAACCTGACCGGGATTGCCGCGTCGCTTCGCTCGTCGCAATGACAGCTATGTCGGCCTAGATCGTCAACTCCAGCACATAAAGCCCACCGGCAAACCGGTCCACCGCATAGACCAGCCGGTTCTCATCCACGTGCACGTCATTGATCATCGCCGCCTTCATCGGCGACCCGTCCGGCGGGTCCGGTATGAACGACGCAACCTCCTTCGGCTGCAGCGGATCAGTGATGTCGTGCACGCGCAACCCACCGCCGAAATACGTGCCGAACACCAGCGTACTTGATTGAAACGATGGCCCTGGCCGGTTCTCATGCAGATTATGCGCGCCATAGCGGCCACCGATCGCATAGTCCTCCATCGGCGGGAGCGGCAGCGTGGACACCGAAATCAAGTTGTCCTCCTTGCGCGCATCCAGCAGCCACACCAGCTTCGGCCAATCCGCGCCTTCAGTCCGCACGCATTCGTCGCTCACTACGTACAGGTCGCGATCGAACAGCGGCATCACGGTGTGCGTGAAGCCGGGGAACGGCGGGTGCGGGTTCCAGTGCCCTACCAGCTTGGGCCGACCGATATCGGAAATATCCAGCACACAGGCGCCACCGTCGATATATCCGACATACGCGCGATCCGGTCGCTCTGGATATACGTTTGTATTGTGCGCCCGCCACCCCGTGTCGAACTTCGGATGCCGCGGCACCGGTGGCGCCTCGTCACGCTCCTCGGTCCCCGGATACCACCACCGCCCAACCTCGCGAGGCTTCGTCGGATCGCTCACGTCGAATGCCGTATAGGCCTGATCGTCCTTCAGGTTGCGTGGCATGAAGTCCGCCGCGCCACTCGAACAATGGATCGTCTTGCCGTCGACGAACCAGAGCTGGTGCACACCGCGTGACCGCGGCCCCGAGCGGTCGATGAAGCTGATGCTGCGCGGCTGCTCCGGCGTCGAGATGTCGAACAGCTCGATCCCCGCCGGCGTCGCGCCATGCGTGCCGGTCTGGTACGCCACCGCCATGATGTTGTCGCACACCTCGAGCGAATTGGACCGCACGTTGCGATGCGGCAGATCGGTCTGCACCACTACGCGCGGCTTCCTTGGATCAGTGACATCCACCGCGGTGAAGTTCTTCGGCGCGCATTCGTGCGCCATCCACATGATGCGCCGTCCGCCCTTCGCGAGCTGAAGGCTCATGCCCTCGCCGACATTGCCAAAGCCGTTCATCAGGTCATGCGAGATCAGGCGAAAATTATGGGCTTCCGGTTGCGCCATGGACTGTTCTCCCCGAAGCTGCACGCGATGAGCGATGCAGCGAACACTGTGCCGGTGACGATACTCACCGGCTTCCTGGGCAGCGGCAAGACCACGGTGCTGAACCACCTGCTGCGCCAGCCGTCGCTCGCCGACACGGTGGTGATCGTCAACGAATTCGGCGCGGTGGGGCTCGACCACCTGCTGATCGAGCAGGCCATCGAGGACGCCGTGCTGCTGAAGAACGGCTGCATCTGCTGCACGGTGCGCGGCGACATCGCCGACACGCTGGATATGCTGTGGCAGCGCCGTGACGCCGGCGAGTTGCCGCCGTTTCGCCGCATCGCGATCGAGACGACGGGCCTCGCGGACCCGGCCCCCGTCGCCCACGCGCTGCTGGCCGAGCCCGGCGCGCGCTACGCCTGCCGGCTGGACGGCATCGTGACGACGGTCGACGCGCTGCATGGTGCGATGCAGTTCGATCGGCAGCCGGAGGCGCGGCGGCAGGTGGCGATGGCCGATCGCATTCTGCTCACCAAAACCGACCTCGCGAATGCCTCGCAGATCACCGACACCGAGGCGCGCATCGCAACTTTGAATGCCACAGCCCCGCTGCGTCGGGTCGTTTCCGGCGCAGTGGATGCGACCGATGTGTTCGATCTCGGTCCCGACAGTGCGAGGCTGGAGCAGTGGCTGCGGCCGCTGGATGCGCACGGCCATCAGCACCTGCCGTTTCGCCACGGCGAACAGATCGGCTCTGTGGTATTGCGCCAGGACCAGCCCATCGCGTGGCCGTCGCTGCAGCGCTGGCTGGAATCGGTGCTGTCGCTGCGCGGCGACAGCGTGCTACGTCTCAAGGGCATCGTCTGGCTGGAGGGCGAGACCCGCCCCATCGTGCTCCAAGGCGTGCACCACGTGCTACATCCTTTGGTGTATCTCGATCGTCCGGTTCAGCCGGCAGGAGCGACACGCATCGTGCTGATCACGCGCGGCCTGTCCGCGGCTGGTCTGCGCGCTAGCTTCGCGACAGCGCTGGCCTCAGTTTGACCTGTCTCAAGTGAGTTCGCAGGATGGGTCGTTCCACAAGAAATGAAAGAGCGCTTCGCTTCCTCCGGCGAGACCTGCTCGGTGGCGCGGCTGTAGCGGCGAGCGGTGTCGGCGCGCTGGCCAGTTCGATGAAGTCCCCCGCCGGTCAGACGGCCACGCCGCCGCCGATCCGCAACGACAAGGACCTGGAACAGGCACTCCCCACGCTGTCGAATTGGCGACGCTGGGGAACCGACGACCAGCTTGGCACATTGAACTTCATTTCGCCGAAAACGCGGCTCGCCGCAGCAGCATTGATCCGCACCGGACGCGTGGTGCCCTTGGGAAGGGAGATTTCCACAACCACGCCGGAATTGCGCAACTTCAGTTACAAGATGTCGCGCTACGAGGATGCACTTCCGGAGGAAGCGGGTTGCATCGACACGATCGGCATGACCTGCCATGGTTTCGCCGTCACCCACGTCGATGCGCTGTGCCACCTGTTCACCCCTGAAGGGCGCCAGGGCATGTACAACGGCTATCCGATTGACGATGTGACACCCAGCGGAGCGCTACGGCTTGGCATCGAACATGTCGGCGCGGTCGGCATCGTAGGACGCGGCGTCCTGCTCGATGTTGCGGAGGTGAAGGGCGGTCCGCTGCCGCTCGGGTCAGCGATCATGCCCGAGGATCTTGAGGCCGCTGAGCAGTTGCACGATCTACGGGTTGGAGAAGGCGACGTCGTCTTCGTTCGCAACGGTGCGGGACAGCGGAACACCTACAAGCGCGGCACGGGCCTGCACGCTGCCTGCCTCCCATGGCTGCGGGACCGCCGTGTGGCCGTATTGAGCAACGACTCGGACGGCGACGCGCACCCGCCAATTCCCGGTTTCGAGCGGTGGACCGAGCCGATCCATATGGTGGGAATTCCTTATATGGGAATGACGTTACTCGATCACACGGAACTGGACGCTCTCGCGGCGGCTTGTGCCGCGGAAGGTCGGTGGACGTTCTTTGCGACTGTCTCACCCTGGCGCTTCAAGGGCGCCACGGGCTCGGCGGTCAACCCGCTGGCGATGTTCTGATGTGCGCCCGAGCCGCGTCGCGGATATCGCTCAACCGCCACGCCGCCCCCTCGCCGCATCACGGCACCTCCGCCTCCCGCATCTCCTCCGCCTCGCGCCTCAATCGGTGAAAGCTCCGCACGCTGAACGGCAGCATGCCGAGATACATCAGCCCGCCAGCGGCCAGCGCGGCCCACGGATCGGCGACCAGAACCGCTGCGAAGGTGACGGCGCCGAGCAGCAGCGGCAGCACATACTCGTGCGGGACCTTGAAGTTCTTGAAGCTCCAGACCGGCAACGTGGAGATCAACAGGAACGCTGTCCCGGCCAGCACAAGGGCGCAGAACAGCGGGAACTGCGCGACGCTGAGCAGCCAGCCCAAGCCCAGCGCCTTTGCCTCCAGGCCAAGGAACAGCGGAAACAATGCGACCCCAGCACCGGCGGGTGCCGGAACGCCGGTGAAGAAGTTGTAGGCATAGGCAGGGCCGGGCGCGCTATCCAGCGAGGCGTTGAACCGGGCCAGTCGGAGCGCCATGCAGACAGCGAAGATGAGGCAGGGCGTGTAACCGAACCCCCCCGCCCTCTGCAGGGACCAAAGGTAAAGAATGAACGCCGGAGCCACGCCGAAGCACAGGAAGTCGGCCAGGCTGTCCAGCTCGGCGCCGAAGCGCGACGTCGCCTTCAACAGTCGCGCCAGTCTGCCGTCCAGCCCATCGATCGCACCGGCAACCACGATCGCGACCGCGGCTGAGCCGAAACGACCCTCGTAGGCGAAGCGCATCGAGGTCAGACCGGCGCAAAGGCCGAGGAGGGTCAGCAGATTGGGGACGATGCGGTTGAAGGACTGTCCCTTGAAGCGCGGCCGGGCGCGCGGGCGCAGTCGGCGCAGTCGGTTGATCGGTGACACACGGCCCGACCCGTCGTGCCAGTCGTGGCGTGGTGATCCACTCATGGCGTCAGCTCCGCGATCACGGTCTCGCCGCCGACCATGGTCTGGCCGACGGCAACCAGCGGGCGAACTCCTTCCGGCAGGTAAAGGTCCGCTCGGCTGCCGAAGCGAATTATACCGAACCGCTGGCCGGCGTGCACCGAATCTCCCTCGCGAAGGTCGCAGACGATGCGGCGTGCGATCAGGCCGGCGATCTGCACCACAGCAATCTCGCGGCCGTCGGAGAGGCGAAGTGCCACGGCATTGCGCTCATTGGCCTCGCTTGCCTTGTCCATGCTGGCATTGAGGAAGCTGCCGTGGCGGTAGGCGATGCGGGTGATGGTGCCGTCCGCCGGAATCCGGTTCACGTGCACGTCGATGATCGAGAGGAAGATCGAAACGCGCCAGCGCGGTATCGCGCCGAGCCCGAGCTCCGACGGCGGCACGGCGGGTGTGACCGAGACCACGCGGCCGTCCGCAGGCGCGAGCAGCGCGCCAGGCCGGCCGGGTGCCACGCGCTCCGGATCGCGGAAGAAGTACAGGCAGAACAGGGTGAACAACAGGCCCAGCCAGGCGAGCCACGGGGCGACCGCGAGGCCCAGCACCACGGCGATCAGGCCGCCCAGAGCGAAGGGCCGCCCGGCTGGGTGGGGCGGGGCGAGCACATGGCCGATGTCGTCGACGAGGGACATTAGCGTCCGGGTTTATGGAAGCTTCACCTTGGTGCGGCAAGACTGGCGACAACCAGGAGCATTACGCCATGTTTTTCGGCGTGCCGTTTAGACTAGGGCCATTCACGGTAGATCCCGAGGGTCGTTTGTTCCCCAGCGACCCAGCGGCGGCCCCGGCATTTCTGTTCCGCTGGCACGACCGCGTTGTTCGTGCGCGATTGAACCAGTCGGATGCAGACCACAAGAGTTGGAGGCTGGCTCTCCAGACGACGCTGGCGCGGGTGAGCAGCACGGCCAATGTGTCCGACGAAACGCTGCGTCCGCGCTCTTTCGCTCTGCTGCGTTGGCTCGAAAGGACGGTGCCGCCGACCTGGCGGCTAAGTCTTCTGGCGGACCATCGCGTGTGGCTGGTGCTCGATACGCCAATCGACCTGCCGATTACGGCGGTCCGGCTGATCACCGAGATCACCCGGTTCACGCTGGACCTCACGCCTTATCTTGCGTTGATGGACGAGATCGGGCTGACGTTGTCCCACGGCAGCGAAACCTAGCGGTGCAGGAGCTGTCGCACCACCCAGACGCAGCCGACAGCGATCACGCCGGCCAGAAGGCCACCCACCAACTGCGCTGCCCGGCCGATCCGACGCAACCGCTCCTCGGCGCGCGGCAGGAGCCAGACCGCCAGCAACGGCGACAATGCGGCCGCATCGACCGATGCGAGCCCAAGTCGTGGCAGGCGCCCCATGGCGATCACTGACAGGGAGGCGAGGCCCGCAACGTCGACCGCGACGGGCAGCGCCACCAGCCCGGCCGTCGCCGGCAGCGCGAACATTGCCAGTGCAGCCAGCCCGGGTACCAGCGCGAGTTGTGTCCAGATCAGCGGCGTTCCGGCGATGTGCAGGGCAGCCGCCATGGTCAGCCCAGCCAGCGCGAGCCGCGTCGGGTCGGTCAGCGCACGCGCGAAGACGAGTGCCGCCAGGGTAACGCCAAGGCCGATCGGCCAGCTCGCTCGCAATGCCGCCAGATGACGCGGCGCGCCCGCCAGTAACCAGCCAGCGATCAGCGCGGCAGCAAGGATGCCGATCGAAGCGAGACGATCCTGACCGCGCCAGGCGCATAGCAGGCCAATCAGCAGTGCGGCGGCGGCGAGCCCGGTCAGTGTGTCCACCGAGACCGGCGGTGGGAGGGCCCAGAGCCGGCCGGTAAGCACAAACCAACCCGCGAGCACACCTGCACCGCCGGCCGCCGCGGCCACCAGGCTGGCCCCGAGGAAGCGCCCCAACACTGCGAGCCCGAGGGCCACACCGAGTGCGATCAGCGGTCCGTGAAAATGCTGCCAGTCAGCCATGTGAATCGGCATCCCGGCTGCGTGACGCGGCACGGTCGGTGCGTCAAGCTGAGTTCCGCCTGACGATCGAGGTTGTTCGCTTGAGCGAAAGTCGCCTGCCGGTGCGCGTCTGGGACGCACCCACCCGCCTGTTCCACTGGGCAATCGTCGTGCTGCTCGGCGTCAGCTGGCTGACGGAGAGTCGCGGCTGGATGGAACTGCACTTTTTGTCCGGCTACAGCACCATCACGTTGCTGCTGTTCCGCGTGGCATGGGGGGTTGTCGGCAGCGAGACGGCGCGCTTCACGCACTTCCTGAAGAGCCCGCTCGCGGCGCTCCGACACCTTGCCCACTTCCACCGGCGCGAGCCGGACACCGCGGTAGGTCACAACCCTGCTGGCGGCTGGATGGTGCTGGTGATGCTGATCCTGCTCGCCGTACAGGCGGCGACAGGCCTCTGCGCGAACGACGACGCCGACACTGAAGGGCCGTTGTTCAACTACGTGGGCAAGGACTGGAGCGACTGGCTGTCGCACATCCATGCCGTCAACTTCAAACTGATCCAAATCGCCGTGCTCGCGCACATCGTCGCGATCCTCGCCTATGCGGCGCTGAAGCGGCACGACCTGGTACGGCCGATGATCACGGGGCGGAAGCATCTACCGGATACGATGACCCCTCCAGCCCTTGTCAGTCCCGTGCGGGCCGTCGTGTTGTTCGCGATCGCGGCCTGCGTCGTTGGTCTCTTCATCAACTCGCTGTAGCGGCGTCAGGCCGCCAGGCGCGCGGCAAAGCTCTGGCGTCGCCACTGCATCAGCCGCCAGGCGGCCTTGGCGGACAGGTCAGACAGCCTCCCGCGCGGCGGCAGGCCAACCGCCTTGAAGATCATCCCCATGCCGCGCTCGACATGACGGAAGCGGTAGAACGCCATGGCACGCGCCATGTAGGCGGCGGTGCAGCGGTTGTGCTCGTATGCCAACCCCTCCGGCTCGTTGCCGCAGTGCCAGGCATAGGCCAGCTCGTCGTCCTCACTCTCTCCGATGCGGCCGGCGGCGATGCGCAGGCGACGCAGCAGGCCGATGTTCTCCCGCGCCAGATAGCGGCGCATATGGTCGTAGAACAGCTTGAAATGGCGGAACTCGTCGGCGGCGATGTGGCGGCAGATCTGCTGCAGCACCGGCTCCTTGGTCGCGTCAGCCAGCGCCGTGTAGTAGCTGGAGGTGCCGGTCTCCACCATGCAGCGCGCGATCAGCTCGCCGGTCCGCGAGCCGCGTATCGAGGCCTCAGCGTCCAGTTGCAGCCGGTAACCCGCCTTGTAGCGTGCGAACGCGACCTGGTAGTCCCATGTCGGGTCAGCGAGCGTCGCCCATTTCCCAAGGGCGTCGCCATGCTGCACCTCCTCCGTGGCCCAATGGTCGGCCGCTTGCCCGAAGTCCGGATCGTCGCCGAATACGCGGTTGAGGTATACGGCGTAATCGGTTCCGTTCCGCTCCACCATGGCCGCCGCCTTTACCAGCGGAACCAGCTCGGGGTCGGCCTTGGCTGGATCGAACCGGTCCCACGCCACGTCCTCGATACGCCAATGCTTCATTGTCGCGCCCGCACCGTCCGAAGCTAAGTCGGCAACCTGCCATCGTCTGCGGGAATTCGGAAGGGCAGCAGGATCCGACCAGCGGGCGTGAAAGGTTGTTCGCCGGTCGGGCTGCGTGTCGGCCAGATTGCTGTTAGAATGGGCCGATGAATGCCGTCATCCGTCGCAAGGCGCCGCACCACATGACCGTGGAGGATTTCGTAGCCTGGGCCGGCGACGGGCGCTGGCAACTGGTCGACGGCGAGCCACGGGCCATGTCGCCGGCCAGTGCCACACACGGCATCATCCAGACCAATGTCGGCTACACACTGACGCGTCACCTGCGGGAAATGGGCGGTCCTTGTCGCGCCGTCACGGAGCCCGCCATAGTCCCCCGCGTGCGCTCACGCAGCAACATGCGCGTGCCTGATGTGGCCGTTACCTGCACCGATGTCGATGCTGGGTTGATTGCATTGCCCGACCCGGTGCTGATCATCGAGATCCTGTCGCCGACGAACGAGGCCGATACATGGGAGAACGTCTGGACCTATGTGTCGATCCCTAGCGTGCGGGAAGTGCTCGTCCTCCGCTCCGCGTCAATCGCCGCCGATGTGTTGCGGCGGAATGCCGACGGCACGTGGCCCGACGAACCGGTCCAGATCAGCCACGACGGTACACTACGCCTGGAAACCATCGCCTTGACCTGCCCGCTGGCCGAACTCTACATCGGTACCTATCTCGCACGCGGCGCACGAGCAACTACCGCGTAAGCTACCGGCCTGTCAGCAGCGTATCGACCGCCTCGATCAGTGCGCGTGCCGACTGGACCCGCTCCAGCGCCAGCTCCTCGGCCACGACATCCGATGCCTCGACCTGCGACAATGACGTCTCGGCTGCGGCCAAACGCCGCTCGCCCTCCTCGCGCGACAGATCGGCAGGGGCCAGCACCTCGTTCGCCAACACGGTGCAGCGTTCCTGCGTCACTTCGGCGAAGCCGCCGGCGACATACATCTGGTCGGTAACCCGTTCGCCTTCATACAGCGCGATGACTCCGCCGCGCAGTATGACGATCGTAGGGGCGTGGCCTTCCAGCACACCCATGTCGCCCTCGCTCGCCGGGATCACCACCATGTCCACCGGCCGCGACAGCAGCAGCCGCTCGGGGGTGACGATTTCCAGGTTGACCGCCATCAGGCCGTCGCCGTCAGCGTCTCGGCCTTCTTCACCGCGTCCTCGATCGTGCCGACCATGTAGAACGCGGTCTCCGGCAGGTGGTCGTACTCGCCGGCGCAGATCGCCTTGAAGCTGCGGATCGTGTCGGCCACCGGCACGAAGATGCCGGGGAAGCCGGTGAACACTTCGGCCACGTGGAAAGGCTGCGACAGGAAGCGCTGGATCTTGCGGGCTCGCGCCACCACCAGCTTGTCCTCTTCCGACAGCTCGTCCATGCCAAGGATGGCGATGATGTCCTGCAGCGACTTGTAGGTCTGCAGGATGCGCTGCGTCTCGCGCGCCACCTCGTAGTGCTCCTCGCCGCAAATGCGCGGGTCCAGCGACCGCGACGTGGAATCCAGCGGGTCCACAGCCGGATAGATTCCTAGCTCTGCGATCTGCCGTGACAGCACCGTGGTCGCATCCAGATGCGCGAACGACGTGGCAGGTGCGGGGTCGGTCAGGTCGTCGGCTGGCACGTAGATCGCCTGCACCGAGGTGATCGAGCCCTTCTTGGTCGACGTGATCCGCTCCTGCAGCGCGCCCATGTCGGTGGACAGCGTCGGCTGATAACCCACCGCCGAGGGGATGCGGCCCAACAGCGCCGACACCTCAGCTCCCGCCTGGGTAAAGCGGAAGATGTTGTCCACGAAGAACAGCACGTCCTGGCCTTCCTCGTCGCGGAAGTATTCTGCGAGTGACAACCCCGACAGGCCGACGCGGGCGCGCGCGCCAGGCGGCTCGTTCATCTGGCCGTACATCAGCGCCACCTTGGAGCCTTCAATGATCTTGTGGTTGTCATCCATCTTGATGACGCCGGCGTCGATCATCTCGTGGTACAGGTCGTTGCCCTCGCGCGTGCGCTCGCCAACGCCGGCGAACACCGACACGCCACCATGCGCCTTGGCGATGTTGTTGATCAGCTCCTGGATGATGACGGTCTTGCCGACGCCTGCGCCGCCGAACAGCCCGACCTTGCCGCCCTTCAGGTAAGGCGCCAGCAGATCCACCACCTTGATGCCGGTGACCAGAATCTCGGCCGAGGTGGCCTGCTCTTCGAAGCTCGGTGCCTCACGATGGATCGGGTAACGCTTCGTCGTGTTGACCGGACCCTGTTCGTCGATCGGCTCGCCGATGACGTTCAGGATGCGGCCCAGCGTCTCCGGCCCGACCGGCACTGTGATCGGCCCGCCGGTGTCCACCACCTCCTGGCCGCGCACGATGCCGTCAGTGCTGTCCATGGCGATGCAGCGGACGGTGCGCTCGCCGAGTTCCTGCGCGACTTCCAGCACCAGCGTGTGATCTGCCAGCCTGGTATGCAGCGCGTTCTGGATGTACGGCAGCTCGCCGTCGAACTGTACGTCAATCACCGCGCCCATCACCTGGGTCACGCGTCCGACGATGTTGCTTGCCATGCTTTTATTACCCCTATCAGACGGCTTCCGCGCCGGAGATGATCTCGATCAATTCCTTGGTGATGTTCGCCTGCCGCGCGCGGTTGTAGTTCAACGTCAGGCGCTTGATCATGTCGCCGGCATTGCGCGTCGCGTTGTCCATCGCGGTCATGCGAGCGCCATGCTCGCCCGCGGCACTTTCCAGCAACGCGCGGAAGACCTGGATTGCCATGCCTTGCGGCAGGAGGCGCGCCAGGATAGTCTCTTCGTCCGGTTCGAATTCGTAGCTGGCGCCGCCAAGGTCGATCGCTTCGCCTTCAGGCGGTGGTGGCGCGGGGATCAGCTGCTGCTCGGTGACGATCTGCGAGATCACCGAGCGGAACCGGTTGTAGATCAGAATGCAGACGTCGATCTCGCCGGCGGCGAGCATGGTGGTGATGCGGCTGCCGATCTCCTCCGCATCCGAGAACTCCAGGCGACGCTTGCCCGCGTAGGAGATGTCTCCGGTAATGCGGCTGGCCAGTTCGCGGCGCAGGTAGTCGCGACCTTTGCGGCCGACGGCGAGGATTTTGACCGTCTTGCCTTCGGCCTCCAAGCCGGCGCGCGAGCGTGCGCGTGGCGCGGCCGATATTCGAGTTGAAGGCGCCCGCCAGTCCGCGATCCGCGGTAACTGGCACCAGCAAGTAGGTCTGATCCTTGCCCGTGCCGGCCAGCAGCGCCGGAGCGTTCGGCATGTCGACCGCCGAG
Organism: uncultured Alphaproteobacteria bacterium; assembly: GCA_963818775.1. GTDB lineage: Bacteria > Pseudomonadota > Alphaproteobacteria > Acetobacterales > Acetobacteraceae > JAMXLO01. The sequence continues at coordinate 138,693 of CAWFUF010000011.1, read as the reverse complement.
GCGGCCAGCGCACGCAGCATGCGCTCCATTCGTTCGGCATAGGGACGCGCTGCCTCGGCCTGCGCCTGTGCCCGGCGCAGCTTCGATGCCGCCACCATCTTCATGGCGGAGGTTATTTTCTGGGTCGACTTGACGCTGTTGATGCGCGTGCGGAGTGCCTTCAGGCTGGGCATTTGAACCTCCTCCCCCTCCCCTTGCGGGAGGGGGTTGGGGGAAGGGGGAGAACCCCCGTTACTTCCACAACGATCAACTGAAGCTCTTGGAAAAGTTGTCCATGAACCCGGTCAGCTTCTTCTCGGTGTCCGGCTTGATCTCCAGATCGGTGCGGATCGCCTCAAGGATCGTCGGTTCGCGTGACTTCATTTCCGACAGCATCTGCGATTCGAATGCGCCGACCCGACCGAGGTCGATCTTGTCGAGATAGCCGCGCACGCCGGCGAAGATCGCGACCACCTGCTCCTCGATCGGCACCGGCTTGAACTGTGGCTGCTTCAACAGTTCGGTCAGCCGCGAGCCACGAGCGAGCAACTGCTGCGTCGATGCATCGAGGTCCGAGGAGAACTGCGCGAACGCGGCCATCTCGCGGTACTGCGCCAGCTCCAGCTTGATGCGGCCGGCGACCTGCTTCATCGCGCGCACCTGCGCGGCGGACCCGACACGCGAAACCGACAGGCCGACATTAACCGCCGGCCGGATGCCGCGGAAGAACAGCTCGGTCTCCAGGAATATCTGCCCGTCGGTAATTGAGATGACATTGGTCGGGATGTAAGCCGACACGTCGCCGGCCTGCGTCTCGATCACCGGCAGCGCCGTCAGTGATCCCGCACCCTCCGCGTCATTCATCTTCGCCGCGCGCTCGAGCAGGCGCGAATGCAGGTAGAACACGTCGCCAGGATACGCCTCGCGTCCGGGTGGGCGGCGCAGCAGCAGCGACATCTGACGATACGACACCGCGTGCTTCGACAGGTCGTCGTAGAAGATCACCGCGTGGCGGCCATGGTCGCGGAAATGCTCGCCCATGGTGCAGCCGGTATAGGGCGCCAAAAACTGCATCGGCGCCGGATCCGACGCCGTGGCGGCGACGACAATGCAGTAGTCGAGCGCGCCGTATTCCTCCAATGTCTGGACAAGCTGCGCCACCGTGGAGCGCTTCTGCCCCACCGCGACATAAATGCAGTACAGTTTCTTGCTCTCGTCACTGCCCGCGTTGATCGTCTTCTGGTTGATGATCGTGTCGATGATCACCGCGGTCTTGCCGGTCTGACGGTCGCCGATGATCAGCTCGCGCTGCCCACGGCCGATCGGAATCAGCGCGTCGATCGCCTTAAGCCCGGTCTGCATCGGCTCGTGCACCGATTTGCGGGGAATGATGCCGGGCGCCTTCACCTCGACGCGGCTCCGCTCGGAGCCGACGATCGGGCCCTTGCCGTCGATCGGATTGCCGAGTGCGTCGACCACGCGGCCGAGCAGCATGTCGCCCACCGGAACGTCGACGATGGCGCCGGTGCGCTGCACCGTGTCGCCCTCGCGGATCATCTTGTCGTCGCCGAAGATCACCACGCCGACATTGTCGGTCTCCAGGTTCAGCGCCATGCCTCGCAGGCCGGCGCCGGGGAACTCGACCATCTCGCCGGCCATGCAGTTCTGCAGACCGAACACGCGGGCGATGCCGTCGCCGACGCTCAGCACCTGGCCGGTCTCGGCAACGTTGGCCTCGGTGTCGAACGCGGCGATCTGCTTTCTCAGGATCTCCGAGATCTCGGCTGGGCGGATCTCCATATCAGGCGGCTCCCTTCATGGCGTACTGCAGGCGCTGCAGGCGGGACTTGAGTGAGGTATCGTAAAGCCGGGCGCCGATGCGCACGACGAGTCCGCCAAGCAGATCGGCTTCCACGGACTCGAGGATGTTGACATTGCCGTAGCCGGCCTCGATCAGCCGCGCGCGGAGCTGCTGGCGCTGAACGTCGTTCAGCGGGTGGGCGGAGGCGACATGCGCGGTGACGATGCCACGTCGCTCGGCCACCAGACGGGCGAAGGCCACAACGATCTCTTGCAGGTTGCGCAGCCGGCGGTTGGCGGTGACGACGCCGACGAAGTCGCGCACCGGCTTGGAGAAGCCCTCCTGCTCCAGCACGGCGAGCGCGGCCCTGGTGGCCTGGTTCACGTCGATCAGCGGTGATTCGATCAGGCGGCGGAAGTCGGCACTGGCATTAATGAGGCGACCGAGCGTCTCCATCTCCGATACCACGGTGTCCAGCGCGTGCTGCTCATCGGCGTGCGCATAGAGTGCCGCGGCGTAGCGGTCGGTCAGTCCGCCGCCGGATGCAATCGTCGTAGCGCCATTGGCCACGTGCCGTTCCCTGTACTTGGCCGCGCGCGGGCGGGCGTGGATGGGAGACCGGCCCCCGGCCGGCGGGCGGCCTCTAGCATGGGGTCCAGGAGGGCGCAACACACTGGGCTTCGGTCAGCGCTGGGGCGTCCGTCAGCACCGAGCCTGCCGCAGCCGTTCGAGCCGTCGCTCCGCAAGCGGGTGCTCGATTGCCGCAAGCGCCTCGACTGCAGCGGCAGCAAGGTCCGGCGCGGTTCCCTCAGCGATGCGGCCGAGCAGGACGATGCAGTCTTCATCGGCGACGGCCGCGACGGCCTGGATCATTGGCACGGTTGGCGCCTGGCTCAAGGTCAGCTTGAGCAGGGGCACCGCCTGAGTGCAGCCCATGCGGCCAAGGGCACAGGCGGCCTCGGTGCGAACGTCTCCATGCAGATCCCCGAGCAGGTCGGTAAGCGTGGCGATGACCTCGCCTCCGCTGCGCGCCAGCAGGCAGGCGTGCCGGCGGACTGTCGGATCCGCGTGGCGCAGAAGGGCGAGCACGGCATCCGCCGGCAGACGCGATTTGAGGCGGGCCGCCGCGGCGGCCGCGCTCGCCACCGCCGGCCCCTGCACCCATCCCCGAACCATGATCTGTGCCACAATCCGCGCGGCGTCGGGGCCGCCGATCGCAGCGAGCGCGTCCAGGGCCGCGACCTGTTCGGGCAGCGCGCGGTTCATCCCGTAGCCGGCGAAACGGCGGCAATAACCTTCCAGCACCGGAATGGCGTTTGCCAGGCGACGGCGGCCGGCTTCCGCCGCGAGGGATGGGCCGTCGGCGACGCCTGAGGCAGGAATGGCTGCCAGCAAGGCCGCATCGTCGAGTTCAGCCGGGGCGATGACGCTGTGTCTTGCAAGCGGCGCCGGTTGGGTCGCCGGAAGGAAGCCTGACCCGGAAAACAGGTCGAGCTGGCCGTCAGGTATTGAGTCGTCTCCCGATGAACCGATCAACCCGCGTGCCCCCCTCCGCGGCGCTTGAGCACCCTGTCGGTCAGCTCCGCCTTCACGTCGAGCGAGGACCGCTTTCCGAGGTCGTCGCGGTGTGCGCCGAGCCACGTCTCCGCCGTCTGGTATCCGGCATCATGCAGGCGGGACAGGAAGTCCCACGACGTACTGTTCTTGGAGGCAAACCCAAGCTGCTCGACGAACGCGTCGTTGCGCACCGCGTGCAGGCGGATCGGCTTGTAGCGCCCGGCATAGCTCACGCCCGACGCTGCCAGCTCGGCGAGCAGGCGGTTGACCGTCTCGATCGCATCGATCTCCAGCACGACGGAGGCGTTGAAGGTGATCTCGTTGAGCCGGTCCATGATGGCGGGCGCAGAGTGCGGGGGCATGCCGTCGCGGTGGAACGCGTTCACCAGGACTAGCATCAGATCCTGGGCGTGGTCGAGCAGCGGCGCGAGCGGGGGATTGCCGAGATAGCCGCCGTCCCAATAGATCGCGCCGCCGATGGTCACCGCCTTGAACTCGGTCGGCAGGCAGGCGGAGGCACGCAGCGCGTCGTTGGAGATGTCCGGCTGCGTGAATATGGCCCGGCCGTTGCTGACGACATCCGTGGCCCCGACGAACAACCGCGGCGCCGTGGCCGCGTTCAGCGCCACGAGGTCGGCGGCTGGAAAGGTCTGCGCGAGCAGCGGCGCGAGCGCGTCGGTGTAGAACGGGTTGGTGTATGGCGAGACGACCAGGCCGATCGCCTCCATCGCAATGGTGATCGGCGACCAGTCCAGATTGACGCCGCCGAACGGGCCAGGTTCGCCGTAGAACAGCGGATTGCCCGCCAGGAAGCCGCGACGCGACAGCATGCGCCAGAAGTCGGAAAGCTTCTGCCTGGCGATGTCGGGACCGCCCTGCACAAGACCGCTGACAGTGAGGGCGGCGTTGATGGCGCCGGCACTGCTGCCGCTGATAGCTGCGATGCCGAGGCGGTCCGCCGCCACCTCCTGGAGGAGGCGGTCGAGCACACCCCAGGTGAAGGCGCCGTGCGAGCCGCCGCCTTGGAGGGCAAGAGCAATGGTCGGGTGCGAGCTTGCCATGGGGGCGCTCCGTGGTCAGGCATCACTGGATGCAGCTTGCAGGATAGTCGCCGCCGCGGCGTGCGCCAGCGGTGCAGTCTCCGCATGGGTGTGATCTGGGCCATTTACAAACAGGATGCAGCCTGTTGTTTGCTCCTCGGATGGACGCCTCGTCGCCAATCCAGGCCTACCTCGCCGGTGATATCGGCGAGGGTGAACTTTTGACAGACGTTGACCGCGTGCTGACGGACGGTTCAGTGATGGCCAGGACAGTCTTGCTCAATGACTGGCGGACCAAGTCCGGCAGGATCCGCGCCTCTGCGATTCGCGAACAACTCGACGCAAGGTTGCAGGCCTTCACCTCCATGTCGGGAGGCCAGGATACCAGCAATGCCGCGGCGGCCAGGGGCCCAGGCAGAACTCTGAAGCCCGGTGACGTACTGGCCCAGCGCTTTGTCATTCAGGAGATCATCGGCTCCGGTGGGATGGGCACGGTCTTCAAGGCCCGCGACCTGCGCCGTGACGAAGCGCAGGATCGGCATCCTTACGTAGCGGTCAAGACGCTGAACATCGATGTGCTTCGACGCGAAGATTCGCTGAAGATCCTGCAAAGGGAAGCCAGAAAGGCGCAGAACCTATCTCATCCGAACATCGTTCGCGTCTATGACTTCGACCGCGACGATGAAACCCTCTTTCTTACAATGGAACTCCTGGAGGGATTGTCCCTCGAGGCAATAATTCAGGCGAATGGCCTGCTCGGGGCGAGGCTGCAAGATGCGTTGCCTATACTTGAACAGGTCGCGTCCGCATTGGAGTTCGCGCATTCCGAGGGGATCGTACATTCCGACCTGAAACCGGCGAACATACTGATCCTGAGCACTGGTCGAGTGAAGGTGATCGACTTCGGAATTGCGCGGGCGATCCCGAAGAGCGGTATGCAGACAACCGACCGTACTACATTCGACGTGCATGCGCTGGGAGCGCTCACTCCCGCCTACGCCAGCCCCGAGATGATCGAGGGGAAGGATCCGGATCCGCGCGACGACGTATTTGGGCTCGCCTGTATCGCCTATGAGCTGTTGACCGGATCGCATCCGTTCGGCAGGACCCCGGCGTCGGCGGCGCGCGCCGCAAACCTTAGGCCCAAGCGGCCGGCGCGGCTGTCAGCCAACGAATGGCGGGCGCTGCAAGGCGGACTGGAGTTCGACAGATCGAGACGAACTGCAAGTCCGAAAAGCCTGATCGCAGCGATGCGGATGAAGCCTCCCATTTGGCAGAGTCGCAGATTTGCAACTTGGGCCAGCGCAGGTGTCGTTGGCATCGGTATCCTTGTCGGCCTGTGGACATTTTCGGCTGACATGCTGCGGATCGTCACACCAGTACGGCTGGGGACTGCTGTTCAATCAAGCTCCCAGGCGCCTGAACAACATCCTTTGCAAGGCCCTGACCGACAGCAGCTCGACGAGGCGGCGGCGCAGCGGCTGGCCCAGCACAAGGCCGAGGAGGAAGCAGCCAAGCAGCTCGCGCAGCAGCAGGCCGCCGAGGATGAGGCAAAGCGGATTGCGCAGCAGCAGGCCGACGACGAGGCCGCCAGGCGGCTGGCACAGCAGCAGGCAGATGAAGAGGCGGCGAAGATACTGGCGCAGAAGCAAGCCGACGAGGCGACGGCGGCGCGGCTGGCACAGCAACAGGCCGCGGATGCTGCGAAGCAGTCGGCTCAACAGCAGCCGGCGGGCGTACCTGGTCCGGTGGACATTGCCGAGCTGCAGCGGTCATTGAACGCGATCGGGCTGAATACCGGCTCAACGGACGGTAAATCCGGTGCAAGAACACAGGAAATGGTACGAGCATTTCAATTGATCATCGGCGAACCGCCAACCGGGGAGGCGACACATGCCCTGTTGGATTCGCTGCGGCAGGCAAGACCCTCGGCCGAGACCAAAGCGAAGAGCCTGTTCAGCCTGGCGGCAGCGGCGAACCGATCGCGACGGTCTGGCGATGCGATCCGGTTGTACGAGATGGGTCTTACATTCGCGCCGGCCAACTCGGACGCGCTGCTCGTGCTCGGGGATCTCTATCGCGACAGGAATGACTATGACGGGGCGCGACGCCTCTACGAATTGCTGCAGAGGAACGGGGGCTCCGCTGCCGATGTCGGGCGTGAGCGACTGGCAACATTGCCCAGGCAACAGGAAACTCCGGCAAAAGCTCCCGATGCCGACCCGACGCGACCGGCGCTTAGCACCGCACCCTCGCAGACGGCCACTCGGAGCGAGCCAAGGCGGCCGCTCGACGGCACCTATGTCGGGTCAAGCCAGGCGAACGGATCGAGTTCGCCGGATTGCGGCCTCGGCACGGTTCGCCTGGAAGTGCGGAACAGCAGGTTTTCACTTGGAAGGGACAGACAGGTAGCTGTGTCAGGTGACGGAACATTCAGCGGCACAAATACCATTGGTCGTCCTCCTGTGGTCCAGTTCTGGACGGGAAGGATCGTTGGGGACGGTATTGAAGCCGAGGTCAGAGATCCTGCCTGCACGTATCACGTTTCTCTGAAGAGGGTCTCCCCATGACTGCCGGTCGCCTCCTGCAGCGCCATGTTCGGCTGTCCGCGTTCGGCCAGGCAAGCACTCAGGAACTCAGTGCTCGCTACGCTGGCTGCCGGCGTAGCCGCTTGACGCGATGCCTCTGGTAGGCCGCGATATCGCGCGCCAATGGCAGACGAGCGTCAAAGCGCAGATGGGTGATTGAGGCGAATGCTTCCGCGTCAGTCTCGCGGCCGAGGTCGAGTCGGCACATGATACCGCCCTCGTCTCCGGCGTAGCTGATCCAGGTAATCGCGCAGATTGGTGTGAGCTTCCCGCTGGGGTTCCGAGCCTGCAGCGTTGCAAGAAGCTCCAGTGTCATGTTGGCTGTCAACGGCAATGCGGCATTCAGTTTGGTCACCAGGCGCTCCACTTGGGCAACATTATCAATCATGACTCTGATCCTTCGGGTCTGCCTTCGGCAGATAATTCCCTCAGGCGATTCGAGGAAGTTCGCATGGTCGACAAAGTCGCCGACGGCAGGCTCGCAGTGGGCCCGCGGAGACGGGATACGGACCTTCGCTACTCCGTATCCCGCATCATGGTCAGCTTGCTGTCACACCGAGTTCCGCGGTGAGGTGCTTTCCGCGTGTTTCTGGTCCGAGAGCCAGAGCGACGATGAAGCTGACCAGGCCGCCCAGAGTTCCGATCGCCATTGGGACGGCAAAGCCAAGATGCCAGTTGATGGCGAAGAAGGCGATGATCGGTGCGGTGAGCCCGCCGAAGATGGCGCCCTGGTGATAGCAGAACCCTGCGGCCGTCGCCCGCACCTCGGTTGGGAATCGCTCAGACAGGTAGCTGGGATTTTGGCCATAGATGCCCCCCGCCGCGAACAATCCCTGAAGGCCGAAGAACACCACGATCATCGTGTAGTCCTTGGTGAACAGATAGAACGGCGTTATCGCGATACCGGCGATCGCAGGCAGGATCATCGACCAGCGTCGGCCAACACGATCGGAGACCCAACCCCAGATGAACCCGGAGACGAAGAACAGCAGGCTCTGCAACATCACCGGCAACGCAACCAGGCCCGGGCTCAGGCCCAGGTCCTTTTGCAGATAGGTGGGAAAGAGGCCGCCGATCGAGTAGCCGATGACGAACCCGCTTGCCATCCACCAACAGGCATTCAACGTGTTGCCCAGGGCATTCGCCTTGAAAATGTTCAGCAACGGTGCCCGCACTTCACGTTTCTGCTCACGCTGGATCGTGCGGTTCTGTGCCCAGATTTCCGGCTCTTTGACGTAGCGGCGGACATAGACGACCAACAGCGCAGGCAGGACGCCGAGTATCAGCAAGCCACGCCAGCCGATCGCGTCATACAGCAGCGCATAGGCGGCGCTCGACAGCAGCGCGCCAAGCCCCCACGACGATTGCAGCACGCCAGCCATGAGACCACGTGAGCGTTGTGGCCAGGTTTCCATCGCCAGTGCCGCGCCGACCGGCCACTCCGCTCCCATGCCAATCCCGAGCAGGGCGCGGAACAGGAACAGCAACGCGAAGCTCGGTGCCAGACCCGCGAGCAGATTGCACACCGAGAACCATGCGATCGAGATCATCAGCGGCTTCTTGCGGCCGATGCGATCGGCGAGCCAGCCGGACGCTGTCGCGCCCACCAGCCTGAGCCAGAGTGTGATGGTGAAGACCGCCGTGACAGCGGTGAGCGGCACGTTGAACGACTGTGCGATTGGCAACATGAGCAGCAGGAAGATCGTGAAATCGAACGAATTGAGCGTCCATCCCAACCATGCTGCGATCCAGGCGTGCCATTGGTCTTTGGTCGGCTCTTTCCACCAGGGGACCGGTTGCATGGCTCCTACTGATGTGGACATGGCTGATTGCCTCCCTTGATCTCTTTTGGCTCGAGCTGCGGGTAGTTTCCCGCGAGGCTTTTGCGGCGAAATGAGTCGACTGGTGCCGGTGGCCTGCGTCAGCGCGTGTCGCAAGCAGTCGTTGGTTCCGTCAGACAGATCTGCTGTGGCTCCCAGACATTGCGGCACAGGCTCGGTTGCTGACCCGATGCTGGAGGCTCACAGAGCCATGGCAATCATCTGCTGGCCGGTGCGATAGCGTCTATGCTTCGCGTTATTGATGCAGATCATTAATCTGCATGAATCACCAAGATTGCCGCACTTCTCGGACCGAGATGCCAAACTCGGCGGCCAAGGTGGAGGTCTATCTAACCGGTCGAGCCGAGGAGCCGTTTGCATGACACCCAGCAATGACAGCAACTCGACCGAGCTGCACTTCGTTCTGTTGGCCATCGCTACTGTGATCGTTGCCGCCACAGCACTAACGGCTGGCCTGTTGCGGTTGGCAGATAACCTGGGACCGCAGATTGGCGATATCATCGCATTCCCGGTCGCCGGGACACCATCAACCAGCGCGACCGTGCTCATGGTCGATCCGATCGGTGCCTCGTCTCGTCGGCGCTGCGCCCTTGACGTGCCGGTGATGCAGAGGTCTGGGGGGAGCCTGTTGATCGAAGCGATGCAGTTCAAACCCGATCGCAGGTTCCAGGTTCATTGGGCCGGCTCGCGGACAAGCGTTGGCCAGGACGACTGCGGCGGTTCGGCCGATCTTTTACTGAACCACTTCCAGATTACCACATTGGTTTTCGCGGCCGGCGGCACAGGGGTGAAGGTTGCCGAACGTCGAAGGGACTGAGACGGCTGCTCCCGATCCCGCCTCTATGCGCCCGACGCGTAACGTCGCTCCTTTGCCAGGACGACCATGCGGCGCGAGCCAGGCGGACAGTTCGACAGCACCTATATCGGGTCAAGCCAAGTGAGTGGACAGAGTTAGCCAAACGCGTCCTCAGCACGGTTCGCCCGGAATGCTGAACCGCCGGCTTTTGTTTGGAAGGAGTAGTAGTTGTGGCTGGCGACGGGACAAGCCTTACGTCAAATTTCGGCCCAGAATGTCGTATACCAATTGGAATGCTGCTCGAGCCGCTTAACAATCAGGGCGTTCAGGTCGGATTTCGATAGAATGTCCAGGCAATACTGGCGGCCGCTTGGCCGCCTTATCCAGGCGGGTTGCGAGGTATTAGAAGCCCGCAGATTGTCAGCATTCAGCCAGGGTGATTCCTGCAAGCTCCAAGGTCGGAAAGACACCGACCTCCTGGTAGTCGGGCTTCTGTTCCGCTGTTTCAGGTGAACGAAAGACCACGAAGGCGTCGCCCCGTGTCGCTATGATATCGGTAAGATCGTCGGCATCACAGGGCGATATGTCGCGTGCTCCGCAGCCACGACAGTCGTCGTCACACATGCACGACCACTCATCTTGCCAGGCAAATTGACATCTGTCGCACCGATAATGATTGCGGAACCAAGCCATTGCCAATCCTTCTATGTTGCCCTTCCTGACGAAATCAGCTTAGCAAGCGATACGTGCCGTTGCCAAGGAATTTCAGGTAACCTTTGTCACGTAACACTTGTAGTTGCTGCCGTATTTTCGGTCTGATATTTTGATTGCTTGGGTATGTCCGCTTCAATTCATCTCGCAGGAATAGACATCTTCGAGCGCGAATGTGACGCGCCCCAGCTGCTCAATGCATCGCATGACGCTAAGCAGCCATCCCTTGGCTCCCAGATCGTGTTGGTCACGTACGAAGAGTATTCTTCGCCATTTTGCCATGACATCGGCCTTTGATGCGGGTGTCTTGTCACGAATCAGGAAGATGCGTCCGGACTTTGGGATTTGATCAAGAAGGATATTGCAGCCGATCCAGCCTGCCCGTCGCGCCGAAACCCGGAGGGGCTTCCGTCGCTCAATCAAAGTAGGAATGAAAAATTGCTTCGGAACTATCAGTAGATTTGTCACCTGCAGAGCCTGGGCTTCGTAGCCGAGCAACAGCAGATTTGGGAGACCTGGCCCAGCCAATCGGGCCATCATGGCACCATACGCGCCATCGACAAGCTTGGCATCAAAACGATTCTTGCTCTGGCTCTTGAGTTCGTAGTTCTCCCCGCACTCTACACAGTAGAAATCCGCAATGCGGCTGTTGTTATCATACTGCATTACGTTGTCACGGCCGCAATTGGGGCAATAGAGTTGCTGACGGACCCAGTGCTCACTCAATATTCTGATTCGTTGCGGCGGGCTTGTGTACGAAGCGGCAAGTTGCGGGTCAAACAAAAGGTCCATTCAGATTCGCTCATTTGTGCAATGGCAGCTTGGCGGGCAAGAAGAAAGGATTCAAGCAACAAACCGACCCACTTCGCTGCCGGCTGGACCAGTTCAGCCAGGAGGCCCTACAAAAACGACACCGGGTCCACGTCCACGTCCACCCGCGCCCCGCGCGTCACCGCCACCTTCCCCAGCCACTCGCGCAATATCGGCTGCACCGCGACATCCCGCCGCGTCTTCAGCAGCAGCCGCCGACGGTGTCGCCCGCGCAGGACCGACAGCGGAGCGGGTGCCGGCCCCAGCACCTGCACCCCATCGCCGTGCGGTGCCGCGCGCCCGAGATCGCGCGCCAGAGCATCCGCCGCCGCAGCGCTATCCGCGGAAACGATGAGCGCCGCCAGCCGCCCGTATGGCGGCCAATGCCCTGGCCGCCGCTGCGCCGCCTCGCGCGCCATGAACGCCGCGAGGTCACCCTCCACCAGCGCCTGCATCACCGGATGCTCGGGCGAGAACGTCTGGAGCAGCACCCGCCCCGGAGCCTCGGCACGGCCAGCGCGTCCCGCCACCTGATGCAGCAACTGCACCGTCCGCTCCGCCGCACGCAGATCGCCGCCGGCGAGGCCCAGGTCCGCATCCACCACGCCAACCAGCGTCAGATGCGGAAAGTGCCAGCCCTTGGCGACGATCTGAGTGCCGATGATCAGGTCCACCTCGCGTGCCTCGATCGCATGTGCCGCAGCGGCCGCCGCATCAGGGCCGGGCAACGTATCGCTCGCCATCACCAGCCGTCGCGCCTCGGGGAACAACGCCGCGGCCTCCTCGGTGATGCGCTCCACCCCCGGCCCGACCGGCACCAGGCTGTTCGCCGCACCGCACGCCGGGCACTCCTCGGGGATTGGCACGGTGTGGCCGCAATGGTGGCATTGCAGCGCGCGGCGGACGCGGTGTTCCACCAGCCACGCGGTGCAGTTCGGGCACTGCATCCGGTGGCCGCAATGGCGGCACAGCGTCAGCGGTGCGTAGCCGCGGCGGTTGAGGAACAGCATCGCCTGCTCGCCGCGCGCCAGGGTGTCGCGCACCGCGGCGATCAGCGGCGGCGCGAGGAAATGCCCCCGCTCGGGCGGTGCGGCGCGCATGTCCACAGCGGCCACCGAGGGCAGCACCGCCCCGCCGTGCCGCGTCGGCAGCGTGATCCGGCGATAGCGGCCGGCCTCGACGTTGGCCAGTGTCTCCAGCGACGGCGTGGCGGATACCAACACTGCGGGCGCCGAGCAGAACCGCGCCCGCACCACAGCCATGTCGCGAGCGTGGTAGACCACGCCCTCCTCCTGCTTGAATGCGGTCTCGTGCTCCTCGTCGATCACCACCAGGCCAAGGTCGGGGAATGGCAGGAACAGCGCCGAGCGCGCGCCCACCACCACCGGCGCCGCACCGCCGGCCACCGCAAGCCAGGTCACGCGCCGCAATCGCGAGGTCAGATCGGAGTGCCACACCGCCGGTGCCACGCCGAACCGGCGCTCGAAGCGTTCCAGCCACTGCGAGGACAGCGCGATCTCCGGCAGCAGCACCAGCGCCTGACGGCCCTGGCGCAGGCATTCGGCCACCGCCTCCAGATAGACCTCGGTCTTGCCGGAGCCGGTCACCCCATCCAGCAGGGTGACGCTGAATGCACGTGCCGCCACCGCGTCCCGCAGTGTCGCGGCGGCGGCCGCCTGATCCGGCGCCAGGACCTGTCCGGGATGCTCCGGGTCCGGAATCGCGAACGGCGGCTCGAGCAACAGCACGGCGGGAACCAGCAGCCCCGCATCTGCCATGCCCCGCACGACGCCGGCACCGACCCCCGCGGCGCGCGCCAGGTCGCCGGTGGCACGCGGCTCGCGTTCCGCCAGCGCGTCCAGTACCTTGCGCCGCGCCTCGGTGACCCGGGCCTCGGGCGGCAATTCGGCACGTTGCCAGCCGGTCGCCGGCGCGCCGCTCCCCGTGGCGACAACGCGCAACGCCATGGCCATCACTTCTCCGGGCGCCGCGAGGTTGTAGCTGGCCACCCAATCGACGAACCGCCGCAGTGCGGAACGCATCGGCGGCGTGTCGATCACGCCTGCCAGCGCTTTGAGCTTGCCGTCCGGCACGCCCTCGTCGAGGTCGGCATCCCACACCACCCCCACTTCCTCGCGGCGGTTCAGGGGAACCAGGACCACGTCGCCGGGTTGAGGGTCCATTCCGGGCGGGACCCGGTAGTCGAATGGGCCAGGCAGGGGATAGGGCAGCATGACCGGCACTCGCCTTGCGTCATGCGACGTTCGCTTCCGGTCGGTGGCCTGCATCCTATATGATCCACATGGAGTTCCGCCTGGCATTCAGGCGTAGCCGCAAATCGGAGCGATGGCATGAAGTTCTTCGTTGATACCGCCGACACCGCGGAGATCCGGTCGCTCGCAGCCAGCGGCCTGCTCGACGGCGTCACCACCAACCCTTCCCTGATGGCCAAGACCGGCAAGAAGTTCCAGGACGTGCTGGCCGACATCTGCGCAAACGTCCCAGGGCCGGTCAGCGCAGAGGTCGCGGCCACCGAGTTCGACGGGATGATGGCGGAGGCACGTGTGCTGCGCAAAATTGCCAAGAACATCACGGTGAAGGTGCCGCTCACGCCGGACGGGCTGCGCGCCTGCCGCCGCCTGACCGAGGATGGCGCAATGGTCAACGTGACGCTGTGTTTTTCGGCCGCCCAGGCGATTCTGGCGGCCAAGGCGGGCGCCACCTTCGTCAGCCCGTTCATCGGCCGGCTGGACGATGTGGGCGAGAACGGCATGACCCTGATCGCCGACATCGTCACGATCTTCCGGAACTACGACTATTTCAAGACCGAGGTGCTGGTGGCCTCGGTGCGAAACCCGATGCACGTGGTGGAGGCCGCCAAGCTGGGCGCGCACATCGTCACCGTGCCGCCGGCGATCCTGCGGCAGTTGTTCAACCATCCGCTGACGGACAAGGGCCTCGCGGCATTCCTCGCCGACTGGGGCAAGACCGGCCAGCAGATCGCCTGATTAGCCGCGAATGAGCCTGCCAGCCAGGGAGGTGGCGCCCCGGGTCGAGAGCCCGGCGGCAGAGGGCGCCGACGCGGCCTTCGTCGAGGGATTTCTGCGAGCCAACCCAGCCTGGCTGGCTAAGCATCCGGAATTATATCGCGTGCTGGAGCCGCCGGTGCGGGTGCATGGCGACGGCGTGACGGATCACATGGCGGCACTGCTGCAAGTCCAGCGGGAGCGCGCTGACACGCTGTTGGCGGCTGGGCGCGCGACCGCCGGCCTCGCGGCCCGGGTGCAGGATGCGGTGCTGGCACTGTTCCGCGCCGGCGATCCGGCCGAATGCGTGAGCAATGAAATGCCGGGTCTCCTGGCAGTCGACGCTGCGCAGCTTTGCGTTGAGGCGGAGCATCCCGGCGCGCGCCGTTTGCCGACCGGCACGGTCTCGCGGCTGCTGGACGGGCGACAGGTGGTATTCCGCGACGCGCCCTCCGACGCCCGCCTGCTGCATGCCGAGGCGGCGGGGCTGGCGCGCCACGATGCCCTGGTGCGCGTGCCGGGGGAAGGACCGGCGGCGCTGCTCGCGCTGCTGACGCGCGACCGGCACATGCTTGATCCGGCGCGAGGAGCCGGGCCCCTCGGCTTCCTCGGCCGCGCCGTCGCCGCAGCACTCGGCCGCTGACGCGGTGACCGGCGAGGAGGCACGGCAAGCCTTCCTCGAATGGCTTGGGCAAGAGCGTCATGGTGCCACTCTGACGGTGGAGGCTTACGGCGCGGACATAGCGGGCTTCCTCGGATTTCTGGCGCAACATCTTGGCGGCGAGCCTGATCTGGCGGCGCTTGCAGCGCTTCGGCAGGCCGATCTGCGTGCCTGGCTGGCGCACGAGGCCACGGAGGGCGCCGGCAATGCCACTCGCGCGAGGCATCTGTCCGCGGTGCGCAGCTTCTTCCGCTTCCTCGCGCGCAGGCATGGCGTGGACAACCCCGCGCTGAAGCTGATTGCCACGCCACGTGGCAAACCGCCGGTCCCGCGTGCGCTGGCGACGGCTCAGGCGTGCGACGTCACCGAGCGGATCGCCGAGATGTCGGATGCCGCCTCGATGCAGGCGCGCGATACGGCGCTGTTCACCCTGCTGTACGGCTGCGGTCTGCGGATTGCCGAGGCATTGGCGCTGGATGTACGCGACGCGCCGGGGACGACGCTGCGCGTGGTTGGCAAGGGCGGCAAGGAACGCATCGTGCCGGTGCTGCCGGCGGTGCAAGAGGCTGTCGCCGCCTGGCTGGCGCTGCATCCCGATCGGCAGCCCGACAGCCCGCTGTTTCTCGGTGCCCGCGGAGGGCGCCTCGATCCGGCGGTGGCGCAGCGGACGCTGCGGAACTTCCGCCGGCTGTACGGTCTGCCCGAGCATGCGACACCGCACGCATTACGGCACTCATTCGCGACGCATCTGCTGGCCGGTGGCGCTGACCTACGCTCGATTCAGGACCTGCTCGGACATGCCAGCCTGTCCACCACACAGCGCTATACGGCAGTGGATGAGGCACGCTTGGTAGAGGTATGGCGCAAGGCGCATCCCAGGGCTTGACCCTGCAGGCAACTAACTTTCCGGCGCGCGCACGAAGCACAGGATGCCGACCTGCGGTGTCCAGCAGACGATTGCGCGGCCAGTTGGGTTGTCGTTACGGTTCAGGATCAGATGATCAGGCACCCGCCGCCATTCGCCCTCGATCAGCGCCTCGTAGTGGCCATCGTTGAGTTGCGAATCCACCGGCCGGCAATCGGCCATTGAGCAGCACAGCGCGTTGGTCCAAGGCTGGCGCAGGCTATTGAACCATGGCGCAAGCGCTGGATCGGCATCGGGCGGCGGCGCTGCCAGGACTGGCTGCGCGACGAAGGCCAGCGCAACCACGCCGACCTGCAGGCGCGTCACGACAGAACTGCGCGCTGCATTCGACCGGCTCGCTGTCGACATTGGTTGACCTCCTGGCCCCCGTTGCGCGGCATCGTAGCGCAGCGGCCAAAGGTTGCACGATGCTGCCATGAATGGACGTAATCAAAGTTGCGCTGACACGTCTGTGCGGTGTCATATTGACAAAGAGGGGCTCGATGCATCTCGCGAACCATGCTGTGCCTTGCTGTGCTCACAACGACGGAGCGCAGAATTGCGTAAATAACAACGGGAACGGGGACACCCAAGCCGACGCTGCGCGCAGGCAATTTGGGCTATAGCATCGGCACTTTTCAGGACCTTGTGCAGATGTGCAGTACCGACCGGAATGATGCCGCCTTCCCAGGTGCGGTCGATCTTTGCGCCGGCTGCATCTCGCGTGCTGGACTACATTTGGCGGACACTGGCCAGGCTGGTGGACGATGCAACCGGCGTGACCGTCTGCCGGCCAAGAAACCGACACGGATGGAGACGCTACAATCCCTCGTGAGCTGGAAGCGATCGCACCAGCAACACAACGATGAACTTGCCGCCGACGGAGGAGCACAGTGCAGACGTTTGACGCCATCATCATTGGCAGCGGCCAAGCCGGCCCATCTCTCGCCAAACGCCTGGCAGGCACCGGACGACACGTTGCAATCATCGAACGCGGCGCATTCGGCGGGACATGCATCAACACCGGCTGCACCCCCACCAAGACATTGGTCGCCAGCGCCTATGCCGCACACATGGCGCGACGCGCCGCCGAGTTCGGTGTCGTGGTCGGTGGTGGCGTCACGGTGGACATGCGGCGGGTGAAGCAGCGCAAAGATGAAATCGTCACTTCATGGAGTGCGGCAACCGAAGCATCCTTGCGCGCAACCGAGAACTGCACCGTGCTTCGCGGCCACGCGCGCTTCGTCGCGCCGCACGAACTCGAGGTCGGCAGCGAGCGGCTGACCGCGCAGCAGGTGTTCATCGATGTCGGCGGCAGGGCAGTTGTGCCCGCGGTCTCCGGCATCGATAGCGTGCCCTATCTTACCAACGCCACAGCGCTCGATCTGGATGCTGTGCCACGTCATCTGATCATACTTGGCGGCAGCTACGTCGGACTGGAGTTCGCGCAGATCTTCCGCCGTTTCGGCGCGGAGGTTTCCGTGCTGGAAACCGCGCCTCGGCTGGTGCCGCGCGAAGATGCGGAGATTTCCGCAGCGATCCGCGGCACCCTGGAGAGCGAAGGCGTGCGCATCATCTGCGCCGCCCGCGACGTGGTTGCGTCGCCGTCACCGCAAGGCATCGAGCTCAGTCTGAGCAGCGGCGACACGCACCTTGCGCTCGAGGGATCGCATCTGCTGCTCGCGACCGGACGGCGGCCGAACACCGATGATCTCGGCCTCGAACGAGCGGGCGTCGCGGTCGATGCGCGTGGGTTCATCGTCGTGGACGAACAGTTGCGAAGCAATGTGCCCGGCATCTGGGCACTCGGCGAGTGCAACGGTCATGGCGCGTTCACCCATACGTCCTACAACGACTTCGAGATCGTCGCTGCCAATCTGCTGGATGGCGAGAACCGGACGGTGAACGACCGGATCGCCGCCTATGCGCTCTATACCGATCCACCACTCGGCCGTGCGGGCATGACCGAAACCGAGGCGCGTCAATCCGGCCACAGCGTGCTGGTCGCCAGCATGGCCATGGCGGACGTGGCACGGGCGATCGAGAAAGGCGAGACCGCGGGGCTGATGAAGCTCGTCGTGGATGGCGACACCCGCAAGATCCTCGGGGCGGCAATACTTGGTACGGGCGGCGACGAGGCCATCCACTGCATTCTCGACCTGATGTATGCCGGCGCGTCGTACACGGTGCTGCAACGGGCAATGCATATCCATCCGACAGTGGCGGAGCTGCTGCCGTCGCTCGCGGCGGAGCTGACGCCGGTGGCGTAAGGCGCCGGCAAGCAGCCTTGACACTAAGCGCCGGCCTCCGGCGGGATACTCGGCAGTAGGTCAAGGGAAGTCCCATGAAATTCGGCATCTTCTACGAGCTGCAACTGCCGCGCCCCTGGGGGCCGGACGATGAACGCCAGCTCTATCAGAATGCGCTCGACCAGGTGGAGTTGGCCGACCGGCTTGGCTACGACTACGCCTGGGAGGTCGAGCATCATTTCCTCGAAGAGTACTCGCACTCGCCTGCACCCGAAGTGTTCCTCGGTGCGGCGTCGCAGCGGACCAAGAACATCCGGCTTGGCCACGGCATCGTGCAACTCACCACCAATCCACCGCAGCGCATCGCCGAACGTATCGCGGCACTCGATCTTGTCTCCAATGGCCGCGTCGAGATGGGCACCGGCGAGTCGGCATCGGTCACCGAACTCGGCGGCTTCGACCGCGACATGGAGACCAAGCGCGAGGTCTGGGAGGACGCGCTCCGCTGCATTATCCCGATGTTCAAGGATCAGGGCGTCGAGCTCGACACCAAGTGGCACAAGATGCCTATGCGCAACGTGCTGCCGAAGCCGGTGCAGAAGCCCCATCCGCCGCTGTGGGTGGCGTGCTCGCAGCTAGAGACGATCGAGATGGCGGGCCGTCGCGGCCTGGGCGCACTGGGCTTCCAGTTCCTGA
The DNA here is from genome assembly GCA_963818775.1 of uncultured Alphaproteobacteria bacterium. GTDB lineage: Bacteria > Pseudomonadota > Alphaproteobacteria > Acetobacterales > Acetobacteraceae > JAMXLO01. Next base: position 120,034 of record CAWFUF010000011.1, on the reverse strand, counting down.
GCGCGGACGCCGCGCATGCCTGGGTGCACGCTTATTACAACACGTTCGTGAAGCATCAGGAAAAACTGTGCGACTACCAGACCAATCCGAACATTGCGCTGGTCAGCTACTTCATGTGTGCCGAAACGGATGAGGAGGCGCGGCGCCGCGCGGATGGCGCGACGTTCTTCCAGTTCGCCCTGCGCTTTTACGGCTCGAGCTCCGGGCGGAAGCGGCCGGATCCTTACACCGTCAACATGTGGGACGAATACAACAAGTGGAAGCGTGAGAACCCCGAGGCGGCGGCGCGCGCGATCTCGGGCGGGCTGATTGGCTCGCCGGAGACACTGCGGCGCAAGCTGCGGCGGTTCCTCACCTCCAACATCGACCAGGTGATCCTGCTCAATCAGGCCGGCAAGAATTCGCACCCGCATATCTGCGAAAGCCTGGAGCTGTTCGCGCGTGAGGTGATGCCGGAATTCCACGCCGACGAGCCGGCGCATCAGGAATGGAAGCGCCGCGTGCTGGCGCGCGAGATCGAGCTGGAAGAGATCGATACCACGCCGTATCGCGAGCGGTTCGGCCCCAACACGGTGCCGGTACCAGCACGCCCGGCGGCGGAATAGGCAACTCTGGAGTCACCGCACGGAATGCGTTCCGTGCGGTGAAGCGCCTACGCCGGCAGGCCGGTGAACGCGAGCGCCACCGCGACAGTCGCGACAAAGAAGCCAACTGCGACCAGGAACGGCGCCAACTGCGGATGCATCGACGCGAAGCCGCGGCTGTTGACTGGGGCGAAGCCTACGTCCGGATGGGTCACACTCATGGTGAATTGCCTTCGATCTGCTGCATGAGTGCCCTGTTTGCACCATGCGACAGTGGCGTGGCTTTGATTCAGATCAAAAGGTAAGTGCTGCTGCCCTTCCGCCGCCCTTACACCGTGAACTGCTCGGCGATGATCCGCTCGGACAGCACGCGGTCCGGATCGAACAACAGGGGAATGCTGATCGAGCGATGCTCGCTCACCGCGACCGAGAGCACGTCGCGCACCTCGGTGAAGTCGGCCACCGCGGCGGTGGGGCGCTTGTCGGCTTCCAACACCTCGAACAGCACCTTGGCGGTACTCGGCAGCAGCGCGCCGCGCCAACGCCGTGGGCGGAAGGCGGAGATCGGTGTGAGCGGCAACAAATTCGCCGACAGCGGCACGATCGTCCCATGCGCCGAAAGATTATAGGCGGTCGATCCAGCCGGGGTGGAGATCAGGATGCCGTCGCACATCAGTTCCGCCAGCCGCACGCGTCCATCCACCGTGACACGAATCTTGGAGGTCTGGCGCAACTGACGCAGCAGCGATACTTCGTTGAACGCCAGGGCCTCCGTCTCGCCGCCATCGGCGCTTACCGTATGCATGCGCAGCGGATACAGCACAGCCTCCTGCGCGCGCGCCAAGCGGCCTGGCAGATCGTCCTCGCCGAACGTGTTCATCAGGAAGCCGACCGAGCCGCAGTTCATGCCGTAGACCGGGATGCGCAGCGTCAGCACCCGGTGGATGGTCTCCAGCATGAAGCCGTCACCGCCAAGGGCCACGACCACCGCAGCCTGCTCGAGCGGACAGTCGCCGTAGATCGCCACCAGTCGTTCGCGCGCCGCTGCCGCCAGTCCCGTCGCGGAGGCGCAGAACGCGATGCGGCCCGCGACGAAGCCCCGCGCGCGGACAACCTGCAGAGCGGGGTCGAGATCGTTCAAACGCGCTTCCGGTGTTCAAGCACCGGCATGTCACGACGCACGCGGGCGGTAACCTTGTGGTCGATCCGCGCGGTGGCCCAGCCGGTGCCGTCGGACACTTTTGCGACGTTGTGCCCCCATGGGTCGACGATCATCGAGTGACCGTAGGTGAAGCGCGGCTCGCCCCTGCCCTCCAGGTGCTTGCCCCACGTAGCAGGCGCGGCGAACCAGCACTGCGTCTCGATCGCGCGCGAGCGGATCATCACCTCCCAGTGGTCCTTGCCCGTGGCGAGGGTGAACGCGGACGGCAGGAAGATCACTTCGGCCCCCTGCTCCCGCAGTTTCCAGAACAGGTCGGGGAAGCGCAGGTCGTAGCAGATGGCGCAGCCGACTTTGGTACCGTCCGCCTCATACGTCACCACTTCGTCGCCCGCGCCGTAGGTGTTGCTTTCACGATAGCCGGTGCCGTCGGGGGCCACGATGTCGAACAGGTGCATCTTGCGGTAGCGGGCGATCTCCTGGCCGTCCGGATCGAACACCACCGTGGTGTTGAACAGCTTCTCCGGACCCTGCTCGATGATCGAGCCTCCATGCACGTGCACGCGGGCGGCTCGCGCGGTTTCGCGCAGGAACTCGTAGGCGGGGCCGCCAGGTTCGTTGGAGCCTTTCGCCGGCAACGCTTCGGCATTGGCGTTGCGCACGGTGCGGTCGCCGCCGAGGCTGTCCCATACCTCGGGGAGTGAGACGAGGTTGGGGCGATCGGCTTCCACTGCTTCGCCGATCAGGCGACGTGCCTGGGCAATGTTCTCCGCCTTGTCGGCGCCTGGGTTCATCTGGACGACGCTGATGCGCATCCTGGACTCCAATGGGTCGGTTCCCCGGGTCCGAGCCCGGGACTTCGGTGAGAAGAACCGAACCTTGAGGCAGACGCAACACCGCCTGTTCCACAGCGGAGACAGATCGCAGCTTATCGCGGCCAATCCACCCTTGGTTCGGTGCGTCCCCCGGTGGGTTTGCGATCGTCGTCACGCCGGGTCACGCGCGGCAGTTCGCGCGGCTCCTTGTCCTCCAGTTCGTGCGAGGCGGGAGGGATCGGCGGCCGCGTCATCTCCGGCTGCGGCCTGCGTGGCACTGTCGGTTCCGGTGCGTAGATCTCCTCGTAGTCGGTGGCATGACCAGTCTCCGGCAGGCGCAGCGCCAGATGACGGATTTCACCCTGGATCTCGTCCAACCGCGCCTCGATCACCTCCAGCCTGCTCTTTATGCCGATCACGCTGAACGGCATGAACAGGAACGCCAGTGCATAGAGCAGCCCCGGCACCAGCAGCACGATCGGAACCCACCAGGGAAGCCAGTCCGGCAGCGTGAACGGCAGGGTCATGCAGCGAACCTTAGCACTTTGGGCGGGGCGCAATCCATGCCGGTCGCGGACGCTGGCGGCAGCGGACTGGACCATGCCGCCCCGAGTGTGATTTGACTTGCTCGGTGATCGCCCGCCCACTGGTCAGCCGGAGGAACAAGCAATGGCCAACTTGGAAAAGCGGCGCGTTGGACGCACCGATCTGCATGTGACATCGCTCGGTCTCGGTACCGCGACAATGGGCGGCAGCCGGGTTGCGTTGACCAACGATGAGCGCGTGAAGCTGGTCGATGCCGCGTGGAACGGCGGCGTGCGCTACGTCGATACCGCGCCGTTCTATGGCGTCGGCGCGGCCGAGCGCGCCACCGGCGATGCGCTGCGCGACAAGCCGCGCAACGAGTGGGTGTTGTCGACCAAGGTGGGACGCCTGTTGCGGCCACGCAACGCCGGTGGTGGTGCCACCGACGGCAGGTTGGCGCCGCTGCCATTCGAGGTGGAATACGACTACTCGTACGACGGCATCATGCGCTCGGTGGAGGACAGCTATCAGCGGCTGGGCCTCGCCAAGATTGACATCCTGTTCGTGCACGACATCGGCGTCTATCAGCACGGCGCGGAGGCAAATGCCGCGCACATGAAGGTGCTGCGTGAAAGCGGCTATCGCGCACTGGAGGAGATGAAGCGCTCGGGCGTGATCAGCGCCTTCGGTCTCGGCGTGAACGAGAAGGAGGTGTTGATCGAGGTGCTCGGCTGGGGCGAGTGGGATGCGTTCCTCCTCGCCGGACGCTACACGCTGCTGGAACAAGGGCCGCTCGACGATCTGCTGCCGATGTGCGTCGCGCGCGGCACGTCCATCGTGGTCGGTGGACCGCTGAACTCTGGCATCCTGGCAGGCCGCGACACGTGGAACTACACAGCGGCGCCTGCCGACGTCGTGGCGCGGGTGAACTCGATCCGCGCCGTGTGCGACGCGCACAAGGTGCCACTGCCGGCGGCGGCATTGCAGTTCCCGCTGGCGCACCCAGCGGTGGCGGCGATCATCCCGGGTCCGCGCTCGGCGGCGGAGTTCGAGGAGAATTTGAAGCTGCTGGCGATGAAGATTCCGTCTGCGATGTGGGCGGAACTGCGCGACAGGCAGTTGCTGCACCCTGAAGCGCCGACGCCGTCCTAAAGGCGACGCTAGAAGAGCCACCGCAGCGGTTGCATGCCAAGCAACAGGCGCCCCGCCATCTCGTAGGTTCGCAAGGTCCCGACCACGTGCTGGTTCATCGTCAGGACGTCGCGCAGACAGCGGTCAAGCGGTCCCTTCTGATAGACCGCCGTACCTCCCGCCGCCTTGAACACGAGTTGCACCACATCCACGCAGACACCGACGACGTAGGTGTGGAGCGTCATGAATTGGGCGACCTGCGCGGGGGCCGGTTCCTTGTCCTCGACCAGCTTCGCCCAAAAATCGCCCACAACCTCGAACAGGTGCGCGCGCGCCGAGGTGAGCATGGTGTCGGCACGGCCGACCGCTTCCTGGATGAACACGTCGTCGCGCATCATCTTGGCTGGCTCCGGATACTCGCCGAGTGTGTAGCGTCGCGCCGTCTTGTTGGTCGCAGCCTCGATCAGCACGTCGAGTGCGTGCCGAGCAATCCCCAATGCCACTGGTGAAGATTTCGCAATAAACATGAACGGAAACGCATACAGCGGGCCGGCTCTTTTGATCAGATGCTTGTCATGAAAGCTGAATGTGTGTTCTGCCGGGACAAACACGTCTTTGACGAGAAGGTCGTTGCTGCCCGTACCACGCAGCCCTGTCGTGTACCAGGTGTCGAGGATTTCGCATTGCGACAGCTTCACGAGGCATTGCCTGGTTTCCGGCACACCGTTGCCGTCTGCACGTGGCGTCCCGTCGGCCGTGACGACGCAGCCGAGCCATACCCATTCCGAATGCTGGCACCCGCTGGCGAACGGGAAACGACCGCTGACGCGATACCCGCCGGGCGCCAACTGTGCCTGTCCGGTCGGCGTGGCCGTCGCCGCGGTACCGACCTGAAGGTCGGGATACATGGACCGGGCAACTTCCTGATCCAGAAAGGCCGTGACGTATCCGCCATCGCAGTTGATCATGACGCACCAGGCGACCGAGCCATCCGCCATCGCCAGTGCCTCGAGCACGCGAAACTGAGTTAGCGGGTCGAGTTCCGGGCCTCCCCAGGCGCGCGGCATCGCGCATGCCAAAGACACCGGCGTGGCGCAACACTTCCACGATCGACATCGGTATGCGGCGCACCCGCTCGATCTCCTCGCCCGCGGCACGGATTTTGGGAGCCAGTGCGATGGCGGCGCGCAGAATCGGCGAGTCGGTCGGCTCTGCCTGGCCTGCGGCATATGTCATGCGTGGCACTCCATTCCGGCCCCAGCAATTGAACACTCGTGCGCCGGTGCATTTGCAGACTGCACCTGTGGCACATTGAGACATCAGTGATAGTCAAGGTTCGCAGCGTGTCTCGGCTCGACAATCCAGCGCTGGCGCTGCTGGGTTCGGCACTTCAGGCGAGCCGGCTCGCGCAAAGGTCACAGCAAATGACCGGGCCGACAATTCGGCGCTTCGCACCAGAACAGTAATCTTTCCATCGTGCGAAACGCAAGATGACATTTCGCCGGTGGGCCGAACCCATTGGCGTTTTCGCGGCTTGGTTGAGAGCCAATTCAGTGCAGCAAAGCCAAGGCGAGCATCCGACCGCAGGTTGCGGTAAGCCGGCTAAACGGTTCAACTCCTCGACGTTGCGGTGCATGACCGTGCCGGAGCCAGGCCGAACATAATGGAGAAGACCATGATCAAGGACGCCCAGGGACAAGCCGTATCCGGTGCAACGGCGCACGCGGTCGAGCTGTACGACCAGGCGGCACGCGCGTTCAACCTTGGCTACGGTGACTCCGTTGGCCTGTTCGACGCGGCACGTGAGGCGTCGCCCGATTTCGCGATGGCGCATCTGGCGAAGGCCTGGCTGTTTGCGCTGGCCAACGATCCGATCATGCTCGGCCGCGCCCGCGCTGCGGTCCAGGATGCCGCAGGACTGACGATGAATGAACGCGAACAGGCGCACCTCACGGCACTCCGGCAAGCAGTGGCGGGCGCACGGGGCGCGGCAGCTTCGGTGCTGGACCGCCACCTGATGCGCTACCCTTTCGACCTCGTGGCGCATCAGGCGGTAACGTTGCTCGACGGCTATCTCGGCCGCTTCCGCTGGGTGCGGGACCGGACGGCACGGGCGTTGCCGCTGTGGTCCAAGGATATGCCCGGCTATGCCGCCATACTCGCGTTCCACGGTTTTGGACTGGAGGAGGCGGGCGATTATTCCCGCGCCGAAGATGAGTTGCGCGCGGCGGCTGAACTGGAACCGCACAGCTTCTGGCCACATCACACAGTGGCGCATGTGATGGAAATGACTGGGCGTCCGGAAGACGGTCTCGGCTGGATGATCGCGCGCGAGCCGTTCTGGTCGGCGCCGGAGAACATCACCCAGGTCCATATCTGGTGGCACAAATCGCTGTTCCATCTCGAGCTGGGACAATACGAGGCGGCGCTCGCGCTTTACGACGGACCCTTGCTGCACACGCTGCGGCCCTTGGCGCTCAATCTGTGCAATGCCTCGGCGCTGCTGTGGCGGCTCGACACGCTTGGTTGCGACGTCTCCGAGCGGTGGCGCGATCTGCTGGCGCAGTGGGAGGGTCACGCCGACGGCAGGTGCCTCATGTTCGTCGATTTGCACGCGGCGATGGCCGAGTTGCGGTCCGGTCAGGAGGTGCTGGCCGAACGTCGGCTGGCGGCGATGCGTGAAACGGCGGCAAGCGATGCCGAGGGCGCGTCGTGTTACCGCGACGTTGGCATTCCCCTGGTCGAGGGCCTGATGGCCTTCCATCGCGGTGCGTATGAGCAGGCGGTAGCATTGCTGCAGCCGGCGCGAATTGATCTATGGCGTATCGGCGGCAGCAACGCGCAACGCGACATCGTCGATTGGACCCTGACCGAGGCGGCGATCCGCGGCAAGTTGCGCGATGTCGCGCTGGCCATGGCGTATGAGCGTCTCGGCGGCCGCCCGCGCAGTGCGGTGAACCAGAATTTCCTTCGGCGCGCCGAGATGCTCGCCGCATGAGGCAAAGGGGAGAAGAGCCATGCCGGAAGTCTATGTCCACGCCATCGAGGGCCGCTCGAAGGAGCAGAAGCGCGCACTGATCAAGGACATCACCGATGCGGTGGTGAAGAATTTTGGCGTCACCGCCGACGCCGTACTGGTCGAGATCCTCGAGAGCTCGCGCGACAACAAGGCGAAGGGCGGCGTGCTGTTCAGCGAGCGCTGAGCAGCGCCAATAGCCCCTGCAGCAACTGCGTCGGTGTCGGCGGACAGCCGCGGATCACCAGATCGACCGGCACCACGCTGGCGACGGCACCGATGCAGGCCGGGCTGCCGGCGAACACACCGCAGCCCGCGGCGCAGTCGCCAACGGCTACCACCCATTTCGGGGCGGGGGTCGCACGCCACGTGCGCTCGAGGCCTTCCCGCATGTTGCGCGTCACGGGGCCGGTGACCATCAGCACGTCAGCATGGCGCGGTGAGGCGACGAAGCGCAGACCGAAGCGTTCCAGGTCGTAAAACGCGTTGTTGAGCGCGTGTATTTCCAACTCGCAGCCGTTGCAGGAACCGGCATCCACCTCGCGAATTGCCAGGCTGCGTCCGAGCCGGCGCTGTGCGGCGCGATCGAGGTTGGCGGCGAGCGCGGCAATGTCTGGATTATGCGGCACAGGTTCCGTGACAGGCGAACGCAGGCCCTGGAGGAGGGTTCTCAGCATGGTCCCTCTGGGAGCATGGGCGCCGCCCCCTCCCCGTTCGATTGCGGTATCATAGGTCGTGACCTGAGTACGAGCAGTTGAACGACTTGTTGCACAGCGGGAAGTCGGCGACGATGTTGCCCTCGATCGCCGCTTCCAGCAGCGGCCACTGGAACCATGATGCGTCGCGAAGATGACAGCGATCGATGTGTCCTGAGTCGATCCGCAGCCACACCAGCACATCGCCACGGAACGCTTCGACAAGCGCAATGCCCTCACGCGGACCGGCTGGCTCGATCGCGACGCGCACGTCGCCTTGCGGAAGTTGGTTGAGCATCTGCTCGATCAGCGACAGGCTCTGGTCGATCTCCTTGATGCGCACCCATGCACGCGCATTGACGTCGCCCTCGGTCAGGACAGGCACATCGAAGCGCAGCCGGTCATACGGCGGGTAGCCGATAGACCTGCGTGCATCGAAATCGCGTCCCGACGCGCGGCCGACATAGCCTCCGGCACCGAAGCGGCGTGCCAGCTCGGCTGACAGTATGCCGGTGCCCACCGTGCGGTCCTGTAGCGACGCGGTCTTGTCGTAGAGTTCCACCAGAGCAGGAAAGCGCGCGCGTATCTCGTCGATCAGCGAGCGGATATCAGCATCGCCGGCAAGATCCGCCGCTACGCCACCCGGTACGATGCAGTCCATCATCAGACGATGGCCGAAGCATCCCGCCGCGCAGCGCAGCACGCGTTCGCGCAGCATGCCGCAATGCGCCAGCATGATGCTGAACGCTGCATCGTTGCAGATGGCGCCGAAATCGCCGAGATGGTTGGCGATACGCTCCAGCTCTGCCATTACGCCACGCAGCCACTCGGAACGTGGCGGAATCTCGATGCCGAGTGCCGACTCGACGGCCCGAGCGAAAGCGAGTGAGTAGGCGACCGTGCTGTCGCCCGAGGTGCGAGCGGCGAGGCGCGATGCCTGCTCCAGCGTCGCGCCATGCATCAGATGATCGATGCCCTTGTGCAAGTAGCCAAGTCGCTGTTCGAGCCGAACCACCGTCTCGCCATCTGCGGTGAAGCGGAAATGGCCCGGCTCGATGATGCCGGCGTGAACCGGGCCAACGGGAATCTGATGCAGACTTTCGCCTTCCACCGGAAGGAAGGGATAGGCGGTCGGATTCGCACCATGGTAGAGCCACGGTCGCGTATCGGGCAGTCCGACCGGCTCGAGGCCGAATAGATCGCGCGTCGCACGCTCCAGGCGAATGGCGGGCGCGTGCAGTTCTCCAACGGACGGGTAGCGATTGTCCGGGCAGTCGAGACTCAGCACGACAACGCCGCTATCCAGCACGGCCATGTATATCCGACCTGGCTCGCCCCAGAGGCTGAGCAGCGTTGCCTCACCGGCAGCGATGCATCGGGTTGCCTCCTGCCAGTACGCGGCATCGACCATGGTCATCCCAGCAATGCCGCCACGTGCTGGAACCACACGACCAGCGGGCCTGGCAGCCAGATGCCGGCAGTGAGCACAAGCGCAAGATGCGCGAACATCGGCACATAGGATGCGGTGACCGGTCCGGTTGGTCCGCGCGGTTCGCCGAATGCCACGGATGTCAGGCGCAGGAACAATGCGCCGAATGACACCAGAAGACCGAACACGAACAGGATTGCCAGCAGGGGTTCGCGTGCGAAGGTGGAGCTGATCACCAGGAACTCGCTGGTGAACACGCCGAACGGCGGCAGTCCGGCGATCGCAGCGACGCCAGCGATCAGGCCCCAGCCGAGCAGCGGATGTGTCGCGGTCAGGCCACCCATGTCGGCGATGCGCTGTGTGCCTTTGACCTGGGCGATATGGCCAACTGAGAAGAAGATCGCCGACTTGGTCAGGCTGTGCATGGTCATCTGTAACAGGCCGGCAAAGTTGCCGAGCGGACCGGCCATGCCGAAGGCGAATACGGTGATCCCCATGTGCTCGATCGACGAGTAGGCGAACATGCGTTTGATGTCGCGGCGGCGATACAGCATGAAGGCGGCGAAGATTAGCGAGATCAGGCCGAGCGTGATCATCAGCGGGCCGGGTGCCAGGGCACCGGGGTTGGCGGCGAGCAGCATCTTGAAGCGCAGCAGGGCATAGAGTGCCACGTTCAGCAGCAGACCGGAGAGCACGGCGGAGATCGGCGTGGGACCTTCGGCGTGTGCGTCGGGCAGCCAGGCGTGCATCGGCGCGAGGCCGACCTTGGTGCCATAACCGAGCAGCAGGAAGATGAAGGCGATGTTGAGGAGGGCGGGGTCGAAGTCGTGCGCTCTGGTGATCAGCACGGTCCAGACCATCGCGTCTAGGCCCTCGCCGACCACGGGACGCGCGGCGAGATAGACCAGGATCGTGCCGAACAGCGCGAGTGCTATGCCGACGCTGCCGAGGATGAAGTATTTCCAGGCCGCCTCGATCGCCTCGTGCGTGCGATAGATGCCGACCATCACCACCGTGGTGAGGGTCGCAAGTTCGATGGCAACCCACATCAGGCCGATGTTGTTGGCGAGCAGCGCCAGGTTCATGCCGAATAGCATCAGCTGGTACATCGCGTGATAGAAGCGCAGGTAGTTGGGCGTTAGGCGGCCGGTTTCGAGTTCGTGGCTGATGTAGCTGGCGCTGAATGCGCTGGTGGTGAGGCCGACGAAGGTGTTGAGCAGGATGAAGACGACGTTCAGGTCATCGACTGCGAGGAACTGGCCGGGTGCGGGGCGATCGGCGAGGAGGAGCAGAGCGGCGACGAAAGAGACAGCGCTGGCGGCGATGTTGATGCGCGCAGAGAGCCGATAGTCGGAGATCAGCGACAGCGCGGCCGCGGACAGCAGCGGCACGAGAAGGACGAGGGATTCCGTCATGTTCTCCCCCTCCCCTCGCGGGAGGGGGTTGGGGGGAGGGGGCACTGCACATGATCGAAGCGCCCCCTCACCCTAGCCCTCCCCCGCGAGGGGCGAGCGAATTGCTGTCGGTATGCTGTCACCCCCGCTCCCCACGGAACTGATCGAGCACCTGCAGATCCACCGTGTCGAAGCGTTCGCGGATGCGAAACAGGAAGATGCCAATCACGATGAAGGCGATCAGGACGGAGAACGCGACACTGATCTCGACAACCAGCGGCATGCCCTGCGCGCCGGTGGCGGCGAGATTGACGCCGTTCTCCAGCGACAGGAAACCCGCCACCTGGCTGACTGCGTTGCGCCGCGTCACCATCATGAGCAGGCCGATCAGCACGACCGACAACGCCAATGCGATGTCCTCGCGCGCGATGGGATCGGCATGCGCGGTGACTGGCAGCATCACCATCATCGACAGCGCCACCAGAGCGATCCCGGCGAGCATGGTGAGGCCGATGCTCACCACGGTCTCGATCTCGCGGTGGATGCCAAGGCGGAACACCATCCGGCGCAGTGCCATCGGGATAACAATTGCCTTGAAGCCGAGTGCGATCGCGGCGGTGATGTATAGGTGCGGCGCGTGCTGAACGTGCGCCTGCCAGGCGACCGAGGCCGCCAGAACCAGCGCATGCAACGCCAGCACGTTGATCAGCGCGTAGAGCCGATCCTGGTACAGCATCGCGAAACTGACCAGCACGAGGCCGCCGGCGAGCATGTGCGCGACATCGAAGGCGAAACCGTGCGTCACATGCCCCCCGAGACGAACAGCAGCAGAACACCGAGCAGGCTGAGCATCAATGCGGCGCCCAGGAAATTGGGCACGCGGAACACGCGCATCTTGGCGATTGACATCTCGAACACACCAAGCAGCACGCAGGCGACCGCCAGCTTCACCAGCCAGGTCGCCAGGCCAAGCGCGTAGCCCCCCGCGAGACCGAACGGGAAAAACAGGCAGGCGATGACCGAGACGTAGAGCAGCAGCTTCAGCGATGCGGCGAGCTCGATCAACGCCAGATGGCGGCCGGAATACTCCAGCACCATCGCCTCGTGGACCATGGTGAGTTCCAGGTGAGTCGCCGGGTTGTCCACCGGAATGCGCGCGTTCTCCGCCAGAGCCACGATGATGAATGCCACCAGCCCGAGCGCCAGCGACACGCGCAGGCCGACGGCGGAGAATGCCATGTAATCCGCTACGGTGGAGAGCTGCGTCGAGCCGGCGACCAGCGCAACGGACAAGACGATCATCAGCATCGCGGGCTCGGCAAGTGAGGCGATCATCACTTCTCGTGAGGCGCCGATGCCGCCAAAGCTGGTGCCGATGTCCATCGCTGCCAGCGCCTGCACGAAGCGCGCGCTGCCGAGCAGCGCGGTGATGGCGATCAGATCGCCCGACCAACTGAACAGCAGGCCCGTGGCGAAAGTCGGTACAAGGGCGGCGGCCACCCAGGTGACGGCGAAGATGACGTAGGGCGCGACCCGGAAGAGCCACGAGGCGTTCTCGGCCAGCACAACTTCCTTGCCGAGCAGGCGCTTCAGGTCGAGGTAGGGCTGGATCGGCGACGGGCCGCGGCGGCGCTGAAGCCTAGCCTTCACCTTGCGTACCAGGCCCGTCAGTAGCGGTGCCAGCAACAGCACCAGCGCCATCTGCGCGCCTTGCACGAACAGGCCCTGGATCACTGCCACAGCGCAAGCACCAGCAGCAGGATCACGAGCGCGGCGAAGACAAAGCCGAGATAGCGGCGGATGGTCAGGAACTGCAGGTGGTTCAGCAAAAGCGACAGGTGCCACACCGCGCCGGCGACTGGCGCGTAGAGCGTGTCCCAGATCGGGTCGCTGATGTGCTTTTCGATGCGTGCCGGCGCGATGTCGCCGGGCGGCGGCATGGTGACTGTCTCACGGGTGCGGAATACCACGGCACCGAACACGCGGCGGATCGGCTGGGCGAAGCTGGCTCCGGTATACTGCGTCTCCGGCCGCGGATCGGGAAAGCCGCAGTCCCAGGCCGGCGCGCGGCGTTGTCCGTGCGCGGCGAAGCGACGCACCACCAGCGCGGCCAGTGATGCGGAGAGTGCGATGAACAGGAACACCAGCAGTCCGTTGTAAGAGCTGCGTGCGCTTTCGACCGGCACGATGGACAGCCACGCGACGTCGAGTTGCGTCGGCATGCTGGCGCCGGTCAGCATCTGCGTCACCGGCGCGAGCAGATCGATCACCGCGCCGGGCAAGATGCCGGCAAGCAGGCAGAGCGCGGCGAAGCCGAACATCGCGGCGAGCGAGAAGCTGTCCACCTCGCGGGCATCAGCCGCGGCGCGCGTGCGCGGGCGGCCGAGGAAGGTCACGCCGAACGCCTTGACGAAGCACGCGGCGGCGAGTGCCGCCGAAAGTGCCAGCAACGCACCGTCCGCCGGGATCGCGAGCTTCAACCCCCATTGCGGCAGATCAGGATGCAGCAGGATTGCCTGGAAGGTGAGCCACTCGGACACGAAGCCGTTCAACGGCGGGAGCGCCGAGATCGCGACGCAGCCGACCAGGAACGCAAACGCGGTCTTTGGCATACGGTGGATGAGACCACCGAGGTGATCCATGTCGCGTTCGCCGGTCGCGGTGAGCACCGCCCCGGTGCCAAAGAACAGCAGGCTCTTGAATACGGAGTGGTTGAACACGTGGAATAGCGCGGCGGTCAGCCCGAGCGCTGCCGCCACCGGGAGCTGGTTGGCACCGAAGGCGAGCGCCAGGCCGAGGCCTATGAAGATGATGCCGATGTTCTCGACCGTATGATAGGCGAGCAGGCGCTTGAGATCGTGCTCCATGAGCGCATACAGCACGCCGAGCACGGCCGTGACGCCGCCGACCGCCAGCACCATGGTGCCGGACCACCATGCAGGCGGACCGAGCAGATCGAACGCGATACGCACGAAGCCATACACAGCGACCTTGGTCATCACCCCACTCATCAGCGCCGACACATGGCTCGGCGCCGCCGGATGTGCGAGCGGCAGCCATGCGTGCAGCGGCACGATGCCGGCCTTGGATCCCGCGCCGATCAGCGCAAGCACCAAGGCGAGTGCGGCGATGCCAGGTGTCGGGTGCGCGGCACGCATCGCGTCGAAGCTGTAGCCGCCTGTTGGTCCGGCAAGCAGGCCGAAGCACAGCAGCAGGGCGAGGCCCGAGAAGCTTGCCATGATGATGTACACGTAACCGGCGTGCGCATTGCCGGTTTCGCGATGGTGCGACATCACCAGTGCCCAGGAGGCAAGCGACATCAACTCCCAGGCGAACAGAAAGCTGAACGCGTCGTCGGCGACAACCACCAGGTTGAGCCCGGCGAGAAACACCGGATAGAACGGCAGCACGCGCTGCGGCTCGTGTTCGTACCGCCCATGGCCCAACGCGTAGAGGCTGGACCCGGCACTCCCGAGTCCCACTACGACCAGGAAGAATGCGGCGAGTGGATCGAGGCGGAAATGGGCGCCCGTCCAGGGCAGGCCTAGCGGGAGTGTCACGACCGACGGCGCGGCGCCGAGCGAGAACAGAGCCACCAGCAGCGATGCCGCCGAAATGGCGAGCGCGCCGCCGTAGACGATGTGCCGGCCTGACGGTGACAACGCGGCGAACGCGCCGGCCACAGCGAGGCAGAGCAGGAGCACGATGCAGGTGAGGGCGAGCGCGATCATGCGCGATGTGACGCCGTCAGCGAGCCAACGCTACCCCGAACCGAATCACCGCTTGCCTCCATGCAGTGTACGGTGGGCAGGCGCAGGCCGGCCACAGCCCGCATCTGAGAAGCAGCGATCAAGGCTGCAATCAAACGACTGAGTCTTCATACATCATTAACTGGTATGCAGCATTGGTTGTCGTCACTCAAGTGTGAAGATGCATGTCCTCGATCCAGGCGGCTGATCGTTGCGGATGCGAGGGCAGCATCAACTCTTGGCTAGTACTTCCATGCCTATAATGCCGGGCTTTGCAAGGACAACCGGCATGCGTTCGCCGAGACTCTTGCGCGGCATGTTTCGCCAGATCGCATTGTCCAGGACCGGAATGTGGCTGACGACCGCCGCGTTCACTACCGCCTGCTTTGCTGCAGTCTGTTTCGCTGGGCTGGTCGCCGCGCGGTCGGACGCGGATCGAAGGGCAGAGACGCTCGCATCGGAGGTTGCTACCATCGCTGCGCATGATATCGCGCGCTCGATTGAACGATTCGACGTGGCTTTGCAGACGACAGTTGACCGGTTGCGGTCGCCGACCGTGACCACGCTGAACGAGCCTGCGCGTAGCCTTCTCCTGTTCGACACTGCATCTGGTCTACAGTCGCTCGGTTTCATCAATGTGCTGGATGAGAACGGGGTGGTGACAGAGTCACCGGAGCTGTCGGAGCGAGGGGGACGATGGGGCAGCCGCCCATACTTCACGGCACAACGCGCCAATCCCTCCCTTGGCCTCCTTGTCAGCGGACCGTTCGGTCAGGCGGAGTATGCAAGTATCGCACTGAGCCGCCGCGTGTCCCATGACGACGGTACGTTCGGCGGTGTGGTAGTGGCCGGCCTGCGACTTGGCTCCTTCCGCGACCTGCTTGGTCAGCTGGCGGTAGGATCGCATGGAACTATCTCGCTTCTCCGCAATGACGGAACGGCATTGATGCGCCTGCCATTCGATGTCAACGACATCGGTCGTGTCGTGGCGCCGGATACGCAGGACGATCAGTTGCGGCGTCGCTTTGCCGTACGACAGGTCGGCGAATTGCCCCTGTCCGTTCATGTCGGCGTGGCGAATGAGGACGTGGCTGGCGCCTGGCAAAACTGGATGATGGCGCTGCTCGCCGCAGGCGTGGCGCTTGCATGTATCAGCAGCGCGTTGATTGTCGCGTTGCATCGCGAGACCCTGCGGCGCGAGGCCGCCGAACGGGACAATCGACACAAGTCCGACTACCTGGCGATGACAAGTCATGAGCTGCGCACGCCGCTGCACAGCATCCTGGGCAATGCAGATCGGTTGCGCGTGGACGCACATCTCGATCCCGCGAACGCAAGATGTGTCACGGCGATCATCAGCGCCGGCAAACATCTACGCGGCGTGGTCGATCGTGTGCTCAACCACCTTCAGATCGAGGCACGCGTTCCCATCCCGCGCATGCGCCAGGTCGTCTTGGCGGAGCTGCTTGACGAGTGCGTCATCATCGTAGAATTGCACGCTGCCACGCGCGGTATCACTTTGCGTCACGACCTGAAGCAGGGTGCTCCGGAGCTGTTCGTCACGGACTGCGATCTGCTGCGGCAGGTGCTGCTGAACCTGTTGAGCAACGCGATCAAATTCACCTTGGCGGGCGGCGAGGTGGTCGTAGAGATCGGCGGGACAACCGAGGGAATTGCGATTGAAGTGAAGGATACGGGTTGCGGCATACCGCCGGATCAGCGCCACAAACTGTATGTGTATGGCGAGCGGTTGGGCGCCGAACGGGCCGGAATCCCCGGTCACGGCATCGGGCTGGCGATGTCCCGGCGACTGGTGCGGTGCATGGGAGGTGACACCGGATATCGTGAGAACCCCGGTGGCGGCAGCATCTTCTGGATTGCACTGCCGGCAGGCAGGCCGCCGGAGCAAGCCTCGTCGCCAGCACTCTCCTCACTGCCATCCAAGCGGCTGCTGCGTGTGCTGCTGGTGGACGACGTGGCAGCGAATCGCGAGATCGCGCGAGGCATCTTGATCGAGCGTGGTCACGGCGTAACCGAAGCGAACAGCGGCGACGACGCGGTGCAACTCGCCACTGACAACGACTTCGACGTGGTGCTGATGGACATGCGCATGCCAGGAATGGACGGGGTCGAGGCGACGAAGCGCATACGCATGATTGCCGATGGGCGCGGTCAGGTGCCGATTGTCGCCGTGACGGCGAACGCACTGGACCAGCAGATCATCGAAGGTCGGCGCGCGGGGATGGTGGAGCATCTGGTGAAGCCATTCACCGCGGAAGAGCTTCTGGCGGTTCTGACGCGCGTTGCCGGTCGGAGCCCGTCCGCGCCAATTTGCCGGCCGCCGACATTCAATTCCGACGTGCTGGCACAACTGGCGCCGTACATGAGCTCCGGCGAGATGGAGCGGCACCTGCTGGATCTTGCGCGCAAGGTAGGGGCGCTGCTGTGCGCGATGGAGGGTGTGGAAGAAGCGCCAGGCCCCGGCGCCGTCGCTGATCTGGCGCACGAAATAGCTGGTGTGGCCGGCATGTTCGGCTTTGCTGAGCTGGCGGCCGGCGCACGGCGCTTCGACGCGGCGCTTTTAGAGGACCGGGGATCGGCGGCGGATCTCGCGGATGAGCTGGCGGCAGCGGCCCGTTCGGCACTTGCGGAATTACGTGGGCTTACCTCGGCGGAACCAGTCGGGTCCGCGTGAGGGTTTCGTGGAGACATTGGCGCGCCGATAGATCTCCAGCACCCTGCGTCCCTGCGCCAGTTCCTTTGCCTCGCCATACGCTGGCGACGGCTCGGGCTGGCGCTTCCATTCGAAACTCACCGCCGGCTGTACTGATGTTGCACCCAGTAGTGGAAGTATCGCCTGCTTGAGGGCAAGATTCGAGATTGGCTTGACCAGGAACAAGTTCGCACCGGCCTGCTCCGCGGCAGCGCGCATCGCCGCACTTGCATAGCCGCTCAGCATGACAATTGGCACGCACCCGTAACCGGGTAGGTCCCTGATGCGAGCACAGGCCTGGAGCCCATCCATGTGGGGCATCCTCACGTCGAGCAGTACCAGCCGCACAGAGGTGGAGCTTGCGGTCTCTAGCGCTTCCAGACCATCCCAGACCAATAACACCAGGAACCCACATTCCATCAGTGCCGTGCGCAGAGTGTTGCGGCATTGGCCGCTATCGTCCGCGACGATGACGCTGTTCAGATCATCATGGGACGGCACCTGGTCACCTCCTTAAAGGTGACCGACATTTTGCGCTCGCGACGTTGCGGCGCAGTTAAATCGGATGAAGGCCCCAAAAGCGTGCAACGCGATCGACGGCGCCAGGGGGCCAGGCATGTGGCAAATCAGGCAGTGTCCAGAGCTCCACCGCAGGGCGCTCCGGCGGACCCCAGGTCGTGCAACGCGAGCCATCCGGTTCAATGCGCACTGTGCCGCTGTCAAACTCATGCACCGCAGACCACTGCTCCGCCAGCAGACGCGCATTGGTGGGATCCACTACATCATCTGCCAGGCCATGCCAGATCGAGACGCGCGGCCAGTGGCCGGCATAGCACGTCGGTGCGGCCAGATGCACCTGGCGCGCCCAGTCGTCGCGCGAGCGCACAGGGCCTGCTTCCGCCATGCGCACCAGTGCCTCCGACACAGTGCTCGCCGCGCCGACCGGCAGACCGGCAATGATTGCGCCGGCCGCAAACACGTCCGGGTAGGCCGCCATCAGGGCCGCGGTCATCGCGCCACCGGCAGAGAGACCGGCGACGAAGACCCGCGCTGGATCGGACCCAAATCGATCGATTGCCGCCGCCACCATCTGCCGGATCGACAGTGCCTCACCGAGGTCGCGGTTGACATGTGCCGAACGGAACCAGTTGAAGCATCGCCCGCGGTTATTTTCGCCGGACTGCTCAGGCAATACCAGCGGAATGCCCAACTGATCGGCAAGCTTCCCCCATCCGGTGTCTCGGGCGAACGCGGCGGCTGTCTGTCCGCAGCCGTGCAGCAAAACGATGAGCGGCGCGCCGAGGTCGGGCGCACGCGGCGGATGATGGACGAACATCGACAGCTTGCCTGGATTGCTGCCGAACTCCGCCACCTCGCCGGGCGGTTCGTTCGCGACGAGCGGCGTAGGCAGCGACCATGATGGCATTTGCAGCGTCGCGGGCAGCTTGGCGCGAGCCTTCGCCACCGACGATGCGGCCTTAAAAGCCGTTCGCACGCTTCGGCGGGCGATGCGAAGTTCCCGCGACCACTTCATGATGGGACAATGCCCTTGTCGTTGTCAGGATTAATAGGGGAGTTTGCTGCACCGCACAAAGACCTTGACACCACGGCGGCGCGACCAGTGAAACCTCACTTCGCTGTGACGTGGGTGAAACGTCACCAACCGTCCGTCATCCTTTGCAGCGTAGCCCCAGCGGCTCGCGGCAATCATCCCGGGAGCCGCTGGGCATGCCGCAATGCTCAATCGCATTGGTCGAAGACTTGGTGAGGCCGCTGGCGGGTGCGGTTGGTGATCGCACGCCGCCGTTAGTGCGACCAACAGGCTTCGTGCACGCTAGCGTACTGCGCCGAGCGCCCAGGCCAGCACACCCTTCTGCGCGTGTAACCGGTTCTCCGCCCCGTCAAACACCACCGACTGCGGGCCATCGATCACGTCCGCAGTGACCTCCTCGCCGCGATGCGCCGGCAGACAGTGCATAAACAGCGCGTCCGCGGCCGCCTTCGACATCAGCGCACTTGTGACCCGATACGGCGCCAGCATGTTGTGCCGATTGGTGTTCGGATCGTCTGCCATCGACACCCAGGTATCGGTAACCACACAGCGCGCGCCGGCGACCGCCTTCTCCGGATCATCGGTCAGCTCGATCCTGCCGCCCTGCGCCCGCGCCCATTCGATCAGTTCGGCAGGCGGACGCAGCGCATCCGGCGTCGCCACCCGCAGCGTGAAGCCGAAACGCACCGCCGCCTCGATCCAGCTTCGCGCGACGTTGTTGCCGTCGCCGCACCAAGCAACCACCTGCCCGGCGATCGGACCGCGATGCTCCTCGAAGGTCAGCACGTCGGCCATGAGCTGGCAGGGATGTGACGTGTCTGTCAGCCCGTTGATCACCGGCACCGTGGCGTATTCCGCCAACTCGTGGAGCTTCGCCACATCGTCGGTGCGCAGCATGATCGCGTCGACATAGCGCGACAGAACGCGCGCGGTGTCGGCGGGCGTCTCGCCGCGACCGCTCTGCATGTCCCGCGCCGAGAGCACGACCACGTCACCGCCCAACTGACGCATACCCACCTCGAAGGACACGCGCGTGCGGGTGGACGGCTTCTCGAAGATCAACGCCAGCGTCTTGCCGGCGAGCGGTCGCGACGACACACCACCGCGCTTGTAGTTGGCCGCGACGTCCAGCATCTGGCGCAGCGTCGCAGGATCGAAATCGCGCAGATCGAGGAAGTGCCGCGGACCAGGTCCCTCGTTGGTGGACCGGCCCTCGGACCGCTCGGTGCGGCGCAGAGAGGCGCTCATTTCGCTGCTGCCTTGGCGTTCGAAGGCAGCACGCGCCGCGTGGCACGACGCAGCATCACGACGGCCTCGTCCAGATCCGCGTCGGTCACCACCAGCGGCGGCGCCAGGCGCAGCACGTTCTCGCCGGCGGTGATGGCCATCAGGCCCTCCGCGATGCAGGCCGCCTGCACCTCGCCCTGCGGCAGTACGCATTTCAGGCCCTGCAACAGGCCCATGCCGCGCGCGTCCTCGTAGACCTGCGGATATTCGCGGGCGATCTCGTCCAGTTCGGCGCGCAGCCGGCGGCCCTTGCGCTCGACCTCCGCCAGGAAGCCCGGCGCCAGGATGATGTCCAGCACCGCGTTGCCGGCCGCGCACGCCAGCGGATTGCCGCCGAAGGTGGTGCCGTGCGTGCCGGGCTTCAGCGCCTTGGCGAATTCTTCCCGCGCCAGCACGGCACCGAGAGGGAAGCCGCCGCCGATGCCCTTGGCCGCCGACATGACATCGGGCGTGATACCGGCCCATTCATGCGCGAACAGTTTGCCCGTGCGGCCCATGCCGGACTGCACCTCGTCCATTCCGAGGATCAGCCCGTACTCGTCACACACCGCACGCAGATCGCGCAGGAACTGCATGTCGGCAGGGCGAACCCCGCCCTCGCCCTGGATCGGCTCGACGATGATGCCGGCGGTGGCAGGGCCGATCGCGTTGCGCACCGCGTTCATGTTGTTGAACGGCACCTGGTCGAAGCCCTCGACCACCGGACCGAAGCCTTCGAGATACTTGGCGTTTCCCGTGGCGGCGAGTGTCGCCAGCGTACGGCCATGGAATGCGCCCTCGAACACGACGAAGCGGAAGCGCTCACCCTTGCCCGCGTCGAACATCGCGCGACGCATCATCTTGATCATGCCCTCGTTCGCTTCCGCGCCCGAGTTGCAGAAGAACACGCTGTCCGCGAACGTCGCGTCCACCAGTCGTTGCGCGAGACGTTCCGCGCCGGGGATGCGATACAGGTTAGACACGTGCATCACCTTTGCGGCCTGCTCCGCGATCGCGCCGGCGAGGTGCGGATGTCCGTGGCCCAGCGACGCGGTGGCGATGCCGGAGCCGAAGTCGAGAAGTCGTCGCCCATCCTCCGTCCACAACCAGGCGCCTTCGCCCCGCTCGAAGGCGAGGTCGGCACGTGCGTAGTTCGGCAACAGGGCGGAGATCATGGGAGTGCAACCCTTCCTGCGGTTTCCCCAATGGCTCCCCCACCCGCGACCGTTCGGGGCGGGTTCGGAGGAACGCCGATCATTGGCGGTTGCGCGGAGAGGAGTCAAACGAGGTTCACACGGGAACAACGTTCAGAAGGACCCGGGTCATTCCAGTGCCGACTGGATTATGCCATCGTCCGCGGATGGCAGGCATATCGCAACGCCGCGCCCCCGGCCCCGCACCGGACACTGCCGCCCTGCACGATGCGGCGCTGAAATATCTGGCGCGCTATGCCTCAACCGAGGCCGGGCTTCGCCGGGTGCTCGAGCGGCGTGTGGACCGCTGGGCGCGCGTGGCGGCTGGCACGGCCGACGCCGATGTCATTGCCGGTCATGTGAGCGCCGCGCGGGACGCCATACGCGGCGTGGTATCGCGGCTGGTCGCTGCCGGCGCGGTGAATGATGCGGTGTTCGCCGAAAATCGTGCGCGCACTCTGGTCCGGGCCGGGCGCTCGCGCCGTGCCGCGGCAGCACACCTGGCAGCCAAGGGTGTCGATCCTGAAACTGCGCGCGCAGTTCTGCCGGCTGACGACGAGAGCGAGCTGGCCGCGGCTCTGGTACTGGCGCGGCGGCGGCGCATCGGACCATTCCGCTCCGGCGATGCCGCCGACATGGCCGAGCGGCGGCGCGAACTCGCGATGCTGGCGCGTGCCGGCTTCCCTCAGGATGTGGCGCGGCGTGCGCTGGCCATGGCAGCGGACTGCGCCGAGATCCTGGTGAACCGGCTGCGACGCTGACCCCGACTAGCGTCGGGATTGACGAGTTGTGTCGGCGCAGCCCTGCAGGTCGTGTCCCGCCCTAACCCCGGTTTGCACTGGGGGCTGGCCACAAACAACGGTACTGCGGC
The DNA here is from genome assembly GCA_963818775.1 of uncultured Alphaproteobacteria bacterium. Taxonomy (GTDB): domain Bacteria; phylum Pseudomonadota; class Alphaproteobacteria; order Acetobacterales; family Acetobacteraceae; genus JAMXLO01. Next base: position 97,942 of record CAWFUF010000011.1, on the reverse strand, counting down.
CCGCCTCGTGATCGGTCAGCATCTTCATTGAGCCCGTATTGTGATCGGCACCGATGAAATCGCCGGCAAAGTCACCCTCGATCGTACTGGCGGAACACGACACCTTGGGCGGGTTCTTCTTGTTCGGACTTGAAAACGCGCATGAACCGACGGCGACCAGATCATCCGTCCTGCCATCGAAGGTGACGTAGACCCGGTGGACCGGCAGGACCAGCGCTCCCTTATGGTGCCCGTCATGTCGCGGCTTGGTGCCGAGAAAGGACATGACGAAAGGTCCCATCTCGGCCTGTGGATGCAGCAGGAACGCGTATCCCGACTGGCCACTGCCCAATTTGATGTTGGTGATCTTGTCGGAGCACAGGTTCGGGTCGGTCTGAACGTTCATCACCGTCACCTTGGTGCATCTACCGGCGAATGTCGCAAGGGTGGTGTGGTCGCGCGCGGAGGCCGCGGTGGCACCTGCCGCCGACAGGAGAACCAAGAGGGAATATGGCAATATCTTCAAAATGGCACTGCGCGCTCCAGCGACAGTCATGCTGCAAGGCGTCCCCGCGTCGTACGTACTCACTTTTGAGTCATCTCGTGTGGCGAGACGAGAGGCACGATGCCGACACGTCGGCTGAGTGCGATGGCCGGCCGGTCAACCAGGCGCTCGAAGGCGATGGCGGCGAGCAGGGTGAGCGCAAGGAACAGAACGAACGCGGCGGTCGTCGACACTGCCGGCGTGAAGGTGAAGGCGAGGCACACCATGGTGAACAGGATCGGAAAGTGCAACAGGTATATGCTGAACGACAGGCGGCCAAGATCGCGGAACGGCGCGCTTTCCAGCATCGGCCAGACGAGCGGGCACCATAGCACGCCGAAATATAATGCGACGGCGCCAAGCTGGCTCTGGAACTGAAACAGGTTCGGCGCGTAGGCCAGCTCGAAGCGGCTGAGCGTCAGACGAGTCCATTCGACGACATGCCAGTCCTTGGTGGCGCACAGCGCGACCCCGAGCAGCAGCAACAGCGCGCCGAAGTATCGCGTGGTGGGCCGTCCGCCGGTCCGCGGCAGAGGGCGGATCAGGTGACCGAGTACGAAGAGGAACATAGGATGCGTGCCGAACGACAATGCGGCTACCGCAACCGCAGCACGGTGCGCCCAGACCGAATGGGCGCGCAGCGATACCAGGCACAGCACCAGCAAAGAACCATAAAGTTCCAGATGCAACGACCAGAACGGCGCGTCCAGTGACAGTTCCATTGGCTGTAGTTGTGCGGCGAGCGGCGCGAACAACGTCGCCTCGCGATAGCCGAGCAGGAGGCTGTCGAGGCCGATCTCGCGTGCAAGATGCCCGAGCGTCGGGGCACCGCTGGAGTCCATCGCCAGCCACGGCGATCCGGTCAGGACGGCTGCCTGCCGGTGCGCATCGGGGATCAGTGCGAGCAGTGCCGTGGCGATCACGGCTGCCGCGGCGATGGGGATACCCAGCCGCACCACGCGCTTGGCGATCTTGCCGATGAAAGCGCCTGGCCGGGCGAACGATGGCGTCAGCACAGTGCCGCTGATCAGGAAGAACACATAGACGGCCGTGTGGCCGTCGAACAGCACGCGCAGGGGCGGCCAGGCGTGCTCCGCGGTGTCAGGCAGGAAGCCGGTAACGAAGTGCAGCAGCACCACCTGCATCGCAGCGATGCCGCGTAGGCCTTCCAGATACTGAACCTTGCCGGTCTGCATCTTTGCCGGTTATCGCGCCATGAGCCTCGCCGCGATAGGCTGGGCATCATCCACGACGCCGGAGCAATCAGGTGACCAACACCAACGATACCGAAGACCTCACGCTGTTCGGCAGTTTCACCTCGAGCTCGACCTACAAGCCGATGCTGTATCTGGCACTGGCGCGGCTGCCGTTCAGCTTCCGCACGGTGAACCTCAAATACGGCGCGCAGAAGGAGGCCGACTATCTGGCAGTGAATCGCTACGGGCAGGTGCCCGCGCTGCGTCATCGCGGGCTGACCATCGTGCAGTCCAACGTCATCCTCGACTACCTGGCGCGCACCACCGGGCACTTCGCTGGGAAGACGGAACAGGAGCAATGGACCGCGCGCGAATGGCTGTCGTGGGAGGCAGACAACGTCACCAACGTTGCCAAGGTGCGGCACTACAGCCGGTTCCGTCAGGTCGATCCGGCGGTGATGAGCTATTTCCGGCCGCTGGCCGAGGCAACAATCAGCTTCGTCGATGCCGCATTGGCGGGCCGCGAATGGCTGGTGGGCGATGCGCCGACGATTGCCGATATCGGCTGCTGGGGGCGCATGGTATTCATGGCGGAGGGCGCCCTCGATATCACGCGCTGGCCGAATGTGCAGGCGTGGTCGCATCGGCTGGCAGCGATGCCAGGATTCGCGTTGCCGTACGATCTGATACCCAAGAAGGATCGCGAGATCGCGCCGGGATAACGTGCAGCGTTGGGAGAGGCTTCGATGCAGTGCAAGACGGCGGCGGAGCACATCGAATCGCTGCGCGACGGGCGGACAGTCTACATAGACGGCAAGCTGGTTGACGACGTCACCACACACCCGGCGTACCGCAACGCGGTGGCCTCCGCGGCGCGTCTCTACGACTACCAGTCGCGCCCCGAAAACCTGGAGATGATGACCTTCACGCCCGAGGGCTCCACGCGAAGGGTGAATCGCTGCTGGCAGATGCCGCGCAGCTACAACGAGCTCGTCGATCGGCGCAAGGCGCTCCAGGCCTGGGCGCAGCTCAGCTACGGGTTCATGGGCCGCTCACCAGACCATGTCGCCTCTGCGATCATTGGCCAACGCATGGGCATCGAGGTCTTCATGAAGCATGGACCGGCGCGCGCCAAGGCTTTTGCCGACTACGTGGACCATGCGACGCGACGCGACCTGTTTCTGACCTATGTGATCGTCAATCCGCAGGCGGATCGCTCCAAGGCCTGGGGTGAACAGGCGGAAGAGCTCGTGGCGCAGATCGTCGATGAGGACACCGCGGGACTGACGATCCGCGGCGCCAAGATGCTGGGCACCGGCTCGGTCATGGCCAATGAGGTATTCGTCGCCAATCTGCAACCGCTGAAACCTGGCGAGGAAGCCCTGGCATTCTCCTGCGCCCTGCCTATGAACACTCCGGGCCTGCGCGTGCTGTCGCGTAAAAGCTACGAGGCGCATGCCGTCTCCGCCTTCGACAACCCGCTATCGGCCCGCTTCGACGAGAACGATGCCCTGCTTTACTTCGACGATGTGAAGGTGCCGTGGGAACGCGTGTTCGTCCATCGCGATACGGACATGTGCCGCGCCCAATTCCACGATACTCCCGGCCACGTCTTCCAGAACTACCAGGCGCAGATCCGGCTGTCGGTGAAGGTGAAGTTCCTGGTCGGCCTCGCGCACAAGATCACCGAGGCGATCGGCACCACCAACATGCCGCAGGTCCGCGAACAACTCGGCAGCCTGGCAGCGAGCGCAGGCATGGTGGAGGCGATGCTCGCCGGCATGGAGGCCTCGGGCGGCATGCGGGGCGAGTTCTATCTGCCGGACCGCCATCAACTCTATGCCGCACATACTGTGACACAGGACCTCTATCCGCGGCTGATCAACCGCATCCGTGATCTGGCCGGCGGCGCATTGATCATGCTGCCATCGTCGTTCCGTGACTGGTCCAATCCAGAGCTCGCACCGATCCTGCACAGGACGCAGCGATCAGCGAATTTCAGTTCCCAGGACAAGGTGAAACTGCTGAAGGCCGCCTGGGACGCCATCGGCTCGGAGTTCGCTTCCCGGCACACGCAGTATGAGATGTTCTATGCGGGCGCTCGCTTCGTCACCACGGGCCACAGCTACCGCACCTATGATTGGAGTGCGGCACGCGTCATGGTGGATCACCTGATGTCGAGTTACGATCTCGACGCGGTCACGCCCTCGCCAGCATGAGCTCATGCGCCGTCAGGCGCCGATGCAGCATGTACAACGGCACTGCCAGCGCGGAGACTGCCGCGGCGGCCAGCAGCGCACCCTCCGGACCGCCCGACATGTCGGCCGCCCAGCCGCACATCGCCGGCACCACCGCACCGCCGGCGTAATACATCGAATAGAATAGCCCCATGCCGACAGCGCGGTTCTCTGGTCGCGCCGACAGCGTGCCAACCGCCATGATCACGCCCGGGTGGAACGAACCCACGACGCCGATCACCACGGCGCAGATCACGGGCCAGTCGAGCAGCGCGGCACCGGTCATTCCGAGCACCAGCGCCACGGTGCCGAGCAGGAAGATGCGGAACCCGCCGAGCCGTGTGGCAAGCCCGGTGCCGAGCATGGTCGCTGGCACGTTGCCCCAGGTCGCGATGGTCAGCACAAGGCCGGTCAGCACCAGGCCCTGACCCCGCGCCGCCATCAGGGACGGCACGTAGGCGGTGTAGCCTGAATAACCGGCGGTGTAGGCGGTCCAGATCAATCCCGCGATCACCAGCAGCAGGCACTCGCGGCCCCCCGGCAGCGAGAACCGGGGCGGCGTCGGCGCGGCATGCGGCGACGGACGGAAACTGGCCAGGAAAAGCACCAGCGCGATCGCCATTGGCAGCGAGCCGGACAAGAAGGCGGCACGCCAGCCATACGCCAGCGCCAGCGGCGGCAACACAAGCTGCGCGAGGCCGACGCCGATCGGGTAGGCAGCGACCGACACGCTGATGGCCCACATGAAGCGGCGGCCGGTGAACCAGTCGGCGATGACCTTGTTCTGCAGCACGATCATGGCCGCCGCGCCTACGCCAGCCGCGCTGCGGCCTACGCCGATTCCGGCCGGGCCTGCGGCAACCGCGCTGACCGCCGGGCCAAGCACCATCAGGGCGAGACCGGCCCCCAGCACCAGCCGGTCGCCTAACCGGCGGGCCAGCAGGCCCAGCGGCAGGGCCAGGAAGCCGCCGAGCAGCATGAACGCGCCGATCAGCGTGCCGAGGCCCGCATAGTCCAGGCCGTACAGTTGCATCAGGTCGGGGCCGAGCGTCGCCACGGTCTGGTACTGGTAGCCGAAGCCGATGCGGGCCAGCGCCACGGCCGCAAGAATAAGCCAGGGCCTCGCGCCCATGCTCAATACGTCTCGGTTGGGTTGAGCGGTTTTTCCATGTTCACGAAGGTCGGCTCGGCATAGCCGGGGTGGGTCTCGCGCGTCGTCTCGACAAAGCCGCAGGCGGCGAACAGCCGACGGTTCTCGAGCAGCACAAGGCGCGTGCTCAGATGGATGCGAGGCAGGCCCAACGCGCGCGCTGCCGTTTCCGCCGCTGCCACCAACGCCTTGGCGGTTCCGCGGCCGCGCCAAGCCGGATCCACTGCCAGCCGGCCCAGATACAGCCCGCCGTCCCGCTCGACCCACAGCGCCGCGCCGACCAGTCCGTTTGCCGCCTCTGCCACCGCCCCCGCTCCGCACCGCAGATGCGCCGACAGGGCGGCGTCGGTGACCCGCAAGGCGGAAGGCACGGGATCGGTCACCACCGACTGGGCGGCGAAGGCGGCGCGGATCAGTGCCGCCACCGCGCCCGAGTCCGTTGCCACCATGGGGCGCAACGCATATGTGTCTGCTGGCATCTGGCCGACGGTAGCCCGCGCGACAGCCTGTGCCTATGTTGGGGCGATGTCCGAAACCCCTGCCTTCCTGGACGGCGAGCGACCGCCGGTGCCCGACATTGTTGTGCCGCGTGGCGTGACGTCGTTCCACCTCCCGCGTCGACCGGTGCGCGGTCGCCTCGTGCGGCTTGGGCCGCTGGCGCACGCGCTGCTGACCCGTCACCCGAACCATCCGGCGGTGACCCGGCTGGCCGGCCAGTCGCTGGCCTTGGCGGCAGCATTGTCCACGGCGCTGAAGTTCCGCGGCTCGTTCAGTGTGCAGGCGAAGGGCGACGGCGCCGTACCGATGCTGCTCGCCGACTGCACTGACACCGGCGCGCTGCGCGGCTATGCCCGTTCCGATCCGAAGAAGCTTGAGGAACTGCTGCGCAAGGATCCGTCTCCGGCGGCGGACCGTCTGCTTGGCGGTGGCTATCTTGCATTCACCGTTGACCAAGGGCCGGACCAGAACCGCCACCAGGGCATCGTGACCATCGAGGGCGGCAACCTGGCCGAGATGGCGCTGCACTATTTCAGCACCAGCGAACAGCTTCGGTGCTTTGTGCGTCTCGCCTGCGACGAGACCGCGGATGGCTGGCGTGCCGGCGCGCTCGTGCTCGAAAAGATTGCCGGCGCCGGCGGCATCGATCCTTCACTGGATGACGATGCACAGGAGGAAAGCTGGCGCACCGCGACAATACTCGCCGCCACACTGACCGACGCGGAGTTGCTCGACGATGCGCTGTTGCCGGAACGACTGCTGTACCGGCTGTTCCACACCGAAGGAGTGGCGACCGACCGATCGCGCGCGCTGTCCTATGGCTGCCGCTGTTCGCGCGCGCGGCTGGTCGGCATCCTGGAAGGCTTCCCTCCCGACGACCTGGACCACATGGCGGTGGATGGCGACATCGTAATGACCTGCGAGTTCTGCAATTACGACTTCCGGTTTCCGCGGCAGGATGTGCGCGGCCGCGGCGCCCCGGCATGCTGACACGGCGAGCGTCATTGCTGCTGCCGTGGCTGGTCGCCGGCTGCGGTGGCAGCGAGCCACGGGACTACCCGCCGCTGCGCTACAATTATCTGACGCCGCTGCGACTGAACGTCTCCACGCTGCAGATCGAGCAGCGTTTCATACCGTCCGGCGCCCCACCGGATGTCAGCCAATTCGACCCGGCTCCGCCGGTGCAAGCTCTGCGCAACATGGCACAGGATCGGTTGCAGGCACTTGGCGCCGCCGATCTGGCCGTGTTCGTCATCCAGGACGCTTCGCTGACACGGCGAGGCGACACGATCAACGGCAACTTCGCGGTGCAACTCGACATCTACAACACGCCGACCACTCGCGCCGGTTACGCCCAGGCAAGCGTGTCATCCACCTATACGGGCGATCTCGACGATCTCCAGGGACGGCTGTACGACATGACGAAGACCATGATGGATCGGATGAATGTCGAATTCGAATACCAGGTTCGCCGTTCACTGGGTTCCTGGCTGCTGGCCGCCGGAGCCGTGCAGGCGCCGGTGGAGCAGCAGCCGCTGACGCAGACACCGCCGGGAACGGAGCCACAGCCTGACATGCCGCCGCAGACGATGCCGCCACCACCTACGCCGATGCCAAGCCCGACACCCTGATGCAAGAGCGGGAGGACAACCATGACCATCGCCGCAGCCCTCGCTGAACGGATTGCCAGCGTCTGCTACGCCGCTTTGCCGCATGAGGCGGTGCATTGGGCGCGCGTTGCAATCATCGACACGGTCGGCTGCACGCTCGCTGGTGCAGGCGAGCCGTGTGCGCGCATCGTGGCACGAGTGACCGCGTCGGGCGGCCCATGCCTGATATTTGGCACCGAACAGCGCGTGGCAGCGCTGGATGCGGCGCTGATCAATGGCACCGCGTCGCACGCGCTGGATTTCGATGACTGCAGCGACACGCTGGGCGGCCATCCGTCGGCACCGATCCTGCCTGCCCTGTTTGCTCTCGCGGAAACGCGTGCGGTCGATGGGCGCGCGTTCATTGCCGCCTACGTCGCGGGATGGGAGACCGAGACGCGCATCGCTCGCGGTGTCAATTTCCATCACTACGAGAAGGGCTGGCATCCGACAGCAACGCTCGGCGTGTTCGGTTCGACCGCCGCGTGCTGCCATCTGCTGGGACTGGCGCCCGAGGTGACTGCGACAGCGTTGGGACTGGCGGCATCGTTCGCGTCGGGGGTCAAGGCGAACTTCGGCACGATGACCAAGCCGCTGCATGTCGGGCACTGCTCACGCAACGGAATGCTGGCAGCGCTGCTTGCCGCGGACGGGTTCACCGCCAATGCAGGCGCACTGGAGCATAGGCAGGGGTTTCTGCACGTGTTCAACGGCGAGGGAAATTTCGACGCGGCGCCGATTCTGGGCGAATGGGGCCGGCCGTGGGACATCGTGCGGCCCGGCGTGGCGATCAAGCAGTATCCGTGCTGCGGCAGCACGCATCCCGCGGTGGATGCGATGCTGTCGCTGGTGCGCGAGCATGGGCTGACGCCCGGGATGGTGGAGCGCGTGGATTCATGGACGCATCCGCGGCGGCTGGCGCACACCAATCGGTCGGACCCGCAGAGCGAACTGGATGCCAAGTTCAGCGTGCAGTACTGCCTTGCCCGAGCTCTGCTCGATCGCCGCGTGTCGCTGGAGCATTTCGAGGGCGACAGCTTCCGCGATCCGGCAATCCGCGTGCTGCTGCCGCGCATTCACGCGGCGCCGCACCCTGAGATGTCGATGGCGAGCACCGAGCACTTCGGCGCCGAGGTGCGGGTGACGCTGACGGACGGGCGGGTGCTGGCGGCAAAAGTGGCGCGGCCGCTGGGGCGCGGGCCGGAAAATCCGCTGCCGATGGAATTGCTGGAGGCGAAGTTTTTCAACTGCGCGACGCGCGCGCTGCCGATGGAGTTGGCGGAGCGGCTGCTTGCGACGTTGCGCGGGGTGGATGCGGTGGCGGATATGCGCGGTGTGACGGACGCGATGGTGCCTGCGGCGGCGCTGGCTGCGGACTGACCAACACCCCTCTCCCGCGGAGCGGTGGAGGGTTGGGGAGGGGTGTTGGTGCGTTGCGGAACTTCAGCTCCGTCCTGACACCCGCCGGCCAATCTCCAAGGCGGCAAATGACGGCACCGGCCCCGGCATCAGCCAGCGAAAGCCCTGCTCGATGAGGCTCTCGACGTTCTTCGCATCCACGTGCGGATGCCCGCACGGCACGTTATGCTGCTTGCAGATCGCCAGCACCTCGTTGATCGCCGAGGCCACCGTCGGGTGTTCGTACTGCCGCGGATAGCCGAGGTCCTGCGACAGATCGCCCTCGCCGATCAGCACCACGCCGATGCCGGGCACCTGCTCGAGCATCTTCGGCAGGTTGGCGATCGCGCGTTTTTCCTCGCACATGATCACCACCAGGACCTCGCCCTGCGGGTTCAGCGGCCATGTGTCGGCGCGTGGATAATATTCCTGGTCGGTCAGGCCCCAGTAGCGGGCGGCGGTGCGCGGCGCGTCGCCACGCTGGCCCGGCGGATCGTAGTACCTGGCCTCGCGCGGCCGCGGATAGCGGCACGCCTGCACGGCATTGCGAGCATCCTCGACCGTAGATACATGCGGCCATACGATGCCATAGACGCCAATGTCCAGCACCTGCTTGGCGATCCACTGGCTGTTCTCGCCGCCGTTCGGTGGGATGCGCACGAATGGCGTCACCGCCGGCGCGATGCTGCCCGAGGTGGCGATCTGCCGGCGGTTCAGCATGTATTGCAGACAGTCTCGCAGCGCCTTTATGTCGTACGGGTTGTGTTCCATCTCGAACACGACGCCGTCGTACGGCGCACTTGAGATGGTCAGCGCATTGCTGATCTCGCCGCTGGTGAAGGGAACGAACGCGGGCTTGCCGGATTCCAGCGCCTTGATCGCGCCGTTGAGGCGGGGAATGTCGGCCATCGTCTCCTCCTTAACATGTAGGTTTCGGGCGAAGCCCGATCGTCACGCGTCTTGGCCGGATAAGTCCGGCCATCATGTCACAAACAGCTCTTCGACCTTGTAGGCGCGGGGAATCAGCCCCTGTTCCGCAGCATAGCGCATTAGCAGCTCGATGGCAGGGCGGTTGGCGGCGATGCCGTACGGCACGGTATCGTCAGCAACCTGCATCGACGCCTCGAACAGACGCATCAGCTCGCCGGCGAGCCACGGATGTTCGGCCAGCAGCGCGTCCTTCACCACGACAACATGGTTGATCGGATAGGCACCTGTCTTGCGTGACCACGCCGCAGCGGCGGCATCGGCGTCGGGCAAGACCGTGCATACCTGCGCCGGCTCCAGCCCCGCCAGCGCGACGGCCGCATCGATCTCGCCGGACAGCAGCATCGCGCGCAGGTCCTGGCCCGCCGAGATGCGCTGCACGAACGGAGGATCGGCGAACTCCTGTACGTGCGCGTCTTCCTCAGTGACCCATGTCATCGAGTTTGGTGCGATGCCGTACTCATCCTGTAGAATGCCGCGCACCCAGACGCCGGTGGTCTGCGACCAGGCGCGCACGCCCACCCATCTCCCCACCATATCGGCGGGCCCACGCAGCGGCGAGTTGCGCCGGCAGATCAGTGCGCCGTGATGCAGGCCGCGCAACAGTACGACCGGCAGCGCGGTGATCGGCTTGCCATAGGCCCGCGCCTGGGCGTGCGTGGTCAACGCGATCTCGCACAGGTCGAATTCCAGCGCGCGCGTCATTCGGCGGAAGGCACGGGTGACCGGATCGACCTCGACAAAGTCGAAGCCAACGCGGTCAGAGCGCACCGTGCCCCGCTTGAGCGCACGCACCAGCGGCGACTTCCCGAGTGCGGTGCGGAGAACAACATCTGTCATGGTGACTTCACCGTCGGGTAAATATCCGCCCCGTAATGCTTGCGGAACTCGGCGATCTGGTCGGGCGGCGGCGGGGCATACGTGCAGCGCTTCGAGGTGAACCGCCCGCCCATCAGGCTGTTCATCTTCACCGCCATCTCGCCAAGCTTCACCAGGTTGGTGATGCCGTTCAGGATCGGCATGCCGGCGGCGTCGTGGATGTCGGCGTGCGCCAGCAGCGCCATCACCACGCCGCCCGCGGCAATCACCACCTCGGCGCCCGCTTCTGCATTGGCCTGCGCGGCACGAGTGAACTGCGCGACGATCCGATCACGCGCCTCCGCATCGTCGAATGCGACACCGAGGTCGGTCAGCCGGTCCACCTGCATGCGGTTCACTGCCGCGAGCCGATCGCGCAATCCGTAGCGTCGCACGTTCTCCACGATGCGTGGGGTGAACTTCTCGTTGATCGTCACCAGCGAGAAGCTCGCGCCCATCATGCACGCGACGTGCAGCGCCGACTCGCACAGGCCCATCACTGGGATATCGGCAATCTCGCGCGCCTCCTGCAATCCGGGGTCGGCGATGTTGCCGACCAGGAACGCATCGAAGCCCTCGCGCACCGCTCGGTGCACGTTCTTCAGCACCTCGCCGGTCTCGAGATACTCCAGATAGCGGAACTGGTCGCCGGTGCCGCCGATCTCGGTGATGCCGGCGACATGGATTTCAGTGTCCGGATCGCGCACCTTGTCCAGAATGCCGCGCAGAACGCGTGGATAGCCGCCCCACTCGGTTTGGCGGGACATGCTCTGATACCAGAGCTTCATGCGAGACCCTCCTGCGCGTCAGGCCGGACGCCAGTCGAACCGGCTGGCGAGCCAGTGTCGCAGCTCTTGCAATGCCGGAGCATTGGCTGCGAGGGCGGCGGTATTGGCGGTTGCCGCCGGTCCGCCAAGCGGGCGCACATCGACGGTCGCGGCGGTCGCCTGCACACCCAGTGAGGCAACCGCATCGACGCCGGCGCGCCGCCACAGCGACACCATCGCCGCCGGCGTAAGTTGCGGCAGCACCAGGCCGAACTCCAGTTGAGTTGCCGCTGCCGCGGCGCTCCATGCGTTGCACAGCGAGTCGCTCGGTATGCGGCCGATCCGCGCCGCATAGAGTTCGGTGAAATTCGGCACCGCAGGATAGGCCGCATCACGGGTGACCTGGCCGGCGTCGTCGAGCGCGCCAAATGAGAACAGCGGCTGCGCACCGACAGCAGCGAGCGCGGTGAACTGCTCCGGCACGCCGTGGCCGCGCAACAGCACCGCGTCGACAGCTCCTTGCGAGAAAGCGCTCCGTGCCGACTCGGGCCAGGCGAGGCCGAACACCGGTTCCATCTTCGCGCCAAGCAGGTGGAGACCGAGCAGCGCGGCGAGATCGGCGCTCGCGGGACTGGCGGCAGCGACACGGGCGCGACCGCCCGGTTTCAGCACCGTCGGGCGGCCGACAACCATGCCGGTGCTCATGCCGGCCATAACCGGGACCCAGTGTGCCACGTCGAACTGCGCGCGGGGGTCGCCGACCATCCAGGCGAGCGCCGCCTGACCCGGCGCAAGCATCGCCGTCAGCCCGTCAGGCGCGCCACGCGCCTCGAACTGGTTGGCACCGGTGACGCCATCGGCGCTGCCAATCCCCACCCGATGGATCGGCGTGTCGGCGGGCAGCGATTGCTGGAGCGCGGGCAACAGAGCATCCGCCCACCGGTTGAGCGTCCCGTCGCTCGGCCCCGCCACAAACAGCCTGGGACTTTCGGCAAACGGCGCAGTCACCGCCGATGGCGACGCGGCCCACAGGGTTCCGGCCCGCACCGTGGCGGGCAAGGTGCTCAGCATCGCCAGAAGGCTGCGCCGGCCGGGTCGCGGCAGGTCGGTCATCCTGGTCCCTCTCCCAAGGATGACTCTCCTACAGGCTTACCCTGCCTTAGGCAAAATCGGGCGCGGCTTATTCGTCATACGCAACAAGCGCCTCGCACGGCACATCGAGCCGCTTGCGGCCGTTGAGGAAGGTCAGTTCGATCAGCGCCGCGGCGGCGGGTACCACGGCGCCGACGCGGCGCAGCAGCGCGATGCCGGCCGACATAGTGCCGCCGGTGGCGAGCAGGTCATCGACCACCACCACGCGCTGGCCAGGCTCGACCGCGTCAGCCTGCACCTCGACCCGGTCGGTGCCGTATTCCAGCGAGTAGTTCAGCCCTACAGTCACGCCCGGCAGCTTGTTTCGCTTACGGAGCATGATGAAACCGCAGCCAAGCTTCAGCGCCAGCGGCGCGGCGATGAGGAAGCCGCGGCTCTCGATTCCGGCAAGCAGGTCAGGCTGGTAGGCGCGCACCGCCTTCGCCATGCGGCCCATCGCCACCTGCCAGGCGTCGGCATCGCGCAGCAGGGTGGAGATGTCGTAGAACAGGATGCCTGGCTTGGGGAAATCCGGAATGCCCCGGATGTGCTCCTTCAGGTCCATGCGCCTGCCGCCTTTCACGATGGTGCTTCGGCGTCGGGTGTAGAATGGCGTTCCGATGGCCGCAACCAAGGGGGAGAATTGCAGCGTGGCAGCCGCGGCTAAACCCAATATTAAGCCGATGGGCGTCTACTGGCGTGGATTTCAACTGGCCAAAATGGCCCGACATTCAATCGTGCCGCAGGACAAGCGCCCGTGCGGCACACAAAAAACAACAAAAAGGCGCCCCGGCGGGCCCGATTTCTGGTGCCGCCGGGGAGCAAGTGAGCCGACTTTGAATGGAGCAACAAAGTCGGGGGTATTCCAGTATCTGATGCACTGGTTAATAGGGGCTTAACGGCGAGGCGCAGCTTTCTTGTGGGCCTGCGTGCCCCGCACCGAAGTTGCACCGGGCGCTGCCGTCCGGGCAGACTGGCGTCCATCCACCGGAGGACGTCATGAGCCAGACGGAGCTGCGCAACGCGGACATCGATACGGTGCTGACCGAGGCCAGGGAAGCCTACGTCACCCGCAATCCGAAGAGCCTTGCCCGCTTCGTCGAGGCGACCGCCGTCATGCCCGGCGGCAATACGCGCACCGTGCTGCACTACGCGCCATTCCCGATCGGCATCGCGCGTGGCGAGGGTTGCCGGCTGTGGGACCTCGACGGCGCCGAGTACATCGATTTCCTCGGCGAATACACCGCCGGCATCTACGGGCATTCGCATCCGACGATCCGCGCGGCGGTAGACAACGCGCTGGATGCCGGGATCAACTTCGGCGGCACCAACCTGACCGAGGCGAAGTTTGCCCGCGCCGTGTGCGACCGATTCGGGCTGGAGCGCGTGCGCTTCACCAACTCGGGCACCGAGGCGAATCTGCTGGCGATTTCCGTCGGCCGCATCTTCACCGGGCGCTCGAAGGTGATGGTGTTCGACGGCGGCTACCACGGCGCGGTGTTCGGCTTCGCCGGTGGCGGCTCGCCGATCAATGCGCCGTTCGACTACGTGCTCGCGCCGTACAACGACCTGGCCGCGACACGGGCGCTGATCGAGCGGCACGCGGCGGACCTCGCGCTGGTGATCCTGGAGCCGATGATGGGTGGCGGCGGCTGCATCGCCGCAGCGCCCGCGTTCCTGGCCATGCTGCGCGAGGCGACCACAAAGGTCGGCGCACTGCTGATCCTGGACGAGGTGATGACGTCGCGCCTGGCACCGGGCGGACTGCAGCAGGTGCGCGGCATCAAGCCGGACCTGACGACATTGGGCAAATACATCGGCGGTGGCATGTCATTTGGCGCATTCGGTGGACGCGCCGACATCATGGACCTGTTCGATCCGCGCCGTCCTGATGCGTTGCCGCACGCCGGCACGTTCAACAACAATGTGCTGACGATGGCGGCAGGACTGGCGGGCCTCAACGAAGTTTACACGCCCGACGCGGCGCGTGCGCTCAACGCGCGCGGGGACGCGCTGCGCGAGCGGCTGAACGCTTTGTGCCGATCGCATGACGCACCGATGCAGTTCACCGGCATCGGCTCGATGTTCGCGGTGCATTTCACGCGCGACCCTGTGCACTCGGCGGCGGACGCGGCGAAGGGCGACGCGAAGCTGAAGGAGCTGTTCTTCTTCGACATGCTGGAGCACGGCATCTGGCTGGCCCGGCGCGGAATGTTCACGCTGTGCCTGCCAATCGGTGACACGGAATGCAGTCGCCTGGCGGCCGCTGTGGAGGAGTTCCTGTCCAGCCGGAGGTCGCTGCTATCCGCGGCCGAGTGACCAGACTCAGACTACAACAAAGGAAACGTCGATGAGAAAGCAGTTCACGCTCACGCGCCGTCACGTCTTGCTTGGCACGGCTGGTACCCTGTTCGCACCCGCCATCGCGCGAGCCGCCACACGAGGCGTCAGCGACAGTGAAATAATCATCGGCTGCATGGCAGACCTATCGGGCGTTACCGCAGTCCAAGGTGTCAACAACGCCGATGGGATGCGCATGGCGTTCGATGAGGTGAACGCCAAGGGCGGGGTGCATGGCCGCAAGATCCGCTTCATCGTCGAGGACATGGAATACACTGTGCCGAAGGCGGTGCAGGCGATGAACAAGCTGCTCAATCGCGACAACATCTTCTTCGGTCTAGGCAATGGCGGCACACCCATGAACGACGCGGTGATGCCGGCGATGTTCGAGAAGAACGTGCCGAACCTGTTCCCCACGACATGCGCGCGATCGATGTACGAGCCGTTCAACCGATTGAAGTTCGGCCAGTTCTCCTCGTACTACGATCAGATGCGCGCCGGCGTGAAGCACTTTGCCACGACCAAGGGCGTGAAGACGGTCGGCGTGATGTACCAGGACACCGACTACGGCCGCGACGTGCTCGCCGGCGCGCAGGCGCAGGCCCAGGCGATGGGGCTGAAGATGGGCGGCACCACGGGCCACAAGCCGACCGACACCGATTTCAACGGCGCTGTGGCCAAGCTGCGTGATGCCAACTGCGATCTTATCGTGCTGGGCAGCATCGTGAAGGATACCGTGATCATATTGCAGACCGCGCACAAGCTCGGATGGAATCCGATCTTCATGGGCAACTTTGCCACCTATTCGACTGCCGTTGCCGAGGCGCCGGGTGGCCCGGCAGAAGGGTTCTATTCGATGTCGCCGGCGCCGTACCGCTACCCAGATGACCCACGTCCAGCGGCGCACGTATTTGCGGCGAAGTTCAAGCAGACTTTCGGCATCGATCCGAATTATCTCGGGGAGGCAGGCTACACGGCGGCAAGCTTCTCCGTGGCGGCGCTGGAGAAGGCCGGACGCGATCTGACGCTGGACAGCTTCATCGCTGGCATGGAGAGCATGAAGGATTGGCACGACGTATTTGACGGCCCGCCGCTCTCGCTGAGTTCGACGAACCATCATGCCTCCAATCAGTCGTTCCTGTCGGTGGTGAAGGATACGCGCTGGGTTCCGGTGCTGCAGGAGCCGTTGAGCTTCTGAGCCCGCCGAGGCCATAAAACGAGTCCAATGGGGAGACACAGCATGAAGCGTCGCACACTGCTCGCGGGTGCAACCGCGTTTGCCGCCGCACCCGCGATCGGCCGTGCCGCAGAGAAGACCAGGGTCGTCTGGTGGCATGCGATGACCGCGGCACTCGGCGAACAGGTGAACCACCTGGTCGAAGCGTTCAACCAGAGCCAGGACGCGATCGAGGTGCTGGCGATCTACAAGGGTGGCTATGCAGATGTGCTGACCACGACGATAGCCGCGTTCCGCGCCGGCCAGGCGCCGCATCTCGCACAGATCTTCGAGGTCGGCACCGGATCGATGCTCGTCGCCGGAAAGGCAACGAAGCAGGTGTGGGAGTTGATCAAGGAGACCCGCGTCGCAATCGATCCCAAGGCCTACATCCCTGCGGTGCGTGGCTATTATAGTTTGGCGGATGGACGGATGGCTTCGATGCCATTCAACTCGTCCACCGCGGTAATGTGGTACAGCAAGGATGCGTTTCGCAAGGCAGGGCTCGATCCGGACAAGCCGCCGGAGACGTGGCCAGATGTTGTCAAGGCGGCCCAGGCGATCAAGGCGAAGGACGCGGCGGAAATCCCGGTGACCAGTTCGTGGCTGAGCTGGATCCAGCTCGAACAATACAGCGCGCTGCACGACATTCCGTTCGCCAGCAGGTCCGATGGGTTCGAGGGACTTGACGCGCAGCTCGAAATCAACAGCAAGCCGCATGTGAAGCACATGCAGCGGCTGCTCGACATGGCGAAGGACGGCACGTTCAAGTACGCCGGCCGCGACAACCAGCCCGATCAGTTGCTGGTGTCGGGCAAGGCCGGCATCCATTTCAACTCGTCCGGCATGCGCGGCGACATGGTGAAAAGTGCCAAATTCGACTGGGGCGAGGCGTTTTTGCCGTACGATCCGGAGATCATCAAATCGCCGCTCAATTCCATTATCGGCGGTGCGAGCCTTTGGACGATGACTGCGCCGGGGCGAACGCCCGAGGAGTACAAGGCGGTGGCGACGTTCCTGAAGTTCATCGGCAATCCGGAAAACGACGCGTACTGGCATCAGCATACCGGGTACGTGCCGGTGACGTTCGCCGGATTCGAGCTGTCGCAGAAGCAGGGGTTCTACGACAAGAACCCCGGCGCGGATCTGCCTGTGAAGCAACTCACCCGCGGCCCCGTGACGAGCAATTCGAAAGGGCTGCGTCTGGGACGGCTGGTTGAGATCCGCAACATCATCTACGAGGAGATGGAAAGGGCGTTCCAGGGTAACCAGAGCGCGCAGCAGGCGATGGACAGCGCCGTAACCCGCGGCAACAAGGTACTGCGGGAGTTCGAAAAGGCGGCGAAGGCGTGACCCCCTCCCCCCTTGATGTTCTCCCCCTCCCCTTGCGGGAGGGGGTTGGGGGGAGGGGGCAACACCCGATCTGACCCCGAATGGAACGCCGCACCATCTTCGAAGGCTGGTTCCTTCCCGCAGTCCTGGTACTGCCGCAACTGCTGCTCACCGCATTCTTCTTCCTGTGGCCGGCCGGCGAGGCAGTCTGGTCGAGCCTCACCCGTCAGGATCCTTTCGGTCTCGGCTCCACCTTCGTCGGTCTCGACAACTTCTCGGACCTCTTCTCTGACCCGCTCTACGTCGATTCCATCATCCGCACGCTGGTCTTCTGTGCCGCCGTCAGCATGCTGGCGATGAGTATTGCACTGCTCCTCGCGGTATTCGCGGACCACGAGATTCGCGGCCGCGCCATCTACCGCACACTGCTGATCTGGCCCTATGCGATCGCGCCGGTGATCTCCGCCGTTCTGTGGCTGTTCATCCTCAACCCACAGGTGGGCCTGCTCGGGCGCTGGCTGAACGCGCACGGCGTGCCGTGGGATTACACGATAAACGGCGGCCAGGCATTGCTGATGGTGATAGCGGCGAGCGCCTGGAAGCAGGTCAGCTACAACTTCATCTTCTTTCTCGCCGGCCTGCAGTCGATCCCGCGCGCGGTTACCGAGGCGGCACGAATGGACGGCGCGAAGGGCTGGCACCGGTTTCGCACCATCACCTTCCCCCTGCTGGCACCCACAACATTCTTCCTGCTGGTGGTGAACCTGGTCTACGCCGCGTTCGACACGTTCGGCACGATCTACGCGCTGACGCGTGGCGGCCCTGGCAAGGCCACTGAGACGCTGGTCATCAAGGTTTATCGTGATGGAGTGGTGAACCTCGATCTGGGATCCTCGTCCGCGCAGTCCGTGGTTCTGATGGTCGGCGTGATCGCACTGACCGCGATCCAGTTCCGCTTCATCGGCCGGCGGACCAACGCATGAGCCAGGCGGTCCTTCCGACGAGCGTCACGGAAGCCGTCCCGGCGCGGCAGATCGATTGGGTGGCGCACATCGTGCTTGGGCTCGGCGTGCTGCTGTTCGCTCTGCCCGTCTGGCTGGTGCTCGCGGGGTCAACCCAGGATTCCGGCGCGATCACCCGCGGCGACCTGTCGTTGTTGCCAAGCCTCGACCTGTCCGCTTATCCGCGCGTCCTCACGCATGGCACGATGGGCACGGAGCCGGTGTGGCACATGCTGCTGGTATCCGGCGGCATGGCGCTCGCGATCGCGGGCGGCAAGATCGTCATTTCGGTCCTGTCCGCCTACGCTGTGGTGTTCTTCCGCTTCCCGTTCCGCCGCACCGCGTTCTGGTTGATCTTCATTACGCTGATGCTGCCAGTCGAGGTGCGCATCATTCCGACCTATGCGGTGATGTCGGACTTTGGCCTGATCAACAGCTTCACCGGCCTTTCCGTGCCGCTGATCGCCTCGGCCACCGCAACGCTGCTGTTCCGCCAGGTGTTCGTCGCCATCCCCGACGAACTGGTGGAGGCGGCGCGCATGGATGGCGCCGGCCCACTGCGCTTCCTGCGCGACATCCTGATCCCGGTGTCGGCAGCCAACATCGCCGCGCTGTTCGTCATCCTGTTCGTCTATGGTTGGAACCAGTATCTCTGGCCGCTGCTGGTCGCGACCGACCCGGGCCTCGACACGATCGTCATCGGCATCGTGAAGATGATCGGCGTGGAGACGCAGACCGACTGGAGCGCGGTGATGGCGACGGCGGTTCTCGCGTTGCTGCCGCCGGTCCTGGTGGTGGTGCTCATGCAGCGCTGGTTCGTCGCGGGGCTGACCGAGGGTGAGAAGTAGTGCCAGTACCAGCAGCCCAGCCCGATGACCGCTTCGGGTGGCAAGAAGGCGTTCTGCCGCAGCGGAGTGAGCGAGGCGGCTGCAACACTATCAGCGGCCTCCCGTCTGCCCAATGCCGGAGTCAGTTTGGACTTCTCCGCTGGCGGAGGCGTACTGGCACCAACCGTCCTCGCTCAAGGACCATTGATCTCCCAGAAGTTTCTTGACCGCAGCGTCCTCAAAGGTTTCGTCGGGCACACCGAACGGACCGATGAAAGGCACGAGGAGCGGCAGGGCCACACTCCGATCTCGTGCGATCCTGCCCCATACCTCGGTCCGCCTCATATCGGCCGCCACGTCGAATTCGCGCCGTAGTTTCGAGGTCAGACGAGCGGTCAGCCGCAGTCTGCGCATGCGCTCTCGCCGTTCGCTCGCGTAGTCGGCGAACAGCCCGTCATGCCAGTCGTCCGCGGTTGAGATCGCGTCGGATACCAGGCGCACGTCCCGCATCGTGATGCTGAGACCTTGACCAATCGTTGGGTCGTTGTGCCCGGAGGCGTCACCGATCAGCACCACCCCGGGCGCTATCGGCTCGTCAATCCAGGTGTCGGCATTTGGATAGCCTTGACACGGTCCCGCCAGTTGGCCGCCGGCGATGGCATCGGAAAACGGCAGAGATGGCACGCGAAACGCCTGAAGAAAGTTGTTCGCCGCTTGTGGGCCCGCGAAGCGCCCTCGTTCTTCGAGCGAATAGCACAGATACAGTCGGGCCATGGCCTGCTCGTCCTCCGGCCACGCATGGACGCCCTCGATCAACAGGCCCGCGATCAGGTGATGCACCGGTTCGGTTTGCACCTTGGCACCGATCTGACGCGCCACCGACGAACCGCGGCCATCCGCGCCGACCACCAAACGGGGCCTGATGGTGTACCGCTCGTTCTCATGCACGTAAGAAACTGTGGGCGGCAGGCCCGGCTCCACCGAGACGGAATCGACTCCGCGCAGCAATGTCGCACCTGCGTCCTGGGCGGCCTGATCCAAAGCGACGCACATCCGGGGATGTCCCAGCATCATGGCGCCTGGCACATCCGGGACCAACGCCGTCGTTTCCATCGCAGAAGCACGCGCCGCCTCGATCGGAATGCTGCCCTCGTATCGTACGGTTCTGGAGATGAAATGTCCCCCGGCGTCCAGAAGCACGTTCAACAGGCCCAACTCCCTGGCTTCGCGGACGCCCCAGGGGGCCAGAAACTCGCCGCGAATGCGGTCAACGTGCACGCGCGTGCGTTCGAGTACCAGGACGGTATGGCCATTGCGCGCCAAACGAGTGGCCATTGCCCCACCGGCGACACCAGCACCAATGATCACAACGTCATAGTCGTGGCGAACGGTCACCGCGGTCCCTCGGATCATTTCGATCGAAAGGCAGGTCGGACAGTTTCGAAAGCTAGCCCGTGTCCTGATGCTCAGCGGACCAGCGTGTAGGTCAGGGCACCCTTGCGAAAGCTAGGGTATCCCAGTCGACGGCACAATCGCTCTCGACGCTCAAAGGGTTGGTAAGAGAAAAGCTTGCTCTCAAAGACAGCGATGTCCGGGGTCTCGCCAGCAAGGCCATAGGAGAGCGGTCATCCAACAGGGCCGTTGGTATAATAGTAGCTGGTTCGCACGGGAAGCTGCGGGCGCTGTCAGTGACCACCGCGTAAGTAGCGTGAGCCGACGGTCAGTCGCAAGGCTCCCAGCCCGGCGGCGCCAATTCGAACCCTTCGAACGAAAATGCCGGCGCGACGATGCAACTGCACAGCGTCCAGCGGCCAAGGCTGTGCGCCGATTGCCAGCAAAGCTGCGGCACGAGACGCTGGAGGTCCTCGTCGGCATGCATTGTCGGCCCAAGCCGGTGTGCGTTGGCGCCGACGCGCAGCAGCAATGGTGCGCCGGCCTGCCAGATCCATAGCTCGGCTGCATCCACTCGGTGCCAGCGGCTGCGTTCGCCCTCGCGCAGCAGGAACAGGATTGCCGTACCTGCCCCGCGCGTCCCATCCGGCGGCGCATCGCGCCAGGTCTCGCGATAATGGCCACCTTCCGGATGCGGCAGCAGCGCCAATGCTTCGATCACCGCCGCGGCCGGAGCGGAAGCGTCGCGCAGATCGATCAACCGGGGTCTTTCGGCACCGTGTCGGCGATACCGGCGTTTTGCGCGAACGCCTCATACCAAACAGCAAGCCTGGGATGGCCAGACCGCCACGGCTGCGCGGCAAAGCGAAAGTCCAGATAGCCGAGTGCGCAGGCGATCGTGAGCGAACCGATATCGACCGCGCGATGCGGCTGATCCGCCTCCAGAGCATCGAGCGTCCGATCAACTGCCGCCTTCTGCCGCGCGATCCACGCCGCGCGCCCCTCATCCTGCGGCTTCATCATCTCGCCGCGGCGTGGCACAGACGCATCGAGGATGCCGTCGCCCATCGCCTGGAACTTCAGCGCTCGCCAGCGCGGCGCGCCATGCTCCGGAAACATCGGCAGCGCATCGCCGATGCCGTCCAGGTACTCACAGATCACCGGACTGTCGAACAGTGCCACGCCATCGTCAGTCACCAGCGCCGGAACCTTCGACAGCGGATTGATCGCAACGAAATCCGGCAGCGATGCGTTGGCGTCGGTGGGCACCAGCTCGATCAGTCCGTCGATCTCCCGTGTGATCGCGCACGCGCGCACTTTGCGCACGTATGGGCTGGTCGGCGAGAAGCAGAGCTTCACGTCAGAACTTATCCTTCTTCGCCCGCAGATCGGCGAACGTCGCGACATCGGGCGCGCGCAGGAACGGATTGGCGTCGAGCTCGCTTGCCATCGTCGAAGGCACCGTCGGCTGGCCCGACGCGCGTTGCTGGTGTGCCTGTTCGGTGCGTGCCTTCAACGCGGCATTGTTCGAATCAACGCTGAGCGCGAAGCGGGCATTGCTCTCGGTATATTCATGCCCACAGCACACCTTGGTGCCACCTGGCAACGCCGCGAGCTTATGCAGCGAGGCGAACATCTCGGCCGCCGTGCCCTCGATCAGCCGGCCGCACCCCAGGCTGAACAGCGTATCGCCGGACAGCAGGATCTCGCCGTCGGCGATGAAGTAGTTGATCTGCCCGCGGGTATGACCTGGCGTGTCGATCACGCGCGCACTCGCACTGCCGAAGGCGACGGCATCGCCTTCCTTCACCGCCTCGTCGAGCTTCGGCAGCCGATGCGCATCGGCTGCCGCGCCGACCACCTTGGCGCCCTTGAAGTGTGCCCGCACCTCGTCGACACCGGCAATGTGATCGGCGTGGTGGTGCGTCAGCAGGATCAGATCGAGCCTTCCGCCGGCCTTCTCCAGCGCGGCAATGATCGGCTTGGCATCGGCCGGATCGACGATGGCAACCGAACCTGTGCCGCTGTCGCGCAGCATCCAGGCGTAGTTGTCGGACAGGATGGGAACGGGTTGTGCTGTGACTGTCATGAAGGGAGTCTAGCACCCCCTGGCGCGACCGAAAACCGCGCCCGTGCTATAGATACCCCCCATGGCAGCCGACGCTCACGCAGCGGCCGACTTCTACGGAACGTCCCGCGGGACCGTGGCCGCGCGACTGGTGTGCGAGCGGCTGACGGCGATGTGGCCCGACCTGCATGGGCAGGCCGTGCTGGGGATCGGCTTCACCGCGCCTTATCTGCGGCTCTGGCACGACCAGGCGACGCGCTGCATTGCACTGACGCCGGCGCAGATGGGGGCGACGCGATGGCCGGCGGGCGCACCCAGCCTGTCCTGTACCGCAGAGGAGGATGCGCTACCGTTCCCCGATCTGACGTTCGACCGCGTGCTGCTGGTGCACGGGCTGGAGGCAGCCGAGAGCGCGCGTCGTCTGCTGCGCGAGACCTGGCGCGTGCTGAAGGACGACGGGCGGCTGCTGGTTGTAGCGCCGAACCGCAGCAGCATGTGGGCCTACTGGGAGAGCACGCCTTTCGGGCATGGCCAGCCCTATTCGTTCGGCCAGATCGGCAGGCTGTTGGCGGCGTCCCTGTACCGTGTGGAGCGGCGAGAAACCGCGCTTTATATGCCGCCATCGAACTGGCGCCTGGTGCTGCGCGGCGCACGGCTGCTCGAGCGGACCGGGCGGAACTGGCTGCCTGGCTTCGCCGGCGTGACGATTACCGAGGCGGTGAAGGACATGTATGCGGCGATGCCGGTCGAGGCGGTGCCACGGCGGCGGCTGATAGTGGCGGAACCAGCATAGCTGTGACGGTCCGCGATCAACGATAGGGAGCGCCCGCGATGATCTGCGATGTCCATGCCCACTACATTCCGCAGGCATTCAGCGACTTCATGGGCGATCGCTTTTCGCCGCGGGTCGGCGTGTCGGCGCCGACCGGCATCGCAAGGCACCCGGTGTCGGACTCGCAGGCCGACATCCAGGGAAGGCTGGAACTGATGGACGCCGCCGGCGTCGAGACGCAGATCCTGTCGCCGCATCACCCACCTTACCTCCCTGACGAAGCCGAGTGCGTGCAGGCGCTGCATCTCTTGAACGATGCTTACGCGGACCTGGCACGGCGCTATCCGGGGCGGATCGCGTCCTACGTCATGCTGCCGCTGCCACACATAGACGCGTCGCTGCGCGAGATGGAGCGTGGCCTCGATCAGCTCGGCTGCGTGGGCGTCAACATGAACATCTCCTGCCTCGGCCGATCGATCGCCGAGGCCCAATTCGAACCGATCTATGCCGAGATGAACCGGCGCGGCACGATCCTGTTCGTGCATCCGTCGGTCACCGGAGTTTGCTCGCCGGCGATCAACGAGTGGGGATTCCGCGCGGCAATCGGCAACTCGGTGGAGGACGCGATGTTCGTCGCGCACATGATCGCGCGGCAGATACCGCATCGGTATCCGCGCATCCGCTTCATCGTGCCACATCTCGGCGGCCCGATCCCCATGCTGCTGAACCGGCTGGACAAGCAGGGCGTGCGCGATCTGGGCGAACTGGCGGAATTGCCGAGTGTGACCGCGCGACGGTTCTGGTACGACACCGTATGCTACGGGTCGAAGGCCGCATTCACCTGCGCCTGTGAGGCGTTCGGCGTTGAGAAGCTGGTGACCGGCAGCGACTATCCCGTGCTGCAGGCCTACGAGGAATACCGCGAGACGTTCGCGTATATCGCGAGGATGGGTCTGCCGCAGGAGGATGCGGACAGGATCCTGCATCACAATGCGCAGGCGCTGTTCGGGTTCGCTCATTGACGAAACCAGCGGCGGTATCGTGAGAGTCGCCTGTGGCTTCGGCGTGTGCCTTGGCGCGGCCGTCATGTGCAACCTATGAGAGCGGAGACTCGGCCGCTGAGCTGCATTGGCTTTGGCACGACCCGGCACTCTTAAAATTGAGACAATGCCTCTCGCTAGGCCTCAACGATCGCTTTCACCAATGAGGAAGTGAAATTGTTTGCCATTCGTGGGAATGCCGGCCATTATTCGGTGGCCGGAAAGATTTTGCCTCGGTGGCAGACGCATGACCAATACCGCCAAGGAAGCGGAGCAGTGACACGCCTTCCGGTCCACGGAACCGGTGCGCTTCAGCTAGAAGAAGTCCCCTTTCAATATCGGAATAAATTATCGCTTGGCCTCTCCGAAATGAATGCTGAGTCTCGTCTGGTTGCCGGGCAAGGATCTGTCCTGATGATGGCTGACGGAGAGCCGGTTGCCAGAAGCCATCAACGCTCCGACCAAACGCAGGAGCCACTTTACCAGGCGAACAAGATGGAGTCGCTCGTCCGGTTGACCGGAGGCGTGGCTCACGAGTTCAACAATATTCTGGGCGTCGTTCTAGGGGCTGCCACTGCTTTACGGTTGGACGCCGAGGCACGCCGCGATGTCAAAGCAATCCGGCGTGCGAAGATGATTGAGCGATCGGCTGAGCGCGGGGGCAGACTGGCCGATCAGCTGCTGGCGTTTGCGCGGAATCAAATATTGCGACCACAGTCGATTTCCGCCTACGACGCTCTGTCAGAGATACATGAATTACTCGCGCAGGCAGCCGGCGAGACCGTGCAGGTTCGCTTGCTGGCAGACCAAGATCTCTGGAATTGCAGTGTCGACCCAGGCCAACTCAACTCGGCGATCCTGAACCTGGTACTGAATTCGCGCGACGCGATGCCTGACGGCGGGAACATAACGCTCTCCTGCCATAATCGGACTGTGACCGCCGAGCAGTTGCGCAACTCGACCAGTTCCCCGGGCGATTACGTTCGTATAGACGTCAAGGATTCCGGCACCGGCATTGCGGCTGATCTGCTGCCTCACGTGTTTGAACCGTTCTTCACCAGCAAACCGATCGGCAAGGGGAGCGGCCTCGGCCTTGCTCAGGTGCATGGGTTCGCCGAGCAGTCAGGTGGATGGGTCGCGCTTGAGAGCCAACTGGGGCGCGGAACGACTGTATCAATCTATCTGCCGCGGCAGCCGGAAGTCGAGCCGCCCGCCCTGGTACAGGATCTCGCGCGAGAGGCAAAAGCGACCGTTCTGGTAGTAGAACCAGAGACCGAGCTTCGGACAACAATCTGCGAAACCTTGGCTCAGTCCGAATATCGCGTCCTTGCGGCTACGAGCGCGTCGGGAGCCATGGCATATCTCGTTTCGGATGAGCCCATACAGGTCATTCTTGCCGAGTCTCATCTTCCCGGCGGCGTCAATGGCATTTCTTTGCTGCGCGATGCCTGTCGCATCCGACCAGGTATCCATGCCCTGCTCACCTGCCGTGCCAGTGATGCTGAGGCCGAAGGGAATGGCCCGAAGGACGAGGGCCTCGAGGTTCTGACAAAACCATATCAGCCATCCGATCTGGTGCATTTGATAGGAGCGCTGCTCAAGAGCGCAACTTTCTCCGCCGAGACGGAAGAGATGTTGGCGGAGGTTCGCGACATCGGAGCGCCAGGACCGTCGCTGGCAACGCTCAATCTGTCGGCTGACAAAGCAGCCGGCACGTATGAGGCACGTCGTACCGCAATCCGCCTGGGAGTCATGCCGTTCAAGACCATAAAGACGACAGGCGACGACACCTCCTTCTCATTGGGGCTGGCCGAAGAGATTACCGGCGCCTTTGCACGCTTTCGCTGGCTCACGTGCGTTTCATCGGCCTCTGTCGCCACCATATACAGCGAACCCAGTCAGACATCCGCGTGGCAAGAACTTGATCTGGACTTTCTCGTGACCGGGACGCTTCGGACGGAAGCAAATCGGATCAGCATACAAGTGCGGCTGCTCAACATGCGTGGCTCTGGCGAATTGATTTGGTCGCGGGGCTTCGACAGCAGCCTGCTCGATGTCCTGAACCTGCAGGAACGGATCGCAGCCGAGACTGTAGCGCAGATTGCGCCGGAGGTGCTGGTCTGGGAGGCTGAGACCGCCCTTTTGCGTCCTCAGATAAACCCTTCCGCTTATGAGCTGATGCTGCGCGCCATTCCAGCGATATACCGCCTGGATCAAGAGACATTTCGAGCCGCTGGCGCCCTGCTGGCAAGTTCCTTGAAAGCGGATCCAGCAAGTGCTGCGTGCCATTCGTGGCTGGCACACTGGTACTTGTTGTTGATCGGTCAGGGCTGGGCTGAGGATGTGGCCGATGCAAGCCATCTCGCCGGCCAACTTGCACAGCAGGCGATCACGCTTGATCCGGGGGACGCCCGCGGATTCACCGTCGCTGGGCATATTGAGGCTTTTCTGCATAGGAAGCCTGAGGATGCGCTTGGCCTGCATGAACGTGCAATTGCGCTAAATCCTAACCTCGCCCTCGCATGGTGTTATTCCGGTCTGGCTCACTGTTATCTGGGGCAGCATACTGACGCCGTTCGACACGTAGAGCGTGCTCGGCGGCTCTCGCCGCATGACCCGCATGGCTTCTTCTTCGACATGGCTTTGGCTGTACCTTTCTACCTATCCGGCGACTACGAGATTGCGGCTCAACTGGGCAGGCGCGCCCGTAACGCCCACCCGGGGTTTTCATCGACATACAAGGGATTACTTGCATCCCTCGGACGCCTTGGGCTCGCCGGCGAAGCGGCCCCGTTACGAGAAAGGCTGTTGGAGTTGGAGCCGCAGTTCTCGGTTCGAGACGCGGTAGCCCGGTCGCCGCTACAGCGTGAGGAGGACCTCGAAAGATATGCTGATGGGCTTCGGCTCGCGGGCATACCCGAAGGGACGCAGCTTTCGATCAACCTGTCGCCTTCGACTTACTGAACGGACAGACGCCGTGACGGCGTTGGCGAGCGGCCACAGCATAGCCGCCAAATCCGCGCTCCGGGTTCTGGTTGGGTGCGACGACGCTCTCGTTGTACGCGTCCCAGTCTTCATCGCTCATCGCAGCCATGCTGGGCACGATGGTTGTCGAACTTAGGGTCTCATCAGCATAGGCTTGACGTGGTAGCGGCTGCACCTGAACAAATGGGAAGTCGGCTCTCAGATACACTGGCTTGTGCGTCTGCGTAAGGCGAAGATTGGTGAAC
This sequence comes from uncultured Alphaproteobacteria bacterium, assembly GCA_963818775.1. Lineage (GTDB taxonomy): Bacteria > Pseudomonadota > Alphaproteobacteria > Acetobacterales > Acetobacteraceae > JAMXLO01. The sequence continues at coordinate 70,330 of CAWFUF010000011.1, read as the reverse complement.
AAGGGACCAAACCAGCGATCTGTCTCGACGATGCCTTCGTAGAGACTGTAGCCACCGGGGCTGGCGAGGTTCGCGGGTGCGCGTATCAGCAGGCTCCAGTCTGGAGCGGTGCGAGCCATCAGCCCGGTCCAGATCTGCAAGGTCCCTGGCTCGGGCAGAGACGTCAGAAACGGAGGGGCGCAGCCGTGCAATGTGGCGGGCGCACTGCTATCGAAAGTCTGGGAGAAATCAGGAAATTGCGCAGACGGCGACAGAGGCAGCCAGTCGGGTGCTCCGTCGAAATGCCAGAAGATGTCGTGCCCGTCCCATATCAATTGCAGATCCATGGGAGGGAAGAGCCACCAGCCAAAGCCAGCCGCACTGGTGACCGCATCGCAGTAACGATAAGCACGGGTGGGAAGCGTTCCGGCAGCCGCTCGATCGGCCCGCTGCGGCGGGCGGGCCTGTTCGATCAGGCGATGAAACTGCAGTAGCGATCCCGCTTTGTGCACGACGGCGAAGCTTCCCAAACTCACGCGTTACGGGGATTACTTGCCGGCCAGGAGGCGCCAGCCGGCACCGAAGCGGATACGGCCGGTGTCAGCAATGTTCGGAAGCTTGGGCTGGGACAACGCTGGGAATTGCGACCCGCAACCATGCAGTTCGGGACCCGGTAGACCAGCAATACGGGCGGGAACAAAGCGCTTCGACAGATTGCTCATGGAATTACTCCTTGACCTGGAAGTGAAGCTTCAATGACCGCGCCCGGATTGTTCTTTGCGGCCAATGTCGAGAAGACATTGATCTTTTACCTCACGATTTTGTGATCGTGCAAGCGAATAATCACGTAAACGTGATGATGCGGATTTAGCACCGAAATAATCGACCACAACTCAAGCATCACTTTGCCGTTAACCGCGGCGAATTTGTGCCGACGCGCGATGGATACCCCGCGGCGCCAGGTTTTGGGGTCGCATACTGGGATCCTGCTTCCGTTTGGATGCGGTCGTGCAGATGCTTGCGCGTCACGACCCGAGCGCGTTTGGCCAGCGTCCGTCACCGCAACTTGAACCAAGGCCATGCGCTGGGGCGCAAGGCTGACGATGTGTCGCCGCAATGGCTTGGCAATTGACGGAAACGGACACAACCGTCTGTTGCGGCGCGAGGGAAATGCCACATGACCAAGCCTGGACCGGCGGTGAATGCGCCTCTCGATTGGCTTAATTTCCTCCTCGCAGACGTCACGGGCGGAGCCGGTCCGTTCCTTGCCATCTACCTCATGGCAGGCCAGCAATGGAGTGCAGGTCGCATCGGCATCGTTCTCACGGTGGCCGGCATCGCCACGGTGCTTGCGCGCGGACCGGCCGGCGCATTCGTCGATGCAACGGTTCGAAAGCGCACCCTGATTGCTGCAAGCTCGCTTGTTGTTGGTATCGCCGTGACCATCACGGCGCTTGTGCCTTCGTTCTGGCCGGTGATGATCGCGCAGGCTGCGGCCGGCCTGGCCGATGCCGTCTTTCCGCCGGCGGTCGCCGCCATCAGCCTCGGCATTTTCGGCCGAGCGGTCTTCAGCGGACGCATCGGTCGCAACGAGGCCTTCAACCATCTCGGTAACGCAGTGACAGCGATCGTTGCTGGCATCGCAGGCTACCTCATTGCGCCTGTCGCTGTGCTGTGGGTCGTAGCCGTCCTGGCCCTCGCGAGCGTCGTCGCGGTCTACACGATCGACGGAAATTCAATCGATCACGGTCTTGCGCGCGGTGCCGACGACGGAAACGCCGGCGACGAGCCGAAGGGGTTCGGACCGCTGCTCAAAAGCCGCCCGCTGCTGCTGTTCACCGCCGCCATCACCCTGTTTCATTTTGCCAATGCCGCAATGCTGCCCCTGCTCGGCGAAAAGCTTTCGCAGGGTCATCAGGAGGCGAGCAGTCTCTTCATGGCCGCCTGTATCATCACCGCCCAGGTGGTGATGGTGCCGATGGCGCTGCTCGTCGGCCATAAAGCCGATACGTGGGGAAGGAAGCCGTTGTTTCTCGCTGGCTTCGCCGTACTGCCTGTTCGCGGCCTGCTCTATCTCGTAACGCAAAATCCGTACCTGTTGGTGTCGATCCAGGTGCTGGACGGCATCGGCGCTGGCATCTTCGGCGCACTGTTCTTCCTTGTCGTCGCCGATCTCACCAGGGGCACGGGGCACTACAATCTCGCGCTCGGTGCCGCTGGCGCGTGCTGGGGGCTGGGTGCGGCGTTCAGCAACGGCGTCGCCGGCCTGGTCGTCGATGCTGCGGGTTATTCCGCCGCATTCCTCTTTCTCGCCGGCTGCGCCATCGTCGCCTTTCTGACCTTCTGGGTCGGTGTGCCGGAAACGCTCAATTGGCGCGGCCGCGTGCCCTTGGGCAGCGGGGTAATTTCATCGTCGGCGGCAGTGGATTGAATGCGACGGGGGCGTCGTTGCTGGTCGCTGCCTCACATCAATGATAGTGCATCCCTGGCTGCACCTTGCCGCGAAACACCCAGTAGGCGTAGCCGGTGTAGGCCAGAATGATCGGAACCAGCACCACTGCACCAACCAGCAGGAATTGCTGGCTCGATGGCGGCGCAGCAGCATCCCAGATCGTGATGTCCGGCGGCACGATCCGCGGCCACAGGCTGATGCCAAGTCCGGCGTAGCACAGCACAAACCACGCCTGCGCGCAGAGCAGCGGCGTGAGGTCGTGCCGTCGCGACAGACCGCGCCAGAACAGCAGTGCGACCAGCGCCACCAGGATCGGCACCGGACTTGTGAGCGCTATTCCCGGCCAACCAAACCAGCGTTCGCTGAACGTCGAATTGAGCAGCGGCGTCCATACGCTGACCGCGACAATGAACCCCAGCATGGCAACCGCCAGTGCGCGCGCATATCGCCTGGCGCGCTGCTGCAGCCGGCCATCGCAGCGCCAGATCAGCCAGCAGGCACCTTGCAGCGTGTAGCCAACCACGACGGCGACGCCGCACAGCACGGTGAATCCGGTAAGCCAGTCCCACCAGCCGCCAGCATACGCGCGGTCCTGCACCCGAATGCCCTGAAGCAGGCCGCCCAGCACGAGCCCTTGGCAGAATGCCGCCAGCGTTGAGCCCGCGCAGATCGCCCGGTCCCACCACATGCGCCCCCGTGGGCTCACCGCGCGGAAGCGGAACTCGAAGCCGACGCCGCGGAATACCAGGGCGAGCAGCATGGCGATGATCGCCGGATATAGTGCCGGTAGGATCACCGCATAGGCGAGCGGGAACACCGCGAACAGACCACCGCCACCGAACACCAGCCAGGTCTCGTTCCCGTCCCATACCGGCGCGATCGAATTCAGCATGATGTCGCGGTCCTCGTCGCGTCGCTCGATCGCGAACAGGACGCCGACGCCCAGATCGAAGCCGTCCAGCAGCACATAGGCCAGCACTGCGAAAGCGATCAGGCCGGCCCACACCACCGCCAGCATCACGGAGCGTCCCGCAATGCAGCGGCCGGTGTGATTCCGGCGCTCCGCATCGGCACGCCCGCCTGCGGACCGGACTCGCCTACCGTCGGTGGCCGGCGCATGAGGCGAAGCACGAAGATGAGGCCCGTGCCAAACACGATCGCATATACAACGATGAGCGCCGCCAGTGACGCCTCGACGCCGGGTACGCCGATCGGCGATGCGCTGTCGGATGTGCGCAGCAGACCATAGACTGTGAACGGCTGGCGGCCGACCTCGGTGACGGTCCAGCCTGACAGCAACGCGATGAATCCCGATGGCGCCATCGCCAGCACGGCGTAGCGCAGCCACCGCGACTCATACAGCACCCCTCGTGCGCGCAGCCACGCTGCCCACACGCCAATGGCCGCCATCAGCAGTCCAAGCCCCACCATGATGCGAAACGCCCAGAATATGACGGGCGAGTTGGGCCGGTCCTGCGGCGGGAATGACTTCAGGCCTTCGACCGCGCCGTTCCAACTGTGCGTCAGGACCAGCGCGCCAAGATGCGGCACCGCTATGGCCCAGTTCGTGCGCTCCTCCGCCATGTTCGGCATCCCGAACAAAATCAACGGCGTGCCCGGCTCCGTTTCCCAGTCGCCCTCCAGCGCGGCCACCTTCGCCGGCTGGTATTGCCGCGTGTTCAGGCCATGCTGGTCGCCGGCCAGGATCTGGATCGGCGCGACCACCACGGCCATCCACATTGCCATCGAGAACATCAGCCGCGCGGCCTGGTTCTGCGCATCGTGCCGCAGATGGTAAGCGCCGACCGCGCCCACCACGAACGCGACCGATAGATAGGACGCGATCACCATGTGCACGAGGCGGTAGGGAAACGACGGATTGAAGATGATCTGCCACCAGTCCTCCGGCAGAAAGCGCCCGTCCGGTGTCAACGTGTAGCCTTGTGGCGTCTGCATCCAGGAATTCGCCGCGAGGATCCAGAACGCGCTGATCAGCGTTCCGATCGCCACCAGCAGCGTGGCGGCGAAATATACGCCGCGTCCCACACGCTGACGGCCGAACAGCAGGATGCCGAGGAATCCGGCCTCCAGAAAGAAGGCCGTCATCACCTCGTAGCCCATCAGTGGCCCGACGATCGGGCCGGCCTTGTCGGCGAAGCGCGCCCAGTTGGTGCCGAACTCGTACGCCATCACCACGCCGGAGACGACACCCATGCCGAATACGACGGCGAACACTCGCAGCCAGTAGTGGAAGACGTCGCGGTACACTTGGCGGCCTGTGGCGAGCGACATTGCCTCGAGCACCGCGAGGTAGCTCGCCAGCCCGATGGTGAAGGCGGGCAGTACGATGTGGAAGCCGATGGTGAAGGCGAACTGGGCGCGGGCCATAAGCACCGCGTCAGATCCTGGCATGCCCACCTCGCGCGTTCAGGCCCACCTGATAAGGGCAGATACGTGCGCCCGGTTCAAGCCGCCTGACGGATCTCCTCCGGCCGTACCTGCGTCAGGCTACGCACGCCGACCACTTGGCGCAGGTTGCCCTCGACAAGATGGACAACCTCGGCCGGCATCGCCGCCATGGCGATCTCGACATGCAGCATCTCGCCCGAACGGTGCGACCACATGCGGTCGGGGATCAGATCCCGCCTGGCGAATGGTTGCAGCAGGCGTGTGAGAAGACCAGGTGCGGCATCCGCATCGAGCATAAAGCGGACAGCGACGAATGGCTGGGCAGACATAAAAGGGAACTCCGGATGAACGACGCGAAGGAAAGGGCGGGTACTCCCCGGCTGCTCAGGCAGCCGGGCCGCTAATTCGCGTCGTGGTGCTCCGGAGAGTCATACTGCGACGTTACGCGATGATCGCGGCGATCGCAAATCACGGCCACTCGATCTCTGGCAGCCTCACCAGAGGAACCTGCCGCATCGACAGGGTACGGTACCGCAGCGTCAGTGGTACCTCGACATCCGGCGGGCTGCCGTCGTCCGGGCTGTTCGCCAACAGCGACAGCACCGCCTTGGCCGCCGTGGCGGCGGATCGGCTTATCGCAGCATGTGTCGCCAGCGAGTTGAGCGTCTCGGCATAACCGACCACGCGCGCATTGGCGGCGCCCATTGGCTGCAATTGCTCATCGAGGCCCAGCGTCGCGCTGCCGGTGAGATCGAGTGGTCCCCACACCAGTGCCAAGTGCCGGATCTCGAGCGAGCCGCCGCCGTCGCGCCAGGCTGCGGCGCGTTCCGCTGGCGTGTGTCCGAGCGGAACCGGCCGGTTCAGCGCGCCATCCACCGCCAGACTGGCAATATGCGGACCCAGCGGATGGGCCATCCCCGATGGCAAGGTCATCGCCACGGCCCGGAGTGCGAATGCCAGAGCCGGATCACCGGATTGCGCCTCCGGTCGGATGTCCAGGTGCAGACGCACCGAGTTGACACTGGCATCGTCGCCCACCGGCGTGTTGGCGCGCACGTGCTCCACGATAACATCCAGGAACGGCGGCACCCGCACAGACTGCAGCGGCAACTCGACGTCCATTCGATCGGCGGTAAAGGAGACTTCCGGGCTCTCGGCGAGGCGAAGCCGTTGCGTGCCCGTGGCTACGATCCTAAGCAGGCTCGGCCGGGGCAACGCGACACGCAACACCACGCTGTCGGCACTCCACGCAAGCCCGCCCGGAATATCGCTACTGCCACCCGCAAGGGACATCGCTGGAACGGTAAGCGTCGCAGCCAGCGGCCAGCCACCGCGAATTGGTGTTCCGTGCGCTTCGCTCCAGCCAGTTGCGCGCCGCTCATTCGCCCAGGTGGTAAAGCCAGCTTCCAGGTTGCGGACCGCGATCCGCCAATAGAGCGTGTCGGCAGCCAACAGGAGGAGCGGCGCGACAAGCAGAACGATCCACAGCCTTCGCCTGCGCCACATCTTGCCTCGCCCGGAATACGGCGCCGCTTATAGGCAAACAGGGGTACAAGGCAAACGCTCGTCACTCTCTTCTAGCGCGAATATAGCCTGCTATTCTGCTACTATCGCGCGCAGACCCCGGGATTCGTCCCACGCTGTGCAGATGCGGGTCCAGCATCGAGTGTTGGCAAGAAACGTTCGTATCGCCAACGGCTTGCCGTTCTTGACTACGTCTGTACACGAGGTTGCGAGGCACTCAGCCCACAGAGTTCTCCACAGCCTCCCGCCGCAGTGCGGCTTCGAGGCAGGACATGAGCTGATCACGCCCCACTCCAGCCGGGATTGGCTTGAATATACGGACATGTATGGTGCCGGGGCGTTTGTGGAACGCCCGTCGCCCCCAGCACTGACCAGAGTTTGTCACCACGGGTATCACCGGCAGGCGCGTTGCCGCCGCCAACGCTGCGACCCCGGGCTGCAGCGGCATCACAGAACCTGGTTCTGCTCGCGTCCCCTCGGGAAAGATCACGATCTGGCGCTGCTCGCGCACCGCGCGCATGCCTTCCCGCATCAGCCCGCGCAGCGCATTGGCCCCGCCCTCGCGGTCCACCGCGATCATGCCGCTGAGCGGCAGTAGCGGCCCGAACAGCGGAACGCGCAGCAGTTCGCGCTTGAGCACATAGCAGCAGCGCGGGACCAAAGTCAGCCAGACGAACGTGTCGAACGCCGACTGGTGGCGCGACGCGATGAGGGCTGCGCCGCTGCCGATGTGTTCCAGGCCCGACACGTGCAAGCGAACGCCGCAGAGCACACGCGCCGCCCACACCATAATTCGTGCCCATAGCCGCGCGACATTCAGCATTTGATGCGGCGCGGCGAGCCTGACGGGCGTGCCCACCACCACAGTCAGTCCGAATGTCATGGCGAAGAAGAACAGATTGAACAGGGCCGAGCGGATCAGCGTCATCCGGCACGACCGGCGTGCGGCGCTTCCCGCTCCGGCAGAACTCCGCTCAGCCCGGCCGTTGTCGCAAGGAATTTTAGATACTCCTCGGCAACCAGTCGAAGTGGCAGCGTGGTGCGATCGGGTCGCTCCGGCGGCACGACCGGCAGCGGGTAAAGCTCCGTTCCGGGCAGCGCTCGCGCCAGCTCGGCAATCGCCCGAGGCATGTGGTACGACGCCGTGACGACCAGCAGCGAATGGATCTCATTCGCCCGCGCCCAGACGGCGGTTTCGGCGGCATTGCCCCGCGTTGTCGTTGCACTGCGGCCGATAGCGACCCGCGTCGCCAGCGGTAGGGGATCGACCCCGGCGCGATGCGCCAGCTCCGACAGTTCGGCGCCACCGCCGATCCCTGACAACAACAGGTAGTCAGCGCGACCCTCGGCCATCAGGCGCAGCGCGGTTTCGACGCGTTCCGGACCGCCGGTAAAGGCGACGATCCCGTCTGTGTGCAGCGGCACCTGCCCCGGCCGGTCCACCTGATGGACAAACCAGGCGAAGCCCGCGCCGAATGCCAGGACGACGACCAATGCAGCGGTGCTCGCCACCACCAGTCTGCGCGGCAGCCGGGTCATGGCAGGCGGCGCAGCCAACGGCGTACCGTGGCCTGAGCGGTGAGAAAGCCGATCGCCGCCGCCGCGGCCGGAAGGCCGGGCAAAGTGAGCCACAATGCAGCGGGGCACACCGCAACAATGTCGGCCGGAGACATCGCCTCCGATGTCGCGCCGGAGAAGGGGGCAGCGAGGTTCGCCAGCGTCAGCAGGACCGGTAGGGCAAGCACCGCGCCGGCGACGCCACCTGTTGTTGCGAGCAGCGTCGCACGGCCGGCAAAACGAGCGGCAATGTAGCCGTCGGTGGCGCCCAGCCCATGCACGATCTCGATGGCCTCGCGCCGCGCCGCGAGCCCAGACCGCGTTGCGACCGCAATCACCGCTGCGGCAACCGCGGCGACCAGCAGCAGCGCCAGCCCCGCGCAGGCTTGCAGGCTGCGCGCCAGTACGGAGAGCCGCCGGATCCACACACCGTGACTCTCGACCAGCGTGCCTGGCGCCGCCTCATCCAGCCGCCGCCCTATCCGACTCAGGTCCAGATTGGCGTCAGCCAGCCGCACCGCGATCACTGCCGGCAACGGGACGGCAAGCCTCTCGGCGTCGCTGCCCAGCCAGGGACGCAGCAGTTCGCCCAGTTCGTCGTCGCTGAGCGCTCGTGCCGAGGCGACGCCGGGTGTGGCGACCAGCAGTGTCTCAACACGCTCCAGTCGTGTCCCGCCACCCTGCGCCGCCGGTTCCCGTGGTTGCGGGACCTGCACGGTGAGAGCCGAGCTCGCCCCCTGCTGCCAATGCTGCGCCAATGACGCAGCGCCGACCCATCCGGCCAATGCCAGCGCCGCCAGGACAGCCATCGCGGCGACCAGGAACGGCAGTATTCGGTCCGAGATCGCACGGCGCAGTCCGAGTTCGTCGAACCCGGCGGGCCGCAGCAGCCGACGCGAACGGAACGTCGCCATTGCCTACGGTTGCTCCACCAGCCTGCCACGCGACAGCCGCAGCGCACGTCCGGGATGCCGGCCGACCAACGCATCGTTGTGCGTGGCGACAACCACCGTGGTGCCCAAACGGTTCATCTCCTTGAGCAACTGCATCAGCCTCTCGGCCTGCACTTCGTCGAGATTCCCGGTCGGCTCGTCCGCCAGCAGCAGGCTGGGACGACCGATCACCGCGCGCGCAATAGCCACCCGCTGCTGCTCACCGCCCGAGAGTTCCGCCGGCCGGATTCCCGCCTGCCTGCCGAGCCCGACCCAGCGCAGCATCTCGCTGACGTCAGCGCGGATCTGACCCTCCGGCCTACCCGCGAGGCGCAGCGGCAGCGCCACGTTGTCGAACGCGGACAGATGCGGCAGCAGACGGAAATCCTGGAACACCACGCCCATGCGGCGGCGCAGGCGCGGCAGCAGGCGGCGCTCGGCGGTCTCGATGTCGGTGCCGAAGATTGCCAATCGGCCGCACGTCGGGCGGATCGCGAGGTACATCAATCGCAGGAGGCTGGTCTTGCCGGCGCCCGACGGCCCGAGAAGCCACCGAAACGCGCCGTCCGGCAGCGTGAAGCTGATATCACGCAGCACCTCGGGACCCGCCGCGGCAGCGCCCTGGCCGGCAGGGCCATACCTCAGCCCCACTTCGTCGAATTGAATCATCACCACCATTCTTGCCATTCCGGGCGGGGTGCCGCCATTGCCTCGTAATCGGCGCTCACGCACCATCTTCGGATATGCGAATTGTCTGCCCGTCCTGCTCCGCTACCTATGATGTGCCTGACTCCCTGGTGACGGCCGGGCGAGTTGTGCGATGCGCGCGATGCGACGGCGAGTGGACGCCGGTTGAAGCTTCTGCTGTGCCTCCAGAGAAGGTCTCCGCCCCGCCAGCGGACGATGTGGCCGCCATGCCAGCAGAGGAGGTAGCGCCGGAACCGCCGCCGGCCGACCCCGCGCTCCCGGTCCCAGATGCTCCTGCGCCCGAAACGCCTGCGAACAGGACCGCTGCAACCCGGCCCCAGTCCGCGATGGATCGTCTCGTCGCACAATCGACCAGGCCGCAGTCTTCGACCCACCTGCGACTGGCCTGGGTAGCCAGCCTCGTCCTGCTCGTGCTGGCGGCCGGAGCGGCGTACACGTGGCGCGCACAGATCATCGCTGCCTGGCCGCCAAGTGCTCACGCATATGCCGCAGTCGGCCTGCATCCACAGACGGAAGCTCCACAATGACAACCGATATCGTCGATACGGCTGCCGGGCTGGCATCCGACTCGCCGGTCGCCGCGCTGCGTCAGCAACGCGAGGCATTCGTGCGCCACACCCAAGGCAGCCACGATGTGTTGATCACGCCATCCGATCCAGGCGGCGTCAGCCTGATCGAGCGAGCCGCGGCGGCTTTGCGCGTCGCATCGATCGAACGCGACGCAGCGCTGGTTGCGCATTACCGGAAGCGACTGCTGGAGGTTGGTGCGGACGTCGTTGCGATCGAGGCAATGAACGTCTCACCGCGGCTGGAAGCCATTCTGCGCCATGTCTCGCTGCTCACCACGGCGCCCGGTTCGGCGACCCGGTCGGACCTTGAGACGCTGCGTCATGCGGGCCTCGCTGAGCGCGACATCGTGGTGGTCGCCCAGATAGTCGCCTGCGTCAGCTACCAAATACGCGTGGTCGCAGGTCTTCGTGCGCTGGCCGAGGAGATGCGTGCATGAGCGGGCGATTTACGCTGGAGCCGGTCGAGTGGGCGGCATGGATACCGCCGGTCGATGCAGCGACCGCGACGCCACGCCAGCGTGCGGCATTGGATGCGAGTCCGCAGCGCGATTCACCTTATTTTCTGACGCTGGCGCATGACGTCGACTCACTGGAACAGCGCTCGCCGTTGTTCCATGCGGTGATGTATGTGCCGCGCGGCCTGCCGCGTGCCGACCGCGAGCTGGCAACCGTGATCGTCTCGATCATCAACGGCTGCGTCTATTGCTCGTCAGTACACGCGCGCAGGTTCGTGGAATTGACCAAGCGACCGGACGTGATTGTTCGCCTGTACGACGAAGGACCTGGGACTCAATTGGAGCCGCGGCAGCGCGCCATTGCCGATTTCGCTGCCAAACTGACGCGCGAGCCCCAGGCAATTGCCGCGGCCGATCTTCGGCCGCTGCGCGAGGTCGGCATGGACGATCTGCAAATCCACGACCTGATCCACGCCGTGGCGATGTTCGCCAATGCCAACCGCTTGATGCAGACGCTGGGAGAGCCTGTCACGGCATAGGGCTCAGCCCTCTGCATCATTCCATTCGTCGCCGAACAGCTCGGGCGTGGCGAAATCCACCAGAATCTGCCAGTGCGCCTCTATGTCACGGTTGTAGAATTCCGCGGCAATTCCGTCGGCAAGCCACTCCGCGCCGGTGCTTATGCCGGGAATGTCGCCGGCGACCTTGCCAAGGCTCAGACTGGCGGCGTGGTTGAAGCAGTGGATGTCGGCCAGAAACGGCGCCGCGCCCGGTCGCCTCTCAGTGAGCTGGAAGTGCGGCCCGAGATACGGAAAGCCGCCCAATTCGGCATTCGCCAGTTCCGGCGGCGGCGTATAGCGATCGGCCCAGGTTGCAATCGCGTCGGCGTGGGCTGCGATCTCCGGTCGCGCGGCGGTCTCAACAGTGAAGCCGGTCGCAAGAATGATGAAGTCGGCAGCAAAGGTCTTGCCTCTGCTGGTGTGCATGGCGAGCTGATCGTCGCTCACCTGTATCGCATCCACGGCCGTATCGAAATGAAAATGGGCGTTGGCGTGACGACTGACCCGCAGCGTTGAATTGCGCGGCGGCGGCGGCCCCGTCTCATCGGCGTAATGCATCGTGCGCCACCGCCCTGCCTCACTCATCGCGCGGTAGCCATTGGTAAAGCCGGAACTGCCGATGCCGGTCAGCTTGTTGATCTGCGGCAGCGTTCTGCGCCGGACCAGCATGCGCAGTTCCGCGCAGCCTGCCTCCAGCGCCTCGCCTGCATTGTCCATCGCCGACGCCCCGCCGCCGATCACGACCACACGCTTGCCGCGCAATGCAGCGAAGTCGATGGTGTCCGAAGTGTGCGCCCAGACCCTACGTGGAACGTCACGCATAAAGTCAGGAATCCTTGGCCGCCCTAAACCCTCGCGACCGGTTGCCATCACCACCTTGCGCGTCAGGATGCGTCCGCCACCCATCAGTTCCAGCGCAAGCAATCCGTCCAGCGGGTCGATACGCAGCACCTCGATGCCGTTCTCGACCGGCAGCGCCAGCACATCGCGGTACCACCGCAGGTACTCCATCCACATGACACGCGGAATTTTGTCGAGACTCTCCCACTCCGCCGCACCGAATTGCGCAACGAACCAGGCGCGGAAGGTTAGCGATGGAATACCCGCCGCCGGCCCGGTCAGCACCTTCGGAGACCGCAGCGTTTCCATCCGTGCGTAAGTCACCCACGGCCCCTCGAAGCCAGCTGGATTGCGATCGAGACATCGGATGTTGCGGATGCCGTTGCGCAGCAGCGAGAAGGTCGCCACGAGCCTTGCCATGCCGGCGCCGATCACCACGACATCGCTGACCGGATCACCGCTGGCGTGCACCGCCGGCACCACCCAGTTCGGTGGCGGATAATTCAGACAGGCAAGATCAAAGCGCGCGCGCCGCGTGAGTCCGTCAAGTCCGCGCCGCGACTCCTCAGACGCCGCCGATGTCAGCGGTGTAGCGATCAGCTCTTTGGTGCGGTGGTCATCTGAAGCTGGACCTCGCGCCCATTGTACCACACGTTGGCCAGATAGCCGCCCACGATGCCACCGACGACGAAGGCAACGTTGCTAGGCATGATCACGTCGAGCACCGCCGCGCCGACGACGACACCCGCGCCCACCGCCAGCCATTGCGCAGGCCGGAGTACGACGACCTCTTCCGCCGGCTTTGCCGGAACCGCCGTCTGTGCATACGCCGCGACTGGCGCCGTCAGGCCGGTCGCAATCAAGCCAACGACTATCGCCTTGTGCATGGTTTGCTCTTTCGCGTCAGGGCTGGATCACTCTCACCGATTTCGTGCCGATTGACAACGGACGAAAGTCTTCAGCCGCCGCGCGGGATCTTCTCGAGTTCGGCGTCGCCTCGCATTGATAGCGCAGCCCGATGGGTGAGCTAAGTTATTCCCCCGTGTCGAGTGGCGAATTTGGTTGTCGCGAAATAATCGTTCCACTATTATCGTGGCCCCTCATACAGGGGAACTTCAATGAGATCAGGCTTCGCGGCTTGCGCGGTGATAGCGGCCACGCTGGTTGGGACACCGACGCTCTCGGCACCTGCCGCGGCGCAGACCTCGCCAACCATAGGGACCGCTGTTCCAGTTGTGCTGTGGGCCATCACGGGTGCGGTGATCGGCGCGGTCGCGTGGCCAATGATCGTCGGAGGTGGCGCAGCAGCAGCTATGACACCTGGCGTGATGAGTGCGGGCGCCTTCCTCAATCCGGGGGCCGCGGTCGGCACCGTAATAGGCGGAGCCGGTTATCTGATGACGCACTAGCCGCGTGCGCCTCGTCGTCGTGGCCCGGCGGCATCCCCAGATTCATGCATCAACGCCGATATACTTGAAGTCGATCGTCCGCGCCGAATCGGTGCGCGGGATGCCCATGTACTTGGCCCACGCCAATTCGTGGAAATAGAACTTCGTGCTGTTGATGGTAATCTGCAGCACCTCCAGCGCACCCGCGGCGACATAGTTGCCCGTCCAGTAATAATCCACGAAGATGTGCGACACCGAGACAATGACCCGGTAGGAGATTGCCTTCACCGCGGTAACAACGCTGAGGTCCGGCGCGGTACTGCTGGAGCCCAGTCCCTGGTCCTTCAGCGCCGTGACTTGCGCGGTGTATTCCTCCGGCGTGATGGTACCGGCCTGCCGCAACAACCCGAGCTCCGCCCGCCGGCGAGCAAGCACATCGGCCAACGGCGCACCGTATATCGCCTGCGGCATGGTGATCGCATCGTCGTCGGGCAGCCGGTTCTTCAGTCCGGCATCGATCAGCGCGCTATAGGACACCGTCCAATCGCTGACCGCGTGTGCAAATGCGTAGCGCTGCGGGTCGCTGTCGAGCTTTGCCGACATCCAGCCGGAATCCTGCCAGCGATCGACCGTCTCAGGGACGATGCCACGTGTCTCGGGGGCAAAGTGGAAACGCACGTCCAACACGTCGCTGCGATCAGCGGTGCGGAAGCCTGCAGTGAGCCAGACGCGCGAGAGCTGCAGTCCCTTCAAAATGGCAAAGTCGCGCGCCTTGCGCCAGGCCTTCGTCGGGTCACGGGCGAGCAGCGTGTGGGTGACGAAGTAGCATGAACCGTCCCAGCCCGCCCGATATCGGACAACTGCCAGTACCAGGTCGGTGCGGGCGCAATCGGCCGCCATTCCCCAGCCATCTGTGGTCGGCAAGACGTTGGTGTTGATCTCCAGCATGGTGTCGACGTGTCCGCCCACGATGCGGAACAGCACCAATGTGCGCAGATAGCCGAAGGCACCGATGCTCTGGTCATTCCAGTCGCTCGCGGTGTCGGCAGCCACCACCCAGCTTCCGCCTGGCAGCGGCACCTGCTTGCCATCGATGCGCAGGACGCGCTCGACGCTGGAACCGGTGGCAAACGTTGCTGCCTCGGCGTGGCAGGTAAGCCCGGTGATGACGGCCACCGCAAGCAGCAGGCGCATCATGCCTTCGCCCCCTCGCCGATATAAATGAAATCGACGATGCGTTCCGAATCGTGTGTGTTCAGCTTGGCGTAGTAATTGTCCCAATACTGATCGTTCAACACGAACCAGACCGAATCTGTGGCGTTGATCGTCAACGCGATGCCCCACGACACGGCATTGCTCGCCGTCACGACGTAGGCGATGCCGTAATCGACGAAGGTGCCGAACATGCGGAAGGAGATATTCTTCTCCACCGAGTTCGACAACAGAGAGGTTTGCTGCTTATAGGTCGGCACCTCGGTCAACGCTGCCTTCGACTGCGCGGCATAGGCGTTCCAGGTGATGCGACCATCGCGATAGAGCCGGTCCAGATCACGCAGCTTCATGTCAACGAACGGCGCACTCGTGGTGTAGGCGGCGACCTCCGGCATCGCACCTGGCGCGTCGGTGATCTGATTGCGCAGGCCACGCTCCATCCAGGCATCGAAACCCGAGGCCCAGGATGACACCACCTGCGACGCGCCAAGCCGTATCGGGTCGTCGCGCACCGCCTGAGCACTCCAGTCCGCCAGGCGCAGGAAATTCGCTGAGCTGGCTCCCAGCGTCAGCGCCGGATCGAAGTGAAAGCGCGCATCAATGATGTCCTGGCGGTCGCTGACGCGGAAACCCGCGGTGAGCCACAGGCGCGGCATCTCGAACTCTGCCTTGCGGGCAAAATCGCGCGCCTGCTCCCAGGCCGGCGGCCCGGCAGAATCGGCGCCGAACTGCGTCGGCTGGACGAAGGTGCAGGATGTCTCCCAGCCAGTCTTGTAGCGCGTCAGGACCAGGAACTGGTCACCGTCGGCGCAGGCCTTGGTGCGACCCCAGCCGTCGTTAACCGGTATTGTGTTGGCATTGACTTCCAGTACCGCGTCGACGTGATTGCCACGCGGCAGGAACAGCACAGCGGTCTGAATGGTGCCAAACGCGCCCAACGCCGGCATGGTGAAAGGCTGCGTCCCGATCCCGGCGACCAGCCATTCACCAGTCGGCAGCGGGATCTGTTTGTTACCGAGCATGAACCACTGCGAAAGCTTGTCGCCAACCGACAATGCGGCAGCAGCAGACGGCAGCAGCGTCATCCACGCCAGCAAGATCAGCACAACGCCTGCCACCCGCGAGCCTGTACAACTCCGGTGCATTATTTCTTGCGTGCGGCGCATGGTCGTATCAACCTCGCGTAGTTCGGCTGATTGATTTCGTGCCGGCCTTCACTCAGTCGGGTAGCATACGCATGCCACACCCTGAAATCGAGATGTACCTTCAACGGAAATCGCTTTTACCCAAGTGGATGTGTGACGCCAGCGTGACACGCGTCGCAATTGTATTAATAGCTCTGCTTGTCGCATCTCTGCCGGCCATCGCTGCATCGCCAGGCGTTCCATTGTTCGCCGATAGCGACCTCGGCAACGCGCTTGCCCAGGCAGTAGCCGGGCTCGGGACCGACGCGAAACAGGTTAATGCGTCACACTCGGCCGGCGTTGTGGCGTGCGCGCCTGCGCTTGGTGCGACACCGCGACTTGCCCTGCTGTCGCACTCGTCATCCCGTGCCGAACTCGATCGCTGCGCGCAGGCCGCGTCAGCCGAGGTGCACGTCGTGGAGATAGGCCGCCAGGCCGTCGCGCTGGTCGTGCCGATGAACTCTCCTGTCTGGGCCTTGGATTCAGGCGCCGTGTTCCGCGCACTCGGCCGCAATGGTGTGGGTGAGGCGTACCCGACGACCTGGGATGCCATTGATGCGAGCTATCCGAAGCTGCCGATCGGCGTCCTGCTGCCATCGGCGCAATCGCCTGTGCAGCAACTGTTCGGCGCGCTGATCATGGAGCAAGGCTGCGACCAAGCCGCCGCGGCACGCATCCCGTTCGACCGCAACGACCGAATCGGCTTCTGTGATGCCGTGCGGGATGATAGCGCCGTGACGCACCGCCGGGGCGGCACGCAGGATGTCGCCAATTGGGCAGCCGTCGCGCCAGCCGGTCAGATCGCCGTTGTATCTTTGGCGGAGCTTCGGCAGCTCGATCGTCACGTGGTACCGTTGCTGCTCGACGGTGCGCTGCCGACCGCAGCCAATATCGCGAGTGGCCGCTATTCCGCGGTTGACAGTATCGATCTGATGATCGTCGTACCAAATGAAGCCAACAGCGCGCAGCGTATGGCCGCGCGCGATCTGGCGTTCAGCCTGCTTGCGGAGGACAGCATCGGTCCGGCAGGCAGCCTTTCGCCCGCGGGGCTGCTTCCGCTACCGCCAGCGGAACGTTTGGCCGCACGGTCGCAAGCTGTCGCCTTCCTGGAGAAGCGCTGATGGCGCAGCACCGTCGCTCCGCGTACTGGGCTGTCGTGCTGTCGGCGTTTGCCCTGCCGAACATCGCGCGTGCCGCCGAGATGCCGCCGGGTACGGCGCCGTGGTACGAGAGTCCGCTCTCAATGATGGATGTTGCGGCGAAGGCCGCAGGTTCCGCAGCCGGCTCGGCGTGGGCTGGGGTCAGCGGCCTGTTCAGCGGCAGCGAGCCCTACGACTACATGCCCAGCCAGCTCAGCGAGGATGATCGCCAATTCTTCGCGACCTTGGACGCTCTCGGGCTACAGCTCAGTGAGATCAAGGTCGGCGGCGGAATATTGTCGCACAGCAGCTATCGCTTCGTCGCGGCCCGCGATCCATCCGACGTCGACATTCAACGCGCCGAACGAAAGCTCGCGGAATTTCGCGCCACATCGGGAGGGCTGCGCAACGGCGCCAAGCAGCGAATAGCACGGGCGATATTGGATGTTGCCGGTGACAACGGATTCGTGCTGACCGCGGTGGTGATCGAGCTGTGGCCGTGGCCGTCAGTGCAGTACGAGATCAGCGCGCGCAATCGCCCGCCGGAGGCCGCCGAGCGTCGCGTCATCGACGCGACACAGCAGTAGAGTGCGGTCACTCCCTCTCGCGCGTCGTGACAAAATCCTGCGCGCGCATCAACTGGTCGATGTTGCTCTCTTCGCGCGCAAGGCTGCGCATTGCAGGAGTGTCGACGGGGTGATGTGACCAGAATGCGTCCTGATACACAACATCGTACCAGTTCTGCATCGCGTTGATCCCCATGTCGAAGGTGAGACCGGCGGCAAACGTGCCGATGATGATGGCGGCGGTCAGGCTGAGCGGACCCATGATGGTGATCCTTCCTCTCATTCAGAACGTGTCATAGGCAAGCTGCGCGTTGCCGGCGATCACCCGCGCAAGTGCGCGTTCGCCGAACAGCAGAAACAGCAGTGGCGTGGTGAATGTGTCGAGCAGCGTCGAACTGATCAGCCCGCCGAAGATCGCCACCGCCACCGGATGCAGGATCTCCGTGCCGGCGATGTCGGAGGCGAACAGCAGTGGCACCAGCGCGAGACCCGCCGCGAGCGCCGTCATCAGCACCGGCATAAGCCGTTCCGCGCTGCCTCGCAGTACCAGCGCACGTCCGACCGGCATGCCCTCGTGCAGATGCAGGTTGATGAAGTGACTCACCTTCAGCAGCGAATTCCGCGTGGCCACACCAGTGACCGCAATGAAGCCGATCATCGCCGCCAGGTTCAGATCCATGCCGACAAGCCACAAGGCCGCCACGCTGCCTACCAAGGCAAGCGGTATATTCCCCATGATGATCAAACAGAGCACGATGGAACGGAAACGCTGCTGCAGCACCGTAAGGATCAACAAGATCGATACCGGTGTAAGGATGGACAGCATCAACCGTCCTTTCTCGCCCTCGCGAAAATCGCCCTCGAGACTGGTACGGTAGCCTATCGGCAGATGCATCTGCGCTATCAATTCGCGCAGCACTTGCACCACCTTCGCCTCGTCATAATGCGGGTCCAGGTTCGCCGTCACCGCGATGCGGCGAACGCCATCCTCATGCACGATGTTGCTCGGGCCGCTGGTGATGCTCACATCGGCAAATGATGAGAGCGGCACCGGACCTGACGGCGTGTCAATATACAGTTGGCGAAGCGCGTCCGGTGTGCGGTCCTGGTCGTCGAGACGCAGGACGACGTCAAAGCGGCGCCCGTTCTCGATCACTTGCGAGACGGTGCGGCCGTTGGAGAAACCCTCGAGCACGTCCGTGATCTGTGCCGGGGTGATGCCGAACAGCTTGGCCCGCGCGTAATCAACCGAAATGCGCGCCTGCGGCGAGAAGGTCTGTTGCTCGACGACCAGATCGTCCAGCGCCTTGGTGTTCCACCGGAACTGGTCGCGCATATGCATCGCCAAGGTGCGCAGCGTCGCCAGATCCGGACCATAGATCTTGAAGACGATATCGCCCCTGACCCCCTGGTCCTCCGATTGCATGCGCTCCTTCAGAAACTGGGTGACTTCAAGGTCCCCGGAGAAGATCGACATGCGGTTGCGGATGTCGTCCATCACTTCGTGCAGAGTCCGCCCGCGATCCAGCTTGATCTTCAACGGCATCTCGTTGTCCTGCACGGGATCGATGTCGGAGTCGAATTCGTAATGCCCGGTCCGCCGCGACATCGCCTTCACCTCGGGCACCTGCATGAGAATCTGTTCGGCCATGTGACCGATCCGATAGGACTCCGGCAGCGAGGTGTCCGGATTCAGCAACAGGGTGACGTAGATGTTGCCCTCATTGAACTCGGGCAGGAACGACCGCGGCAGATATGGCACCGATGCAGCCGCCGCCAGCACCGCGATGGCAGCGAGGCCAAGAACAGCGCGGCCATGGTCGAGCACCCAGTTCAATGCGCGTTCATTGCGCCGTTTCAACCAGCGGGCGAACCAGCCGCCATGCTCGCCCTGCAGCGCCTGCATCCTGGGCAACAGATAAGATGCGAGTGCCGGTGTGACAGTGACCGACACGACAAGCGACGCAAATATAGATACGATATACGCGGTGGCCAGTGGTCCGAACATCCGGCCCTGAATGCCTGGCATCGCGAACAGCGGAACGAACACCAGCAGAATGATGACTGTCGCATAGACGATGCCGGAGCGCACCTCCTGCGATGCACGCGCGATCACTCGGGTGACCGGCTCGGGATCTGCCTGCTTCCGATTCTCGCCCAGTCGCCGCAGGATGTTCTCCACATCCACGACCGAGTCATCGACCAGTTCGCCGATGGCAATGGCAATTCCGCCCAGCGTCATGGTGTTGAGAGTCGCACCGATGAGGTGAAACACGATGACACTGACGACGAGCGAGATTGGAATGGCAAGCAACGAAATCGCGGTCGGCCGAAGGCTGGCCAGGAAGATGATCAGCACGATGGCGACGATGATCACCGCATCGCGCAGCATGTGGCCGACGTTGTCGATCGCCTCCTTGATCATATCGGCCTGATTGTAGGATATCTGGCCAAGCTTGACGCCCGGCGGCGCTGTCTTCTGCATCTCGTCGAGCAGCGCGACGATATGGTCCCCCACCATGACGGTGTTCGCCTGTGGCTGCTTGACGATTTCCAGATTGACTGAGGGAATTCCGTTGAACGCGCCGTCCCCGCGTTTGACCTTCGGCACGAAGGCCACCACGCCGATCTGGCTGAGCAACACCGGGACACCGAAGCGGTATGCGACGACAACGCTGCGCATATCGTCCAGACTGGCCGGCTTGCCGATGTTGCGGACGGTGTACTCGGTGCCGTGGGTATCGGAGAATCCGCCCGTCGTGTTGGTACCGAATGCCTTCAGCGTCTTCTCGATCTCGTCGAGTGTGACGTTCATCTGTCGCATCAGCACCGGGTTCGGCGTGAAGCGGTAGGTGCGAACCTCGCCGCCAATGACGAAGATCTGCGACACACCAGGAGACGCCAACAGGCGTGGCCGCAGCACCCAATCGACATATTCGCGCAAGTCCATCGGACTGGCGCCGCCGGTCACTCCCATATGCATGACGAGACCGGTGGCAGCCGACATCGGCGCCATCATGGGCACGACGCCGTCCGGCAGTTGACCTTGCACCATCGCGAGCCGCTCGGAGACAAGCTGACGATTGCGATACGGGTCGGTGCCCCAGTCGAACAGGACCTGGATGTAATTGGCCCCGTTGGTTGACCGGCTGCGCACGCTCATAACACCGGGCATGCCGCTCAATGCCATCTCGGTCGGTATGGTGACCAGGTGCTCCATTTCCTCGGCACCGAGCCCGGGCACGTCGACGTTTACGATGACTGATGGCTGACGTATCTCCGGCAGCAGGTCGATCGGCATGTCTCGCGCCAGGAATGCGCCCCATCCCACCAGAACTGCCGCGGTGATCAGGACAAAAACCCGGTGCCGCAGACTGCACCCGACAATTGCCTGAAACACGATCGGCCTCAGCCTTGGCGCGGTATGGCGATCATGACGCGCGTGCCGTAACCACGGAACGCGCCGCCATGCGCCGGCGACCACCGCGCAGCCACAGCATCAACATGACCGCGGCGACCGCGCCAATACTGCCCGACACCGCGACCATCGCGAGTTTGGCTTCGACGCTCTGTGGCGCCGGCATGGCGTTCCGGTCCGGAATATCGGTGTAAGTGATTTCTGCTGGCTCCTGACCGTCCCCAGCTGACGAATGCAGGGTGACCATGAAGGCATCCTGCTGACGTCCCGCGCGATTGAACGGTCCTACGAATAGTCCCGCGGTCGCCTTGTTCATCGTGATTGGCGCCCGGTGTATATTGATCGAAGTGCCCTCGGCAGTGTCCAACTCTAGCTGCGCGTCTTCGAGCGGTGCATTGTCCTCGATCCGATCGACGAAGGCATAGATTTTGTCACTGGTCGCCACCAGCACCACGCTTGCCCCGCCGATGGTGATGGCAGTTCGTGGTGTTGGTCTCAGCGCATCGTCATCGGCGCTGGCGTTTGATGACGCGATGCAGATGAGGCCACACACCAGCAAGCTAACCGACAGCGAGCAGGCAGTCGAGCGGCGCAAACCGGACGCGGACAGCTCAAACAAGCGCACCGCACCGCTCCTCTTCAAAACGTGTTGCCAGTAGAGATTATTTGATCGTATTGAAGGTGCAGCAGGTGGTCAATCGACTTCTTCTTTGAGGAGGAGAATAAATGGCTGCTCACAATACCGATTGTCCAGGTCGAATGGCAGAATTCGTTAATATCATCTCTCGGGTCGGTGTCGTCCTGATCGCCTTGCTGCTACCGACGCACTTCACCGGCGCACAGACGCCACCACGCGTCGTGAAAAATGCCGTTCTTCAACTGGTGACCGGAGACGACGGCAAAGACGATACCGACGTGTTCATCGTCAGCGTCGCCAATGCCGATGGCAAACTCCTCGAACGGGTTTACGATACCAAGGAGGAGATCAAGCCTCTGACCACCTTCAACCTGTGGCTCAATCGTATCCGCGCGGTACCAGCAGAGCAGGTTAAGGACAGCAAAATAACTTTCGGCATAAGCCCCAAATGGGATGAGCATTGGGTGGTCAAGGATGCCCGATTGACGGTCAATTATGAATTGGGTTCGGCGGACCGCTGGCATTGGGGTCCGTTTGTTCTTCAGGTCAAGGGAGCCAACCCTATGTCGCTCGACTTCACGCTGGATGACAGCCATCGGATGTAGCGGGACGGCGCGACGGCACCAGGAGTGTCATGTGGCCATTGGCAATCTTCCCGAGACCGTGCCGTTGTTACGGCGCCAGGACGGTGGCTGCCGCTCTTTTGGCTGTCGGAGCCAGCTCGCTATCGCTCATCGGGGCCGCCAATGCGCAACAAGACGGGTACACGGATTTCTGGCATCGCAATGATCTGACCGGCAACTGGGACGGATTGCGCGATCAGTTCGCGGCCGAGGGCATCACTTTCACCATGACCTATACCGGTGAGATGTTCGCAAACGTCAGTGGCGGGATGAAGCAGGGCGCCTCCTACGATGGACAGCTTCTGCCCCAGGTGGATGTGGACCTGGACAAGTTGCTCGGCTGGCAGGGCGCCAGCTTCCGCGTTTCGATGATCCAAGGACATGGACCGTCTTTGTCTAGCGGCTGGGTCGGCAATATCATGGGCGTATCGGGCGTCATCGCAGTGCCGCCGGCGACACGCTTATACAATCTGTGGCTGGAGCAGAAGCTGTTCGGTGACCTGCTATCGGTGCGAGCCGGCATCATGAATGTCGACGCCGAGTTCCTGACCAGCGAGACGGCATCGCTGTTCATGAACACGACCTTTGGCTGGCCTGGCTGGTTGGGCGTTGATCTGCCGGGCGGGGGTCCCGCCTATCCGTTGTCCGGCCCAGGAGTGCGCGTGCGCGTCAATCCGCAAATTCCTGGCACCTACATTCAGGCCGCGGTATTCAGCGGCGATCCGACAGGGCACAACGGCTCGAACAGTCTCACCACCGGTATTCCGAGTGGCACGGTGGTAAGCTTCAACGGCGGTGCGTTCATCATCGCCGAGGCCGGCTACGCGATCAATCAGGACAAGGGTGCCAAGGGTCCGCCGCTAGCCTACAAACTCGGCGGCTGGTACCACAGCAGCACCCAATTCCAGGACCAGCGTTATGCCACCGACGGTCTTTCACTTGCCGATCCCGCATCAACCGGTATCCCGCTGGACCACACCGGCGACTGGGGCGTCTACGGCGTGATGGACGCCACGCTTTATCAGACCGATGCCGGCAACAACCTGTCGGGATTTGTCAGGATCGGCGCCGGCACGCCGGGCGATCGCAACCTGGTCTCGTTCTATACCGATGCCGGCCTGACCTATGGCGGACTGATCCCCGGTCGCGACGACGATACCGCCGGAATCGGTGTGGCGTTCGCACGCTTCGGCAACAACGCGCGTGGGCTCGATCAGGACACGCAGTTCTTCACCGGCAATCCCGCATTTCCCATCCGCAGCGAGGAAGTGGTGCTAGAGCTCACCTATCAGGCACAGCTCGCACCATGGCTGACGTTGCAGCCCGATCTCCAATATATCATCAATCCGGATGGCGGCGTGCTGAACCCTGACGGCTTGCGCCGGCATGACGCCGTGGTGCTTGGACTACGCTCGACGATCATATTCTGATTGTCACTGCAACTGCGCGAGCAAACGGACGCCCTGCGTGACGACGTGCGCGCCTTCCTTCAGTCCATCCACGACAAGCACACGCTGTCCATCGAGGTCGATCGTACGCACGACATGCGGCAGGAACACCTCCGGCTCCGCCTGTTCCCATACCTCCTGCACACCATCCGGCCCGATCGTCAGAGCGTCGCGCGTCATCGGCAGACCGTGTTGCATGCGGCTGCCGCTTTGCACCGTAACCGTCACCGGCCGACCCACGCGCAATCCCTCCGGCGGGTTATCGATCCGGAACAGGATCGGCGCCGACTGCTGTTCCATGGCGAGTCCGGTTCCGATGAAGCTCAGCGCCAGCGCCTGACCTTCCGGTGTCACCGCCGAAGCACTCATGACACGCTGCGCGTTCGCGGCGACCGTCGGATCCGGCGCAAGGGCCTCGACCCACAACCGGTTCGGATTGACGATCTCGAAGATCTTGTCGCCGGGATGCACAATGGCCCCGAGAACCGCGGTGGACACCGAGATCACCCCTGTCGTCGCTGCGCGCAACACTTCCTGGGTCTGCAGCAGCGGCAGCAGCGCATCGCGTTCGCGGCGGAGCCCTGTGATCCGCTGCTCGGACTGGTAGATCTTGCCTTCACGGAACGGGACAAAGCTGAACTGCTTGAGGATTTCCAGGTTTTCAGTTTCGACGCGGATAACCGTTGTGAGCTGTGCCACCTCGCGGCGCACCTGCGTACGATCGACCACGCCGACGGCCGGAATCACGTAGGCCAGGACCTGACCGCTGGTCACACTGTCGCCGAGTACCGGCAAGCCGCCGGGAGGTGCCTCGATACGGCCCAGCAGGCTTGCCTCGACGTCGGCCTCGATGTGTCGGTCGGGAATGATGCGTCCGGCAAGGGTAACCGTCACAGGCAGGTCGGCGGCGACGGCGCGGGCAGTTCGAATTTCGAACAGCCGTTGCAGCGACTTGGGTACGAGGAATGTACCATCCGGCCGGCGGTCACCTCGATCGAACACGAGATTGGCGAGCAAACCCGGGTCGATCGGTTGCGCTCCCACCTCTTGCGCCACTACCGCGTTCGGCGGAGTCGCCTTGGCTGACGTCGTCTGCACTTTCGCTGGCGGTTGATCGTTGCCGGTCACCTCGGTCGGACGCTGGGACGGCAAATCTGGCGCGCTGTCGCCTGCGTCGGGCGCTAAACCGAGATCTGGAATTCGATCGGTGATTTCCTTGTGCGACACAGGCGTGCTGTTCATGCCGAACATGTAGGCGGTTTCCCACAGCGCCTCGCGGGTGCCTGAGACAATGGCGCCGATTCCGCCAATGATTGACGAAGCCACGCCCGCAGTCGCGCCGTAGATGAATCCCGTGGCCGCCGGCTGTGGCGATGACCGCGGTAGCGCCGGGTCCGGTGCATTGTGCCGGACGACGGCGTCGGGATCGTCCGCCGGCAACGCATCGAACCAGCTCGCCGCGATGGCGCCGTGTGACAGCAGAACGCCGCACAGCAATCCGGCCAGCAATCTGGTCATTGGGCGCCTGCGATGGCGAACGCGTTCTCATAGGCGGCGAGCGAATAAGCCAGCAACGCCTGCGTCGCCGACACCGCGGCGGCCCGCTCATGCACGCGCGCAGCCCAGTCCGCGCCGATATCACCTTCGTCCGACTTCTCGAGTTCGCTGGCGGCCTCACTGAAGCGACCGTCAACCGCAAGTGCGCGAAGATGCTCGATCACCTTGGCATCTTCTGCTGGAACACCGCCGCCGAACAGCGCCGTAACGCGGCTCCAGCCGGTGTTCGCCCACGTCGCCCCAGCACCAGATCGTGCTGCCATGCGCGCGATGACACGATCGAACTCATCGGCGAGGTCCCGCATCGTGGGTACGCCATCACTGGTCGCATGCAGTTGCTGCAGTGCGCGATTGATTGCGCCGGGATACGGTCCGCCTGCCGTCAGCGTCGCCACGTCGCGATCGATCGGCAGGCCGGCATCGATGTCTCGCCGCAGCCGCAACGCCAATGCGAGCAGCCCGGCCGCGCGAACCCGCGCATCCATCGCGATGGAGGCATCACGCAAATCGCCGATTTGACGTGACAGGCTATCGGAAGCGCGGCTCAGTGTCTCACCGGTCACTCGGTCGGTACGAAGCTCGGCAACCGCGCGCATAACGTCGGCGGCCGTTGCCTGCTGCGCGACGTCGAGTTGATCGAGCCGCCCGTTGATATCGCCGAGGCGCGCGCTCAACGCCTGCATGGCTTCCTCGCGCGCCTGTCGCCAACCGGCTTCGATCTCCGACGAGGGTGCAAGCAGCAGCGATACTGCGTTGCCGGCGCCGAGCCAGCGGTCCGCCTCCATTGTGACGCGCGGCCTCAATCCAGGCGCGATGAGCGCCACCCCAGCCGCATTCAATGCCAGCAGGGCGCAAACCGCGGGTAACCACCGGCCGCTCCGCCGGCGTTCCTTTGACGTTACGGCAATTTCCGGCGCGGATGGAGGCATTTTGTCCGGATCGGGCATGTTCTCATTCACCGGAACGACCGCCAACGGCGCAGCATCGCTCATTCGCCGGCGCTTCCTTGTTGGAGCCGAGCCATGCACCGGGGCAAACTGCAAACGAACCGAAAATGCATGGTGATCTTGCTGCCAATTCGGTTGGAAAGCGTGTCGTTTCACGCTACATAGCGAGCCACAGCGCGTCAACCATCGTTGCAACCTTTTACAGACAGCGGATGATGATTTGACGCAACGCAGCTCGCCGGGAGTGGCCCTATGCACGGGATTGCGCAGCCTGTCGGCATTCTTGTCCGCATGCTCGCAGTGCTCTTGCTCGTCACGGCAACCTACAACCCAAGTGGCTACTCCTATTGGCACTGGGCATTCCACGCCGATACGAATTACTGGGCGCTGAAAATCTTCATCGGACTGCTGATCATCTTCGGTTTCGTGTTCTGCACCTATGCCACGTGGCGATCACTGCGCATCATGCTTGGCGTCCCATTGATCCTGCTGATGGGTGCCAGTCTCTGGCTGCTGTCGGATTGGGGCATCGTCGATCTATCCGATAGGCTCCAGCGCACCCTCGCTCTCGAGTCCGCTCTGGTGATGCTTCTCGGCACCGGCGTCAGCTTTTCGCTGATCCGCTACCGGCTGAGCGGCCAGCTTGACTCGCGTACGCTCACCCGATGACGACGCCTGGCATCCTGGTCCGCACGCTCGCTTGTTTCCTGCTGGTGTTCGCAACCTGGAATCCGACCGGCTACAGCTTCGTCGCCTGGGTGCGGTCCAGCCCTTGGGCAACCGCGCCCGAGATCGCGGTGGCGGGAGCCCTGTTGCTGGGACTGCACATTCTGTTCCTGCGCATCGCATGGCTATCGCTGGGCGCTGACGGAATATCGGCCGCGCTCACGATCATCCTGGCGGGTATGCTCACGCTGTACGAGTTCGATCTGATCGATCCGTGGCGGCGCGTCATCTGGGCTTACCTGCTATTGAGCGCGTTCTCGCTCGTGCTGGCGATCGGCATGACTTGGTCGCTGCTGAAGCGCCGCATCGTGGGTCAGTCCAATTACCTTAACCCACCGCCCTAATCCGCTTCCGGCACCGGCATCGCTTCAATCGCCACCGCACGCGGGCGATGTCGCACGCCGTTGACCGCGCCAACCAGCCGGCCGAACAGCGGCGGCTCGTCGTAGCGATAGTCCTGGATCAAAAGAATCACGATCAACAGCAGCCAGAAGTTAAGCCGGTTGAGCGACCACAGCAGCAGCGGTCCAAGATACACCGTGCCGATGATGCTGGCGACGAAAGTCGCTGCCTCGCCCAGCAGCAGGCGGCTGCCGCCCTGCGGCGGCCCCGACAGCCAGACCGCGATCGCCCGCACCAGCCACAACGTCATCGCCAGCGCCAACCACGCCTGCAGATCACGCCGCGCGTCATCCACCGCAAGTACCTGTCAGCAGCGCAACCGGTCCGTTAACCACCATGCCATGCGCCAGATCCATGAACTGCCCGAGGCTCATGTCCCAATAACCGCCGACCATGACGACGCCATCCCACGTAAGCGCACCAGACGGCAGGATCACCGCGAGTGTCGCAACGCCCACCATCATCCCGGCGATGATTGTCGGATCGGCCAGTCCACCCGACTTGCGACGCAATGGACGCGCCCACAATGCGACGAATTGCCAAGCAAGCAGCGGTGCAGCCACGATGAAGGTTCGGAGCATGATACGCCCGGCATCGCCGAGCAGATCGAAAATATCCATGCCAGGGCATCAGCCCCCGTGAATCAAACCTGAACCTGCTTGTACCAGCGTCGCGTCCGCAGCAGGCCAGCCCGGCGCGGCCGCCACCCATTGTCTATCATGATGCGCTTGAGCTGTCGCCGCGCCTCAGCTTCATTGATCGTGTTGTCCGAGAAGTCACGCAGCAGCTCGACCGTGCGGCGGAACTGCCGGCGCGATATCAGGCCATTCTTGCCGGCATGCCGGCTCATCAATTGCTGAATGCGACGCCCCGCCTCGGATTCGAATACATAGTTGTTGTCCTCTGCGACCGACCGCAGCACGCCACGTGCTTCGTCGAGCGTGAGGCCAAACCTCGTCACGCCCTCTTCCAGCAGATGGCGCTCCTGTGTCCGGTCTATGAGGCGACGTCCGAGCCCGTTCAGCTTCACCAGGTCACCAAAGCGCCGGCTGTCGCCGCCCCTGACCATTTCCTCGGCTGCCATCAAACCCGTGGCTCCCGCGCTCGAATGTCCCACGATATAATTGTATTCACATGAGTGTGTAAACCTCGTAATGCAAAATGCAGCGAGCTTCTTATTCCCACGCGTCGGAAGCGCCATCTCGATTGAACTGTGCAACAGGCACACAAGGCCCAGGCACTGCTTAAATCGTTAATGGCCGCGGAGACTGAATGCACGGCATTGCTTAAATCGTTAATGCGCCCGCAGAGAGTAACCGATGGACCTGACGACGCTGACCATGATTGTGATGCTGGCAGTGGCGGCGGTCGGCTTCGATACCGTATGGCACCCGACCGAGGTCATCCTGCAGGCATCAACCGCTGGCAAGCTCGACAAGATCACCATCGACCAGAACATGATCAATGGGATCCTAAGAAGCGAGGTCGATCGGATCTCCGCGACCCCGACACTCGTAGGCAAGCCCCGCGTGGAGCTTGGCAGGCAGGGCGGGATCGGCATGGCGATCGCCACTGCGGCCAACCTCCAGTCGCTCGCCTATGCGCTACAGCAGGATGTAGGCTATCGGCCCGACCAGATCGGTGTCGCGCTGTTCAGCGAGAATGGTGCCGTCAAGGTCCTGGTCACCGGCAGCGGCGGTGAGCGGGTCACCGGATTCGAGCAACTCGTTGAACAGCAGAAGGGCGAGACTGTGATCGACCTGCTACATCGCGCTGCGCTGATCGGCATGGCGCGCGTCGACCCATACCTGACCGCTCTCAGCCTGATACAGCGTCATGAGACAGACCAGGATTTCTCGGACGCGGAAACGCTGATCACAGTGGCGAAGGGAAAGATCGCGCCAACGCCGTTCAGCTTCGATCGCTCTCTGTTCGAAAACCTTCAAGGCATCCTGGCACTGTTTCGCGGCAACCAGGATGACGCCCACACCTGGTTTCGACTTGCCAGGGCTTCCAACCCGGACAACATTGCTGCGGTGCTCAACCTCGCCTTCGCCGATCTGCAGCTCGACCATTATCGCGAGGCGGCCGATCGCATGGAGCGGCTGTTGCATGACACGCCTGACTGCGATGCCACGCTGTCGAGCACCGGCTATGTGACCTGGGCGGCAGCGCTCCTTGGCATGCATGACGTGAACGGCGCCGATCAGGCGTTGGCAAAGGCGATCGCCATCAAGCCGACCAGTTCCATCGCGTGGGATATGTGGTCCGAGGTGAAACGTCAGAAGGGTGACACCGTGCAGGCTGCGCGGCTGAACCAGCAGGCGCTCAACGTCGCGGATACATTCGAGAATTACGCCGAAATCGCCGCGCTGTATTTCCGGCTGACCTGGCAGGACAGGCAGCCGGTCATGCGCAGCATGTTCACCAATCCAGCAGCCAAGAGTTTGCACTGAGCAACCGAGCCGCCCTCATTCTGTCATCGCTCTCCCGCCGCGCGTCGGGGCGCCCCAACGCTCTGCATCCTCGGCGGCAATGGGCCCTCAGCGTCGTGCTGGCCGCGGTCCTCGTAACATTTGGCCTGTCCGCTCTGCCGAGCGATCTTACCACTTCTGCGAGTTCCATAACCCTGCGCGATCCGTCGGACGCCATCTCGGGAATTGGTGCTCCGGTGTTCGTGCTGCGCGAGAACGGCCTGGCAGTGCGCTTCGGCAATGCCGTTGCGACGCATGACGGTGCTATCCGCATCGGCTTCTACGATGCGCTCGATCCGCTGCTGGCACATGCCACCGAGCCAGTGTCGCTCCCCGCCGATCCGCGGCTGCTCTGGCTGCTCGCTTCACCCGATGAGCGGCAATCGCTGCGCGAGTCTACCGCTGACCTGGCCCACGCGCTGCCGCAGACCGCGCTCGAGATGCTGCATTCTCCGGAGTTTACCAGTCTTTATCGCGATCGCCTGGAGCAGCGTCTTCGCACCGACCTCGACACTGCATGGCAAGCCACGCGCGACAGCGGGGCGTGGCAGGACCTGCTGCGCGGGTACGAGCCGATTCTGCGTGACGCTGCATCGCGCGAGCTGCGGCCGATCATTGAAAGCCGCTTCCACAGCGTCCCGATGCGCATGCTGCGGGCCAATGCGCTCCAGCTCATCGATCCGTTTCACGACACGCGCTGGAACATGACACCGGTCGAGGACGCTTTGCAGGCCGCCTTGCAGGAGGTGCAGGAGCGTGGTCTGCCGGAACGCACGGTCGCCCGATTGCTGTCAGCGCCGCCGACCGCCGATTTCATCCAGTCATTCACAGATGCGATGGCAGGCGAGGTGCTGCGTGACGGCGCGCTGCGCGATCTCGTCAGCCAGATGGTCTCCGATGAACGATTGCGCCCATATTTGAACAACCTGATCGAGCGGGCGATGGACCTGGCACGGGTCGCCCCACGTCTGCTGGTCAGCCTGCATGGCAGCACCGACCTCAACCCGGTGGCATCGATCATCATCCGCACGCTGGTATCGGGCCGCAGTGACCGCGTCGTGGTGTTCATGAGCCCGGCGCAGCGCGACGAGATGATGGCGCGCGATCCGGCCGCGGTGCGGCCACTGAGTCGCATTGTGCCGAGCTGATGTCGGACGTCATAAATGCACCGCTGTCGCTTGCGGTGAAGGACCTGACGATCGTCCGGCCAGATGGCGATGTGCTGCTGCGCGACGTCTCTCTTGCGATCGATCCAGCCGAACTGGTGCTGCTGGTGGGACCAAGCGGCAGCGGCAAATCAACATTGCTGTTGTTGTTGGGCGGCCTGCTGGAGACCGGACCAGGCAACTGGCAGGTTTCCGGGCGACTTACCTGTGGTGCCGAGAACTTCGACCTGTCGCGCCAGCGCGCGGAGGTCGGCGGCGTGGTGTTCCAGCACTACGCGTTGTTCGACGACCTGGACGCGCAGGAGAACCTGCGCATCGCGCTCGATCATGCACCACGTGGCACCGCCGCCTTGGGGGACGACGTCGCCTCCATGTTGGCTGATATCAATCCGCGTCAGTCGATCGCCTCGTGCAGCGGTGGCCAGCGGCAGAGGCTGGCGATCGCCCGAACGGTGATCGCCAATCAGCCCGTACTGCTGTTCGACGAACCAAATTCCGGCCTCGACATCGCGTCTGCTCGGCGGCTGCTGGAGGTGATCCGCGATCTGTGCGGCACGATGGGCAAGCCGGCGCTGATCGCGGTGCATCACTTCGAAGAGTTGTTGCCGCTCGCCGACCGCGTGCTGGTCATCGATCCCCGCAGCCGGCGCATGGTCGAGCTGCCGCCCGACGTCGCTCGCATCGAAGCCCGGCTGGAACAGGCCGCGGCGGTGCCGACGGAAGGAGCGGCGACCCCCGTGTCGCGTTGGCGTCCACCGGCGCGACATCACTCGCGCCACTGGTGGTTTGCCCGCTACGTCGTCGGCTATTTCTGGCTGCTGTGCGCCGCGCCGATCATGCTCCTGTACATGGGCTCAGGTGCTGCGATCATCGGCTTCGTCACCGTGTGGTTCGGTTTCAACTACCACTCGTTCGGCGGCATCCTGAAATCGGTGCTGCACGATGAAACGCTGGTCGGTCTCGGCATGGTGCAATCCCGCGTCGCCATCCCGCTGATCGCGAACCTGTTGTTTGTTGCACGCAACAGCGCAGTGATCGCCGCGGATGTCGGCAACCGCGTGATGTCGTCGCAGTTCCAGGCGATGACGAACCTGAACATTCCCGGCCGCAGATACGTGTTCGCCTCAATCCTCATCACCATGGTTACCGGCTCGATCGCCTATCTGGTGCTGTCCCTGCTGGTCGGCAGTTGGGCAGCGCAGGAGACCTGGCATCTGCAATTCCCTTCGCAGTATCGCGCGCTGTTCCGAACACAGTTCTTCCGCAATGTGCTGACCGAGGGCGGCTGGCCGCTGCCGATCATGGGGTGGGTCGTGGTGAAGGCCGGCCTGAGCGCTCTGCTGGCAGGAGTGTCGTCCATCGTGATCGCAATCGGGCCCAAGCCGTCGAGTCAGGCGGTGAACCGATCGGTAGCCAATGCCATCGTGATCGGCGTGATCCTCACCCTACTTGTGCACGCTGGCATCTCGATACTGACGAACTGAAACGAAACCCCTAGACTGCCCGCCGAACCCGAAGCAGGAAGCCAGACCGTGGACCAGAACGAAACCCCACCACGCAGTTCGGCCCGCACGCTCGCCATCATCGCGATCATTGTCGCGCTGACCGCGCCGTTCTGGGAGGGCGCAGTACTCGGCAGCATCAACATCCATATGCCGCTGGCGAACAATCTCGCGGAGAATTCCCGTGCACTGGAACGGCTGGACAGCCGCACCGCCGCGCTCGAGCAGCAGCTCGGTGCCGCGACAACGCAGCTCGACCGGCTTCAAACCAGGCTCGCCGAAACCACCGGCCGCGCCAATGCTACCGCCGACCGCATCGCCACGCTGGCAATGGTGGAACTCGTCACCGCGCTGCACAGAGCCGGTGGATTTGAGCTGGAAGTCGGCGCGCTGCGCGCCACCGTTCCGGATGCGGGTGAGCTGAAGCCACTGCTGGACCAGATCGAACCCTACGCTGTGACCGGCGTGCCATCGGCAGCGCATCTCCGCGAGGAGTTCTCACAGATCAGCATGCGCATTCAGTGGTCGCAGCACAGCTACCTGTCAGTCGCCTGGATGGTGCACCTGCTGCCCTGGCAGCACGGCGCAAGTGCTGCCCAGCCGGTCGCGCCAGGCAATACGCCAGAACTGCTGCACCAGGCGAGCACGCAACTCGGCAGTGGCGATATGGCCGGCGCGGTGACCACGGTGCAGTCGATAGGCGGCCTGCCCCAGGAAGCGCTCGCCGACTGGCTGGAGGACGCCAAGGCCCGCGTAGCCGCGGATGCGCTGGTCCAGCGGCTGACCGATCGGATCGACAGGACGTAGCTGGCGCAAGATCCCCGCAAACGCGGCGAGAATACGTTGTCCTGAACTTCGTGGGGATTGCTTCGCTGCGTTCGCAATGACATGCTTTTCGAGGTTTGCGCGCAACATACGGGCCCAGAGATGGATATAGAAACTGCCCCCGAAAAGACGACCGCGGGTGCCGACTGGCAGGCACGGGTCGATCTCGCTGCGGTGTATCGCCTGCTCGCCCACCATGGCTGGGGCGACGTGATCTTCAACCATGCGGCGATGCGTTGCCCCAGCAACCCGCGGCACTTCCTTATCAAGCGCCACGAGCTGCTGTACACCGAGGTCACTGCCTCGAACCTGGTCGAAGTCAGCATGGACGACGACCTGGACGAACGCTCGGGCGTCAATCGTCCGGGCTTCACGCTGCATAGCGGTGTATTGCGCGGCCGGCCCGACGTAAACTGCTCGGTGCACGTCCATCCGGATGAGGGCGTCGCGATCTCCGGCCTGAAGCACGGCCTGCGTCCGCTGTCGCAGAGTGCCATGCGCTTCTATCGACGAGTTGGCTACCACGACTACGAGGGCCTCACCGACAGTTTCGACGAACGCGAACGCATAGTGGCCGCGCTGGGCAGGAATTGAGCGCTGGTCATGCGCCATCATGGCGTCACCACGGTCGGCGTTACCGCGCGCGAGGCATTCAGCCTGATGAAGGAGTTCGTGCGCGCCGCGCGCATCCAGTTGATGATGGAAGCAACCCGCGAGCCGGTGCTGGAGATCGCGCCGGAGATCTGCGAGCACGTCGCAACTCAGTATGAACAGCACGACAGGGGGCGGGCATCGGCTGAATGGCCCGCGTATCTTCGCCTGCTCGACAGCATCGATCGCAGCTACCGCGACTGACCACGCACCGCCGGCGGGTGCGTTATGAACCCGCTATGGGTCTTGCGCGCCGGGCGGCTGGTGCTCGCGCCGGTGGGCGGCGCTGACCTCGCCGACCTGCGCGCCATCAAGGCCGACCCGCGCCAGTTCGCCATCATGCTGGGCGGCGTGCGTTCGCCCCAGCAGACAGCCGAAGAATTGGCGGACGATGTCGTTGCCTGGGGCGCCAACGGATACGGCATGTGGACCATCCGTGAGTGCGGCCGGTTCCTCGGCGTCACCGGCCTGGAGCGGCGGCCGGATGGTCGCGGCATCGCGTTGCGCTTCGCACTCTGGCCGGAGGCGCAGGGTCGCGGTCTCGCCCGTCAGGCAGCCGGCGCAGCGCTGCGGTTCGGTCACCAGCAGGCCCGCCTGCCGCGCATCGTCGCTGTGGCACGGGAAAACAATTTCGCCTCGCGCGTGGTGCTGGGCGGCATCGGCATGACGGAGTGCGACAGCTTCATCCAATCGGGCTATCGCATGGTGATGTACGAAAGCCTCGCGTGACGACGGCGCCTCAACTCCATGCGCGGCCGCGGCCAAGCACAACGATAACGCCCGCCAGAAGTTGGATTCCGGCGGCGGTCAGGAACGGCAACGCGTAGCTGCCGGAGAGTTCGCGCAGCACGCCCAGACTCACGGGTGCGAACGCAAATACCGCCTGGTTCGTGGCGGTGACCAGTGCCACGACGCGCGGAACATCGATGGGGGCAAAATCCCGCTGCGCGATCAGTGGTGGCAACAACAGCAGGCTGCCGATGCCGAGGCCGAACAGGATGCAGCCGGGCACCAGCACGATCGCCGTCGAACCGACGGCAAGCAGCGACACGCCGCACGCCTGGATGGCGAAATTGGCGGCCGCGACAAAGCGCCGGTCGGCGCGACCGAGAAGAGCGCCGAGAAATACGCGCCCAAGCATGGCGCATGCCGTCTGAAGGCTTATTGCGCCTGCTGCATAGTCCGCTCCGACTAACGGCGCGAGGCGTGTCACAATGTGCGCGGTGATGCCCACCTGGGCGAACATGCCCAGAGCGAAGGCGACCGTTAGCGTGACAAATGGCCTGCTCTGCATGAGTGAGGCGAAGCGCGCGGGCGAGGATTGGCGCGCCGCGGCCCGATGCTCCCCTGATGGCCCTGCATCGCCGTCCGGCGCCAACCCCAGACTTTCGGGCGTCGGCCGCAGATATCGCCAGATCAACGGTCCGAGTGTCGCGAGCGTCGCGACGCCCAATAGCACAGCCGCTTCGACGAACCCGGCCACAGAAATGACGAAGACCCAGAGAGGCGCGAACAGGATTCCGCCGATGCTGGCCCCGTTGAGGGCAAGACCGAGGCCCAGCGCGCGGCGCCGGTCGAACCATGGCGATACCATGGCGACGATGGCCGCGCCGCTTGTTGCCGCCCATCCGGTCCCACTCGGCAGCGCTGCGACAAACAGTTGCCAGGGATCGGTGGCCAGCGACCAGCCGAGCACGCCGACCAGCAGGATAGCCACGCCTGCGAGCGTGACGGGCGCAATGCCGAAGCGGTCATGGGCGTCAGGCAGATAGGGAACCAGCAGGGCGCTCACCAGAAAATGCACCGTGATCGCGGCGGAGATGAGGGAAACCGGCCAGCCATGCTGCGTATGCAGGACGTCCAGGAAGACTGCCGGCCCGAAATAGCCGAAGCCGAAGGCGCAGGTCGCGATGACGCAGGCCGCGGCGACGACTTTCCACCCGAAGAAGACCGTCATTGCGCCGACCTCGCATCTGCAACGATCCTGAAACGGGGTGTCCCGCAAGACGGTCCGTCTATCAAAGGGCTCCGGGCATACTCGCACCTCTCCTAGCGTACATGCGTCGACGCCTGAGCCCCGCGCAGCGCGTATGGGGCATTGGCGCTGTTGTTGTTCTGGTCACCGTGCTCTGTGCCACGCTGACCATCTGGGACCTGTATCGCAAGACCTCGCTGGAAACCCGCCAGAACCTGGCCGATCTGGCCATGGTCCTGGCGGAACAGACGTCGCGCTACGTGCAGGTCGTGGACCTGCTGCTGCAGGAGTTGCAGGCCCAGAGCCAGGCGGTGCACATCCGCACCCCAGAGGAATTCGATCGAAGCCTGGGCGGCGAGGATACCCATAAGTTCCTGCGCGAACGCATGATCAACCTGCCTCAGGCCAACGCGCTCGTCATCGTCGATGCCGACGGTCGCGTACTGAACACGTCACGCGAGTGGCCGGTGCAGCGTGTCGACATCTCGGATGGCGATACCTACGCCCACCTCCGCTCGAGCAACGCTGGCGAGCTGTTCATCAGCCTGCCTGTCAGGAGCCGTGTCACCGGCAACTGGACGGTCTATCTCGCGCGACGCATCAGCGGGCCGGATGGAGGACCGCTTGGCATCGTCGCGTGCGCGCTGGATGTCAAATACCTCGCTGACTTCTATGGCGCGATCGGTGTGCATCGGGGCGTCCGGGTCACGCTGCTGCGTCGCGATGGCATCATATTGGCGCACTACCCCGATATGGACCGCCATATCGGCAAAGCGGTTCGGGCCGGATCGCCCTGGTATGCCGAGAGTGCGGCACGCGGCGGGTATGTCTCGCCTGGTCTCGGGAGTGGTGTTCCATCGATAGTCTCGGTCAACTCGCTGCCGGATTACCCGCTGGTGGTGAACGTCGCCATGGCGCGGCGCGAGGCGCTGGCGCACTGGGCAGAGCAGGCTATCTATGTCGCGGCGGGCGAGTTCGTCGCGGCGATCGCTCTCATCATGCTGTTCGGCATCATTGGGCAGCAATTCCGTCGGCAGCAGCAACAGAATGCCGAGCTGCAACGCACCGCTGAGGTGGCGCGGACGAACGAGCGGCGCCTGCGCGACTATGCAGAACTGGCGTCCGACTGGTTCTGGGAACAAGACACCGAGTTGCGTTTCGTGTCGATCACTGCGGGGACGGCGATGATCGGTCCGAACGACAGGCCATATGTCGGTCGACGGCGTTGGGAGATGGTGCAGTCGGACCCGGACGACGAGAGATGGCGTAGCCACAAGGCCGACCTGGAGGCCAGGCGGCCGTTCCACGATTTTCGCTACGAACGAATGGGCAGCGACGGAAGGCTGCGTCACGTCTCGGTCAGCGGCAATCCGGTGTTCGATGACAGTGGCAGGTTCGCAGGATATCGCGGCACCGGACGGGACATCACGAAGGACATCGAGGCAGCAGCGGCGCTGCGTCAGGCGAAGGAGGAGGCCGAGGCGGCCAACAACGCGAAGTCAGAATTCCTGGCGAACATGAGCCATGAATTGCGCACGCCGCTGCATGCCATTATCGGGTTTGCCGAACTCATCCGCGACCATCCATTTGCCGACAAAAATGCGCGCTGCGCCGAGTTTGCGCGCGACATCCATGCGAGCGGACGTCACCTGCTGGATCTGATCAACGACGTGCTCGACATGTCGAAGATCGAGATGGGGCACTACACGCTGAACGAGCAGAACGTCGATGTCGCAGACGTAGTGCGGGCGGCGACCGGCATGCTAGCCGTGCGAGCGATCAAGGGGCAGGTCAGCGTGAGTTGCAGTGAGTTCGCTGGCGTCCACCTGCACGTGGACCGGCTTGCGGTGAAGCAGATCGTGCTCAACCTGCTGACCAATGCGGTGAAGTTCACGCTGCCGGGTGGCCAGGTGCGGATCAGTGGTTCGTCCGCGACGGATGGGTGCTTCGTGCTGACCATCGCCGATACCGGGATCGGCATTGCCGAGGCAGCGTTGCCGCATGTATGCGCTCCATTCTATCAGGCTGATGCCTCGAGCAGCCGGGCGTATGGCGGCACGGGCCTCGGCCTTGCGATCTGCAGCAAGCTGATGAAGCTGCATGGTGGGAGCCTCGAGATCGCGAGCCAAAAAGGCCAGGGAACGACAATAAGCGTACGGTTCCCCAAAGAACGCGTGGTGCCTCGGGTGTTGATGCGGCGCGAGCTGACCTAGGGTGGCATAACTTCCTCCGCTTGCGCACCCGGCGGGCACAGTTGCCAGCCGCCCTCCTGTCGCGCAAGTTCCGAGGGACCAGCCGATTCGACAGGCATCCCGTCAGCGATGCCAAGCAAGCATTTTCGGGGGGAGCGTCTGTGACTGCCGGCATGAAATTTGTCCACCGCCCTATGAGGTGGCTCTGCCTTGCCGGCCTGATCGCACTACCGCTGTGCATGGCGCATGACGCCAACGCAACCGACGATCATCCGCTGCGTCCCCCTGACACTTCCAGCCCCCGAGCGACACTGCAAGGCTTCATCGATACAACCGACGATGTCTATCGCCGCATGACGGAGGTGCTCGATTCGTACGGCAAGTCTGACAGGCTGTATCCCACCGCTGAAGAACGTCGCAAGCAGTCGGAGGCTCTCAATGAGGCGCTGAAGCTCGCGCAATATTTCGATGTGTCGCGCATCGCGCCAGTGTTGCGGGACACGGTCATCGGCGAGCGTATTCTGCAGCTACGAGAGGTTCTCGATCGGATCGAGGTTCCGGCCTTCGCGGACATGCCGGATCGGGAGGCGATGGCGGCTCGTTCGGCGAAGCGGTGGAGACTGCCGAACACCGAGATCGACTTTGTGCTGATCGAGAGCGGGCCGCACTCGGGCGAATTCCTGGTCTCCGCTGAAACGGTCGATCGCCTTCCCGAGTTCTACGAGCGGGTCAGAGATCTGCCGTACCGATCCGGTCCCGCAGCAGACCTGTACGAGGTTTATCGCACGATCAGTCTCGGTGGGTCCGCCACGATCCACGATGCATTCCTGAGCTCGCCCATCGGGTTGAGCTACATAATCCCACCCCGCTGGATGCTTGGCCTGCCGAACTGGGCAAAGGCCCGCATCGTCGATGTCGCCGTCTGGCAATGGCTGGGCCTGAGCATCGTGCTGCTGATTGGTGCCCTGGTCATTTTCGCCTGCCATCGCGCAACCCGCAGCCGCGCGGACGACAGCCAGAACGCAGCGGGCTCCCGCTGGCGCGCGCTCCTGGTGCCGCTGGCGATCATGTTCGTGGCTGGTCTGTTCGTGCCCTTGCTCATGGCGCTGTTGCGCATTGGCGGAACGCCGCGGATCGCCATTGATTATGCCCAGACCGGTGCCCTGTATCTCGGCGCCGCGTGGCTGGCGATGGTGATCTCGGTCGTCATCGGCGAGGCAATCGTCGCGTCGGACCGCCTGACAAGTCGGAGCCTCGACAGCCAGCTCATCAGGCTGGGCACGCGACTGATCGGCCTTGTCGCGGCGATCGCCATCCTGATCCAGGGCGGCGACGAATTGGGCTTTCCGGCTTACTCAATCCTCGCAGGACTGGGCGTTGGGGGTCTCGCCGTGGCACTGGCGGCTCAGACTACAATCGCAAATCTCATTGGTTCACTGCTCATTGCGATCGAGAAGCCGTTCCGCGTCGGCCACGTCGTCCGGATCGGCGGGACCGAAGGCACCGTGGAGGATGTCGGTTTCCGCAGCACCCGCATCAGAACGCCGGACAACTCTCTGGTGACAATCCCGAGCAGCGTGGTGGTGAACACGACGGTCGAGAACCTCAGCATACGGTCCAAGCGTCGCCAGCGCTTTCTTGTTCAGGTCATGTACGACACGCCGCGTGAAAAGGTGGAAGAGATCGTCGCCCGCATCAAGCAGCTCATCGTCGATCATCCGCTGGTGGAAGAAGCTACCTGCCAGGTACGCTTCAACAGCTTCGCGGAGAGCAGTCTCGACATCCTCGTGATCTTCAATCTTATCGTACAGGACTACACCAGCGAGTTGCGCGAGCGAGAGGCTATACTCTTGCAGATCATGGATCTCGTGAAACACGCCGGCGTGGAGTTCGCGTTCCCGACACGGACTCTGTACATCGAAGACGGCGCTGGAAACTCCGCGGCTCGGTCGAAACCAGACAGGATCGTCAACGCATTCGCCGGCCGGTCCTGACTGGCGGTTGCCAGACGCCCCCGCCCTCGCGCAACTTCCTCCGAACACGCCCTTCCCGAAAGGACCCGCCCATGAACGGCGCCGAAAGTCTCGTCCACACACTGCTGAAGAGCGGCGTCGACACCTGTTTCTCCAATCCCGGCACATCCGAGATGCACTTCGTGGCGGCGCTCGATCGCGTGCCCGGCATGCACTGCGTGCTGGGCCTGTTCGAGGGCGTGGTGACCGGCGCTGCCGACGGTTACGCGCGTATGTCGGGCAGGCCCGCGGCGACATTGCTGCACTGTGGGCCCGGCCTGGCGAATGGGCTCGCCAACCTGCACAACGCGCGCCGCGCGCAGACGCCGATCGTCAACATCGTCGGGGACCAGGCGACCTATCACCGCCCGAACGATGCGCCGCTGACCGCCGACACCGAAGGTTGGGCGCGCGGTGCCTCGGCCTGGGTGCGCACAGCCACCTCGTCCGCCACCGTGGGAGCCGATGCCGCCGTCGCGGTGCAGGCCGCGCGCACCCATCCAGGGCAGATCGCCACGCTGATCCTGCCGTCCGACACGTCGTGGGACGATGGCGGAGTGATCGCTGAGGCGCTGCCGGTGCCGCCGAAGCCGCGCTCCGACCCCGCGCAGGTCATCAAGGCCGCTGAGATCCTTCGCCGCGGTCTGCCCACGTTGATCGTCCTGGGTGGCGAAGCGGTGCGCGGCGACGCGCTGGAGAACGCGCACCGCATCGCCGCAGCTACGGGTGCGCGGCTGATCGCCCAGGGTGCCAACGCCCGCATCTCGCGCGGCCGCGGACGGGTGCCGGTCGATCGCATCCCGTATGTGGTCGAGACCGCGGTGAAGGCACTGGCCGGCACACGGCACGTCATCCTGTGCGGGCTGCGCAAGCCGGTGACGTTCTTCGCCTATCCGAACAAACCGACCACGCCTGTTCCGGCGGACGCCGACATCCACGTGCTCGCTCGCACCGACCAGGATGCGAGCGAGGCGCTCGCCCGGCTGGCGGACGAACTTTCCGCCCCACGCGTCGCGGTCCCCGATCCCGGGCCTCGTCCGGAGCCGCAACGCGGCAAGCTCACCCCGGAGTTGGTCGCAGCCACTCTCTCCGCGCTGTTGCCGGAGCAGGCGGTGATCACCGACGAGGCGGTCACCTTCGGGCGCGGGTTCTTTCCGTTCACCTATGCGGCCGAACCGCATGACTGGCTGAACTCCACGGGTGGCGCGATCGGTTGTGGACCACCGCTCGCCACGGGCGCGGCAGTCGGCGCCCCCGGTCGGCGCGTGATCGCACTACAGGCCGACGGCTCGGCGATGTACACGCTCCAGGCGTTATGGACCCAGGCGCGCGAGAAGTTGGATGTCACCACTGTCCTGCTGTCCAATCGCAAGTACCAGATCCTGCTGGGCGAGCTTGCGAATGTCGGGGCAAATCCCGGCCGCACGGCGCTCGACATGCTGGATCTCGGCAATCCCGACCTCGACTGGACCAAGCTCGCCGCAGGCATGGGCGTCGAGGCAGCCCGCGCGGAAAATTGCGAGCGGTTCGCCGATCTCTTCGCTCAGGCCAACAGCCGCAAGGGGCCGTTTCTGATCGAACTGATGATCTGACTCGGCAAATTCATAAGACAACCGCCAAGCGATCTTCTCAGCCGGTTATCGGGGGCTCGCCCGGGCAATTGGCCGCCACCGGCGGCGTCGCGCCGGGCAGCGTTGGCAGCAGCGGGACTATCCGGCTGCCGCCATTGAGCGGAGGGCAGCGGTTGAATCCCCTGACACACGTAGCGAAGATGAGACTAAGCAATTACATGCTTACGTGGATGGCTTCCTGAGGGACCGCCGCGGCGACAAGCTGCGGGATGACATGGACAAACTGAGCATCGTCTCGAAGGATGCGGCCTCAGCTGCGGTGCCGTTCGCGGCCAGGCAGCCCGAGCGCGCGGCTGTTGGAGCGGGCCAAGTGAGCGGCAACTACCTGAAGCGGGCGTGGTGCGGGAGCAGGAGGACCGCATGAGTGGCAGGTTTGGCCGACTACCGCATCGACATTGAGCACGTCAGTACCGGCAAGCGGGCTGACAGCATAACCACTCGCGCCGCTAGTGAAGCTGAGGCCCGACGTAAGGCGGAAGACGAAATTCGACACTCGCCAACTCCAAATGATCTGCGCGTTGCCACGGTCACGTGCCTCGCCTCAGTGCCGCTTGCTGGGGAGGGAACAATGAACGCGAGCGCCGAGGTGGTTCGGCTCTACGACACCGACATCGTCGCCTGGGCCGAACAGCAGGCGCTGGCGCTTCGGTGCCGTGCGGCCAACGAAATTGACTGGGACAATGTCGCCGAGGAGATTGAGGACTTGGCCGCGCGTCAGAAACGGGAGGTCGGCAGACGGCTTCGTATCATCTGTGAGCATCTCCTGAAATGGCGCCATTGGATCCGCACCCGAGCCTCCACGCGGCCGCTCAACGACTGGCGGGTCACGCTGGTCGAGCAGCGCCGGCAATTGACGGACCTCCTTGGGGAGAGCCCATCGCTGCGCAGGATCGCCCCCGACGCATTGCCGCAGCAGTTTGTGAATGCGCGCCAGGACGTGGAGCAGAAGATCGGTGAATTGCTGGCGCTGCCGGACGACACCTGTCTGTGGTCGCTGGAGCAGGTCCTCGCGCGCGACTTCTTCCCGCAGGACTGACCCCCGCCACCGGTCCGGGTCTGAAAGCCAGCCTGTCGGCAAGCATCAGATCGGCAGGGAAGGGGGCATATCGCCAGCAATGTTAGCGGCAGAGTTTTGCTGCTTGCCCGAAGACGGCTCTACTTGGGCGCCAGCCGGAAGCGGAATTACACTCGTCGGAACCGTCGTGCCCTGGGTGACCGCACGTTGCACTTCTCAGGAAAACGCACATTGGAAGATGACAGTCTTTGCCTTGAACGTTCGCTTCCTGTTTATGTCTCAGTGCGCGAGCCGCTCCTGAGGCGGGTTAGCTAACGTAATTCCCGTTAGGCGGGTTGCGCCCGCGCTGGTAGTAGCGGCCGCTGCTTTTTCGCCGTAGCGTTGGCGGCAGACCCGGCCATTGTCATCCCTAATATTGATCTACCCGAAGGAGACCGACACCATGTGGACGCGCCTCTTCGCTTCATCTTCTCTGCTCAGCGCAGGACTTCTGCTCTCCCTGATCGCTGGGCCGAACGTGATGGCCGCCGATATAGAGGGGTTCCTTGTTTCCCCGGACGCCGCTGCCCGCCTGGTTGGGCCTAAGGGCAGAGAGACAGATGTCACGGAAATCTTTGTTGCAAAAGAGCAAACCGGAGGAGCGCTCGGCCTGTTTCGACAGACTATTGCACCAAAAAGCGGGCCACCCCTTCATATCCACCGCTCCAATGATGAGTTCTTTTATATCCTGAGTGGAGAATTCAAATTCAAACTCGGCGAGCGTGTCGTGAGCGCGTCTCCCGGGTCCGTTGTGTTTGTTCCCCGCGGAACCAGGCATACCTTTGAGAATAGCGGGACCGAACCTGGCGTTTTGCTGGTTGGTGTCACCCCAGGGGGGCTTGAGAAGTTCTTCGTGGATCGGCAAGGC
Source organism: uncultured Alphaproteobacteria bacterium (assembly GCA_963818775.1). Lineage (GTDB taxonomy): Bacteria > Pseudomonadota > Alphaproteobacteria > Acetobacterales > Acetobacteraceae > JAMXLO01. The sequence goes on along the minus strand of CAWFUF010000011.1, from coordinate 26,748 downwards.
GTTGACGCGGCGACGGCCGATAACATCAATAAAAGATACGACACGGATTCTGTGGGGCCGCCTCTCAGATAGGGCGGACAATTCAGACTGGTACGCCCGCAGCCGTTTCCGATCTTATGATCGCAAGCGCGCTGCTCATTGCATAAATCAACAATTCTGCGCCAGCCCGTTGGCCTGTGTGAGATGAATACTCTGGCCGATGCAGAAGTCCGGTGCGAATGTCCGAGATGGCTCGATCGCGGCTGTCCGTCCAGGGACTCATCTCGGCCGACCGACAACCAGGAATACCGAAACCGCCGGGGTCCCCAACCGGCCAAAACCTCTGTGCCGAGGTACTAGCGGCTCCTCCCAGCCCCGCCGCGCGGAAAATATTCCTTGACACCAACCAACCCCTCGTGTTCTTGTTTCGTTCATGTCAGCCGCGCCGACCGCCGCCGCCCCAGACACGCCGCCCGATCCCGCCCCACCCGGCGCGGAAAAGGAAAGCCGCGTCGGTCGCCTCCTCGCCCTCGTCCGCAAGCTCATCGACTACGGCCGCGAACTCGCCGCCACGTTCCAGGCGCGCGACCCCGCAACGCACGCCCGCCACTTCGGCACCAGCGACATCGCGCTCATTCTTGCCCGCATCACCCAGGGGTTGCACCGCGCACGCGCGCTCGAAGAACGACTCGTCCGCAACGCCGCCCGTTTGGACACCCCTCCCGCGCCCGCGCCACGCGCTGCCTCCCCCCGCCCATCGCCACCCGCCCGAGCCGCCACCGCCCAGCCCACAGACACCACCGCCGCCCCCGATGCCCTCGTCCCCGGGCTTGACCCGGGGATCTGCTTGCCCACGCCCGAGCAGATCGCCGCAGCGGTCCGTCGTCGCCCGATCGGCGCCGTCATCGCCGACATCTGCCGCGATCTCGGCATCCTGCCCAACCACCCGCTCTGGCGGGAACTGCAGGTCGTCATCATCAGAGAGGGCGGCAACTTCGCCGTCCTGGTGAAGGACATCATCACGCAGGCGACCCGCTCTATTTCCGAGCGGTGGTCCGCCAGCACGCCCCCCATACTGCCCCCGCCGCTCGCGCCACGCCCGTCCCACGCCGGCGCCGACCCACCCTGACGTCCCCACTCGGCCGACCCTTGGTGTAATCTCAAACGCCATCGACCGGAGGGCGCCGCGAACGCGCGACTTGCTCCACCACTCACGGTTGTGCAACAACCGCAGCGCATCCGATGAGCACCTCCACCTCCGCCCTGTGCTCCTGCGGCAGCGGCCTCCGCGCCGTACGTTGCTGCGGCATGCAGCTCCATCCCCTGCCGCCGCCCGACGCAATCCGCCATCTCGTCCCGCTGGTCGAGCGCGCGAGCCGGGCGCACCGACAGGGCGCGACCGAGACCGCGGAACGGCTCTGCCTCGACGTGCTGGAACTTGCGCCTGACCGGCCTGGTGCGCTGTCGATCCTCTACGAGATCCGCAAGGCCCAAGGTAAGTCGCAGGCAGCAGAGGCGCTGATCCGCCGGATCGTCACGCTGGATCCCAACAATATCGTCGCCACCAACGAGCTTGCTCTGATCCTGTTGGGCAAGGGCAATCTGGCCGAAGCGGAACGCCATGCGCGCAATGCCGTGCGCATCGCGCCGGAGAACCCACAGGCGCACAACCTGATGGGCATGATCATGACCGAGGCCAACCGGCCGCAGGTCGGCGAATACCATTATCGCCGCGTGCTGGAGCTCACCGCAAAGCGCGAGCCGGTTCTGCTGGCCAACCTCGCATGGAACCTGAAGAACCAGGGACGCATGCCAGAGGCTCGCGCGCTCTACGAGGAATCAGTGGCGGCCGCGCCGAAGATCCGCCAGACGCTGCTCGGGTTCGCACGCCTGGAAGAAGCCGACCGCGACTTCGACGCAGCCGCCAGAATCCTGGACAAGGCCGATGCGCGATTCCCCAACGATCAGGGCATCCACCTGACACGCGCTGTGCTGCTTGGCCGCATGCGGAAATACGACGAGGCACTGGCGCTGATCGACGCGTCGGCGGATGACCAAGGCCGGCTTGGCCCCAACGAACTACTGGAGAAGGGTCGTCTGCTCGATCAGCTCGGCCGCTATGACGACGCCTGGTCGGCCTGTGCGGAAGGCAAGAAGCTGGCGCGCGAACTGTCTGGGCAGGCGTACCTGGACGGCGAGGCACGGCAGCAGATGGATCGTCTCCGAAACTTCTTCTCGGCAGGGCGGCTGCGCCTGATCCCACGCGCCAGGGTGCGATCCGACGTGCCGCAGCCGATCTTCATCCTGGGCTTTCCGCGCTCGGGAACCACGCTGGTGGAGCAGACGCTTTCGGCGCATCCCAGGATCGCGGCCGGCGATGAACTGCCGCTGATCCATGAGATCACGGCGATCATGCCGCGCATGCTGGCGAGCCCTCTCGGCTATCCGGAGGCGCTGGCCGAGCTATGGATGGGCGATCAACGCGAGGGGCTCGACAACCTGCGGGACTACTATTTGCAGAAGGTCCGCCAGATGGGCGTGCTGCGCGAGGGTGCCGCACGCTTCACCGACAAGATGCCGCTGAACGAGACGCATCTCGGTCTGATCGCTCTGCTGTTTCCCGAGGCGCCGCTGATCCACGTGCTGCGCCATCCGCTAGACATCATGGTCTCGGCCTTCTCCAACCAGTTCACCCACGGCTTCTTCTGTTCGTACGATCTGGTGACGACCGCGCAGCACTATGTACGGCTGATGGATCTTGTGCAGCACTACCGCGCCGAGATGACGCTGCGCTACTTGCCGATCCGCTACGAAGACATCGTCGCCGATCAGCAAACCAGCGTGCGCGCGATGCTGGCGTTCATCGGCGAGGACTTCGACAAGGCCTGCCTGACCTTCCACCAGAACCGCCGCTACGCGCGCACCGCCAGCTATGCGCAAGTGGCCGAGCCACTGTACGAGCGTTCGGTGTATCGCTATCGCCATTACCGCGCGCACCTCGAACCGGTCCTCCCGATCCTGCGGCCGATGATCGAGCGTCTCGGCTACACGGTGAACTGATGGAGACACCCGCGCCCGCGCCACGGGCGCCAGCGCCTGGCACCGTCACGTTGCCGATCGGCGAGGTTCTGCGCATCGCCAACGAATATGAGCGCGGCGGCCGGTTGGACGATGCGATGCGGTTGCTCGACCGCATCCTCAATACTGCTCCTCAGCAGGGCGATGCATTGCATCTCGCAGGCATCGTCACATTCCGTCAGGGCGATATCGCAAAGGCGCTCGATCTGATGGAGCGTTCGCTGCGTCACGGCATCGATACGCCGCTCTATCTGCGCAACATCTGCGAGGTGTATCGCGCGATGGGTCGGCTCGACGAGGCGCTCGACGCCGCGCGGCGTGCCACGGTGCTGGCACCGGCCGATCCGCTGTGCCTGCACAATCAGGCCGTCATCCACTATCACCGGCTCGAACTGGATGCCGCTCTGGACTGTGCCGGTCGCGCTCTGCGTATCGATCCCGGCCTGCCTGGCGCGCATTTCGTTCGTGCAGAGGCACTGCTGCTGCGCGGCGAATGGATGGAAGGCTGGGAGGAATACGAATGGCGCTTCCGCATCGGCGGCGCCGCACGCCTCATGCCACCGACCAGCAAGCCGCAATGGGACGGCGGCGCGCTGCGCAACAGCACGCTGCTGCTGATCGCCGACCAGGGCTTTGGCGACGTGATCCAATTCGCGCGCTACATTCTCTGGGCAGCCGAACGCTGCCGCGATATCGCGATCGCCAGCAGCATCGAGGTGCGGCCGTTGCTGCGGCAGATCGCGCCGGCCGCACGGCAGTTCGTTCGCTGGGAGGACGCCCCGCACTTCGCGGCGTATTGCCCGCTCTCCGGTCTCCCGCGACTGGCGGGCACGCGAACCGACAGCGTGCCCGCGTCGATACCCTATCTGCGCGCCGACCCGGCCCGCGGCGCGCAGTGGGCGCAACGGTTGGACGGCCTGGTGCCACGCGGCTTCCGCCGCGTCGGCGTCATCTGGGCAGGCCGCCCGACGCACAACAACGATCGCAATCGCTCGGCGCTGCTGGCGGATTTTCGACAGCTGGCCGATGTGAGCGGGGTTGCGCTGCTGACGTTGCAGAAAGGCCCAAAGACCGATCAGGCCGGCGCGTATTATGGGCGCGCGCCACTGATCAACATCGGCGCCGAGATCGAGGACTATGACGACACCATGGCGATCCTCGACAATCTCGATCTGCTGGTGACGGTCGATACGTCAGTCGCGCATCTGGCGGGAGCGATGGGGCGGCCGGTGTGGATCATGCTGCCGCGCGCACCGGATTGGCGCTGGCTGCTCGATCGCGCGGATACGCCGTGGTATCCCACCGTACGGTTGTTCCGTCAGCAAACCTCGCGTCGGTGGGACGACGTCGCGCAGGCGATCGCGGCCGAACTGGCGACGCACGATTGGGATGACACGCCGATCAGGCACCGCGGGTGATCGTCCGGATTTCGTCCGCGTCGCAGCCGATCTCGCGCAGCACTTCCTCGGTATGCTCGCCGAGCGTCGGCCACAGGCGACGCACCGATGGCGGCGAGGCGGAGAAGCGTGCCGGGATCGCGGTGATGGTGACGTCGCCATCGTGCGGATGGCTGGCTCTCTGGAAAAAATCCGTCTCCAGCAGGTATTCGTCGTCCAGCAGGTCGGCAAGTGCGTTGGCCGGCCCGCTGGGTATGTCGAGCGCGCTCAGCGTCGCCAGCCATTCCGCCGTTGTCCGCTCGCGCATCCCCTCGGTCAGCACCGCGTACAGCGCATCGACATTGTCTGATCGCGCGGCGATCGTGGCGAAGCGCGGATCGTCGATCAGCGATGCACGATCCATAGCCTCGAACAGCCGGCCCCAGTGCGCGTCGCTGACGGCGATGACCGAGATGTAGCCGTCCTTCGTCGCATAAGGCCGGCGGTGCGGCGTCAGCATGCGAGGATAGCCGAGACCCAGTTCCGGCTGGTTGAACACCGCGCCCCACATATGCTCGACCAGCAGGAACGACAGCATGGTCTCCAGCATCGGCACGTGTACTTCCTGTCCCTGCCCGGTGCGTTCGCGATGGAACAGCGCCATGCCGATCATCGATGCCAGCATCTGGCCGGTCAGCTTGTCCACGATGACGCTGGGCACATAGCGAGGCGCGCCGTCGGGACCGGCGTTCAGCGCGGCCATGCCGCTCATGCCCTGGATCAGGTCATCGAACGCGGGGTGTTCCTGTTTGCTGCTGCCCTTGCGAAAGCCGGACGCGCAGGCATGGATCAGCCGCGGATTGCGCGCCGACAGTGCGGCGTAGCTGAGACCGAGCCGCTCCGCGGCGCCAAGCCGCATGTTGTGGACGAACACGTCGGCGCCATCGACCAGCCGCAACAGTGCTTCGCGCGCCGGCGGGCGTTTCAAGTCTAGCACAACGCTACGCTTGTTGCGGTTGAGCATTGCGAAGTAGCTGCCCATGCCCGTGTCGCTGTGCGGCCCGATCCACCGGCAGTTGTCGCCGTCCGGCGCTTCGATCTTGATGACATCGGCACCCATGTCGCCCAGCGTTTGAGTGGCGAAGGGACCGAGCACCACCGTTGTCAGATCAATGACCCGAATGCCGGCAAGCGGTCCTGTCTGCATCCAATGATTCCAAAACCCCCTCTCCCGCAAAGCGGGCGAGGGGGTTTGTTCAAGAGACTATGCGGTTAGCCAGTGGCAGGTCAGCTATGCCAGCGGAACTCCTGCGCCTTCCGCTGCGAGCCCTGGCTCAGCTTGACGTTGACCAGCGCCGGCCCTTTGAAGTGCATAGCCTCCTCGAGCGCGCCGCGCAGGTCCTTCGGGTCCTCGACATAGGAGCCATGGCCGCCGAACGCCTGCATCATCAGGTCGTAGCGGGCGCCCCAGATCAGCGTGTTCGGCCGCATGTTGAGCATCGGATTGCTCGGGATTTCCTCCATGCCAGGCCCGATGCCGCCGTTGTTGAACACGACGATCTTGGCCGGCATCCCGTAGCGGCACAGCGTCTCCATCTCCATGCCGGAGAAGCCGATCGCCGAGTTACCCGAGACGTGGATGATCGGCTTGTCGGGATGCACGACGCAGGCAGCGATGACGATGCCCAGGCCGACGCCCATCGTGCCGTAGCTGCCGGCATCAAGCCGCGAGCGCGGGTTGAAGTTCGGCAACTGGGTGCGGCCGATGTCCATCGTGCTGGCGCCCTCGCTGCAGATGATCGCGTTCTTCGGCGCCCACGCGGCGACATCGCGCAACAGCCGGTAGTAACCGCCGGGCGCGGAATCATCGGCGATCTGCGGCGCGATCAGCGCAGCGTTCTCGGCCGACTTCTTGGTGATCGCCGCACGCCACGGCGTCTCCTTCGGATAGAACCATTGCCGCGAGCCGAGCGCCTGATTGAGTTGCCCGACGATCGCCTTGCCGTCGCCGACCAGCGCGACCTCGGCCGGCTTGTTCTGGTGCATCGCCTCCGGCTCGATGTCGAGCTGAATGACCCGCACATTCTTGTTGTAGCGCGGCGGCAGGCCGAAATGCATGATCCAGTTGAATTGCGCGCCCATCAGGAACACGACGTCGGCCTGTTGCAGCGCGAGACTGCGTGCCGCGCCAACCGACAGCGGATGGTCGTCGGGCATTACGCCCTTGCCCATCGGCGAGGCGAGGAACGGCAGCTGCGTCTTCTCTATGAACGCGCGTACCTCGTTCTCTGCGCGCGAGGACGCCATGCCCTTGCCGATGATGACGAGCGGCCGTTCAGCGGATTGCAGCACGTTCAGTGCCTGCTCGACGTATTCCGGCATCGTCTGCATGCGCGGCGGATCCGGGCATTTCGCGGCCTCGATCGCCTTGTCCGCGTCGCATGAGCCGGTGATGATGTCGTCGGCGATGTCGAGATAGGCAGCGCCGGGCCGGCCGTAGATCGATTGCCTGACCGCCATCTCCACATAGAACGGAATGCGGTGCACGTGCTCGATGCCGTGCGCCCACTTGCAGAGCGGAGTCGCGGCCAGGACCTGGCGCTCCTCCTGGAAGGCGCCCATGCCGTTGCGGTATGTCTCCGATGCACCGCCGATCAACAGCATCGGCCAGCAGTTCTGCTGCGCGTTCGCGAGACCAGCGAGACCGTGGATGACGCCAGGACCGGTCACCACGATGCACGAGCCTGGGCGACCGGTCAGGTAACCGACCGCGCCGGCGGCATAGGACGCAGTCTGCTCGTTGCGCATTCCGATATAGGGCAGGCCGACTTTCTGCGCTGCCTCGGCGAGCGGACCCACCGGGAACCCGACCACGCCGAACATGAATTGCACGCCTTGTTCCTTGAGGCTCTTTGCCAGCAAGTCAGCGCCTTTGATCTCAGCCATGTTTCCTCCTGTCACCGGGCGGTTACGCTCGAGCCCGCTACGAATAAATCCGAACGACAGTCACATTACGCGTATATGGCGCCGCGGCAAATGCAGGCGCCCGCGGTGAGCCCTTCAGCGTGTGCCCAGGCGCGCCTTCCAGGCTTCGAAGTCGCGCTTTGCCTCGTCGCCGGCCACGGGAAACAATCCCGGCAACGCGCGTCCTCGCGCCACTTCCTCCTCGGCGAATTCCTCGTAGAGCGTGGTGGTGAGCGCTTCTTCAGCGACTTCGTCGACGATGTCGGGCGGAATGACCACGACGCCATCGCTGTCACCGACGATGATGTCGCCCGGGTACACGGCCACACCACCACAGGCGATCGGCAGATTGAGATCGCACGGATGATGCGCGATCGGGCTCGGCGGCGATGAAGCGCGACGGTGGTACGCGGGCAGACCAGTCTTGAAGATGCCGTCGGTATCGCGGAGCCCGCCGTCGGTGACAATGCCGGCGCAGCCGCGCGCCTTCAGCCGCCCGACATAGAGGTCGCCAGCCGATGCGGCACGCGCGTCGCCGCGCGAATCGACGACGAGGACATGGCCCGGTGGACAGGTCTCCATCGCCTGACTTTGGATCTGTCCGCGCGGGCCACGCGCATTGGGACCATCCTTGTCCTCACGCGACGGGATGAAGCGCATGGTGAACGCGATCCCGACCATGCGCGGAATGTCGTGACGAATGGGCCAGACGTCCTGCATGAACATGCTGCGCAGGCCGCGGCGATTCAGCACACCGGTCAGCGTTGACGTACCGACCCGCAAGAGTGCGTCCCGTGTCTTGGGCGACAACTCGCTCATTGGTTTCCTCCGTTATGAACCTGGCGGGCGCACGTCGACCGGCCGGCGCGGCGTCATCGGCGCAGCACGGATGCCGCTGAGGTCGATCTCCGGCATGGCAACGCTGAGTTGGCGCAGCACCCCGTTGGCCAGTTCGTTGTAGCTTTCAAAGCCGCGCCGCAGCCGGCCGCGCCATGCCGAAAGTCCGCCATTGGCATGCAACTCGAACGCAAACTCGCGCCCGTCGAGCGCCGACGACACATGGTCCCAGGCCATCTGCAGCAACGCGGCACGCTGCAATGCAGTGTAGCCGCCGCCACCGAATGATTCCTCCAGACCGGCAGCCATCTCCGGCGCGGCGAGATCACGGTCGGTTGGTGCCACGACAAGCGAGGAACCAGGGACGATGCGCAGTATCTCGCTCATGCGCGGCCGCGCCTTCAACATGGCGATGCTGCCAGCGGAGAGATGACACTGGTTGGGATAGCAGTAACCCGCCTGGGTGAATTGCGGATCGCGTTCGGCCGCAACCTGACAGCTCCGCACAGTCTGCACGTCGGTCATCAGGTCGAGCAGATAGTCGATCGTCGCATCATGCGTCGTCAGGCCCATCGCATGCGTGCAGGCCAACGCCAGGCCCAGCGTGAACTCCGCCTTCGACAGCCAGCAATACAGTTGATGCCAGAACAGCCAGCGGGCGATCAGCTCGGGCGACGGATCCACCAGGAACACGCGTTCCCAAGGAACATGCACGTCGTCGAGCCACATCTGTCCGTCCAGCTCGTCATAACGGCTGCTGAGTGGCGAGGCGAACGGATTGGCATCGCGTGTGGCGATCCTGCGGCAGATGACCGTGACGCCAGGCGCGCTCACCGGCACGACAAACGTCGCGCGGTGCTTGTCGTAGTCGACGCCGCAATGCGAACCGATATACACATCCTCGGCATAGGCGGGGCTGGTGTGCATGCCGATCTTGCCGCGCAGCACCACGCCCGCATCGGTTTCCCGCACAATGCGCAGCGCGGTGCGATCAGCAGGATCGGGGCGCATGCGATAACCGATGGTGGCGGCGCCCGCGGAGAACGTGAGGAAGCGGCCGGTGCGGACGATGTGCTGGCGATACGCTTCGGCATTGTCGATCTGCTGCGCCGAGGCATTGCGCTGCTGCACCTCGCCCAGAATGCCGAGTGCGATCAGATGTCCATAGGCCGGCGTGTGTGTGATGTTGCCGGCGCTGAGGAAGGTGGTCGCCGCGAAACAGCGTCCCATGCCGACGAGATCGTCCGCGCTCTTCGGCAGCACGTAACCCCAGGGCCGGCGGTCAGCGGTCAGAATGACGTCCTGCCACGCGGGATCGAAATGCCGGTCGTACCAGGCAACGTATTCATCGACCATCGCGCGCGTCGCCGGATGCGCGGTGACGTCGTCGACGGCGCCTTCGCCGATGACCCAGACCTTGCGCCCGTCGCGCAACGCATTGCGATACTCGGCGCCGGTCCGCAGTTCGTGCACCTAAGCGGCCTTCGCGTCGCGGATCGCGCGCCAGATGCGATCGCTCGTCGCGGGCATGTCGAGTTCGTGCACACCGAGTGGTTCCAGCGCATGCATGATGGCGTTCATCACCGCGGGCATCGCGCCGACGCAACCGGCCTCACCGGCACCCTTGGCACCCAGCGGGTTACCTTCGGTCGGCACCGGGTTGGAGACGATGCGCATGCTGCACATGTCGTCGGCGCGGGGCATGCAGTAGTCCATGAAACTCGCAGTCAGCAACTGGCCGGATTCCGGTTCGTAAACCACCTGCTCCATCAGGATCTGGCCGACACCCTGCGCGACGCCGCCATGAATTTGCCCAGCCAGCGTCAGCGGATTGATCACTGTGCCGACGTCATCGACGACGAGATAGGACTGCAAGTCGACAACGCCGGTATCGGGATCGATCTCCACCTCGCAGATGTGGCAGCCGTTCGGGAATGTGTTGAGCGTCGGCGCGTAGGTTGCGTGCTCGTAAAACCCGGGCTCCATGTCAGGCGGCAGCCGCGCCGGCTGGAACGCCGCGCGCGCCACGTCCTTCAGCGTCACGCCGCGATCGGTTCCGGCGACGCTGAACCTGCCTTCCGCGAACTCGATATCAGCTTCGGCCGCTTCCAGCAGATGCGCGGCGATCCGCTTGCCCTTGTCGATGATCTTCCCCGCGGCGAGCGTGAGCGCCGAGCCGCCGACCACCATGGAACGCGATCCGTTCGAGCCCATGCCGAACGCGACGCGGTCGGTGTCGCCGTCGATGAACTGCACTTCCTTCGGGTCGATACCGAGGCGTTCGCACAGGATCTGCTTGAAGACGGTCTCGTGTCCCTGGCCGTGTGTCTTGGTGCCCATCAGCAAAATCGCACTGCCGCTCGGCTGGAAACGAATTTCCGCATATTCCGGCGTCGGGCCGGCCGCCTGCTCGATCGCGTTGGCGAAGCCGAGACCGCGCAACATGCCGCGCGCGCTGGAAGCCTCGCGGCGCGCGGCGAAACCGGCGTGGTCCGCGGCCTCCAGCGCCATCTCCATGTTGCGGCTGAACTCGCCGCAATCGTAGAACGGACCGAGCGCAGTTTTGTACGGCATCTTGGCTTGAGGAATGAGGTTGCGCCGGCGCAGCTCGATCGGATCAATGTTCAGCTCGTGCGCCGCGGCCTCCATGGCGCGCTCGATCAGATAGCTGGCCTCCGGCCGGCCAGCGCCGCGATAGGGCGCGGTGGGACTGGTGTTGGACAGCACTGCATCGATGGTCACGCAGGCGGCTGGAATGTCGTACATGCCGACCACGGTGCCGATCTGACCGAACGGCGTCAGCAACTGCCGATCCGACGCGATATACGCGCCGATGCTGGCCAGCATATGCAGCCGCAGGCCCATGATCTTCGCGTTGGCATCGAATGCCAGCTCGATCGTGCCGACGTTGTCGCGGCCGTGTTCGTCGGCGAGGATCACCTCGGAGCGCTCGCAGCGCCACTTCACCGGCCGCTCGATCTTGCGCGCCGCCCACAGCGTCAGCCGGTGCTCAACATACTGCCAACCCTTTGCCCCGAAGCCGCCTCCCACATCGCGGCACACGACGCGGACCTGGCTTTCCGGCACCTTGAACACCATGTTGGCGAGCATGTTGCGCACGCGGTGCGGATAGTTCACGTCGGCGTAAAGCGTGTAGCGATCTTCCGCCGGATCGTAGGTGCCAATCGCGCCGCGTGGCTCCATGTACTGCGCGTGGACGCGTGTGACCACGTAGCGCCGTTTGACGATGTGGGCTGCCTGGGCGAATGCCGCCTCGGTCGCCGCTCGGTTGCCGCGCTCCGTGGTGTGGGAGATGTTGTCCGGATTGTCGTCCCACACACGCGGCGCGTCCGGCTCCGCAGCTTCGGCGACTGACGTCACCGATGGCAGCGGATCGTAGTCCACGATGACGAGTTCCGCCGCGTCCTTCGCCTGCGCCAGCGTCTCGGCGATCACCATCACCACCGGATCGCCGACATAGCGTGTGCGATCAACGACGAGCGCGGGACGTTGCGGCGCGAACATTGGCGAGCCGTCGCGCTTCTTGCGCGGCATCACCGCTTTCGGCATCGCAATGCCGTCGTTTGCATAATCGGTCCCTGTATACACCGCCACCACGCCCGGCGCGCGTTCCGCCGCCGCGGCGTCGATCGAGCTGATGCGCGCATGCGCGTGAGGCGAGCGCACGAACACGCACCAGGCTTGCCGGTGCAGCGTCTGGTCGTCCTGATAGCGGCCCTTGCCGGTGAGCAGCCGCACGTCCTCGAGGCGACGGATCGGCTGGCCGATACCGAACTTCATTGTGGCCGACGAGTCCGCGATGTCGTTCATGCGCCGGGCGCCTCGACGAACCGGCACGAGATCGAGCCGAGCGGTCCGTAGTCGATGTGGAACTGGTCGCCGGCGCGCGCCTCCACCACGCCGGTGAACGAGCCGCTGAGCACGAACTGTCCGGGTTCCAGCGCGACATCGAACGGTGCGAGCTTGTTGGCGAGCCAGGCGATGCCGTTGGCCGGATGGTTCAGCACAGCGGCGGCGACGCCAAACTCCTCGATGATGCCGTTGCGGTAGCAGAGAGCGGCGACCCAGCGCAGGTCCACCTCCATAGGCTTCACCGGTCGACCGCCCACGACCACCGCCGCATTACCCGCGTTGTCCGCGATGCTGTCGAGCACGCAGCGTGGCGTGTTGGTCTCCGGATCGACGCGGTGTGTCCGCCCGTCGACGATCTCGGCGGCGGGCACCACATAGTCGGTCGCACTCAGCGCGTCGAAGATCGTGCAGTCCGGCCCCTTCAATCGTCGGCCGATGACGAAGCCGAGTTCGCATTCGAGCCGCGGCTGGATGAAGCGACCGATCGGAATCTGCGCGCCGTCCTGGTAGAACATGTCCTCCATCAGCGCGCCGTAGTCCGGCTCGGTGATGTTGGCCTGCCGCTGCATCGCCCGCGAGGTCAGGCCGATCTTGTGGCCCTTGATCCGGTTGCCCTCCGCCACCTTGATCGCCACCCACCTGCGCTGAACGGCGTAGGCGTCCTCGGTGGTGAAGCCCGGATAGACCACACTCGGCGGCCGCGTGCGTTCCCGCCGCTTCTCCGCCGTGTGGTAGGCGCGGGCGATCGTCTCGATCGTTCGCTCATCCAGCATCGTTCAGGCCAGCATCGTTCAGGACAACACCGCGATGAAGTCGGCCTGTACCTGCGCGCGGCTGTCGGCTGGCAACGGCTGCGTGTGCCGCGCCGGCCGCGCGCTTGGATCAGGGAACATCTTCACCCACTCGTCGTTCAGGGCCGCGCGCTGCTTGGCGGGGTCCTTCACCCAGAAGGTGATCTTGATGATGTCGTCGACGGTGCCACCGGCCGCCTCGATGTCGTGGCGGATATAGCCGAACACGTTGGCGACCTGCTGCTCCAATGTCGGCGGCATCTCGCGCGTGCCGGGATTTGATCCGCCGATCACGCTCGACATCACGATGTTGCCGATGCGGCTGGCGTTCGGGATCGGGTTCTCGTGACGCGCACGAGACCCGTTGACGCTCTGACGCTTTGCCATGACGGACCTCAGGCGGTGACGGGTTGTGCGGCCTTGAATACCGGCACGCTTTCCGCCGTGTCCTGCAATGCTTCAGGACCTTCGGTCGGCAACTGCTTGGCGAAGTTCAGCGCGGCATCGATGTCGCCTTCCCACACCTCCCGCGGCAGTTCGTACAGCAGCTCGACGCCATAGCCGTTGGGATCGTGGATGTAGAGGCTGTGGGTCATGCCGTGATCGACGCGGCGGTCAAACTTCACGCCACGCTCCTGGAGATATGCCAACTGCTTGAGCCAAGCATCGCGATCTGGATATGCGATGGCGATGTGGCTGATCGCGCTCATTCCGCCGCTCATGGTCCATTCGGCCGGCGGCGGCGGCAAATTCGGGTTCTCGATCAGGGCGACGTCGTGGTGGCTCATCGAGCCGCCACCGTGATCGCCGCTGTAGAAACGCATCTTCGGCGGGTTCGGGCGTGCCGGCGTGGCATGGATTTCACCGACCTGCTTGAAGCCGATGGTCTCGGTCCAGAACCGGTGCGACTCCTCGATGTTGCGCACGTTCAGAACCAGGTGATTCAGGCCGACGGGCGTGGCTGGTTGGTTGGGCATTTCAACGTTTCCTTTCGATCGGCATATGGCGGGATTGTAGCGCAGTACCGGCCCGATGACCACGCACCGGCAACAGCCTACGGCTCCCTTACCGTCGGCGCTCCGACCCGCCGCGCCGTCCTTGCCAGAGCCTTGTCGAAGCTTGCCATCCCCTCGTACCCGCGCGCCTCGGCAAGGTGAAGCGCATCGGCCAGGTCCAGTCCCTGCTCCGCCCAGTCGAGTGCCGCGGCTGCCGCGTCGGCGCTCTCGACCATCACGCGTGGCAGGCCCGCGAAGCCACGCAGCGCGCGGACAACTGTCGCCGCCGGCAAGCCGTACACGCTGCGCAGCACCCACTCGGCTTCCAGTAACACCGTCAATGGCACGAACACATCGTGCTGCTCGATCAGGCGACGAGCGCGCGCGCCCTGCGCCTTGTCATCGTTCGTCAGGTGTCTGACGACGACGTTAGTATCGACCACGAGCATGGCGCCGACGCACCTCGGCTGCGATGCCGTCCCGCATCTCCTCCAATGTCTTCGGCTCGCCCTGGTGACGCAGGCAGCCGAAGACCTCCTCGGTCGTGGTGGGCGGGAAGGCAGGCGCCGGCCGCAGCAGTACGCCGTCGGCTGTTTCCTCGACCGTCAACCTTGTGCCTGGCCGCCAGTTGTGACGGCGACGGATGGCTGCCGGCAGGATGACCTGGCCCTTGGTCGACATTGTCGTCGTGGATCTGGCTGCGTCGGCCATGGTTGGAACCGTAGAGTAAGACAAATGTAAGGTAGTGGGGGAGTTGGCGCCGGCAAGTGGAATCGTCGATGGTAACAGGTGAATCGGCGCGTGTGCTGGTGGGCCGGCCCTTGCCTCGTGGTTAGCCGCCTTGCACATCCTTTGTCAGCAACGCTGGCATATTCGCATCTGGACGGCCTGCAAGAATCTTCTCTTCGTCGTCCATGAACTCGTCTGCGGGTTCATTGCCGGACTGCTCACGAGCCGCCGACAGCCAATGAGCTTCGGCCTGCCCTTCGGGGCGACCGTCACGCTCCCAAATGTAGTACGCTCTTTCTCGGACAGCGTGATCTCGGTCCGGTTCCGGCATTTGTCGCTCCCCGGAGTGCGCATACGGCTCCCTCAGCCGCTGACGGGATATGCCGATGTATCTCGGATCGGTTGAGTTCGGCAAGGAAGGCACCTGCCGCGGGGTCGGCCGCCTGCCGGACCCGCACCGGTCCGGCAGATACTCGCCTAAGCGGATCTCACAACTGCGTCGCAGGATGTGGCTGCGCGCTCGGTCCCATCCCAGCGCGCCGGCCCGCAGTCATGCCGTCCGGTCGCTCTCCACCCCCAGCGCCGCCTGCGCGGCCGCCAGCCGTGCCACCGGCACGCGGTATGGGCTGCACGAGACGTAATCCAGCCCCACCTCCTGGCAGAACGAAATCGACGCCGGATCGCCGCCGTGCTCGCCGCAGATGCCGAGCTTCAGGTGGTTCTTCGTCTGCCGCCCGCGTTCGGACGCAAGCCGTATCATCGCGCCCACGCCCTCGACATCGATAGACACGAACGGGTCCTTCGGCAAAATCCCTTGCTCGACATACTGCGGCAGGAACTTCCCCGCGTCGTCGCGCGACAGGCCGAACACGGTCTGCGTCAGGTCGTTGGTGCCAAAGCTGAAGAAGTCCGCCACTTCGGCGATCTTGTCAGCCACGATCGCGGCCCGCGGCAGCTCGATCATCGTGCCGACGCTGTACTCGATACGCCGACCGGCCGCCTTGAACACCTCCTCCGCCACGCGATCGACCTGCGCGCGCGTGATCTCCAACTCCTTCTTCACGCCGACCAGCGGGATCATGATCTCCGGCACCGGTGCCTTGCCGGTCTCCTTCGCCACCTCCAGCGCGCCCTCGAAGATCGCGCGCGCCTGCATCTCGTAGATCTCGGGATAGGTCACGCCCAGGCGGCAGCCGCGATGGCCCAGCATCGGGTTGGCCTCGGCCAGCTCCGCCGCGCGCCGGCGCATTGCCTCGATGTTCGCGCCGAGCGCCCGCGCCACATCCTCCAACTCAGCGTCCTCGTGCGGCAGGAACTCGTGCAGCGGCGGGTCGAGCAGCCGGATGGTGATCGGCAGGTCGCCCATGATGCGGAACAGCTTGTGGAAGTCGTCGCGCTGGAACGGCAGCAGCAGCGCCAGCGCCTTACGGCGTCCGGCCTCATCCGGCGCCATGATCATCTGCCGCACCGCGCTGATGCGCTCCGGGTCGAAGAACATGTGTTCCGTCCTGCACAGCCCGATGCCATCGGCGCCGAACTTCTTCGCCGTCTCGGCATCGAGCGTCGTCTCGGCGTTCGCGCGCACCCCCATCGTGCGCGCTTCGTCCGCCCAGCCCATGAGCGTGGCGAAGTCGTCCGACATCAGGGGCTCGATCATCGAGACGGTGCCAACGAATACCTCGCCCGCGGCGCCATCCAGCGTGATGGTTTCGCCAGCGCGCACCGTCTTGCCGCCGGCAGACAGCGTCTGTGCGCCGTAATCGACCGAGATGCCGCCGGCGCCTGCGACGCACGGCCGGCCCATGCCGCGCGCCACAACTGCCGCGTGGCTGGTCATGCCGCCGCGCGTGGTCAGGATGCCGCGGGCGGCGTGCATGCCGTGGATATCCTCGGGGCTGGTCTCGATGCGCACCAGGATGATCGCCTCACCCTTTTGCGCGCGGCTTTCCGCCTCATCGGCGGTAAACACGACGGCACCGGAGGCGGCGCCGGGGCTGGCCGGCAGTCCCTTCCCCAGCAGGGTGCGGTGTGCCTTCGGATCCAGCATCGGATGCAGCAACTGGTCGAGCGAGGTCGGGTTCACGCGCCGCACCGCCTCGGCCTGGTCGATCAGGCCTTCACGCGCCATGTCCACCGCGATCCGCAGCGACGCCGCGGCGGTACGTTTGCCGTTCCGCGTCTGCAGCATGTAGAGCTTGTTCTGCTGGATCGTGAATTCCAGGTCCTGCATGTCGTGGTAGTGCTGCTCAAGCCTCTCGCGCACCTGCAGCAGTTCCGCGTAGGGCTCGGGCATCGCCGCTTCCAGCGGTGTTTCGTCCGGCTTCGCGCCGTGCTTCGATACCGGCTGGGGCGTGCGGATGCCCGCCACCACATCCTCGCCCTGCGCGTTCACCAGATACTCGCCGTAGAACACGTTCTCGCCGGTGGACGGATCGCGGGTGAAGCACACGCCGGTGGCACAGTCGTTGCCCATGTTGCCGAACACCATGGCCTGCACATTCACTGCGGTGCCCCATTCGGCGGGGATGTCGTGTAGCTTGCGATAGGTGATCGCGCGGTGGTTCATCCAGGAACCGAACACCGCACCGATCGCGCCCCAGAGCTGTTCCTCGGGATCCTGCGGAAACGGCTTGCCGGTCTCGCTCTCGATCAGGTCCTTGTAGCTCTGCGCAACGCGGTGCCAGTCCTGCGCCGATAGCTGGGTATCTTCGGTCACGCCGGTGTCGAGCTTGGCGTGCTCGATGATCTCCTCGAACCGATGGTGATCGACCCCCAACACCACCGAGCCGTACATCTGGATGAACCGGCGGTAGGAGTCCCAGGCAAAGCGCGGGTCATCCGCCGCCTCGCCGAGCCCTTCCACCGTCACGTCGTTCAACCCCAGGTTGAGCACGGTATCCATCATCCCGGGCATCGATACCCGCGCCCCGGACCGGACGGAGACCAGCAGCGGCTTGTGCTTGTCGCCGAACTTCAGCGCCTGTGCCTTTTGCAGTTGGTCAAGCGCCTCGTGGACCTGCCCGCCCAGATCGTTCGGGTACTTGCGCTGGTTCTGGTAGAACGCGGTACAGACCTCGGTGGTGAGTGTGAAGCCCGGCGGGACTGGCAGGCCGATGCTTGCCATTTCGGCCAAGTTGGCGCCTTTGCCGCCCAGCAGGTTGCGCATGTCCGCGCCGCCCTCGTTATGGCCGGCGCCAAAGCTGTACACCCATTTTGTCATTGCAAATCAGCCCTCGATTTTTCCGAAGTCGGCAATGCGGTCCATCGTTGACCGGACTTTATGAAGAAGACGCAAACGATTTTGGCGCAAATCAGGCTCCGGTGCATTCACGGTGACCTTATCAAAAAACGCATCGAGAGGGGCGCGCAGGTTGGCGAGAAGCCTCAGAGCGCTCTCATAATCGTCATCCCGCAGATGTTGCGAGATGCCTTGCTCGGCCTCGGCGACGCCGCTTGCCACACGCTGTTCCTCTGTCGTTCTCAGCCGCTCCTCGTTCAGCGGGCCGTCATGAGGGCCATCCTTGCGGCTTTCGATCCGCAGAATGTTCGCGGCTCGTCGATACGCGGTGAGCAGATTCGCGCCGTCGTCGGTGGCCAGCAGGGCTGACACCGCATCCGTGCGCGCCAGCAGGCGCGTGATGTCGTCATCGGCGCCGGCGGCGAATACCGCGGCCAGCACGTCGTGTCGCGCCCCTTCGGCGCGAAGCTGCACGCGCAGGCGTTCGGCGAGGAAATCCAGTATTTCCTCCGGCGGTATCGAATGCACGCCGCGGTGATGCCAAGCCTGGCCGGCCAGGTCGATCAGCGGGATCAGATGCAGCCGCAGCCCATTCTCACGGATGATGCGGATGATGCCGAGCGCGGCGCGGCGCAGGGCGAAGGGGTCGCCGGCGCCCGTTGGTCGCTCGCCGATCGCGAAGAAGCCGACCAGCAGGTCCAGCTTGTCCGCCAAAGCCACCGTGATGGACACATTGGCGGTGGGGACCGCGTCAGCAGGCCCGCGAGGCGCGTAGTGATCGCGGATGGCGTCGGCCACCAGCCGCTCCTCGCCGTCGTGGAGCGCGTAGTAGCGGCCCATCACGCCTTGCAGTTCGGGGAATTCGCCGACCATGCCGGTGACCAGGTCAGCCTTGGCAAGCCGAGCGGCGTCGCGTGCCAGAGCCGGGCCGGCGCCGACCAGCGGGGCGATCTCCTCCGCCAGGCGTTCCAGCCGGCGCACCCGCTCGCCCTGGGAACCGAGTTTGGCGTGGAAGGTGACGTGGTCCAGCAGAGGCACGCGCGATTCAAGCCGCGCCTTGCGGTCGAGGTCCCAGAAGTGGCGTGCATCGGCGAAACGGGCACGCAGCACGCGCTCGTTGCCGGCGATCGAGGTCGCGCCCTCGTCCGCGGGTTCGATATTGGCGACGAAGCCGAAATACGGCGCGGCCGAGCCGTCGGGGTTGCGGAAGGCGAAGTAGCGCTGGTTCACCCGCATCGAGACCTGCCGGACTTCAGGCGGCAGGTCCATGTAGGCAGGATCGATGCGGCCGAGCAGCGGCACCGGCCATTCCACCAGTCCGGTGACCTCGTCAAGCAGCCCGGGATCGTCCACCACCTGCGCCTCATTGGTGAGCGCGGCGACCCCTTCTGCGATGACGCGCTTACGCTCCGCGGCATCCACCAGAACGCGGCGCTCGCGCAGGCTGTCCGCCCAATCCGCGCAGGAGGTCACCGCGAAGGCGCCGGGTGCCAGGAAGCGGTGCCCCTCTGTCAGGTCGGCCGACGCCAGTCCGTGCCCATTGTCCTCGCCGTCGCGCAGATCGAACGGCACCACAGCGCCGTCCAGCAGGCAGACGATGCGGCGCAGCGGGCGGACCCAGGTGAAATTGCTGGTACCGCCCCAGCGCATCGACTTCGGCCAGGGGAAGCGGCGCAGGAGCGGCGGGACCGCCTCGGCGATCAGGGCGGCGGCGGGCACCGCAGCGGCAGTCTTCTCCAGCACCCAGTAGTCGGCCTCCTGACGCAACTGCTCGCGCGTCGCGCCGTGCTTGCGCAGGAAGCCGGCCAGCGCCTGCTCGGGTGCGCTGGTGCGCGGGCCGCGCTCCACTGCACTGCTGGCGGCGACCACGGGTGCCACCTCCGCTGCCAGTGCAATGCGTCGGGGACCGAAGAACGTGCGGACATTGGCGGGCGCCAGTTGGACCAGGGCCTCACCGCACAGCCTGCTCAGGTCCTCGGCCGCCCGCGCCTGCATCCGCGCCGGAATCTCTTCACTGAACAGTTCGAGAAAGAGCTCCGGCACCGTCAGTCCTTCAGCGCCGGCTCGACGTCGGTCTGGGAGAAGTCGTTACCCTTGAATAGCAGCGGCTCTCGCTCGGCCTTCGCCACGCCATAGACCATGCAATCACCGAAGTTCAGCCGAGCGGGATGTTGTCTTCTGCCGTACACTCTCCGAGCCTTACGCGCGGACTCCGCATGCTCGGGGGTGAACGCCATCAGCTCAATCCCCAGGTCACGCACTGCATCATCGAATTTGTGGCTGGCCAGATCGTCACCTCGGATATCAACGGCGAGAGCAGCTTCAAACCAAGTCGGTGCTGGCATCCTCGCCCTGGGTGCTGATGCGATAATCTCGGCAAAACGCCGGCCGTCCGGCTCGTCGAGCACAACTGCCAAAAGCGCGGACGCGTCCACGATCATTTCGGCAGTCCCGTTTCATCATCGTACATCCAACTCGTGTCCGAACTGACCGGCTCGCGCATGTGGGCGCGGATCTCTCTCGCGATCTCCATGACGCGATCCACCCGGGTCTTGATGTCGCGCTGTTTCTCCTCCCGCTCCAATTCCGCCCGCAGGGCTTTGGTGACGACCGAAGTCAGACTTTCGCCGGTCAATTCCGACAGACGGGACGCCAGCCGGTAGGCGTCCTCGCTCTTGATATTCAGTTGAGCGCCCAATAACCGCCTCCTTGGTAGAAACCTGGGAGCATCAGGTAGAACTAGTGATTGGGCCGCCGAAAGTCACGCCTTCATTCAACCAGCGCGTTGCCTGCCTATGCGGCGCTGAGCGCGATTTCCCGGGTAATCGCCATGATCCGCTCGTGCCGCCGCCGGCGGGCCAGTGCGCGATCGCGTTCCTCGCGTAGCGCCGTGATCACCGCCATCCGCAGGCTGTCGCCTGTCAACTCGACCAGTTCGGCCGCGAGTTGGCAGGCTTCCACATCCTCGATCACCAGTTCTTCCATGACGTTTTCCTCCATTTGCGCAGTCATTGATTGTCACCCCCGACCCAGGCCTCGCAGCAGCCCTTTGCCAGGGTCCGCACGCGGCCGATATAGCTCGCCCGCTCGGTCACGCTGATCACGCCACGTGCGTCCAGCAGATTGAACAGATGGCTTGCCTTGATGCACTGATCGTAGGCCGGCAGCGCCAGTCCAAGGTCCAGGAGCGACGCACATTCGACCTCAGCATCGGCAAAATGGCGCGTCAGCAGCGCCGTGTCGGCGTGCTCGAAGTTGTACGCGCTGTATTCGCGTTCGGCGCGCAGGAATACATCGCCGTAACGCACGTTACGATCCCCTGGGGCGCCGTTGAAGTCGAGGTCGTAGACGTTGTCGACGTCCTGTACGTACATCGCGAGCCGTTCGAGCCCATAGGTCATCTCGAAGCTCGGCAGGATCACCGGTATGCCGCCGACCTGCTGGAAGTAGGTGAATTGCCCGACCTCCATGCCGTCGCACCACACCTCCCAGCCCAGTCCCCAGGCGCCGAGAGTAGGGCTCTCCCAGTCGTCCTCGACGAAACGGAAGTCGTGGAGCAAGGGGTCCAGCCCGAGTTCGCGGTAGCTGCCGAGCAGCAGGTCCTGCGCGTCCTCGGGCGACGGCTTCATGATGACCTGGTATTGATAGTAATGCTGCAACCGGTTCGGGTTCTCGCCGTAACGGCCGTCGGTCGGGCGTCGGCTCGGCTGCACATAGGCGGCTCGCCAGGGACGCGGCCCGAGCGCGCGCAAGGTGGTCGCCGGATGGAACGTGCCAGCGCCCATTTCCACATCGTAGGGTTGCAGAATCACGCAACCCTGGCGGGACCAGTAGTCATGCAGCCGTAGGATCAGTGCCTGAAAACTGGGCTTCGTGCTTTGCATCTGACCGAGTTTGGATTGATTTGCGGCGCCACATAGAGCAGAGACGGGCGGGCGGCAATGCCAGGGGTCGTTTGCCCCCGGTGGAGCCCCTCGCGCCATTGAAGCAACGAGGCCGCGAAGCCACATCGCACGCCACGGAACCCAGAGGGTGCCCCAATGACAAACGAAGAACGCGACATCATCAACCAGTTCATCGCCCGCGTTGGCGGCAGCCAGCCGCAGGCCCAGCCGGCATTCGGCGGCTCGGTGCCGGCGACCACGACCCCCGCTCTGCCGCCGGTCGATCCCGAGGCGGACCGGCTGATAGGCGACCTGTTCAACCGCTATCCGGACGCGCGCTATCGCATCACGCAGTTGGCCTTCGTGCAGGAGCACGCTCTCGCCGAGGCGCAGAATCGCATCCAGCGGCTGGAGTGGGAGGTGCAGCAAGCGCGGCAGCAGGCGCAACAGCAGCAGAGCAGCAGCTCCGGCGGCGGGTTTTTCGGTGGCCTGTTTGGCGGCGGCTCACGCTCCGCGCCGCCACCGCAGCAGGGTGCGCCGGCGTGGAACCAGGGCGCCCAGCCCGGCTACCAGCAGGCCGCCCCGCCGCCTCCGCAATACGCGCCGAGCTATCAGCCCGGCATGTTCCAGCGCCCCGGCTCCGGGTTCCTGGGCTCCGCGCTGACGACTGCAGCCGGTGTCGCCGGCGGCCTGGTCGCGGGCAATGCGCTGATGAACCTGTTCTCCGGTTCACACAGTGGTGGCTTCGGCGGCGGCCTGGGCGGCGGCTTTACTCCAGACGCACCCATGACCGGGAGCCCGTGGGGCAGCCCGCCCGCCGATCAGGGCTACGTGGACCAGGGCACGTGGACGGACAATTCGGGCGGCGGCCAGGCGGATCCCGGCTATGTCGACAACGGCTCGTGGGACACTTCGGGCGGCGACCAATCGTCGTTGCCGGACGACAGCGGGGATACCGGCTGGGACAACAGCGGCGGCGGATCGAACGACGATACGTTCTGACCTGACTGGCAGCGCCTGACGCGCCGCCTCGTCGGGCGGGTGGCTCCGCTCGCCCCACCGGGTGACCGACAGCATTCGCAAAAGGACGACAGGCCGTAACGCATGCACGACGCTCTGGCGCAACGCGTTTGGAGCAAGGTGCCCGAAGTCACCTTGTTCTTCTGGATCATCAAGATTGCGGCCACGACGCTGGGTGAGACTGGCGGTGATTCCGTAACGATGACGCTCGGCTGGGGCTATTTGGCGGGCACCGCTCTGTTCTTCGGCCTGCTGATCGCACTGGTGATCGTGCAAATCCTGGCAAGCAGGTTTCGCCCCATCCTCTACTGGGCCACGATCGTCGCCTCCACGACATTCGGCACCACCATGGCGGACTTTGCCGATCGCTCGCTCGGCATCGGGTACACCGGTGGGTCGCTGCTCTTGCTGAGCTGTCTCATCCTCGTGCTGGGAGCCTGGTACTGGTCCGAGGGCAGCGTCTCGGTGAACACCGTGGCCACGCCGAAGGTCGAGGCCTTCTATTGGGCTGCCATTACATTCTCGCAGACCCTCGGCACCGCGCTCGGCGACTGGATGGCAGACACAAGCGGACTCGGTTACGGGGGCGGAGCGTTGGTCTTCACCGCGGGTTTGGCCGTGATTGCCGGGCTATACTTCTGGTCAAACGTTTCGAACGTCCTGCTTTTCTGGGCCGCCTTCATCGTTACGCGACCGCTCGGTGCCACGGTCGGCGATCTGCTGGACAAGCCCGTGCACGACGGGGGCCTCGCGTTCAGCCGGCCGATCGCATCGGCAGTGATCGCAGCATTCATCGTTGTGTGTGTGCTCGTCCTGCCGCAGCGGGCGGGGCGGCATCCTGGCGCACCCCACGCCGCTACCAGCGGGTAACGCGGTGATCATGCAGGTCGGTTGACATTCCTGTTCGCTGCTTGTCAGGCTGGCCCATCGCAGAACTGACACGATCGGGGCATGACAGCCAGCAGCAACGCCATGCCGTCGGTTCGCAATCGCTACGACGGCATGGCGCGAACAGCCGAGCGTCTCGTCATGCTCGTCCTCATCGTTTGTGGCGCAATACTGATCGTCATGCCGCTGTTGCTGACGCTTTACCTCTCGCTGTTCGACGAGAAGCTGATCTTGTTTCCGCCGCGCGGCTATACGCTCGAATGGTACTCCGCCATCGTGCCGAACTTCGGCGGTGCCATTGTCACCAGCCTCAAGCTCGGCATGCTGGCGGTGTTCGGCAGCCTGGCGCTTGGCGTCCCCGCCGGGATCGGCCTGGCGCGCCATCGCTTCCGCGGCCGCGGCGTGATTTCCACGCTGCTGCTGGCGCCACTTACCGTGCCGGCCATCGCGCTTGGCCTCGCCATCTACGTGGCGCTGGTAGCGCTTGACGAACAGTTCGGCTCCACACTCACCGGCTCGATGGCCGGACTGGTGCTGGCGCACATCATGATCACCACGCCCTGGGTGGTGCGGCTCTGTCTCGCCAGCCTGACCAACCACGATCGCGCGGCCGAAGAGGCGGCGGCCAGTCTGGGCGCCGGACCGCCCCTGGTGATCTGGCGCGTCACGCTGCCAGCGATGCGCTCCGGCATCATCGCCGCGGCGCTGTTCGCCTTCGTGATCTCGTTCGAGAACCTTGAGCTGGCGCTGTTCCTCACCGGTCCCGGCGTCACCACGTTGCCGGTCGCCGTGCTGCAATACCTCGAGTACCACATCGATCCGCTGGTATCCGCAGTCGCGGTGGCGCAGATCGTCGTGGTGGCGGCACTACTGCTGGTGCTGGATCGCTTCGTCCGGCTGGGCCAGATGGTGCGATGACCGCCGCGGCACTTGCGCTCGACAATCTCAGCAAGCAGTTCGGCACGCATACAGCCGTGGATGCGGTGACGCTCGACGTGCAGCGTGGCGAACTGATTGTGCTTCTCGGTCCTTCCGGCTGTGGCAAGACCACGACGTTGCGCATGATCGCCGGGTTCGTGCCGCCGTCAGCCGGCGACATCCGGCTCGACGGCGCCAGCATCACCGCGTTGCCGCCGCATCGGCGCGAGATGGGCATCGTGTTCCAAAGCTACGCGCTGTTTCCGCATCTGACCGTCGCGCGCAATGTCGCGTTCGGGTTGGAGATGCGGCGCATGGCAACCGATGCGACGCAGACGCGCGTGGCCGAGATGCTGCGGCTGGTGAAGCTCGAGGCGTTCGCACAGCGTCTTCCGCGTGAGCTGTCCGGCGGCCAACAGCAACGTGTCGCACTCGCACGCGCGCTGGCGATCCACCCCCGCGTGCTGCTGCTCGACGAGCCGCTGTCCAATCTCGATGCGTCGCTGCGCCAGGAGATGGCGCGCGAAATCCGCATCCTGCAGCAGCGGGGCGGCATCACAACGATCATGGTGACGCACGACCAGACCGAGGCGATGGCGCTCGCCGACCGCCTGGTAGTGATGCACGACGGCCGCGTGCAGCAGATCGGCTCGCCGGAGCAAGTGCATTCGCACCCCGCCAATCCGTTTGTCGCGCGCTTCATCGGCGGCAGCAACATCGTGAGCGGCCGGCTGGACGGTGAGCGCCTCATGCTGCCCGACGGCACCGTGCTTGCGCTCGCCAATCGCTACACGCGCGGCGGCGAGGCGACGCTCGCGGTGCGCCCTGACAGCGTGCGGCTGGTTTCTCCTGGCGATGGTTGCGTCAAGGGCGAAGTGGAGCTTTGCACCTGGCTGGGCGCGGTGGTGGACCATGCAGTGCGCATTGGGCCGGATGTCACGCTGGTGGCGCGCGGCCCTGGGCTTGGCCCCGATGCGGCGCCTCGCCACACTGCCGGCACACGCGTGGCGCTGCGCTGGGGGGCGGAGGGCGAACGGCTGTTCGATGCGGCCGGCCATGCGATGCAGGCGGAAATCAGGGAGACAAGTCATGCGTGAATTCACCTTGTCGCGGCGCGGCATGCTGGGCGCCTCGGTACTGCTCGCGGCGCCGGCGATCATCCGTCCTGCGCGCGCAGCCGAGCAGTGCGTCGTCGGGACCTGGGGCGGCGACTATGCGCGCCTGCTGCGCGAGAACATCGACGATCCGATCCTGAAGCCGGCGGGCGTCCAGGTGGTGCAGGACATCGGCGATGAGACCCCGCGGACGTCCAAGATGTATGCGCAGAAGAAGCTGCCGCATGGCACGATGGACATCGCCTGTCTTGGCGCACTGTGGGGCTACCGGGTCAACGAGGCTGAACTGGTCGAGGGCCTCGACGAGAAGACCGTGCCTAATCTGAAGCACGTGCAGCCTGCGCTGCGGATGCCGGGTTTCGTGCCACACATCTATAGCGCACAGGTGCTGGTGTACAACCCGGACAAGGTCAAGGAACCGCCGCAGTCGATGAGCGATCTGCTCGATCCGAAGTGGAAGGGCAAGGTCGGCGTTGTGGCGACAGCCGGATCGTGGGTGCTGCAGGCGGCGAGCCTGCTCGAAAGCGGCACCACGACCGACTTCGACAAGGCCAAGGCATTCGTGGCGAAGCTGAACGATAACGGACTGCGGTTGTATCCCGAGACCGACAACCTGG
This sequence comes from uncultured Alphaproteobacteria bacterium, assembly GCA_963818775.1. Classification (GTDB taxonomy): domain Bacteria; phylum Pseudomonadota; class Alphaproteobacteria; order Acetobacterales; family Acetobacteraceae; genus JAMXLO01. The sequence goes on along the minus strand of CAWFUF010000011.1, from coordinate 446 downwards.
CTCCGGCGTTCAAGTCAGGCGAGATCGACGTCGGCATGATCTGGCTGGCGCGCAGCTTCATGTGGCGCAACGGCGGTTTTCCGGTCGCCGGACGTTTTCCGAAGGAAGGCTCGGTCCTTTACGTGTCGGGCATGGTATTGCCGAAGAATGCGCCGGACAAGGAGGCGGCCTGCAAATACATGAATGCGCTGCTGGAGCCCTCGGCGCAGCAGGGCTTTGCGGCGCACATGGGGTATCTGCCGACCGTGGACAATGCGTCGCTGTCTGGCAGCGTTGGCGAACAGCTGTCATTGCCGGAGCCGAAGCCGAAGCTGGTCACGCCGGACTATGCCGTGCTGTCGAAGGCGCTGCCCGATCTGAACGACTGGTGGTTGAAGAACGTTCAGCGCGGATGAGTAAGGCCCCCTCCCCCCAACCCCCTCCCGCGAGGGGAGGGGGAGAAGGAT